>CP136508.1:4800000-6000000 GCA_008011715.2 [Empedobacter] haloabium
GTGGTTGTTGTGCAGCTCTTCGCCGCCGATCAGGATGCCCCACGGGAAGATGTTGGTGGCGGCGTCCGAGCAGTCGAAGTTGCGGTAGCCCCAGTAGTGGCCGATGCCGTTGATGATGCCGGCGGCGGTGACGGGAATCCACAGCATCTGCACGGCCCACACGGTGATGCCCTTGGCGCCGAACAGCATGACGTTAATGATGAACAGTGCGGCCACGCCCTGCCAGCTGTACTTGGTGTACAGATTGCGTTCGATCCAGTCGTCCGGCGTGCCGTGGCCGTACTTGGCCAGCGTTTCCTTGTTCTTCGACTCGGCGCGGTACAGCTCGGCGCCTTCCCAGAACACCTTCTTGATGCCGCGGGTAACCGGGCTGTGCGGATCTTCTTCCGTGTCGCATTTGGCGTGGTGCTTGCGGTGGATCGCGGCCCACTCCTTCGTCACCTGGCCCGTGGTCAGCCACAGCCAGAAGCGGAAGAAGTGCGATGGGATCGCGTGCAGCTCCAGCGCGCGGTGCGCCTGGTGGCGGTGCAGGTAGATCGTGACGGATGCAATCGTGATGTGCGTAACGATCAGCGTGTACACGACCGTCTCCCAGGCGGACAGGCCGGTAATGCCGTCGTTCAGAAATTGCAAAACAGCGTTCAAGCTAAATTCCATTCAAGCTCCAAGAGTGATTCCCTGATTCCGATCCCTTGGGCGCGGAAATCGGGCGCCGTCGGTTGTACGACGTGTTCTGTCCGTCATTGTACGCCCAATTGGCGGTGACACGCGGAACGATAGCTTACCTTTCGTCCCCGCTCTGTCGCATTTCCGGCAGAGGTACCGCGGGCGGTATCGAACCGATAATGCGCATTTCGCGCTGCGGGAACGGCACCGATATCTGATTGTCTTTCAAGGCTTTCCAGATGGCCCGGTTGACATCGGACGTGACGCCGCCGCGGCCGTTTTCCGGGTCGCTGATCCAGAACCCCAGCTGCAGCTCCAGGCCGTCGGCGCCGAAGGCCAGCAAGGTGGCCGCCGGCGGGCGTTCGGTCAGCACGCGCGGCACCGTCGCGGCGGCCTCCTCCAGCAGCTTGAGCGCGAAGTCGAGGTCGGTGTCGTACGCCACCGAGACCTTCGTGCCCAGCCAGACGTACTTGCTCGTCAAGGAAGAGTTCTGCACCACGCCGGACACCAGCATCTCGTTCGGCACGATCGACTCGACCCCGTCCAGGCCGGCCAGGACCGTGTAGCGGGTGTTGATGCGGGCGACGCGGCCGCTGAACTTGTCGACGGTGATCATGTCGCCGATCGCCAGGCTGCGGTCCAGCAGGATGATGAAGCCGGACACATAGTTGCTGGCGATCTTCTGCAGGCCGAAACCGAGGCCCACACCCAGCGCGCCGCCGAACACGGACAGCACGGTCAGGTCGATCCCCACCATGTTCAGGCTGAACAGCACGGCGATGACGATCAGCACGGCACGGCCCACCCGCGCCATGACGACGCGCAGGTTCGAATGCAGCGTCTCCACGTGCATCAGGCGCTCTTCCAGCGCCGCGCCGGCCCACATCGCCAGCACCAGCAGCACGACCACCGACACGGCGGCCTGCAGGATTTCCGCCACCGTCACCTTGTTCTTGCCGAGATGAAGAACGATGTCGTCGAGATAGCGGTAGATGTCGTCCCAATAGCCCGTGATGTACAGCGCGAAGGCGACCCACACGACCAGCTGGAAGATCTTCTCGAACGTGAGCACGGCCGCGCCGATCTCGCCATGGCGCGCGAACACGCGCCGCAGCAGGTAGAACACGAAGCGGATCACGGCCAGCGAGCCGAAGATCGGCAGCGCCAGCTTGATCAGGTTGATATGGTGCCAGCGCGCCAGCACGACCTGCGACAGCGCCAGCAGGCAGACGATGGCCAGCGGCCCGACGACGCGGCCGAAGCTTTCCATGCCGAAGCGGCGCACGCCCGTGTGCGTATCGTCACCGCGCACCCAGCTGCGCAGCAGGCGCGACAGGCCCCAGCCGAGCAGGATCGACAAAGCGATGGCCCCGACCTGCCACATCAGGCCGGGATCGCTCAGGTCGCCCAGCAGGTCGTCGATGAGTCGGTTCAGGCGCAGTTGCGTCATGCCTCGTCGCCGGCCTCGTCAGCTTGCTTGGCCTTGGCCGCCATCGGCTTGCGCTCGAACACGGCGGCAAAGAAGCCGTCGGTCTGGTGCTTGTGCGGCAGGAGCTTCAGGTAGTCGCCCATCTCCAGCTCGATCTTCTGCTCGGCCAGCACCTTGCTCATCGGTACCAGCTGGAAGTCCGGGTGCGTCGCCACGAATTCCTGCGCGACGGCGTCGTTTTCCTCGTCCAGCAGGCTGCACGTCGCATACACGAGGCGGCCGCCGGCTTTCACCAGCCGCGCCGCGCCGTCCAGGATCGATACCTGCTTGTCGTGCATCTCGGCAATGGCGCTTTGCGGCTGGCGCCACTTGACGTCCGGATTGCGGCGCAGCGTGCCCATGCCCGAGCATGGCGCATCGACCAGCACGCGGTCGATCTTGCCGGCCAGGCGCTTGATCTTCGCATCCTTTTCATGGGCGATCGCGACCGGATGCACGTTCGACAGGCCGGAACGGGCCAGGCGCGGCTTCAGCTTGGCCAGGCGCTTCTCGGACACGTCGAAGGCGTACAGGCGGCCGGTGTTGCGCATCTGCGCGCCCAGCGCCAGGGTCTTGCCGCCGGCGCCGGCGCAGAAGTCGACCACCATCTCGCCACGCTTGGCGCCCAGCACCTGGGCCAGGATCTGGCTGCCCTCGTCCTGCACCTCGACGGCGCCTTCCTTGAACAGCGGCAGGTTCTGGATCTGCGGCTTCTTCAGCACGCGCAGGCCCAGCGGCGCGTACGGCGTGGGCACGGCCGCGATCGGGGCCTCGGCCAGTTGCGCGATGACCTTGTCGCGGTCCGCCTTCAGCGCGTTGACGCGCAGGTCCAGCGGGGCCGGCGTGTTCAGCGCGTCGGCCAGCGCCAGCGCTTCCTCTTCGCCGTATTGCGCCACCAGCTTCTCGTACAGCCACAGCGGCAGGTTGCTGCGCAGCGACTTGTGCAGCAGCTTGCGGTCGATGGCCTTCATGCGCTGCAGCCATTCCACCTCTTCCGGCGACAGGCCCGGCAGCGCATCGACGCCGACCGCATCGGCCATGCCCAGCAACATCAGGCGCCGCATCGTCGAGCCACCGCCCGCTTCCGAGAAATCGGTAAAGAAGTTCTTGTTGCGCAGCACGGCGTAGATGCACTCGGCGATGGCACCGCGCTCTCGGCCGCCCAGGCGGGGATGGTCCTTGAAGTAGCGCGACAAGGTGGTATCGGCCGGGGCCGTAAAGCGCAGGATCTCGCGCAGCACCTCTTCGGCGCCGGCAAGAACAGCTGGTGGCAATCTCATGTGAATCCTGGTGATGAATACAGATTAATAGGGTACAGAACAAAGCGGTGAAGCGCGGACCGCAGGCGGCGGTCCCATGGCGGATCAGTGCGCCGGGCGGGGATTGTGGGGACCGTACACCCGGCCGTCCTCGACCGTCAGTTTATCTTCGATGAACCAGCGGATGGCGCGCGGGTACAGCACGTGTTCCTGTTCCAGCACGCGCGCGGCCAGCGTCTGCGCCGTGTCGCCGGGCAGCACCGGCACCGCCACCTGGTCCACCATCGGACCGTGGTCCAGCTCGGCCGTGACGAAGTGCACGGTGGCGCCATGCTCGGCGTGGCCGGCGGCCAGCGCCGCCTCGTGCGTGTGCAGGCCGGGGAAATGCGGCAGCAGCGACGGGTGGATGTTCAGCATGCGGCCGGCGTAGTGCTCAACGAAGCCCGGCGTCAGGATGCGCATGAAGCCGGCCAGCACGACCAGGTCCGGCGCGTAGGCGTCGATGACTTCGGCCAGCGCTGCGTCGAATGCCTCGCGCGTGGGGTAATCCTTGTTCGGCACGACAGCGGTGGCGATGCCGTGCGCGGCGGCAAATTCGAGGCCCTTGGCATCGGCACGGTTGCTGATCACGGCGGCAATGCGGGCTGGCCACTGTTCGGCCTGCGCCGCGCGGACCACCGCTTCCATATTGCTGCCCCGTCCGGAAATCAGGATGACGATATTTTTCATGGCCGACATTGTACCCTCTGCTTGCAGAGCGGGCCAGAAAAGCGGGCGGGCCGGCAAGGGCATGGTATGCGGCGTTGCAGGGTGCGGAGCCGCGGCAAGGTGGCTACTCGAAGGAGTAGAATACCCGGAACGGCACCTTCTTTTCGGCCCAGTAGTCGGCGGCGTCGCGGAACACGTCCAGCAGCGTTTCACGCGCTTCGCGGTCGAATTTCTGGGTGTTCGGCAATTGTTCCAGCACGATCAGGAAGCCCGTCTGGGGGCCGGCCTGGAACATGGTGTCGGTCAGCGTCTGGCGCAGCGCATCGAAGTTCTTGCCGCATGGCTTGGGGAACAGGAACGCCTCCGCAATGATCCCCAGGACCTGCTGCTTCGTCAGGCCAGCGTTGCAGTGCGCATATAGAAAATGCTGGCCCAGGCGGCCGGCTTCCTCTTGCAGCTCAGGGACCCGGAAGGCCCGGATCGACTGGACAAGATTGGGCGGCACGGTTAAGAACAAACTCATTTTTCCCTCAAAATCGACCTGTTATGTAAGGTTGTGTTTTTTGCTATAGTGAAGGCACCTATACATTGACACTTATCATTGACACTGAGGACAGGCGACGGCACGGTTTCCCGTCAAATGTTTCCCTCCGTCAATTCAATCCTTTAAGGTATAAGGGTAACGTGTTGTACAGCATGAATCAACTTGAATGTGGTTCCGCACGCAAGATTTGTTAAAAGCCGGTCATTTTCAGGCCAAATTAAGGCTTGTTGCGCAAAATTTGCGTTCTGATCGAACTGAACCCTTTCCACCCCTTCACTGCCCCGGGTTACAAATTGTTGCCATGAGCTCAGTTGGAACGGGGCTGGCGGCGGTACCATTTCAATGCGCGGTCCCCGATGCGCGGGACCGGCACCCGACCCAAACAAGTCGTTCACCCATATCGAGGTATCTCAAATGAAGCTGCAAGCAAAATTGTTGTCGGCGGCGTTGCTCATCGGTGCTCTGCCGGTCGCCCACGCGACCGATTTCGAAGATTACGGCCGCGTCGTGCGCGTGACCCCGCAGGTGGAGCGCTACAACCAGCCCCGCGAGGAATGCCGCACGGAATACGTGCAGGTACAGCAGCCGCAGCAGCGCAGCGCGGGCGGCTCCATCATCGGCGGTATCGCCGGTGCCGTCCTGGGCAGTAATATCGGCAGCGGCAACGGGCGCACCGCCGCCACCGCGGCCGGCGCCATTGCCGGCGCCATCGCGGGCGACCGCATCGGCAACGCCAACGCCGCGCCCGGCGGCGTGCAGGAACAGGCCGTGCGCCAGTGCCGCATGGTCGACAGCTGGGAATCGCGCACCAACGGCTACGAAGTCGTGTACGACTACCGCGGCCGCAACTACACCAGCATCATGTCGTACGACCCGGGCGAGCGCGTGCGCCTGCGCGTGTCGGTCGAGCCGATGTCGCGCTGAGGCACCCTCCTTTCGTAAAACTGCCGGCCGCGTGCCGGCAGTTTTTATTTTTGGGTTTGCCAACTGGCATAATGGGGCATCGTTATTCCTGCCTTTCCCATGCTGATCAAACGCAAATCCATCGAAAAAGAAGAATCGTCGCGCCCTGCGTCCAAACCCGCGCCCGCCAAGGCGGTAGCCAAGGCGGCAGCCAAGGCGCCGCGCAAGCCGCGCTTCGCGCCCGTCACGCTGTCGGAACAGGAAGGCGTGCGCTACCTGCACTTCGGCACGGAATGGGTGCAGGGTGCGATGCGCATCCGCAAGCCCGACTGGCCGGAGCTGGAGTACGCGCAGCAGATGATGGCCTGGATGCTGTGGCAGGACGCGCCACGCGCCATCGCCCAGCTGGGCCTGGGCACGGCCGCGCTGACCAAGTTCTGCTACAAGACCTTCCCGGCCGCGCAGGTCACCGCCGTCGAACTCAATCCGCACGTGATCGCGATCTGCCAGTCGATGTTCAAGCTGCCGGACAACGACGAGCGCCTGCACGTGCTGGAGATGGACGCGCTCGACTACGTCGACGACCCGGCCAACCACGGAACGCTGGACGCGCTGCAGGTCGACCTGTACGACGCCACCGCGCGTGGCCCCGTGCTGGACACGCCCGAGTTCTACCAGGGCTGCGCGGCCTGCCTGAAGGAAGACGGCATCATGACCGTCAACCTGTTCGGCGACCATCCCAGCTATGCGAAGAACCTGAAGGCGATGAAGTTCGCGTTCGCGCAAGTGATCGCGCTGCCGCAGGTCCATGATGGCAACGTCGTCGCGATCGCGTTCCGCACGCCGCGCGCCATCGACGCCGCGGCGCTGGCCGAACGGGCCGCGCAGATCGTCGCGCAGACCAAACTGCCGGCCAAGTCCTGGGTCAAGGGCGTGCTGGCCAGCCAGAGCTGACGGAAACCATCCATGCCGAAACACCTCGACCTGCAACAGATCTTCACCTGGCTGCTGGCCGACGGCATGGTCGACCAGGCCCACGTCAAGGCCCACTACAAGGAGGCGCAGAGCATCCTGCGCAATACGGCCGGCGCGATGCACCCGCTGTCGGCCGTCGCCCACTGCAAGCTGGTCTCGACGAAACCACCGCACCGCCAGTTGACGCTCGACTTGCTGACGGAATGGCTGGCGCAGCGCGTCAACCTGCCGCTGTTTCGCATCGACCCGCTGAAGGTGGATTTCACGCGCGTGGCGGACGTGATGTCGGCCAGCTACGCGGCGCGCTTCAACATCCTGCCGGTGGAGATCACGGCCGACGTGTTGACGGTAGCCACCGCCGACCCGTTCGCGCGCGAATGGGAAGCGGAGATCGCCAAGGTGTCGCGCCGCGCCATCCGCCGCGTGATCGCCAACCCGCTCGACATCGCCCAGTACACCTCGCAGTTCTTCGCGCTGGCCAAGTCGATCAAGGACGCCAACAAGTCCACCGGGCAGGACCTGGCGCTGCGCAACAACTTCGAGCAGCTGGTCGAGATGGGCAAGTCGAACCGCCAGGTGGACGCGAACGACCAGCACGTCATCAACATCGTCGACTGGCTGTGGCAGTACGCGTTCGAGCAGCGCGCCTCGGACATCCACCTGGAACCGAAGCGCGACATCGGCAACATCCGCTTCCGCATCGATGGCGTGCTGCACCAGGTCTACCAGGTACCGGCCGTCGTGATGATCGCGATGACCGCGCGCATCAAGCTGCTGGGCCGGATGGACGTCATCGAAAAGCGCCGCCCGCAGGACGGCCGAATCAAGACGCGCACGGCGGGCGGCCAGGAGATCGAGCTGCGCCTGTCCACGCTGCCGACCGCGTTCGGCGAAAAGCTGGTGATGCGTATCTTCGATCCGGATGTCGTCGTAAAGACCCTGCCCGAACTGGGCTTCCCGCCGGAGGATGCGGCGCGCTGGGACGCGCTGACGCAGCGCCCGCACGGCATCATCCTCGTCACCGGGCCCACCGGGTCAGGCAAGACGACGACCTTGTACACCACGCTGAAGGCGCTGGCGACGTCGGAGGTGAATGTCTGCACGGTGGAAGACCCGATCGAGATGGTGGAGGCGTCGTTCAACCAGATGCAGGTGCAGCCGGGCATCGACCTGTCGTTCGCGGATGGCGTGAAAGCGCTGATGCGGCAGGACCCGGACATCATCATGGTGGGCGAGATCCGCGACCTGGCCACGGCGGAGATGGCGATCCAGGCCGCGCTGACGGGTCACCTGGTGCTGTCCACGCTGCACACCAACGACGCGCCCTCGGCCATCATGCGCCTCTTGGAATTGGGCGTGCCGCACTACCTGCTGGAAGCCACGGTGATCGGCATCATGGCGCAGCGCCTGGTGCGCACCCTGTGCCCGGAATGCAAGACGCCGGACGGCGAAATCCCCGACGACATCTGGGCCGGCATCGGCGGCCCGTGGGACATCCCGAAGCCGGCACCGGTGTACCGCCCGGCCGGCTGCCCGGATTGCCGCCAGACCGGCTACAAGGGCCGCACCGGCATCTACGAGCTGCTGACGGCGTCGCCCGCGTTCAACGAATTGATCGAGGAAGAAACGGACATCGCCGCGCTGCGCCGCCAGGCGGTGGCGGACGGCATGAAGCCGCTGCGCATCGCCGGCGCCTACAAGATCGCGGAAGGCGCGACGACGGTCGAGGAGGTGCTAAAGGCCACGGCCGCGCTGGCGCCTTGAAAATTTGTCGCGCCCGCCCTTGCACAGCGCTCATCGCGTGGCTATAATACGGCCTCTTTCGGGTCGTTAGCTCAGCTGGTAGAGCAGCGGACTTTTAATCCGTTGGTCGCAGGTTCGAATCCCGCACGGCCTACCACGAATTCGCAGCAGCAAATGAAGGCGTCATGAGCAATCGTGACGCCTTTTTTGTTTTCGCTGTCAAGCGCCCTTGCGCTCCCTCATGGGCCCACCAAAATTTCCTGATTAAAGTCGAGCAGTTTGGCGCAAGCGCAGCCGTCCGTCGATGCGATGCGCGACACCAACCGTGGCAAAAATAGCAATTTTTTGCTAGAATGTTCGGCTGCCTGATCGATTGGCACCGCCGCGCCGCGTGCCGGGAGAGTAGTACCCCGGCACCGGTGGCGGGCACATCCACAACACCACTGCCCAGTTCAACCAACGAGCAATGACGATGACCGACCTGCAAGCACTGCTGGAAGCCCACCAGAGTACCCGCCTGTTGCGCCTGTCGTTCCCACGGGACGACGGACCGCAATCGACATTGATGGTCAACCGCTTCGAAGGCATGGAATACCTGTCGCGCGACTTCGAGTTCAAGGTGGAACTCCTGAGCGACGACGCCAGGATCGAACTGGAAGCGATGCATGGCAAGCTGCTGTGCGTGTCGCTGGTGCAGGCCGATGGCAGCCTGCGTCCGTTCACGGGTTACATCACCTCGTTCAAGCTGGTCAAGACGGATGGCGGCGTCGCCTTCTACGAAGCCGTGCTGAGGCCATGGCTGGCCTACCTGCGCCTGCGCAAGAACAACCGCCTGTTCCATGAGCAGGGCTTGCGCGAGCAGGCCGAGGCGATCCTCGCCGGCTATGGCGGCTTGCCCGTGTGGGAATGGGAAGTGGCCGGCGAGCAGCCGCAGTTCACCATGGCCACGCAGTGGGACGAGACCGACCACAACTACCTGTGCCGACGCTGGGAAGCGGCGGGCTACAGCTATTGGTACGAACACAGCAGCGAGGGCCACACGCTCAAGGTCTGCGACGACACCCGCCTGGCGCCGCCGATCGATGGCCCGTCACCCGGCATCCGCTTCCAGCGCGCCGGCGGCGTGGCCGAAGAGGACGCGATCGGCGACTGGAGCCCCGTACGCCAGTGGGCGTCGACCCAGACGGCCGTCAGTGGCTTCGACTTCAAGAATCCGCGCCCGGTCCATGCCGACAGCGTCACCGTCGACCAGCCGGGCGACGTGCCGCAGCTGGAGGTGCACAGCTATGAGGGCCATTACGGCTTCAAGCACCAGTCCGGCGCCTTTGACCTGTCGCGCCTGCGCATGGAAGAAATCGAAGCGCGCGGCAGGCTGGTCGAAGCACAAGGCAACAACCGGCGCGTCGCCCCGGGCCGGTCGTTCACGCTGCTCGAGCATTTCGGCGAAAGCAAGGAGAGCGAATTCCTGATCCTGCAGGTGCATCACGAAGCCAGCAACAACTACCTGCAAGGCAAGGGTGCGATCTCCGAATACAAGAACCGCCTGCTGTGCCAGAGCAAGGCTGTGCCCTGGCGCCCGGGACGCGGCTACAACAGCACGGAGACCAAGCTGCTGGCCGTGCAAACCGCCATCGTCGTCGGTGCGCAAGGCCAGGGCAGCCTGAACGTGGACGAGTACGGTCGCGTCAAGGTCAAGTTCCACTGGGACCGCGACGAAAGCGGCAGCTGCTGGGTGCGGGTCGGCAGCAACTGGGCCGGCGCCGAGAAGGGCCTGGCCAGTCACCCGCGGGTCGGCTCGGAAGTGATCGTGCAATGGCTCGACGGCAATCCCGACCACCCCATCGTCACCGGCGCCGTCTACAACCAGGACTATATGCCGCCATGGAAGCTGCCCGAGCAGCGCGCGCTGACGGGTCTGCGCAGCCGCGAGCTGACGGCCGACGGCGGCAACACGCCGGGCGGGCGCAGCAATCACCTGGTGCTGGACGACACCCAAGGCCAGATCCAGGCCCAGCTCAAGAGCGACCATCTGGCCAGCCAGCTGAGCCTCGGCCATATCAGCCGCATCGAAGACAATGCCGGCCGCAAGGACGCGCGCGGCCAGGGCTTCGAGCTGCGTACCGACGGCCATGGCGCGGTACGCGCGCAGCAGGGCCTGCTGCTCAGCACCGAAGCACGGCCGAACGCGCGCGCCCACATCACGGATATGCCCGAGACGCTGGAGCGGATGACGCAGGGCCAGGACCTGCACGACAGCCTGTCGCAGGCCGCGCAGCAGGCGCAGGCGCACCAGCCGGGCGACCAGGACCAGGTGATCGCCGCGCTGCGGGCGCAGGTCGAGGCCCTGAAAGGCCAAGGCGGCACGCCGGCGCAAGGCGAGTTCCCGGAATTCCAGGCGCCGCACCTGACCTTGGCCAGCCCCGCCGGCATCGAAACGACTACGCAGGGTTCCACCCACGTGATGAGCGTGGAGCACAGCGCGGTGACCAGCGGCGGCCACATCAGCCTGAGCGCGGGCAAGAGCCTGCTCGCCAGCGTCAAGGAAGCGGTGCGCCTGTTTGCCTACAAGGCCGGCATGAAGCTGGTGGCGGCCAGTGCCGACATCGACATCACGGCCTTGAAGGACAGCGTCAACATCCTGGCCAAGCTCAACATCACCCATACCGCCAACAAGATCACGATCACGGCCAAGGAAGAGGTGGTGATCAACGGCGGCTCCAGCTTCAGCCGCTGGAACGCTTCGGGGATCGTCCACGGCACCAGCGGCAACTGGACGCAACATGCGGCGCACCACAGTTTCGTCCCCGCCAAGAGCGAGGGCACGCCCACCTTGCCGCAGCCCATGCAGCTGGAGCCGGGTAAGCTCGACCTCTATCACCAGTACGTGAATCCGGCAGGCGGCAAGAAGCAAGGCATCCGGCAAGGCGACTACACGGTCGTCGATGCCGAAGGCGGCACGCACCAGGGCACGCTCGATGGCGAGGGCTTTAAGAGCGTGGCCGGCCTGCCGATGGGCACGGCCATGGTCACCTACGGCAAGGACCCGCGCGATCCGTGGGACGATGGCAGCGTGCTTGGCCAGGATGCCGAGTGGCCGGCAACGCCGCTGCCCGAGGGCGACGCCCCTGCTGCGCCTTCGGCCGAATGGCAGGCGTCCGCGCCCGGGGCCGGGCTGCTGGCTGCCGCCGGTGCCGCGGCAGGCAAGATGAAGGGCGCGGCGGGCCAACTCGGCCCGGTGGCGCAGGCCGCGCAGAAGGCTGCTGGAGCCGTGCAGGCGCTGAAACAAGGCGGCGCGCAAGGCTTGCTGGCGTCGGCCGGACAGGCGGCCTTGGCGGACGCGGCGGGCAAACTTCCGGGCGGCGCGGCGGCCTTGAGCGCTTTTGGTGCGCTGGGCAACAAGCCGGCCGCTGCCATGCCGCCGGGCGTGCGTGGTTCGCTGCCGCACGCCGGCTCCGATGCAGCACCGGCGTCTTTGAAAAAGCTCACCGTCTAACATTCCATGACCGAACCCACGCATAAACCTGCCGAGCGCGCGCCCGAGGTCGCCGTCGCACCACTGAACACGATCGACCAGCAAGACGTCGGCGCGGCGGCGGCTGCCTTCGACAAATGGCTGCGCAAGATCAGCCACGATTACGTCACGCTCGAGCGCCTCAGCACCGTGGCTGGCAGCCTGCCGGTCATCGGCAACATTATGGCGCTGATCGACGTCATCATGGACGTGGTTGGAATCATCCAGAAATACATCGACAAAGGGAAAGACAAAGTCGATTTCCTGGCATGGGTCAGCCTGGGCATCAACCTGATCGGCGTGATCCCCCTGCCGGCAACGGCTGCGGCGCGCATGAGCCTGCGCCCTGCCTTGCACCTGGCTCGGCAAAAGCTGGCCATGGGTTTCAAGGATGTCGGCGCCACGCTGGTCGAGGTGCTGGCCGTGAACCTCAACGCGAAACTGGCCGGCGAGCTCGACACCTTTATCGACGGCGCGATGGCCAGGCTCTCCGGCATCCTGGACGATTGCGCCAGGATGGCCGACGGCATTGCCGACGACCTGATCAAGATCCTCAGGCGCTGCATCGGCAAGGAACCGCTATTCGAGATCGCCTCGCCGGCGGAGGTGGAACACAAGCTGCACGACCACAAGGTGCAGAGCAGCTGGCGCCGCATGCTGGGTGCGCTGGACCGGCATTACAAGAAGGCCGCAAACTATGCCGCAGCCACCGCGGCGCGCCAGCTGCCGCAGAGCGCGGTCGCTGGCGTGACAGTCATCATCACGCACCTGACCAACTTCAAGCCCGCGTTCCGCGCCCAGCTCACGGCCCTGGCCGACGAAAAGGCGCAGATGAGCATCAAGTGGATCCTGCTGCGCCTGCGCGACGCCGTCGTCAAGCACAAGAAGCGCCATGCGGTGCTGGTGCCGTCCGCCAAGGGCGCGCAGCACAAGAAGGACAACCCCGGCCACGAGCTGGAGGTCGTCAACAAGCAACACCCGGCCACGGGCGACGCCAATCAATGCAAGCTGTGCCCCGCCAAGGCCGCCACCGCCCACTCCATCAGCTTCGCCACCGGCGCCGAAACGTTCACGCATACCGACTTCGTGTTGGATGCGCCGCTGCCAATCGAGTGGAGCCGCACCTATCGCAGCCAGCTGATCGCCTACGACAGCGGCAACCTGGGCGCGCGCTGGCTGACGCCGTACAGCACCCGCATCGACGTCATCGGCCAAGGCAAGCCCACTGGCCTGCTTTACCACGCCGCCGATGGCCGCAGCCACCGCTATCCCTGGCTGGCGGTCGGCGAAAAGCATCACGATCCGGTCGAGCAGATCACGTTGACGCGCATGAGTGTCACGCTGCTCACGCTTGATTTCGGCAAGCCGCTGCCCGAAGGCCAACCAAGCCCGTGGCGAGAGACCTATGAATTGACCGACACGGTACGCAGCAAGGCGGCCGAAATAGGCAAGCAGCACTTCCGCCTGATCGCCATTCACGCCAAGGACGGCGCAGCCCTGGGCCTGCGCTACGACCACGTGGCCAATGGCGAGGCGGTGCTCAGCGACATCATCAGCAAGCAAGGCGACGCCATCGTCGCCCATGCCGGCACCCAAGTCGACGCCAATGGCCACATCGTCGCGCTGTGGGAAATCAAGGAAGGCCAGCTGGTGCGCCAACTGTCCGCCTACGACTACAACGAGCACGGCGACCTGATCTACGCCCAGGAAGAAAACGCGGCCGCCTGGCACTACCAGTACGACCGCCACCTCGTCACCCGCTACACCGACCGCACGGGTCGCGGCATCAACCTGGCCTACGACACCAGTATCGACAGCGGCGCCAATGCGAAAGCGATCCGCGAGTGGGCCGACGACGGCAGCCACGACACGCGGTTAGAGTGGGACAAGAACATCCGCCTGACCTACGTCACCGACGCGTTGGGCAACGAAACCCGCTACTACTACGACATCGCCGGCTACACCTACCGCACCATCTACGCGGACGGCCTGGAAGAATGGTTCTACCGCGACAATGCGAAAAACGTCATCCGCCATATCCACACCGACGGCAACAGCGAGCATTTCCGTTACGACGACCACGGCAACCTGCTGACGCACACCCGAGCAGACGGCAGCCAGGTCCATTTCGAATACGACGCCCAACACCGCATTACCGGCATCCTCGACCCCGAAGGCGGCACGTGGAAGCGCGACTACGATGCCAAAGGCCACTTGGTCGAGGAAATCGACCCGCTCGGCAACAAGACCCAATACGCCTACGACAAGGCTGGCCGCCCCGTCGAAGTCACCGATGCCAAGGGCGGCGTCAAGAAGCTCGCTTACACCCCGGACGGCCAGCTCGCCAGCTACACCGATTGCTCCGGCCACAGCACCCAGTGGCAATACGACGAGCGCAAGCGCCTCATCAAAAGCTTCGACGCCGCCGGCAACATCACGCGCTACCGCTACACGCCAGTCAGCGCCGAAGCGCTGACCTTGGCGCTCAGCGAAGAAACCGGCAATCACCCAGGCCAGCTCGAAGCCGTCATCCACCCCGACGGCAGCGAAGAGCAGTTGCGCCACGACGCCGAAGGCCGTCTGCTGGCGCACATCGACGCCCTGCAACGCACCACCAGGTACCGCTACACGGCGGCCGGCCTGATCGCGCAGCGCACCGACGCGCTGGGACACAGCCTGCGCTACCGCTGGGACGCGCTGGGCCGTCTGTCCGCGCTGGAAAACGAAAACGGCAGCGTCTACCGATTCCAATACGACCCGGTGGGCCGCCTGCTGCAGGAGCAGGGCTTCGATGGCAAAGCGACCGAGTACCGCTACCACGAAGGAACTGGCGTGCTGGCGGAAACGGTCGAAGCCGGCGTGACCACACGTCTCGAGTTCGACGCCATGGGCAGGCTCATGCAGCGGCGCGCCGCCGCGCCAGGCCAGTCCGAGCAAATCGAAACCTTCGCCTACTACGCCAGCGGCCAACTGGCCGACGCAAAAAACGAACACGCCCGGCTGCAATGGTTCTACGACCCCGCCGGCAACCTGGTACGCGAGCACCAGCACTATCACGGCCCATTCCACCCCGACAAACGCACGGCGGTCTGGCACCACCGCTACGACGAACTGAACCAACGTATCGGCACCACCCGCCCGGACGGCCACCGCATCGACTGGCTGACCTATGGCGCCGGCCACGTGCACGGCTTGCTGCTCGATGGGCAAGAAGTCGTGTCCTTCGAGCGCAACGCGCTGTATCAGGAAACCGCCCGTATCCAGGCCAACGGCTTGCTGCAAACGATGAAGTACGACCCGGCCGGCCGGCTGATCGAACAGCAGCTGGGCCGGAAGAACATGGAGTTCCACCCTGACCCATATCGTCCCGATGCGCAAGTCGGCATGCAAGCGGCAATCCAGCGGCGCTACCGCTACGACCGCTCCGGCCAGCTGACGAGTATCGACGACACCCGGCGCGGGCATATCGAATATCGCTACGACCCGATTGGCCGGCTGCTGGCGGCAAACAGCGCGATGGGGCATGAGACCTTTGCGTTCGACCCTGCTGGCAATATCCAGGTGCCCGACACTACGCAGCAACACCAGAGCATTGCCACCCGCGTCTCGCTTCCTAAGGTGCTGGACAACCTGCTCAAGGAATACGCTGGCACCAGCTACCGCTACGACGATCGCGGTAACCTCATTGAACGGATGCACAATGGACAGCGCGATACGTTCGAGTGGGATGCTTTCAACCGGATGGCACGCGCCGCTACTAGGTCCGGCGTCATCTCCTTTGCCTACGATCCGTTGGGGCGGCGCATCGCTAAGCACAGCCAGGGGCTGAATGGAACTGGCCTGCGGCAAGCGACCCGGACCATGTACGGCTGGGATGGCAATACGTTGGCGTTGGAGAGCAGGGTCCACTACGGCCATATAAACGACGAGCGGACGGTCCACTATGTGTACGAACGCGATAGCTTCGTGCCGCTGGTACATGTCACGCGAAACCGAACTCTGCAACTGGCACCTACAACCGATGTCAAAGCGCTGATGGCGCGAAACGATGGCAAATACGACATTGCGCTCGATCCGCTATGGAACGGCGAATATGAGCAGGAAGCCGAGCCGTTTGGCAAAGATGAGATCGCGTTCTATCAATGCGACCATCTCGGCACGCCTCAGGAATTGACGGATTGCGCAGGCAACGTCGCGTGGTCGGCACAGTACGAGGCATGGGGACGAGCAAAAGAAGCAATCAGCAAAGCAGCCTACAAGGCCGGGATGTTTAACCCAATCCGCTTCCAGGGACAATATCTCGATGAAGAAACAGGGTTGCACTACAACCGGTATAGATACTACGATCCCAATGGAAGTAGGTTCGTTAGCCAAGATCCAATTCGACTAAGTGGCGGCAATAACCTCCAGCAATACGCTCCAAACCCTACCGAATGGGTTGACACACTTGGGCTCCATCGCTCCAGCTCAAGGGTCGGTAGTGAGAGCGGCTCGGGAGCAGCCTCACCTTGCTATGAAACTCTTTATCGAGGTGACAGTCGAGGCGGCGTCGCCTGGATGAAATCCCATGGAGCCAGGAACAGCGGCTATATGTCAGCCGTGAATCAGACGCATCTTTCAGATCAAGACGTTTTGATGAAACAGCATGCCCGAGATAGCGTGACTCCGCCATCCCCGTATATTTCTGTAACGTCAGACCCACGTGTCGCCGAATACTTCGCCACGAATGGGGGTACGACGCCGGGCGTGGTCTACACGCTGAAAGTGAAGTGCGGCAGAGGCATACAGAACAAATTTAACAATTTGGCTGTGCCAGCTGGTCCGGGTGGTAAGCTCATCTCTGAGGCAGAGTGGCTGATACCTGGCTATATTCGCCCAAGCGAAGTCGTAGGAAGGAGAAAAGTGCCATGACAATTATTTCAACCCACGATTTGCACCCAAGTGACGTACCTCCAGCAAATTGCAACTGGTCTACGTTTTCGGAGTTCGCCTTGACTTTTGACCCCATGGCCGAGGCTAAAGACGAGTCCGATCAATTGCCAGCAAGTGCGACACCATCTGATATTTCGACTGCTGTGGCATTGAGATACTTTCTCTACTGTTGGCAACGCATCGGCAACAATCAAGGGGGCTTAACCCCCGAGGCATTAGAGAAGGTTCAAACAGCTCTACATATTCTTCGCACAAAAGTCTGACCTGCAAATTCAGATTCCCTATTAGTACCCTAGGAACTCAGTTCGACTACGGCAGTGCGGGTCGCTGACCCGCTACAGCGCTTCCGCGCAACCCAGCAGCCATTGGGGAATTTGACGGCACTAGTCGAAGAAAGCGTCGATAAAGATTTCATGCTGAATTCAATTTTCGCAAAACTAGGGCCTAGCAAAAAGGGATGGCAGCACTACCAACATAGAATGTGGCATGACGCCTATAATCCCAAGAGATAATGGTCAAGTGTTGGGCGAACCCTTTCACCGATAGTGCTTACACTAAGAGGTGCAACTCAGGCCGAAATGGCCTGTGCGACCCCAGGGGGATACGATGCACTTGTCTCCGATGTGGCTGACAACAATTTGAGATTGAGTGCGAAAGTATGGCGAGGACGGCCAAAAAATCGAGTCCTCCACGATGCCTTTGTTTTCAACTATTAAATCGGCATGGCAGATGTGAATACCAGGGTACACTGACCGAACATGGCTTCGTCTACAGCATGTGCCGCAAAGGTACTGCTGGGATAACGTCGTCGCTGGATTCAATCGAGCTGGCGAATCGTTGCCGACCACTGCGGGAATAAATATGTCGAAAAATAATTTGATCATTGTAGATTTGCACCATGTTGCTGGTACAACGCTACTAGTTTCGGCAACGATGAGATTGTCGTGATGATGAAACTAGAACTCATCCGAACGGCGATGAGGAATTTCATGGCCACGTTCGCTGCTGGGATGACCTACACAATGACCAGCAGTCTGCGCTAAAAAAAGCACGAATGATAACCAACAAGGGAAAGATAAAAAGGAAATCTATATGACAGCACAATACCGCAAGGATGAAATCGAAACACTTTTGAAGTCGAGCGATAGCAATGTAGTTATTGATGCACTTATGTATTTGTGCTTCAACATAAACGATCCGGATTGGGCCCAAGAGAAATGTCTTGATGCCATTGAAAATGGTATGAACGAGGATATCAGGGGTTTAGGAATTACATGCATCGGGCACATAGCAAGAATGCATGGCAAGATTGATAGACAAAAAGTAATGCCGGCGCTGGAGAGGAAACTCAAGGATAGCGCGCTATCTGGAAGAGCTCAAGATGCCATGGATGACATAGAGACATTCGTGAAGTGATTGAATAAATCTTTTTGCCGAGTATGCATACGGTTCTGCATCATACGAACGAGTACGCCACTGACGTATTTTTACCCGCGCTTATGATTCCAATAGGGGCGAACGATACCTCGGACGAAGGGCCGGAATCATATAGATGGACGGAGCGAACGGGAGATGCCGATGAATATGAGCAGGGTCGAGGCAGGTCGAGCTTCAGCGTGTCCTGTACCATCTAGGCGTCGCCTAGGAAAGCTAGGATTGGATGAACAATCAAGGTATTTGACACAAAATTGATATGCATATCGTTAAAGTGGACGCGAGACAAGGCTGGGCTTCGATTGACTCGACACGGATTGAACTTGATGAGGCGGGAAAGCTGGTTGCGGCGATCGCAACGCTATGCTCTCGCCCAATTCTTACAAGTCAAGAGCCAACGCGCTATCGTATCGTCAGGAAGGTTAGCGTATGCGGATACTCCGCCGACGCCGAGATCGGAACAAGGGACGGAAGAGCATTCTCGCTACATTTTCTATTTGATTTGGTGTATTTTTTCACGTTGAGCATTCTAGAGTCAAAGGTACTCAAGGCGTGTGAAAAATCTTGGAAGGTAAAATTCAGGAGTGATTCTCCGAGTACGGCGTTTCTCGACTCTTGCGAATGGGGAAGCGCTAGATTCAGGTATGATCCGAAACAAGGCGATCTAAGTCTGGAACTTATATTCGCGTACAGCGAAAGCCCGGTTGATCACGTGTAGCTTCAAGGCTGTAACTAGACATCGCCCTTGCGTTTACATTGCCACGAATCAATTAGTACTCCCTAGCGATTAGTCTCGTCAACGACCTCACTGGAGAACAAATGTCCCTGAAAATCATTACAGTCGGCGACATGACCGACCACGGCGGCACGGTAATAAGCGGCTCACCCAATCACGACATCCGCGGCAAGGCGATCGCCCGCGTGGGTGACAAAGTCGCCTGCCCGCTGGTCTACCCTGGCGGCAAGCCGCATGGGGTCAACAAGATCACTTCCGGCCACGATACGCTGACCGTTGACGGCATCGCTGTTGCGGTCGAGGGATGTACGACGGAATGTGGTTGCAAGCTGATCGGCAGCATGCCTGCAACGATTGGTTGAGCGCACGGCGTACTGGTGCAGTTACCACTCGACCTTGCTAGACCGAGCATTCTTGTTTCTAACACCGCAGCGCCACTAACATTGCCCAACGCGCGCCCGAAGTCGCCGTCGCCCCACTGAACACGATCGACCAGCACGACGTTGGCGCGGGAGCCGCGGCCTTCGACAAATGGCTGCGCAAGATCAGCCACGATTACGTCACGCTCGAGCGCCTGAGTACAGTGGCCGGCAGCTTGCCGGTCATCGGCAACATCATGGCGCTGATCGACGCCGTCATGGATGTCGTCAACGTTGTCCAGAAATATATCGCCAAGAAGGAAATCGAGTTCCTGGCATGGGTCAGCCTGGGCATCAACCTGATCGGCGTGATACCCCTGCCCGCATCAAGCGCGGCGCGCATGAGCCTGCGCCCTACCCTGCACCTGGCCCGGCAGAAGCTGGCGATAAGCGCCAAGGATGTCGGCACCACGCTGGTCGAGGTGCTGGTCTTGCACCTCAACGCGAAGCTGGCCGGCGAGCTCGACACCTTTATCGACGGCGCGATGGCCAGGCTCTCCGGCATCCTGGACGATTGCGCCAAGCTGGCCGACGGCATCGCCGACGACCTGATCAATATCCTTAATCGCTGCATCGGCAACAAGCCGCTGTTCGACATCGCCGCACCGGCGGAGGTGGAAAGCAAGCTGCACGACCACAAGGTGCAGAGCAGCTGGCGCCGTATGCTGGGCGCCCTGGACCGGCAATATAAACGGGCCGCGAACTACGCCGCGATGCAAAAGGGCGATTTGCCAAAGACCCAGGATGGCCGTCAAATTATGGGTTTGCGCCGGGGAAAGACTCTACAATTACACTGACGCCCGGCACTCAGATCGACCGCTTTGGACGGCCGACAGGTGGATTCGTCGCTCCCGCAGGAACACCCTTCGGTGATCGCGCGCTGCCTGCAGCGTCGTACAACGCGGAATATCACGTATATGAAGTGAAGAAGCCTATTGATGGCGTTCGAGCCGGACCAGCAGAACCTTGGTTCAATCAGCCCGGCAATGGAATTCAATATCAGCTTCCGCGAAGCGTTCAATCGCACCTAAACGCGGGGGAGCTAATCGAACTGCCGAATCGTTGTCCACCACCGCGGAAATAAATTATGTCAAAAAACAAGCTTGTCATCATAGATTTGAAGCACGTCAACGGAACTCCTCTACCAGTTTCGGACCGGACGTTTTATCAGTGCATTAACTGCTGGAGCATTCTCAAGTCCCCCCCTTAGATAACGAGTACTGCGCCTGCGGAAATGTTTCCGTGGACGTTGATGCCGGGAGGGCGGGGGCGAAGAATGAGCAGTGGCTTCGAGTATTGCAGATCACCAATGGCGACTGAAAGCCGCCCAAGATGAGGCTTCGATAGAGGTGTGAAAAAAAAATTTCTACAGCTTTATTTCAACGCCCTTCCAAAGACGTAGATGCTTCCGTGAGACAAAAGATGGGCGCAAATAGAAAACTCCGCTCGCAATTTTTCGAGACCAATTGCATATGTGGACGATGACGTTGTTTGGGTAGCAAAGCGAAATTTTCTTAACAGGACGGATGAGTAGTCATGACTAACATCGTCGATATTGTTGAAGGATGCGATTCTTTTCCCAGCGAATCCTGGGCGCTGCTTTTTGCCAGACTAGCAGTAGAGCAATCCCTATACCCGAAACGCACATACACCTCACCTGCGGAAAGGTTTGCGGCAACTGTTCGCGTACAAGATAGGACCACATCCGAAGCTGGTATTGAAAAATGGGGGTTTTCGGAATTACTGTCTCGACTGAGCGCGTTACCAGCAAGTACGACCTTACGCGTGGAAGAGTTTGGTTCAAAAGAATTTGCAGCCCGTTGCGTATTTACTAGCGATACCTCAAAGCTCTTAGGATGCACTATCGTTAGGAAAAGCCAAAACGTGATGCAGACGCCGCCTGCTTGGGACGGATCGCTCGAAGCTCTGCGACGTTTCAACACGCCTCCTAAATAAGGGGACGCCGAGGAAAAATTCCTGAAGATCAAGGATGAGTGTACACTCTCGAAGCGAAATCGCAGGAAGGGGAAGGCATCATGGCCACTATTTCAACTCAAAATCTGCGCAGAAGCGATGTACCTTTAGAAAAATGCAACTGGTATACATTTTCGGAATTCGCCTTGACCTTCGATCCCATGGTCGAGACTAAAGATGAATCGGATCAATTGCCAGCAAGTGCGACACCATGTGATATTTCGACTGCTGTGGCATTGAGATACTTTCTCTACTGTTGGCAACGCATTGGCAACAATCAAGGCGGCTTAACCCCCGAGGCATTCGAGAAGGTTCAAACAGCTCTACATATTCTTCGTACAAAGGTTTGACGTGCAAATTCAGATGCCCGATCAGTACACCTTGGAACTCAGTTCGACTACGGCAATCGGGATCGCGGACACACTACAGCGCTTCCGCGCAACCCAGCAGCCACTGGAAAATTTCACGGTCGTAATCGAAGAAGGCGACGATAAAGATATCCTTCTGATTTCGTTTATCTCGAAACTAAAGCTTGGCAAAAAGGGGCATGGCAGTATTAACAGCATGGGGCTTGGGATAACGTATCGCATCCGCAGAGATAATGGTCAAGTGTTGGGCGAATCCTTTCACCGATAGTTACCACGCCAAGCTGCAACTTAGGCCGGTAAACCGAGCACTAGCGGCCGACGGTAGTGACGCCCCTGCAGCCGCAGCAATACGTGGTGCCGGACGACACGCATGCGCAGATAAGAGGCTAGCTCAAGAGCTATGATCTTACCAGCCAGATCAGCCTCGGGCATATCAGATTATCGCCTCAAAGGGACATGCGGCTGAGGGTCGTTTTCCAATCTAGCCTTTGTTAATAATATTAATTAACTCGCGCACTTTTCCTTGACAACCTTTAGCAAATCACCAGGCTCGGCAGATAATGATTAATTTTTCGGAAGGAAAACTAAGTCTCGGCGCGCAGGAGCTTTTCTTTACGTCCGATTGTGGTCGCTTGACTTCATTCTGTGCACAGGGTTTGATAGAGAAACGCCAAGACCCCGGCGGCGGCGAGCCTTATTTCTACGGCGTGACCATAGTAGCGGGGATGAAGTTTGGACTAGTTATCACGCCAAAAGAAGATAAAATCGCTTCGCTAGCATTGCATTGGCTGGACGGTCCCTGTACAGGGCAAGGCTGGGACGGCGTAAGTGATGAGTTATTATGGAGTGAATACCGCCTACTGTTGAAGTTTGTGCAGAAGAATGGCGGAGGCCAACCGGATCGCAAGCAGGAACGGCAGCACACGTGGTATTTCAAATGGGGGCAGGTTGTGGTCAGCTACCAACAGCGTGATTTCGTTACGGGCATATTCATTCAGTGCCGCTGATGGCACACCGTCGAAAATTTCGCCATGCCATATTCAATGCGTGGCTGGATCGACAGAAGCACAACAGCCAGTTTGCTCACGCTTACCGCACCACGATAGCTAAGCAGGGTCTGTTACCAGCCCAGCTCCAGCCGCAGATCCCTCGTATTTACCGGCGTTACCGATTCACAGGAGTATAAATGTCACTGAAAATCATTACCGTGGGCGACATGACCGACCACGGCGGCACCGTCATCAGCGGCTCGCCCAACCACGACATCCGCGGCAAGGCGATCGCCCGCGTGGGTGACAAAGTCGCTTGCCCGCTGGTCTACCCCGGCGGCAAACCGCACGGTATCAACAAGATCACTTCCGGCCACGATACGCTCACTGTGGACGGCATCGCTGTTGCGGTCGAGGGATGTACGACGGAATGTGGCTGCAAGCTGATCGGCAGCATGCCTGCAACGGTCGGTTAAAGGCCAGGTATAGTCGGAATAACGGCTGATGGTCGGCTTTTTGTTTCCTGCCACCGCAGGCCACTAACATTGTCGAGATAATTTCACGACAATTCTGTTGACGAAAATACCACCGGACGGCGCTACGATATCGGTCTCTTCAATCTCGTGGAGCCGATATGAAATTGCTAGCCCTCGCAGCCGCCCTGTCCATCCCCCTTGCCGCCCAGGCCGAAGCCACCGCCACCGCGCAGCTCAGCAACTTCCGCTATGAAGTCATCGACCTGGACCTGTCCGACGGCATCGATGCCAAGCTGACTCTGGACGACACGGGTGCCATCGTCATGGCCGGCTATTACGCCAGCCTGGAAGGCACCCCGCTGCCCGATCCGCTCGACTACCACCCGGGCGAAGGCACGGCGACCGTGGCGCACGCAACCGGCAACGCGAGTGCCACCTTGACGGCGACCGGCGCCAGCGCAACGACGACCTTCCACGGTCCGCAGGGCGAGCTGTTCGGTCAGGCGCTGTATGGCCACAACTTTACGTTGACCGCCAATACGCGTCTCGTGCTGTATGCGGACGCGGCGGTCAGCGGCACGGTCAACGCGGACCATTACGGCTACAGCAATGCGATCACGTTCATCACGTACCGGCTGCCGGGTGACGCGGAGGATACTATCGTCGAAGACGGTATCGTCAGCTACATGGGATTGCCGGACACGCGCGCGCTGACGGTCGGCTTCTCTACCGGTGCCGCCAGCGTCAGCGGCACCTATGGCTTCACGGCAGGTACTTACGGCACCGTCGCTGCCGTGCCGGAACCGTCGACCTACGCAATGCTGGGCCTGGGCCTGGCCGCGATCGGCTGGTGCGCGCGGCGCCGGCGGCACCAATAAGGCCTTACGTGCGAAACGCCGGCGCCACGCGGCCGACACCGCCCAGCCGGCGCGCCAGCAACTGCACCACCAGCGCGCAGCCGAACGCCATGGTAAACGCCAGGCCGACCGGCTGCGCGCGCAGCGCAACCGACAGCACCGTGCAGAACACGGCAAATGCGTAATAACCGGTGACCATGCCGCGCAGCAGGTTGACGGCAAACGCAGGGCCGGATTGCACGTGCGAGAATCCCACCAACACCGTGCTCATCACGGGGAACATGGCGAAGAAGCCGGACAGGCGCGGGCCCATCGCGGCGGCGCCGAACGTTACCGCCAGCACCAGCATGGCGCCTGCCAGCATGCGCCACGCCAGATCCGAGCCCGTGGCCTTGGCCGGCGCGTCCTGCGCCATGCGCGGGAACAGCCTGGGTGACACGGCCAGGGCAACAATGACCAGGACGAAGCTGGCTGCCAGCGGCAGTACCAGCAGCCGCAGCAACGCGACCGCCAGCGCATACGCGGCGAGTGCGCGCGCCATCGCGCCCCACATGCCATGGCGCACGGCAGACCACGCATAGGCAATACTGAACACCAGGATCGCCAGCACTGCCATCAGCGTGCCTTCCGCCGCCGTGGCGGCGAACGGCGCGCCCTGCTCCAGGGTCAAGGTCAGCAGGATCGGGCCGGCAACGATGGGAAAGGCGGACATCCAGCCAGCCACGGCCGGTCCCCAGCGGCGGCCCGCCATCGTCACCGCAAAGATCAACAAGGGAACGAGCGTGAGTTTGAGCAGCAGGATGGCGGTCATGAAGGTCGCGGCGATCAAACGAGCGATAGTAACATAGCAACACGACCGCGCTGTGGGTGTGCAGTACAACGCACTGCCACTTTTTATCTTCAGTGGAGCGTGGCTATCCTGCAAGCTTGCCGATGGGGCGTATCGCCTGCTGACCAATTCACTGCCTGATCGCCATCAGCCCCGAGTGCCAATGATGTCGAACAGGCGCTTCGTTTCATCGTTGAGCCGCCGCTCGACGACCGCAGGCTGAAATCGATAGTTCACGTGCAATACGCCGGCATTTCTGCCTTTGCCTGCAACCGTCATTTTCAAGCAAGCTGCCCCTCCATCAATCCGCGTGCCCTTATTGGTGCCATCCACGCGAACTGTTTCCGGCGCGGCGAAATGATCAGGGCTGGGGCTCGCTGTGCATTTCCATCCACAATTTTTCACCCCGCCGCTGCTTTTGCTGGTGCACGAATGTTCCACGATTCTCTCAGGGTTTACCGCTTTATACTCGGCAAGACGAGCAACCCGGAAGTCATCGCGCAACTTGCCGATCCGCCGGTCATATTCCGCCATTCGTGCATCGATATCGGGCGGCATCGCCTCGATCGCTTCAAGGATGACGCGGCGCTTGTCGCGGTACTCGCCAACATAGTTCGACAACGGTGGAACTTCATAATCCGGGGTCGGTCCAGGTGCTTGTGCTTTCGCTGGTACGACGAGCGAAGACAGCAGAACGCCAACGGCGCAACCAATTTTATGCAGCATGACATACCTCCTTTTGAACTGTGGAGAAGTCTGATCGAAAGGGAAAAGACACGGGTCGATGAGACCCGACAAGGCACGCGTCGATGTAGTTACACTGGCCGTGGGTCGGAGCCAGCTACAATTCCAGATGAAGCTGTTATTCCCCAGCGCGTGATTCACTGCGCGTGCCGTTCCATATTCCGTCACCACCTGTTTGCCTGCTACCCTCCCGAAGTAGGCGTCCCATTGGAGATGCCGACGGCTGCCGCAGTAATTGATGAGACTGCGATGCGTCAGTTGGCACGGTCGCGGTTGAGCGAAATGCGCTTCGACAGCGTAACCCTGAAGATTAAAAGGCAGAGTCGTTCACCGCAGGCATGCCAAGGCGAGAAGTGATACCGCCCTCTCGCGGATGTCGGACATTCGAAGATGACTGCAATAGTGGCAATCATCCCGCCAGTCAGGTTAACAGTCTAATGTGCAGTCCGGTCGCGTTGACCGGACTGATCGGACAGTCGTGATGGCGACGTAGAAGGGCTGCCATCAGTCAGCGCACAGATACGAAATTTCCGCCCTGCCCCGCCAGCGGTCGCGAGACGAGCCGTGTGACGAAGCGGGTCGCCGCCCCCAGCGGCACCTCGACCCAGCGGTGGAACGCGGCGCCGGCCAGCAGGCTGGCGCCCCACGCCACGGCCATGCCGAAGGCCTGCGGCTCCGCCTCCGGCGAGACGAAGCGGGTGAACGCCGCGTTCACCAGCAAGCAGACGGCGAAGTGCACCAGGAACACCGAGTAGGAAATCCGGCCCAGCGTGTTGACGGCGCTCCAGAAGCGGCCCGTCGAGTCGATTGTGCTGCGACCGAACAGCACCAGCAGCCCGGCCGTCAGCACGGCCAGCGCGATCCGGCTGCGGAAGTCCAATGCCAGCGCGACGATAGCCGGGATCAGGATCATCGCCAGCAGCGCCAGTACGAAGCCGGGCCGGCGCGCGCGGTCGCCGGCCCACCAGGCCAGCACGCCCAAGCCGTAGCTGCCGAAGAAATACAGGGCCCACACGTCCCAGCCGGCATCGAGGTTGAAATGCAGCAGCGACACGGCTACGCCCAGCGTGACAGCGGCCGGCATCAGCCAGCGCGCAGGCCGGCCGCCGGCGATCGCGCCGCCCAGCCACAGCATCGCTACCAGCAGCGCGTACAGCTGGAAGTCGATCGCGACATACCAGGCGCCGGCGGCGACGGAATCGAAGCCCAGCACGCCATGCAGCAGCAGGGCATGCGCGCCCAATTGATCCAGCGTAGGCGGCGGGGAAATCGAATCGTGTGTCATCCAGCCAGATGCCCAGTCGGAGGCGACCACCGCCAGCAGGGTGGCGGCGATGAACGGCGGTGCCAGCTTGCCGTAGCGATGGCCGATCGCGGCCAGCGGATGGGACACGCCCGGCTGCCCGGTTGGCGCCAGCGACTTCGCGGCCAGGAAGCCGCCGATCACAAGGAAGACCTGGACGGCAATGCGGGCTGTGTCGCCCAGCCAGTCGATCAGGTCGGGCAGCAAGGGCCGTGCGCGATCCGCCATCGGTCCGTAGAACGCCAGGTGATGCAGGACGATCAGCTGTGCCGCGACAGCTTTCAACAGGTTGATCAGGCCAAATTGCGGCTGGCTTCTCAAATCTCGCGTTGCAGTCATCCACATCCCTTACTCATCAGCAATTATTACAGCTTGATGAAATATCAACAGGGCGTGATGATAGCCGAGTTAGCCGGGCGGTGGCGTCTATTACATTCGCTTACACCCGGCTGAGATCAAGGCAAATATGGCGCAACTCGCGATACTGGTGGTCCCCGCACTTTGTCCGCAACATCAGGAGGCAATCATGCACACCCGCACCCCGACGCTGAACGACTGGCTCATCGCCGCGCTATTCTCCACGGGCGTCTATATCGGCTGGACCTTCGCCAAGTCGCTCACTGTCGTGGCGGCAGCCTGCAGCTAGGCCTATTTCCCCTCGCGCAGCCGCCACAGCGACGTCGGCAACGCAATCGGCGCCCCCGGCTTGAAGAACGCCGAGTCCTGGATGCGCGATGTCGTCACGTAGATGCTGCCGTCCGGGCCTTCGCTGAACGTATCGGGCCAGCGCAGGCGCGGGTCCTGCACCAGGATCAGCGGCTGCGCGCCGACGCCCGCGCCGAGCTTGCGCAACTTGATCGAGTCATCCTCCGGCGACGTGATGTACATGCGTTCGCTGCCCGCGGCGATCCACAATCCGTCCGCCACGCCGTTCCTGCCGTAGTCCTGCACCTGGTCGCCGATGTCCTCACCGCGCCAGCCCGCCTCCGTCAGCGCGCTGGTGGCGATGCGGTACAGGGTGTCGCCCTTGATCGCCTGCCAGTACAGGTATCTGCCGTCCTGCGACAAGGCGATGCCGTCGGCCGAGAACTCCACGCCCTTGCCGTCCGGCCGGCGCAGTGGCTTGCCGTCCGCCTTCACGACCAGGCCTTTCTTGGCCTGCGTGGACGGGTGGCCATCGAGCAGGCGCTTCGCCTCGCCCGTCGCCAGGTCGACGACGACGATGGCGCCGCGCACGCCCGAATCCGTGATGTAGGCCCATTTACCGTCCGGCGAGAAGCGCACGTCGTTCAGGTAGGAACCCTGCAGCGCGACGCTCTCGTCGAAGCGGATGTTCTGCAGCACGGCGCCCGTGGCCAGGCTCACGCGCACCAGCTTGGCCCCGCCCGGCACCACCGTTGCCTGCGCCGGCGCGGCCGGGTCGAGCACCCAGACGTTGCCCTTGCCATCCGCGACCACGCTCTGCACGCAGACCCAGTGCTCGGCCGGCGACAGTTCGTCCTTGCGGGCGTTGCGCCAGGCGTTCCAGGCCTCGTCCGGGAACGGCCGCAGCGTGCCGTCCGGTTTCAGCTCGGCCACCGAAATGGGCGAGTCCTCCGTCCAGCGTGGGAAGTTGACGAAGATGCGGTTGTCTTCCGACACCGTGACGCCGGTGACCTGGTGGCCGAAGTCGGCGACTTTTTCGATGCCGAAGTACTTGGTGGTGGGCTGCGCGGCCACCGCGCTGCCGAAAATGCCGGCGGCCAGGACGACCGCGGACCATGCGTGAGACGCCATCCGAATTCCTTTCAATGCCGTTGAAGGGAGCGCCGCGCGGCGGCGGCGAGCTGGACAATCGGGGCGATGATGCCACAGCAGGCCGATGTTTCGGCAAGGTAGCGAATCGGGGTGTCAGGCGCCCGCCGGCGCCACTCCCCTGGATCCGGACCAGCCGGCAAACAGCACGGCGCCCAACACGCACGCGACGCCCGCCCACTGCAGCGGGCCCACGTGCTCTCCCAGCACGGGCGCGGCCAGCAGCAGCGCGGCGACGGGCGCGATGGCAGTCGTCAACGAGGCTTCGGCCGCGCTGACGCGGGCGCAGCCGGCATACCACAGCAAGAAGCCGCCCACCGTGGGCACCAGCGCGTAATAGGCGACGGCCCACAGCGCGGCCGCATCGGGCCGCAGGCGCCACGGCGCCTCGAAGAGCGCGGCCAGCAGCGACAATGCCAGCCCCAATCCCGTCATCAGCACGGACAGCCACAATGCCGGCACGGCCACGCGCATGCGCCGGTTCAGCAGGATGAAGATGGCCTCGCACACCAGCGCCCCCAGCACGAGCAGGTTGCCTTGCCAGGAACCGCCGCCGGTGCCGTTGCCGGTGGCGAGCAGTACGCCGGCCAGCGCGACGGCGATGGCCGCCCACAGGCGCCAGGACGGCCGCTCGCGCAGCGCCAGCATCGAGAACAGTGCCGCCACCAGGGGCAGCAGGCCCAGGATGACGCCGGCCTCGGTGGCGGACGTGCGGCGCAGGCCCGCCATCATCAGGGCCGTGTAGCCGATCGCGCCCGCGCAGGCCTGCACGAACAGCAGTACCCAGTCGCCACGGCCCAGCCGCGGCAGCCGGGCTTTCATCAACGGCACCAGCACCACGAGGAACGGCAGCGCGAGGGCAAAACGCAGTGCCGTTGCGGTGAACGGCGGCAAGGACGCCGCCGCGATCTTGCTGGCCACGACGGTGCTGCCCACCGTGACCATGGCAAGCACCAGGTACAGGTAGCCCAGGGTTCTGCTGTTCATGTGCTCCTCCGAGTGATGAAACCCCGGTACTTCATTCGCTGCGGGGACAGACCCTAGCGGATCAACCGCGCGCTGCCCGACACCCGCACCGGGCTGCCGCGCTCGGGGCCGATGTCGACGTGCAGGTGGCATGGCACGCCCATGTCCTCGCCCTGCACGATGTCGATGGCGCCGCCGTGCGGCCAGCCGATGTCGCGCAGGTAGCCTGCCAGCGCGGCCGCGCCGGCGCCGGTGGCCGGATCTTCGTAGACGCCGCCGGAAGCGAACGGATTACGCGCATGGAAGCGTTGCGCGGTCTCGGCATGGACGATGACGATGGTGGCGTAGCCTTCGCGCCGCATCAGGGCGCGGCCGGCATCGAGCTCGTAACGCATCGCGGCCAGTGCCGCGCGCGAGTCGAGGGCCAGGATCAGGTGGCCGGCGCCGCCGTTGGCGAGCGCGGGCGGCAAGCGCGGATCGAGGTCCGCAAGCGTGTAGCCGAACAGCGCCAGCACCTCGTCGATCAAGGCGGCTGGCGCGGGCACGCTGCTGGTCGGCGGCGACAGCAAGGTGGCCGAGACGGTATCGCCGTCGCGCCGGCCCTGCACGGAAATCGACGCGTGGTTGGTCGTCAGTGGAAAGGTGCCGTCGCCGTTGCGGCGCGCCAGCACGGCGCCCAGCGCGATCGTCGCGTGGCCGCAGAACGGCACTTCCGACTCGGGCGAAAAATAGCGCACGCGCCAGCCGCCGTCTTGCGGCGCGGCGAACGCGGTTTCGGAATAGCCCACCTGTGCGGCCAGCGCCTGCATTTGTTCCGGCGCCGGCAGGGCGGTGCCGATCCATACTCCGGCGGGATTGCCGCCGGCTAGTCCCCCGCTTCCGTCGCCGACGCAAAACGCGGCGAGCCGTTCCACTGCTTCGATCATAGTCTTCCTCCTTTGACCGACGAGTATAGCGCGGCCATCCGAAGGAAAAGACCAGCCAGATTTAGCTTTAGCACTTGCCAGGCGGCGATCTCAAGCAAAGGCTGACCGGGCTATCTGGGTGCCGAGGATATGGCCGGTGTTGCCGCGTCGCTGTTCAAGATCGGGAATGCCGGTGCCCATGACCGGTTTTCCTGCAGCCAATTCAACCTTTGCTGCATCGCGCTGCGCAGGAATTCGACATCGATCCCACTGATCTCATCGCTCGCCTTTCGATACAGCTCGCGCGCCCGCTGTTCGGAACGCGCCAGATGCTGCTCGTTCCACGCCCAGCTTTGATACGTCACTGCATCGTTTTGCCGACTCAGGTTGTCGCGGCCGAGCGGCTGCCGCAATGCCAGGGCAAATTGCTCCCGAGCCTCCATGAAGCGATGCTGGGCAAACAAGAACATAGCGTATGCCCGTATGGCTTGGGACCGATACAGCGGTGAGTAAGCCACCTCCACGGCCTTGCGATAGTACTTTTCGGCAGCCAGGACATTGCCAGCGTTGGCGCCCGCCACCGCCATCGTGTTGTACTCGTAAGTCGTTACCAGGTGAGGTACTTGGTCGGCCAGGTAGAAGGCCTGATCCAGCAGGAAGCCGTTCTGCTGGCCCAAGGCCGCGCTGCCGGTGGTCTGGTACATGGCGTCGTCTTTCGACTCGTGCATCAGCTTGGCGTGTTCCATTTGCACCGACATCAGTCCACGCAGCACTTCCGTCAGCTGCGAACGCACCGTTCTTTGCTTGTCGTCATCTGCCCGCAGTTCTCCCAGTACCGTCGCGAACAGCGATAGCGCGAACGCCAGGATGCTGACCGCCAGCGCAATGTCATCCTTGTGCTTCTCCATGATTCACCCCGGGCAGTCATGGCGTGTTGTAACAGTTAGCCATCATCGTCACGCGCCATGGACCGGGTGCGTGCGTCCAGTCACCAGGGCTGTTGATGAAGGCTTGCCCGATCACATTCGCGAATGCCGGCGGCAGCCAGCCCTGGTCGCGGCCGAGGCGAATGGCCCAGCAATCCGCCATCGGTTCGTTGCGCCCCACGTGCTGGTGCGCGCACTCGTGGTAGTACACGAAAAGCTGCACGAATGCCGGGTATCGAAACAAGATTGGGTTGAGGATTATCTGGCCGGGCAATGCCATTCCGATGTCGTTGATGGGAGCCACCAGGGTGATCGCCCCATTGCAGCTAACCGGAACGCCACCAATGATCGGGCTCGGCCCGAGATTGTAGGGCTGTCCCCGAACGGGATGTGCCGCAGCTAGCAGCATCGAAGCGAGCAGCACGGTTGCTGCGTAGGTGGTCTTGCTGGCTTGGCTGTGCATATCGCCTCCCTTGGCTGTGGTAGAGCCTACGAACGATGGGCTCCCGATATGCAAGTTAGACCGGTCTACGACTGGATATTTGAGGTAGATCAATGCCCTGAGAAGGTGCCGCTGCGAACAGGATGCGCCAGCCATGTCCCGTTGTAAATTCGCAAAAAAAGACCCGCCGCAGCGGGTCTCATCGTACCGATCCCTTTTAAAGCTTACTTCTTGACCTGGATCGAGCTCTTCACGTCCGTCACGCCCTTCACGCCACGGGCCAGTTCGACGGCGCGGTCGGCTTCCGCCTTCGATGCCACGAAGCCGCTCAGCATGACGACGCCCTTCTGCGTTTCCACATGGACGTCCATCGCCTTGGCGGTCTTGTCGGCGGCCATGTCGGCTTTCACCTTGGCGGTGATCATCGTGTCGGACATCGCGACCGAGGCGTCAGCAGTCTTGTCCTGGGCCGTGCCGGCCAGGTTCGAGGTCTTTTCCTTGGCGGTGGCGGCGGCGGCGGCGGTCTTGTCGCCCAGGCGGTCGGCGGCAGCGGCCGTGCGGTCGCCCATGCGATCGGCGGCGGCAGCGGTGCGGTCGCGCACGTCGGCGGCATTGTTCGCTACCGTGTTGCGGTCGGCATTCGGGACCAGAACGGCGGTGCGGCCGTCACCCGTGGTGCCCGCAACGCTGGTGCCAGCGGTCGTGCCCATCGTGGTGCCCGCGCCCAGCGAAGCCAGTGCATTGGCTTTCGCCGTGCGTGCCTGGTTTTCGCAGGAATCCTTGGAGTCACCGCTCAGCTCGTCGCAACGCTCGTCGGCCAGTTCATACTCGGCGTCGGCCAGCTTGCGGTTGGCCTTCTCCAGTTCGCGCGGCGTATTCTTGTACTGCGCGACGGCATCGCGTTCGGCCTTGGCGCGTGCGACTTTCGCCTCTTCCTCGCAGATGTCCTGGGCGTTATCCTTCAACGATTTGCATGCCTTCTTGGCGGCCTTGTAGTCGGACTCGGCCTTGTTGTGCGCCTGCTTGTAGCCGGCGGTATCCATGTTTTGGGCGAATGCAAAACTTGCGCTGGCTGCAGTAGCCAGGGTCAGCAATACGATCTTCTTCATGTTGGTCCCCTTTAGGATGGTTGGCATGCACATTAAACGCTGCAAGAGCGCTTCGTTCTGTGCGCCGCCGTACACACCGGGGGAAGTGTTGCGTTTTGGTCGCGAGGTCGGCGTTTACTCGTCCTGCAACAAGCCGGCACGCCACAAGGCAACCACCTGCTCGAACGGGCTGCCCTCGGTGCCGAACACGCCGCCGCCGGGAGCCAGCTTGAGCCAGGCACGGGTATCGTGCGAACCGTGGCTGTGCGGCTGCGCGTCGCGCACCGTGCGCAGCCAGCCATACACGTGAGCGTACTCGGCCGGGCGGTTGCGCTGGATCCAGGCCAGCGCGACCAGGTCGGAAAAGCCTTCCTCGCGCCGGGTCTGGCGCTGCTGTTTCGACAGTTCCAGCAGCGTGGGGTCGTCGGCGTGCTCGCTGCCCATTTCCGTGAAGCCGGCCGGCAGCGCATGCCAGCTGCCCTGCACGATGCGCCAGCAATGGCCCATCTCGTGCGCGGCCATCGCCTCGATCAGCACGTCGCGCTTGCCTTCCGGTACGTCTTGCAGAATCGTTTCGGCGTTCGGGTTGCCGCGCATCGACAGCACCAGCTTGCAGCGGCCGTCGGCAAAACCCATCGCCAGCGGCACGTCGTTCGGGCCGGCCTGCGGCTGGACAATGATATCGACTGGCAATTGCAGCGATTTGGCGTAACCGATGACTGGCGCCGCCGCGTTCAGCCAGCGCGTCTCCAGCGCGGTCAACTGGGCCGCCTGAGAGACGGAAGCAGCAAGTGACAGGACAGCTATCGGCAGGAACTTGAACATGGCGAACTCCGGTTACGTGAATTCACTATACATGCCTTACGGCAATTTGTTACACCGAAAGGTCGCCTGTTACAAAATATTTCTTTGTGGAAAACGCCAGTTTGCGCGAAAAATAAGGCCGGGCGACCTGGGAGCCGGCCCGGCCTTCAAGCGCTGCTGCGGGGTAAAACGAGGAGATCCGGCTTAGAACTCTTCCCAGGAGTCGTCCGGCTGGGTGCGGGCGTTGACGGTCTTGCGGACGGCCGGGTGTGCCGGCGCGGCAACAGGCGCCGCCACGGCTTTTGGCACTGCCGCCAGGTGCGGCCCGGCCTCACGCCGCCCGGCCTGGCGCGGCTTGCGTGCCTTGGCTGCCCGGTCGGCGGATGGTGCCGCTTCCTCTTTCAGCCGGAACACGGCGACAACCTCGGCCAGGTGCCCGGCCTCGTCCTGCAGCGACGAGGCGGCGGCGGCGGCCTGTTCGACCAGCGCGGCGTTCTGCTGCACCACCTGATCCATGCCGACGACGGCCGCGTTGACCTGCTCGATCCCGGCCGTCTGCTCGATGCTGGCGGTGGATATCTCGCCCATGATGTCGGTGACGCGGCGCACGCTGTCGACGATCTCGGCCATCGTGGCGCCGGCCTGGTCCACCAAGCGCGCGCCGACGTCGACCCGCTCGACCGAGTCGTCGATCAACGCCTTGATTTCGCGCGCGGCCCCGGCCGAACGCTGCGCCAGGCTGCGCACCTCGGTGGCGACGACGGCGAAGCCGCGCCCCTGCTCGCCCGCCCGGGCCGCCTCGACGGCCGCGTTCAGCGCCAGGATATTGGTCTGGAAGGCGATGCTGTCGATCACGCCGATGATGTCGACGATCTTCTTCGACGACTCGTTGATCGACGCCATCGTCTGCACCACCTGCGCCACCACGGCGCCGCCCTTGGTGGCCACTTCCGAGGCCGACAGCGCCAGCTGGTTGGCCTGGCGCGCATGGTCGGAATTCTGCTTGACGGTGCCGGTGAGCTGTTCCATCGACGACGCGGTCTGTTCGATATTGCCGGCTTGCAGCTCGGTGCGCTGTGACAGGTCGTGGTTGCCCGCGGCGATCTCGCGTGACGCGGTGGCGATCGTGTCCGTGCCATGGCGCACCTGGGTGACGATATTGACCAGGCTGTCGCGCATGCCACGCATCGCATGCAGCAGGCTGGAAGTGTCACCCGGCCGTGTGTCGATGCGCACGGCCAGGTTGCCGGCCGCGATGGCCGCCACGATCGACGATGCATAGGCCGGCTCGCCGCCCAGCTGGCGCGTCAGGCCGCGGCCGATGAGCCAGGCCGCAGCCAGGCCGAGGGCGATCGCCGCCAGGCCCAGGGCGACCATGAAGACGGTGAAGTCGTGCGCCACCGTGCGTGCCTGGGCGGCCTGCGCCACACTGGCCTTTTCCTCCAGGTCGATCAGGCGGTTGACGGCGGCCAGCCAGGCGTCGAAGGCCGGCGCGGCCTGCTGCTGCAGCAGCGCGATGGCCTCGGCCGTCTTGCCGGCCTGGCGCAGCGCGACCACGGCGGCGATCAGCGGCTGCGCCTTGGCCTCGGCCGCCTTGATGCCGGCAACAAAGGCCAGCTCGGCCGGCGTCGAGTCGGCGCGCCCGGCCAGCAGGGCGTCCAGCGGACCGGCCGAGGCCGCGTACTTGTCGGCCAGCGCGAACAGCTGGCCCAGGTGCACCTTGATGGCGGCGGCATCGGCCGCCAGTACCACGTCGCGGAGGGCAATGGCGCGGTCGTGCACGCTGCCGCGGAAATTGATCGCGTGGCGCTGCTTGACCTGGTTGACGTCGGAAATATTGCTGAGGATGCTGTCGATCTGGCCGACCCGGACGATGCCGAGCGCCGTGACGATCGTCAGCAGCAGGAAGACAAGGCCGAAGCCGAAGGATAAACGCGTGCGGATGCTGCCGTTGACGAGTGTGCCGATGCCCATTTGCGATCCCCTGAAACTGTTGAATAACAGCAATAGGTTCACGGTAGCATGGGCTCCGGCGTCTTTCCATGAGGCAGCAAGGGAAAGCGCCGGAGATTTGCGGCAGGCCAAACCTGCCGCGAGTTGGCGTGTTGCCTGGCGTGGTTATTTCGCCAGCAGCGCCTGCGCGGTCGGGAACGAAGGCCGGATGTCGTTCGGCACCGCCTTCATCTTGTTCAGCGCCTTTTGCACGTCCGGGCGGATCACGACGTACTTCGTCATCATCGTCTTGGCGCGGGCGTAGTCGCCGGTGGCCTCGATCGTCAGCAGCTCACGGTCCAGGTCCGTGACGGCCTGCTTGATCTTCTTGAAGTTGACGGAGAACGTGCCGTCGCCATGCGAGACGAACGCGCCCTTGTCGAGCAGGTAGTTGACCTGGATCGCCATGCCGCGCGCGTGCGAGTCGGTCAGGCCGAAGTGCAGCGTGCGGAAGGCCGATGCCAGGAAGGTCGTGTGCAGCTTGCGCTCCGCCTCCTCGCCCTGGCCCAGCGAATCCTTCAGCTGGCCCTTCTCCATCATGTACATCAGCGCGTACAGGCCCGTCACGTCGGCCTTGGCTTCCTCGATGGTGGCGTAGGCATCCTTCAGGTCCTGGCGCGGCGTCGATTCGGCGCCGTTCTTCCTGGTCTTGTGCGGACCCAGGCCGTGCGTGATCTCGTGCGCCAGGATGTGCGTGAAGAAGGAATCGAAGTGCACGTCCTTGCGGTCCTGCGGGCGCAGTACCAGCTGGGCGATCGGCGTCAGGGTGGCCTTGAACTTGGCTTCCTGCACATTCTTCAGCATCACGCGCTTGGAGCCGCGCTGGCTGATGATGCGCTCGTCGTTGGGCAGGTTGTAGGCGGCCGTCTGCACGCCCATATTGCCGTCGCCGGCGCCGAACACCTGGTTGACGACGACCATCGGCGCCACCGCGCCCACCTTCGGGTTGCGGTACTGCGGGTCGAGCGGCAGGTTGTCTTCCAACTCCTGCATGTGCTTGGCGAAGAAGTTCAGCTTGTCCGTTTCCTGCTGGTCGCGCAGGCTGACATAGGCCTCGAACGCGGCCTTGTAGCCGAACAGCTCGTCGTTATAGGTCTCGTACGGGCCGATCGTCACGTCCACCGGCGAATCCAGGTCCATCCAGGCGAAGTCGGAAGCCAGGTAATCGTTGGTCAGGAAGGCCTCGGCGCGCAGGGTCAGGAATTTCTTCAGCGACGCGTTGTCGGTGGCATCCGCCGCTTCCTTCAGCAGGATCGACAGCTGCTGCAGCTCGGTCTTGTACTCCTCGGAATACTTGACGATCTGGAACTTGCCATCCTTGTCCTGGCGGATCGTCGTGAAGAACCACTGGGCCTGCTTCTTCTCTTCCGCCGGCAGGCCATTCATCCACTTTTCCAGCGCGGCCTTCCTGGCCGTCTCGGGATAGAAATTGCCGCCCTCGATCTTGCGCGCCGGGATCTTGATCTTGCCGATCTGCGCGGGCAGGAACGATTTGTGGCCGTCCAGGATCGACCAGGGGCCCTTGTTCAGCCAAAAATAATCGAGGCGGGCACGGCCCAGCGCCGAGTTGTCGCTTTGCAGCGCCGCCAGCAGCGCTTCGTTGCCGGACCAGCGCTGGCGCAGTTGCAGGATGTCGACGATCTTGGCCGCTTCGATCAGCTTGGAGATGGCGCGCCGGTCGCCGGCGGACAGCCCGCCAGCGTTGACCACCAGCTCGACCGGGGCATAACGCTGCGTCATCTTGTTCAGCTCAGCAACACCGGCAGGCGCGGCGCCGACATTGCCGACAAAGGCGCTGGCAACCGTGGCGGACACCAGCAGCGAAAGGAGAGGTTTTTTCATGGAGACCTGCTATCGGGTGAAAAAAGGCCCACATTGTAAACCCAGCCGGGCTGTGTCGGCGTTGCGCACGACACATTGGCAAGCAGATGGCATCCAGGCTTATCGATATGCCAACGGTAGCTTAACCGGGAATTAAGTATTGCTCGACAATAATGCTTGCCGTCCTCCTAACCCTTGCCGACCTGTCCTCCGGACCATGGCCCTGACCTCATGACACCCGTCGCTGCCCCTGGCCTGACCCTGTACCGCTGGCGCATGGCGTATTTCGTGCGTGCGTCGGCAACGCTGTACCGACGCTGGAGCCATGTGCTGGCGGTCGCGCTCGCGCTGGGCGGGCTGGCGCTGCTGGAGCGGCCCGAGCTGCTGGCCGGGCCGCTGCCGCATTTCCGCGTCGCACCGGCCGACTGGGCACTGGGCGCGGCAGCCGCCGTCGGCTGGCTGGGCGTGGTACTGGCCTGGGCCAGCATGCATCGCGACGCGGTGCGCGGCGGCCTGCTGGCGCAGTATGCCGCCTCGCTACCCGTGGCGGCACGCAGCCGTCTCCTGGTGGACCTGGCCCTGCTGGCCGCCGCCCTGGCCGTGTTTGCGGTGCCATTCGGCGCAGCGCTGCTGTTTGCCGCGCGCGCCCATGATCTGGGCGGCACGGATGGCCGGTTCCCGGTCTATCTGACCGTACTGGCCGTGCTGACAGTGCTCGCTGCCAGGGCGGCCGTGTTCGGCTGGACAAACGGCGCGCGCATCCTGTTGACGGCCGGTATTGCCGTGCTGGCGGGCGCACCCTTGCTGGCGAGCCCCTGGATCGCGAACGCGTTGCTGGCCGGGAGCGCGACCGGTGCCTGCATCCTGCTTGCCCGGCCCTTGCCTGCCATGCCGTTGTGCGACGGCGACGACCAGGGCCGCGCCACCGGGTGGCTCCTGCTGCTGCGCCTGCAGGGCCAGCTGTTGGGGCAGCATGCGCATGCCGTCCTGGTCCGGCTGGCCGCAGCCGCCGTGCCCCTATGCGGCGCGCTGTGGCTGATCGTGGACGTCGGCAACGTCGCCGATGCGCCCGTGCTGCTGCACATTGCCGCGGCGCTGGGGGCCGGCATCATGAGCGGCTTCTTCAACCAGTTCGTGACGGGGCGCGCGCCGCTGGCGGCCTGGCTGCGCGCCCTGCCCTGGGCGCTGCCCCGCCTTGTGCTGGCCGAACACCTGCTGGTATGGGCCGGCACGGCGCTGCTGTTCGGCGCCGCCTGGGCCGTGCTGGCCGCCGCATTCGGCGCAGCGACAGCCGTGCCCACCACGATGCTGCATGCCGGTGCTTACTGGCTGGCCTGGCTGCCGCTGTTCGGCCTCCCCGTCATCGTGCGGCACCGCGATGGCATCCTGTTCAAGATCGCGCTGGCCGTGGCCGCGCTGACCGTGGCGCTTTACGCATGACCGCAATCCCGCTCCTGGCCGTCGACGGCCTCGCCATGCGCTTCGGCGCCCAACACCTGTTCAACGGCCTGGATTTCACGGCCGGCCCCGGCGCCGTCGCCCTTGTCGGTCCCAACGGCACCGGCAAATCCACCTTGCTGACACTGCTGGCCGGCATCACCACGCCGCAGGCGGGCACGATCCGCATCGCCGGCCATGCGCTGACGCAGGCGCCGCGCGAGGCCAAGCAGCGCCTGGCCTATGTACCGGACGAGTCGGTGGCGTACGACTTCATGACAGGCGCGCAGTTCCTGGGCATGGTCGATGCGCTGCGCGGCACGCGCGATCTCGCGCATGCCGCGCCGCTGATCGCCGGCCTTGGGCTGACGGCACACATGGGCAAGCGCTTCGCCGCGATGTCGCTGGGGACGCGCAAGAAGTTCATGCTGGCGGCCGGCCTGATGGGCGACGCACCCGTCGTGCTGATGGACGAGCCCACCAACGGTATCGACGCCGCCGCCAAGGCCTGGCTGGCCGAGCTGATCCGGCAGCAGGGCGCCAGCCGCCTGCTGCTGTTTTCCACGCACGACAACGAACTGATCGAAGCCACCGGCGCGCGCCTGCTCCATCTCGGCTGATCACCAGACCCGGTACACCTGCCCCGTTTGCGCGCCCTCCACGCTGCGGCTGTAGGCCAGCGCCACGCGCCGGGCATCCGCCGGTTCGAAGCCATGGAAATACTCGCCATACTGCGGCAGCGACTCCGTCAGCACGGTCGGATCGACCAGGTTGATGCGCAGCGCGCGCGGCAGCTCGATGGCGGCGCCGACGACAAAACCTTCCAGCGCGCGGTTGACGGTACTGGCGTTGGCGCCTTGGCGGATCGGCTGGTGGCCGACGATGCCGCCCGTCAGCGTGATGCTGCCGCCGTCGTTCAGGCGGTGCTGCGCCGCCAGCGCCACGTGGACCTGGCCCATCAGCTTGCTGTCCAGGCCGATACGGAACTGTTCCGGCGTCATATCCGCGAGCGGGCCGAAGTGCAGGTCGCCCGCCGCGACGACCACGCCGTCCACCGGCCCCGTGCGCGCGAACAGCGCGGCCACGCTGGCCGGGTCCTCGATGCGGACCTGGTATTGCCCGCTGTTGCGCCCGGCCGTGACGATGTCATGGCGTGTGCCCAGCTGTTCGACGACCGCCTTGCCGATGGTGCCAGTGGCACCGATGACGATGATTTTCATTGCCTGTCCTCCCGAGGTTGATGTGCATTCAGTATGATCCGGAACGAAACATCGATAAATGCGCTATGGTGACGGTCATTCCAAACCCAGGATTTCGAATGGACAAGCTGAGAAGCATGGAAGTGTTTGTCGCCGCCGTGGACGCCGGCAGCTTCGCCGGCGCGGCCGAGCGCTGCGGTATGTCGGCCGTGATGGTCGGCAAGCACATCCGCCAACTGGAGGCACTGCTGGGCGCCTCGCTGCTGACGCGCACGACCCGGCGCCACGCGCTGACGGAGATTGGCCGCCAGTACGCGGCGCAGTGCCGCCAGATCCTGGCGCAGATCGACGCGGCCGAGTCGGTGGCGGAGAGCATGCGGGCGGCGCCGCGCGGCCTGTTGCGGGTGACGGCGCCGGTATCGTTCGGGGCGCAGTGGCTCAGTCCCGCCGTGGCGGACTACCTGGCGCGCTGGCCGGACGTGGCGGTGGAGCTCAGCCTGAACGACCGCATGGTGGACATGGTGGAGGAAGGCTTCGACGTGGCGGTGCGGGTGGGGCCGCTGCCCGACTCCGGCCTGGTGGCGCGGCCGCTGCGGCCCTACGGCATGACGATCTGCGCGGCGCCGTCGTATCTCGCGCGCCACGGCACGCCGCGCACGCCGGCCGACCTGGCCGGCCACGAATGCCTGGAATTCACGGGGTGGGACCAGCAGACGCGCTGGCAACTGAAGGGGCAGAAGGATGGCCGGCACGTGCGACCCGGGCGCATCCGCGCCAACAATACGCAAGCGCTGCGGATGGCGGCGCTGGCCGGCTTCGGCATCGTGATGCAGGCCGAATCGATCCTGCGGCCCGATATCGCGGCGGGCCTCCTGGTGCCGCTGCTGCAGGACTACCTGCCGCCGCCGCGGCCGATGCACGTGTTGTACTCGCGCGACCGGCAGGCGACGCCGAAGCTGACGACGTTTGTCGCGTTCCTGCTGGAGCGCTTCGGCCAGGGTCTGTCCCTAGGGTCTGTCCCTAGGGTCTGTCCCTAGGGTCTGTCCCCTTGGGGACTGACCCTGAAGTTTGCCAAAGCTCGCGGGAACGCAGCCAAACTTCGGGGTCAGTCCCTTGCAGGGACAGACCCCAGGCTGACTTACGCGACTTCGGTAACGAACTGCGCGCGCGGGCGGCGCACTTTCGGCAGGTTGACCAGCCAGTCGTTCTCGGCCTTGCGGTAGCCCAGCGGCAGCATGACGACGCTCTTCAGGCCACGGGCGCGCAGGCCCAGGATTTCGTCGACGGCGGCCGGATCGAAGCCCTCCATCGGCGTGCAGTCCACTTCCTCGAACGCGGCGGCGATAACGGCCGCGCCGAAGCCGATGTAGGCCTGGCGCGCGGCGTGCTCGAAGTTGATTTGCGAGCCGCGGCCCGGGTAGGTGGCCAGCAGCTGCCGGCGATAGGCTTCCCAGCCTTCGTTCTTGAAGCCGCGCACGTCGTTGGTGTAATCGAACATGGCGTTGATGCGCTCGGGGGTGTAGTCGTCCCATGCCGCGAACACCAGCAGGTGCGAGCCGTCCGTCACCTGGGCCTGGTTCCACGCGACCGCCTTGATCTTCTCGCGCAGCTCGGCATTGGTCACGACCAGGATCTCGAACGGCTGCAGGCCGCTCGACGTCGGTGCCAGGCGGGCCGCCTCGAGGATGCGCTCGACCTTGTCGGCCGGCACGGCACGTTCGGCATCCATGGCCTTGGTGGCGTAGCGCCACTGCAGTTTGTCCAGTAATTGCATGCTGCTTCCTTTCGTTGATCGATAAGTCATTGTATTCTTGCCGCGCGCGTAAGCAAATAACGCGCAGAGCAAAACATTTGTTCCACAGGAGACAAGATGCCCCGCAAATTCGATCATCTGTCCGATGTCGAGGTGCTGCTGAACGTCGTCGAGCATGGCTCGCTGACGGCGGCCGCCGTCGTGCTGGCGACCACGCCTTCCGTGCTGTCGCGCGCGGTGGCCCGGCTGGAAGCGCGCCTGGGCACGCAACTGCTGCGCCGCACGACCCGCAGCATGGGCCTGACCGAAGCGGGCCGCCAGTACGTGGACGAGGCCCGCGCCGCGTTCGCGCTGCTGGACGAGGCCGAGCATGCGATCCGCGGCAGCGCCGGCCAACTGACCGGCCGGGTGCGCCTGAGCGCGCCCACCAGCTACGGGCACCAGCGCCTGCCCGCCCTGCTGGCCATCTTCGCGCGCCAGTACCCGCTGGTGCAGCTGGAACTGAACATCACCAACCGCAACGTCGACCTGGCCGCCGAAGGCTTCGACCTGGCCATCCGCTCCGGTCCCCTGCCGGACAGCAGCATGGTCGCACACCGGCTGGAGGACGCGCGCGTGGTGCTGTCGGCCTCGCCCGCCTATGTCGCTCAGGCCGGGCCGCTGGCCTCCTTCGAAGACCTGCAGCGCCAGCGCTGCATCGCGTTCCTGCGTCCCAGCACGGGGCGGGTATCGCCCTGGCACCTGCAGGTCGACGGCCGCGAGATCGACTGGATTCCGCCATCGGCGCTGGCGGTGTCGGACGACGTGATGGGCGTCGTCAGCCTGGCCGAACAGGGCCTGGGCATCACGATGTGCCCGCAATTCATGATCGAGCGCAGCGTGGAGAGCGGCCGGCTGGTCGAAGTGCTGCCGCAACTGCCGTGCCGCAACCGGCCGTTCTCCGTGGTGTTCGCGCCGCACCGCAACCTGTCGCCGGCGGCGCGGGCGCTGATCGACACGCTGGTGGCCAACACGCGCCCTGCTGCCTGAGCGCCGGCTGCTAAACAAAACCCAACGTAAAAATGGGGACAGACCCCATTTTTCGAGAAACATTGCCTCAAAAATGGGGTCTGTCCCCATTTTCTTGGCAATGTTTCCGTCAGTGCGCCTGCGCCAGCGTCGTCAGGCGGCCTTCCGGCTGCCAGCCGGCGCCCAGCGCGCGGGCGACCGAGACGGCGGCCAGCAGGCGCTGCGTGCCGATCTGCACGCCGGCGCGGTCGGCCGCCAGCGCGCTGCGCTGGGCATCCGTCACGTCCAGGTAGGTCGACAGGCCGCGCTCGTAGCGGGCCCGCGCCACCTGGTAGGCGCGCTGCGCCGCTTCGCGCGACACGCCCTGCACCTTGTCCTGCTGCTGCTTCTGGCGCACGTCCGACAGCGCGTCCTCCACCTCGCGCAGCGCCGTCAGCAGGCGTTGCTGGTGATTCGCGACGGCTTCCTCGTAGCGCGCCTTGGCCGCGGCCAGGTTGGCCTGGTTGCGGCCGCCGTCCAGGATCGGCAGCGATACGGCCAGCGGCCCGAAACTGAACTGGCGCGAGCCGCCCTTGGCGAGCTCGGACAGGCTCTCGGACGCGAAGCCGAAATTCCCCGTCAGCGACACCGACGGATAGAACGCGCCTTCGGCCACGCCCACCTGCGCATTGGCCGCCTTCAGGCTGGCCACGCTGGCCGCCAGGTCGGGCCGCTGGCCCAGCAGGCTGGCCGGCAGGCCGACGGGAATGGCGGGCGGCAGCGGCAGACGGGTGCCCTGCGCGGCCGGCAGCACCGGCGTCGTCGGCGAGGCGCCCAGCAGCACGGCCAGGCCGTGTTCCAGCGCGTTGCGCTGGCGCTGCACTTCCTCCAGGTCCGCTTCCGCGTTGGCGCGCTCGATGCGGGCCCGTGCCGTATCCAGCTCGTTCGACAGGCCCGCTTCGAAGCGCGCCGTCACCAGCTGCTCGGTCTCGCGGCGCGTATCGAGCGCGCCGCGCAGGATCGCCATCTCGGCATCCAGGCCGCGCAGCTGGAAATAGGTGGTCGCCACCTGCGTCGTCAGCATCGTCATCACGCCGTCGCGATCGGCCTGCGCCGCCAGCGCCTGGGCGTCGGCCGCTTCCACGGCGCGGCGCACGCGGCCCAGCAGGTCGATCTCGTACGAGAAGCCGGTGCCGACCGAATAGTTGTTGCCGCTGATGGAGCGCCGGCCCAGCGCGATCCCCTGCGACGTATTGGCCGACGTGCGCGCATTCGACACGCCCGCGTTGACGTTCAGCTGTGGACCTTCGTTGGCGCGCACCACGCCCAATTGCGCCTCGGCCTGCAGCAGCCGCTGCGCCGCGGCCTGCACGGTCGGGCTGTCGCGCAGCGCGCGCTGTTCCAGGTCCGCCAGCGTGGCGTCGCCGAACACGTTCCACCACTCGCGTGGCAGGTGCGCCGCGGCGGCGTCGCCGGCGGCATTGCTGAAGTTCGCGGCGGCCACGTTGGCCGGGGCCTTGAAGTCGTTGCCGACGGTGGCGCAGCCGGACAGCAGCAGGGCGGCCGAGGCGACAGCCAGCGAGATTTTTTTCATACCGATAAACATAACGAATCCTCTTGTTGTTTAGTGCGCGCCGCCACCGCCGCCGCCGGGCGACTTGACCTTGTCCGACAGCCACAGGATCACGATGCAGGACAGCAGGATGACGCCGACCAGGAAGAAGCCGTCGTTGTAGGCCATCACGTAGCTCTCGCGCCGCACGATCCCGTCGATCGCCTTCAGCGCCTTGTCGGCCGCGTTGACCGGATCGAAGCCCTGCGCCACGAAGCCCTGTGTGAGCTGGTCCAGGCGCTGCTGCGTGGCCAGCGAGAAGCCGGTGATCGATTCGCCCAGGCGCTGGGAGTGGAAGTGCTCGCGCTGCGTCAGCGACGTGGCCAACAGCGCGATGCCGATCGAGCCGCCCAGGTTGCGCGTCATGTTCGACAGGCTCGAAGCCGACGGCACGTCCTTCGGCGCGATGCCGTTCATGGCGAAGTTCGACAGGGTCAGCATGACGAACGGCTGGCCGAGCGCGCGGATGATCTGCGACAGCATCAGCTGGTCGTAGCCCGTGCTCGCGTCCATGTAGGCGTTCATCAGGCACGAGCCGCCGAACAGCAACAGGCCGATCGAGCACAGGATGCGGTTGTCGACCTTGCCCGACAGCTTGGCCGCGAACGGCATGATGAACAGCTGCGGCAGGCCGACCCACATGATCACTTCGCCGATCTGCATCGGCGAGTAGCCGGCGATCTGGCCGAGGAACAGCGGCAGCAGGAACGACGAGCCATACAGGCCCATGCCCATCACGGCCGACAGCACCGAGGCCACCAGGAAGTTGCGCTGGCCGTACAGGCGCAGGTCGACGAATGGATGCTCGCGCGTGGTGCTGGTGACGATCCAGCCCAGCAGGCCGACGATGGCCAGGCCGGCAAACGTGACGATGAAGGACGAGTCGAACCAGTCCTTGCTGTTGCCCTCTTCCAGGAAGATCGTCAGGCAGCCCAGTCCCAGCGCCATGAAGCCGATGCCCAGCCAGTCGGCGTTCCACAGCTGGTCCAGCCGCATCTTTTCCTTGTCCAGGCCATACGCGACGCCGGCCATCAGCAACAGACCGGGAATCCAGTTGATGTAGAAGATCGACGGCCAGCCGTACAGCTCCGACAGGTAGCCGCCCAGGGTCGGCCCCATGGCCGGCGCCAAGGTCGCCGTCAGGCCGAACAGCGCCATGCCGGTCGCGCGCTTGGACGCGGGCAGCTTGACCATCACCAGGGTCATTGCCATCGGGATCAGCGCGCCGCCGGTAAAGCCCTGCATCATGCGGAACACGATCATGCTCTCCAGGTTCCAGGCGAAGCCGCACAAGGTGGAGAACACGAGGAACAGCGCGGTGGTGCCCATCATGTAGCCGCGCAGCGAGAACACGCGCGTCAGCAGCGCGGTCAGCGGGATGACGATGATCTCGGCCACCAGGTAGGCGGTGGAGATCCACGAACCCTCTTCCTGCGTGGCCGACAGCGAGCCGAGGATATCCTTCAGCGAGGAGTTGGTGATCTGGATGTCGAGGACGGCCATGAAGGCGCCCAGCATGCCGGCGGCCACGGCCACCCAGGTGCGGGACGAAACCGCCCCCGTCACCGGCACGAAGGCCGGTGGTGCTTGTGTCGAGCTCATGACGAGCGCTCCTGCTGTTTAGTGTGCCGCGGCGGTGTTGCCGGCCTGTGCGTGGCGCGCGTCGGCGGCTTTGTCGTCGCCCAGTTCCACCTCGGCGATGACGGACATGCCCGGCACCAGGCGGCCCGCCAGGGCCTTCAGGTCGGCCGGCTGCAGCGTGATCTTGACCGGCACGCGCTGCACGATCTTGGTGAAGTTGCCGGTAGCGTTATCGGCCGGCAGCAGTGCGAACTGGGCGCCGGAGGCCGGCGCGAAGCTGTCGACGCGGCCGACCAGCTCCTTGCCCGGCAGCGCGTCGACGCTGATGTGCACCGGCTGGCCCACGTGCATCTCGGCCAGTTGCGTTTCCTTGAAGTTGGCGGTGACCCAGACGTTGTCCTGCACCAGCGCCGTCAGTTGCTGGCCCGGCTGCACGCGCTGGCCCACCTCGACACTGCGCTTGCCGACGCGGCCCGAGACCGGCGCCAGCACCTTGTTGTAGGCCAGTTGCTGCTCGGCGTCCTTCAGCTGCACCTTCAGCACGTCGATCTGCGCCTTCAGCACGTCGCGCGCGGAGGTCGCGGCGGCGATCTGCGCCTTGGCGGCGGCGGCGCTGTCCTTGCGCGCGGCCACGTCGGCCACGGCGCTGGCGCGGGTCGCGGTGGCGGCGTCCAGTTCCGCTTTCGAGACGGCTTTCATCTGGCTGGTGAACAGCTGGCTGTAGCGCTGCGCATCCTGGTTGGCGCGCACCAGCAGGGCCTCGGCCTGCTTGACCTGGGCCTGGGCCGCGCTGGCCTGCGCGTTGACCTGGGCGATCTGCGCCTCGGCCTGGATCACCTGCGTCTGCGCGCTGGCGATCTGGGCCTGGATCTGCTCGACCTTGACGCGCTGGTCGAACGGGTCCAGCTCGGCGATGACGTCGCCTTCCTTGACCATCTGGTTATCCTCGATCAGCACCTTGGTGACGATGCCCGCGATACGGGACGAGACCGGATGCACGTGACCGGCGACGTAGGCGTTTTCCGTCTCGACAAAGTGGGTGCTGCGGTACCACATGCGGCCACCGGCGGCGAGCGCCGCGATGGCGATCAGGCCGGCCACGACGACGACCTTGCGGTTCGGCTGCTTCTTGACCGGCGCGGCGGCCGGCGCGGGCGCGCCAGGCGGCACGGCGCTGAGCACTTTGGGATCGGCGTGGTTGGGCTGGTTGGACATGGTAACGCTCCGAAAAATGAAATGGTGTCTGTGCATTATTCGATAAAGATTGGCCGAAGTCAAGAAATGAAACGGTTGCATTTCATTTCTAAGTGGCATAAAGTATCTCCCTTCTGTTAGCCTTCGGTTTTCCCTTCATGTCGAGAGAAATGTCTGACGAGCAAGCCATCGAATCCGCGCATCGCTGTCCCCTGGACCTGGGAACGCGTGGCGCTGGCCGCCCGCGGGCCTGCGATGCGGAGGCACGCACGCAGGAACTGATCAATTCGGCTGGCGAACTGTTTCTCGAAAAGGGTTATGCCAAGGTCAGCCTGGAGATGATCGCCCGGCGGGCCCGCGTGGCCGTGCGCACGATCTACGTCAAGTTCGGCGGCAAGAGCGGGCTGTTCCGGGAAGTGCTGCTGTCCGGCCGGAACGCCTACTTCGCCACGATGGAAGACCTGGGCACCAACCGCCGCCCGGTCCGCGAAGTGCTGATCGACTTCGGCGTGCGCATCCACGACATGCTGTCCTCCCCTACCGCCATCCAGCTGTACCGGATGGTCATTGCCGAGGCCCATCGCGACCCCGAGCTGGCCGAGGCATTCTACGAAGCTGGCCCGCGCCAGTCGCGCGAGGCGCTGAACCGCTATTTCACCCGGCCGGACGTGCGCAGCCAGTTCCGTGCCGATATCCCACCTGAACAATTGACGATTCACTTAATCAATTGTCTAATGGGCGATCACCTCAAGCGCTACCTGTTCAATCCGCAGGCAGGTCGCGAACGCGAGGACGCGCTGCTGGTCGAGCAGCGCGTGGACCTGTTCCTGCGCGGCGCCGAGAGCTGAAGCTGCTCTGCGGTATGTGCGCTGGCGCACGGTGCAGCCTGGTACCCTGGCGGATAATGGTTTCCTCAAGAACATAATTTAGTAGGGAGGCAGTATGAGCAGGATCGATCGACTGGAATGGAGCCAGAAAGTAGCTTCGCTGAACGAATGCATCCGTGGCTTCCAGGCCAACCCCAGCAAGGAGCAACTGGACCGGGCGATCAACGAGTTGCGCGCATATGCCGACGCGGCCAAAGGCGGTGAAATGGAAATCCCGTCGCGCTTCGTCGCCAACTGATCGCGGCAAACGGATCGACACCACACGACAACCGGGCAGATGCCCGGTTTTTTATTGCCGACGAACGCCAATCCCGAAGCACTGAGCATTCGGCGCGCAACACGGCGCTGGAAGATTGACACTTCCGCAGCCATCGGGTTTAATGGTTGAAACTCTTGAAAACGATTTCAAGGCCCTTCACCCTTCTCCCGACGACAAGATGACCGATCCATTGCAATTTCCGCGCTCCTTCACCTGGGGCGTCGCCACCAGCGCTTTCCAGATCGAAGGCGCCGCCAGCGCCGACGGCAAGGGCCCGTCGATCTGGGACACCTTCAGCCATACCCCGGGCAAGATCATCGACGGCGGCACCGGCGATGTCGCCTGCGACCACTACCACCGCTATCCGGAGGACGTGGCGCTGATGGCCAGCCTGCACGTGGATGCCTACCGCTTTTCGATCGCCTGGTCGCGCGTGCAACCGGCAGGCTCGGGCGCATGGAACGAGGCCGGATTTGCCTTCTACGAACAATTGCTGGACGAGCTGGACAGCAAGAATATCGCCGCCCACGTCACCCTGTACCACTGGGACCTGCCGCAGGGCCTGCAGGACGCAGGCGGCTGGCTCAACCGTGACACGGCCTATCGCTTCGCCGACTACGCGGCTGAAGTGGCGCGTCGTTTTGGCTCACGTGTGAAAACGATTTCAACCCACAACGAGCCCTGGTGCACGGCCAACCTGGGCTATGGCAATGCCCAGTTCGCGCCCGGCGTGGCCGACCTGAAGCAGTCGATCCAGGTATCGCACCACCTGCTGCTGTCGCACGGCCTGGCGATGAAGGCGATGCGTGCCGTCGGCAGTTCCGCCCAGCTTGGCATCGTGCTGAACCAGTGGACTTCGGACCCGGCCACGGACAGCCAGGCCGACCGCGACCTGGCCGCATTCGAATACTCGCGCTCGGTGGAGTGGTTCATGGACCCGATCTTCAAGGGCCACTACCCCGAGCTGGCGCTGCGTGCCCACGGCGCCAACGCGCCGGACGTGCAGGACGGCGACTTCGACCTCATCCGCCAGCCGATCGACTTCCTTGGCGTAAACTATTACTTCCGCCACTACGCCAGCGCGGAGACGCCACCGCGCCAGCCGGAAGCCAAGCTGGGCAAGACGGACATGGGCTGGGAGATCTATCCGCAGGGCCTGACCGAGCTGCTGGTCAAGCTGCACGGCCAGTACGCGCTGCCGCCGATCTACATCACGGAAAACGGCATGGCCAATCCGGACCAGGTCGTTGACGGCCAGGTGATGGATACGCAGCGCATCGACTTCGTGCAGCGCCACCTCGCGGCCCTGCTGGACGCGATGCGCCAGGGCGTGAACGTGCAGGGTTACTTCCTGTGGAGCCTGCTGGATAATTTCGAGTGGAATTCCGGCTATGCGAAGCGCTTCGGCATCGTCCACGTGGATTACGCGACGCAGCGGCGCACACCGAAGGCCAGCGCGCTGTGGTATCGCGAGTTTATCGACGGGCAGCGCAAGGGGTGATAGAACCCATGGTGACAGGCACCTGTCTCAGGGTCGAAGACCCTAAGACAGGTGCCTGTCACCGGTGTTGCAGACATAATAAGGAGACATCATGCCCAACGAGGCACCAACCCTGACCGCCCATGACGCGGGCGTTGCCGCCGGCAGCGCCACCAGGCCGCGCACCAGTCCCCTGCTGTGGGTGCCGACCGGCTACTTCACGATGGCGCTGGCCTACGTGATGCTGACGAACGTGACGGCCATCATGTTCAAGAACCTGGGCATGGACAACGGCCGCGCGGCCGAATACGCCAGCTACCTGATCCTGGCGTACACGATCAAGCCGTTGTTCGCGCCGTTCGTCGAGATGTACCGCACCAAGAAGTTCTTCGTGCTGTGGACCCAGGTGATCCTGGCGGCCGGCTTCGGCTGCGTGGCGCTGGCGATGTCCCTGCCCGGCTACATGGCGATCATGGTGACGCTGTTCGTCCTGCTGTCCTTCATCGGCGCCACCCAGGATATCGCCGCCGACGGCGTCTACGTGACGAGCCTGGACGCCCGCTCGCAGTCGCTGTACTGCGGCATCCAGAGCCTGTCGTGGAACGTGGGGCCCATCGTCGCCTCCGGCGGCCTGGTCTACCTGTCCGGCTGGCTGCACACCAACACCTTCCACCATGACGCCGGCACCTTCGGCCCGGCCTGGATCGACAGCTGGCGCATCATCTTCTTCATCGTGGCCGGCGTCACGCTGGCCATGGCGGCCTGGCACCTGAAGACGATGCCGGACGGCGCTAAGGCCGAAAGCGCGCCCTCCTCCGTGTCCCAGGCCTGGTTCATCCTGAAGGATTCCTTCGTCACGTTCTTCCAGAAGCGCGATGTGTGGCTGATGATCGGCTTCGGCTTCCTGTTCCGCCTGTCGATCGGCCTGCTGGAAAAGATCGGCCCGTTCTTCATGGTCGACCCGGTGGCGAAAGGCGGGTTGGGCCTGTCGAACGAGCAGCTGGGCCTGTTCTACGGCACCTATGGCCTGATCGCAGTCCTGATCGGTTCGCTGCTGGGCGGCATGTTCGTCGCCAAGCGGGGCTTGAAGCCGACGCTGTTCCTGCTGTGCTGCGCCGTCAATATTCCGAACGTGACGTTCCTCTTGATGGCGATGTTCCAGCCAACGGACGTGTATGTCATCAGCGCCGGTGTCGCCATCGAAAAATTCTTCTACGGCTTCGGCTCCGTGGGCTTCATGATCTACCTGATGCAGCAGCTGGCGCCGGGCAAGTATACGACCACGCACTACGCCTTCGGCACCGGCCTGATGGGCCTGTGCATGATGGTGACGGGCCTCGTCTCGGGCCACCTGCAGCAGATGCTGGGCTACGTGAATTACTTCTGGTTCGTCATGGCCGCCACGATTCCCTCATTCCTGGTCACGTGGTTCGCCCCGTTCCACCACAAGGAAGGCTGACAACAGCCCAGCCCGTGTCAACTTCGGGGTCAGGCACGAAAGCTGACACGAGCTCGGCCATCGCAATTGATGAAACCGTGTCTCACTTCGGTGACTGACCCCGCGGTGGGACACGGGCCCGGCTGTAGCTTGAGGATCAGGCGCCCGGCTCGTTCTGGAACACCTGCCCGGTCACGTTGTCGACCACGACCGGGCTGTCGAAATACGTCACCGTCGGCTCCGTCCCGTACTTCTCCCGCACGAACTCGCGCCATGCGGGCGTGTACATCGCTTGCGCCGCCTCACGGGTCTTCCAGAAATACACGCCGCCGGCCGTGCCGCCATCCTCCGACAGCACGTAGTGCTTCTGCAGCAGGCCTTCCACGGCCTGGTAGGTGGGCGCGGTGCTCATGAAAATACGCTGCGCTTCCTCGCGGCTGATGGGCTTGGGCAATGCAAACGATGTGATGGCGATGATCATCTCGGTCTCCTCCGTGTAGCAAGAACGGTCGTTTCAATATATCACGCCACACTTTTCACTGTTGCTGGGCTCGCGCCCCGGAGAACGGCGGCGGTTACGGCGGCCCGTCCAGCCCGGCAATCTTCTCGCGTGCCGACGCCTGCGACAGTTCGCCGACATGACGCAAGCGCAGCGTGCCAGCCGCGTCGTAGAACAGCGTAGTCGGATAGCCCAGCGACCGGGTGGCGGTGCCGGCCTGCCTGGCGGGGTCGACGAAGACGTTCGCAATGTCGAGCTGATGCCCGGACAGGAACTCTCGCACCGCCTGGGCCGACTCGCCCTGGTTGACGAAGACGAACGTGACTTGGGGATGAGTGCGCTGGGCAGCCATCAGTGCCGGCATCTCGCGCCGGCATGGGCCGCACCAGGTCGCCCACAGGTTGATGACGAGCGGGCGGCCCTTGAAGCTGTCCAGCGCGACGGTAGCCCCGTCCAGCCGCTGCACGGCGATGGCCGGGATCGGTTCGCGTGCCGGCGCCAGCGCCTGGTTGAGCAAGGTCGCGCCAAGCCATACGGCGCCGCCCGCCAAGGTCGCGGCGAGCAGGGATCGCCGCAGGGGCGCGCTGTTGCGTGCCAGGAGCGCGCCCGTCGCCAGCGCGGCCAGCCAACCTGCCCATGGCACGAATCCGCCATCGCGGATATTCAAGGCCGACCAGGGCGAATCGGCAAAGAGGTCGTGGTGGCGCAAGACAAAGAACAGCCTGCCGGCGACGAAGCCTACCAAGGTCATGCGCCAAAGCGCCGGGCCGGGATCGATACCGCGACAGCGACGATACCACGCGGCGACCGCGTTGGCCGCGCCAAGCCCCAGTAGTGCCAGCAAGGCATGGACGGGCAAAACGACTGGACCCAGACGAAGGATATCCAAGCTGCGCTCCTTGAACGACAAATGCACCGATCGTCACACCGTACTATTAAGAAACTGTTAACGCGCAGGCCAGCAGGCACACCGCTTCGAATGGGTACAAAAAAACCCGGCTTCTCGCGAAGCCGGGGTCCCAGGGCACAACTGAAAGCGATTTAGAACGTGTAGCCGGCGTTGAAGCCGATCGTGCGCGGTGGCAGGTACTGCGCCTGCCACACGCCTTGCGGGTTCTGCGCGCTCGTCTTGATGTTCTTGTCCGTGGCGTTGCGCACGAACAGGTCGACGTAGTACTTCTTGTCGGCGTCGTAGCGCAGGCCCAGGTCGATCTTCGAGTACGAGCCCTGGCGGTCCGGCTCGCCCAGGTTGAATACCGACAGCCAGCTGGACGATTCCCAGTGCGCGGACAGGCGCGGCGTCAGCGTACCGGCCGGCAGCTGGAATACGTGCTGGTACATCAGCTGCGTGCTCCATTTCGGCGAGTGCGGCATCGTGTTGCCCGTCACGTCCAGGCAGTTGCTGATGCCGGGAATCGAGCAGGCCGGCAGGGTGTAGTCGTTGCTGCCGCCGATCAGCTGGCCCAGCTCCGCATGCGTGTACGAGGCGGTGAACTGCAGGCGGTCGGACTTGGTCAGCTTGGCGGCGATCTCCGTCTCCAGGCCGTAGACCTTGGCGCCTTCGGCATTGTAGGTCGACAGGCTGTGGCTGCCGTCCGGATTCGTCACCGGCGCGCTGAATTGGAAGCCCTTGAACTTCTCGTAGTACAGCGCGTTGTTCATGCGGATCATGCCGTTCAGGAACGTGCTCTTGCTGCCCAGCTCGTAGTTCGTCAGCGTCTCCTGGCCATAGGGGATGCCACCGTCCTGCAAGCCGCCCGACTTGTAGCCGGTCGATACGCTGGCGTACAGCATCGACGTCTTCGTGATGTCGTAGCTGACGCGGCCCAACCACGTGGCCTTGCTGCCGCTGAACGAGCCGCTGTTGCGCGAGCTGATCGCGAAGCCCGAACCGGGATCGGCCGGGTTCGTGCTCGGGGCGATCGGCAGTTGCGGCACGTCGGCCTTGCTGTCCCAGCCCCAGCCGATGCCGCCGATGTTCTGGCGCTTGTCCTTGGTGTAGCGGGCGCCGGCGGTCAGGTGCCACTGGTCCGTGACGTTCCAGGTGGTCTGGCCGAACACCGCTTTCGAATCCACCGTCTGCTTCGGCTGGATGAACGAACCCTGCCAGTTGACGGTGCCGCTCTGGGTGCCGTTCATGATCGGGATGTCGAAGCGCATCGCATTGTTCTCGCGGCCGTAGTACAGGCCCAGCAGCCAATCGACCTGTTTCTTGCCGGTCGACTGCAGCTCGACCTCATGGCTGTAGCTCTTGTACTTCGACAGCAGCGTGTTGTTGGCTTGCGACTTGCCGCCCGTCGTGAAGCTGGTCGGAACGTAGGAGCCGCCGTCCTGGTCGTACGTGGACGAGCCGTGGAACGACGACCAGCCGGCGATGTAGGCCAGCGCCATGTCCGGGTTGATGGCCCAGTCCACGCGGCTGCGCACCGAATTCGAATCGCGCTTCAGCGACGGTGCCGTATCGATCAGGGCGGACCACAGGTCCTGGCCCGCACGCGGCGTCTGCATCAGGTTCATGCTGGGCGTGCCGCGGTCCTGGTAACGCTCGTAGGCCAGGTTCCAGTGCAGCGAAGGCATGATCTCCCACAGCAGCGACAGGCGCAGCGCGGTCTGGTCCTGGGCGTTGTACTTCTTGCCGCCCTGGACGAAGCTGGCGGCGTTCAGCGGCTGGAACGCGATCGGGTTGTTCGGGTGCGCGGCATTTGCCGCGGCAATCTCCGCCGCGGCGGCGGCCTGCTGCTGCGCCAAGGGGATGTTCGGCAGCGTCTGATAATCGACGTAACCGTCGTGCTGCTCGTGCACGAACGCGACGCGCATGGCGGCGGTATCGGACAGCGGGATGTTGAACGCGCCACGGCCGCCCACGCGCGCGTAGTCGCCCATGCCCGCCTCCACGTAGCCGGAACTGCTGCCCAGTGTCGGCTTGGCCGTCTGCATATTGACGGCGCCGACGGTGGAGTTACGGCCCCACAGCGTGCCTTGCGGACCGCGCAGCACCTCGATGCCTTCCAGGTCGAACAGCAGCGTGGTCGCGCCTTCCGGCCGCGGCGAATAGATGCCGTCCACGAACACGGCCACTTCCGGGTCCGCGTATTCGGTCTTGGCGCTGTCGTTGCCGATGCCGCGCATCGTCATCGTGATGACGCCGTGGTCGCCCTGGCTGGTGGCCGAGAAGCCCGGCACCAGGTTGACGACGTCCTGGATCGTCTGCACGTGGTTGTCGTCCAGCGCGGCGGCGCTGATGGCCGTCACCGCGACCGGGGTGCGCTGCAGCGACGTGCTGCGCTTGGTGGCCGTCACATACACTTCAGGGATGACGGTGGAGCTGGCTTCTGCGGCTTTTTGCGCCTGTTGCTGCTCTTTCGGTACTTCCGGCGTGGCGTTGACGCCAGCCGTTTGGCCGTAAGCGCTGTTCAGGCCGGCCAGCAGGGTCAGCACGGCGAGTTGGATCGGCGAGCCCAGCTTGCGGGCCCGTGGGGTTGCGGTGTTCATCTAGTCTCCTTTGTTGCTGCGTATTGTTTGCATCTGAAAACGTTTTCAAATACAGTGAAAACGTTTTCCGAATTCATGAAACCGTTTTCATGGTAGCCAAGTTAGAATGTTGATGTCAATTTAAAAATGTCGCGAAACCACTTTGTTTGCAACACAGGTGTGGGCCGGCGGCAACAGCCGAGCTCGTGTCGAAGTTCGGGGTCAGGCACGCAAGCTGACACGGGCCCGACCGTGAGGCGGCATGCTACAGCCGTGTCCGTGTCCCACCGCGGGGTCAGTCACCGAACCGGGACACGAGCCCGGCAATAACAACGAAAGGAGACGCATGCAACCCATCCGCAACATCCTCATCGTCGGCGGCGGCACGGCCGGCTGGCTGGCCGCAGGCTTCCTGGCCAGGACGCTGGGCACCCAAGGTGGCGGCACCGCCATCACGCTGGTCGAGTCGAAGGACATCGGCATCATCGGCGTGGGCGAAGGCACCTTCCCGTCGATCCGCGGCACGCTGTCGGTGCTGGGCATCGACGAGGGCCGCTTCATCCGCGAGTGCAGCGCCACGTTCAAGCAGGGCGTGCGCTTCAACCACTGGGTGCGCGCGCCCGGCGCGCGCGGCCCGGACCACTACTTCCATCCGTTCAGCCAGCCCAGTCAGCGCCCCGGCGGGCCCGAGCTGCTGCCCTACTGGCTCCAAGGCGCGGCCGGCGCGGACGTGCCGTTCGCCGCCGCCGTGACGATGCAAAAGCACGTGGCGGACATGAGCCACGCTCCGAAGCGCAGCGGCGACGCGGACTTCGTGGGTCCACTGAATTACGCCTATCACTTCGACGCCGGCGCGTTCGCCACGCTGCTGGCCAGCCATGCGCAGAGCCTGGGCGTGCGCCGCGTCGAGGCCACCGTCGACCAGGTCAAACTGGACGACACGGGCGCCATCGCCGCCGTCGTGACACGCGAGGCGGGCGAGCTGGCGGCGGACTTGTACGTGGATTGCACCGGTTTCCGGGCACGCCTGATCGGCGAGGCGCTGGGCTCCCCTTTCAGGAACATCAACGACACGCTGTTCGTCGACCGGGCGCTGGCGATGCAGGTGCCGTACGAGCGCCCGGATTCTCCGATCCCGTCGTACACGATCTCCACCGCCCACGAAGCGGGATGGACGTGGGACATCGGCCTGCACGAACGGCGCGGGATCGGCTACGTCTACTCCAGCCGCCATACCAGCGACGACCGCGCCGACCAGCTGCTGCGCCAGTACATCGGCCCCGCCAGCGACGGCCGCGAGCCGCGCCTGTTGAAGCTCAACGTGGGTTACCGCGAGACACAGTGGGTCAAGAACTGCGTGGCCATCGGCCTCTCCGGCGGCTTCCTGGAGCCGCTGGAGTCCTCCGGCATCGGCCTGATCGAGGCGGCGACCTACCTGGTCAGCTACCTGTTCCCGTACGACGGCAACCTGGCCCCGGCCGCGAAGCTGTTCAATGCGCAGATGAAGGCGCGCTATGAGCGCATCGTCGATTTCGTCAAGTTGCACTACTGCCTGACGCAGCGCACCGACAACGCCTTCTGGATCGAGAACGCGCATGCGTCGACGATTCCCGAGTCGCTGCGCGAGCAGCTGGCGATGTGGCGTGCCCGTCCGCCGCACCGGCTGGACTTCGTCACCGACATCGAGATGTACCCACCCTCGAGCTGGCAGTACGTGCTGTACGGGATGGAGTTCCCGACCCGCCAGATGGCGCATCCGGCCGCGCTGCCGGACATGACGGCTGCCCGGCGCGAGTTCCAGACCATCGCGCAGCTGTCGCACCACGCGCTGGCCGACCTGCCCACGCACCGGGCCCTGGTGGAGCACTACCGGCGGGGCGGCACCATGGCGGCCGCGCCGGCGCGGCGCCTGTACGTCTGAGGGTGGCGAAGCGCGCATATGCTAACCTTCGCCGGACAATATTCCAGACTACGTAGACGAACTTGAGCTCAGACGACCACACCAACCCGACCACGCTGCTCGACGTCGCCCGCGCCGCGGGCGTCTCGGCCAGCACCGTGTCGCGCATCCTGAACGGGACCGCCCGCGTGGCGGACGACAAACGCAAGGCCGTGCTGGCGGCCATCGAGCAGATGAACTTCGCGCCGAACCAGATGGCGCGCAGCCTGAAGAAAGGCAGCACGATGACGATCGGGATCGTCGTGCAGGACATCAGCTCGCCGTTCTTCGACGAGACCCTGCGCGGCGTGGACGATGCCCTGAAGGGCACCGGCTACACCAGCGTCATCGTCAGCGGCCACTGGAACGCGGACGAGGAATCGGACCGCATCCGCCTGCTGCTGGCGCGCAAGGTGGACGGCATCATCCTGCTGACGGGCCGCATCTCCGACGAGACGGTACTGCAATTCTCCAATCACCGCCCCATCGTCGCCACGGGCCGGGCGCTGCGCACCGCGAACGCCATCGGCTTCAAGGTGGACAACGAACACGGCGCCTGGCTGGCCACGCGCCACCTGCTGGACCTGGGCCACCGCCGCATCGTCTTCATCACCGGCCCGGCCAGCAGCAGCGACGCCAACGAGCGCCTGGCCGGCTACCGCCGCGCGATGGCCGAAGCCGACGTGGCCGTCGATCCGCAACTGGTGGTGGAAGGCGATTTCCACGAACCGAGCGGGCTGGCCGCCATCAACCGCCTGCTGGAACGCGACGTGCCGTTCACGGCGGTGTTCGCGGCCAACGACCTGTCGGCCTACGGCGCCCGGCTGGCACTGTACCGCAAGGGCATCCGCGTGCCGGAAGATGTGTCGCTGGTCGGCTTCGACGATTTGCCGGGATCGTCTTACACGGCGCCGCCGATGACGACCGTGCGCCAGCCGCTGTACGACCTGGGCAAGGCCGCCACCAACGCGCTGCTGTCGCTGATGGGGCGCGAGGCGTTCGACGAAGGCGTGGCACCGGTGGAGCTGATCGTGCGGGAGACCACCTTGCCGGTGGCACGCCAGGATAAGAGGGGGCACGCGGGCGCAGGGCCCTGAGCATCCAGCTCCAGCGCTGCCATTCCACAGTTGACATCCTGGCGATCCCGTCTAGACTAAACCAGCACAACGACTTGCTGGAGAGCGACCATGGCAACCAGGATATTTGGCCCCCTGATTTTCGCGCTGGCCCTCAGCCCGGGCCTCGCGCTGGCGATGACGCCCACTATTACTACCCCCTCCTTCACACTGCGGGGTACCCCCATGTGGGACGATGGCGATGGATACGCCACCCTGCTGTCCTATGCCGACAACGTTGCGTCAATCGCTCTGATCGATATCCAGGCTGCCGTCAGCCTCGGCATGGCCGATTCGACCGGCATGCTGGAAGGGGGTCGGTGGGTTACGTACACCACGACCTATGGCCTGGATGTGGCCCCTGGTTACCGCGTGACGTCGATATCGATAACGGGTATTGCTGAAGGCTATTTCAACCAGCCGCCCGGGGGCTACGTGGATCAGGCGCAGTACACCTACCTCAGCGGTTATCGGGGGTTCGAGCCGTTATATGGTGGCGCGTCGCATTTGGGTATGTTCAATGGCGAGCGGGAGATCTCGATCTATGCCGGTGGACTTGCCTTGACCGGTTTCTCCACCATGCATTTCAATGCGCAGGCGGGCAACCAGGTGATCAGCGCCGTCGTTCCCGATCCCGAAGGTGGCCCGCCCAGTTACGCCGGTGCACAGGCCAGCATGCTCGTTCGCGACCTGACTCTTCGGATAGAAGTGCAGCCTGTACCGGAACCCTCCACCTGGCTGATGTTCTCCGGTGGGGTCGCCGCCCTGGCGCTGGCGCGAACGCTCAAGAAGCGGCGATAGGCGAGTATGGCCTGCGGCAGCCGTCCTCATTCCGGCCATGGGTATCACGACGACTGGCAGGCACGGACGGGGTTGACGGGCCAGGAAGACCATATCTGCCGACACAGGGTTTCATGCGAATAGCGCGCAGTAAGCGGAGGGCTCCTCTGGACGTGGGCGGCTGGTGCCCCCCCAGGCCAAATACAGGGCAACCAGTCCCCATCACGATGATGGGAGGCCTGCCCCAACCCCGTGGGTGGCTGCCGCGGGTCGTTCTTAGCGCGCAGCCGGGGCGATATCCTTGATGGGTGCCGCGAACCTGGCATGCGCAGCCGGGTCCAGCGGCCGGTGCTTCGGCTCCGTGCGGGCCGGGTCGTGGCCCAGGTAGTTGTCGTTCTTCCAGTTGCGTGACGGCCGCACCGGGCGCGGCACGAAACCGCCGCCGCAGTTGGGGCAGACGTTTTGTAGAAAGCCGTCGACGCAATCGGCGCAGAACGTGCATTCGTACGAGCAGATGCGCGCGTCGGTCGCGGCAGGCGGCAGCGCCTTGTTGCAGTGTTCGCAGGTGGGTCGCAGTTCGAGCATGGTTTCTCCTGTCAGATGCGCTCATTCTGGGCCAGCAGCGATTGACAGGAATGACAGCGATGGATGAATATCTGCCACCATGCCCTCCCCCATCGATATCTGGCTGCTCGTGTTCCCCGGCTTCGTGCTGCTGGACGCCACCGGTCCGCTGCAGGTGTTCGCCAGCGCCAACGACGAGGCGCGCGACGCCGGCCTGCCGCCGCCCTACCGCATCCACGTGATCGCCGCTGGCGGCGGCGCCGTCACGTCGTCGGCTGGCGTCGCGCTGGTCGCGGCGCCACTGCCGCGCCGCGGCGTGTCAGGTGGCACGCTGATCGTCTCCGGTGCCGGCACCGCCGACCTGCCGTCGGACGCCAGCACCGAAGGACGCGCCCTGCTGCGCTGGGTCGCGCGTGCCGCCGGCCCGGCCGCGCGCTGCTGTTCCGTGTGCACGGGCGCGTTCGTGCTGGCGCGCGCCGGCCTGCTGGATGGACGCCGCGCCGTCACGCACTGGCAGGACTTGGCGGCATTGCGGGCCGAGCATCCAGCCATCGCCGTGCAGGACGACGCGATCCACGTCAAGGACGGCAAGTTCCACACGTCCGCCGGCATCAGCGCCGGCATGGACCTGGCGTTGGACCTGGTGGAAGAAGACCTCGGCCGTGCCGCCGCGCTGGCCGTGGCCCGGCGCATGGTGCTGTTTCTCAAGCGCCACGGCGGCCAGCGCCAGTTCAGCACCGAGCTGCTGGCGCAGTCGGAAACGGATGGCGTTGGTACAAAGCTGATCGCATGGCTGCGCCCACGCTTGCAGTTGGCGATCGACGTGGAACAGATGGCCGCAGCGTGTGCGCTGTCGATGCGCACCTTACACCGGCGCTTGCGCGAGGAGCTGGACGTGACGCCGGCGCAGTTGCTGGCGCAATTGAGGATGGAACTGGCGTGCCAGTTGCTGGAACGGCCGGGGATGACGGTAAAGCAGGCGGCGCGCCGCAGCGGGCATGGTAGCGAGTACAACCTGCGGCGGGCGTTTGTGTTGAAGCTGGGTGTGCTGCCCAGTGAGTACCAGGCGCGGTTTGGCTGAGGGTCTGTCCCGAGGGGACTGACCCTGAAGTTTGCTTGCGTTGACATGGCGCTTGCAACTTCGGGGTCAGTCCCCGATGGGGACAGACCCCAACCTCAACGCTTGCGCGGCGGCGGCAAGTCCGTGCAGACGCCTTCGTACACCTCGGCGGCCATGCCGATCGACTCGCCCAGGGTCGGGTGCGGGTGGATCGTCTTGCCGATGTCGGTGCCGTCGCAGCCCATCTCGATCGCCAGGGCGATCTCGCCGATCATGTCGCCCGCATGGGTGCCGACGATGGTGCCGCCGACGATGCGGTGCGTCTCGGCGTCGAACAGCAGCTTGGTGAAGCCCTCTTCGCGGCCGTTCGCCACGGCGCGGCCGGAGGCGGCCCACGGGAAGTGACCCTTCTCGACCTTGATGCCCTTGGCTTTCGCCTCGTCTTCGGTCAGGCCGACCCATGCCACTTCCGGATCGGTGTAGGCGACCGACGGGATCACCTTGACGTCGAAGTGCGACTTCTGGCCGGCAGCCGCTTCGGCGGCCACGTGGCCCTCGTGCACGGCCTTGTGCGCCAGCATCGGCTGGCCCACCAGATCGCCGATGGCGAAGATGTGCGGCACGTTGGTGCGCATCTGGCTGTCCACTTCGATGAAGCCACGGTCGGTGACGCGCACGCCGGCCTTGTCGGCGGCGATCTTCTTGCCGTTCGGGCTGCGGCCCACGGCCACCAGCACCATGTCGTACAGCTGCGGTTCCGGTGCCGTGGCTCCGGCTTCGGCCGCCTCAAACGTAACCTTGATCCCTTCCGGCAGCGCTTCCACGCCGACCGTCTTGGTCTTGGTCATGACGTTGTCGAAGCGGTGCGCGTTGTACTTCTGCCAGATCTTGACGGCGTCGCGGTCGGCGCCCTGCATCAGGCCATCCATCATCTCGACCACGTCGATGCGCGCGCCGAAGGTGGAGTAGACCGTCGCCATTTCCAGGCCGATGATGCCGCCGCCGATGACCAGCATCCGCTTCGGCATGAAGCGCAGCTCCAGCGCACCGGTCGAATCGACGATGCGCGGGTCTTCCGGCACGAACGGCAGCTTGACGACCGAGGAACCGGCCGCAATGATGGCCTGCTTGAACTGCACGACTTTTTTCGTGCCGTCGCCGGCGGTGACTTCGATGTGGTTCGGGCTGAGGAACTGGCCCACGCCCTGCACCACCTGCACCTTGCGCGCCTTCGCCATGCCGGTCAGGCCGCCCGTCATCTTGTTGATGACGCCTTCCTTGTAGGCGCGCACTTCGTCGATGTCGATCTCGGGACGCGCGAACTTGACGCCGTGCTTGCCCAGGTGCGCCGTTTCATCGACGACCGAGGCCAGGTGCAGCAGCGCCTTGGACGGAATACAGCCCACGTTCAGGCACACGCCGCCAAGCGTCGCGTAGCGCTCGACGATGACGGTGTTCATGCCCAGATCGGCCGCGCGGAACGCGGCGGAATAGCCGCCCGGACCGCCGCCCAGCACCATCATGTCGCAGATGACGTCGGCCTGGCCGGAGAACGAACCGGCGCCAGGGGCCGGCGCGGACGCTGGTGCCGAAGCCGGTGCCGGCACGGCGGGACCGCCGTACACCGGCGCGGCCTGGCCTGGCGCGGCACCCTTCTCTTCCGGCTTGGCCACCGGCGCAGCCGGCGCGCCCGCAGGGGCGGCAGCGGCGCCAGCGGCTTCTTCCACCATCAGCAGCAGGCTGCCTTCGGAGACCTTGTCGCCCACCTTGATTTTCAGTTCCTTGACGACGCCGGCGTGGGTGGACGGAATCTCCATCGACGCCTTGTCCGATTCGACGGTGACGAGCGACTGGTCGACCTTGATCGTGTCGCCCGGCTTGATCATCACCTCGATGACTTCCACTTCCTTGAAGTCGCCGATGTTCGGTACCTTCACTTCTACGATGCTCATCGATTCGGTCTCCTTACAGCAGGATCTTGCGCATATCGGCCAGCACTTCGGCCAGGTACACGGCGAAGCGGGCACCGGAGGCACCGTCCACCACGCGGTGGTCGTACGACAGCGACAGCGTCATCATCAGGCGCGGCGCGAACTGCTTGCCGTCCCAGACCGGCTTCATCTGGGCCTTGGACAGGCCCAGGATGGCCACTTCCGGCGCATTGACGATCGGCGTGAAGTGCGTGCCGCCGATGCCGCCCAGCGACGAGATCGTGAAGGTTGCGCCCTGCATGTCGGTCGGTTTCAGCTTGCCTTCGCGCGCCTGCAGCGACAGGTCCGTCATCTCCTTGGCGATCTGCGTCACGCTCTTCTGGTCCGCGTTCTTGATGACGGGGACCACCAGGCCGTTCGGCGTGTCGGCCGCGAAGCCGATGTTGTAATACTTCTTCAGGATCAGGTTCTCGCCCTTCTCGTCCAGCGACGAGTTGAACGACGGGTACTTCTTCAGCGCCGCGACGGAAGCCTTGATGACGAAGGCCAGCATCGTCAGCTTGGTGGCGTCCTTGTTCTTCGCGTTGGCGGCGTTCGATTCGACGCGGAACGCTTCCAGGTCCGTGATGTCGGCATCCTCGAACTGCGTCACGTGCGGGATCATGACCCAGTTGCGGTGCAGGTTCGGGCCGGAGATCTTCTTGATGCGCGGCAGCGGCTGCAGCTCCGTCTCGCCGAACTTGGAGAAGTCCAGCGACGGCCATGGCAGCAGGTTCAGGCCCGCGCCACCACCGGCCGGCGCGGCCGTCGGCGCGTTTGGCGCGGCGGTGGTGCCGGCCATCACGCCCTTGACGAAGTTCTGCACGTCCTGCTGGGTGATGCGGCCTTTCGGGCCGGAGCCCGGCACGCGGCCGACGTCCACGCCCAGTTCGCGGGCGAACTTGCGGACCGACGGCGATGCGTGCGCCAGCTTGCCGGACACGCCCTGGGCGGCCGGCGCGGCCGCGGCAGATGCCGGGGCCGGGGCAGCAGCGGCAGGCGCCGGAGCCGGTGCGGCGGCCGCGGGTGCCGGCGCGGCGGCTGGAGCAGCCGCGGGAGCGGCAGCGGGAGCAGCAGAACCGCCGCTCGATTCGACCACCAGCACCAGCGAACCCTCGGCGACCTTGTCGCCGACCTTGATCTTGATTTCCTTGACCACGCCGTCATGCGACGAAGGGATCTCCATCGATGCCTTGTCCGATTCCACGGTGATCAGTGACTGGTCCTTCTTGATGGTGTCGCCCACCTTGACCATCACTTCGATGACTTCGACTTCCTTGAAGTCGCCGATGTCCGGCACCTTCACGTCCACCGGACCGCTGGACGCGGCCGGCGCAGCGGCCGGTGCGGCAGGCGCCGGCGCAGCGGCCGGTGCGGCAGGCGCCGGCGCAGCGGCCGCAGGTGCCGGAGCAGCGGCTGCCGGAGCAGCGGCCGCCGGGGCAGCGGCTGGCGCCGGCGCGGCGGCGGCACCGTCGGCCTCCACCATCAACAGCAGCGAACCCTCGGCAACCTTGTCGCCGACCTTGACCTTGATTTCCTTGATGACGCCAGCCTGCGACGACGGAATCTCCATCGACGCCTTGTCCGATTCCACGGTGACCAGCGACTGATCGACCTTGATCGTGTCGCCCACCTTGACCATCAGCTCGATGACTTCGACTTCCTTGAAATCACCGATATCCGGGACTTTGACTTCCACAATGCTCATAGCGTTTGCTCCGTATTCTCGTTATTGGGTCACCGGATTGGGCTTGTTCGGGTTCAGGCCATACTTCGCCACGGCCTGTTCGACCACGGCCAGGTCGATCTTGCCTTCGTCGGCCAGCGAGCGCAGTGCCGCCACCGTGATGTAGTAGCGGTTCACCTCGAAGAACTCGCGCAGCTTGGCGCGGCTGTCCGAGCGGCCGAAGCCGTCCGTGCCCAGCACCTTGTACGAGCGGCCTTTCGGCATGTATGGGCGGATCTGCTCGGCGAACAGGCGCATGTAGTCGGTCGTCGCGACGATCGGACCTTGCGTGTTCTGCAGCAGGCCGGTCACGTACGGCACGCGCTGTTCCTTGGTCGGGTTGACCAGGTTCCAGCGCTCGGCATCCTGGCCTTCGCGGGCGACCAGGGTCAGCGACGGCGCGGACCAGATGTCGGCGGCGATGCCCCAGTCCTTCTCCAGCAGCTCGGCGGCGAAAATGGACTCGCGCAGGATGGTGCCGGAGCCGATCAGCTGCACGCGTTGTTTCGCGTCCTTGGAACCTTCCTGCAGCAGGTACATGCCCTTCAGGATGCCCTCTTCCTGGCCGGCTTTCAGGCCCGGATGCGCGTAGTTCTCGTTCATGATGGTGATGTAGTAGAACACGTCTTCCTGTTCCGTCACCATGCGGCGCAGGCCGTCATGAATGATGACCGCCAGCTCGTGGCCGAAGGTCGGGTCGTACGGCACGCAGTTCGGGATCGCGGCGGCGAACAGGTGGCTGTGGCCGTCCTCGTGCTGCAGGCCTTCGCCGTTCAGCGTGGTGCGGCCGGCGGTACCGCCCATCATGAAGCCACGGGCGCGCATGTCGCCGGCGGCCCAGGCCAGGTCGCCGATACGCTGCATGCCGAACATCGAGTAGTACGTGAAGAACGGGATCATCACACGGTTATTCGTCGAGTACGACGTCGCCGCGGCGATCCACGAGCTCATGCCGCCCGCCTCGTTGATACCTTCCTGCAGGATCTGGCCGGCCTTGTCCTCGCGGTAGTACATGACCTGGTCTTTATCGACCGGCTCGTACAACTGGCCTTGCTGGTTGAAGATGCCGATCTGGCGGAACAGGCCTTCCATGCCGAAGGTACGCGATTCGTCGACCAGGATCGGCACGATGCGCTGGCCCAGGCTCTGGTCGCGCAGCAGCGCGGTGATGATGCGCACGAAGGATTGCGTGGTCGAGATCTCGCGGCCTTCCGCGGTCGGCTCCAGCACCGCCTTGAACGCTTCCAGCGGCGGCACCACCAGGGTCTCGTCGGCCTTCATGCGGCGCTGCGGCAGGTAGCCGCCCAGGGCCTTGCGGCGCTCGTGCAGGTACTTGATTTCCGGCGCGTCGTCGGATGGCTTGAAGAATGGGATCTCGGCCAGCTTGTCGTCCGGGATCGGGATGTTGAAGCGGTCGCGCATCTCGCGGATCGCCTCGTCGTCCAGCTTCTTGGTCTGGTGCGCCGTGTTGCGCGCCTCGCCGGACTTGCCCATGCCGAAGCCCTTGACGGTCTTCACCAGCAGCACGGTCGGGCGGCCCTGGGCTTCCTGCGCCACCTTGAACGCAGCGTAGATCTTGTGCGGGTCATGGCCGCCGCGGGTCAGGCGCCAGATGTCGTCGTCGCTCATGTTGGCGACCATTTCCAGGAGCTTCGGATGCTTGCCGAAGAAGTGCTTGCGCACGTAGGCGCCGTCCTTGGCCTTGTAGTTCTGGTATTCGCCGTCCACGGTTTCCATCATCACGCGCTGCAGGATGCCGTCCTTGTCCTTGGCCAGCAGCTCGTCCCAGCCCGGACCCCAGATGACTTTCACCACGTTCCAGCCGGCGCCGCGGAAGTCCGCTTCCAGTTCCTGGATGATCTTGCCGTTGCCGCGCACCGGACCGTCCAGGCGCTGCAGGTTGCAGTTGACGACGATGACGAGGTTGTCCAGCTGCTCGCGCGCGGCCATACCGATCGCGCCCATCGATTCCGGCTCGTCCATCTCGCCGTCGCCGCAGAAGGCCCACACCTTGCGGCCGTCGGTGTTGGCGATGCCGCGCGCGTGCAGGTACTTCAGGAAACGCGCCTGGTAGATCGCCATCAGCGGGCCCAGGCCCATCGACACGGTCGGGAACTGCCAGAAGTCCGGCATCAGTTTCGGGTGGGGGTACGACGACAGGCCCTTGCCGTCCACTTCGCGGCGGAAGTTCAGCAGCTGCTCTTCGGTCAGGCGGCCTTCCAGGAAGGCGCGCGCGTAGATGCCGGGCGACGAGTGGCCCTGCAGGTACAGCAGGTCGCCGCCGTGTTCTTCGGAAGGTGCGCGCCAGAAGTGGTTGAAGCCGATGCCCAGCATGTTCGCCAGCGAAGCGAACGAGGACAGGTGGCCACCCAGGTCGCCATCGGCGCGGTTGGCCTTAACGACCATGGCCATGGCGTTCCAGCGCATCCAGGAGCGCAGGCGCTCCTCATATTCCAGGTTGCCCGGGCAGTGCGCGCCCACGTGGGCGGGAATCGTGTTGACGTAGGCGGTGTTGGCGGAGAACGGGATCAGCGCGCCGCGGCGGCGCGCCAGGTCGACCATGCGCTCCATCAGGTAATGCGCCCGCTCCGGTCCCTCGTTTTCCAGGACGGCTTCGAGCGCCTCCAGCCATTCCTTGGTTTCCTGTGCGTCCGGATCGTTGGCGGTTTGGGCCGTGACCTGGTCAAGTTGAGCTGACATGTATCTAGTCTCCTAAGTTTGAGTGAGCCCGGGCCGATCGCGGCGATCGTGCGGACGCATGGGGTGCTTGATCAGAATTAGCTAAGTCGAAAGATTATTTACCAAGACTTTGGCGAAGTGTAGGAATTCTACAATCATTTCGGGCGTTTTCAAAATGCGCAATGACTTTTCATATTGTGGGATTTCGCTATGGTGAAATGGTGCGGTGCCGCATAAATGCTGGGTTTGGGCGGCACCCCCAAGCGCACCCCTGGGGTCAGACCCCCGTGGGGTCTGACCCCGGCTCCTTGCCGTTGGGTGGTTCTAACCTTCCTGGCGCGCCGCCACTGACCGCCAACCGCCGCCGTTTTATAATGTCGGTCTTTCATCCCACCTCAGCTCACCACCATGCCAGCACAACTGATCGACGGAATCGCCCTCTCCCAACAACTGCGCGCCGAAATCGCTTCCCGCGCCGCCGCATTGACCGCCCGCGGCAAGCAGCCCGGCCTGGCCGTGATCCTGGTGGGCGAGGACCCGGCCAGCCAGGTCTATGTGCGCAACAAGGTCAAGGCGTGCGGCGACGTGGGCATCCACTCGGTGCTGGAAAAATACGACGCCGACCTGACGGAAGCGGCCCTGCTCGAGCGCATCGCGGCGCTGAACGCCGATCCGGCCATCCACGGTATCCTGGTGCAGATGCCGCTGCCCAAGCACATCAACCCGCACAAGGTGATCGAGGCGATCAGCACCTCGAAGGACGTCGACGGCTACTCCGTGCTGTCGGCCGGCGAACTGATGACGGGCCTGGACGGTTTCCGTCCCTGCACGCCGTACGGCTGCATGAAGCTGATCGAAACGACCGGCATCGACCTGCGCGGCAAGCACGCCGTCGTGATCGGTCGCAGCAACACCGTGGGCAAGCCGATGGCGCTGCTGCTCTTGCAAGCCAATGCCACCGTCACCATCTGTCATAGTGCGACGCCGGATCTGGGCCTGTACACGCGCCAGGCCGACGTGATCGTGGCGGCGGTGGGCCGCCGCAACACGCTGACGGCCGACATGGTGAAGCCGGGTGCAATCGTGATCGATGTGGGCATGAATCGCGACGATAATGGCAAGCTGTGTGGTGACGTGGATTTTGCCGCCATCCGCGAAGTGGCCGCGCACATTACGCCGGTGCCTGGCGGTGTCGGTCCGATGACGATCACGATGTTGCTGATGAATACCATCGAATCGGCGGAGCGTTGATTCGACCAACTACTGGATAAACTATGACGACTGACAATCCCCTGCTGGACTTTAGCGGCCTGCCCCGTTTCGACGCATTCAGGCCCGAACACGTGACGCCAGCCATCGACGAGCTGCTGGCCAGGAATCGCGCCGTGGTAACGCAGCTGGAGGCGCCGGCCGACCAGGTGACGTGGCAGAGCTTCGTCACGCCGCTGGAGGACGCGACCGAGCAGCTGGGCCGCGCCTGGGGGATCGTCAGCCACCTGAACAACGTGGTCGACACGCCCGAGCTGCGCGCCGTCTACAACGAGAACCTGCCGAAGGTGACGGAGTTCTGGACCGAGCTGTCGCAGAACGAGGCGCTGTTCGCCAAATACAAGGCCCTGAAGGACAGCCCGGAATTCGCCACGCTGTCGCCGGCCAGGAAGCGCATCGTCGAGAACGCGATCCGCGACTTCCGCATGGGCGGCGCCGAGCTGCCGCCGGCGCAGAAGGAACGTTTCGCCGAGATCCAGGAACAGCACGCGGCCGTGTCCACGCGCTTCTCGGAAAACGTGCTGGACGCCACCAACGACTGGTCCATGCTGGTCGAGAACGAGTCCGAGCTGGCCGGCCTGCCGGAGGACGTCAAGCACGCGGCCAGGACGCTGGCCGAGAAGAACGGCAAACAGGGCTGGCAGTTCACGCTGCACTTCCCGTCGTGCTACCCGATCCTGCAGTTCGCCGACAACCGCGCGCTGCGCGAGAAGGTCTACCGCGCCAATGCCACCAAGGCTTCCGAGCTGGGCGAGGTGTTCAGCGAGCGCGAAAAATGGGACAACGGCGCCAACATCGTCACGCTCTTGAAGCTGCGCGCGGAAGAGGCCCAGCTCCTGGGCTACAAGAATTTCGCCGAGGTCTCGCTGGTGCCGAAGATGGCGCAAAGCCCGGAGCACGTGATCGAGTTCCTGGAAGACCTGGCGCGCCGTGCCCGCCCGTATGCGGAGAAGGACCTGCAGGAGCTGACCCAGTTCGCGCGCGACCGCCTGGGACTGGACCAGCTGGAGGCATGGGACCTGCCGTACGCCTCGGAGAAACTGCAGCAGCACCGCTATTCGTTCTCGGCGCACGAAGTGAAGCAGTACTTCCCCGAGCACAAGGTGATCGACGGCCTGTTCAAGCTGGTGCAGAACCTGTTCTCCGTGACGATCACGCCGGACGAGGCGCCGGTCTGGCACCAGGACGTGCGCTTCTTCCGCATCGAGCGCGATGGCCAGCTGGTGGGCCAGTTCTACCTGGACCTGTACGCCCGCCCCGGCAAGAACAGCGGCGCATGGATGGACGATGCGCGCAGCCGCCGCGTCGAAGCAGGCCGGCTGCAGACGCCGGTGGCCTACCTGACCTGCAATTTCACCGAGCCGGCCGTCGTCAACGGCAAGGCGCAGCCTTCGCTGTTCACGCACGACGAAGTGATCACGCTGTTCCATGAATTCGGCCATGGCCTGCATCACATGCTGACGACCGTCGAGGAGCTGGGCGTGTCCGGTATCTCGGGCGTCGAGTGGGACGCGGTGGAGCTGCCGTCGCAGTTCATGGAAAACTTCTGCTGGGAGTGGGACGTGCTGTCGGACATGACGGCGCACGTGCAGACCGGCCAGCCGCTGCCGCGCGCGCTGTACGACAAGATGCTGGCGGCGAAGAACTTCCAGTCCGGCCTGCAGACCTTGCGCCAGGTCGAGTTCTCGCTGCTGGACATGCATCTGCATTACGACTACGACCCTGCCAGCGGCAAATCCGTGCAGGACGTGATCGACGAGGTGCGGCGCAAGTTCGCCGTCATCATCCCGCCGTCGTTCAACCGCTTCCAGAACTCGTTCGGCCACATCTTCGCCGGCGGCTACGCGGCCGGCTACTACAGCTACAAGTGGGCCGAGGTGCTGTCCGCCGACGCCTACGCGGCGTTCGAGGAGGCGGCCGCGCTGGACGGCGGCAAGCTGCCGGTGCGAACGGGCGAGAAGTTCCTGCGCGAGATCCTGTCGGTGGGCGGCTCGCGCCCGGCGCTGGAATCGTTCACGGCCTTCCGCGGCCGCGAGCCGTCGATCGACGCCCTGCTGCGCCACAGCGGCATGGCGGCCTGACGGCCACCCCAAGGACGGCGCCATCCCGGTCCACGGCCGGCATGGCGCCGTTTTTGTGTCAGCCGAGTGTTGCATTTGGAAAATTACTGCCGTCAATCAACTCACGGCGGGGGAAGGAATCTAGAATAGCGCCATGACCCGTATCGATTTCCACACCAATGTGCCCGACAAGATCGCCTATGCCTGCCGCCTGATCCGCAAGGCCTACGGCGCGCGCAACCGCATCGTCGTGATGACGGAGGACGCGGCCCAGCAGGCGGCGCTGGACACGGCGCTGTGGACGTTTTCCGGCCCCGACTTCCTGCCGCACGTGGCGGTGGACGATCCGCTGGCGCCGGATACGCCGATCGTGCTGACGCACAGCGATGAACAGGAACTGCCCCAGGCCGACCTGTTGGTGAACCTGGCGCGGCGCGCGCCGGCGCAGTTCGAAAGCTTCCCGCGCCTGATCGAGGTCGTGTCGCTCGACGAAACCGACGCCGCCGCCGGCCGCTTGCGCTTCGTCGCCTACAAACGGCAGGATTACCAGCCCACTCACCTCAGCATAGGAAAATCATGAACCAGGCCGCTCCGTTCGATGCCAGCATTCCCGTGCTGACGGAAGTCGTCAGCACGCCCGCCACCCTGCCCGCGGCCGCTCCCGCGCCGGCGCCACTGCCCGACACGGGCGGCCTCGGTGCCGCCGAGTGGGAACAGCTGGAGCGCCGCCTGAACGAGAAGATCCTGCAGCAGTTGACCTCGCGCGTCGACTTCGTGTTGGAGCAGCGCATCAAGGACAGCATGGCCGAGGTGCTGACCCATGCGCTGCACGACTTGACGACGGAAATCCGCCACGGCCTGCACGAAACCATCGGCAAGATCGTCGCGCGCGCGGTACAGCAGGAAATCGTCCATTTGCAGGCAAAAAAGGGCTGAACGGCGCCCCCACGCGGTGCGCCCTGCCCTCTACTTGTGCGCAAGTGAAAAAAGCGCAAGCTGCGTCTTTGCCAATTGAAAATTTTGCTGTACCTTCTCGCTATGAAACGGCGTTCACGAGGCGCCGCCGACCCTAAATCATTGGAGAACGAGACATGCAAACGAAGTACGTCGTTGTTGCAGCCGCCGTGATGGCCGCTTTCGCCGGCACGGCATCCGCCCAGGAAGTGATCAAGATCGGCCACGTGGGCCCCGTCTCGGGCGCGCAGGCACACCTCGGCAAGGACAACGAGAACGGCGCCAACATGGCCATCGCCGACCTGAACGCCAAGGGCATCAAGATCGGCGGCAAGCCCGTCAAGTTCGTGCTGGTGCTGGAAGACGACGGCGCCGACCCCAAGCAGGGCACGACGGTGGCGCAGAAGCTGGTGGATGCCAAGGTCAACGGCGTGATCGGCCACCTGAATTCGGGCACCACGGTGCCGGCGTCGCGCATCTACTATAATGCCGGCATTCCGCAGATTTCGCCGGCCTCGACGATCCCCACGTATACCAAGCAGAAGTTCAACACGGCCTTCCGCATCGTCGCCAACGACAACAAGCTCGGTGGCACGCTGGGCAAGTACGCCGTGACGAAGCTGGGCGCCAAGAAGATCGCCGTCATCGACGACCGCACGGCCTACGGCCAGGGTGTCGCGACGGAGTTCATCAAAGGCGCCAAGGGACCGGGCGTGCAGATCGTCGACAAGCAGTTCACCAACGACAAGGCGACCGACTTCAACGCGATCCTCACCAGCATCAAGGCGAAGAACCCGGACCTGGTCTTCTTCGGCGGCATGGACGCCGTGGGTGGCCCGCTGCTGCGCCAGATGAAGGCGCTGGGCATCAACGCGAAGTTCATGGGCGGCGATGGCGTCTGCACGGATGCGCTGCCGCGCCTGGCGGGTACCGCGGCGGCGGACGGTGTCGTCACCTGTGCCGAAGCCGGTGGCGTGCCGCCGGAACTGCAGAAGAACATGGACGACTTCCGCGCCCGCTACAAGAAGCAGTACAACCAGGAAGTGCAGCTGTACGCGCCATACGTGTATGACTCCGTGATGACGATGGCGCAGGCGATGCAGGATGCAGGTTCGGCCGATCCGAAGAAGTACCTGCCGTTCCTGGCGAAAGTGAAGTACCAGGGCGTGACGGGCCTGATCACGTTCGATGAATTCGGCGACATCCGCGACGGCGCGCTGACCCTGTTCACCTACCAGGGCGGCAAGAAGACGAAGATGGAAGTCGTCAAGTAAGGATAACAACGCGGGAGACAAACGCGAGCGGGCCGTCCGGTGAGGACGGCCCTTGTTTTTTCTGCGGCACCTTATGCGGTGGCCGCATACCGAATGGAGTAAAACGCATATGCAAACCAAGCTGATTCCCCTGGCCGCACTCGTTGCCGCGATTGCCGGCGGCGCGCACGCGCAGGAAGTCGTCAAGATCGGCTACGTCGGCCCGATGTCGGGCCAGTCCGCCCACCTGGGCAAGGATACGCAAAACGGCACGCGCCTGGCCATCGAGGACCTGAACGCGAAAGGCTTCAAGATCGACGGCAAACCCGTCAAGTTCGAGCTGCTGGCGGAAGATGACGCGGCCGATCCGAAGCAGGCCACGTCGGCCGCGCAGAAGCTGGCCGATTCCAAGGTCAATGGCGTGATCGGGCACCAGACCTCCGGCACGTCGATCCCCGCCTCGCGCATCTACTTCAACGCGGGCATCCCGCAGATCTCGGCATCGGCCACCAGCCCGGTCTACACGCACCAGAAGTTCAACACGACGTTCCGCCTGGTCGCCAACGACAACAAGCTGGGCGCCACCCTGGGCCAGTACGCGGTGCAGAAGCTGGGCGCGAAGAAGATCGCCGTGATCGACGACCGCACGGCCTACGGCCAGGGCGTGGCCGACGAATTCGGCAAGGGCGCGCGCAAGGCGGGCGGTGTGCAGATCGTCGCGCGCGAGTTCACCAACGACAAGGCGACGGATTTCAACGCCATCCTGACCAATATCCGCTCGAAGAATCCGGACCTGGTCTTCTTCGGCGGCATGGACTCGGTCGGCGGCCCGCTGCTGCGCCAGATGAAGGCGCTGGGCATCAAGGCCAAGCTGATGGGCGGCGACGGCATCTGCACGGAAGCGATGCCACGCCTGGCCGGTCCGACCGCCGGCGACGAATCGATCGTCTGCGCGGAAGCGGGCGGCGTGACGCCGGGCCAGCAGAAGAAGATGGAGGAGTTCGCGGCACGCTACAAGAAGCGCTACAACGAAAGCCTGCAGATCTACGCGCCATATGCGTACGACGCCGTGATGACGATGGCGCAGGCGATGGCGGACGCGAAATCGGCCGATCCGAAGAAATACCTGCCCTACCTGGCCAAGGTGAAGTATGCCGGCATCACGGGCGACGTCTCGTTCGACGCCTTCGGCGACATCCGCGACGGCGCGCTGACCTTGTACACGTTCAAGGGCGGCAAGCGCACCCTGATCGAAGTGGTCAAGTAAACAAAAAAGCCGGGCATCGCCCGGCTCGTTCAGGTGGTGACGGGCATCGGATGCCGGTCACCACGGCCTGTCTCATTTCTGGGCCAGGATCCATTTCACCAGCGTCCGCGCCTCGGCATCGCTGACCTGCGGGTTGGCGGGCATCGGAATCGCGCCCCACACGCCGGAGCCGCCCTTCATCACCTTCGCCACCAGCTTGTTCTCGGCATCCTTCTGGCCGGCGTATTTCGCCGCCACGTCCTTGTAGGCCGGGCCGACCAGCTTGTTCGCGACTGCGTGGCAGGCCATGCAGTTCTTCGCCTTGGCCAGGTCGGCATTCGCCATTGCCGCCTGCGACACGAACGCCGAAGCCAGCACCGTTGCAATCATCATGGAACGTTTCATCGATTTCTCCAAAGTAATCTGCCGGTGATTCTACTCTTTCTGTACACCAGAGCAACCGCGAGCAGCTGATCCTACAACGGCCACGGTTTCATGCGGGTTGACGGGTAAAATGTTACTGCATGTAAAGCTAGAATTCCGTAAGATGGCCGCAAAGGAGTCCGCCATGCCCATCATTCTTGTCATCGTTGCACTGTGCATCCTGCGCTGGTTCGAGGTCTGGCGTTTCGCCGACGTCTCGTGGTGGTGGATTGCCGGCTTGATGGTATTTGCGTTTGTCTGGTTCGAATTCATCGAACCGCTGCTGGGCCTGGACAAGCGCAAGGCGCACAACGAGGACGAGCAGCGGCGCAAGGAGCGCGTGAAGAAAGACTTCGGCATCGGCAAGAAGAAATAACAACGGCCGAGCCCGTGTCCCACCGCGGGGTCAGTCACCAGAGTGAGACACGGGCTCAGCCTTCTAAGCTGACGAGCTCGTGTCCCGTTTTGGTGACTGACACCGCGGTGGGACACAAGCTCGGCCGTTGGGCCGTTTTGCTTGGGCGGACGATCAGCGCTTCAGCTGCGACAGGTCGCGTACCGCGCCGCGGTCGGCGGACGTGGTCAGCGCGGCGTAGGCTTGCAGCGCCTGCGAGACGTAGCGCTCGCGGTTGACGGGCTTCCATGCATCGGCACCACGCTCCTCCATCGCCGCGCGACGGTGCGCCAGCTCCTCGGCCGTGATGCGCAGGTTGATCGTGCGGTTCGGGATGTCGATCTCGATCGTGTCGCCCTCTTCCACCAGGCCGATCGCGCCACCCTCGGCCGCCTCCGGCGAGGCGTGGCCGATCACCAGGCCGGACGAGCCGCCCGAGAAGCGCCCGTCCGTGAACAGCGCGCAGGCCTTGCCCAGGCCTTTCGACTTGATGTACGAGGTCGGGTACAGCATCTCCTGCATGCCAGGACCGCCCTTCGGGCCTTCGTAGCGGATGATGACGACGTCGCCTTCGTGCACGGTGTCGCCGAGGATGCCGGCCACCGCGTCGTCCTGGCTTTCGAACACGCGCGCGCGGCCCGTGAACTTCAGGATGCTCTCGTCCACGCCGGCCGTCTTGACGATGCAGCCCTTCTCCGCGATGTTCCCGTACAGGACGGCGAGGCCACCATCCTGCGAGTAGGCGTGGGCGCGGTCACGGATGCAGCCGACGCTGCGATCCAGGTCGTTCTCGTCATAGCGCTCCGACTGCGAGAACGCCACCTGGGTCGGCACGCCGCCCGGGGCGGCGCGGAACAGCTGGTGCACGGCCGGGTCGTCGCTGCGGCGGATGTCGTATTTCTCGATTGCCTCGGCGATGCTCTTGCTGTGCACCGTCGGCAGCGACGTGTCCAGCAGGCCCGCGCGCGCCAGTTCGCCCAGGATCGAGATGATGCCGCCGGCGCGGTGCACGTCCTCGATGTGGTACTTGTCCGTCATCGGCGCGACCTTGCACAGGCAAGGCACATTGCGCGAAATACGGTCGATGTCGGCCATCGTGAAATGCACTTCCGCTTCATGCGCGGCCGCCAGCAGGTGCAGCACCGTGTTGGTCGAACCGCCCATCGACACGTCCAGCGCCATGGCGTTCTCGAATGCGGCCTTGCTGGCGATGGAACGCGGCAGGATCGAGTAGTCGTCCTGCTCGTAATGGCGCTTGGCCAGGTCGACGATCAGGCGGCCGGCGCGCAGGAACAGCTCCTTGCGGTCGGCGTGCGTGGCGACAATCGTGCCGTTCCCCGGCAGCGACAGGCCCAGCGCCTCCGTGAGGCAGTTCATCGAGTTGGCCGTGAACATGCCGGAGCACGAGCCGCAGGTGGGGCAGGCCGAACGTTCGACTTCCGCGACGTCCGCATCCGAGATGCGCGCGTCGCCGGCCTGGATCATCGCGTCCACCAGGTCCAGCTTGATGATCTTCCTGTCGTTGTTGACGACCTTGACGACCTTGCCCGCCTCCATCGGCCCGCCCGACACGAACACCACCGGGATGTTCAGCCGCATCGCGGCCATCAGCATGCCCGGCGTGATCTTGTCGCAGTTGGAGATGCACACCATTGCGTCCGCGCAGTGGGCATTGACCATGTACTCGACCGAGTCGGCGATCAGGTCGCGCGACGGCAGCGAGTACAGCATGCCGCCATGGCCCATCGCGATGCCGTCGTCGACGGCGATGGTGTTGAACTCCTTGGCGACGCCGCCAGCGGCCTCGATCTCGCGCGCCACCAGCTGGCCCAGGTCTTTCAGGTGCACGTGGCCCGGCACGAATTGCGTGAACGAATTGACGACGGCGATGATCGGCTTCTCGAAGTCGCCGTCCTTCATGCCCGTGGCGCGCCACAGGGCGCGTGCTCCGGCCATGTTGCGGCCCTGGGTGGTGGTACGGGAACGGTAAGTGGGCATGGGTGTCTCCTCAGAACGGCCGATCGCGGCGAATAAGGCAAACAGAGTGCGCTTTCCCCCATCAGTTGTCAAATATATGATTTAATCCTCTGTGATTCATTTCATATATCGGAGGACGACAACCGGATGGCAACCAATATCGAACTGCGGCAGCTGCGTTACTTCGTCACCGTGGCCGAGGAGCTGCACTTCGGCCGTGCCGCCCGGCGGCTGCACATGACGCAGCCGCCCCTGTCGCAAACCATCCTGGCGCTGGAGGACATGCTGGGCGCACCGCTGTTCGACCGCAACCGCCGCGGCGTGGCGCTGACGCCGGCCGGCGAGGCGCTGCTGCCGGAAGCGCGCCGGCTGCTGGCGCAGGCCGGCGAACTGCCCGGTCTTGTGAAGCGCGCCGCCGCCGGCGAGATGGGCAAGCTGTCGCTGGCCTTTGTCTCGTCGGCCGACTACAGCGTGCTGCCGCCATCGCTGCGCGCGTACCGGGCCGCCTTCCCCCATGTGCAGATCACGCTGCAGGAAGCCACGTCGGACCGGCAGATGGACGAGCTGCTGCACGGCCGCATCGACGCCGGCCTGCTGATCCCACCGCTGACCGACAAGGCCAAGGCCGAACTGGATTACCTGCCGGTGCTGTCCGAGCCGCTGATCCTGGCCTCGCCGGCCAACCTGCCGGAGCTGCGCGGCAAGCACGACGCCAGCCTGCGTACCCTGCCGCCGCTGCCGCTGATCATCTTCCCGCGCGCGATCGCGCCCGGCTTGTACGATGCCATCCTGGCCGTGTTCCGCGCGGCCGGCATGACGCCCGTGATCGGCCAGGAAGCCATCCAGATGCAGACGATCGTCAGCCTGGTGTCGGCCGGCATGGGGATCGCACTTGTGCCACAATCGGTCTCCAACCTGCGCCGCCCGGGAGTAGAATACCGGCCGCTGGCGCAGACGACGCCCCTCGTGGAGACGGGCCTGGCGTGGCGCCGCGACAGTATCTCGCCCGTGTTGAAGGGCTTCCTGGACCTGATGAGAAAGAGACTCTGAATGCTGATACATCCGATGCCCGACCCGGTCGCGTTCCACGTGGGCCCGGTGTCCGTTCACTGGTATGGCCTGATGTACGTGCTGGCGTTCGCGCAGTTCATCGCGCTGGGCCGCCTGCGCATCCGCCAGCCGCACATCGCGGCACTGGGCTGGAAGGCGTCCGACCTGGACGACATGCTGTTCTATGGGATGTTGGGCGTCGTTCTCGGTGGCCGCCTGGGCGAGCTGTTCTTCTATCGCCCGGACTGGTGGAGCAACCCGGTCGAGATCTTCATGATCTGGCATGGCGGCATGAGCTTCCACGGCGGCTTCCTGGGCGTGCTGATCGCGATGGCGTTCTGGGCGCGCAAGGCGGGCCGCAACCTGCTGGACGTGTACGACTTCATCGCGCCGATGGTCCCGCTGGGCTATGCGTGCGGACGCCTGGGCAATTTCATCAACGCCGAGCTGCCGGGCCGCGTCGTGGCCGATCCCTCGCTGCCCTGGGCCATGCAGTGGCCGGACATCCGCTATCCGCTGTTCCCGGATCCGGTATTCCTGGAAGGCCTGCGCCATCCGTCGCCGATCTACCAGTTGCTGGTGGACGGCATCCTGGTGTTCCTGATCCTGTGGCCGTTCGCCCGCCATGCCCGTCCGCGCCTGGCGGTGGGCGCGATGTACACCTTGCTGTACGGCTGCGCGCGTTTCTTTACCGAATACTTCCGCACGCCGGATTGGGAAACCACCGTTCTGGGCCTGCCGATCACGTCGGGCCAGGTACTGTCCCTGCCGATGATCGTGGCGGCCATTGCGATGCTGGTGTGGTCGTACCGGCGCAAGGTGTATGGGGCGGCGCCGGTGACGGCTTGAACCCGAGGAGACAGGCCGCGCTGCGTACCAGCCTGTCCCCGGTGTTTCACACTACCCGATCAGCTTCACGATAAAGCGCCACTCGGCCGGCTCCACCGGCATCACGGACAGCCTGCTGCCCTTGGCCAGCAGGCGCATGTGCTCCAGCTCCGGGTGGCTGCGCAATTCCTTCAGGTCGACGTAGCGCCCCTGGTGCACCGCCTTGACGTCGATGCCCATCCAGCGCGGCTGCTCCGGCGTGGCCTTCGGGTCGTAGTACGGACTCTTGGGATCGAACTGGGTGGCATCGGGATACGGCGCGCTGACGATTTCGGCCAGCCCGGCGACGCCGGGCACGGCGCAGCTGGAGTGGTAGAACAGCACGCCGTCGCCCACCTTCATGCCGTCGCGGATGAAATTGCGAGCCTGGTAGTTGCGCACGCCGTACCACGACGTCACCTGGCCGGGCGACGCCAGCACGTCGTCGAAACTGACGTCGTCGGGTTCGGACTTCATCAACCAGTACTGCCTGGCCATCGGCGCTCCCTCGCGAAAAGACGGACGAAAAAAAACGGTGGCGCATCCTTCGATGCCGCCAACCGCTTCGGTACTACAAATAAGGCCCCGCCTGTGCCGCTATGCCGGCATCCCGAACCTTACGGTTCAAGGTGGTCACAGTCAGTTCAACTTCGGGTTCATCGGACTAGCGACGCTCACGCCCGTCGAACTATGTTCCGCAACCGATGCATGTAAATGGTTCAAGGAATATATGACAATCGCGAACACTGCAGGGTGACACGGAGTTTACTCCTCAATCCGTGTGATTGAAAGCCCTAATTCGAATTGATTCGCAATCCAATCAGGTGCTTAGAACAGCGCTTCCTGCGGCGTCAGGGCACTGTCGAGCACCCTCTGCATCGCGGCGATCTTCTGCTGCACTTCCAGCAGCGACATGTCCGACAGGGGTCCCGCAGGCGCTTTCGCCGTCAGGAATTCCGCCGCCATCGACAGCGCCGCCATCACGGCGATGCGGTCGTTGCCCTTGACCTTGCCGGCGTCGCGGATGGTCGTCATTTTCTTGTCGAGCAGGCTGGCCGCTTCGCGCAGGGCACGTTCCTCGCCTTCCTTGCACATGAGGCGGTAGGCCTGGCCCATGATGTTCACGTCCACGGGCGTCATTGCGCTTCCTCTTTCACGGCTTCCTGGGCTTCCTCGGCGGGTGCCGGCGGGGTGATCTTGTCGAGCAACGCCGAGACGCGCTGGTGCGCCTCGCCCAGCCGGTGCTGGTAGCTGATGTTCTCGGCGACGAGCGCGGCGTTGGCCTGGCGCAGTTGTGCATTCTCGCGACGCAGGCTGTGCGTCAGCTCCGCCAACTGTTCGATCTTGTCAGCGAGTTCTTGGAAGTCGGAAATCATCCCGCCACTATAGGGCCGCACGAAAGCGTGGTCAACCGAATACACCCGGTTCTACACTTAATTACATCTTAATGACAATGATCGTGCTGGCAACCTTGCGGTACGTGGACAGGTCAGCTTGCCGCGCCCAGCGCCAGCAGCAGCATGGCGCCCGCCAGCACGCCCAGCGCCGCACCGGCGGCCACGTTGATGGCGACACGCACCCAGTTGGGCGCGTGCAGGTCCCTTGGGAATTTGGGGTGGTACATCACAGCCTCCGCTATAGGTCACTACAACATCGGACAAGAAAGTACAGTGTGCACCCCATTGTCCCTTTTGTCAAAACACAAACGCTGGGCTTGTTGACAGGTGCCGAAAGGCTGGCGCGGGCCAGTCGATACGAAAATGCAAGCACTTTGCAAGCAGTTGGAAGATGTGCAAGCGCGGGCCTTGAAATAGGTGGTAGCCATCCCTATAATTGTTGGCACTCGTTAGTCGAGAGTGCTAACAAAGATTTTGAACCTCACTGTACATAAGGAGTTTTGTATGAACCTTCGCCCTTTGCACGATCGCGTCATCGTCAAACGTCTGGACCAGGAAACCAAGACTGCTTCCGGCCTGATCATTCCTGATGCCGCCGCCGAAAAGCCGGATCAGGGTGAAGTGCTGGCAGTTGGCAATGGCAAGGTGTCCGACAGCGGTCAGCTGCGCGCACTGGAAGTCAAAGTCGGCGATCGCGTACTGTTCGGCAAGTACTCCGGCCAGGCTGTCAAGGTTGACGGCGAAGAGCTGCTGGTGATGCGCGAAGAAGACATCATGGCCATCGTCCAGAAGTAATCCGGCCACCGCACTGGCCCCCCTTAGAATTCAGGAGAACACAAACATGGCAGCTAAAGAAGTAATTTTCGGCGACGCAGCGCGCGCCAAGATGGTTGAAGGCGTCAACATCCTGGCCAACGCGGTCAAGGTCACCTTGGGCCCGAAAGGCCGCAACGTCGTGCTGGAGCGCTCGTTCGGCTCGCCGACCGTGACCAAGGACGGTGTCTCGGTCGCCAAGGAAATCGAACTGAAAGACAAGCTCATGAACATGGGCGCGCAGATGGTCAAGGAAGTCGCTTCGAAGACGTCCGACAACGCCGGTGACGGCACCACCACCGCGACCGTGCTGGCACAAGCCATCGTGCGCGAAGGCATGAAGTTCGTGGCCGCCGGCATGAACCCGATGGACCTGAAGCGCGGCATCGACAAGGCCGTCGCCGCCACCGTCGAAGAACTGAAGAAGATCGCCAAGCCATGCACGACGTCGAAGGAAATCGCCCAGGTTGGCGCGATCTCGGCGAACTCGGACGCATCGATCGGCGAGCGCATCGCTGAAGCGATGGAAAAAGTGGGCAAGGAAGGCGTCATCACCGTCGAAGACGGCAAGTCGCTGAACGACGAGCTGGACATCGTCGAAGGCATGCAGTTCGACCGCGGCTACCTGTCGCCGTACTTCATCAACAACCAAGAGAAGCAAGTTGCCGTGCTGGAGAATCCGTTCGTCCTGCTGTGCGACAAGAAGATCTCGAACATCCGCGACCTGCTGCCGGTACTGGAGCAAGTGGCGAAAGCCGGCCGTCCGCTGCTGATCATCGCCGAAGACATCGAAGGCGAAGCCCTGGCGACGCTGGTGGTCAACAACATCCGCGGCATCCTGAAGACCTGCGCAGTGAAAGCTCCTGGCTTCGGCGACCGTCGCAAGGCCATGCTGGAAGACATCGCGATCCTGACCGGCGGCCAGGTGGTGGCGGAAGAAGTCGGCCTGACCCTGGAAAAAATCTCGCTGGCCGAACTGGGCCAGGCGAAGCGTATCGAAGTGGGCAAGGAAAACACCATCGTCATCGACGGCGCTGGCGAAGCCAATGCGATCGAAGGCCGCGTCAAGCAGATCCGCGTGCAGATCGAAGAAGCGACCTCCGACTACGACCGCGAGAAGCTGCAAGAGCGCGTGGCCAAGCTGGCCGGCGGCGTTGCCGTGATCAAGGTTGGCGCTGCCACCGAAGTCGAGATGAAAGAGAAGAAGGCCCGCGTGGAAGACGCGCTGCACGCGACCCGTGCCGCCGTTGAAGAAGGCATCGTGCCAGGCGGCGGCGTCGCCCTGCTGCGTGCCCGCGCTGCCCTGAACCTGAAAGGCGACAACCCGGACCAGGACGCCGGCATAAAGATCGTGCTGCGCGCGATGGAAGAGCCGCTGCGCATGATCGTGCAGAACGCCGGCGAAGAGTCGTCGGTCGTCGTCAACGCTGTGCTGTCGGGCAACGGCAACTACGGCTACAACGCCGCCAACGGCACCTACGGCGACATGGTCGAAATGGGCGTGCTGGACCCAGCCAAGGTCACCCGTTCGGCACTGCAGAACGCTGCTTCGATCGCCGGCCTGATGCTGACGACCGACTGCATGGTCGCGGAAGTGGTGGAAGACAAGCCAGCCGGCGGTATGGGTGGCATGGGCGGTATGGGTGGCATGGGCGGCATGGACGGCATGATGTAATCATCCGGCCGGCTCCCAGCCAGCAAGAAAGCCGCTTCTTCGGAAGCGGCTTTTTTTTTGCCCATGAAAAAAGGCTGCCGCGGCAGCCTTCAGTGACATCTCCACATTGTTATCGCCTGCGTGCGAGGCCGGCGCCAACGGCGCTGCCCACTCCCACGCCCAGGCCGATGCCCATGGCGAAATTGCCCATGGCAACACCGATTGCGCAGCCGATCGCGGCGCCGAGGCTGATACCGAAGCCAACATAGCGGCCCGTGCGGTCGTCCGGTTCCATATCCATACTGAGTCTCCGTTGTGAGTTGTTGTGCAACCAATATACGCCGAATTTTCGCCAACATTGCCTTTTTTTTCAGCGAGTGTCCCACGCTGGCAACGCTTCCAATACGGCTGAGCAGGCGCTGCGTCGCAGCAGAAGTTGCCGGAAAAATGGGGTCTGTCCCCATTTTTCCGGCAACATCAGACGCGCGCTTCGCGTGCGCCGGCACTGCGGTGCCCGCCTTATCATGTCCTTTTTGTAACTGAGGGACAGTCATGGCAGATACGGTAGGCGACTTCCTGTTGCAGCGCATGACCGCGTGGGGCGTGCGGCGCGTGTTCGGGTATCCCGGCGACGGCATCAACGGCATCATGGGCGCGTTCGGGCGCCAGGATGCGATCGACTTCATCCAGGTGCGGCACGAGGAAATGGCCGCCTTCATGGCCACGGCGCACGCCAAATTCACCGGTGAGGTCGGCGTGTGCGTGGCCACCTCCGGCCCCGGCGCCATCCACCTGTTGAACGGCCTGTACGACGCCAAGCTCGATCACCAGCCCGTTGTCGCCATCGTCGGCCAGCAGAAGCGCGCGTCGATCGGCGGCGACTACCAGCAGGAAGTGGACCTGGTCTCGCTGTTCAAGGACGTGGCGCACGAGTACGTGCACATGGCCACCGATGCGGCCCAGGTGCGCCACCTGGTCGATCGTGCCTTCCGCATCGCCAAGGAGCAGCGCACCGTCACGTGCATCATCTTCCCCAACGACGTGCAGGAACTGGACGCCGTGCCGAAGCCGCCGCGCGAGCACGGCACCGTCCATTCCGGCATCGGTGAGCTGACCCGCAGCCACGTGCCGCCGGCCGAGGCGTTGCAGCAGGCCGCGCGCATCCTCAACGAAGGGAAAAAGGTGGCGATCCTGGCCGGCGCCGGCGCGCTGCACGCGACGGACGAACTGATCGAGGTGGCCGAGCTGCTGGGCGCGGGCATTGCCAAGGCGCTCCTGGGCAAGGCGGCGGTGCCCGACGACCTGCCCTTCGTCACGGGTTCGATCGGCCTGTTGGGCACGAAGCCCAGCCACGACATGATGAACGACTGCGACACCTTGCTGATGGTGGGCTCGAACTTCCCGTACAGCGAATTCCTGCCGAAGGAAGGCCAGGCGCGCGGCGTGCAGATCGACATCGACGCGCGCCGCGCCAGCGTGCGCTATCCGATGGAATTCAACCTGATCGGCGACGCCAAGGCGACCTTGCGCGCGCTGATTCCCCTGCTGGAGCGCAAGGCCGAGCGCGCCTGGCAGGACGAGATCCGCGCAGGCGTCGAGCGCTGGTGGCGTGTGCTGGAGGGCCGCGCGATGAACGACGCCCATCCGATCAACCCGCAGCGCGTGTTCTGGGAGCTGTCGCCGCGGCTGCCGGACAACGCCGTGGTGGCCGTCGATTCCGGCTCCGTCGCCAACTGGTACGCGCGCGACGTCAAGATGCGGCGCGGGATGATGACCAGCGTGTCGGGCGGCCTGTCGACGATGGGCTGCGCGGTGCCATATGCGATCGCCGCCAAGTTCGCCCTGCCCGACCGGCCCGTCGTCGCGCTGGTGGGCGATGGCGCGATGCAGATGAACGGCATCAATGGCCTGATCACGGTGGCGAAGTACTGGCGCCAGTGGGGCAACGGCAAGCTGGTGATCATGGTGCTGAACAACCAGGACCTGAACCTCGTCACATGGGAGGAGCGCGCGATGGGTGGCAACCCGAAGTACGAGGCATCGCAAACGATGCCGGACTTCCCATACGCGGCCTATGCCGAGCTGCTCGGCCTGAAGGGCATCCGTGTCGACAAGCCCGAAGAGGTGGCGGCCGGCTGGGAGGCCGCGCTGGCGTCGGACCGGCCCTGCGTGCTGGAGATGGTCACGGACCCGGACGTGCCGCCGCTGCCGCCGGACGTCTCGCCCAAGCAGGCCAAGGCCTATTTCGCCGCGCTGCTGAAGGGCGACCCGGACGCGCTGGCCATCGTCAAGGCCAGCATCAAGGAGACCTGGGAGGCCTGGTTCCCGCCGAAGAAGTAAGGGGCGCCGTAATTGCTGGCGGCAGGCCTTTGGTTTAGTATGAGGCACCCCAACCACGCAGAAAGTATCGCCCCGATGAGCAAGCCCTCCCGCCTTCCCGCCGTCGCCGGCACGCTTGCCGGCTTGCTGGCAGCCGGACTGGGAGTGCTGTACTTCGCCCCGCATGGCGACAAGGCGCCCGCCCCTGCGGCGACGAACCAGGCGCCGGCGCAGCGCCTGAGCCGCGAGCAGGCGATGGAGCACCTGCTGGCGCTGCCGGAGCTGAAGGCCTGGTCGGCCGCCATCGAGAAGAACTCGGGCGGCAGCCATCACGGCGCCGTCATCGAATACGATCCGGCGCCGCGCCTGGTCGATGGCAAGCCGTACTACCAGCTCAACTTCGTCGAGAACACGCCGCAGGCGGCGGTCGCCTGGCAGGGTTTCCTCGTCGGCACCAACGGCGACATCCTGGTGGAGGACGAGGCGAACGATCAGTTGCTGACGCTGGCGCGCTGGCGCAGCGAACAGCAGCCGATGCAGCGCGCGGCACCGCGGCCGGCGACACCCTGAGGCCAGTACCGTATCATTGCACCATGTTTAAAAAATTATTCGCCTCCTTCGGCGCGCGCAAGGCTTTGCCGGGTGCTGCCGCCCGCCCGTACAAATCGGAAGAACTGGACCTCGTCTACCAGCTGCTGTTCTGCGACGACCCCGACCTCGTCAAGGCCACGCCGGTGCAGGCTTCGCTGTTCGGCGCCACGCCGGACCCGCGCGTGGTGCAGACGATCGGCGAGGACGCCGGCGAGGAAAGCCGCGTGCGCCTGCTGGCCTGGCACTGGCTGCGCTCTTCCGGCCAGCCGTTCGCCTCGCGCGAAGTACTGGGCATCGTGGTCGAGGTACCGCTGGAGGAAGGCCTGGACGCGCTGGCGGCCTATGCCGACGGCAGCGTACGCTACATCAACCATACCGGCCGCGTGGCCGTGTTCGAGGGCGCGCCGGCCGAGGTGGCCGAACAGGGCAAGCGCCTCGTCCACACGGCCATTGCGCTGGCGGTGCGCGCACCGGTCAAGCAGCGCATGGCGCCGCCAGCCCTGGGCGCCGTGCGCTTCTCGCTGCTGGCCGCGGACGGCCTGCACGTGCGCGAAGGGACGTTTGCCGAGATCGCGCGCGACAAGCTGACCGGCCCCGTGCTGCAGGAAGCCCAGCGCCTGCTGGACACCGTCGTCAAGCAGGGGACGTGACGGCCGGCCGCGCTGCCGCGGCAGGCACCCGCCCCACCCACCAGAACGCGAACAGCACCAGCGCTGTCGCCACCCAGCCATTGATGCCGTAGCCGGCGATATGGCCGGCGGCGTCCGTGTGCAACCACGAGCCGCCCAGCAGCGCGCCGAGGCCGGTGCCGATCTGCGCCACCGCCGCGTTCGCGCTGAGGAAGGCGCCGCGCCGCTGCGGTTCCGGCACCGTCGTCATCAGGGCCTGCAGCGGCACGTTACGGCCGGACATGGCGACCATGAAGAACGGGAACAGCGCGATCAGCACGGCCAGCGACAGCTGCGGCAGGTGCGTCATGCCCAGGATCGGCACGATCGAGGCCAGTGCCATCCAGCGGTACACGCGGTGCTTGCCGGCGCGGTCGGACCAGCTGCCGATCAGGCGCGACGTGAAGAATGTCGCCAGGCCGCCGCCCAGGTAGATCCACATGATGTCGCCCGGCCGCACGCCCAGGTTCCCCACCAGTACCGGCGAGATGAATGGAATGATCAGCATCCCGGACAGCATCGTCACGAACGTCAGCAGGAAGGCGCGCAGGTGCGCCGGCACGCGCAGCAGGCCGGCCAGGTCCGGCAGCACCCGTGCCAGCGGCACGGGCTGGCCCAGGTGCGCCCGCAGGGCCGGCAGCACGAACGCGGCCAGCAGCCAGATCGCCAGCGAGAACACCACCAGCAGGTAGAACGGCGACTGCCAGCCGTAGCGCGCGGCCAGGCCGACGCCCAGCGGCACGCCGGCGATGGCGGCCATGCTGAACGACGTCATCACGACGCCGGTGGCGGCGCCGCGCCGCTGCGCTGGAATCAGGTCGCCGATGATGGCCATGCCGATGGCGCCCAGCACGCCGCCCGTCAGGCCGGCGAAGGCGCGCGACAGCACCAGCACGTGGAAGCTGGGCGCCAGCGCGCAGGCCAGGTTGGACAGGTTGAACAGCATGAACACCGTCAGCAGCAGGCGCTTGCGGTCGAAGCGGTCGATATAGGCGGCGGCCAGCAGGCCGGACAAGCCGGCGCACCAGGCATAGGCCGAAACGGCGCCGGAAAACTGCGCCGCGCTGATGGAAAAGGCCTGCATCAGCTGGGGCGACAGCGGCATCATGACCATGAAGTCCATGATGACGGTGAACTGGATCAGGGCGAGCAGCCACAGGACGAGACGCTCGCGGGCGGGGGTCAAAGGTAGGGTTGTCGTCATTTCTTGTTCTTTCATTTGGCGGTGCTCAGGGCTGGGGTCGGACCCGCGGGCCCGCCCCCCGAAACCGCGCCACTCAGTCGAGCTTGGCGATCTCGTCGTGGGCTCGCCGCAGGATGGCGGCGATCTGTTCGCGGCGCGCCTGCGGCGCATGGGGATCGCGCGCGCGCACGATCACGGTCTCCTTCAACTGGTGCATCACGGCGCGCAGGTCGTCGTGGCGGCCGTCGCCGCGACCGGGGCCGCGCCCGCCTTCCACCAGCCGTGCCATCAGGGCATCGACCATCGCCCGGTTCTCGTCCAGGAACTGCTGCCCTTCCGGCGTAATGGAATGCAGCTTCTTGTTGCCCTCCTGGCTGATCGACACGTGGCCCATGTCGTACAACATGGCCATCAGCGGATAGATGGCGCCCGGGCTGGGCGCATAGCCGCCGCCGATGCGCGTCTCCAATTCCTTGATGATCTCATAGCCGTGGCGCGGCTTCTCGGCGATCAGTTGCAGCACGACGTAGCGCATCGCGCCCGAATCGAACATGCGCGGGCCACGGCCGCCGCCACCCATGCCGCGATGATGGTGGTGATGGTGGTCGTGCATGTGGAAGCCGTGCTTGCGGAACATGTGGAACATGGGTTTCTCCTTACGATATATCTTACGTACGATATATCGTAAACGTTTTTCGGCGGAGCGCAAGGGGATTTTTCAGGGTGCCTGTCCGCAAACCGGTGGCGTCCTGGGGTTGGGGTCTGTCCCCAACGGGGACTGACCCCGGTTTTTATCGGGCTGCAAACGGTAACGACTAAAACCGGGGTCAGTCCCTTGCAGGGACAGACCCCAAGCCTGAAGCATTTCGACGGAGCCAGCAAAACTTCGGGACAGACCCCAACGTGGTCCCGCGCACAGTCACCGGCTCCGGGCACCGGCACAATGAGCCATCGACCAAAGGAGGAAAACCATGCGCAAAATGATCATGATGGCCATCGCCGGCTTTATCTGGAAAAAAGTGCAGGCACGGCTGCACCGGACCCCGGCCCGGCCGATGCCGCGCCGTTACTGAGGCGGAACGACAAAAAAGCCGGGGCGCTCGCGCGGCCCGGCTTTTTTCATGGAGCGGTGAATCAGCTGTCCAGGTGCGAAATCAGCAGCCGCGGGCTTTCCTGCGCCGCGCCCTTGCGCTCCAGCACCAGCGCCTTGTTCGATTCGTCCAGCGAGATGCCGACGGTCAGGATGTCGATCAGCAGCAGCTGCAGGATGCGCGAGATCATCGACAGGAACGTCGTGCTGTCCTCGCTGTGATCGACCGCCAGGCACACGGTCGCCTTCTTCGCCAGCGGCGACTGGCTGGTCGTGATGGCGATGACGTCCGCGCCGCCGGCGCGCGCCGTGTCCACCGCCTCCAGCAGCTCCGGCAGCTTGCCGGAATTGGAAATGGCGATCACCACGTCGCCCGGCTGCAGCAACTCGGCCGCCAGCGACAGCAGGTGCGAGTCGCCATACGACGCGGTCGGGATGCGGAAGCGGAAGAACTTGTGCTGGCCGTCCAGGCCGACCACGCGCGAATTCCCCATCGCGTAGAACTCCACCTTCTTCGCTTTCGAGACCAGCGCGATGGCGCGGTCGAGCGAGCGCACGTCCAGCTGGTCGCGGAACTTCAGGATCGCCGACACCGTGTTGTCGATCACCTTGGCCGACAGGTCGTGCGTGCTGTCGCTGACGCGCACCTGGCTGTGGCGCACGGGGATCGCGCCGGTCAGGCTGCTGGCGAACTTCAGCTTGAAGTCGGCCAGGCCGGTGAAGCCGAGCGAGCGGCAGAAGCGGATCACGGTCGGCTGCGACACTTCGGCCAGGCGCGCGATGTCCGCGATCGGTTCGTTCAGCACCAGGCGCGGCTGCTCCAGCACCAGTTGCGCCACGCGCTGCTCGGCCGGCGTCAGCTCATGGTGCAGGTGCTGCACGCGCTCCATCAGCGTGTTGGCGCCACTGCGCCCGCGCAGGTGCTCGGACAGGATCGTCGCCACGCCGTAGAACGCCGGGTTCGGCGTCGTGATCACGTAGGTCGGGATCTCGGCCAGGTAGGACGAGAAACGTCCCTTGGCCTCGAAGCGGGTGCGGAACGGCGACTCCTTGAACCACTCGCCCATGCGCGGCACGATGCCGCCGCCGATGAAGATGCCGCCGAAGGAGCCCAGTGTGACGGCCAGGTTGGCCGCGGCGCCACCCAGCATCGCGCAGAAGCACTCCAGCACTTCCAGGCACAGCGCGTCCTTGTCCTTCAGCGCGCCGGCGATGATCTGCTGCGAGGTCAGGTCGCGCACCTGGCGACCGTTGCGGCGCGCGATGGCGCGGTAGATGATCTCCATGCCGGGGCCGGAGATCAGGCGCTCGTTCGACACGTGCGACCAGGTCTGCCAGGCGTACTGCAGGATCGCGTATTCGCGTTCGTCGGCCGGGGCGAAGTTGTTGTGGCCACCTTCGGAGCCCAGCGTGACGAAGCCGTCCACGGTGGGAATGACGCCCGAGCAGCCCAGGCCCGTGCCCGGACCCAGCACGCCGATGACGGAGTTGGCGGCCGGCGCGCCACCACCCACCTGCATCAGGTCGGACGGCGTGAACGTGGGGATCGCCATCGCCAGCGCCGTGAAGTCGTTCACCACCAGCAGCGTGTGCAGGCCCAGCTCGCGCCGCACTTCGTCGGTGGAGAACTGCCAGTCCCGGTTGGTCATGCGGATGTAGTCGCCGTGGACGGGATTGGCCAGCGCCAGCGCGCCGTGGTTCAGGTTGATGTCCGGATGGTCGGCCAGGTAGCTGCGCAGCAGGGGCACGATGCCGGTGTAGTCGTCGCACTGCAGCACGCGCACCGACTGGTATTCGCCGGGCGCCGTCTGCAGGGCGAAGCGCGCATGCGTGGCGCCGATGTCGGCCAGCAGGCGGGGACCGTCGGCAAACGCGGTGCGGCTCAGTTTTTGGTCTACATCCAGTTGTTTCATCGTCTGCCCTGCCCTAGTGAAGATTTGCTAATGCCACAGAGGCCGCAGCATACCGTAAATAACGCCCACAAAAAAGACAGGCCCGGTCGGGACCGGGCCTGCGGCCTTATGCGGCGTAGCCGTACCACGCGCCGCAAGGCGGCAACGTGACTTCCTCGCCGCGCACTTCGCCCGGCAGCCCGGGCTGCGCCAGCGCCTCGGCGCCGCGCAGCTGCGGCAACGTGAAGCGCACCGTGTCGCCACCCAGGTTGAACAGGCACAGCACGCTGCGCTCGCCCGGCAGGTCGCGGCGGAACGCCAGCACCGGCTCCGGCGCCGGCAGGAACTCGATGTCGCCGCGCGTCAGCTGCGGCATCGTGCGGCGCCATGCGATCAGGCGACGCGCGAAGTTCAGCGGCGAATCTTCATCCACTTCCTGTTTCGACGCGGCGGCGGCGAGATGTTCGGGCGCCACCGGCAGCCAGGGCTTGCCGCTGGTGAAGCCGCCGTTCGGAGCGTCGGTCCAGGCGATCGGCGTGCGGCAACCGTCGCGGCCCTTGAACTCCGGCCAGAACGTGATGCCGTACGGGTCCTGGATCAGTTCATACGGCACGTCCGCCTCGGTGAACGCCAGCTCGTCGCCCTGGTACAGCGTGGGCGTGCCTTTCAACGACAGCTGCAGCGCCAGCGCCAGCTTGCCGAACGCCACCGGGTCCTTGCCCTTGCCCCAACGCGTGGCCACGCGCGGTACGTCATGGTTGCCGATCGACCAGGAGGCCCAGCCGTCCTTGACGCGGCGGTTGAATTCCTCGACCTGGGTGCGGATATGCTTGGCCGAGTGGTCTTCCGTCAGCAGGTTGAAGCTGTAGGCCATGTGCAGGCGGTTGCCGCCGGCCGTGTATTCGGCCATGTAGGCCAGCGCATCGTCCGCGCCCACCTCGCCGATCGAAACGGCGCCGAATTCGTTCAGCACCTGGCGCACGCGCTCGAGGAACGGCACGTTCTCGGGACGGCACTTGTCGTAGATGTGGGCCTGGTAGCCATATGGATTGACGTCGGTGACGGTGGACGTGTCGCGCACCGTGGCCGGCGGATTGCTGCGCAGCTGCTGGTCGTGGAAGTGGAACGTGACGGCATCCAGGCGCACGCCGTCGACGCCGCGGGCCAACCAGAAGCGCAGCCCGTCCAGCATGGCCTGCTGCACTTCCGGATTGTGGAAGTTCAGGTCCGGCTGGCTGGTGAGGAAGTTGTGCATGTAGTACTGCTTGCGCCGCGCGTCCCACTGCCACGCCGAGCCGCCGAACACGGACAGCCAGTTGTTGGGCGGGTTCCCGTCCGGCAGCGGGTCGGCCCAGACGAACCAGTCGGCCTTCGGGTTGTCGCGGCTGCCACGGCTCTCCACGAACCAGGGGTGCTGGTCGGAGCAGTGGCTCATCACCTGGTCGATCATGATCTTCACGCCCACGCTGTGCGCCTTGGCGATCAGGCGGTCGAAGTCGGCCAGCGTGCCGAACATCGGGTCGACGTCGCAGTAGTCGGCGATGTCGTAGCCGAAGTCCTTCATTGGCGACTTGAAGAAGGGCGAGATCCAGACGATGTCCACGCCCAGCTTGGCGATGTAGTCGAGACGCTCGGTAATGCCGTTCAGATCGCCGATACCGTCGCCGTTCGTGTCGAGGTAGCTGCGCGGGTACACCTGATAGATGATGGCTTCCTGCCACCAGGTCGGGGACGATGTCTGGCTCATGTCGATTCCGGTTGTTGAGGGAGAATTGTAGAGAATATACATCAAGCATAATGAATTCTCAACGCTTCCCGGCGACAGCGTAGTTACGCTCAGCCTTTAATAATCAATAGCTTAGCCCCTTTGCGCAAAAAATCTCGCGCTGCCAGTAGTAGTCAAACTACAGTTTTATGCTTGAAACGGTCTGGAATCGGCGATATTTCGCTGTTGCCAGAGCGCTGCCGTTCCCATAGCATCCGTGCCACACAATATTGACGTCCGTCGCGCCTGTCGGCCATCCCGCCAGGCGCCGGACCTTTTTCGGGGACATCGATGGCTACAGACCAAACCCAGGGGAACGGACCGCTACCGCGGCAGATCCCGTTCATCATCGTCAACGAGGCGGCGGAACGCTTCTCCTTCTACGGCATGCGCAACATCCTGACGCCGTTCCTGATCAGCACCCTGCTGCTGTTCGTGCCGCTGGAGGACCGCACCGGCGAGGCCAAGCACGTGTTCCACACGTTCGTCATCGGCGCCTACTTCACGCCCCTGCTGGGCGGCTTCCTGGCCGACCGCCTGTTCGGCAAGTACAAGACGATCCTCTGGCTCAGCCTTTTCTACGTGGCGGGCCACGCCTGCCTGGCGATCTTCGAGGACAACCTGAAGGGCTTCTATTTCGGCCTGTTCCTGATCGCGCTGGGCGCGGGCGGGATCAAGCCGCTGGTGTCGGCGTTCGTGGGCGACCAGTTCGACCAGACCAACAAGAAGCGCGCCAAGGTGGTGTACGACGCTTTCTATTGGTGCATCAACTTCGGCTCCTTCTTCGCGTCGCTCCTGATGCCGCTGCTGCTGAAGGATTACGGCCCCTCGGTCGCCTTCGGCGTGCCGGGCCTGTTGATGGCGTTTGCCGTGCTCGTGTTCTGGCTCGGCCGGAACAAGTACGTCAACGTGCCGCCGGCACCGCCCAACCCCGATTCGCTGACCCGCGTGGCGCGCACCGCCCTGCTGGCGAAACGCCCCGGCGAGGGCCGTCCCGGGCTGGTGGTGGCAGTCATCGGCGTGGCCGGCGCCATCGTCTCGCTGCTGATGTCGTATTCGTGGGGCTTCGTCATCGGCGCCTGCACGGCGCTGGTGCTGCTGCTGGCGTTCGGCGGCATCGGCACCGGCATGCAGCTCGAGCGCGCGCGCGGCCACCATCCGGACGAAGCGGTGGAAGGCGTGCGCGCCGTGCTGCGCATCCTGATCGTGTTCGCGCTGGTGACGCCGTTCTGGTCGCTGTTCGACCAGAAGGCCTCGACCTGGATCGTGCAGGCCAATTCGATGACGAGCCCCGTGCTGGACATCCTCGGCTGGCAGTTCCAGGTGCTGCCGGCGCAGATGCAGGCCTTGAATCCTCTGCTGGTCATGCTGCTGATCCCGTTCAACAACCTGGCGTTGTTCCCGCTGCTGCGGGCGATCGGCATCGAACCGACGGCATTGCGCCGCATGACGGCCGGTATCGCGTTTTCGGGCCTGGCCTGGCTGGTGATCGGCTGGATCCAGCTGTCGATGGACGGCGGCACGCCGATGTCGATCCTTTGGCAGCTGGCGCCATACGCGCTGCTGACCATGGGCGAGGTGCTGGTTTCCGCCACCGGCCTGGAATTCGCCTACAGCCAGGCGCCTGCGTCGATGAAGGGCGTCATCATGAGCTTCTGGACCCTGGCCGTCACCGTCGGCAACCTGTGGGTGCTGATCGTCAACGCCAGCGTCAAGAACGACTACGTGTTGGGGCACATCGGCGACACCGGCTTGTCCGTCATCGCATTCCAGATGTTCTTCTTTGCCGGCTTCGCGCTGTTGACGGCGCTGGTGTTCGGCCTGTACGCGCTGCGCTACAAGATGGTGGACAACTACCGCGGCGGCACTGCGCCGGCATAAGCTTACGCCCGAGTCCGTGTCTCGAATCGGTGACTGACCCCGAGGTGGGACACGGGCTCGGCCGTCGCGTGACGGTCGTACAAGGCTTCTCTTGGCATTGCGTCAAAAAATGGGCCCGGCCGTAAAATTTTTGTGAAATTCCTGCGGCGTCTGTGCAACAGAGAAACATTTTAGCCGGCGCATCTCTCCTATAATCATGCTTCGTGACGGCGCCCAATCCACGCGCCGCCGCGCAATGTCCGCCCTATCGCGGTTGTCCGCATGTCCCAGCCAGCCGTGCCTGCGCACGCTGAGCCATAACCACATACCACTATGAAAAACATGAAAGTCGGCACGCGGCTGGCCATCGGCTATGCGCTCGTGCTTTGCCTGATGATCGCCATCGTCGGCACCGGCCTGCTGAAGATGCGCGAGATGAACGAACGCACCCGCAGCATCACGGAAGTCAACAACGTCCAGATCGCGCTGATCGCATCGATGCAGGATACCGTCATGGACCGCATGGTCGCGCTGCGTAACCTGATCATGTTCACGACGCAGGAACAGATGCAGCCGGAAGTCAAGCGCATGGAAACCCAGGCCGCGCTGTACCAGGAAGCGTTCGGCAAGCTGCAGAAGACATTCGAGGACCCCGGCACGAAGCCCGAGGAAAAGGCCTTCGCGGCCAAGCTGCAGGAAGAGGCGGCCAAGGCCGCGCCGCTGATGGCCAAGTCGATCGAACTCGGTTTGGCCAACAAGGCCGAGGAAGGCACCGACTTCCTGATCAACCAGGTGCGGCCCGTGCAGCGCGAGTGGCTGGCCGTGCTGAACGACCTGATCGCCTTCGAGAACAAGCTCAATGCCGCCGCCGCCGCCGATGCACAGCAGGCGTACGACGGCGCCGTAACCCTGATGCTGGTCCTGAACGCCATTGCCCTCCTCGTCGGCATCGGCTCGGCCGTCATGATCACGCGCGGGCTGCTGCGCCAGTTGGGCGGCGAACCGGACGAGGCTGCCGCCATCGCCGCGCGCATCGCCGACGGCGACCTGACCGTGCACGTGCCTGTCAAGCCGGGCGACCAATCGAGCATGCTGTACGCGATGCGCAATATGCGCGACAAGCTGGCGGCCATCGTCACCGAAGTACGCACCGGCACCGACACGATCGCCACCGCGTCCGGCCAGATCTCGGCCGGCAATGCCGACCTGTCGTCGCGCACGGAAGAACAGGCCAGCTCGCTGGAGGAAACCGCGTCGTCGATGGAAGAACTCACGTCCACCGTGCGCCAGAACGCCGACAACGCCCAGCAAGCCAGCGCCATGGCCGCCGCCGCGTCGAGCGTGGCGGCGCAAGGCGGGCAGGTGGTGGCCCAGGTGGTCGACACGATGGGTGCGATCAACGAATCGGCGCGCAAGATCGTCGACATCATCACCGTCATCGATGGCATCGCCTTCCAGACCAATATCCTGGCGCTGAATGCGGCCGTCGAGGCGGCCCGTGCCGGCGAACAAGGCCGCGGCTTTGCCGTGGTGGCGGGCGAGGTGCGCAACCTGGCGCATCGCGCCGGCGCCGCCGCCAAGGAAATCAAGGGGCTGATCGACGACTCCGTGGAAAAGGTCGGCGTCGGCTCGCAGCTGGTCGGCCAGGCCGGCGCCACGATGGACGAGATCGTCGGCAGCGTGCAGCGCGTGACCGACATCATGAGCGAGATCTCGGCCGCCAGCCGCGAGCAGAGCAGCGGCATCGACCAGGTCAACCAGGCCATCGCCCAGATGGACCAGGTCACGCAGCAGAACGCCGCACTGGTGGAGGAAGCCAGCGCCGCGTCCGAATCGATGCAGGACCAGGCCGCCAAGCTGGCGCAACTGGTGGGCACGTTCACCGTGGCGCAGGCGGCCAGTGCGCCGGCCAAACGCCCGGCGGCGGCGCCACGCGTCGCGGCCGCCAAGCCGGCCAAGCAGCTGGCGCAGGCGTCGCGCCCAGCGGCGCCGACCGCCAAGCCTGCCAAGGCCGCGGCAGCGCCGCAACCTGCCCGCAAGGTCGCGGCGACGGCCGAGTCGGAGTGGGAAGAGTTCTAAGCCTGCCGGCGCGGCCGCCCGGTCGCGCCACCCTATTGCTCAAGTAGTAAAACTACACCGCTTCGATTACCATACGTGCCAACTCAACCAGGGGGCACGTATGGTCATTTGCAAGTCCACCGGGGCGGCACTCGCCGCCCTCATCCTTGTCGGCGCTTCGCCCGCCCACGCGGCGGCCGATCTCAGCACTTGTAATGAGGACGGCTTCCAGGCCGTGCTGTCGCCCGCCGCCGCCACGCTCGACGCGCGTGCGGCCTGGCTGGACCGCCGCACCCTGCTTTGGCCCGCCGCCCCCGAGGGCTTCTACCGCCTATACCACAGCGCCAGCGCCGCCATCGTCGCGCGACCGGGCGCGCCGGTGCGCGGCGCCGATGGTGCGCTGGCGCTGGCCGCCGGCCAGGCCGAGATTTCGCCCGCCTTCGCATGGCTGGGCAACGGTGCGGTGCTGGCGCTGGCGGCAGCGGACGAAGCACGCATGGCCGTGCTGCACCAGGGCCAGCTGGTGCTGGTGCGCGAAGACGCGCAGGGCAAGGTGCTGGACGCCACCACCGTGCAGGTGGCCGGCGCGCTGGACGACCTGTACGCCGGCGCGCAACAGGTGCCCGACCTGGGCGTCACGCCGACAGCGAAAAGCACCACGTTCAAGCTGTGGGCACCGACCGCGCGCAATGTCGCGGTCTGCACCTACGACAGCGGCGACGGCCCGGCGCGCGCCATCACGCCACTGCGCTTCGACGCCGCCACCGGCGTGTGGTCGGCCACCCTGCCCGCCAACCTGGACGGCAAGTACTACCGCTACGCCGTCGACGTGCATGCCAATGGCAGCGGCATCGTGCGCAACCTCGTGACCGATCCGTATGCGGTCAGCCTGACGACCGATTCGCGCCGCGCCTACATCGCCGACCTGGCGGCGCCCCGGCTGAAGCCGAAGGGTTGGGACAGTACGCCGGCGCCAGCCCGGGTCCAGGCGCAGACCGACATGTCGATCTACGAGCTGCACGTGCGCGACTTTTCCATCAACGACGCCAGCGTCAGCCAGGCCAATCGCGGCAAATACACCGCGTTCACGGAAACCGGCTCGCACGGCATGCGCCACCTGGCGGCGCTGGCCCGCGCCGGCCTGACGGACGTGCACCTGCTGCCCGTGTACGACATCGGCAGCGTGCCGGAACGCCACTGCGACGTGCCGGACACGGCGCGCCTGCGCGGCCTGCCGCCGGACAGCGACGTGCAGCAGCAGCTGGTCGGCCTGACGCGCCAGACCGACTGCTACAACTGGGGCTACGACCCGTATCACTACAGCGCGCCGGAAGGCAGCTACAGCACCAAGCCGGCCGACGGCGCCCGCCGCATCGTCGAGCTGCGCCAGATGGTGATGGCGCTGCACGACATCGGCCTCAGGGTCGGCATGGACGTGGTCTACAACCACACCTTCCTGGGCGGCCAGGCCGAGAAATCGGTACTGGACCGCATCGTTCCGGGCTACTACCACCGGCTGGACGCGCGCGGCGCGATCGAGCGCTCCACCTGCTGCGACAACACCGCGACGGAACACGGCATGATGGGCAAGCTGATGACGGACTCCGTGGCGCTGTGGGCGAAACACTACCGGATCGACTCGTTCCGTTTCGACCTGATGGGCCACCAGCCGCGCGCGGTGATGGAGGCGCTGCAGCGCCGCGTCGACGCGGCCGCCGGCCGTCATATCAACCTGATCGGCGAAGGCTGGAACTTCGGTGAAGTGGCCGACGGCAAGCGCTTCGTGCAGGCGTCGCAGCTGGCGCTGAACGGCAGCGGCATCGGCACGTTCAGCGACCGTGGCCGCGACGCGGTGCGCGGCGGCGGCGCGGGCGATGCGGGGCGCGACATGCTGGCACGCCAGGGTTACGTCAACGGCCTGTTCTACGATCCGAACGGCAGCGCCGCCCAGACGAAAGAGGAGCTGTTGAAGGCGGCCGACCTGGTGCGGGTGGGCCTGGCCGGCAGCGTGCGCACGTATCCGCTGACGACTTACGACGGCAGCGTGCGCAAGCTGGCGGACCTGGATTACGCCGGCCAGCCGGCCGGCTATGCCAGCGCGCCGGGCGAGACCGTCAACTACGTCGAGAACCACGACAACCAGACGCTGTACGACCTGAATGCGTTCCGCCTGCCGCTGGCGACCGGCAGCGCGGACCGTGCCCGCGTGCAGATGCTGGCGGCCGCGATCAACACCTTCAGCCAGGGCGTGGCCTACTTCCATGCCGGCTTCGACATCCTGCGCTCGAAATCGCTGGACCGCAACAGCTTCGAATCGGGCGACTGGTTCAACCGGCTGGACTGGACCTACCGCGACAACTACTTCGGCACCGGCCTGCCGCCGGCGGCCGACAACGGCAAGGACTACGCGCTGATGCGCCCCGTGCTGGCCAACCCGGCGCTGAAAGCCACCCCGGCCGACATCGCGTTCGCGCGCGACACGTTCCGCGACCTGCTGGCGATCCGCGCCAGCAGCACGCTGTTCCGGCTGCGCACGGCGGACGAGATCGGACAGCGGCTGCGCTTCTACAATACCGGACCCCAGCAGGTGCCGACGGTCATCGTGGGCCGGCTGGATGGTGCGGGTTACGCGGGGGCGGCTTATCGCTCGATCGCCTACCTGATCAATGTCGACAAGGTGGCGCAGCGGATCGCGGTGCCGGAAGAAGCGGAGCGCGGATACCGGTTGCATCCGGTGCAGGACCGGGTCGAGGCGGGCGACCAGCGCGTGCGCGAAGCGAAGTATGACAAGGCGACGGGGACATTTACCGTGCCGGCGCGGACGGCGGTGGTGTTCGTGGAGTAGTCGGGAACCCAAGGTGTCAGGCTCTCATCTGCGGGTCTCCGACCCGCGGATGCGTTACGGGGGTCTGTCCCTTCGGGACTGACCCCGAAGTTTTGCCCGATGCCCACCAACTTCGGGGTCAATCCCTTGCAGGGACAGCCCCCCGGTACTCGCTCGGTTCTAGCGGGCCGCTTCCAGCAGCACCACACCCGCCTTGCCAGCGGTGCGCACCGCGCCCTGGCGCACGGTGTACGTCGCGCCCGAGTAGGCATCCTTCACCTTCGCCCCATCGGCAAACACGCCGCCGACCTTGATTGCGACCGGCCGCCCGACCGGCACGTCCAGCGCCACCACGACCTTGTCCGCGCCATGCGTGCGCGCGAACGTGTAGGGCTGGTCGGCCAGCTTGCGGTGTTCGCCCGCGCCGATCGCCGGGTGGGCGCGGCGGAACAGTCCCAGCTTGCTCCAGTGCGCGCGCACGTCGGCGATGCGGTAGCCGTCGCGTGCGGTGTTGTTGGCCAGCTCCTCCCAGTTCATGAACGAACGCAGCTTGGCGTCGCCGGTCGCCTCGGCGATATCGAGCCGGCGCGCCGTCTCGTCGCCGTAGTAGATCTGCGCCGCGCCCGGTGCCAGCAGCAGCTTGTTGGCCGTCTCGAACGGCTTCTTGCGCGACGGGTCGAACGGGTTGCCGTCGTCGTGCGAATCCATGTAGTTCAGCACGACCTGCCCCTTCAGCGGGCCATGCAGGGCCTGGGCGTACTTGCTGAAGATGCTGTCATAGCCGCCCTTCGCGTCGCCCGGCAGCGCGAAGTTGATCAGGCCGTCGAAGCCGTTGGCATAGAAGTCCACCTTCGCATTGTCTCCCGCATCGCCCATGTCGAACTGGCGGCCCGAGCCGATGCCGTAGCCATACACCTCGGCCAGCGTGAAGAACTTCTCGCCCAGCGCCTTGCCGGGATTGGCCTTGCGGTAGTCCTGGTAGGCCGCATCGGCCACGCTGCGCAGCTCCTTCCACACGCCCGGTTCCGTGTGCTTGACGGTATCGCCGCGGAAGCCGTCGATGCCGTACTTGCGCACCCAGTCCGCATGCCACTTCATCAGGTAGTAGCGCGGCGCGCGCGGGTAGCCGGTGCGGGCGAAGAACTCGTCCAGCTCCTTTACCTCGCGCTCGTAGCGTCCTTCCTTCTTCCACTTTTCCACCAGCGCCGGCGGCAGCGCCACGTTGGCGTCGCTGTCGGTGCGCACGTCCGGCAGGTTCGGCACCAGCGCGCACGGCACCGTGGTCGGCGTGTCCTTGTACTTGCAGACCGGGTCGAGCCGTACCCAGTCGGCCGGCCATACCGGGTCCTGCTCCGTGACCGGGCCGATATGGTTCATCACCACGTCGAACAGCACGCGGATGCCGCGCGCGTGGGCCGCCTGTACGAAGTCGGCGAAGTCCTGCTCCGTGCCCAGGTTGGCGTCGATGGCCGTGAAGTCGCGCCCCCAGTAGCCGTGGAAGCCGTACGACTTGCCGGTGCCCTCGTCGGTGCCGGCATGGATCTGCTCCACCGGTGGCGTCAGCCAGATCGCATCCACGCCCAGGCTGTCGAAGTAGCCTTCCTTGACCTTGGCCGTCAGGCCCTTCAGGTCGCCGCCCAGGTAGCCGCGCAGCGGCGCGGCGTCGGCCTTGCGGCCGTACGCCAGGTCGTTCGACCGGTCGCCATTGCTGAAGCGGTCCGTGACGACGAAATACACGGTCGCGTTCTCCCAGGTGAACGGCCGGGGCGCCGCCTGGACAGCGGCGCTTGCCGCCAGCAGCGCGGCCAATGCGAGGGAGCGGAGTTTATGGCGACCAGTATTCATGCGACCTTTCCTTTGGGGTTGTACAGCAGGGTTATACGTCAGGTGATCACGGTCGGGTTGCTCCGTCCCGTGTTGTGGGCAATGCTCGCCACGCTGTCGGCGATGGCGATCAGCGGCGCGAGCGCCTGCTGGGTGGGAATGTTGTGCAGTGCCGGGTCGGCTTCGTAGCGCTCCAGGTAGATGCGCAAGGTGGCGCCTTCCGTGCCGGTGCCGGACAGGCGATAGACGATGCGCGAGCCGTCCGTCATGACGATGCGGATGCCCTGCTGCGTCGACTGCGAGCCGTCCACCGGGTCGGTGTACGAGAAATCGTCGGCGAAATCGACCGTGTAATGGTTCATCTGCTGGCCGGGCAGGTTGGTCAGCTTGATGCGCAGGTCGTCCATCAGCACCTGCGCCGCGTGGCTCTCGATGGCCTCGTAGTCGTGCCGCGAATAGTAGTTGCGGCCGAAGCGGGCCCAGTGCTCGGTAACGATCTGCTGCACGCTCTTGCCCGTGACGGCCAGCAGGTTGAGCCAGAACAGCACGGCCCACACCCCGTCCTTCTCGCGGATGTGGTTGGAGCCGGTGCCGTAGCTCTCCTCGCCGCACAGCGTCGCCAGGCCAGCGTCCAGCAGGTTGCCGAAGTACTTCCAGCCGGTCGGCGTTTCGTACAGCTTGACGCCCAGCGCCTCGGCCACGCGGTCGGCCGCGCGCGAAGTCGGCATCGAGCGCGCGATGCCGGCGATGCCGCCGCGGTAGCCTGGCGCCACCTGGGCGTTGGCGGCCAGGATGGCCAGGCTGTCCGACGGCGTGACGGCGAAGTTGCGGCCCACGATCATGTTGCGGTCGGCGTCGCCGTCCGAGGCGGCGCCGAAGTCCGGCGCGTCGGGACCGGCCATCAGTTCGATCAGCTGGGCCGCGTTGACGGGATTCGGGTCCGGATGGTGGCCGCCGAAGTCCTCCAGCGGCACGGCGTTGATGACGGTGCCGGCCGGCGCGCCCAGGCGCCCTTCCAGGATCGCCTGCGCATATGGCCCGGAGATCGCGCTCATCGCGTCGAAGCACATGCGAAAGCCACCGGTGAACAGCTTGCGGATCGCGTCGAAGTCGAACAGGCCTTCCAGCATGTCCGCGTAATCCTCGACCGGGTCGATGACTTCGACCTGCATCTGCTCCATGTAGCCACGGCCGATGTGGTCGATGTCCACGTCCGGATCGTCGCTGACGCGGTACTGCGTGATCGTGGTGGTGCGCTGGTAGATCGCCTCGGTCACGCCCTCCGGCGCCGGGCCGCCGTTGCCGATGTTGTACTTGATGCCGAAGTCGCCGTCCGGGCCACCCGGGTTGTGGCTGGCCGACAGGATGATGCCGCCCAGCGCCTCGTGCTTGCGGATGACGCAGGACACGGCCGGGGTGGACAGCAGGCCGCCACGGCCGACCAGCACGCGCGCCACGCCGTTGGCGGCCGCCATGCGCAGGATCGTGTGCACGGCCGCGCGGTTGTGGAAGCGGCCGTCGCCGCCCAGCACGAGCGTCTTGCCGGACAGGTCGCCCAGCGTGTCGAACACGCTCTGGACGAAGTTCTCGAGATAGTGCTGCTGGCGGAAGACCGCCACTTTCTTGCGCAGGCCGGAAGTTCCCGGCTTCTGGCCGGGAATCGGTTGGGTGGGGACCGTCAGGATTGCCATGTTCTTGCTCCGCTGTGGGCTACTGGTTGAAAGTTGCCAGTATATTAATGCGAACGGGCGCGCCGTGGCGCGCGCAAGAGCGGCCGGGAGACCTCGTCAGGCCGCGGCCTTGGCGTCGTCGCGCACCCACAGGGTCAGGATGCCGGCCAGCGCCATCGAGGCGCCGCCCAGCGCGAGCGTATTGCCGGTATGGCCGCCGAAGAAGTGGGTGGTCACGAAGCCCAGCAGCAGGCCGCTGACGATCTGCGGAATCACGACGAAGAAATTGAACACGCCCATGTAGTAGCCCATGCGGCTGGCCGGCAGCGCGCCGGCCAGGATCGCGTACGGCATCGTCAGGATGCTGGCCCAGGCGATGCCGATGCCGATCATCGGCACCACCAGCATCTGTTTGTCGTGGATGGTAAACACGCTGGCCAGGCTGATGCCGCCGATGATCAGGCACAGCATGTGCACCGCCTTGCGGCTGGTCAGGCGCGCCAGCACCGGCAGGATGAACGCGGCCAGGGCCGAGACCCCCGAGTACACGGCGAACATGATGCCGACGTAGTTGCCGGCATCCTGGTACACGGCCGACTGCGCGTCGGTAGTGCCGAACACGTTTTCCGCCACGGCCGAGGTGGTGTAAATCCACATCGCGAACAGGCCGATCCAGGTGAAGAACTGGACGAAGGCCAGCTGCACCATCGTCTTGGGCATGTGGAAGAAGCCGTCCAGGATCTCGCCGATGGCGTGGGCGAAGCCCTTGCCGCGCTGCTGGCGGAAGGCCGCCAGGTCCTCGGGCGGACGCTCGTCGCTGGTAAACATCGTATACAGCACGGCCAGCATGAAGACCGAGCCGCCGGCATAGAACGCGTAACGCACCGTATCGGGCACGCCGCCGTTGACAGGCGTGTTGCTGACGCCCAGGTAGTCGGCGAAGATCGTCGGCAGCAGCGAGGCGATGACGGCGCCGCAGCCGATGAAGAAGGTCTGCATCGCGAAGCCGGCGGTCTGCTGCGAGGCATCGAGCTTGTCGCCGACGAAGGCGCGGAACGGCTCCATGGAGACGTTGATGCCGGCGTCCATCATCCACAGCACGGCCACGGCCATCCACAGCATGTGCGAGTTCGGCATCAGGAACAGCGCGACCGACGCCAGCAACGCGCCCAGGAAGAAGAACGGGCGGCGGCGGCCCCAGGTCGGATGCCAGGTATTGTCGGACAGGTAGCCGATGACGGGTTGCACCAGCAGGCCCGTGACCGGAGCGGCAAGCCAGAACAGCGCGAGTTCATCGGGATTGGCGCCCAGCGTGGAGAAGATCCGGCTGGTATTGGCGTTCTGCAGCGCGAAGCCGAACTGGATGCCGAAAAAGCCGAAGCTCATGTTCCACAGCTGCCAGAACGACAGCCGGGGCTTGGGGGTGGAAGGGTGCATCTGCCTGTCTCCGTATTATGGCTAGGCGGGGCCGGGGCGCCGACTTAATTTGTAGCAAAATAACATGACAATTTTGGTGTGTCAATCGACGTTGCTAGGCGATTTGGCCGCTTATGTAGTCAAACAACAATACAACCGAGGGTACAGGCACCTATCTGCAGGTCGTGGACCGGCAGATGGGTGCCTGTACCCGGCGTGTCAGAGTGTGACGAGGATTTCAGCCGCCAGCGCCGCGCGGGCCGGCAAAGCCGCCGTCAGCACCTGCGCCTTGGCGTCCCAGCGGAACGTCAGCGGCTTGCCGTCCAGCGTCATGGCGCGCGGCTTCTTCGTCACGTGATGGATGTGCAGCGTGTAGGCACGCGGCGTGGGCTGGTAGTGCTTGCCCACTTCGGTCGCGATGCCGATGCGCAGCTGGCCGTTCGCTGCCGCGCTGCTGAAGCGTGCCAGCTCGTAGCGCCCCTGCTCGAAGGCCTCGGCGGTCTTGCCATCGTCGTCGTACAGCTTGCCGCTGGACGCGCGTACCGTGTCGTCGTGCCAGTAATGCAGGTCGATCCGTTTCGTCGTGTAGTCCTTGGTGGACTGCACGACCGGCGCCAGCGGCACGAACGCGCCGGCACGCACGTAGACCGGAATGTGCTCGGGCACCACGCCGACCGTCTCCAGGATGCCGCCGCGATGGCGCTCGCCCGTGTGGAAATCGAACCAGGCGCTGTCCTTGCCGGGGAAGTAGACGTCCTTGCGCACCGCGCCCGGTTCCGTGACGGGCGCCACCAGGAAGCTGTCGCCCCACTGGTAGGTCGCGGCGATGGTGCCGGTGTCGATGGTGGACGCGCTGCCGTCGTCCGCGAACAGCACGGGGCGCATCAGCGGCATGCCGGTCTGGTTGTTGTCGAACGCGGTCGTGTAGTTATAGGGCAGCATGCGGTAGCGCAGGCGCACCGCCTCGGCCGCCAGCGCCTTGGCGCGCGCGGCGCGGAATACCGGCTCGGCCGGCACCGCTTCCTGCGCGTGCGGCCGGAACACGGGCTGGAACACGCCGTACTGCAGCCAGCGCACGTACAACTCGTCGTCCAGCACGGGACCGGCGAAGCCGCCCAGGTCCGAGTGCATATAACCCAGGCCCTGCATGCCCATCTGCAGCGCGATCTCGGTTTGCGACTGCAGTCCGCCCCAGCTGCGGCCCACGTCGCCGGACCACGGGATCATGCCGAAGCGCTGCGATCCGGAGTAGCCGGCACGCATCAGGATGAACGGGCGCTGGCCCGGGAAGTCCTTCTTGTAGCCTTCCGCGATGAGGCGCGCCCACTCGTGGCCGTAGACATTGTGGACAGCCGCCGCGCTGCCGCCGGCATGGCGCAGCGCGTCCGGATGCACTTCCGGCTCGCCCAGGTCGCCCCACCAGCCGCCCACGCCCTCCTCCTTCAGGCCCTTGTAGATGCGCCAGAACCAGTCGCGCCCCGCGCCGCTGGTCAGGTCCACCAGGCCCGTGTTCCCGAAATAGAAGTCGTACGTGAACGGTTTGCCATCCGCCGTGGTCGCCAGCGCGCCGCTTTGCACCGCATCCTGCCAGCGGCTGGAGGTGGTCAGCACGAACGGCTCCGTGATCAGGATCGTCTGCACCCCCTGGGCGTCGAAGTCCTGCATCATCTTCTTCGGCTGCGGGAAGCTGTCGCGATCCCAGGCCAGGTTGCCCATCGTGCCTTGCACGGTCTTGCCGAACCAGTACAGGTCCAGCACGATCGCATCCAGCGGGATCTTCTCGGCGGCGAAGCGCGCGACCGTGGCGCGCGCCTCGGCCTCGCTGCGGTAGCCGAAGCGGCTGGCGAAATTGCCGAAGGCCCAGCGCGGCGGCAGCGGCTGGCGGCCCGTCAGGCTGGTGTAGTTCGCCATCACGTCGTTCCACGCGTCGCCCGCGATCACCTGGTAGGTCTTGCGCCCGCCCGTCGTCTCGTAGCTCAGGGTGCCATCCTTGCGGCTGTCGAAATCGAGCCAGCCGGTGTAGGGATTATCGAAGTGCAGCGCATAGCGTTTCGAGGACAGCGCCACCGGCAACGTGAAGTTCAGCAACTGCGAGCGGCTGCCGTAGCCGTAGTCGGCCTTGTTATACAGCTGGAAGCGGTGGCCGCGGCGGTTCATGCCGACCGCGCGGGCCCCGGCGCCGTACAGTGCCTCGCCGTCGGCCAGCGCGAATTCGATGGCTTCCAGCTTGTCCTTGCCGGCCTGCTTCAGGTAGCCGGCCTTCTCCGCCACCAGCGGCTGGCCCTTGTACGTGTAGCTGATGCGGAACGGGCGCTTGTCGACATTGACGGCGATGCCCGGCGTGGCGAATTCGATGCGCGCCGGCGTGTCCTTGACCGTCGTCGGCACGGCCGCCGGCGCCAGCACAACCGCGTGCGAGCGAGGGTCGGCCTGCTCGCCGTTCGGGATGAACATCGTCTCGACGATGGCGGCGGAGTAAGGCTTGATCAGGTAGCGGCCATCGCTGGTGACGATTTCCAGCGTGTTGCCATGGCTGGCGAAGCGTTGGAATTGACGCTCGGCGTTCTGCGCCCAGGCACCTGGCGCGGCCAGCGTGACGAACAGCGCGACGGGAAGGATTTTCGCGGTCATGTTGGGTATGTAGTTTAAGTACAGACCATTAGCATGACAGAAAGTGGCGCCGGAATACAGTGGCGCATGCGTTATATTAGCGCTCGGCCCACCAGGCCACAGCAAACCACAAGGGAGATCTCGAAAGTGCAGACCAAGACGAAGTACCAGCCGCTGGCACTGGCCGTGCTGCTCGCGCTGACCGCGGGCGCAGCGCAGGCGCAGGCAAAACCGAAGGCGACCGGCAAACCCACCGTCGCCGAAGCCCGGCGCTTCCTGGCGGAGACGGAACAGAAGTTCGACAAGCTCAATCTGGAAGGTGCCCGCGCCGAATGGGTGGGCTCCAATTTCATCACGGACGACACGGAAGCCATCGCGGCCTACTTCGGCGAACTGCAGCTGGACGCCACCGGCCAGGCCGCCCTGCAGGCGCGCCGCTACAACGGCCTGAAACTGAACGAGGACGAGGCGCGCAAGCTGAAACTGCTGCAGCTGACGCTGATGCTGTCCGATCCGAAGGAGCGTGCCCAGTATGCCGCCGCGCGCGCGGCGCTGAACGGCGCCTACGGCAAGGCCAAGTACTGCCCGCCGCAGGGCAGCCCGCTCGCCGCGCCCGGCAAGGACTGCCTGGCGCTGGGCGAGCTGGAAAAAGTCCTGGCCAACAGCCGCGAGCCGGCCAAGCTATTGGAAGCGTGGTCGGGCTGGCACAGCCAGGCACCATCGTACAAGCAGCGCTATGTGGACTTCGTCGCATTGTCCAACAAGGGTGCGCGCGAGATGGGCTTCGCCGACACCGGCGCGCTGTGGCGCTCGCAGTACGACATGGCGCCCGACGCCTTCGCCGCCGAAATGGAACGCCTGTGGCAGCAAGTGAAACCGTTGTACGACTCGCTGCACACCTACACCCGCTACAAGCTGCGCGCCGCCTACGGCCCGGACGTGGTGCCGGCCACCGGCCCGATCCCGGCCCACCTGTTCGGCAATATGTGGAGCCAGACCTGGGACAATATCTACCCGCTGCTGAAACCCGCCGGCGACACGGTCGGCTTCGACCTGACCAAGGTACTGGAAGAGCGCAAGACCACGGCCAAGGAAATGACGCAGTATGCCGAAGGCTTCTACACGTCGCTGGGCATGCAGAAGCTGCCTGCGTCGTTCTGGGAACGCTCGCTGCTGACCAAGCCGCGCGACCGCGACGTGGTGTGCCACGCGTCGGCCTGGCCGATCGACGGCAAGGACGACGTGCGCATCAAGATGTGCATCACGCCGACGGCGGAAGACTTCACCGTGATCCACCATGAGCTGGGCCACATCTATTACTTCCTCGAGTACAAGGACCAGCCGGTGCTGTTCCGCCAGGGCGCCAACGACGGCTTCCACGAGGCGATCGGCGATACGGTGGCGCTGTCCATCACGCCGGGCTACCTGAAGAAGATCGGCCTGATGAACCAGGAGCCGGACCCGAAGGGCGACATTCCCGAGCTGCTCAAGCGCGCGCTGTCGAAAGTGGCAATCCTGCCGTTCGCTTACTCCGTCGACAAGTGGCGCTGGGACGTCTACGGCGGCAAGACCAAGCCGGCCGACTACGACAAGAGCTGGTGGCAGCTGCGCGAGCAGTACATGGGCGTGAAGCGGCCGGCACCGATGCTGGCGGACGGCTTCGACGCCGGCGCCAAGTACCACGTGGCCGCCGACGTGCCGTACGCGCGCTACTTCCTGGCCGACCTGCTGCAATTCCAGTTCCACCGCGCGCTGTGCCGCGAGGCCGGCTACACGGGCCCGCTGCACCAGTGCTCCATCTACGGCAACGAAAAGGCCGGCAAGAAGCTGCGCGCCATGCTGCAGATGGGCACCAGCAAGCCGTGGCCGGAAGAGCTGAAGGCGATCAGCGGCGAGGACCGCATCGACGGCAACGCGCTGCTGGAGTACTTCGCGCCGCTGAAGACCTGGCTGGACGAGCAGAATCGCTTGCTGGCCGCGCAGCAGAAGTAATCACGCCACTGCCCCTGCCCGCCGCAAACGTCTTTGCACCCAAAGGCAAGTGCCGGGGTCAGACCCGACGGGTCTGACCCCGGTCTTCGGTCTTGGGGTGGGTGGCGTTCAAACCCTAGGAGACAGGTGCCTGTCCCTGCGGCTTCACGCGTCGGCGCGGGTCAGTCGCACCGTATGCTCCTGCTCCCGCCCGTCCGCGTTCCAGCGCTGCGTGGCTTCCAGGGTGGCCTCGTCCACCAGCCGCCAGATGAACGTGCTGGGCGCGTTGACCGGCGTGAAGGTGGCGCCGTCCGGATGAATCTCGGCGGCCCGCCACGTCTGCTCGCCCCAGCGCGAGTAAATCTCCCCATCCTCCAGCGTGATCCGCGCGCCCGCCGTGGCTTCGGCCGTTTGCGCGCCTTCGCGCCGGTGCGACTGCAGCACATGCGGTTCGGGGCGCTGATACTCCTCGGTAAACTCCTTGCCGTCCGGGTTCGTCCCCTTCCAGCGGCCCTGCAGGAACTGCAGCTTGGCGAAATCGTCGATGCTGAACATGGTCGGTGCTCCTTGCTGTGATCGGAAAGCGACTGTACCTCGCCAGGCCAGGCCCCGGCGCGACGCTGGCAATGGTGCGGGGCCGATGCCGTGTCGATCGCGGGTCAGGCCGTGCCGGCGCGAAGCGCTGCGTCCGCACGAAATTCCGCCAAGAATCGGACGGCAACAAAAAAGCCCCGCCGCGGCTGCGGACGGGGCTTTCGGAGCCGGAGCGCCGGGACTTAGAACTTGTAGTTCACGCCCAGCAGCACGGTACGGCCGTATTTCTGGTATTCCAGCTGCTGGTTCTTCGAGCCGTTGTAGGTCTCGTAGGCCGCGTTGCGCAGGTTGTTCGCCTGCAGCACCACGCCCACATTCTTCAGCGGGCCGTCCTGGAACGTGTAGCCGACCTGGAAGTCCAGGATGTTCTCGCCCACGACGTAGCGCAGCGAACGCTCGGCCGCGAAGTTGCCGATCTCGCCCACGAAGTCGGAGCGCTTGCGCTGCGACAGGCGCGTCTCGAAGCCGTTCTTCTCGTAGTACACGGTCAGGTTCGTCACGCGCTTGGACAGGCCAGGCAGCGGGATGTTCTGGCCGATCGAGCCGTCCGGTTCCTGGATGGCGATATTGCTGTCGGTGTAGGTGCCGCTGGCAACGATGCCGAAGCCGTCCAGCACCGGCGTCAGCATGTTCAACGGCAGGGAGCCGGACAGCTCGACGCCGCGCATCGTGCCGCCATTGCCGTTGTACGGCGCCTTGTAGTCGCCGAATTGCGTGTTGGCCTTGGTGCCCGGCGTGTACAGCGAGAAGTCATACGTGCGGGTCTGCGTGAAGATGTACGTGTCGAGCTTCTTGAAGAAGAACGCACCGGCCAGGTAGGCCTTCTTGCCGAAGTACTTCTCGTACGAGATGTCGAACGCCTTGGCGCGCCATGGGTCGAGCTGCGCGTTGCCGCCCGAAGCGCCCGGCTTGAACGTCGTGTCGGACACGCCGAAGTCCAGCGCGGAGCGCAGCTGGTCCACGCGCGGACGGGCGATCTGCTTGGCCAGCGCGACGCGCACGGTCTGGTCGTTCGGCAGGCCGAAGTTCAGGTTCATGCTCGGCAGGTAATCGGTGTACGACTTGCCGTCGTGGACCGGCTTGACCTGCTGACCCACCGGCGCTGTGCCGTCGAAGTAGCGCGAGTCGGAGAACTGCTTGGTGTGCTGGACCTGCACGCCCACGTTACCGCGCAGCGAGATGTCGCCGAATTCGTGCTCGATATTGGCCTTCGCGAACGCCGTGCTGATCTTCTCCGAGACCGACCAGGTCTTGGCGATCAGGTAGCCTTCCGTGGTGGACGGCTTGAAGGTCATGTACTTGCCGACGACGCCCGGCACGTTCCACGCTGGGACGCTGCCGATGCCGGCGAAGCCCAGGTCGACGGTACCGTACAGCAGCGACGGATCGATCGTGGTCGGGCTGCCGGCCAGGTTGATGTTGCCTTCCGGCTGGGTCTTGTCCTTCGAACGGTCGCTGTAGTTCACGCCGATGTCGAAGCCGGAGAACCAGTTTTCCAGCGCGCCGGTGGCGGCGAAGTTGGCGGTCAGCTTGGCGCTCTTCAGCTCGTCCTCGACGTACGGCGTCTTGCCGTAGCCGGAGCCGTAGATCGTGTTCTTGACGTACAGGTTGGCCGGGTTGCTGTAGTCCAGGCCTGGCGTCATCGTCGGGAAGGTACCCGTGTTGAAGCCCAGGCGCACGTTGTCCAGGTATTGCGAGCTGTTGACGGCGCCCAGCTGCAGGTTGTTTTCCAGGCTCAGTTCATCGCGCTTGGCTTTCGACCAGCTCAGGTCCGCCACCAGCTTGACGCCGCTCAGGCGCAGTTCATTGTTCCAGCCCAGCGCGCGGATGTCGTCGCGGCGGTCGGTGTACATGCCACGCACCAGCGGATAGACATTGTTGGCGGTGGCGCTGCCGATCGCGTTGCCGTTCTTCGTCACGTTGGTGAACAGCAGGCCCGGTTGCAGGTTGCCGTTCCAGCCGCCCAGCGGAATCTCGAACTGGTTGGCCGTGTCTTCGTGCTTGAAGATCGACGCGTAGAAGTCCACGGTGCTGGTGAACTGCTTGCTCGGACGGTATTCGACCACGCCCATCAGGCCGTCGCGGCGGTTGTAGCCGGTGCGCGAGAGCGCCTTGATGCCGTCGGTCGTCGTGGTGCCGGCCGGCAGGCCAGGACGCGATTCCGTCTTCCACGGTTCGTAGATACCGGTCTCCTGTGCCAGCACTGGCGACTCCAGGTGCGCGTAGCCGATGGCGAAGCCCAGCGTGCGATTCAGGAACTGGTCGATGTAGCTGACGGAGAAGCGGTTGCCCACCGATTTCGTGTTGGCGATGCTGCCCAGCGAGTTGGCCTCGCCGCGCGCGTTCAGCGCCACGGTGCGCTTGCCGAAGTTCAGCGGGCGCACGGTCTGCAGGTCGACCGTGCCGGACAGGCCCTGGCCGATCAGGCCCGCATCGGGCGTCTTGTAGATGGTCACGCCGGACAGCAGCTCGGACGGATACTGGTCGAATTCGACGCTGCGGTTGTCGCCGGTGGAGACCTGCTCGCGGCCATTCAGCAGGGTCGTGGCGAAGTCGGGCGACAGGCCGCGCACCGAGATCACCTGGGCACGGCCGGCGACGCGCTGGGCGGCCAGGCCTGGCAGGCGGGCGATCGACTCGGCGATCGACACGTCCGGCAGCTTGCCGATGTCTTCGGCCGAGATGGCCTCGACGATGGACGTGGAGTCCTTCTTGACGGAGATCGCATCCTCGATACCGCGGCGGATACCGGTCACGGTCACCGTGGTCATCGGCGCCGGCGCGGCGTCGGCCTGGGTATTCTGTGCTTGCTGTGCAAAAGCCGGATTGGCCAGCGCAGCGACGAAGAGCGCGCAGCCGGCCGCCACTGGGCTCAGTTGCAGGGCTGTGCGCGTGCTGCGCTCAGGCGCGAAGAATTTCATCAAAGTCCCCTCACTAAACTAACGAATTTTTCCCGCACCAGCCGCGCATGGGCTCGAAGGCGATGGCCTAACTGAACTACACGGGAATCCAAGGTATGCGGCCGCTCTTTTAGACGTCCTGCAAGAATTTTGTACTAAAACTAGATTGTGTGTCAATTAAAGTTCTGTCGGGACACGTGCATTCTGCCTTGCTCCCAGGGCATTCAGAGGCGATAACGAGCGCTTCGTTGTATTTCGGGTACAGCCTGCGCGATCGAGCTATGTAGGGCAACTACAAATTTATACGCAGGAACGGGGTTTTTTGCAGGCTTTTGTAGGAAATATTAAAAAGATCAGGACTGACTGTATTTCGACTACCTACTTTTGCCCACTGTCATTACATCGTTTGATCGTCATTCGGAAGCATAGTATGCTTGCCGAAAAAACAGCCTGAACAAGGCGACAACAAATTGTAGTCCTGCTACTTCTTTGGAGGAGACGTCCCATGAAGCGCATCGCCGCCCTGGCCTTGCTGGCCGGCGCCTGCACGCTGGCACCCGCCGCGGCCTACCGCATCGATCATGTCGAACCGGCGTTCTGGTGGACCGGCATGCAGCACAAGACGCTGCAATTGCTGGTGCACGGCCCCGCGCTTGCCGACCTGCGGCCTACGCTGGACTACCCGGGCGTGCGCATCGCGGCCGTGACCCGGCTGGCCAATCCGAACTACCTGTTCATCGACCTTGCCATCGACGACAGCGCCCGCGCCGGCGGCTTTGACATTGCCTTTACCGCGGCCGGCACGGCACGCCCCGTGCTCCGGCAGCGCTATGAACTGCGGGCGCGGGCGCCGGGTTCGGCCCAGCGCCAGGGCTTCGGCCCGGCCGACGCCATCTACCAGGTCATGCCCGACCGCTTCGCCAATGGCGACCCGGCCAACGACAGCGTGGCCGGCATGGCCGACAAGGTGGACCGCGCCAACGGCGGCGGGCGCCATGGCGGTGACCTGGCCGGCATGACGGCCCATCTGGATTACGTGGCGGCGCTGGGCTTCACGCAAATCTGGCCGACGCCGCTGGTCGAAAACGACATGCCGGCCTTTACCTACCACGGCTACGCGGCGACGGACTTCTACCGCATCGACCGCCGCTACGGCAGCAACGAGGACTACCGCCGCTTCGTGCAGGCGGCGCGCGAGCGCGGCATCGGCGTGATCCAGGACGTGGTGCTGAACCATATTGGCAGCCGGCACTGGTGGATGCAGGACTTGCCCGCCCCGGACTGGATCGGCTACCAAGGCAAGCCGGTGCTGACGGCGCACCACCGCACCGCCACGATGGACCCGTACGGCAGCCGCGCCGACGCGCGCAACTTCACCCAAGGCTGGTTCGCCACCGCGATGCCGGACCTGAACCAGGCCAATCCACTGCTCGCCAACTACCTGATCCAGAATGCGATCTGGTGGATCGAGTACGCCGGGCTGTCCGGCCTGCGCGTCGACACGTACGGCTACTCCAACCCGCAATTCCTGACCGAGTGGTCGCGCCGCCTCACGGCCGAATACCCGCGCATCAACCTGGTGGGAGAAGAGTGGAGCACGCGCGTGCCCGTCGTGGCGCGCTGGCAGCGCGGCAAGCAGAACTTCGACGGCTACGTGTCGCACATGCCGTCGATGATGGATTTCCCCCTCAACGACGCGCTGCGCAAGGGCCTGGCCAGCACGGCGGAGAACAACCATGACGGCGGCTTCAGCCTGACCGACCTGTACGAGACACTGTCGCTCGATTACCTGTATCCGGACGCCGGCAACCTGGTGCTGTTCGAAGGGAACCACGACCTGCCGCGCACCTTCAGTGTGCTGCGCCAGGACGTGGCGCTGTGGCGCATGGCGATGGCGTATGTGCTGACGGCACCGCGTATCCCGCAGCTGTACTACGGCAGCGAGATCCTGATGACCAGCACGACCGAGGGGCGCGACGACGCCTCCTACCGCCGCGATTTCCCGGGCGGCTGGCCGGGTGACAGCGTGAACGCCTTTACCGGCGCGGGCTTGACGCCAGCCCAGCGCGAGGCCCAGGGCTGGCTGAAAAGGCTGCTCAACTGGCGCAAGGGCGCGACCGTCATCCACCACGGCCGCACGCTGCATTTCGGCCCCGAGCGAAACACGTATATCTACTTCCGCCACGACGACCAGGCCAGGGTCATGGTCGCCCTGAACAAGAACGCCAGCGCCACCGTGCTGCCGCTGGCACGCTTCGGCGAGGGGCTGGCCGGAATGAAACGGGGCCGCGACGTCGCCAGCGGCGCCGTGTTCGACCTGACACAGGACACCGTCACGCTGCCGGCACGCAGCGCATTGATACTGGAGCTCGAATGATGCGACGTACCCCGATCGCCGCCTTGCTGGCGCTGGCGGCCATCAGCACCGCGCAGGCGGCGGAACAGACGATCGCCTGGGGCGCCCTGGGCAAGCAGGTCAATGTGCGTTTCACCAGCGCCGGCGACGATGCCCAGCGCAGCTATACGCAAACGACGGACCTGCCGCTGCGTCCGGGCGATCCGCGGGAAGTACGCTACGCGGAGCAGGCCGACCTGCCGCGCGTGCGCAGCGGCAACCTGGCCTTCGACGCGCTGTTCGCGCTGGCCGGTGCGGAGATGAAGCAGAACGCCGTGTCGGCCATCCGCGACGACAGCTACAACGGCGGCCAGCCGGTGTCCTGCGCGTGCTTCGAGACGGGCGAGAAATGGCATTATGTGTGGACGCGCGACCTGTCGTATGCGGCCGACCTGGGCCTGGCCCTGCTGGACCCGGAGCGGGTACGCGATTCGCTGCTGTTCAAGCTGTCGGGCTACCGGCCCGGCGTGAGCAAGGCGGCGCCGGCTGCCGGCACGACCGACGGCCTGCAGATCGTGCAGGACACGGGCAGCGGCGGCAGCTGGCCGGTCAGCACCGACCGCGTCACCTGGGCCTTCGGCGCCGATGCGGCCTTGAAGACGCTGCCACCTGCGCAGCGCGCCGCCTTTGCCGCCACCGCCCTGAAGGCGCTGGCCAACACGATCGAGAACGACCGCATCGCCGCGTTCGATCCGGCCGCGGGCCTGTACAACGGCGAGCAGTCCTTCCTCGACTGGCGCGAGCAGACCTATGCGGCCTGGGTGCCCGGGAACCTGCCGTATATGGCGACGGCCAAGGCGCTGTCCACCAACGTGGCGCATTACCAGGCGCTGAACCTGGCGGCGCGGCTGGCCCGCGAAGCCGGCGACGCGGCGAATGCGCAACGCTGGGAAGGCTGGGCGGCGCAGCTGAAGGACGCCATCAACGCGCGCTTCTGGCTGGCGGGTGCCGGCATGTACAGCAGCCTGACGGCCGGCCATTTCGACGGCGCAGCGCTGCACAAGTTCGACTGGCTGGGCCAGGCGCTGGCCATCGTCACCGGCATCGCCGATCCGGAACAGGCGCGCAGCATCCTGGCGCACTACCCGCACGGCCCAATGGGCGCGCCCGTGATCTGGCCGCAGCAGCCGGACCAGCCGATCTACCACAACCGCGCGATCTGGCCGTTCGTGACGGCCTACGGCCTGCATGCCGCGATCGCCGGCACCAACGTTGCGGTCGCCGACGCGGCCTACGAGACGCTGTTCCGCGCCGCGGCCATCAGCGGCTCCAATATGGAAAACCTGGAATGGCTGTCCGGCCAGCCGCTGCTGAATGACCCGGCCCGGCCGCAGCTGGACGGACCGGTGGTCAACTCGCGCCGCCAGCTGTGGTCCGTCGGCGGCTACCTGGGCGCGGTCATCTCGGGCGTGTTCGGCATCGATGCCACGCACGAGGGCCTGGTCGTGCGCCCCTTCATCACGGCCCGGCTGCGCGGCGACACGTTCCAGGGCAGCGACAGCGTGAGCCTGTCGAATCTGGTCGTGCGCGGCAAGCGCCTGAACGTGCGCATCGCGCTGCCGCCGCCGGCCCAGGTGGACGGCTACTACCCGGTGGCCGCCATCGCGATCAACGGCAAGCCGGCCAGCTCCCCCATCAAATGGGACGCGCTGCCGGACGACGCCAGCATCGCCGTGACGCTGGGCGAACTGCAGCCGGGCCGGCAGGAGATCACGCGCGTCGCGGCCGCGCCCCTCGCCGCGGACAGCCGGGTGACGGCACCTTCCGAGCCCGCGATCGCTGCATTGCGCCGCGCCGGCGGCAATGCGGTGCTGGCGTTTGGCGGCAAGCCGCCGGCCGGTGTCGCGTACGACGTGTGGCGCGACGGCAAGGCGGTCGCCACCGGCATCGCGGCGGGCACCTGGACCGACCGCAAGCCGGCTGGCGCGTCGTGCTACGCCGTCGAGGCGGTCCACCTGGCCACGGGCCTGCGCAGTCACCACAGCATGCCGGCCTGCCTGGGCGAAGCGGACGCGATCGTCATCGACCGCGCCGCGCCCGACTGGGGCAGGCCGGACGAAGAGCTGTCGGTGGACGACATCGCCATCGCCAAGACCGGCACCTACCAGGTGCAGGTACGCTACCGCAACAATGCCAACCGCATCAACCTGGGCATCAGCGGCGGCGTGAAATGGCTGCGCGTCAGCGACGCGGCTGGCAAGGTGGTGGCCGAAGGCGTCGTGCAACTGCCGCACACGCCGGCCGGCCAGGCGCTGTATTCGACACCGCTGGCGGCGCGGCTGCCAGCGGGCCGCTACCGCGCGCGGCTGTCCGACTTCCACAACATGAGTTACCTGCAGTCGAATGCGACGTTCGCGGATGCCGGCGGCAAGGCCGGGCCGTCGAACCGCATCGACGTGCTGGGCCTGCGCCTGCTGCCCACCGCCACCGGCACCGCGATGCCGGTGGCGCGCGGCACGCTGGAGCTGATCGAGAAGGTGCGCTCGCCGCAACTGGGCAACGAGCGCTCGCTGCGCGTGTGGCTGCCGCCAGGCTACGCGGCCAACCCGGCCAGGCGCTATCCGGTGCTGTACATGCACGACGGCCAGAACCTGTTCGACCCGAAGACGGCCTACAGCACGGAATGGCATATGGACGAAGTGGCGGACCGGCTCGCGGCCAGTGGCGCGATGCGCGAGATCATCGTCGTCGGCATCGACAACACCCCCGACCGCATGGCGGAGTATGCCGAATGCTGCGACGCGCGCTGGGGCGGCGGCAAGGGCGGCGAGTACGCCGCCTTCGTCGCCGACACGGTCAAGCCGCTGATCGACGCGCGCTACCGCACCCTGCCCGGCCGGGAGCACACGGCCGTCATGGGATCGTCGATGGGCGGCATCATCTCCGTCGCCATCGCCCAGCGCTATCCAAGCGTGTTCGGCATGGCCGGCACGATGTCCGGCTCGTTCTGGTGGAATAACGGCACGCTGATCGACAGCACCCCGGCCGGCCTGCCGGTACGCTTCTACATCGATGCCGGCACGGCGATGGACGGCGTCGAGCTCACGCGTTCGTTCCACAACGCGCTGCTGGCGCGCGGCTACCGCGACGGCAAGGAGCTGCTGTATCACGAGGATGCCGGTGGCGTGCACAACGAGCGCGATTGGTCGAGCCGGGTGCATCGGGCGTTGACCTGGTTCTTCCCGGCCAACTAGAGACCCGTGGTGTCAGGCACCTATCTTCAGGTCTCCGACCTGAAGATAGGTGCCTGACACCGGTGGGTTTATGTCACCTGTGGATTAGACAAACCCGATGCGGTAGACGTTGGTCAACCGCGTCTCCCCCGCCAGCCGCGTCTCCTCCACGAAGCGCAAGCCCAACTTCTTCAGCATCGCGTTCGACGGCCCGTTCCCGGGCGACGTGATGCCGTACAGTTGCGGCAGGCGCAGCGTATCGCGCGCGTGCGCCAGCACCGCGGCGGCGGCCTCGTAGGCGTAACCCTGGCCCCAGTAGGCGGGCCGCAGCGCATAGCCGATGTCCGTGTCCGGCAGCGTGTCGCGCCGGATCAGGCCGCACAGTCCCATCGGCACGCCGTCCGCGCGGCGCGTTACCAGGTACAGCGAGTAGCCCAGGCGACGCTGCAGTTGCATCGGGCCGGCCAGGATGTGGGCCCGCGCATCCTCGATCGTACGCACGCCCTTGTCGCCGATGTGCTCCAGCCACGACGGCTCGTTGACCAGCTCCAGATAGAACTGCGCATCGTCCGTGTCGAGCGTGCGCAGCACCAGGCGTGGGGTCTCCAGCACGATCATCGCGGCACCTGCGGGCGCGAGGCCAGGCGGAAGTCGGCCTGGGCGGGCCGCCCCGGCAGGTGCAGGCTGGCGACGGGGCGCGGCGTCTCGGCCACCACCTGGCCGCGCCGCATGACCAGCCGGCGCGCCGCGCGCAGCCGGATCGCCTCGACCGGGTCGGCCGCGTCCAGCAGCACCAGGTCGGCGTGGCAGCCGGGCGCGATGCCGTAGCCTTCCAGGCCGAGAATACGCGCCGGTGTGGCGGTGACGGCGTCGAAGCACGCGCGCATGGCTTGCTGGCCCGTCATCTGCGCCACGTGCAGTCCCATGTGCGCCACCTCCAGCATGTCGCCGGAGCCCATGCCGTACCAGGGGTCGAGCACGCAGTCGTGGCCGAACGCCACCTCCACCCCGGCCGCCATCAGTTCCGGCACGCGGGTCATGCCGCGCCGCTTCGGATAGGTGTCGTGGCGGCCTTGCAGGGTGATGTTGATCAGCGGGTTGGCGATGGCGGCCACGCCGCTTTCTGCGATCAGCGGCAGCAGCTTGCTGACGTAGTAGTTGTCCATCGAGTGCATCGACGTCAGGTGCGAGCCGGCCACGCGACCGTGCAGGCCCAGGCGGTGCGTCTCGGCCGCCAGTGTCTCGATGTGGCGCGACAGCGGATCGTCCGATTCGTCGCAGTGCATGTCCACGCGCAGGCCCTGCTGCGCGGCGAACTCGCACAGGATGCGGATCGACTCGGCGCCATCGGCCATCGTGCGCTCGAAGTGGGGAATGCCGCCGACCACGTCGACGCCCTGCGCGATCGCCCGCTTCAGGTTCGCCAGCGCGGTCGGGCTGCGCAGCAGGCCGTCCTGCGGGAACGCGACCAGTTGCAGGTCCAGGTACGGCGCCACGCGTCGCTTCACGTCGAGCAGCGCCTCCACCGCCAGCAGGCGGTCGTCGCAGACGTCCACGTGACTGCGGATCGCCAGCAGGCCGCGCGCCACGGCCCAGTCGCAGTAATGCAGGGCGCGTTCCACCAGCGCCTGCTGCGTCAAGTCCGGCTTCAGCTCGCCCCACAGCGCGATCCCTTCCAGCAGGGTGCCGCTGGCGTTTACGCGCGGCAGGCCATAGCTCAGCGTCGCGTCCATGTGGAAATGGGCGTCGACGAACGGCGGGGTGACGAGGTCGCCGCCCGCGTCGATTTCGCGCGCGCCGCGCGCCGCCAGCTTGGGCTCGACGGCGGCGATCCGCCCCGCCTCGATGGCGATATCGATGCCGGTACGACCGTCCGGCAATGTGGCGTTACGGATCACTACGTCCATCGGTGCGCTCCATCAGTTGGCTTGTCCGATTGTAGGCAGAGCGGCTGGGTTCGTGCAAACAAATCGACGACAACGCTTTGTGCTCATCCGCAATGTTGCGGTGCATAAATTCCGCCTGCCAAACCCAGGCGGTCCCGGGCGGAAATTGCTTTGCAATGCGGGCAATCATGGCTAGAATGCCTTTATTGCATCGCACCATCGTCACCGTTTTCCCTGCATCATTCCCCCATTCCAGGAGTGCTTATGACTTCGATTACCGAGCAATTGTCCGCAACCGGCAAGTCGCAACTTGAAACGCAACTGAATCTGATGGACACGGTGCTGCGCAAGTCCGTGGAAGGCATGCAGCAGGTCGCCGCGCTGAACCTGCACACGGCGCGCAACGTGTTCGAGCGCAGCACCACTTCGGCGCGCGAACTGCTGGCCGCGAAGGATGCGCGCGAGATCCTGACCCTGGCCACGAAACCGCTGCCGACCGTCGAAGGCCTGCTGGCCTATGGCCGCGAGCTGTTCAGCATCGCCAGCCGCGCCCAGGCCGAGCTGCTGCAGTCGGCCAGCGCGCAGTTCGGCGCCTCGGGCAAGGCACTGGTGCTGGGCGCGCCCACGCCGGCCGTCGCCGAGACGCCGGCCCACGTGGCGGCCCATGCCGGTGAAGCGGCCAATGCGGCCGTGCACCAGGTGGCCGACAACGTCGAGGCCGCAACCCAGGCCATCGCCCGCAGCGCCCAGGAAGCGACCCACGTGGCCACCCAGGCCACCACCCAGGCCGCCCAGGAAGCGGCCGCCGCGGCACGCGAGGCCGCCCGCGCCGCCGCCGAAGCGGCACCGCCCGTGGTGCAAGCCACGGAGCACGTGGTGGAAGCCGCCACCGACAACGTCGAACAGGCCACCGAGGCCATTGCCGCCGCCGTGGCGGAAGCCGCGCCGGTGACGCCGGCCGCGCAGGTGGACGACGGGGCCGGCGCCCCGAAAACAGCGCGCGGCCGCCCGGCCGCCAAGCCGGTGGCGCAGGCGCTGGCCGATATCGCCGACAAGCCGGCCACCAGCTTGAAGTCGGTGCCTGGCAAGGCGCAGCCGCGCAAGTAGTCGGAACGCTGGCAAGACCCTTGGGGACAGGCACCTGTCTCAGGGCGTTACCGCCCTGAGACAGGTGCCTGTCCCCGGTGCTTCCGGCGCCGCACGGCGCAGTCCGGCACGATCGATAGTCCTGAGGTATCCTGACGGCCTTCGTCAAGGATATGTCATGAGTTTATCGAGACTGATCGGCGGCTTCGTGCGCTCGCATTGGCGGGCGTACGCCGGTGCCGCGGTCATGCTGGTCGGCGTGGCCCTGATCGCCATCTGGATTCCGCGCAAGGTCGGCGCCATGATCGACGCGCTGGCGGCCCATCAACTCACACGCGATGGACTGCTGGCCGACGTCGGCCTGCTGCTGCTGGTCGGCGTGGCGAACTACGCGCTGCGGGTGGCCTGGCGCATCCGCCTGTATTCGGCCGCCTACCGCCTCGGCGTGGAACTGCGCACCCGCTTCTACCGGCGCCTGGCGCTGCAGGGTCCGGCCTTCTACCAGAAGCAGCGCACCGGCGACCTGATGGCGCTGGCCACCAACGACATCGACGCCATCGAGATGGCCGCCGGCGAAGCCATGCTGGCCGGCTTCGACGGCACGCTGACGCTCGTCATGGTGCTGGGTGTGATGACACTCGGCGTCGACTGGCGCCTGGCCCTGGTCGCCCTGCTGCCCTTCCCCTTCATGGCGTATGCGTTCTGGCGCATCTCGTCGCACATCCACACGGCGTCGGCCGACTCGCTCAAACGCTTTTCGGCGCTCAACGACCACGTGCAGGAAACGCTGACCGGCGTCCGCACCCTGCGCACCCTGGGCCTGGAAGCGCGCAGCGCCGCCACGTTCGGCGAGCTGGCCGGCAAGGCGGCCGATGCCAGCCTGACGGCGCAGCGCTGGGAGGCGGCCTACGAACCGGCCGTGGGCCTGGCGCTGACGGCCGCCACCGGCCTGACCCTGGGCGTGGGTGGCTACCTGGTGTGGCAGGACCAGTTGACGATCGGCGCACTGACCAGCTTCTCGATGTACCTGGGCCAGCTGATCTGGCCGATGTTCGCGGCCGGCTGGGTGCTGTCGCTGATCGAACGGGGCCGCGCCGCCTGGGCGCGGCTGCACCCGATGCTCGATGCGCCGCTGTCGATCGACGACCGCGGCAACGTGGCCGCGCTGGCGCCAGGCGAGCTGGTGCTGGACGACGTCACGGTCTGCTATCCGGGCCAGACCGAACCCGCGCTGGCCGGGGTTTCGCTGCGGCTGCGCCCGGGCCAGACGCTGGGCCTGGTCGGCCCCACCGGCGCCGGCAAGTCGACGCTGTTGCGCGTGCTGCTGCGCCAGCTGACGCCGCGCTCGGGCAGCGTGCGCTGGGGCACGCATGCGCTGGACGACTATACGCTCAAGGCGCTGCGCGACGCGATCAGCTGGGTGCCGCAGGAGTCCTTCCTGTTCTCCGCCTCGATCGCCGAAAACATCGCGCTGGCGCGGCCGGACGCGACGCGCCAGCAAGTGGAGCATGCGGCCGACCTGGCCGCCATCCACGACGACATCCGCCTGTTCCCGCACGGGTACGAGACGGAAGTGGGCGAACGCGGCATCACGCTTTCCGGCGGCCAGCGTCAGCGCGTGGCGATCGCCCGCGCGCTGCTGTCCGATAACGACCTGCTGCTGCTGGACGACGCGCTGTCGGCCGTCGATACCGGCACCGAGACGCGCATCCTCGAACACCTGGAGGAGCTGCGGCGCGAACGCCCGCAGCGCAGCGCCATCATCGCCAGCCACCGGCTGTCGGCCGTGGTCAACGCCGACCATATCGTCGTGCTGAAGGCCGGCCGCATCGTGGAAGCGGGCACGCACGACGAACTGCTGGCACTGGACGGCTGGTATGCCAGCCAGTGGCGCTACCAACAACTGGAGGCCAGCCTCGATGCACTCTGACCGCACCGCCGAAGAAAAACGCGACCAGAAGGCGCAGATGCGGCGCGCCTTCGGCCTGCTGCGGCGCGCCGCGCTGCCGGACCGCCACCACCTGGGCTGGGCCGTGCTTTGGCTGGCCTGTGCCGCCGGGCTGGAGGTGATCGGCCCGCTGCTGGGCAAACGCCTGATCGACGAACACCTGCTGCCGCGCGCGCTGGACTGGACCACGATGTCCTTGCTGCTGGGCGGCGTCGTGCTGACCGGCTGGGCCGCCAGCTGGCTGCGCTACCTGCAGCTGACGCGCCTGTCCGGCCTGGCCATGCGCTCCGTGCAGCGCCTGCGCGAGCAGGTCTACGGCCACGTGCTGCGCCTGCCGATGGCGTTCTTCGACCGCGCCATCACGGGCCAGCTGGTCTCGCGCGTGACCAACGACACGGAAGCCGTCAAGGGTCTGTATATCCAGGTGCTGTTCGTGATCCTGGACAGCACCATCGTCCTGGTCGGCACGATCGCGGCGATGGCGTGGCTGGACTGGCGCCTGATGCTGATCGTCGTGGCACTGATGCCGTTCGTGCTCCTGATCGTGTGGTTGTACCAGCGCCTGTCCGCGCCGGCGGTGACGCGCGCGCGCCAGCTGCGCAGCGACATCAACGCGCAAATGGCCGAGTCGATCGGCGGCATGACGGTGCTGCAGGCGAACAACGCCGAGCAGCGCTTCGCGGAACGCTTCGCCCGCACCAATGCCGACCACTACACGCAACGTGTGGCCGAGATCCGCGCCAATGCCTGGCTGCTGCGCCCGGCGCTGGACATGCTGAACGTGGTGCTGCTGGCGGCCGTGATCTGGTTCTTCGGCCAGCGCGGCGGCAGCGGGGCGCTGAACGCCGCCGAGGTGGGTGTGCTGTACGCCTTCATCAACTACATCGCCCGCGTGATCGAGCCGCTGATCCAGATCACCATGCAGTTCAGCCAGTTGCAGCAGTCCGTCGTCGCCAGCGCCCGCGTCGCCGGGCTGCTGGACGAAGCGGGCGCCCCGGAGCATGGCAAGGGCGCGGGCGTGCGCAAGGCTGCCGCCAACGCTGGCGACGGCCCGGCGATCGCGATCCGCCACCTGGACTTCGCCTACATCGACGATCAGCGCGTACTGCACGACCTGTCGCTGGAGATTCCGCAAGGCGCTTTCTTCGGCATCGTCGGTCACACCGGCAGCGGCAAGTCGACCTTGCTGTCGCTGCTGCTGCGCTATTACCCGGCGCGCCACGGCAGCATCCTGATGAACGGCGTGCCGCTGGACGACATCGACATCGAGCAGTTCCGCGCCGACGTCGGCCTGGTGCCGCAGGACCCGTTCCTGCTGGCCGCTTCCGCTTACGAAAATATCGACATGGGCCGCGGCCTGCCGCGCGCGCGCATCGAAGCGGCGGCGCGTGCCGCCCATGCGCACGACTTCATCGCGGCGCTGGAGAACGGCTACGACACGCTGCTGGGCGAAGGCGGCTCGCGCCTGTCGTCCGGCCAGAAGCAGCTGATCGCGATCGCCCGTGCGCTGGCCGGCGAACCGCGCATCCTGCTGCTGGACGAAGCGACGTCGCGCATCGACAGCCAGACCGAGCAGATCGTGCAGGAAGCGCTGAACGAGCTGCGCGGCCGGGTGACGATCGTCGCCATCGCGCACCGTTTGTCGACGATCCGCGAGGCTGACCGGATCATCGTGCTCAATCACGGCCGTATCGAAGAGGCGGGTTCGCATGACACGCTGATGCAGATCGAGGGCGGACTGTACCAGCGCTTATATCTGTTGCAACAGTTAGCGGCCTGATATCGCGGTTCTTGGTACCGGCAAGCAACAATAACAGCCCTGCAATGCTGTTAATTCAAGTGTGTTGCGTAAAAGCTTAACCGAAGACACGAATACGCCAAATTACCGTTGTGTGAATCGTTCTTTGGTGCAACAGGCATATAATGCACCGACACGTGGCGCCCAGCTCCAGCGCCGTGCAGCTCAAGGACCGCAAAGTTGGCAGGCATCCCACATTCACCGCGACAGAGATCGTTACCCCGCAAGCTGCGTCAGCTTGCGGCGGCCGCATTGCTGGCGCCCGCGCTGGCATTCGGCCAGGCCGACCTGCCCGCGCAGCTGCAGCAGATCCGTGAGGCGATGCGCTACGTGCCGGACGATGCGTTGCGGCGCCTGCAGACGCTGGAACCGCAGGCGCGCGCCAGCGGCGTCCCCACGCGGGCCGAATTTCTCATGCTCTACAGTAATAGCCTGCAGGCGACCGGCGACGTCCAGCGCGGCCTCGCCGTCGCCGACGAGCTGATCGCCTTTGGCCGTCAGCTGCGTGACGACGTGGCCCTGGCCAAGGGATTGCTGGCGCGTTCGTACGCGCTGTACCAGTTGGCCGACCTGAAGGGTGCCCACGCGGCGGCGTTCGAGGCCGAGCGCGTCGGCCTGCGCACCAGGGACATGCCGCTGCACGTCCACGTGCTGATTACCGCCGGCCAGTCGTACCAGGAAGACGGCAACTATCCCGGTGCCTTGACCAAGCTGCAGGAAGCGGTCGAAGTGGCCCGTCGCATCGAGGGCAACCGCCTGCCGCTGGCCAGCGCGCTGAACGCGCTGGTGTTCCTGTACGTGAACATGCGCCAGTTCGACAAGGGCTGGGAGCTGCAGCAGGAATCGGTGGCCGTGGCCAAGTCGATCAACTCGCCCGGCCGCGTGGCCGATGCGCTCAGCATGGAATACGCGCTGGGGATCGAATCGAACCAGCCGGAGCGCGCCCGCCGCGCCCTGCTGGAGGGCCTGGCGGTCGAGCGCAAGCTGGGCGCGCGCCAGATGATCGCCACCACGCTGGTCAACCTGGCCGACAGCTACCTGAAGGAACACGACTACGCACGCGCTCTGGATTACTCCAACCAGTCGCTGAAGGCCGCGATCGAGGTGCGCAGCACCGCCGACATCGCCACCTCGCGCATCAACATGGGCCAGGCCTACCTGGGCCTGGGCCGCATCGCCGAGGGCAAGCGCCAGTTCGAAGCCGGCCTGGCGGAATACGACAAGGCCGGCGACAAGCCCGAACTGCAGGCCGTGCTGCTGGAATATGGCGGCGCGCTGGAGCGCGCGGGCGACTACAAGGGCGCCGTCGAGGCCTACCACCGCGAGCGCACACTCACCAACGAGATGTTCGCCAAGCAGCGCCAGAAGGACGTGCTGGAGCTGCAGCAGAAATACGACACCGAGAAAAAGCAGCGCCAGATCGAGGCACTGCGCCAGGAAAACCGCGTCAAGGGCGCGGAGCTGGACAACCGCCGCCTGCAGCAGCGCGTCTGGTGGCTGCTGGCCGTGGTCTCGGCGCTGGTGGCCGCCATCGTCGGCCTGCTGTACCGCAAAGTGCGCACGGCCAATGCCCAGCTGGAGGAAAAGAACGAGGAATTGAAGCAGCAGAGTTCGCTGGACCCGCTGACCTCGCTGTACAACCGCCGCCACTTCCAGGAATTCATGCGCGGCCACGCCACGGTCGAGCGCCGCGTGATCGGCGACGATACCGTGGGCGCGCTGTTCCTGATGGACGTCGACCACTTCAAGCACGTCAACGACACCTACGGCCACGCCGCCGGCGACGCGGTGCTGCGCATGATCGCGGAAAACCTGCGGGTGGCGCTGCGCGAGACCGACATGATCGTGCGCTGGGGCGGCGAGGAATTCCTGGCGTTCCTGCCGGCCGTGTCGCGCCAGAGCGTGGATGACGTGGCGCGCCGCATCCTCTACACGATCTCGTCGCAATCGTTGCAGTACCAGGGCATCACGATCCCGGTCAACGTCTCGGTCGGCTTCGCGCCGTTCCCGCTGGTGCCGGGCGACACGCCGCTGTCGTGGGAGCGCGCCGTCAACCTGGTGGACATGGCGCTGTACCTGGCCAAGGCGCACGGCCGCAACCGCGCCTACGGCGTGCGCGGCTTCGCCAATTTCGGCCAGACGACGATGGAATCGATCGAGCAGGACCTGGAACGCGCCTGGCGCAACGGCTTCGTCGACCTGTCGGTGGTGCTGGGCGGGCCGCACGGCGCACCGCCGCCGGCCGAGACGCGCAACAGCAATGTGGTGCAGTTGAAGGCTGGGCGCAAGAGCAAGTCGCGCTAGGCCAGGGGCCGTCCCCGCCGTGTTCAGGGCTTGGGGTCTGTCCCTCTGGGACTGACCCCGGTTTTCATCCACGGCGGTCGCAACTTCGTACAGACAACGCTCACGTCGCTGAGTAAAACCGGGGTCGGTCCCGAAGGGACAGACCCCAAACCCAGGGCCAAGCTACTTGCCCGTTGGCTTGGCCGGCTCCTCGTCCTCCCGCGCCGCCTTGGCATTGGCCTGGATCTTCTCGCCGGCCCGCTCCAGCTTGCGGCCCACCGCGTCGGCCGCCTTGTCCAGATGCTCGCCCGCCTTGTCGGCGAATTCGTCCAGTTCGCGGCCCGTCTTCGCGGCCGCCACCTTCAATTCCTGGTTGGCCTTCTTCAGCTCGGCCGCAGCCTTCTTGCTGGCTTGATCCAGCTCGCGGCCGGCCCGCTCGGCCGGTCCTTCGACCCGCCGGTCCTCGTCTTTTTGGCAACCCGCCAGCACCGTCAACAACACGGCCACGGGCAGCAAGCGTGATGTAACTAGCATGGTACCTCCTGCGCGCACGTTGCCAGAAGTCTAGCAAACTTTGCGAGGCCACCGCGCCGCGCTGGCAGCCGCTATTGACAGGTCGCGTTGACCCAGCGGTTGCCCGCGGCCAGGCAGCGCTGGTAATCCCGGTCCAGCGCGGCTGCCCGGGTGCGCAGCGCTTCGCAGCCGGCGCCGCCCAGCGTGGCGCACTGGGCCGCCTTGCCCATTGCGCCACGGTAGTTGGCCTGCGCGATGTCGCGCTCGGCCTCGATGCGCAGGCGCTGCGCCTCGCCTTTGTCGGGCGCCGCGAAGGTCGCGGTATTGATGGCGCGCGCCGGCGGCGGCGCATCCGTCGCGGTCACGCCAGCGCCACCTTCGAGCATGGTCGATTCGAGCAAGCGCGACAGCTCCTCGCGCAGGGCCTCGATGCGCGGCTGCGCCTCCGGCCGTTTCAGCTTGTCGGCGGCGTCCAGCTTGTTCTGCACGCAGGCGCGGTCCTTGCGCTTCAGGCAGGCGTTGGCCTCGTCCAGCAGCTTCTCGGCGCGCCGCGCATCGATGCGCTCGCGCCATTCGCGCGTGTCGTCGTCCTCGCCATATTTGCGGGTAAAGGCGTTCAGCCGGGTCGAGGCCTTGTCCAGCGAGCCGGCGGCCATGGCGGCCTCCACGCCCTTGCGCGCTTCCGTCCAGGCCTTGGGCCGCTGCTGCTTGCGCTCGCACGCCGGCGCCGCGGCCGAGATCGCGGCCTGCAGCCGGCGCAGCTGGTCGCCCGTGGCCTTGTCCTGGCGCAGCGCCGCCAGCTCGGTGCGGGCGTCGACGATCTTGCACTGCTCGGCCAGCGCGGCGGCATCCTTGACGCGCCGCTCCAGCTTGGCCGTCGGGTCGCCCGGCTTGACGAGGAACCAGACCGCCAGCAGGAACAGCGCGACCAGCAGCCAGGTGCCCTTGCCGACCGGCTTGCGCAGCGGCGGCGCGGCCGGGCTGGGTGCCGCCGCTGCGGGCCGCGTTGGCTCGACAGGCGGCACCGCTGCCTGCACCGGCGGCGCGGCGACCGGTGGCGCGGCTGGCCGTGGCGGCGGGACGGGCTGCACGGGAGGCTGCACCGGAGGCTGTACTGGGGGGTGCATTGCAGGTGGCGCGACTGGCGGCGCCACCGGCGGCGCCGTCCGCGCCGCCGCCGACTGCGCGGTGCCGCAATATGGGCAGAACCCGACCTGGCGGGGGAACGTCCTGCCGCAGCCCCCGTTCACACAACGATATTCCACGCTCGTTTTTCCTTACTCGGGGTCCGGGATCTCGTCCGTCGGGTCGGGGATCGCGGGCGCGAACAACACGGCCAGTTGCGGCAGCTCGCGCGCCGGCTTCCACTGGTCCACGTGCGGCACCCAGCGCATGTCCCATACCTTGGTGGCGCCGTCGATCTCGCCGCGCGCCACGCGCTCGGCCAGCTCCTGCACCGTGTATGGCCCCTGCTGCATGCGGTTGACGAACACCTTGTACAGCGACGTCTGCGCCGCAGGGCTCGCGACCGGTAGCACGGCGCTGGCCGCGGCGGCTGGCGCGGCGCCGGCCAGCAGGTGCGCGGCCGTCGCTTCGCTGGCCAGGAACTCCGGCCGCGGCACGCGCTTGTCGACCGCATGCTGCACCTCCCACGGATAGGCGTCGTGCGCGGAACCCGGCACCACGTCGCTCCATTGCGCCAGCAGGTCCAGCGCCTTGTCCTCCAGCGCCGGCAGGCCAGGATCGGTGGCACTGGCCGTGGCGGCGGCGCGGCGCAGCCATTCGTCGTGCAGGCGGCGCGCCGTGATGTTCGGCAGCGACGGCGACGGCAACTCGGCGCCGGTCTCGTCCATCTCCAGCTTGGGCTGGTAGACGCGCTGCTGGTAATGGCGCATCAGCGCCGCCAGCAGCAGCAACTGGTGCGGTCCCATGCGCGCCAGGCGCTGCTGCACCGCCGTGACGATCTGCTCGCGGTAGAACGGGGGCAGGCCGTTGGAGCGGATGGCGAACTCGTTCCCCACCTGCAGCCATTCGCCCGAGCCGTGCTCCACCTCGAACAGGTACTGGCCGCGTGGCTGGAACGTCGCTTCGCGGTCGGCCAGGTCGGCCTTGCGCTTCAGGACGCCCGTCGCCACCGCCTGCAGGAACCACTCGTAGTCGTCGGCCAGCCGGTTCAGTTCATCCATGTTCGGCGCGATCGGATGGCGGAAGCGGGTCGCGTCGAAATGCAGGTGGGTCGGGATCTTCGGGTTCTCGATCTGGTACGAGGTGCGCCACGTGGGCAGGCCGCGCAGCACCGTCATCGGGAAGCCGGACAGCTCGATGTAGCACACCGCCCGCCCGGCGATGCCCGTGTTGACGATGTTGACCAGGTCGCCGTGGAAGAAGCCCGTCGGCACCGCGGCACGGATCTCCGCCTCGAGCCGGCGCCATGCGTTGGCGTCGCCCACGCCGATGAAGCACTTGAACTGGTCGGCGTTCGGCGTGAACTCGGCCGAGAAGCGCGCGTTCACCCACGGCATGGCGCTCCTCAGCCACTCGTTGAAAATGCGCTGGCGCTCTTGCGCCGACAGCGCCAGCAGGCGCTCCAGCAGCGGATCGGCCGGCGCCTCGCCGCTGGCCGCGATCTCGTCGGCCGTCAGCTGCGTTTGCGCGCGGCGGAACAGCTTCAGCAGCAGCGCGGCGCGCAGCTTCTCGTCGCCCAGCTGCGGGAACAGCCGCGCCGAGCCGCCGAATTCGGCCAATACTTCCTCGCTCCAGGCGCTGACGTCGCCCGTCAGCTGCACCGGCTCCGGCAGCACGTCCGCCGCCAGCTTCATATAGGTCGCGTGTTCATGCTGCGCGTCCGCGCGCAATTGCGCGATGCGCTGGTCCACCGCGCCCAGCATCGCCTCGACGCAGCGCCGTCCTTCCTGGAACTCGCCGGCGATGCCGGACCAGACGGCGCGGCCCCGCTCGTCGACGGACTGGATGTCGCCCAGCCAGGCCGACAGGGAGCGCAGCACTTCGGTCGCCTGCCCGGCCGCCACGGCCAGCAGGTGGAAGCGCAGGTAGTCCGAGATGTCGCGCTTCAGGTGCACGATCACCTCGCGCGCCTGGGCGCCAGCGTTGATCCACTTGTTGGCGGCCTGCGCCAGGTTGTTCAGCGATTCCTCCACCTGGCGCGTGCGCAGCGCGTCGCGCAGCTCGCGGTAGCGGCGCGCATTGTGCTCCATGTGCGGCAGGTCGCGCTGGGCGATGCGGGCCTTGATCTGTTCCAGCAGGGTCAGCACGAATTCCAGGCCACCCTGCTTGCGGTCGTCCAGCAGCGCGTACAGGCGCTCGCGGATGCGGCCCTTCATGCGCACCAGCAGCTCCTGGGTGTGGCGCTTCAGGCGGTCCTCGCTGGTCTCGGCGATGGCGCCGGCCTCGCGGATGGCGTCGCGCTCCAGGTGCGGCAGCAGCTCGGCCACCTTCTCGCGCCAGATCTTGAGGTCGTAGCCGCCCGTGATGCGGTCGATCTCCATCTGCACCTTCGATTCCACCCGCTCCAGCAGCGAGCGCTGGTCCTTGTCCATCAGCAGGTGGTCCGACAGCGCGTACTCCTGGAACGGCGTGACGTCCACCGTGCCCTTGCGGAAGTCCGGGAACTCGTCGAACGGCCGCTCGGCCATCAGCATCTGCTCGCGCATGAAGACGTCGCGTTCCTGGTCACCGGCACGGCGGCCTTGCGCACCGTCGCTGCCCGCGATGCCGAAGAAGGCCTTCACCATCAGCGCCGCCAGTTCATAGGCGCGGATGTCCTCGCGCAGGCTTTGCTGGGTGTCCAGCACGGCCTGGCCGAAAGCGGAATACACTTTCGAGTACGACAGGCGCATGTCGCCGAAGCGCTGCTCCGGCACGCGCGGGTTGAACGGTCCCAGTTTGTGCTGCTGCTGGTTGACGGCCACCGAGCGCTTGCGGTTGGCGAAATCGGCCGAGGCGAAATCCTCGAACAGCGAGTCGGCCACCATCTGGTAGACGTCGCGCACGTCCTGCGTGGCCTTGTTGGACAGGTTGGCGGTGTCGACGAAATACACGTCGTCGAACGGCGCGCCGCGCCCGGTCAGGCTGTCCGGATCGGCCCAGCGCACCTGCGCGTTCATGTCGCGCATCGCCGTTTCCATCTCCATCAACGTCGCATAGGCGTTCGCTTCGGTGCGCTCCTTGTTCGCCTTGGCGTACCCGCCCGGCATGAACATGACGAGATCGACCTGGCTGTCCGCCACTTCCTGGCGCGCGATGGCCTTGGCAATCCAGCCCAGGTCCAATGCCGTGCCGGCGCCGGTGCCACCCGCGTTCGACGCGATGACGACGATGCGGAACTTCGACGTGTCGACCTGCAGGCCCAGGCGCTGGTAATTGTCCTTGCGCTCCTGGCCGGCGTTACTGGCCAGGAAATTCAGCGCGCCCTTGATGCGGCCGCGCAGCTTCGGGTACTTGTCGAACAGGTACAGCCGCGCCACGGCGCGGATCTGGCCCGCGCCCTTGGACGGATCGATGCCCAGCGAGCGCAGCTTCTTGGGCCGCAGCGGCATCCAGTTCTCGATCAGCGGGAAGCGCGCCAGGCTGTCGTCCGACTCGTGGTACTGCTGCAGGTCGATGGATTCGACCAGGCGTTCCTCGTCGCCCAGCTTGACCAGCTCGTACCAGGGGTCGGTGCGCTGCGACTTGCCGTCGTCGATGACGGCGCCGCTGTCCAGGTCCACATGCAGGAAGCGCGCGACCGGGAACTCGCCGATCGACTCGACCCGCGCGGGGTGGTGGCGGTTCCACACCGCCGACAGGATGCGGCGCCGGATGCGCATCATGACTTCCATGCCGGTGCCGCCCGCGCCGATGAACAGCGTGGGGCGCAGGTCGATCTTCAGTTCCGCCTTTTTTTCGATGCCGGGAATCTCCGCCATGCCGTCCTCCTAGCGCCGGCCGGTGAACAGGGCACCGGCGATGGCGGCGATGCCGAACACCAGCAGGGTGCCCGTGATCGCCACGTTGAGGAACTTGGTCGAGTTGACGAAGCCCAGCACGACGGCGGCGCTCAGGAACGCCAGGCCGAAGAACAGCAGCCAGCCGGCCGTGTCGGCCGACGACGGCGCCACGCGGCGGCGCACCAGGTGGTTGGCGAAGGCGTTGCGGGCAAAGAAGAACACGACCAGCAGCACGACGAAGACGGCGCCGCCGATGGCGATGTCGCGTGTCGAGGTGTCGGTCGCCGGCGCGCCAGCGACGGGCGCCACTTCCATGCCGCTGGCCGTCTCGCCGGCGGGCGGCGTGGTGCTCAACGTGCCGTCGCCGGACGGCGCGGCCGGCGACGTCGCCTTGTCCTCGTTCCCCGGCACCTTGAAGCCTGGATCCGTATTGGCTTGCGCCAGCAAGATTGCGTTGGTAGTCATCAAATCCTCTGAGTGTTTTTTTACCGGCCGAGCCGGACCTGGGCGCCCTCGCGCACGTCCGCCAGCCGATTGCCAAATAAGGTGGTGTGCAGCTCCGCGACCTTGTTGCCGGCGCGGTCGTACAGCGGCGTCTTCGCGCCGGCCTTGGTGTGCACGGTGCGCGGCTCGCCCTCGACGGTCACCAGCACCTTGCGCCCGCGCGTGGCGGCGACCAGCGCGGCGCCAGCGGCGGCCAGCAGCGCGAACAGGCCGCCCAGGGCGGCCAGCAACGGAGCGGCGCCGTGCTGCAGCCGCACTTCGACCGGCAGGGTGGCGCGCGAGCCCTGGATGCGTTCGGGCGGCGTGAAGATGTCCGGCAGCGGGTCGCCGGGGAACAGCGTGGCCATGCGCTGGCGGAAGGCCTGCGACAGCTCCAGGCGCTGCCCGGCCAGTTGCACGTCGATCCGGCCCGGCAGCACCTGGGCCGAGCCGGCCGACTGCAGCGCGGCCAGCGACCACTTGCCCGGCAGGTTCGCCACCGGCAGTGCCATCGTCGAGGCCAGCGGCTGCGCTTTACCGGGGGCCAGTGCCGTGACCTCTTCCTGCGCCAGCCCGATCGGCTGGACGGCGCCGGCCAGCGCCGACTGTGCGGCGATGCGCGCGTGCGCGATGGTGTACGGGTAGATGGCGTTCTCCAGCCGCCACGTGATGCGGGCGGCCGGTGCCGGGCCGTTGGCGGTGGCCTGCGCATCGACGTCGGCGCGCAAGCGGCCGTCCGGCAAGGTGGCGAACGTCACGCCGGGCACGTTCTCGACGCGGGTCGGCACCAGGCGCACCGTGTCCTGGTCGAGCGGCTTCAGGCGCGCCGGCGGTTCGGTGATGACCTGCGCCAGGCGGCCGCTGCGCAGCAGCGCATCGAGTTCGCGCCGGCCCTGCTCCTGCACGGCGAACACATACACCATCAGGCCGTTGGCGCTGTAGCGTTCACCCTTGACGGGCATGTGCAGCGGGAAGGCAACGGCCTTGGTGATCGCGGTGCCGGCGTGAATCAGCTGGTAGAACTCGCGGTTGCGCTGGGCCGTGGCCTGGTCGTTGTTCGGACTGTTCTTGTTGTTCGTGAACAGCCACACCAGGCCTGGCTTGCCGCCCAGCGCCTGCGTCATCGCCGTGCCGACAGCTTCGCCCAGGTCGGTGTCCGCCAGCGCGTTGCTGTTCGGCTTGCGCGCCACGGCCAGCGGCGCCAATGCCGCGTGCACGGCGGCGGTGGACGGCTTGTTGTCCACCGTGCGCGCCAGCAGCGCGCGCGGCGACGGTGCGCCGGGCAGGCCCTGGTTGAACGAGGCCAGCACCAGCGCGTCGCCCGGCTGCGTGGCGGCGCCGATCACCGCTTCCACCAGCGGCTTGTACTGCGAGGCGGGGTCGGTATAGAACGGTTCCATCCAGCCGGAATTCTGCACCAGGAATACGTGCGAGGTGGCCCAGGCAGAAGGATAGGCAACAGCGCACAGCGAGGCCGCGGCCAGGACGAGCGGGCGCATCACGCCACGCTCTCCAGGTGCCAGCCACGGATCGCGTTCCAACTGGGGTGGTGCAGCCACAGCTTGCCGTCGTAGACGAAGGGCACGCAATCGGCCGGGTTCTTCAGGCGCGCCACGTCGTCCAGCATCACGTTGCGCTGGCCCACCCATTCGATCACGGTGCGCGGCAGCACCTCGCCGGACAATGCCGCCTCGGCCCGCCCCGTGAAACCTTCGATGCGCAGCACCAGGCCGGAGGGCTGGCTGCGCGCGGCGCCCACCGTTTCCAGCAGCGGCAGCACGTAGGCATCCTCGCGGTTCTGGTCCTCCACGTCCGGCGCGGCCCAGGGGTCGTCCTTGACCTGGTGGCCGCGGCGGAACAGCAAGGTGCCGAAGCCCAGGCGCACGCTGTCGATCGGCTCGACCTGGCCGGGGCCTTCCGTGCCCAGCTCGCGCAAGGAGTAGGCGGCGCCGTCGTGCCCCAGCAGCCACAGGCGGCCGTCGCGGCTGCGCGTGGGACCACCGCACTGCAGGCGCGGCTGCCAGGGGAAGGGCCAGGGCTGCCAGCGCGGCGCGCTGCCGGGGCGCCACAGCAGCTGGCCTTCCTCGTGCAGCCAGCACAGCTGGTTGTCGTAGCTGTACGGGCGCGCCCAGCCGGCCGTCGGGATGGCCGCGTCGCCGTCGCCGGCGAGGATGTCCAGCGCTTCCGGATCGGCGCCGTCGGGACCGGCCGTCCACAGCCTTACGGTGCGGGCGTAGTGCGCGCCGCTGACGACCAGGCAGGCGATGCGCCGGCCCACCGCGCCAGGGCTGGCGACCAGCGGCACTTCCAGTACGGGTTCGGTGCGGAAGGTGGCGCCGATCGGGTCGATCACCAGGCGGTACAGGCCCTGCTCGGACGGCACCAGCGCCACCTCGCCGCGCCGGGCCGGCTGCACGATCGGCAGCCAAGCATATTGCGAGCCATCGAAGCGCAGGTCGGCCGTGCCCTCTTCCGGCGCGAGTACGTCCCAATGCTGCGCCTCCGGGTCCCAGTACTGCAGCACGTTGCGGGTGTAGGCCAGCGCCAGCAGCCGCTGCGCGGCATAGCCGAATGTGGCGGCGGCAAACACGCAGACGGCGTTCGGTGGCGCGGGAATCTTCAGTTCGGCCTGGCCGCGGGCGGGTTCCGGCGGCCGGGTTTCCAGCGCGGCCGCCAGCGGCTGCGCCGTCTGCGGCAGGCCATGCGGCACGTGGCGCGGCAGCGGATGGTCTTCCGGTCCCAGGTTGGCGGTGGTCGCGCCCCACCAGGACGGCAGGTGCGACGCGGGGCCGGTGCGCAGCGGCGCGCCGCATTCGGGGCAGTAGGCAAAGCCTTCTGGATAGATGGGGGCATGGGCGCAGCCGGCCGGCAGCGCCGCACCGAGCAGTTGCGCCACATCCGGCAGGCGGTGGCGCGCCGCCGGCCAGTCGATCCGAGGCAAATCCCTGCCCGCCTCCAGTTCGAAGCGGTTGTGCTCCTCCTCCAGCCAGACGCTGTTTGCCGTCACCCACCTGTACGCCATATTCCTCCGCCAATCGACATTCGCGCGCGTGCGCGCGCAGTTGTGTCAATCATAACGCATCAGGGGCGTCGGACGGCGCCTAGAGCTGCTCCAGGTAGCCGTGGCCGCGCAGCAGTTCGACCAGCGCCACGTCTTCGATGGCATACACGCCGCGCGAAGCCTTCCATACCAGGCTTTTCTCCTGCAATGCGGACAGCGCCTGCTGTACGGCGGGGGTTTCGATGGCGACCTCGTCGCCGCTGACACGGCGAGCGGCCGCGCGGTATTTTTCCAACGTGGCTGACTCGAACGGCGCGTATTTTTCGCCGGCCGCGGCCAGCACGCACAGCACGGCGAACTGGATCGGAGTGAGCGAATGGACGACGCGCATCGTGTCGTCGTTGGCGGCGGCGATCTGGGACTCGACGGCGGCAACGAAACGTTCGCTCAGGCCCTCCGCCTCCAGGGCGAAGTCGAAGCGCAGCTCGTCGGCGGCGGCACCCAGGATTTCCGGCCGGTTGCCCGAGCGCAGGAACAGCGGCGCGACGAGGGCCGGGTCGAGCCGGGCCGGCAGGTCGTCGGTATGGTCGCAGAACCACTTGACGTAGGCCTCGCCCAGCGGCGGGAAGTTGATCAGCGGCGCGCCGAAGAAGGCCTGGTCCTTGCTGTTCTTCAGCATCGCCAGCTTGTCGCGGTTCGAGCCGGTGCAGACCACCCGCAGCCCGAACTGGTTGCTGTTCAGTTCATCGCGGGCGGATTTGAGCGCGAACATGGCGTCGTTGCCGGCCGGCGTGGTGATCGCATGCTGGGCTTCGTCGATGATCAGCACGATGATGGTCTGCGACGTTTCCGACAGCGCCGACAGGGCCTGCACCAGCGAGACGTCCTTGCCCAGGCCGACGCGGTCCAGCGAGAACTCGACGCCACCCACCTTGGCGCCGCCAAGGCCCAGGCTCTTGGCCAGGCGCAGCAGCGCCGGCTCGTGGTTCGACAGCGCGGCGCGGATGGCGGCCACGATCACGTCGCTGGGATCGGCCTTGGGGTCTTCCCACAGGTCGACATAGATCACCATCGCGCCCTGCTCGCGCAGCGCCGGCGTCAGGTCGTGGCGCATGAACGTGGTCTTGCCGGTACGGCGCGGCGCGGCCAGGAACACGCCGGACGACGACGCGGAGGTGGGCGAGACGTGCAGGATCTGCTGCGCCAGCTTGCGGGCCAGCTCAGGGCGGTGAAAGATGTTCGGACTTGCGTGGGTTGCCAAGGTGCAATTCCTGCAGAAACGCGGATTGCGCCAATTATAGGCGTTTATAGCGCTTTATAGTGCTCAGTGACTTTCAGTGGCTGTCAGTGGCTGGTGACCTGCCGCATCCAGCGGCGGTAGCGCCGATTGCGCACCGTCGTATCGATCTGTTGCTGAAGCAAGGCGTACACCGGTGCCACACCGGGGTTCGGCAGTTGTCCCCGGCTCAGCTTGCGCAACTGGTGCTTCACCATGGCCATGTAGGCCAGCGACGCCAGCACCTTGTTCTTCAACGTGACGGGGCGCAGGGCCGGTGCGCTGGCGCTGCCCGCGCGCCAGGCGTGCGGCAGCGCGGGATCGAGGGCCAGTGCCGTGGCGATGCCGACCATGGCAACGCCGCTGTCCAGCACCTGCTGCGCGACCGCGAGGCGCCGCACGCCGCCAGTGACCATTACCGGCATGCGCGCCACGGCGCCGATGTCCCTGGCGAATTCAAGGAAATAGGCTTCGCGCGCCAGGGTCCGCCCGTCCCGCGTCTGGCCGTGCATGGCGGGTGCCTCGTAACTGCCGCCAGACAGCTCGAGCAGGTCCACACCCAGTGGATTGAGCATGCCGACCACGGCCTTGGCATCCTCGGGGCTGAAACCGCCGCGCTGGAAATCGGCCGAATTGAGCTTGACCGACACGGCGAAGCCCGGCTTGACGGCGGCCCGCACCGCGGCAACCACCTCCAGCAGCAGGCGGGCCCGGTTTTCGACCGGACCGCCCCACCGGTCCGTGCGGCGGTTGGCGATGGGCGACAGGAATTGGCTGAACAGGTAGCCGTGGGCCGCGTGGATCTGCACACCGTCGAAGCCGAACGACTGCGCCAGCACTGCCGCTTCGACAAAGCGGCGCTTGACGTCGACGATGTCGGCCTCGGACATCTCGCGCGGCGCCGCGAATTGTTTCGAGAAGTTGCCCAGGTCGAGCGGCACCGCCGAGGGCGCGATGGTTGGCTGCCCCAGGGCCGCCGGCATCTGGCGCCCCGGGTGATTGAGCTGCATGAAGATGCGGCCGCCGTCGGCCTGCGCTGCCTGCGCCCAGCGCTCGAAACGCTCGCGATGGCGCGCCGATTCGATCACGACGCCGCCTGGGCCCGTCATCGCACGCCGATCCACCATCACGTTGCCGGTGATGAGCAGGCCGACGCCGCCGGCGGCCCAGGTCCGGTACAAGCGGATCAGCTCATCGGATGGCGCGTGCTCGGCATCGGCAAGATTTTCTTCCATCGCCGCCTTGGCGAGGCGGTTGGGCAGCTGGGTGCCATTGGGCAAGGTGAGGGGAACGAACGGGTTCATCGGGGGCTCCATGATCAGATGGGTCCGATCATAAGATTCAAGTGAACTTTAAGGTCAAGCGGTATTTTCGCCTTGTTCGTCGATGCTACGGATGCTAAAGTGCTCCGATGACTTTGGGAGAGGACCATGAAGATCGGCGAACTGGCGAAACGCACCGGACTGGCGCCCTCGGCAATCCGCTTCTACGAGTCGAAGGGATTGCTCAACGCCGTCAGCCGCGGCGCGAACGGCTACCGGGACTATCCGCTGGAAGCGATCGCGGTACTGTCAATCATCACGAACGCCCAGCGTACCGGCTTCACGCTCGACGAGATAGGCCAGTTGCTGCCGCAGGACTTTGCCAGCTGGCGTCATGACGAGCTGGTGGCGGCCCTGCGCGACAAGGTGCGCCATATCGAGGCGATGGAAGTGCAGCTGGCCCAGAACAAAGCCCATCTGCTTACCTTGCTGCACCTGGTCGACACCAAGCCGGAAGGCATGGACTGCGAGGAGAACGCGGTACGCGTGATGGACCGGCTGGGCATCCCTGCCGTGCCGCGCAAGGCGTGAACCGAACGCGGCAAAATCCCGCTTGACCTTGAAGTGAAGTTGAAAGTTAGGATGGTTTCGCGGCACTCACGTGCCCGTGCAGCCGTACCCATGCCATTCAACCCAACGCAAGGTGCCAACACATGAAACGTCGAAATCTCGCCGCCGTGACCGGCGCGCTGTTGCAGGCCGTCGCCCTGCCCTCCCTGGCGGCCGCGCCGCCGGCGCTGGACCGGTCCCTGACCGTCATCGATGTCGCGGGCCACGCCGTGCCGGTCGTCCAGGGCGGACTGTACGACCGCTTCCGTTCCAACCCGCCGCTGGTCGTCATCGAACAGGAAGCGCCCGATGTCGACTTATCCTGGTTGCGCACGCTGCGCAAGGAAAAGGTGGATATCGGCTTCGACACTTATTCGCCCAATTTCTACTACCGCAACAGCAGCCTGACCGCGGTGTTCACCGCCAACCTGGCGCGGCTGCGCGAGTTGATCCCGCCCGCCCTGGCACAAACCGTGCAACCGGTGCAGGTGTGGCCCGGGCGCGGCCTGGTCGCGATCACGGGCTACCGCTACCGGCTGTGCGATAACGACAGCTACAACGAAGTCTCGATTTCGATCGTCACCAACGAACCGGGCAGCACCAGCCTGGGACCGCTGACGTTGATCGGCCAGTCGCTGTCGAAGGGATTCTGGGGATATGTGCTGAAGCTGCCCGTCAATACGGAACTGGCCCGGGTGCGCGGGGTGGTCGGTTACAACCTGCCGAAGTGGCTGACCGGGATCGACTTCCGCGAAGACGGGCCGCAGGTCGGGTTCGCAGTCATGGACAGTGCCACTGGCCAGGTCGACTTTGCGCTCGAGGCGGACAAGCTCGACGAGCTTTCCACGGAGGCGGAACTGGTCACCAACAACTTCACGAACGTGGACCGGACGGGCCAGCCGACCTACGCCTATGCGGTATCGCGCCTGGTGCGGCACGGTTCAAGTACGAATGGCAAGGCGGTCAGGCTGACGGCAGGGAACGGCGCGCTGGGCACCTTCGTCGCCACGCTGAAGCTCGGGAAGATGATCAGGTATCAATACGTTCCGGAGTTCCAGAGCGCGCTGTATGCACCGCGCCCGTTGGCCGCGCGCGACGGTTCGCGCTGAACCACGCAGGCGCGCTGCGGCGGGTCAATCGCCGCCGAGGTTGATCTTCTTCGGCGGCGGCGGTGGCGTCCAGGGCACCGAATCGCTGTCCGGCGCGGACTCCATTGCGTCGGACAATTCCAGCCAGCGCTTCAGGCTGTCCATGCGCCGGATATTGATGCCCTTGCCGTTGATGTAGCCGACCTGCTCAAAATACTCCATCTTGACGATCATTTTCGACGTGGTGGGCAGGTTGTCGACCAGGCGGTCATAGGCCTTGCGCGCTTTCTGCTCCCATTTGGACAGCGTTGCCTCGTTGAAGCGGTTGCTCTCGTAGTAGATCGTCAGGGTGCGGTCGTGATTGCCGAAACCGACGACGGCGGCGCCGTTGCGCAGCAATTGCATGACGTCGTCCTTGATGGCCGCGGTGGGCACGAACAGGGCCGCGCGGCTGTCCGCATCGGGCCGCTCCAGCGGCAAGTCCTGGCCAAACGTCACTGTCATCCTGATTCCCCACCTGAATTCGTTGCGCCGGACAAAAAATGTTGCCGCTCGGCTATATATGGACCGATTCTAACCCGCGCTCCTGGCTGCTACAAGCCGGCCGGCGTTTGCGACCGGTATGGAACCGTATAATGCGCATGCCCGCAACACTTTCCGGCAAAAACCGCCCATTTTTCTTGTACTGCCTGCAAATATGACGTCTTTTCCAACGGCTGTCCTGGACACGGCCGCCCGCAACGTGGCCGACCTGCTGGCATACGCCATCGAATACACGCCCGCGCAGGCGGCGCTGGTGGTGTACGACTGCCGCAGCGAACTGAACGCCGCGTTGACGCAGGCCTACCGCCGTGCGCTGCCGGACGCCACCTTCCTCGACTTCGACAGCACGGGCCCGGAACAGGTCCTGGCGGCGTTCGAGCGGCTGGGTCCCGGTGGCCTGACGGTGCTGATCCAGACCACCAGCTTCCGCCTGAACGACTACCGCATCCGCATGGAGCTGTTCAAGCGCGGGCTGAAGGTGATCGAGCACATGCACCTGTCGCGCATGCCGGGCGAGCAGGGCCTGGTCTACATCGACGCGCTGGCCTATGATCCCGCCTACTTCCGCGGCGTGGGCCATGCGCTGAAAGCGCGGCTCGATGCGGCCGGCGGCGGTGTCGTCGACAGCGGCGCCGGCAACACGCTGGTGTTCGCGTCGCCGTTCGAGGAAGCCAAGCTCAATATCGGCGACTACAGCGCGATGAAGAACGTGGGCGGCTTGTTCCCCATCGGCGAGGTGTTCACGGAAGCGCGCGACCTCGAAGCCGTCAACGGGCGGGTGCGCGTGTTCGTCTTCGGCGACACGTCGTTCCGCGTCAACCGCCCCGCCACGCCGATCACGATGATCGTCGAGAAAGGCCGCGTGACCGGCGCGGAAAACAGCACGCCCGAATTCGACGCGATGCTGGAGATTATTCGCGCACACGAGGGCGAGGTGTGGGTGCGCGAGCTGGGCTTCGGCATGAACCGCGCATTCTCGTTCACGCGCACGGTGGACGATATCGGCACGTATGAACGCATGTGCGGCGTGCACCTGTCGCTGGGCGCCAAGCATGGCCAGTACCAGAAGCCGCAATTCAAGCGCAAGGACGCGCGCTACCACGTCGACGTGTTTGCCGTGACGGAGGGCGTCTACCTGGACGATGAACGGATCTACGCCGACGGCGCCTGGACGGTCGCCAGTGCCGCGTCCCAGGGCGGCACCGGCTGATATTCGGCCACCAGGAAATCGATCAGCTGGCGCACCTTGGGCGACGGCTGCCGGCTGGCCGGATACAGCGCCGACAGATAGTTGAGCGGCAGCTCCCAGGCCGCCAGCACCGGCACCAGGCTGCCATCGAGCAGGTGGCGCATGGCCAGGAAGGTGGTGCTGTAGACGATCCCCATTCCCTGCAGGGCCGCCTGCTGCAGCACTATCCCGTTATTCGACGTGAACGCCGCATCGACGCGCACCACGCGCTGCTCGCCGGCACGGGCGAAGCGCCACGCGGTGCCGTCGGTCAGGTGCGAGAAGTGCAGGCAGCGGTGCGCGCGCAGCGCTTCCGGCGCTTCCGGCATGCCGAAGCGCTCCAGGTAGGCCGGCGCCGCGCACAGGATGCCGCGGCACGGCGCCAGCGGACGGATCGCCAGCGCGCGGCTGTCCGGAATGCCGCCCACGCGGATGGTCAGGTCGAAGCCATGTTCGATCGGATCGAGCAGCGCGTCGTCCACGTGCAGCAGCGGTTGCAGTTGCGGGTGCGGCAGGCAGAAGCGGGCCAATGCGTCGGCCAGCCAGGTGCTGCCGAAGCTGGACGGCGCCTGGATGCGCAGCGGCCCGGCCAGCCCGGCGCCGGATTGGGTGGCGATGCGCGTCGCTTCCTGTGCCTGCGCCACCGCCGCGTTGCACGGTTCCAGGTAAGCCTGGCCGGCGTCCGTCAGGCTGACCTCGCGGGTGGAGCGGTGCAGCAGCCGGACGCCCAGCGTTTCCTCCAGCTGCAGGATATGCTTGCTGACCAGCGCGCGCGACAGCCCGAGCCGGCGCCCTGCCGCGCTGAAGCTTTTCAGGCGCGCCACCTCGACGAAGATTTCCATGGCTTTCAGTTGATCCATGAGCGATTGTCGTCAGTTTGGCGACAATGTGTCAACCATACGACGCTATCCGGGCACAGTGCGGGTCCGTACAATGGCCATCTCACCCTAGCCGGAGTTCCACCATGCTGAGCGCAGCCCAGAAAGAGCAGTACCAACGCGACGGATACGTCGTCGTCCCCGACTTCAAGTCGCCCCAGGAGATCGCCGCGCTGCGCGCGCGCGCCGCCCAGATCGTCGACGAGTTCGACCCACGAGTCGCGCAAGGCATCTTCACCACCAAGGACCAGGAAAAGAAGGCGGACGAGTACTTCCTCCGCTCGGACAACACGATCCGCTGCTTCTTCGAGGAAGAAGCGTTTGGTCCGGACGGCCAGCTGAAGCAGGCCAAGTCGCTGTCGATCAACAAGATCGGCCACGCGATGCACGACCTCGATCCGGTGTTCCGCGCCTTCTCCGCTGACCCGCGCCTGGCCGCCGTCGCGCGCGACCTGGGACTGGCGAACGCGCAGGTCTGGCAGTCGATGTACATCTTCAAGCAACCCGGCATCGGCGGCGAAGTACGCTGGCACCAGGACGCGACGTACTTCGAGACGGACCCGATCAGCGTGACGACGTTCTGGTTCGCGCTGGAGGACGCCACCCTGGACAACGGCTGCCTGTGGGCCGAGCCGGGCGGCCACCGCACGCCGCTGCGCGAGCGCTTCGTGCGCAATGGCGACGACATCAAGGTGGAAAAGCTGGACAGCACGCCATGGCCGGACGACAGCACCGCCGTGCCGCTGGAATGCAAGGCCGGCGCCCTGGTCTGCTTCCATGGCCTCTTGCCGCACTACAGCGCGCCGAACCGCTCGCCGGTGTCGCGCCATGCGTACACGCTGCACGCGACGGACGCCAGCACCGTCTACTCGCCGCGCAACTGGATCCAGCGCGACGCTTCGTTCCCGGTGCGAGGCTTCATCTAAATGCAGATCCGTATCCTGGCCCCGCATTGGGGCAGCAACGACCTGCCCGCGCAGGTCTTCATCGACAAGGTGGTGGCGGCCGGTTTCGACGGCATCGAGATGGCGCTGCCGCTGGACGCCGCCCAGCGCGGCGACTGGCTGCGCCGCATCGCCGATGCGAAGCTGGACCTCGTCGCCGCGCAATGGGAAACGGTGTTCCACCCGCAGTTCCACGAGCACCGTGCCGCGCTGCAGGCACTGCTGCATAACGCCTGCGCAGCGCGCCCGCTGCTGGTCAATTCGCACACCGGCAAGGATTACTACAGCCGCGAGCAGAACGAGGAGCTGCTGGCACTGGCCGACGCGATCGGTCGCGAGCACGGCGTGACGATCGTCCATGAGATCCACCGCAGCCGTTTCTCCGGTCACCCGATGCTGCTCAAGCCCTACCTCGAGACCTTGCCGCAGTTGGTGCTGACGGCCGACCTGTCGCACTGGTGCGTGGCCTGCGAATCGCTGCTGGAAGACCAGCCGCAGCCGCTCGACCTGACCCTGCCGCGCGTACGCCACATCCACGCTCGCGTCGGCCATGCGCAGGGACCGCAGGTGCCGGACTTCCGCGCGCCCGAGTATGCCGCCGAGCTGGCGGCGCACCTGGGCTGGTGGGACCGCATCGTCACACTGCGCCGCGCCGCCGGCGCCCCTGCTCTTGACGATCACGCCGGAGTTCGGGCCGGCGCCGTACACGTTCAACCTGCCCTACACGCGCCAGCCGGTGGCCGATGCCTGGGAGCTGAACGTCGCCATGCTGCAACTGCTGCGCGAGCGCTACGTTGCCTGAAAAATGGGGTCTGTCCCCATTTTTCAGGAAATTTCTTCAAAACAGGGGTCTGTCCCGGGTTTCACGGGTTGCGGCACGCGCAGCGGCAGGGTCATGATGACCGTCGTGCCCTGCCCCGGCGTGGACTCGACGCGGATCGTGCCCTTCAGCACGCCTGTGACGATGTTGTAGACGATGTTCATGCCCAGCCCCGAGCCGCCCTGTCCCATCTTGGTCGTGAAGAACGGGTCGTAGACCTGGTTCAGCGTGCGGCTGCTCATGCCGACGCCGTTGTCGGCAAAGCGCAGTTCGGCCGTGTCGTCGTCCAGCGCCGTGGCCGTGATCGTGATGACGCCATGCTCGCGCCCTTCGAACGCGTGCAGAATGGCGTTGTTGATCAGGTTGCTGAGCACCTGGCTGACGCTGCCCGGATAGGAATCGAATTCCAGCGTGGCCGGCACGTCCACGTGCACCCGGCAGTTGGCGCGACGCAGCTGGGCCGCGTAGGTGGCCAGCGTGTCGTGCAGCACGCCGGCCAGCGCGAAGCGGCGGCGCTGGTCCGAGGTCTGGTCCACCGCCACCTGCTTGAACGACGTGATCAGGTCGGCCGCCTTGCCCAGCGAGGCGGCAATGATGTTACAGGCCTTTTTCGCGTCCGCCAGGTGCGCGTCCAGCACCGAGCGGCGCACGCCGCCGCTGGCCAGGTGGCGCTCGAATTCCGTCACCATGTCCGCCAGCGCCGTGGCCGTCAGCAGGCTGTTGCCGATCGGCGTATTCAGCTCGTGCGCGATGCCGGCCACCAGGGCGCCCAGCGCCGCCATCTTTTCCGACGTGATCAGGCTGGCCTGGGCCTGCTGCAAGGTCTGCACCATGCCCGACATCTCGCGGTGCGCCTGCTCCGCGTGCGCCTTCTGCTGCGCCAGCTCGCGCAGGCTGTGCTCCAGGCCATGACGGCTCTCGACCAGCGCCGCCTCCGTCTTGCGGCGATCGCTGATGTCGGCCAGCACCCAGACGCTGCCCTTGCCCGGTTCACGCGGGTCGAGCATGCGGCCGTTGACCATGCACCACAGGCTGGCGCCATCACGCCGCCTCAGCTCCAGCTCCGCATACGCGCGCTGGCCGCCGGCGCCGCACTGGAACGGATCGCCCGGACCGCTGGGCACCAGTGTCGTCACGGGCCGGTCGACCAGGGCGCCGTGCGGATAGCCCAGCATGTCCTCCAGCCCGCGGTTGCAACGGACGATGCGCCCGTCCGAGAACAGGCCGATGCCGACGACAGCGCTGTCCTGCAGCGCCCGCAGCTCTTCCAGCGTGGCGCGCAGGCGGCTTGCCATCTCGCGCCGGCGCTGCAGCGTGACGACCAGCGCCGCGAACAGGCTGCTGATCAGGAAGCCGCAGCCACCGATCAGCAGGATGGTCTCGTACTCGCGGCCGTAGCGCCCGCCCGGATAGCCCTTGAACTGCACCAGCCAGTGGCGCTGGCCGACGTTCAAGGTCGTGTGCGTCGACAGGCCCGGCACGATGGCCGGCCTGGGCCGGTCCGCGCTGAGGCGGCCCGCGCTGTCGAACATCAGGTTCTCGATGCTCGGGGCGGTGCCGCCGCCGTCGCTGAGGTAGCCGGCGTCGTTGATCTGGACGTGCATGTCGCGCAGCAGGCGCGCGTCGATCACCTCGCGCATCAGGTCGGAGACGCGGAACACGATGGCGACGAACGCCGTCAGCGCGGCGCGGCGCTGCTCGACGGTCGCCAGGGGCGCGCCACGCCGGTACAGCGGCAGGCGCGCGATGAAGCCCGGCTCGCCGCTGGTGTCCTGCACCAGCGTGATGCGCTCGGTGGCCACCAGCTCGCCCGAGTCCCGGCCCATCTCCAGCGCCTGCAGGTGGGCAGGGAACGCAACGAGGTCGAGCCCGAACGCGTTCTCGTTGCCGCGCATGGGCTCCGTGTATTCGATCAGGTAGTGCTCGTCGCGGCGGGTGGCCGGATGGGGCTTGTAGTGCGGATAGCCGCCCGGCTCCAGGCTGGTGTCGGCGCGCACGGCGGCCACGTGGCGGGCCAGCTCGGCTTCCGGCACGCGGCGCACCAGCTGGATGGCCTGGAAGCCGGGGTAGCGCTGCTGCAGCCGCAGCTCGCGCACATAGTCATGGAATTCGGCGCGGCCGATACGCTCGTCCACGACCATCAGCGCGCGGATGCTGAGCAGCGTGTCGAAATAGGTCTTCAGGCGCGCTTCCGTGTCCTGCGCCACCTTGTCCGCGTCGCGCGCGAAGCGGTCGGCGATGCGGGCATCCTGGGCATCGAGGGCGAACAGGCAGGCCCAGGTCGTCAGGCAGATTCCGACAGTAAAGGCCAGATAACCGTGTGCGCGCATCGTTTTCTTGCTGCTGGATGGATGCGACGACTATAGCATGCGGTAACGGCACATTCACTGAAGCAATGCCTTATTGGCACGAGGTTGTCTCGTCCACGAAACGCTTCGTCACAGTGGACGCACCCGTCCACCGGCACCCGGCGGTACCGCCCGGGATGCAATGGACGGCTACTCGATCAGTGCCGGCGTGCCGTCCTCGAGAAAGGCGCCGAAGCAGCGCGTGCATTCCAGGCAGAACAGGTGCGGAATGCGGACGTTCTTCTGGCGCAGGACCAGTTGCAGATGGCCGTCGCCGCAGACCGGGCAGGTCTCGCGCATCGTGCCACAGGTGCGGATCTCGTCCGCCAGGTAGGTGTCGTCGTAGCGCACGCCGTCGACCACGCTTTGCGGATCGAGTTGCACGAGGTACAAGGCCGACGGATGGAAACGCTGGTCGGCCGGCGTTGTTGTTCTTGGGTCGGTCTGGTTCATGTGATTCATCATCTTTCCCCTTTTCCTTTCCCGCTGCCCGCGCGGTTGGCAGGCTTCAAAACGATAAGCCAAATCGCCGCCATCAGGCAAGCACATTCGGAAAATGGAAATCGCTTGCAACTAGATCGCACGCTATCTATACTGCGGACATGGATACGAAAGCCTTCCCCGATGCCCTGACCGCCGTCCCGCAGCTGGACCAGCAGCTGTGCTTTGCCTTGTACTCGACTTCGCTGGCGATGAACAAGCTGTACCGCAAGCTGCTGCGCCAGCTCGACCTGACCTACTCGCAGTATCTGGTGATGATGGTGCTGTGGGAGCGCGACGAGCAGACCGTCTCCGACCTGGGCGAGCGCCTGTTCCTCGATTCGGCCACGCTGACCCCGCTGCTCAAGCGCATGGAGCAGGCCGAGCTGGTCACGCGCACGCGCAGTGCCAGCGACGAGCGCCAGGTCATCATCGCGCTGACGGAACGGGGCAGCGCCTTGCGTGAAAAAGCCCGCGCCATCCCACCCTGCGTGTTCAATGCCAGCCAGTGCAGCCTGGATCAGATCGTGCAGCTGAAAGGCCAGCTCGACACGTTGCGCGACCAGCTGATGAAAAGCGACGTGTGAGCGCCGTCGCGTGTGCGCCACGGCTCCTGAGCGGGCCGGACAGGCGGACGTCCGCCCGGACAGCGCACGACGCCCGGCAGTAAAACGGGCCCGCCGCCGCCGCCCGCGGCGGACGTCCGCTTCCGGCAATGTTTCAAAATATTTACAAAACGACTTGCCGCACGACATGTAACGTCCGCTTAGAATACCCCGGATATTTCCTGAAAACCAATAAGCCAGGGGTCCGATGAAGCGCTCGCCAACCAGTCTCGCCACCTTCCTGCTGTGCACGTCGCTGTGCGCCGCGTCCTTCGCCGCCCCGGCGGAAAAATTCGACGACAAGTTCCGCCAGCTCGACGAACTGCTGCCGACCGCGACGCCCTACCGCACGGCCTCGGGCGCGCCCGGCCACCAGTACTGGCAGCAGCGCGCCGACTACACGATCCGCGCCACCCTGGACGAAGCGAACCGCGCCGTCAGCGGCAGCGAACAGGTCACCTACCACAACAACTCGCCCGACACGCTGACCTACCTGTGGCTGCAGCTGGACCAGAACATCTACAAGAGCGACTCGGACGCGCGCCGCGTGCAGACCGCGCCGTCGCGCGAGGCCTGGATGAAGCCGCGCGGCGAGGAAGGCGCGAAATACGAAGGGCTGCGCAATACCCTGGTGGGACGCGATTTCGACGGCGGGTTCAAGATCGCCAACGTCAGGTCGGCCAATGGCGCGCCACTGAAACACGTCATCAACGGCACGATGATGCGCATCGACCTGCCCACGCCGTTGAAACCGGGCGAGCGCGTCTCGTTCGGCATGGAGTGGACCTACAAGATCAATGAGCAGAAGGTGCTGGGCGGCCGCTCCGGCTACGAGTACTTCGAGGAAGACAAGAACACCCTGTTCGAGATCGCCCAATGGCACCCGCGCATGGCCGCCTACTACGACGTGGCGGGCTGGCAGCACAAGCAGTTCCTCGGCTCGGGCGAGTTCACGCTGGAATTCGGCGACTACGACGTCAAGATCACGGTGCCGGCCGATCACATCGTCGCCTCCACGGGGGAGCTGCAGAACCCGGGCGACGTGCTGACGGCAACGCAGCGCCAGCGCCTGGAGCAGGCGAAAACGGCGAAGAAGCCCGTCATCATCGTCACGCAGGCGGAAGCGGAAGCGGCCGAAAAATCCGTCAGCAAGGCCACCAAGACCTGGCACTTCAAGGCGAAGAACGTGCGCGACTTCGCCTGGGCCTCCAGCCGCAAGTTCATCTGGGACGCGCAGGGCTATAAAAAAGACGGCACCAACGTGCTGGCCATGTCGTACTACCCGAAGGAAGGCAACCCGCTGTGGGAGAAGTACTCCACCGCGTCGATCATCCATACCATCGAGCAGTACAACAAGTACAGCTTCGACTACCCTTACCCAACGGCGATTTCCGTCAACGGCCCGGTGGGCGGCATGGAATACCCAATGATCTCCTTTAACGGCCCGCGCCCGACCAAGGACAAGAAGACCGGTGAGCTGACCTATTCGAAGCGCACCAAGTACGGCCTGATCGCCGTCATCGTGCACGAGGTGGGCCACAACTACTTCCCGATGATCGTCAATTCGGACGAGCGCCAGTGGACCTGGATGGACGAGGGCCTGAATTCCTTCGTCGAATACCTGGCCGTGCAGGCGTGGGAGAAGGACTTCCCGATCGGCCGCGGCGACCCGCGCGACATCGTCGGCTACATGCGCTCGGCCAGCCAGGTGCCCATCATGACGAACTCCGAATCGCTGCTCCAGTTCGGCAACAACGCGTATGCCAAGCCGGCGACGGCGCTGAACATCCTGCGCGAGACGATCCTGGGCCGCGAGCTGTTCGACCACGCCTTCCGCGAATACGCGCGGCGCTGGAAATTCAAGCGCCCCACCCCGGCGGACTTCTTCCGCACGATGGAGGACGCGTCCGGCACGGACCTCGACTGGTTCTGGCGCGGCTGGTTCTATACGACCGATGCTGTCGACATCAGCCTGGACAACATCAGCGAATTCACCGTCGACACCAGGAACCCGGAGGTGGAAAAGGCCTGGGCCAAGGCGCGCAAGGCCGAGGAACCGGTCTCGATCACGGACCAGCGCAACGCGTCGATGCCGCGCCGTATCGACACCCAGCCGGAACTGCGCGACTTCTACAACGAGCACGACGAATTCACCGTCACCAACGCGGACCGCAACAAGTACAAGGAAGCGATGGCGGAACTGGAGCCATGGCAGAAGGAGCTGCTGGCGCAGGGCAAATACCTGTACCTGGTCGACTTCACCAACAAGGGTGGCCTGGTGATGCCGCTGATCCTGGAGATCACGCTGAAGTCCGGCAAAAAAACCATCGAGCGCGTGCCGGCCGAGGTATGGCGCTACTCGCCGCAGAAGATCACCAAGCTGCTGGTGACGGACGAGCCGATGACGGCGCTGACCCAGGACCCGTACTGGGAAACGGCCGATATCGACACCAGCAACAACAGCTGGCCGCGCAAGGCGGTGCCGTCGCGCCTGGAGCTGTTCAAGGCCGAACGCAAGGCGCCGGACATGATGAAGGACTTCAACACCAAGTTGAAGACCGACGAGAAGGAAGGCAAGGAAGACGCAAAGCCCGACGGCAAGCCTGAGGCCAAGCCCGCCGTACCGCCGGCGAATGGCGCGGCCGCCAAGCAGGAGGCCGAGCAGCAGCCGCAAAAGCCGGCGGGCAAGCAGTAGATGCGCTCCCTGCGACACCTGGCCGCCAGTGCGGCACTGGCGCTGTGCTGCACCGGTGCCGCGCAGGCCCACAACTACCACATGGGCATGGCGGACATCGGCTACAACGCCGCCACCGGCAACACCGAAGTGATCCACACGTACACGGCGCACGACATCGAGGCGCTGCTGGCCAACCTGTACGGCCGTTCGTTCGACCTGGAGCTGGAAGAAGACCAGGACGCGCTGCGCCAGTACATCGAGCGGCAGTTCACGATCAGTGCCGGCGGCAAGCGCTTGCCGCTGCAGTGGGTGGGCGTCAAGGCCAGTGCCGATACGATCACCCTGTTCCAGCAGATCGACAAAACGGCGCTGCCGGCCGGCGCCGTCATCGTCGATGGCGTGCTGACGGACTTTATCGCTACCCAGGTCAATACCGTCAACGTGGGCGCGAACGCCGGCCGGGCCGCGGTGACGCTGACCTTTACCGCCGCGCAGCGCGAACAAGCCATCCCTTGATGCATGGATGATAATGGGCTGCCGGGTCGCCGTACCGCCCCGCAGGGGACTGCCCCTGAAGTCAGCCAGATCCGCCGCAATGCCAACAAACTTCGGGGTCAGTCCCTTGCAGGGACAGACCCCAACCGCTTCCCATGCCACGTACTCCTCTTTTCAGCCTCGCCCTGCTCGCCCTCCCCGCCCACGCCGACGACATCGTCCTCCAGCGCGTGCTGGTCGACGCCTCGCGCACCTCGCAACTGGGCATCGCCGACTCCGCCGCCGACGGCACCGTCACCCAGCGCCAGCTGCAGGCGCGCACCAGCTACCGCCCCGGCGAGCTGCTGGAAGCGACTCCGGGGCTGGTCGTCAGCCAGCACAGCGGCGAGGGCAAGGCCAACCAGTTCTACCTGCGCGGCTTCAACCTCGACCACGGTACCGACCTGCGCACGACGGTGGACGACATGCCCGTCAACCAGCGCAGCCATGGCCACGGCCAGGGCTGGACGGACCTGAACTTCGTCATCCCCGAACTGGCCGCCCGACTCGATTACAGCAAGGGGCCGTACAGCGCCGCCAATGGCGATTTCTCCTCGGCCGGCGCGACCGAGATCACGTATGCCAACCGCCTGCCGCGCAGCCAGGCCGCCGTCACGCTGGGCCAGGACGGCTACCGGCGCGCGCTGCTGGCCGGCTCGCCCGCGCTGGGCCGCGGCAGCCTGCTGTATGCGCTGGAAGCCCTGCACAACGACGGGCCCTTCACGCGCGGCGACGGCTACCGCAAGCTGAACGCCGTGCTGCGCTACAGCGAGGGCTATGCCAACAACGGCTGGCACGTGGCGGCGATGGCGTACCGCGCGCACTGGAACGCCACCGACCAGATCCCGCAGCGCGCCGTGGCCAGCGGCACGCTTGGCCGCTTCGACACCATCGACACGACGGACGGCGGCAGCGCGCACCGTTACAGCCTGTCCGGCGCGTGGCGCCGCACGGCCGACGACCGCGCCTCGAAGATCTCGGCCTACGTGATCGCCAACCGCCTCGACTTGTACTCGAACTTCACCTATTTTCTCGACGATCCCGTCAACGGCGACCAGTTCGCCCAGCCGGACCGGCGCGTCACTGCCGGACTGGACGCACGGCACGGCTGGCACGTGCACATGGGCGACGTGCTGAGCTCCACCACCGTCGGCCTGCAGCTCCAGAACGACAATATCCACAACGGGCTGCTGCGCACGGCGGCGCGCCAAACCCTGGGCGCGATCCGGCAGGACCATATCGTCGAATCCTCGGCTGCGCTGTTCATCGAGAACCACACGCGCTGGACGCCGGCCTTGCGCACGGTGGCGGGGCTGCGCGCGGACCGCTACCGCTTCGACGTGACGAGCGACCGGCTTGAGAACTCGGGCCGGGCCGACGAAAATTTGTTCAGTCCCAGCCTCGGCCTCGTGCTGGGCCCCTGGGCCCAGACGGAGGTGTACGTCAATGCCGGCCGCGGCTTCCACAGCAACGACGCGCGCGGCACCGTCATCGCCACCGATCCGAAGACCGGCGAGCCGGCCGACAGGGTAACGCCACTGGCCCGCTCGCGCGGACTCGACCTGGGCCTGCGCAGCGAGTGGCTGCCCGGCCTGCAGACGACGCTGTCGGTCTACCGTCTCGACTTCGATTCCGAGCTGGTATTCGTCGGCGACGCCGGCACCACCGAGGCGGGCCGGCCCAGCCGCCGCCACGGCATCGAGTTCTCGAATTATTACAGGCCGTTCAAATGGCTCAGCCTCGATGCCGACCTGGCCTATGCGCGCGGCCGCTATCGCGATGCGGACAGCGCCGGCAAGCACATTCCGGGCGCCGTCGAAGGCGTGGCGCAACTGGCCGCGACGTTCACGCCAGGCGGTCCCTGGTCGGGCGCATTGCGCCTGCGCTGGTTCGGCCCGCGCCCGCTCATCGAAGACAACAGCGTGCGCTCGCGCGCCAGCGCCACCGTCAACGGCCGCATCGGCTACCGGCTCGATCGCGCCACGCGGCTGGAGCTGGAAGCGTTCAACCTGGCCAACCGGCGCGCCGCCGCCATCGAGTATTACTATGCATCGCGGCTGCGCGACGAGGCGCAGGCCGTCGACGATGTCCACTTCCATCCAATCGAGGCGCGGTCGCTGCGGCTGACCCTGACCCACAGCTTCTAGCGAAGTCGTACAATAGGGAATCTACTATTTCCCGAGTCCTGCCATGTCCGCCGCCGCACCCGCCTTCACGCCCCTCGAACAAGTCAGCACGGCCCTGCGCACGCAAGGTTATGCGCTGCTGGCGCCCGCCGATGTCGCGGCGCTCGCGGGCACGCCGCTGGCGCAGCTGGAAGCACTGGCGTCCACGTGGGACACGCTGGAACTGGACAATTACCTGAAGGACGGCGGCCGCTACCGGCGCCGCCGCCACTCCTGCTTCGTGCAGGAAGGCGACGTGCTGGCGCAGACCGCGCATCGGGCGCACTGGCAGCCGGTCGAATACAATGCCCTGCACGGCGGCATGCACCGCATGTTCGCGCCGGTGCAGCCGGCCACCATCGAACAGCCGGGCTGGCAGGGCCTCCTGACAGCGCTGGGGCGGGTCTGCTCCGCCGTGCGCGGCGAGCGCACCTGGTACGTGGAAGCCCATCAGTTCCGCATCGACACGGCCGACGGCATCGGCCGGCCCACGCCGGAAGGCGCGCACCGCGACGGCGTCGACTACGTGGCCGTGCTGCTGGTGGGCCGGCACGGCATCAAGGGCGGCGAGACGCGCGTGTTCGAGGCCGATGGGCCGAACGGCAAGCGCTTCACGATGACCGAGCCATGGACCCTGCTGCTGCTGGACGACGCCGCCGTCATCCACGAATCGACGCCGATCCAGCCGCTGGGCGAGCACGGTTACCGCGACACCCTCGTGCTGACCTACCGCGCCGGCGCGTTCCAGGGCGAGCAGTAAGGCGCGACATGCACCGTGCAAGCTGCGCGTGCACAAGCGCGGGCGCCGCTGGCGCGGCAAATCCGATATAGTCAAACGCAACCAGCCAGTAGGAGCAGCGGAGTGGACTCCAGCTATGAAATCGAACCGGGCGAGATCGAGATCCTCATCGTCGAGGACAGCCCGACGCAGGCCGAGCGCCTGCGCCGCCTGATCCAGTCCGTCAAATACCGCGCCCGCGTGGCGGGCAATGGCCGCCTGGCGCTGGAAGCGATCCACGAGCGCAAGCCGCACCTGGTGCTGTCCGATATCGTCATGCCGGAAATGGACGGCTATGACCTGTGCCGCGCCATCAAGTCCGATGCCGGGCTGCGCGACATCCCGGTCATCCTCGTCACGTCGCTGAACGACCCGAAGGACATCATCCGCGGCATCGAGTGCGGCGCCGACAATTTCATCCGCAAGCCGTACGCGGAAGACTACCTGCTCAACCGGATCGGCCACATGCTGGTCAACCAGAAGCTGCGCAAGAACCAGAACATGGAGGTCGGCATCGCCCTCTACCTGGGCGAGCAGAAGCACTTCATCAACGCCGAGCGCCAGCAGATCCTCGACCTGTTGATCTCGACCTACGAACAGGCAGTGCAGGTCAACAGCGAGCTGCAGGCGCGCGAGCGCCAGGTGATCGAACTGAACATGCGCCTGGCCCACCATGCCGGCCAGCTGGAAACGATCAACCGCGAGATCGCACTGAAGAACCTGGAGCTGGCCGAGGCGAGCCGGATGAAGTCCGCCTTCATTGCCAATATGTCGCATGAGCTGCGCACGCCGCTGAACGCCATCATCGGCTTCACGGGCGCGCTGCTGATGAAGCTCCCCGGCCCGCTGACGCCGGAGCAGGACAAGCAGCTCAACACGATACGTTCCAGCGCACGCCACCTGCTCTCGCTGATCAACGATATCCTCGACGTTGCCAAGATCGAGGCCGGGAAGGTTACGCTGTCGATCGAGCCGGTGCAGTGCCAGGACCTGGTGCGCGAGGTGGCCGAGACCTTGCGGCCGCTCGCCACGCAGAAGGGACTGGCACTGGAAGTGGTGCTGGACGAGCAGCCGATCACGCTGGACACGGACCGCCGCGCGCTGACCCAGGTGCTGATCAACCTGGCCAACAACGCCATCAAGTTCACCGAAAAAGGTCACGTGAAGATCAGCCTGGGATTGCGCACGGCGGACGACGGCAAGCGTACTGTCGAGTTTTCCGTGGCCGACAGCGGCGCCGGCATCCGCGAGGAGGACCAGGCCAAGCTGTTCCAGGCGTTCTCGCAACTGGACTCCACCTCCACCCGCCATGCCGAGGGCGCCGGGCTGGGGCTGTACCTGTGCCAGAACCTGTCGAACCTCCTGGGCGGGTCGCTGTACTTCACCAGCGAATTCGGCAAGGGCAGTGTATTTACGCTCGCGATGGCGGCCAAACCGGCATGACTTTGTTGCAAGTGCACATTTGACAATGTGGCGCCGGGGCTGCGGAAACGCGAAAAAAAGTGGCGCACGGTAGAACTACGGTATTGCAGCGCAACATAATCGGCGCTATAGTTGAACCGTCTCCTCCAAGCGTTCTCCGAACAATTGGAATTTGCCCGCAGCCAATGGCTTGCGGGCATTTTTTTTGCCCCTTGCGCATCCCCGCCGCCCGTATAATGCCGGTCGATTACAATCTGATAACAGATCGGACCATTATGCTCCTGCGCACGACGTTGTCGCTTGCCGCCCTCTGCTGCGCCACCGGCGCCTCGGCCGCCTGGAAGACCGCGGCCCAACAAGGCCTTGACCCGGTCCGCCTGCTGGTCGAACCGGCACTGCCGGCGGGCGAAATCGCATTCGACTACCGGGCCGCGCGGCCGGGCGACAAGGGTGTGCCGCTGCGCGAGTTCTGCCGCGGCGCGCCGAAAATTCCCGTGTGGGGCGGAAGCGACTGCAGGAAAAGCGCGGACAGTATTTCCGAAAAGCTGCACGCGGCTGGCCCGGCCGTGACCATGCACAAGCGCCTTGCCGGCCCGGGCGACTACCGCCTCGCCACGATCTGGCTGGGCGATGCCCAGTTCGGCGTAACGGAGCGCCGTCCGGGCAACGGCGTCGCCGCCTACCGGCGCCCGGGCTCCGATGTCATCCATACGGTACGCGTGGACGATCCGGCGCTGGGGCTGCAATCGTCCGCCACGCTGGCCTACGAGGACACGCCGGCCACGGCGGTGCACGAGCTCGGCATTTTGCGCATCGAGGACGCCCCGCTGGCCTACACCGGCGCGACGAACGATATCGTCGTGGACCGCTCGCGGCTGGGTCTCGACATGAGCGCCTGGGACCTGTGCGAAGCCGGCTATTCGGAAACGCTCAAGGCCACGGCGGCGGCGGCCTGGCCAACCCTGCGCGATCATTACGGCAAGCTGACCCATGGCACGCGCGCCCGCTGCGTCGGCATCCGCGCCCAGGACAGCGCACTGCACGAGCGCGCGGCCCGCATCCTCGTCGATCGCGACGGCATGCTGATCCAGCTGAGGTGGCGGCAACCGCATGACGACCTGTCGGAAACGATCGTCATCGACAGCCGCGGCCAGGCGCTGTACTACCACCTGAACCGCTGGACCAGCCGCAACGGCGAGGACACGACGCGGTTCCAGCATTGGGTGCCCGGCCTTGAAAACATCTATCCCGCCATCGCCATCGCGCCTGAGCCGGCGCGCGTGCGCCAGTTGCAGGACGAATACCTGTGGCTGTTCAACGACATGGCGCGGGCAAAGGCCGCGCCCGTCACATACCGATAAGCAAAACACATCTTTAAACAATCGCTTTACTTATATCAATTGTTTGATTTCTGTGATGTAATCTCGCAATGATTGAGAAACCGATACGCAAATCCCGCGCGGATGGCGAGCAGTCGCGCGAGCGCCTGCTGCTGGCCGCCATGAAGCTGTTCGCCGAACAGGGCTTCGCCCGCACCTCCACCCGCGAGATCGCACTGGCCGCCGGTGCCAACGTGGCCGCCATCAGCTACTACTTCGGCGACAAGGCCGGCCTATACAAGGCCGCCCTGACCGACTTCCTGCCGCCGCCGCAGAAGAACATCGAGATGTTCGACCGGCCCGACTTCACCCTGCGCCAGGCGTTGGAAGGCTATTACGCCCAGTTGCTCGGTCCCCTGCTCGAAGGCGAAGAGGCCGAGCTGTGCATGCGCCTGTGGCTGCGCGAGGTGCTCGAACCGCGCGGCGTGTGGGCCCAGGAGATCAACACCGGCATCCGCGCCGAGCACATGGCGTTTGCCGCCGTGCTGGCGCGCCACCTGGGCGTGCCCGTCGACGACGAGGTACACCGACTGGTGCACGCGTGCGCCAGCCTGGGCGTGCATCTCATGATCGGGGCGGACGTGATCGAGGCGCTGACGCCGCAGTTGCTGGCGGCGCCCGATGCGCTGCGCGAATGGATCCCGAAACTGGCCGGCTACGCGGAAGCGATCGTGCTGGCGGAACAAGAAAAACGACAGAAAGGAGCAGCATGAGGAAGAGATTGTGTGCGGTGGCCGTTGCCATGGCCCTCGCACTGACGGGGTGCGGCCTGACGGGTCCCGCGCGGCAGGTGCCGGACCAGGCGCCCGCGCAGTGGCAGGCGCCGCTGCCGCACGGCGGCAGCACGGCCGCCTTGTCCGACTGGTGGCGCGGACAGGGCGATCCGGTGCTGGCGCAGTTGATCGAAGCGGCGCAGCAGGTCAGCCCGACCGTGGCCACGGCGCGCTCGCGCATCGGCCAGGCCCGTGCCGAACGCACGGCGGCCGGCGCCGCGCTGGTGCCAGCCATCGATGGCGTGGCCACCTCGAGCCGCACCAGCCAGCAACAGGCTTCGGTGCCATCGAGCACCACGTCGCAGGTGTACGCGCAAGCCACCTGGGAGATCGACCTGTTCGGCGCCAACCGCGCCGCGCGCGATGCCGCCCAGGCCCGCCTGGACAGCGCGCAAGCGGGTTGGCATGACGCCCGCGTGTCGGTGGCGGCCGAAACGGCCAACGAATACTACGGCCTGCGCGCCTGCGAACAGCTGCTGGCGGTGGCACAGCAGGATGCGCGCTCGCGCGCCGACACGGCCCGGCTGACCGAGCTGACCGCGAAGGCCGGCTTCCAGGCGCCCGCCACGTCGGCGCAGGCGCGCGCCAGCGCGGCCGAAGCGAACAGCCGTGCCATCGCCCAGCGGGCCCAGTGCGACGTCAACGTCAAGGCGCTGGTGGCCTTGACCGCCATCGACGAGCCGCAGCTGCGCAGCCGCCTGGCCGGCGCCGCGCAAGGCGACTCGTTGACCGATTCCCTGGCCGCGCTGTCGCCAGCCCAGGGCATCGCGCTGGCCGAACTGCCGGCGCAGACGCTGGCGCAGCGGCCGGACGTGTTCACGGCCGAACGCGAAGTGGCCGCCGCCAGCTTCGAAGTGGCCGGCGCCCGCGCCCAGCGCTTCCCGCGCCTGACCCTGGCCGGCGCCGTCGGCCGCGGCCGCGTGCATGCGGGCGGCGAGAACGTCACGGCCAACACCTGGAACATCGGCCCGGTGCAAATGACGCTGCCCCTGTTCGATGCCGGCACCCGCCGCGCCAACGTGGCGGCCGCGCAGGAACGCTACGAAGCGGCTGTCAGCAGCTATCGGGGCACCGTGCGCCAGGCCGTGCGCGAGGTGGAGGAAGCCCTGGTCAACCTGCAAAGCACGGACGAACGCGCGGGCGACGCGCGCACGGCGCTGGAAGGCTACCGCAGCGCCTTCGTGGCGACGGAAGAGCGCTACAAGAACGGCATGGCGAGCCTCCTGGAGCTGGAAGATGCGCGCCGCACCCGCCTGGCGGCCGAGAACGCGATGGTCAGCCTGCAGCGCGAGCGCAGCGCCGCCTGGATCGCCCTGTACCGCGCGGCCGGCGGCGGCTGGAGCCGCCCCGCCCAACCATAATGGACAAGCATATGAAGAAGATGAAGACCAAATCGATTGCCCTGGCCGTGGCGGCCGTCTGCACGTTCGGCGGCGTCGGCATGACGCTGATGCACAACGCCTCGGCGGCCAAGGAAGAAAAGAAGCCGGCCCAGACCCCGGCGCTGACCGTCACCACGATCCGCCCCGCCACCGCCTCGCTGCCGCTGCAGCTGGCGGCCAACGGCAACGTCGCCGCCTGGCAGGAAGCGGTGATCGGCAACGAATCGAACGGCCTGCGCCTGACCGAGGTGCGCGTCAACGTGGGCGACGTCGTCAAGAAAGGCGAAGTGCTGGCCGTGTTCTCGGCCGATACCGTCAACGCCGAAGTGGCGCAGGCCAAGGCTGCGCTGGCCGAGGCCCAGGCCAATGCGGCCGAGGCGCAGGCGGATGCGCGCCGCGCCCGTGCGGTGCAGGCCAGCGGCGCGCTGTCGGAACAGCAGATCAGCCAGTACCTGACGGCCGAGCAGACCGCCAAGGCCCGCATCGAATCGGCCCGCGCCGTGCTGGCGGCGCAGCAGTTGCGCCTGAAGTATACCCAGGTGGTGGCCCCAGACGCCGGCGTGATTTCGGCGCGCAGCGCCACCGTCGGCTCCGTCGTCGGCGCCGGCACGGAGCTGTTCAAGATGATCCGCCAGGGCCGCCTGGAATGGCGCGCCGAGGTCACGGCGGCGGACCTGAAGAACATCCGCATCGGCGGCCCGGTGCGCGTCAAGGCCGCCAACGGCAGCGAGCTGACGGGCAAGGTGCGCATGATCGCGCCGACCGTCGATCCGCAGACCCGTTCCGCCCTGGTCTACGTGGACCTGCCGCCGGACCTGAACCGCGACGCGCCGTTCAAGGCCGGCATGTTCGCCACCGGCCAGTTCGAACTGGGCAAGTCGGACGCCCTGACCTTGCCGCAGCCGGCCGTGGTCGTGCGCGACGGCTTCCCGTACGTGTTCCGCCTGAATCCCGACTCGCGCGTCAGCCAGGTCAAGGTCCGCACCGGCCGGCGCCTGGGCGACCGCATCGAGGTGGTCGGCATCGATGCGAACACCCAGGTGGTGCTGAGCGGCGCGGGCTTCCTCAACGACGGCGACCTGGTGCGGCACGTGGCCGCACCGGCCGGCGCGGTGGCGGCGAACGCTCCCGCCACCGCCCCCAAATAAGGAGTCGTGATGAATTTCTCCGCCCTGTCGATCAGGAATCCCATCCCCGCGATCATGCTGTTCGTGCTGCTGACGCTCGCGGGTCTGCTGGCCTACCAAGCCAACCCGGTGCAGGACTTCCCCGATATCGAGCTGCCCATCGTGAACGTCACGGCCTCGCTGCCGGGCGCCGCGCCGGCCCAGCTGGAAACGGAAGTCGCACGCAAGATCGAGGACTCGGTCGCCACGCTGCAAGGCGTGAAGAACATCTACACCAAGGTGCTCGATGGCGACGCCAATATCACCGTCGAGTTCATCCTCGAGAAAAACCTGTCGGACGCCGTGAACGAGGTGCGCGACGCCGTCACGCGGGTCAAGGCCGACATGCCGGCCGAGCTGCGCGACCCGATCGTCAGCAAGGTCTCCACCGCCGGCCGCGTGGTGCTGACCTTCGTCGCCACCGCGCGTGCGACGGGCGGCACCAAGATGGACGACGCCGACCTGTCCTGGTTCGTCGACAACACGGTACAGAAACGCCTGCTGGCGGTGCCCGGCATCGGTTCGGTCAGCCGCGTGGGCGGCGTCAACCGCGAGATCCGCGTGGAGCTGGACGACGCGCGCATGGCCGCGCTGCGCGTTTCCGCACTGGACGTGTCGCGCCAGTTGCGCCAGGTGCAGCGCGAGGCCCCGGGTGGCCGCGGTGACGTCAGCGGCGCCGAGCAGTCGGTGCGCACGATCGCCACCGTCAAATCGGCGCAGGAACTGGCCGCGCTCGACATCCCGCTGGGCGACGGCCGCCACGTGCGGCTGGACCAGGTGGCCACCGTCACCGACACCGTTGCCGAGTCGCGCGCCATCGCCACGCAGGACGGCAAGCCGGTCGTGGCGTTCGAGGTGTTCCGCACCAAGGGCGCCAGCGAGACCGCGGTGGCCGACGGTGCGCGCGCGGCGGTCGCCAAGCTGCGTGCCGAGTACCCGAACATCGAACTGAAGGAATCGATCGACAACGCTTCGCCAGTGCATGAAAACTTCGAAGGCTCGATGGAGCTGCTGTATGAAGGCGCCATCCTGGCCGTGCTGGTGGTGTGGTGGTTTCTGCGCGACTGGCGCGCCACGCTGGTCGCCGCCGCCGCGCTGCCGCTGTCCGTGATGCCGGCCTTCCTCGGCATCTACTGGTTCGGCTACACGCTCAACACGGTGACCCTGCTGTCGCTGGCGCTGGTCGTCGGCGTGCTGGTGGACGATGCCATCGTCGAGATCGAGAACATCGAGCGCCACCTGCGCATGGGCAAGACGCCGATGCAGGCGGCGCTGGAAGCGGCCGACGAAATCGGCATGGCCGTCATTGCCACCACCTTTGCGCTGGTGGCCGTGTTCCTGCCGACCGCCTTCATGGGCGGCATCCCCGGCAAGTTCTTCAAGCAGTTCGGCTGGACCGCCGTGCTGGCCGTGCTGGCCTCGCTGGTGGTGGCGCGGCTGCTGACGCCGATGATGGCGGCCTACCTGCTCAAACCGAAGCCGCACAAGGAAGAGCAGGACGGCTGGATCATGTCGCGCTACATGCGCACGATGAAGTGGTGCCTGCACCATCGCGGCATCACGGCCATCGCCTCGGCCGTGTTCTTCGTCTGCTCCATCATGCTGGTGGGCCTGTTGCCGACGGGCTTCGTGCCGCCGGCCGACCGCGACCAGACCCAGGTCAACCTGGAACTGCCGCCGGGCAGCACGCTGGCGCAGACCAAGGTGGTGGCCGAGCAGGCCCGTGCCGCGGCGATGCAGGTGCCGGGCATCGTCGGCGTGTTCAGCTCCGTCGGCGGCGGTTCTTCCGGCGACGCGTTCGCGCCCGGCGCGGAAGCGGAAGCGCGCCGCGCCGTGCTGACGATCACCACGGTGCACCGCACCGACCGCGACGAATCGATGCCGGAGATCGACAGCCTGCTGCGCGCCAAGCTGGCGAACATCCCGGGTGCCCGCTTTACCGTGGGGCCGCCCGATACGGGCGTCAAGATGCAGCTGGTGCTGCAATCGGAAGACCCGATCGCGCTGATGGGCGCGGCGCAGCGCGTGGAACGCGAGCTGCGCACCTTGCAGGGCATTGGCAATGTCACCTCGAGCGCCTCGCTGGTGCGCCCGGAAATCATCGTGCGGCCCGACTTCGCCCGCGCGGCCGACCTGGGTGTGACGGCGGCGGCGATCGGCGAGACGGTGCGCGTGGCCACGGCGGGCGACTACGACTTCGACCTGACCAAGATGAACCTGCCGGAGCGCCAGGTACCGATCCGCGTCAAGCTGCCGGACGCGGTGCGCGCCGACCTCGATGCCATCGGCCGCCTGACGGTGCCCGGCACGAACGGCCCCGTCATGCTGGCCAACGTGGCGTCGATCACGATGGAAAGCGGCCCGGCCCAGATCGACCGTCTGAACCGCAGCCGCAACGTGACGTTGGACGTGGAACTGGGCAACCGCTCGCTGGGTGAGCTGAACGCGGAAGCGCGCGCGCTGCCGTCGATGAAGAGCCTGCCCCCATCGGTGCACATCGCCGAGCTGGGCGACGCGCAGGAGATGGCGTCGCTGTTCGCCAGCTTCGGCATCGCGATGGCCATCGGCGTGCTGTGCATCTACGGCGTGCTGGTACTGCTGTTCAAGGACTTCATGCAGCCGGTGACGATCCTGGCGGCGCTGCCGCTGTCGATCGGCGGCGCCATCGTGGCGCTGCTGATCACGGGCCGCGCGCTGTCGATGCCGTCGATGATCGGCCTGATCATGCTGATGGGGATCGTGACGAAGAACTCGATCCTGCTGGTGGACTACGCGATCCTGGCGCGCCAGGCCGGCATGAGCCGCTTCGACGCGCTGGTCGACGCCTGCCACAAGCGCAGCCGCCCGATCCTGATGACGACCATCGCGATGGGCGCCGGCATGATGCCGCTGGCCCTGGGCCTGGGCGCCGACCCCAGCTTCCGCTCGCCGATGGCGATCACGGTGATCGGCGGCCTGATCACGTCGACCTTATTGAGCCTGCTGGTGGTGCCGGCGGTATTTACCTACATCGACGACACCGAGCACCTGCTGGGCCGCCTGGTGCGCAAGCTGCGCCGCCATCCGCCGCATGACCACGATGGCGCGCACGACGGCAGCCATGGCGCTGCCGCCAACAACGGCAAGGCCGTCGATGCGGTGGGCAATCCGGTGCCGCATCTGGGCAGCACGCATCATTAAAACAAAACGCCCGGCACCATGTGCCGGGCGTTTTTTTTCTTCCTTCGATCAGCCGAACAGCTTGTTGGCCGTCTTGGCGATCAATTCCCCCTGATGCCGCGCACCCGCCAGATCCAGTTCGCTGGGCTGGCGCTGGCCCTGGCCGCCGGCGATCGTGGTGGCGCCGTACGGGCTGCCGCCCACCACCTCGTCGAGCGTCATCTGGCCCTGGAAGCTGTACGGCAGGCCGACGATCGTCATGCCGAAGTGCAGCAGGTTGGTGATCAGCGAGAACAGCGTCTGCTCCTGGCCGCCGTGCTGGGTGGCGGTGGACGTGAAGGCACCGCCGACCTTGCCGTTGAGGGCACCGCGCGCCCACAGGCCGCCGGTCTGGTCCAGGAACGCGGCCATCTGCGACGGCATGCGGCCATAGCGCGTGGGCGCGCCCAGAATGATGGCGTCGTAGTGTTCGAGGTCGGCCACCGTGGCCACCGGCGCATCCTGGCCCAGCTTGAAGTGCGCGTTTTTCGCCACTTCTTCCGGCACCGTCTCCGGTACGCGCTTGATATCGACGGTCGCACCGGCGGCGCGGGCGCCTTCGGCCACGGCCGCCGCCATGGTTTCGATATGACCGTAGGACGAGTAATACAGAACCAGAACTTTCGACATGAGACTTCTCCTTTGATGGGTACCGCGAAGGCGGGCACTCCAGCATAGGAGCTCGGCGGCCGGAATGCCAGCCGCCAGAAGGCAGAGATGGCGCCTGCGGCGTCAGCTTGCCGGTGGCTCCGGCAACTCCTCCATTGCGATCTCGGCCAGGTCCAGCAAGCCTTGCAGTTCGGTCGCGCGCAGCTTGCGCGGCTCGCGGTCGATCACGCACAACGTGCCCAGCGCATTGCCGGCCTTGTCGCGCAGCGGTACGCCGGCATAGAAGCGGATGTGCGGATCGCCCTGCACCAGCGGATTGTCGCGGAAGCGCGCGTCGGCCGACGTGTCTTCGACCACGAACGTTTCGTCCTGCATGATGGCGTGCGAACAGAAGGCCCATTCGCGCGGCGTCTCCTGGGCCGCCAGCCCCACCCGCGCCTTGAACCACTGGCGCTGGGCCGTCAGCAGAGAGATCAGCGCGATCGGCGAGCCCGTCACGGCGGAGGCCAGGCGGACGATGCGGTCGAAGCGCGCCTCCGGCGGGCTGTCCACCAGGCCGGAAGCGGCCAGGGCCACCAGCCGGGTCGCCTCGCTGTCGGCCACCGGATAGGAAGGCGCCTCCTGCGGCCGGAACTCCGCCGGCGACACCGCCGACAACGCCGCTTCCACGGCCTGTCCTACCGTCGCGGTGCGCGGCGCCGCGGCCGGTTCCATCAGCCGCGCGATGCGGCTCAGGCGGGTGCGGCGGTGCCCGCCCGGCGTCTTCCAGGATTCGATGGCGCCGCTTTCCATCCACAACTGCACGGTGCTCGTGGCCACGCCCAGCAGGCGCGCGGCCGCGCTGGTGGTCAGGATGGGATCGTCGTCGCTGGGCTTGCTTGCAGGGTTGCTGTCCATGGTGGCCTTTCGTGTCCCGGCAGTATAGACAATTGCCGACCTGCAGCCAAGATTTGATTTATTTGACGAAGTAACGCAACAACGTCCAGATTTCGTCAAATTATGTTGCGCTATCGCAATTTTATCGGCATCATACCGCTCAGATTCATCAAATTCACTGTGTCGAGACCGATATGAACTTTTTCCGCACTGCGAGCATCGCCACCAAGCTGTACGCTGCTTTCGCGCTGGCCCTGCTGTTCACCCTGGCGCTCGCCGTCACCGCGATCTCGCAGGTACGCATGATCGATGGCGCCCTGATCAACGCCGAGACGCTGCGCCGCGACCAGCTGGACGTCCTGTTCGATGCCCGCGAAGCGCTCGACCAGACCGGCATGGCCGCCCGCAACGCGTACATCTTCACCGATCCAGCCGCCGCAGGGCGCGAGCTCGACATCGTCGACCAGCAGAAGGCGCTGTACCTGGCGGCCCTGCGCAAGCTGGAGCCGGCCCTGCACGACAGCGCGGCCTTCCAGAAAGTGCGTACCGGCCTCACGCAGATGGCGCGCGAGCTGGAACGCCCGCGTCAATACCGCACGGCCGACGACATGGCACGCTTCGGTACCTTCCTGGTGGAGGAATGCAGCCCGCTGCGGCGCCAGATCGTCGCCGACATCGGCGTACTGCTGGCCGAACTGCAGCAACGCAGCGCCGCCGCCAACGCGGCCACCAACGCGCAGGCCGCCCGTGCCCAGACGTGGATCGTCACGCTGGGCATCCTGGCGGCGCTGGTCAGCGCCGCCACGGGGGTCGCCATCGTGCGCGGCCTGCTGCGCCAACTGGGCGGCGAGCCGCGCTACGCGGCCAGCGTGGCACGCGGCATCGCCCGCGGCGAGCTGCATCGGGCGGTGGACACGACCCAGGCGGCGCCCGCCAGCCTGCTGCAGGCCATGAGCACGATGCGCGACAGCCTGTCCGGCATCGTCAGCCGCGTGCGCGGCGGTACCAACGCCATCGCGACGACCTCGGCCGAAATCGCCTCGGGCAACCAGGACCTGTCGCGCCGCACCGAGACGCAGGCCAGCGCGCTGGCCCAGGTGGCTTCGTCGATGAAGCAGCTGATCGCTTCGGTGCGCCGCAACGCCGACTACGCCGCCGAGGCGCGCAAGGTGGCCGAAAGCGCGGCGCAGGTGTCGCAGCAGGGCGGCATGGCCGTCGAGGGCATCGTCAGCACGATGAACCTGATCAACGAGTCGTCGAAGAAGATCGTCGACATCATCGGCGTCATCGACGGCATCGCCTTCCAGACCAACATCCTGGCGCTGAACGCGGCGGTCGAGGCAGCGCGCGCCGGCGACCAGGGCCGCGGCTTTGCGGTCGTCGCAGCGGAGGTGCGCAACCTGGCGCACCGCTCGGCCGCCGCGGCCAAGGAGGTCAAGGTGCTGATCGAGGATTCCGTCAGCAAGGTCGGCGCCGGCACCGAACTGGTGGGCGAGGCCGGCCACACGATGCAGGGCGTGGTCGCCAGCATCGACCGCGTGACGCAGCTGATGGCCGACATCTCGCACGCCAGCCGCACCCAGAGCGACGACATCGAATACGTCGACGCGGCCATCGTGCAGCTGGACGACATGACGTCGCAGAACGCGGCGCTGGTCGAACAGGCCGCCGCGGCGGCGCAGGCGCTGCGGACGCAGGCGGCCGAACTGGCGGAGGTGGTCAATACGTTCCAATTGGAGGACGCCGCCGCGCCAGCGCGGCTGGCGCTGGCCGCGTGAGCGGCGACGGGATTGCATAAAATTTAACTCTTATGATAGGGTGCTGGCTTTCAAACGGAGCCACGCATGCACTGCCGCATCACCCTACCGCTCTTGCTGCTGCACGGCGCCCTGCCCGCCGCCGTGCCGGCCGCGGCTCCCGCCGCGCCCGGCCCCTGGTCCGTCATCGCGCCGCTGGTCGCAGGTACCTATGCCGGCACCTGCGGCGAGCGCCCTGGCGCTGCCGATGCCCCTGGCGCGATCGCGGTAGGCGCCGATGGCATGGTGCGCTCGACCGGTATCGAATTCGACCCGCGCGACAGCGAGTTGGTGGAGCTCTGGCGTGGGCCCGAGGGCAAGGCCGTGCGGACCAAGGTGGTGCTGCGCACCATGTACGAGGAAGCCTATTTCCTGTTGCTGCCGGAGGGCGACAGCTACAACGCGGCACTCAAGTCGGGCGAGCGCACCCTGGGCTGCAAGGGTGTGACAACAGTGCCGAAGCTGAACGAACGAGCGCTCGCCATCGCGCTGGCGCCCTTGCTGGAGGCTTCCGGCAGCTTCGAATGCCGCAACGGCGCGGGCGAACCGCCGCGCACCGGCACCTTCCGCCTGGCCCAAGGGCACGTCCAGCTGGACCGGCGTAAATTCGACCTTACCCAGCCTGGCACGGAAACCCTGGCGATCTCCAGGGGCCGCGGCATGCAGTACAGCTTCCTGTTGAACGACGGCCGCGGGGTCACCGCGTTGTACGACGCACGAGGCAAGCTCAAAGGCGCTGCAGCCTACGAGCGGGGCGTGCCGGTACTCGGCTGCGGCGCGGAAGACTGACGGCGACGCCCCCCTCCGTAGGGAGGGTTACCGGAACGACCTGGCCCATGCTAGCGTACGGGCCTCACCGATCTGGAGGTTCCATGCTACGTCGCACCGCCCTGCTCTCCGCCCTGACACTGTCCCTGCTGCTGGCCGCCTGCGGCAAGAAGCATGAGCAAGCAGTGGACGACAGCGTCGCCGCCGAGAACGCGGAGGCGCAGGCCACGGAAGCGCCGGTGGAAGAGCCCAAGCCGGAGCCGAAGGCGGACTACTGGCAGTTCGTCGGCCCGCTGGTCGCCGGCACCTACGAAGGCGAGTGCGTGCGCCTGCCGGATGCGCGCAAGATGGACGCCACCATCAAGGTCGGTGCGGACGGCAAGGTTTCCTCTTCCGGCCTCGAGGTCGATCTCCACACCGCCAAGACGATCATGATGATGCGTTCGCGCGACGACAAGGGCCAGTACAGCACCGTCGCCACCCTCGCGGTGGACGAAGGCCAGGGCGGCACGCTGTCACTGCAGTCGGGCAAGGAGAACGGCGCGAGCCTGGGCAAAGGCGAAACCGGCATCGCGTGCACCACGGTGACCGCCAACCGCAACTTGAACGCCCGCCCGCTCTACCAGTCGGTGGCCAAATTGCTGGAAGGCCGCAAGCAGACCATCGGCTGCCTCGATACGAAGAACCTGCTGGTGCGCCGCAAGCTCGATTTCGCCTTCGACAATGGTGTCGTCAAGATCGGCGACGCGTCGTTCGACCTGAAGGACGCCGTGGGCGAAGGCTTCACGGTCAACGACGATGGCAAGAACGTGGGACTGATCGTCGAAATGCCCGCCAAGCGCACGCTCAACGTGCTGTTCGATGGCGCCGGCAACGTCACGCTGCTGCAGGCGCATAACGACCAGGAGAGCACGCATCACTGCATGGTCGAGAGCTGACCGTTGTAACCCCTGGGGTCAGGTTCCTCACTTCGGGTCATAGACCCGAAGTGAGGAACCTGACCCCGGTACTTATTGGGCTTGCCACCCTCCCCCCATCGCGCGGTACAGGTCCACCGACGCCGTCAGCAAGCGCGTGCGCAGCTGCAGGCGCGCGACATCGGCGGCGTACAGGTTGCGTTGGGCGTCCAGCTCTTCCAGGTAGGGCGCATAGCCGTTGCGATAGCGGTTGCGGGCGATGCGCAGCGTTTCGGCCGCCGTGGCGCGGCGCGCGTCGTTCTGCACGACCTGTTCGCGCAGGCGCGCGAACGCATTCAACCCATTCTCCGTTTCCGCGAAGGCCTGCCGCACCGTGTTTTCGTACGCGGCGATGGCCTGGTCGCGCAAGGCGGCGGCGGAATCGGTTTGCGCCTGCACGCGGCCACCGTCGAACAACGGCGCCACCAGCGCGCCGCCCAGGCGCCACAGCCGCGTCGGTGCGTGCAGCAGGTCGCTGAATTCGGTCGACTGGATGCCGCCGGTGGCCGTCAACCGGAACGACGGCAGCAATTGGTCGCGCGTGGCGGCCAGCTGCGCGACCGATGCGGCGATGGTCTGCTCGGCACGGGCGATGTCCGGACGGCGGCGCAGCAGGTCCGACGGCAATCCCGCCGGCACTGGCGGCGGCGCCAGGTCCGCCAGCGGCGTGCCGCGCGCGATCGGTCCCGGCACGCCACCGGCCAACAGCGCCAGCGCATTTTCCTGTTCGAAGATCTGGCGCTGCAGTTGCGGCACCTGCTCGGCCGCCGCATCGTACTCGGCCTGCGCCTGCAGCCACTCCAGGCGCGAGCTGTAGCCCACCTCGAACTGGCGCCGCGCCAGGTCGCGCGACTGCTCGCGCAGTCTCAATGTCGCCTGCGCCAGCTCCAGCTGCGCGTCCAGGCCGCGCAGGGCCAGGTAGCCGCTGGCGACGTTGGCCGCCACCGACAGCGCCGCCGCATCGGCATTGGCCTGCTCCGCGCGCAGGGTCGCCGCCGCCGCTTCCGTGGCATTCGCCAACCGGCCCCACACGTCGATCTCGTAGGCCGCCTGGAACTCGGCCTGGTAGGCATTGCCCACGTGCGGCTGGCCGTTGTACAGCAAGGTGCGGGCGCGCCCGGCGCTGGTGTCGAACGACAGCGTGGGGGCTTGCGCCGCCGCCGTCGCGCGCACGCGGGCCCGGTAATCCTCCAGCCGCAGCCGGGCCACGCGCAGGTCGCCATTGTTGGCCAGCGCTTGCGTCACCAGCGCCGTCAGCGCGCGATCGTTGAAGCCTTGCCACCAGGCCCGGTCCACCGGACGGCTGGCCACGTCCGCCAGCGGCGGCGCGCGCCAGCCGGCGGGCACCTGCAGCGTGGACGCCGGCGGTGGCGCGACCTTGGCCGCGCAGCCGGCCAACAGCGCGGCCAACAGCGCGGCCAGCAGGGCCGCCCTGGCCGGCCGCCTCATCGCCGCACTCCGGCCGGCGTCGCCGGCGCATCGTCCAGCTGCGATGACGTATCGATGCTGACGATGACGGACATGCCGGGCCGCAGCCGCTGTGCCATCTTCTGGCCCGGATCGATGCGGATGCGCACCGGAATGCGCTGGGCGATCTTGACGTAGTTGCCCGTCGCGTTATCGGCCGGCAGCACCGAGAATTCCGAGCCGGTGGCCGGCGAGATGCGTTCGACCTGCCCCGTCAAGGTAGCGCCATCAAGGGCGTCGACCTTGAAGGTGGCGCTCTGGCCCACGTGCACGCCGTTCATCTGGGTTTCCTTCAGGTTGGCGATGACCCACATCTGCTGTGGCACGAGGCCCATCAACTGGGCGCCGGAGTTGACGAAGGCGCCGCGCCGCACCGTTACCTGGCCCAGTTGGCCATCGGACGGCGCGACGATGCGCGTGTTGTCCAGGTCCACCTGCGCCGCCTTCAGCGCCGCTTCCGCATTGGCCACTGCCGCCTCCAACGCGGCGCGGTTGACGGTGACCGATTGCGATTGCTGGCGCGAGATCTCGACGTTCGCCTGCGCCTGCGCCACCGCGGCCTGCGCCTGCGCGCGCGCGGCGCGCTGGGCATCGCGTTCGCGCTGCGACAGCGAGCCGTCGCGCACCAGCTCCTCGACGCGGCGCAGGTCGGCTTCGGCGCGCGTGGCCTGGGCGCGGGCATTGGTCAGCGCCGCTTCCTGCAGCGCGATGGTGGCCGCCGCGCTGCGGCGCGACTGTTCCCAGTTCGCCAGCGCGGCCTTTTGCGCCGCCACTTGTGCCTGCGCCTGCTGCAGGCGCTGCTCATAGACGCGGCGGTCGATCTCGACCAGCAGGTCGCCCTTGCGCACGAACTGGAAGTCCTGCACGTGCACGTCCGTCACGTAGCCGGACAGCTGCGTGCCGATCACCGTGACCTGGCCGCGCACCAGCGCGTTTTCGGTCGACACGATGGGACTGGTGAAGGGCGGCAGGCGCCAGGCGTACAGCACGATCAATACACCGATCAGCGCGACCAGTGCGAAGCCGATGCCGGCCAGCCATTGCTGGCGGCGGTCGGGCTGGGCCGGCGCCGCGGGCGGAGCCGCGGCGGCGGGAGCAGAAGCAGGAGTCGTATCGTTTGCGCTCATTGCGATCCGGAGTTGTTGAGTGAGACCTTGGCCATGCCGGTGGCGGCGTTCTGCGCCGGCACCGGCGGCACGTGCGCCGTCAGGTGCTGCCACAGCCAGTGCGCCACCATCCACAGCAGCGTGGCGACGGCCACGAGGGAAATCAGCAGGAAGACATCGTTATAAGCCAGGATATTGGCCTCGCGCGTGGCGGCCGCGCCCAGCGCTGCCACGCCCTGGGCATTGCGCAGCGCCGGGTCCATCAGCGTGGCGCCCAGCGCGGCACCGCTGCCCTGGATGCGCGCGGCTACCTGCGGGTCCAGCAGGGTCAGGTGCTCGACCAGCTGGCTCGAATGGTATTTTTCGCGCAGCACCTGCACGGTGCCCACGATGGCGGAGCCCAGCAGACCGCCCAGGTTCTGCGTCATCGAGAACATGACGGAAAAGCTGATCAGGTTTTTCGGCTGGGCGATGATGGCGCCGAAGCCGGACACGAACACGGGCCCGATGAAGAACGTGCCGGCAAACGCCAGCAGGAACTGGCTGACGTACATCTGCGCGGGCCGGGTCAGGTTGGTGGCGTGCGAATCGAGCCACGCTCCCACGGCCATCAGCGCCAGCGAGAGCATCAGCGAGGCCTGGATGCGGGCCGGGGTGATCGTCAGCGCGCTCACCGCCATGCCGGCGATGCTGGCCACCAGGGTGACCAGCCACAAGTCGCGCATCTGGTCGTTCTGCAGGCCCAGCGCGTTCAGGAAGCCCACCGTGCCGGTGGCCTCGGACTGGACGATGCGGATCAGCAGCACCGACAGCGCCAGCCGCAGCATATTGGCCGTCGTCAGCCAGCGGATGTTCAGCAGCGGGTTCTTGCGGTTGTGCTCGATCGTGACGGCCGCCGTGACGAGGACGATGGAGCCGACCAGGCACCAGCCGATCCACGGCGCCTCGAACCACCACACGGTGCGGCCCAGCGCCAGCGCGGCGCACAGCAGCGCCACGCCCGGTGCGAACAGGGCGAACGTAAGAAAGTCCAGTTTTTCGAAAGCGCGAATGCGGTCGCCCGGCGGGAGTTTCAGCAGCAGCACGCAGCCCAGCGACAGGAGCGTCATGCCCAGTTCGAACGAATACAGGCCGCGCCACTCGGCGATCTCCAGCAGCTCGCTGGAAAACAGCCGCGCGATGGGCAGCGCCAGCTGGGCAAAGCCGATGCCCAGCACCACGCCCTTCAACCGGTGTGCGGCGGGGAAGCCTTGCAGCGTGTAGTACAGGCCCAGCGTGGTCAATGCGCCGGCGCAGATGCCGCTGGCGGCGCGCACGGCGATCGCCGAGGCCAGGCCGTGCACGAACAGGTGCGCCAGGGTGGTAAGCGCATACAGCACCAGGAACAGCTCGGTGAACAGGCGCAGGCCGTACTGCTGGCGGAACTTCACCAGCAGCAGGTTCATCGACACATTGGCCATCACGTAGGCGGCCGGCAGCCACTGGATCTCCGACGCGTACACGCCCAGCGAACCCTGCGCGTACGTGAGGTTGACGGTGACGAGCGCATTGCCCAGGCCACCCGTCAGCGCGACGATGAAGCCGACCAGCAGGTAGGCGAAGCGGCGCCGCGTCGAGTGCAGCGGCGTCGAGGGCGAACCTGGCAGCATCGGCCGCTCGTGCGGCTTCCAGGTCTGGGGAGCGTAGACATCCATGCGGTGCCTGATCTGTTCTTGTTCTCACGTGAACGAGCATAGCACCGGGCCGCCGTCGCCGGCGGCCCGGTTGCGCGACTCATGGCAGAGCCGCGTCTATTGCCGATGACAGACGATCGTCAGACCATCGGCGGGTCGGTCTCGCGCTGCCACACGCGGTGGCCGGCCAAGACGGTCTTGAACGCGGCCAGCGCCGCGCTCACGTCCGCCGGTTCGGCGCCGATGATGCCCGGGTCGGGCGAGCCGTCCGGCAGGTTGGCCGGGATGTCGGCCTTGGCCAGCAGCTGGGCGCCCGCGTCCACCACCATGATCGGCTTGCAGTGGCGGTATTGCAGGCGCACGAATTCCAGCGCGTTGGCATCCATCGACAGCGCCTGCGCGGCCTGCTCGCCGGCCGGCACGATCATCGCGTCGTAGATGACCGACGGACCGGCTTCCAGCGTGATCTCCACGTCCAGCGTGCCGCCGTGGCAGCCGGCCACCTTGCCCAGCCGGCTGCCGACGATGCGCGGCACCGCGCCGTCGGCCAGCAGCGAGGCGTAGATGGCACGGGCGCCTTCGACGTCGCTGCCGTTGGCGACCAGGATCGCCACGCGGCGCGTGTGGATGCCGGTCTGGCCCGGACGCGCCAGCAGCGACAGCGCGGGCGACGGCGGATACTCCGGCAGTGGCCGCGTGGTGGCCAGTGGCTGCGGCGGCGGCACATCCATGCCCAGACCCTCGGCCACGGCGGCGGCCAGCGTTTCATCCACGTTGACCAGCATCGACAGCATGCGCTCGCGGATCGCCGGCACCTGCACCCGCGTCAGCTCGAAACGGAAGCCGCCGATGATGTGGGTCTTCTCCACCGGCGTCTGGCTTTGCCAGAACAGGCGCGCCTGCGAATAGTGGTCGGCGAACAGCTCCGGCTTGCCGCGCACTTTATCTTCCGTGATCGGCTGCGGGAAGCTGGTGAAGCCCTTCATGCGGCCGGCCTGGAACGGGCAGCCGCCGCCCAGCGAGTTCGGCTCGTAGGCCACGCGGCCGCGGTTGATGGTCTGGCGGTGCATGCCGTCGCGCTGGTTGTTGTGGACCTGCGCGACCGGCGCGTTGATCGGGATTTCGTGGAAGTTCGGCCCGCCCAGGCGGCTGATCTGCGTGTCCAGGTAGGAGTGGATGCGGCCCTGCAGCAGCGGATCGTTGGTGAAGTCGATGCCGGGCACGATGTGCGCCGTGCAGAACGCCACCTGCTCGGTTTCGGCAAAGAAGTTGTCCGGATTGCGGTTCAGGACCATCTTGCCGATCGGCTGCAGCGGCACCAGTTCTTCCGGCACGATCTTGGTGGCGTCCAGCACGTCGAACGGGAAGCTTTCGGCCTGCTGCTCCGTGAACACCTGGATGGCCAGCTCGTATTCCGGGAACTCGCCCGCCTCGATGGCTTCCCACAGGTCACGCCGGTGGAAGTCCGGATCGGCGCCGCTGATCTTGACCGCCTCGTCCCACACCAGCGAATGGGTACCCTGCAGCGGCGTCCAGTGGAACTTGACGAAGACGGAGTCGCCGGCCGCGTTCACCAGGCGGAACGTGTGTACGCCGAAGCCCTGCATCGTGCGGTAGCTGCGCGGGATCGCGCGGTCCGACATGGCCCACATCAGCATGTGCATCGATTCCGGCATCAGCGAGGCGAAGTCCCAGAACGTGTCGTGCGCGCTGGCCGCCTGCGGGATGCCGTTGTGCGGCTCCGGCTTGACGGCATGGATCAGGTCCGGGAACTTCATCGCGTCCTGGATGAAGAACACGGGGATGTTGTTGCCGACCAGGTCCCAATTGCCCTCGTCGGTATAAAACTTGACGGCGAAGCCGCGCACGTCGCGCGCCGTGTCGGTCGAGCCGCGCTCGCCGGCCACCGTCGAGAAGCGCACGAACACGGGTGTCTTCTTGCCCGGTGCCGAGAACAGGCTGGCGCGGGTCAGGGCCGACAGGTCCTGGTAGCTCTCGAAATAGCCGTGCGCCGCCGAGCCGCGCGCGTGCACGACCCGCTCGGGAATGCGTTCATGGTCGAAGTGCGTGATCTTCTCGCGCAGGATGAAGTCTTCCATCAGGGTCGGGCCGCGCAGCCCCGCCTTCAGCGAATTCTGGTTGTCCGCCACCGGCACGCCCTGGTTGGTGGTCAGCTCGCGGTCCGACGAGTCGGCGCGCACGCGGTCCAGCGGGCCATTGGTGTTGTTCACGCCGATCGGTGGCTGGCCGGAACCCGTCTTGGGCGACGCGATGTTCTCGGCGGCCGTGCTGGCGGTGACGATGTCGCTGTCCGGCTGGGCGGTCTGGCCGGGCTGCGGATCACGCGCCGCGTCACCGTACTCGCCCGGCTTGTTGACGTTGTAGTCGATCTTGTCCGACAGCGCCATGCCGCCGGCCTGCTTCTCGAGCAGCACGTCGCCCTGCGGATTGTTGTTGCCCAGCGAGCCCGGTGGCGCCGCATTGGACGGGCCGGACACGGTGCTGAGAATGGAACCGGCACCATCGACGCCGGACTTGTTCTTGTTGTTGGCCATGAATTTTCCCTTTGGATGAAGAACCACGCGCGACGCGCGGACATGCCGATGCCCGGCCACGTTCCGGACGAACGGTGGCCGGGCGGTGCGCCCGTCAATGCGGGCACGTGCTGCGCGCGCGGATCAGTGGCGGCGCGAGCCCAGCAGCTTGGAGACGGCGTAGCCGGCAGCCATCGCCACCAGCACGGAAACGCCCGGGCTGTTGCGCACGTAGCTGCGGCCCGTCTCGGCCAGGCGCTGGTAGGCGACGTTCAGGTCGGCCGCCTTCTGGCCCAGCGTGTCGGACAGGTTGTTGACGTTGTCGGACACCTTGTCGACGGTGTCATGCGCCTTGCCCACCAGGCGGTCGGCGGTCGCCGGCACTTTGTCGGCCAGCTTGTCGACGGTGCTGTGCACGGTCGTTGCGGCTTTCTCGACGGCCGGCTGGGCCTTGTCCGCCAGCTTGTCGACGGTGCTGTGCACGGAGGATGCGGCCTTGTCGGCGGCCGGCTGGGCCTTGTCGGCCAGCTTGTCGATCGTGTTGTGGGCGTCGTTGCGGGTGCTGTTGCCGATCGGCGTCACAGAGCCGGTTGCGGTAGTGTTTTTATCCTGGTTGTCCATGATCGGTTTCCTTTGTTGGTGTTTGCGAGCTTGCGGATACAACGATAGGCCGCTTGACAATGTGTCACCGTGCGGGAACTAACAAAGAAGCCAGCGTCGGGTCAATGTGGGCCATGGCACGGAGGCCCTGGCGCGGCTGTGGCATGCTGTGCGTGTTTTCAGGAGGTCGTCATGCTGCCCATCCCGCCCATCGGCGAACGCGACCGCGTCGCCCCCGTCCACGTCCCCACCGCCAGGGCGGTGACGGCGCCACCACCGCCCGGCGTCGCGGTCGACGTTTCACCGCTGGGCCAACTGCTGGGCACCTTCGCGCAGGCGCAGAAGCGGCTGGGCGACCTGGCCGGTGCGGCGGTCGCGGATACGGGTGGCGACGTCGCCCAGTTGGGCGTCGCCGCCGGCGAGCTGGTGGAGGCGTTCAACCTGGCGCGCACCTTGCCGCTGCCGGACCAGGCCGCCCTGCGCGAGCGCCTCGCGCAGGCTTATGCCAGGCAGCGAGACCTGCTGGCGCAGGCCGGCATCGCCCTGGACCAGGAACGGCTGGGCGTCGACAGCTCCCGCCTGCTGGCCGCGTTCGGGGCCGGCCGCCAGCGCACCCTGGCATTGCTGGCGCAGGCGGCGGCCAGCTTCGCGGAGGCCCTGCCGGCCGCCCGGCCCGATGCCCCGCCCGAGCGGCCGGATGCGCGGTCGGACAATGCCGGGACAGTGCCGGAAACGCGGCTGCCAGAGGATTCCGGGACAGTCGCGGAGTTGGCGGCGGACCAGCTGGCGCAGCAGAGACAGGACAGCGCGGCGGATGCCGCTGCCCGGCGTGCCGAGGAAGCCGCGCAGGCGGCTGCCCGCGCCGCGGAGGCCGCCGCGCTGGCACAACGGCAGGCCGCGCGCCTGGCCGGCCCGCCTCGCCCGGAGGAGCAGCCGATGCCGCTGGAGCCCGACGACGACGCGCGAGCCGGCGCCCGCCGGCTCGCCGACTTGCAAACCAGCGCCGATCTCGAGTCGGCCAGCCAGGCCGCGCTGACGCGGGAGGCCCGGCAGGCCGCCTACCGGCTCGAAGTGGCACGCGAGGTGGCCAATGCCGAGATGGCGCGACAGGAGGATATCGCCACGCAGGACCAGCGCCTGATGGAAGCCCGGGGGGCGGCGCTGCGCCAGCTGGACAGCAGCCGGGAGGAAGACCTGGCAGCACAGGCGCTGGCCGACCGGCTGGCACGGCAACGCGCCGCGACCACGGCAAGCGAGGCGGACGCCGAGCGTCTGTTGCAGGAGCGGCTGGACGCCGTGCGGCGCGCAGCCGCCCATGTGCCGGATGAACCAGCCGATGCACCAGCCGATGCGCCAGCCGATGCGCCGGTCCCGATGGACGCCGGGGCGCTGCCAGCAGGGATCGCCCCCGATGACGTGCCGCGCGCTCGCGCCGACGCTGGCACCGCCAGGCCAGCGCCCGCCCCGAACGCGGCCGATCCCGCCGTGGCGGCGGCCATCGCCGCGCAGCGCCTGGCCGGTGGCGTGGCCGGCGGCGCGGCGGGCCCGGCCCCCGCCCCGCCACCGCGCACCGAGCTGGTGCCGCCGGTGCGACCCGTCACGCGGGTGGCTGCGGCCACGCCGATGCAGGGTGGCCGCACCGGTCCGCGCGGCACGGGATGACACGCAGCAATTTGGGCTTGCCGTCTTGTAAAGATCGTGGATAATCCCGCTGATCAACAATAACGACGGAGATCCAATGAAGCACAAGAAAGTGGCAGGCGCCGTGGCGCTGGCAGGCATGGTCGCCGCAATGGGTGCGGCAGCGCAGGACACGGTCGTCAAGATCGGCCACAGCGGCCCGCTGTCGGGCGCCCAGGCGTTTTCCGGCAAGGACAACGAGAATGGTGCGCGCCTCGCGATCGAGGAGCTGAACGCCAAGGGCGTCACGGTCGGCGGCAAGAAGATCAAGTTCGAGCTGGTCTCCGAGGACGACCAGGGCGATCCGAAAGCCGGCGTGTCGGTGGCGCAGAAGCTGGCGGACGGCGGCGTCAAGTACGTGGTCGGTCCCTACAACTCGGGCGTGGCCATTCCGGCCGCGCGCGTCTACAGCAATGCCGGCATGGTCGTGGCCAGCGTGGCATCCAATCCGAAATTGACCCAGCAGGGCTACAAGAACCTGTTCCGCGTGAACGCCAGCGATACCCAGCTGGGCTCGAAGATGGCGCTGTATGCCGCCAAGGAGCTGAAGGTGAAGAACGTGGCGGTGATCGACGACCGTACCGCGTTCGGCCAGGGCCTGGCCGAGGAATTCAAGAAGCAGGCGCGCGCCTCCGGCATGACGGTGGCGGGCCACGAATACACGACGGATAAATCGGTCGACTTCACGCCGATCCTGACGCGCCTGAAGTCGAAGAAGGTCGAAGCCATCTTCTTCGGTGGCTACGCGCCGCAGGGCGGCCCGATGGCGCGCCAGATCCGTCAGCTGGGGCTGAACGCCAAGCTGCTGGGCGGTGACACGATCTGCACGGCCGAGATGGGCAAGCTGGGCGGCGACGCCGTGGGTCCCAACGTGCTGTGCTCGCAGGGCGGCGCCCTGCTCGACAAGGCCGCCAGCGGCCCGGCCTTCAAGGCCAAGTTCAAGAAGCGCTTCAACGCCGAGCCGGACGTCTACGCCGCTTCGTACTACGACGCCGTCAACCTGTACGCCCAGGCCATGCAGCAGGCCAATACCGTCGACCCGGTCAAGGTGGGCGCCGCGATCGCCGCCGGCAGTTACCAGGGCGTGGCCGGCAGCTATGCGTTCGACGCCAAGGGCGACATGAAGTCCTCGCCGGTGACGATCTTCACCTTCAAGGGCGGCCAGCCTTCGGCCATCACCAGCTACTGACAGGCGTCAGGCAGCGGGGACAGGCACCTGTCCCTGATGCCGCTGAGTTAAAGACGTGAGACATGTCTGGCCGCAGGCGCATTCTTCCACCCCGACCGGAAACTGGGTCAGACCCGCCGGGTCTGACCCCGGCTCTGCGCTTCCGGGTGCAAAGACGTTGCGGCAGGCTGAGAAACTTCCTTAACCTGGCGGCATCGGCATCGGCACCTGTCCCTGGCGTTTGCTGCGCTACGCAGCCACCTTGTGCGTCTCGAACGCGCCGCTCTCGCGGCCGAAGAATTCCAGCGCCTTGACGTTGTTGCGGCCACTGCTCTTGGCGGAATACAGCAGACGGTCGGCCGTGTCGACCAGCAGCTCCTGGGCGAAGCGCTGCTCGACCAGGGCGAAATTGACGGCGGTGACGCCGAAGCTGGCGGTCACGCCAACGACGCGTCCTGGCGTTACCTCGGTGCCGGAGCCGATCAGCGCGCCGCGCATGCGTTCGGCCAGCTGCACGGCGCCGCCCAGGTCCGTTTCCGGCAGTACGATCAGGAATTCCTCGCCGCCGTAGCGGATCACGCTGTCGATGTTCTCGCGCGTCATGGAGCGAAGCAGGTTGGCGAACGTGATCAGCACCGCGTCGCCCGCCGCGTGGCCGTAGGTGTCGTTGATGGCCTTGAAGTGGTCGATGTCGCAGATGACCACGGCCAGCGGCTGCCGGAAGCGGCGCGCCCGCGACAATTCCATGTTCAGCAGTTCCTGCTGCAGGTAGCGGCGGTTGTGGCAGCCCGTCAGCGGGTCGCGCTCGGACAGGTTCTTCAGGAACGACTGCACCCGGAACTCCTCGCGCCGGATCAGCGCGTAGCGGTGCGCCGCCATGCAGCCGAAGCCGTTCGCCAGCACGAGCAGCATGATCATCGTCACCAGTTCGGTATCCGTCAGGCGATCCAGGTAGATCACCAGGCCGACGAAGACCGTCGTCGCGACGATCCCGATCGGCAGCGCATAGGCGATCCGGTTCGGAATGTACAGGTAAACCACCAGGGCCATGATGGAGATCGCCATCGCGTGCCAGGGCGTCTCGTCGGGGCGGTACAGCACCACCAGCATGAAGGTGCTCATGCCGATGATTTCCGTGACGCTGGCGCCCAGCCAGATGCGGCGCACCGAATGGGGATACCAGTACGTCATCGCGCAGCTCAGCAGCGCACTGACCGCGACCGAGATGCGGCCCAGCAGCAGGATCAGGGCGTCGTTGCCGGGACCCAGCGCCAGCACGTCCGTCAGCGCGAAGGCGACGTAGAAGGTGGCGCAGAACAGCAGCGCCAGGCGCACCTGCGACTGGGTACGCGGCAGCTGGTGGCGGTTGAAGTGGGACTCGATGGTCCGGTCCCGGAATTCGGCGCGCAAGCGCGAAATATTGAATGCCGCATCGTTGACGAGTGGTGGCAAACGCGCCTCCTTGTGTTCCAACATGCCCGCGACAGCGCGGGCAAACGGCTGATATTGTAATACTAGTTTGTTGCTTTAAGTTCACTAAAAATCACGCTCGGTACAAATATTTTGCTGCGATGCGACAAGCTCGGCCATTGGTCCTGACCACTTCCCGAGGCGGTGCGCTTGCGGTATCGTCATCGCGACATGCGCATGACGTCCAGGCGAAGGTTTGAACGCCTGAGCGCGGGGTGCATGGCAGCGTTGCCAGGCCAACGGTTCGCGCCGATAATCGCCGTCACTTCACGACATCGACTCGCATGGATAACCTCACCGCTGTCCGCACCTTCCTGCGCGTGGTGGAAACGGGCAGTTTCGCCCGCGCCGCCGATACGCTGCAACTGCCGCGCAATACCGTCACCAAGCTGGTGCAGCAACTCGAGGCGCACCTGCGCATCAAGCTGTTGAACCGCACCACGCGACGCGTATCGCCCACCAGCGACGGCACCGCCTATTACGAGCGGATGGCGCGGCTGGTGGAGGAATGGGACGAGGTGGAAGACGAGCTGGCGCGCGCCCGCAGCCATCCGCGCGGCCGCCTGCGGGTGGACATGGGCACCACCGTCGCCTCGCTGCTGCTGATGCCGTCGCTGGCGGCGTTCCACGCGCGCTATCCGGACGTGCAGATCGATATCGGTGCCAGCGACCGCCCGGTGGACCTGGTGGGCGAGCGGGTCGATTGCGTGATCCGTGCCGGCACGGTGACAGACCCTTCGCTGATCGCGCGCCCGCTGGGCAGACTGCCGCAGGCCGTCTGCGCCAGCCCGGCCTACCTGGCGGCGCATGGGGTGCCCGCTCACCCGTCCGAGCTCGAGGATGGCCACACGCTGATCCGCTATGTCTTCGCCGGATCGAACCGCTTCCAGCCGCTCGCGCTGGCGCGCGGCGACGAAACCGTGCAGGTGAAAGGCCGGCACTTCGTCTCCGTCAACGAGAGCGGGGCGCTGTTGTCGGCCGCGCTGGCCGGGTTGGGCATCATGCACGCGCCGGCGTTCATTTCGGGACGCCACATCGACAGCGGCGCGCTGGTACCGCTGCTGGCCGGCTGGCGCGGTCCGGATGTACCGCTGCACATCATCTACCCGGCCAACCGGCACTTGAGCGCGCGGGTACGCGTCTTCGTCGACTGGATGATCGAGTTGTTCCGCGCCAGCCCCTACACGCTGCCGCCCGGTCCGCCGCGCGCCTGACTTTCCTGGAGCCGGGATGGCTGCAGCCGGGCGACGAACCAGCGGCCCGCCGGTCCGGGCGGCTGGTCCTTGCGGTGGATCGCGTGCATCGAGAAGCCCGGTCCGCGCGTGGGGCTGGTCTCCAGTTCGATGCGTACCAGCGCACCGTCACGCAGGTCGCCTTCGACCATGTGCAGCGGCATGTGGCCCCAGCCGAGACCCGCGCGCAGGAACGAATGCTTGGCGCCCAGGTCGGCCAGCCGCCAGGTCTTGTCCGATACCACCCCGAAGTTGCGGCCCTGCGTCAGCGACGAGCGGTCCGTCAGCACCAGCTGCACATGCTGCTCGGCGACCTTGCGCAGCACCACGCCCTGGACCTGCGCCAGCGGGTGGCCCGGCGCCACCACGGTCACGGCGCCGACGTCGAGCAGGTATTGCGACACGCAACCGGCCGGCACGTCCGGCAGCGAACCGATGATCGCGATCCGGCACTGGCCCGCCAGCAGCGGCTGCACGACGGCCCCCAGCGCTTCGACGTACAGCCGCAATGGCGTGGACGGGAACTCGCGCTGGAACGCCTGCACCGCCGCCGTCAGCGTGGCGATCGGGAACATCACGTCCACCGCCACGGCCAGTTCCGGCTCCAGCCCTTCGGCCAGGGTGCGGGCACGCGCCTTGAATGCGTCCATGCTGCCCACTGTCGCGCGGGCTTCGTCCAGCAGCGCCCGGCCCTGCTCCGTCAGCACGGGATAGCGGCCGGTGCGCTCGAACAGGGAAAAGCCCACTTGTAGTTCGAGGTTGGCCAGCGTATGGCTGACGACCGATTGCGCGCGGCGCAGGCGCCGCCCGGCGGCCGAGAAGCTGCCCTCCTCCGCGGCGGCGATAAAGGTGCGTAACTGGTCCAACGACAGCGCGTCCAGCATCCATCTACTCCTTGGATTCAACGTATCGAATTATATCGGCTACCTGGATCGACCGGCGAGGCCCAGGATGACTGCATACCACTTGGAGAAACCCCATGAATGCTCGTCCCGATTCTGCCGCCACGCGTCCCATCAGCTACCGCACCAGCGGCCGGACTGGCGGCGGGGTCACCCGCCTCGTCAGCCCTGGCGACCTGGGCCAACACATCAAGCCGTTCGTCTTCGTCGACCTGTTCGAGCTGGCATCGAGCCGCCACAAGATGGGCATGCATCCGCACTCGGGCATCGCCACCGTGACCGTCATCCTCGACGGCGCGCTGGAGTACCGCGAAAGCACCGGGAGCCACGGCATGCTGCCGGCCGGCGGCATCGAGTGGATGCGCGCCGGCGGCGGTGTCTGGCACGAGGGTGGACCTGCCGCCGGCGGCGCCGTGACCGGCTTCCAGCTGTGGCTCGCGCTGCCGCCGGAAGACGAGAACGGCCCTGCGCAAAGCATCTACCTGGCGCCGGAACAGGTGCCGTCGGAAGGTCCGGCCCGGGTGGTGATCGGCCGGCACGGGACAGCCGCCAGCCCGATTGCCCCACGCGCTCCGATCAACTACCTGCACGTGACGCTGCGGGATGGCGAGATCTGGCGCTACCAGCCGCCGGCGGGCCACGACGTCGCCTGGGTGGCGGTGGGCCGCGGCGCCGTCGACACGGCCGGCACCACACTCGAACGGGAAGTGGCCGTGTTCGAGCAAGGCAGCGGAGAACTCGTCTTCACGGCGCGCGGCAAGACCGAGTTCGTGCTCGGCTCGGCGCCGCGCCATCCGCACGACCTGGTCACCGGATACTACTCGGTGCACACCAGCCAGGCCGCGCTGGAACGTGGCGAACGGGAAATCGCGCGTATCGGCGCGCGGTTGCGCGCCGGCGGCTTGCTGTAACGCGCAAAAAAGCCGCGCGGCCAATAACCGTGCCCTGCCAGCGCAAGACCGCGACAGCCGCGGCACGGTCCGGACGATTATCCTCGCGTAGGGAACAGTGGAGTACCAAATGGCGCGTTTATCACGCCTACCGATCGCTCTACACTGATCCCATCAGCGCAGGAAACGCGCTCCAACGTCAACCAGGAGAACATCATGACCACCACAACAGCCACCACCAGCACCACCGCCACCATCAAGACCGTCGGCATCATCGGCGCGGGCGCCATCGGCCAGGCTTTCGCCAGGCAGCTGGTCAACGCCGGCATCGACGTCATCCTCAGCAACAGCCGCGGCCCGGACTCGCTGGCCGCCGTGGTCGACGGCCTCGGCCCGCATGCCAGCGCCGGCACGCCGCGCCAGGCCGCCGAAGCCGATCTGGTATTCGTCAGCGTCAACTGGTCGCGGCTGGAGGAAGCGCTGGCCGGCATCGACTGGAATGGCCGCATCGTCATCGACGCCAATAACCCGGTACTGCTGCCGGGCTACCGGCTGGCCGAACTGGGTGGCCGCAATTCCAGCCAGGTCTTCGCCGGCCTGGTGCCCGGCGCGCGCGTGGTGAAAGCGTTCAACACGCTGCTGGCGAGCGTGCTGGCGAGCGATCCGCGGCAGGGCGGCGGGCGCCGTGTGGTGTTCCAGTCCGGCGACGACGGCGCAGCGAAAGCCGTCGTGGCGGGCCTGATCGAGCGCCTCGGCTTTGCCGGCATCGACCTGGGCAGCCTGGCAGTGGGCGGCGCCCTGCAGCAGTTCCCCGGCGGCGTGCTGCCGGCCGTGAACCTCGTCAGACTGGGCTAACGAACTGTTTGCAAACGACTTCGTCGATTACACGGCGCCGCCTGGGGTAAGGCTTGCTGGCGGTGATCTGACGGACAGCGCCGGCACGGGACAGCAAGGTCCCGACAGCCGGCGCAAGGGCGTGGCAGACGGCCTGGCCGCGCCGCGCGATGATGCCGCCATCGACAACGATGAGGAGCATCATGAAACACATCGCCATTGCCATTGCCGCGCTCTCGCTCGCGCCCCAGGCCTGGGGCGCGCCCGCCCGCCAAGCCGCCAGTCAACTGCGCCGCATCCGGCCCGGCCAGTCCGGCCGAACCGCACCGCGACTGGATCATGACGGGCTGGGAGCGCGACGCGGGCGACCTGGACTTCAACTTCCGCATCGACCTGGCGCGCTGGTATGACTTCAGCGCGACGGACCTGAGCCTTTCCGACGATTTCGACCTCGACCTCGACCTGCGCGTGCGCGCCACCGCCGGCGATTACGGCAAGGTCTGGCACGCCCTGGTCCCGAAGTTCAAGAGCGTCCACCACACTGCCAGCCAGTCCCCGCCCAGCGGGCGCTCCTCGACGACCGCCTCGTCCGACACGATCCACACCAGCATCGGCTCCGCCACGGCCGGCACCACCACGGGCTCCTGCACGGGGCATGTGGGTGAATCTCGCCATGGATATCGTCCAACCCACGCGCCTTGCGCTCGCGCAGCAGCTCGCCGGGAACATAGTCCTTCAGCGCTGCGACCGAAGCCGGGCATCCGACGCCTCCGATTGGGTATAAGGCGATGACAAGCGAATACCGCTGCCTTCTAGATCCATACTAAAGATAGATACATCGCATCTATTTATATAGGCTATCCAGATGGCTCGTGACGACCTAAGATGGCTTCAACGCTGCAGACAAACCAAGGTGTGCGGCAAAACCCAACCACGCTGAAAAGAACCATCATGACTACCTTCTTCTCCAACAACGCCGGCACCAACTCCTTCGTTCCCGCCATCGGCCGCGCGCTGCTCGCGACCATCTTCGTCATCAGCGCGATCGGCAAGATCGCCGCGCCAGAAGCGACGATCGGCTACATCCAGTCGGTGGGCTTGCCGTTCGCCACGCTGGGTCTTGCGATCGCCATCGCGGTCGAACTGGGCGGCGGCCTGCTGCTCGTCCTGGGCGTCAAGGCGCGCGCCGTCGCCGCCGTGCTGGCAGCGTTCTCGATCGTGACGGGCCTGGCGTTCCACCACGCCATCGGCGACCAGAACCAGCTGATCCATCTGCTGAAGAACTTTGCGATGGCCGGCGGCCTGCTGCAAGTCGTGGCCTTCGGCGCCGGCGCCTTCAGCGTCGATCAGCTGCTGGCCCGTCCGGCCGCCCGCCAGCTTGCTTGAATGACCTCTCCAGCGAAAGCCGCGCGGTTCTCCGCGCGGCTTTTCACTAACTTGAAGCAAGACGGCACCGAGGACCGTTGTTAGATGGATGCGTTGAACTTTTAAAAGCGCAACTGGGAATCACGCAAACCAATTTGTACTCCCAAGTTCATTGCGTTCGAAAAATCGACAAGATCTTCGTTCCCGCTCGCGAGAGTATCACGCAACTTGCTCTGAACTGACGAACTCAGCCTCGTATAGTACGAACGGCGTCGCTGCCGCCAGGAAGATAGCCAGATCGAAACCGGCGGTACACGCATGCCGACAACGTACCGCAGTCACAATGCAAAAAGGGCCACCCGCTTGGGTGGCCCTTCTCGCTTTTTTGGTGCCGCTGACCGGAATCGAACTGGTGACCTTCGCATTACGAATGCGCTGCTCTACCGACTGAGCTACAGCGGCTAAACCTGGAAACCTGTTTAACCTTGTTTCGTTTCGATCAGTGCTGCATCGAAAGAGGCCACATTTTAGCAACTGATCTTGCCGTTGACTAGGGTCTGATGCGAAATTTTTTCAAATTTCCCACAGGCCCAGCGCCAAGCCGCATGAATCCTCGTGCTCAGGCGTGGTGGTAGCCGGTGACTACCGCCACCTCGTCACGCGAGCCCAAGAAGACCGGCACGCGCTGGTGCAGCTTCTCCGGCTGGATGTCGAGGATGCGGTGCTTGCCGTCCGTCGCCATGCCGCCGGCCTGTTCGACGATGAACGCCATCGGATTCGCTTCGTACATCAGGCGCAGCTTGCCCGGCTTGCTCGGGTCGCGGATGTCGGCCGGATACATGAAGATGCCGCCGCGGTTCAGGATGCGGTGCACGTCCGCCACCATCGAGGCGATCCAGCGCATGTTGAAGTCGGTGCCGCGCGGGCCCGTGCTGCCGGCCAGCAGTTCGTTGATGTAGCGCTGCACCGGCGGGTGCCAGTGACGCTGGTTCGACATGTTGATGGCGAATTCCTTGGTTTTCGCCGGGATCTGCATATTGCGCTGCGTGAGCACCCACGAGCCCATTTCGCGGTCCAGGGTGAAGCAGTTGACGCCATTGCCGGTGGTGAGCACCAGCATCGTCTGCGGGCCGTACACGGCATAGCCGGCGGCGACCTGCTTGCTGCCGGCCTGCATGAAGTCCTGCTCGGTCGGCGTCGTCATGCCTTCCGGCGCCTTCAGCACGGAGAAGATCGTGCCGATCGAGACGTTGACGTCGATGTTCGACGAGCCGTCCAGCGGATCGAACAGCAGCATGTATTCGCCCTTCGGATAGCGGTTCGGGATCGGATGGATCGACTCCATCTCTTCCGATGCCATCGCGGCGAGGTGGCCGCCCCATTCGTTCGCTTCCAGCAGGATCTCGTTCGAGATCACGTCCAGCTTCTTCTGCACTTCGCCCTGCACGTTTTCCGATTCCAGCGCGCCCAGCACGTCGCCCAGCGCGCCCTTGCCGACGGAGTGGCTGATCGTCTTGCACGCGCGGGCCACCACCTCGATCAGCAGGCGCAGTTCGGCCGGGATCGTGTTGTGCTGGCGTTGTTCCTCAACGAGGTGTTGAGTAAGACTGATTCGTTTCATGAAGTCCCTTGGGTTGGAAAATAAAAAACCGTGCGCGCGGCGCCACCGGCGGTGGCGCGCGCGTCTATGTTCGTGTCGATGTCAGTTGGAGAGCGCCTTGCTGACCACTTCCAGCACGTCGTTGGACAGCTTCTGCGCGCCCGCCACCTTCTCCAGCGCCGTGCGCATGTGCGCCTGCAGCGCCGGGTCGTACCGGCGCCAGCGGTCCATCGTGCGGGCGAAGCGCGCCGCCACCTGCGGATTCAGGGCATTGAGCTTGATGACGTGCTCGGCCCAGAACTCGTAGCCGCTGCCGTCCGGCGCATGGAACTGCGCAGGGTTGCCGTTGCAGAAGCTGAACAGCAGGCTGCGGGCCCGGTTCGGCGTCTTCAGCGTGAAGGCGGGATGCTGCATCAGTTCGCGCACGCGCGCCACGTCGGTAGCCGGCGCGTGGGCCTGGATGGCGAACCATTTGTCCACCACCAGCGCCTCGTGCTCGAACTGCTCGTAGAAGCTGCGCAGCGCCTGTTCGGCGTCCGCGCCGCTGTGGATCAGCGCGACCAGCGCCGCCGCGCGGTCGGTCATGTTGGTCGCATTCTCGAACTGGCGGCGGGCCAGGTCGATGACGTGCGCGTCGGGCGCGGCGCACAGGTAGGCCAGCGCCAGGTTCTTCAGGCCGCGCTTGCCGGCCGAGACGGCATCCGGACTGTATGGCCCCGGCGTCTCGTTGGCCGCGTAGGCGTTCAGCAGCTCGGCGCGCAGCACGGTGGCGATGGTCTTGCGCATGAACTGGCGTGCCGTGTGGATGGCGCGCGGATCGACCACGTCCATCTGGTCGGCCACCACCGATTCGGACGGCAGGATCAGCGCCTGCTCGCGGAAGGCGGCGTCCAGGCCGTCGTCCAGCAGCAGCGCGCGCTGCGCCGCGATGAAGCCGTAGTCCAGCTCCAGCTCGGCGCCCTGCTGGACGGCCGCGGTCAGCTTCAACAGGCGCGTCATCGCCAGGCGCTGCCCTGCTTCCCAGCGGTTAACCGGGTCGCTGTCGTGGCGGAACAGGTGCACCAGTTCGTCGTCCGTGTACGGATATTCCAGGATCACCGGTGCCGAGAAGTCGCGCAGCAGCGACGGCGTGGGCGCTTCCCGGATGGCCTCGAAGCGGAAGGTCTGCTGCGCTTGCGTCAGCTCCAGCACGACGGTGGTATCGCCGTTCTCGTTCAGCGCCAGGTCGAAGCCGTCCGCGCCCAGCAGGCCGACGGCGACGGGGATATGGAACGGCAGCTTGCTCGGCTGGCCCGGCGTGGGCGGGCAGCGCTGCGCCAGAGTCAGTTCGTACACCTGGCTTTGCGCATCGTAGCTGGTGCTGGCCGTGACCACCGGCGTGCCGGCCTGGCTATACCAGCGCTCGAACTGGTCCAGGTTGCGGCCGCTGGCCGACGCCATGGCGGCGCGGAAGTCGTCGCACGTGACGGCCTGCTCGTCGTGCCGCGCGAAGTACAGGTCCATGCCCTTGCGGAAGGCGTCGCGGCCCAGCAGGGTCTGGTACATGCGCACCACTTCGGCGCCCTTCTCGTACACGGTCACCGTGTAGAAATTGTTGATCTCGACGAACGAGTCGGGCCGCACCGGGTGCGCCATCGGGCCGGCATCCTCGGGGAACTGGGCCTGGCGCAGGGTGCGTACCTGGTCGATGCGGGTCACGGCGCGGCCGCTGGCGGTGCCGATCATGTCGGCCGAGAATTCCTGGTCGCGGAATACCGTCAGGCCTTCCTTCAGCGACAGCTGGAACCAGTCGCGGCAGGTGACGCGGTTGCCGGTCCAGTTGTGGAAGTACTCGTGGCCGACGACGGCCTCGATGCCGGCATAGTCGACGTCGGTTGCCGTGGCCGGATTGGCCAGCACGAACTTGGTGTTGAAGATGTTCAGGCCCTTGTTTTCCATCGCCCCCATGTTGAAGTCGCCCACGGCGACGATCATGAAGCGGTCCAGGTCCAGCTCCAGGCCCCAGCGCTCCTCGTCCCAGCGGATCGAGTTCTTCAGCGACTGCATCGCATAGTCGGTCTTGTCCAGGTTGCCATCCTCGACCCACACCTGCAGCAGCACTTCCCGGCCGGACTGCAGCGTGTACGTCTCTTCCTGGCAGACCAGGCGCGCCGCGACCAGCGCGAACAGGTAGGAGGGCTTCCTGAACGGGTCTTCCCACTTGGCGTAATGACGCCCGTCGGGCAGGTCGCCCTCCTCGATCAGGTTGCCGTTCGACAGCAGCACGGGATATTTTTCCTTGTCCGCACGCAGCATCACCGTGTACTTCGCCATCACGTCGGGGCGGTCCGGGAAGTAGGTGATGCGACGGAAGCCTTCGGCCTCGCACTGGGTGTAGAAGCTGCCGTTCGAGACATACAGGCCGGACAGGGTCGTGTTGTCCTGCGGCACGCACGTCGTCTCGATTTCCAGCACGGCATTGAGCGGCGCGGCCTTGATGGTCAGCGTGTTCGCCCCCAGTATGTATTGACCCGGGTTCAGTTCGGTGCCATTCAGGCGCAGCGCCACCAGTTCGATATCCTCTCCATGCAGGACGAGGTCGCGACTGTTGCTGTCCGGATTGTGGCGCAGGGTGACGCGGTTGGCCACGATGGTGCGGGCGGGATCGAGATCGAAGCCCAACTCCACGGTTTCCACCAGGTAGCTGGGCGGGGTGTAGTCTTTACGATAGATCGTCTGCGGGCTGTCGGTTCTCATGGGGTCGCCGGAGGGAAGGACAAAAGGATATTTTACCAACACCGGCAAGGGGCGACGTCCGATTCTTTTCAGCTTTCCCGGCGCCCGTAACATTCTGTAATAATCGAGCGCTGGCAAGGCAATGGAATTACACTGAATTCTGTAAAAAACCGTTTATACAAAGCATCACAACAGCGTATTTGGGGGAAGATCATGAAATGCTTGGCCATCCTTGCCGCAGCGGGCGCCCTGCTGCTGACCGGGTGCGCGTCGACGATCCGCAGCGATGTCACCGTGTTCCACCAGTGGCCCGCGCAGCTGCAGGAGAAATCGTATGTCTTCGGCACGCCGGCACCGGCCGAGGACACGCTGGAATACCGCAGCTACCAGGAGCTGGTCGCCGCGCAACTGGACCGGCTGGGCTTCAGCCGCGCGGGCTCGCCGGGTAGCGCGAAGCTGCGCGTCGACATGTCGTTTTCCACCACCGACCGGCCCACGCGCCAGTTGCAGGTGATCGATCCCTACTGGTCGATGTCGCCCTACTGGGGCCCGTACGGCTGGCCGTACCGCGGCTACTACCCGTCGCGCTACCGCTACCGCTACTTCGGCTTCCGGCCCTATTACGACCCGTGGATGTTCGGCCCGACCGAGTACCGCGAAGTCATCGTGCACAACTACGAGCGCAAGCTGAACGTGCAGATCGCCGACATGGCCGGCAGCAAGCTGTATGACGTGACGGTGCAGAACACCAGCCGCCGGCAATCCACGCCGCAGGTGATGCCGCTCTTGGTGCAGAGCGCGTTCAAGGAGTTCCCGGGCGAGAGCGGCAAGGCCAAGCGGGTCGAGCTCGAGTTGCAATGACCACCGGTGACAGGCACTAATGCCGCTGATATGTATTGGACCTGTCAACGCTTTTCGTAAAAAATCGTTTTAGCACAGCGTGCTGGTAGCAGAACGGGCGGCATTCCGACGGTTGATCAGTCTGATATGCGCGGGTTGGGTACCGCATGACAACCGATTCGTCGGGGAGCTGCCTCGCTCTAAGTTGGAGGATCAGTCCATTGCTGGCTGCCTCATAGCGGCACCGAGGGTTCTCCCACCGTTGCCCATTCTGCTACCACCACGCTGTACGTTCACGATCGGCTCCGTTACGTCGTTGGCATGACGCGCGGCGTCACTTGGCCGATGGCCCAGATGAAGCCTGCCAGCTCGCGCGCCACCGCCGTGCATGCCTGTACTTTGAGTTTGCCCCTCTCGCCCATCGCGCGATAGCGCGCACAGAGCCGCTTTTGGGCGTTCCAGGCGATCTCCTGGACCTCGTCTGACGTCTTCTCGGCACGGCGCTGCAAGTGAGCTGTCTTACGGGCTGGGTACCGGTAGGTCCATGCCGACTCGATGAGCACCTTACGTACGTGCCCGTTCCCGGTCTTGGTGATGCTGCCTCGCGATTTGCTTGCCCCACTTGAGTGCTCGCTCGGCACCAGTCCCAAATAGGCCATAAATTGCGGTGCGGTGGCAAAGCGATGCAGGTCGCCGATTTCCGCCATCACGGTGGCGGCGGTGAGCAGATTGACACCCCGTAGCGCCATCAACGCTTCGATCATTGGCCAGAGTGCCGATGCCGTGGCTTCTGCTTCCAGTTGCTGATCTAGTCCGTCAACGCGCTTAGTCAGCGCCTTGACCGTATCGACGTATTCCTGGAAGACGATTTGCTGCGTCCGACTCGCAAACTTCATTTGCTCCAGCCAGCGGAAATGCGCCTGCGTCCAGTTGCTCTTGCCATCGTAGCTTTTCCCATGACGCAACAGGAAAGCGGATAACCGCTGCTTAGCCTTCAACTGCAGCGCCTTCATATCCTCGCGTGCCCGTGTCAAGTCGCGTAATCCCTCCTGCGCATCATCGGGTACCCACACTGGAGTGAGTTCACCGGCACGAAGCAGGCGAGCCAACATCATGCTGTCACGGCGATCGGTCTTGACGCGGTCACCAGCTTTCTTCGGAATCAGCGACGGTGCCACCACCAAGCACTCCAGACCCAGTCCCCTAAGCTGGCGGAAAATCACAGAGCCACAAGGGCCAGCTTCGTAACAGAACACCAGTTTCGCGCCATCCTTGCCGAGCTGCTTTACCAGCTTAGCAATCGCCTCGGATGTGTTCGGGATTTCACCCATGTAACGCAGCTCGCCTTCTGAATCGGCAACCGAAACGGCGATCGTCGCCTTGTGGGTATCGAGTCCGACATTCTTGATAAACTGTTCCATGACCTGCCTCCTCAATTTCGGCTCTGCGCCCATGGTTCTTCGGAACCTAAAGCTTAACCCGCGTTGTTTGAGGTCGGCAGGTCCAATACATGATGTCTAAGTTAAGGATGTAAGACTCATTGGGCCGCAGGCGTATCGCTCAACCCCAAGCCCAAAACCGGGGTCAGACCCGCCGGGTCTGACCCCAGCTCTCCGCTTTTGGGTGCAAAGACGTCTGCGGCTAGCTGATAATTTTCCTTAACTTGGCGGCATTAGTGACAGGCACCCGCGCGTCCTGGAACCGGTATCAGGTTCGTGCACGACGACGTCGCGCCGCCATTCCCAGCACACCCAGTCCAGCAATCAACAATGCGCCAGCTGCCGGCTCAGGTACCGCACTGACATGGCGGGTCGTGATGTCCAGCGAAGCCATCAGTTCCGCCATGGCGGCTGGCGAGGATAACGCCAGCGCAGCGAGCAAGAGCAGCTTCCGTTGCATCTTCATAATTTCTCCATGGTCATTGTCCAAGAAAGTAACTGGGAGAAATACAGAATCTTTTAAAAAATGCAACATGGTTGCAATCAGCAAGCAAAGCCGTGCAGATCTCGCAACTATGGCGGCCTCGGTTTTACTTTGCCTGAGATTCGATCAGCTTCAGCAATTCCGCAGACCCCCATCCCACCGTCCGCAACGCAATATCCGGCTGGTAGAACCGGCCATTGCCGCGCGGCCGGCCGACGTACAGCTTCATCGGCACGATCACTCGCGCCAGTCCGCGGGGGGCGCGGGCAGTTGCGCGTACGCGGCGGCACTGGCGACGGCCAGTGCCAGTGCCAGCAGGCGCCTCATGCGAACCACCGTTCGCTGGCATAGGCGATCAAGCCGACCAGCGCCACCGCCAGCAGCAGCACGATCAGCAGGCGGCCGAATTTCGGCACGCCGTTATCTTCGACGGGTTCGGCCATGCGAGCCTCAGTGGGGCAACAGGATCGAGGAGCCGGTGGTGCGGCGCGCTTCGAGATCGACATGCGCCTTGGCCGCATCCTGCAGGTGGTAGCGCTGGTTGATGGCGACCTTCACCTCGCCGCTGGAGAGCACGCCGAACAGCGAACGCGCCGTCGCCTCCAGGTCCTCGCGCGTGGCGGTGTAGTGCACCAAGGTGGGCCGGGTGAAGAACAGCGAGCCGCGCGACTGCAGCTCGGCCGGCGCGAACGCCGGCACCGGGCCGGAGGCGTTGCCGAAGCTGACCATCAGGCCGAGGGGCTTGAGGCAGTCGAGCGAGCCGGCAAACGTGTCCTTGCCGATCGAGTCGTACACCACCGCGACCCCTTCGCCGTCGGTCAGCTCGCGCACGCGCTCGGTGAAGTTCTCCTTGGTGTAGTCGATGACGTGGGTGGCGCCGTGCTCGATCGCCAGCGCCGCCTTTTCCGCCGAGCTGACGGTGCCGATCAGGTTCACGCCCAGCACCTTGGCCCACTGGCAGGCGATCAGGCCGACGCCGCCGGCCGCCGCATGCCACAGCACCGTGTCGCCCGGCTTCAGGTGCGCGGTGCGATGCAGCAGGTACTGCACCGTCATCCCCTGCAGCATCGCGGCGGCGGCCGTCTCGAAGCCGATCTGCTCGGGCAGCACGACCAGGTGCGTGGCCGGCATGTTGCGCACCTGCGCGTAGGCGCCGTTCGGCCGCGCCGCGTAGGCCACGCGATCGCCCACCTTGACGTGCGTGACGCCCTCGCCCACCGCCTCCACGGTGCCGGCGCCTTCCTGGCCCAGGCCGTTCGGCAGCGGCTGCGGGTACAGGCCGGTGCGGAAGTAGATGTCGATGAAGTTGATGCCGATGGCCTCGTGGCGCACGGTGACTTCGCCGGGACCGGGCGGACCGACGGCGACGTCCACGTACTCCAGCACTTCCGGGCCGCCCGTGCGGGCCATGCGGATCGCCTTGCTCATGCTTGCCTCCGTTTTCAAGGATGGGGGTGGATCACGCGGCCGCCATCGCCGCTTCCAGCTGCGACAGCACCAGGTGCGCCGTCGCCACGTTGGTGGCGCAAGCCACGTTGTGCACGTCGCAGGCGCGCACCAGCGCGTTGATGTCCGGTTCGTGCGGCTGCGGCGTCATCGGGTCGCGCAGGAAGATGACGGCATCGATCTGGCCCTCCACCAGCAGCGCGCCGATCTGCAGGTCGCCGCCGAACGGGCCGCTGTGCTTGCGATCGACCGGCAGGCCCAGTTCGGCGACGAGCCGCCCGCCCGTGGTACCGGTGGCCGTCAGCGTGCAGCGGCGCAGGAAATCGGCGTATTCGCCGGCCAGCGCGATCATGTCGTCTTTTTTCTTGTCGTGGGCGATCAGGGCAATGCGCGGAATCATCGTGGTCTCTTTCGTCAAGGGGTCAGGCGGACTTCTTTACTTTCGACAGCAGCCAGATCCCGGCCAGTACCAGCGCCGTGCCGCCCAGCTGCCAGGCCGTTACCGGCTCGGCCAGGATCACGGCGCCCAGGAACAAGGTGGAGACGGGGCCGACCATGCCGGCCTGCGACGCGATGCCGGCGCCGACGCGCTGCACCGCGATCATCGTCATGAACACGGGCGCCACGGTACACAGCAGGCCATTGACCAGCGACAGCCAGTACACCGGCGCCGGCTGCACCAGCATGGACGCCGGCCGCAGCAGGAAGAACTGCAGCAGGCAGGCGGCGCTCGACACGCACATCGCGTATGCCACCAGGCGCAGCGCGCCGATGCGGCGCACCATCTCGCCGGAGGCCAGCAGGTAGATCGCGTACGCGGCGGCGGAGCCCAGCACCAGCAGCGAACCCAGGACGACGTTGCCGCCGCCCTGCAGGTCGTGCAGGAACACCAGCACGATGCCGGCATAGGCCAGCGCCAGCGCCAGCCATTGCAGCCGGCCGATGTGCTGCTTCAGCACCGTGGCGGAGATCAGCAGCACGAAGGTGGGCGTCAGGAACAGGATCAGCCGTTCCAGGCCGACCGTGATGTATTGCAGGCCGAGGAAGTCGAGGAAGCTGGAGAGGTAGTAGCCGATCAGGCCCATGCCGATCAGGCGCCAGCGGTCGGCCCAGGACAGCGGCGGTCCGATGCGCATCTGCCAGATCGCGACCGCCGCGAACACCGGCAGCGAAAACAGCATGCGGAACGCGATCAGGGTGACCGCGTCGATGTGATAGCGGTACAGCAGCTTGGCCACGACGGCCTTTGTGGAAAACAGCACGGCGCCGACGATGGCCAGCGTCAGGCCGCCTGCCATGCCGGCTGACGCGGCCGCCGCGGGAGAGTCCGTTATGCTTTTGGTCATCCGGCCATTGTACGGCCAAATATGCAACGGCGCCGGCGGCCGCCCGCATTATCCGACCGTCACGGCCACGCTGCCCGACGTCACCGTCACCACGGTCTCGCGCGCGATCGTGCCCGCTGGCGCCACGCTGCCGGCCAGGCGGTTGACCTGGCGGAAGCGCGCGGTCAGGCTGGCTGGCGTCACGGTGACGAGCGTGTAGCCCTGCGCGTCCGTGTTCACATGGCGCAGCCACGGGTTGCTGTTCAGCGCCGACAACTGGCCCGCCAGGTTCAGCAGGGTGACGCCGAAATCGGTGCTGCCGGCCAGGCTGTCCAGCACCGCCTGCGTGGTCGCGTCCAGCCGCGCCTCCGGCACGCCCTTCGCCGCGAGCGCGCCGCGCAATCGCACGCGGATCTGCTCCAGCAGCGCGGCTGTGGTGGGCGCCGCCTTGCCCAGCGTGTAGTCCAGCAGGTTGACGCTGACGCTCACGCTGCCCACGTCCGGCACGGGAATCGTGACCGGATACGAGACGATGGTGGCCAGGTCGCCCAGGCCCGCCGCGGCGTCACGCAGGTAGGAGAAGAACGACTCCGAGCTGGCGCCAGCCGTCACCAGGTCCACCATCACGGGCGTGCCACCGCCGGCCGCGTCGAAATCGTCGCTGACGGTGCCGGCGAAGAAGGCGTGGATGTCGCCCGTCAGCGCGACCACGTTGCCGATGCGGTTATCCTTCAGGTGGCGCATCAGGGCCTTGCGCTCGGCGTTGTAGCCGTCCCACTGGTCGCAGTTGAGCAGGAAGCGGCGGAAGTACGGCGCCAGCGCGGCGGCCTTGCCGCTGGCCGTGACGAAGGGCGACTCGACTTTTTTCGCCTGCACGTCCGGCTTGACGTAGCCGAACGCGATGGCATGCGCGGCCACCGCGGCCGAAGCGGTGGGACCGCCGCTGGCCGACAGCGCGCCCATGTAGGCCGTCGCGGCCAGCGTCGCCTGTGGCGTCGTCAGTCCGGCCGCGACACCGGCAGCGACCTGCTGCGCGCTGCCGCCATCGGCCGCCACGACGGCGGCGATGGCCTGCGCGCCGGCCTGCGCGACAATGGCACTGGCGCCGGCCGTGCTGGCGGCCACGATGGCGGCGGCCAGAGGCACGTTGCCGGCGGTGGCCTGCGCGGTGCTGCCGATCGACGCCGCCAGTACCGGCACGGCCTGCAGCGCCAGCAACGTGGCGATGGCGTCGGTGCCGGACAGGCCCATGCGCAGCAGCGATACCTCGTTGCCCCACAGCTTCCAGGTCGTGCGCGCTTCCGTCATCGCCTGCTGCCACCAGCCGCGCTGGGTCGCGCCGAGCATGCTGACGGGCGCCAGCGGATCGTTGCCGCCGGCGGCCAGCTTCTGCGCCTCGGCGCGCTCGTACAGGTCCTGCGGCACCAGGTAACGGCTGCCGATACGGCCCACCTGCGCCGACTCGGGAATCACGTGGTCGGCGCGATACAGGCGCTGGTCCGTCATCACCAGGCGCGCCAGCGTGCCGAAATCGAACTGGCGGTAGATGCGGATATTGTCGAAGCCCGCCTGCGCCGCGTCGAACGTGACGTCGGCCGGCATGAACTCGAACCAGGCCTGGCTGGCGTCGCGCCGGCGCTGGGTCTGGCGCAGTCCGCTGCCGCCGGCCAGGCTGGCGTCGTAGGTCTGGGCATCCTGCCAGCAGTCGTCCGAGAACTCATGGTCGTCCCAGATCGCGACGAAGGCGTAGCGCTCGTGCACGGCCTGCAGGCGGCGGTCGCTGCGATATTTCTTGTACAGGTAGCGGTAGTCGGCCAGCGTGGTGGCGTAGCGCGCCGTGCCGCCAGCGCCGGTCGGCGTGCCGTCCGGCAGGCGCAGCGCATCGTGGCGCGTCTCGGCCTGGCCTTGCTGGAAATCCTCGCCCACCGTCTCGTACACGTAGTCGCCCAGATGCAGGATGAAATCGAGGTTGTCCTCGGTCGCCACGTGCTCCAGCGCGCCCCAGTGGTTGACGCTCCAGTCCTGGCACGTCAGGGTGGCGAAACGCAGCTGGTCCACGCTGGCACCGCTGGCCGGCGCCGTGCGGAAGCGGCCCACGTTCGAGCGTACGTCGCCGGCCACGAACTGGTAGTAGTAGGTCTGCCCCGGCTGCAGGCCGGTCAGCTTGTGTCGCACCGTGTTGTCGTACTGGGCCCGCAGCGGCAGGCGCTGGTCCGCCACCGGCGTGCCCGCCAGCGCCGCGTTGCTGCCCAGCAGGCGCGCATTGTCGCCGCTGGTCACGAGCAAGCGCAGCGTGACGTCGCTGCCGTTCGGCGCAGGCGCCGCCGGGTCGGCGGCGGGCGGTACCGCACGTGTCCACAGCACGATGCTGTCCGGACGAGGATCGCCCGAGGCCACGCTTTGCGGGAAGCTCCAGGCGGCGCCGCTGGCCGGCGGCAGGCCGCCGCTGTCCGGATCGTCGTAATCGTTGCTCCCGCAGCCGGCCAGACCACCCGTGGCCACCGATACCGTAAGGAAACCACCCAGCCTTAAAAATTGCCGCCTGTCCATATTTGTGTCTCCGCCGTTGTAATTTTACAAAAATTTACAAAATCATAGCAGCCCACTTTGGGCCTGGAAACGTCTATGAAACAAGCTGTTGTGTGAAATACACCACCGACGCACGATTGAAAAGAGGTTCGACAACTCAGCCTTTTAAGCGTACGCTTTTCATTACAAAAATGCTATTCAACTTATAAGGATGACATCATGGCAGCGATTCCAAACCAGATCGGCGGAACCCAGAACAACGATATCCTGCCGGGCACTGACGGCATGGACTACATTTACGGCCAGGGCGGCGCCGACACCCTGCTCGGCAACGGCGGTGACGATCAGCTGTTCAGCGGCGTCATCTACAACCCCAACGGCAACCTGCCGGACACGGTCGGCGACCGCCTGGAAGGCGGCAGCGGCAACGATACGCTGACGGGTGCCGACGGTATCGACACGCTGCTGGGCGGTGAAGGCAACGACAGCCTGCTGGGCGGCATCGGCAACGACGAGTTGGCAGGCGGAGTCGGCAGCAATACCGTGGATGGCGGCGCTGGCGTCGATCTGGCCGTTTTGTCTGGCAAGTGGAGCGACTACACATTCGCCCGTACCGCGACCAATATCGGCTTCAAGAACACGACGACGGGCTCGACGGAAACGCTGAGCAATGTCGAGCGCGTCCACTTCGACGACATGTACCGCGCTTATGACATCGACGGCACGGCCGGCCAGGTCTTCCGCCTATATCAGGCGACCTTCAAGCGCCCGGCCGATATCGCGGGCCAGGGATTCTGGATGGGGCTGATCGAAAACGGTCGCTTCGATATCTACGAAGTGGCGCAGCGTTTCATCGAAAGCGAGGAATTCCAGCGCACGTATGGCAGCGCGCCCAGCGATACGGATTTCCTGACCAATCTGTACCGCAATGCGTTGCACCGCGAACCCGACCAGCCTGGTCTCGACTCCTGGTTGCACTCCATCAGCCTGGGCGTTTCGCGCGCCGAGATCCTGTACGGTTTCGCCGAAAGCGCCGAGAACCAGGCCCAGGTCATCGGCAGCATCCAGTCCGGCATCGAGTACGTGCCGCTGGCCTGACGCCAGCCCGGTCATGTAGGCCTTTCGACGGGCATTCGGCAGGGGGCGGTATGGTAGAATACCGCCCTCGATTGCACACCGTCTAAGGAAGAGTCAACATGGCTGGACACAGCAAATGGGCCAACATCAAGCATAAAAAGGCTGCAACGGACGCGAAACGCGGCAAGATCTGGACGCGCCTGATCAAGGAAATCACGGTTGCCGCGCGCATGGGCGGCGGCGACATCAACACCAATCCGCGCCTGCGCCTGGCGGTCGACAAGGCGGCGGATGCCAACATGCCCAAGGATAACGTCCAGCGCGCGATCACGCGCGGCACGGGCGGCGACGAGGGCACCAACTACGAGGAAGTGCGTTACGAAGGCTACGGCATCGGCGGTGCGGCGATCATCGTCGACTGCATGACCGACAACCGCGTGCGCACGGTCGCCGAGGTGCGTCACGCCTTCAACAAATACGGTGGCAATATGGGCACGGAGAACTCCGTGTCGTTCATGTTCAAGCACTGCGGCCAGTTCCTGTTCGCTCCCGGCACGGACGAAGCGAAGCTGATGGATGCCGCGCTGGAAGCGGGCGCCGAGGACGTGGTGGCCGACGAGGAAGGCGGCTTCGAGGTGCTGTGCGCGCCGAACGACTTCGCCGCCGTCAAGGACGCGCTGGAGAAGGCGGGCTTCAAGGCCGAGGTGGCCGAGATCATCATGAAGCCGGCCACCGAGACGGTCTTCACGGGCGAGGACGCGCTGAAGATGCAGAAGCTGCTGGACGCGCTGGAAAACCTGGACGATACGCAGGAGGTCTACACCAACGCCGTGATCGAAGAGTAATCCGGCACGACCTGGTGACACGGCGGCCCACGGGCCGCCTTTTCCGCTCCTGGAGCCTGCGCCCTTCGGCCAGCCCAGAAGCCTTTTCAAGATGGCATGACCGGGCTGCCTTGCCGCGCTGCTCTGGCCATCTTGAAGAAGCTTCCCCCGCAATCCTCAAACTTGAACGAACGGTCCCTATGAAAATCCTGGTAGTCGGCTCCGGCGGCCGCGAGCACGCGCTGGCTTGGAAATTGGCGCAATCGGAACGAGTGCAGATGGTCTTCGTCGCCCCCGGCAACGGCGGCACGGCGCGCGACCAGCGCTTGCAGAACGTGGCGATCAGCGACCTGCACGAGCTGGCCGACTTCGTCGTGCGCGAGCACGTCGCGTTCACGGTGGTGGGACCGGAAGTGCCGCTGGCGGCCGGTATCGTCAACCTGTTCCGCGCGCGTGGCCTGAAGATCTTCGGCCCGACCAGGGAAGCGGCCCAGCTGGAGTCCTCCAAGGACTTCGCCAAGGCGTTCATGAAGCGTCACGGCATCCCCACGGCCGAGTACGAGACGTTCGGCGACGCGGCCCAGGCCCACGCCTACGTGGACGCGAAGGGCGCGCCGATCGTCATCAAGGCCGACGGCCTGGCCGCCGGCAAGGGCGTGGTCGTGGCGACGACCCTGGAGGAGGCGCATGCGGCGGTCGACCACATGCTGTCCGATAACGCCTTCGGCGACGCCGGCGCGCGCATCGTCATCGAGGAATTCCTGGCCGGCGAGGAAGCGTCGTTCATCGTCATGTGCGACGGCAAGAACGTCTTGCCACTGGCGACGAGCCAGGACCACAAGCGCCTGCTGGACCAGGACCAGGGCCCGAACACGGGCGGCATGGGCGCCTACTCCCCGGCCGCCATCGTGACGCCGGCGATGCACGCGCGCGTGATGCGCGAGATTATCAACCCGACGATCCAGGGCATGGCGCGGGACGGCATTCCCTTCTCCGGCTTCCTGTACGCCGGCCTGATGATCGACGCGGCCGGCAATCCGAAGACCCTGGAATTCAACTGCCGCATGGGCGACCCGGAAACGCAGCCGATCATGGCGCGCCTGAAGACCGATCTGGTGCACGTGATGGAGCACGCGGTCAACGGCACGCTCGACACCGTGGGCCTGGAGTGGGACCGCCGCACCGCCGTGGGCGTGGTGCTGGCCGCCGCCGGCTATCCGGACAACCCGGCCAAGGGCGCCGTGATCGACGGCATCCCGGCCGAGACGCCGGAAGCGGTGACGTTCCACGCCGGCACCACCGAGGCAGGCGGCCAGCTGGTCACCAATGGCGGCCGTGTATTGTGCGTCGTCGGCCTGGGCGATTCGGTCAAGATGGCGCAGAAGCAGGCCTACGAGACGGTCGAGAAGATCCACTTCGACGGCATGCAGTACCGCCGCGATATCGGCTGGCGCGGCCTGAAGCACTAGCAATACCGGGGACAGGCAGCTAGCTTGGGGTCTGTCCCCGCAGGGGAGCGGAGCAGGGGTTTCAAGGAGCCTGCTCCTCGCCCGAGTAGCGGTGCTGGCATGTAGGCCAGCACCATGCCCCCGGTTTTCACCACTGCCATCCACGACAACGCACATCCATGTCCCAACCCGATCCAGTCCAAGTCAAAGCCTACCTGCTCGGTCTGCAGGAACGCATCGTCGCCGCCCTCGAACAGGCGGACGGCAACGCGTTCCTGCGCGACGCGTGGGAGCGGCCGGAAGGCGGTGGCGGCATCTCGCGGCTGATCGAGGAAGGCGCCGTGCTGGAACGGGGCGGCTGCAATTTCTCGCATGTCACGGGCGCGCAGCTGCCGCCATCCGCCGCCGCGCACCGGCCCGGCATCGGCGGGCGCGCCTGGGAGGCGATGGGCGTGTCGCTGGTGCTGCACCCGCGTAATCCTTACGTGCCGACGGTGCACATGAATGTGCGCTTCTTCTCCACCAGCACGGCCGACGGCACGCCGGTCTGGTGGTTCGGCGGCGGCATGGACCTGACGCCCTACTACGGCAACGCGGACGATGCGCGCCACTTCCACCGCACCTGCCGCGACGCGCTGGCGCCATTCGGCGCCGACCTGCACCCACGGTTCAAGAAGTGGTGCGACGAATACTTTTATCTGAAGCACCGCAGGGAAGCGCGCGGCGTCGGCGGGATCTTCTTCGACGACTTCAACGAGCTGCCGTTCGACGACAGCTTCGCGATGATGAAAAGCGTGGGCGACGCGTTCCTGGCCGCCTATGTGCCGATCCTGCGGGCGCGCAAGGACATGCCGTACGGCGAACGGGAGCGCGACTTCCAGGCTTACCGGCGCGGCCGCTACGTGGAATTCAACCTGGTGTTCGACCGCGGCACCCTGTTCGGACTGCAGTCGGGCGGCCGCACCGAGGCGATCCTGATGTCGATGCCGCCGGTGGTCAAATGGCGCTACGACTGGCATCCGGAAGACGGCACGCCGGAGGCGGCGCTGTATTCGGACTTCCTGCCGCACCGCGACTGGCTGGCCGAGTGAGCGGCTGCATCGCGCTGCTGGGCGGCAGCTTCGATCCCGTCCATAATGGCCACGTGGCCCTGGGCCGCCGTTTCGTCGAGCTGCTGGGCGCCAGCGAGCTGCGCGTGATCCCGACCGTGCCGTGGCAGAAGGCGGCGCTGGTGGCGTCGCCCCAGCAGCGTGCGGACATGGCGCAGCTGGCCTTCACGGGCCTGCCCTGCCGCGTCGTGATCGACCGCCAGGAGATCGAACGGGGCAAGGCGACGTATACGGTCGAGACGCTGCGCGCGCTGCGCGCGGCGCTGGGACCGGAGGTGTCGCTGTGCTTCCTGATGGGCGCCGACCAGCTGCAGCGGCTGGACACGTGGCATGCCTGGCGTGACCTGTTTTCCCTGGCTCATCTGTGTGTGGCGGCCCGCCCCGGCTTCGCACTGGACGGGCCGGATATTCCACCCGAGGTGGCCAACGAATTCACGGCGCGCCTGTGCGCGCCGCAACAACTGTGCTCGCACCCGGCCGGACGCACCTGCGTGGCGCCCGACCTGGCCGTGGACATCTCGTCCACCCGCATCCGCGCTGCGCTGCAGGGCGGACCTGAGGCAAACTCGCTGATTCCGCGGGTAGTGCTAGACTATATCGAACAACATCATCTCTATAAGAAGTAAGAACTGAATGGATATCAAAAAACTGCAAACCCTCGTCGTGGACGCCCTGGAAGACGTGAAGGGTCAGGACATCGTCGTGTTCGACACGACGGGCCTCACGAGCCTGTTCGACCGCATCGCGATCGCCTCCGGCACGTCGAACCGCCAGACCCGCGCGCTGGCCGCGTCGGTGCGTGACAAGGTCAAGGAAGCGGGCGGCGACGTCGTCGGCCTGGAAGGCGAAGACACCGGCGAATGGGTGCTGGTCGACCTGGGCGACATGATCGTCCACATCATGCAGCAGCCGATCCGCGCCTACTATCGCCTGGAAGAGATCTGGGGCGAGAAGCCGGTCAAGCTGGGCGCGGCCAAGCGCAAGTCCACCGCCGAGGGCAAGGCGGCCGAAGCGCTCGAGGCGGCACCGAAGAAGAAGTCCGGCCACCTGGCCGCCGGCAAGGCCGAGAAGGCCGCCGAGCCGGTCGTCGAGAAGAAGGCCCCCGCACGCAAGCCCGGCACCGTGAAGGCCGCCGCCGCCGCCGGCGCCGTCGCCAAGAAAGCCGCCGCCAAGAAGGCCGCGCCGGCGATCGAAGCGCCGGAAGGCAAGAAGGTCAAGGTCGCCGCGTCGAAGACGGCCACGGCATCGGCCAAGGCCGCCAAGGAAGCGAAGGCGAAGGAAGCGGCCAAGGCGCCGGCGAAAACCGTCATCAAGCGCATCAAGAAGCCGGCCGCGGAAGAGTAATCTCCCATGCAGCTGATCATCGCTGCGGTCGGCCACAAGATGCCGGCCTGGATCGAGACCGGTTTCGCCGAGTACGTCAAGCGCATGCCGCCGGAGCTGCGCATCGTGCTGAAGGAGATCAAGCCCGTCGAGCGCTCCGGCAGCAAGACCGCCGCCACGGCGATGGCGCTGGAACGCGAGCGCATCGAGGCGGCCCTGCCGAAGTCGGTGCGCATCATCGCGCTGGACGAGCGCGGCAAGGATCTCACCAGCGTCGGCCTGTCGCAGCAGCTGGAGCAATGGCAGCAGGATGGCCGCGACACGGCGTTCCTGATCGGCGGCGCGGACGGCCTCGATCCGGGCTTGAAGGCGAAAGCCGAAGGCCTGATCCGCATCTCCAGCATGACGCTGCCGCACGGCATGGTGCGGGTCATGCTGGCCGAGCAGCTCTACCGTGCCTACACGATCACGCAGAATCATCCGTATCACCGGGTATAGCAAGCGAACCCCTGGGGACAGCCACCGGATTGCGGGTCGCAGACCCGCAATCCGGTGCCTGTCCCCTTTTGGTTTGGGCGCCGTCCTTTTAAGTTTGCATAGCTGGTATCGTTTCGATATCCTGCGATTAACCAAAATAACGACACAACAAGAACGATGAAACCGGTCGAACGAAAAATCTACCTGGCCTCGAAGAGCCCGCGCCGACGCGAACTGTTGCGCCAGATCGGCGTCGATTTCGAACTGCTGCTGCTGCGCAGCGACGGCCCGCGCGGCGCGGACGTGACCGAAGAGGTCAATGCGGACGAGCAGGCCTACGACTACGTCACGCGGGTGGCCAACGAGAAGGCCGGCTTCGCGTTCGACCTGGTGCGCCGGCGCCACCTGAAACCCCGTCCGATCCTGTCGGCCGACACCACCGTCGCCATCGACGGCGTCATCCTCGGCAAGCCGGCCGGCAAGGAGGAAGCGGAGGCCATGCTGAACCGGCTGTCCGGGCGCACCCACCAGGTGCTGACCTCCGTTGCGGTGCGCACCTACGATTTCGAAGCCAGCGTCACCCAGGTCTCGGACGTGCGCTTCGCCAAGCTGTCGCCGGCCGCGATCCAGGCCTACTGCGCGACGACGGAACCGTACGACAAGGCCGGTGGCTACGGCATCCAGGGCCTGGCCTCGATCTTCATCGAGCATATCGAAGGCAGCCATTCGGGCATCATGGGCCTGCCCCTGTTCGAAACCGCCGACCTGCTGCGCCAGGCCGGCCTGAAGCTGCCATGAACGAAGACATCCTGATCAACATCACGCCGCAGGAAACGCGCGTCGCGCTCGTGCTGCAAGGCGCCGTGCAGGAGCTGCACATCGAGCGCACCCTGACGCGCGGCCTGGCCGGCAACGTCTACTCCGGCAAGGTGGTGCGCGTGCTGCCCGGCATGCAGTCGGCCTTCATCGACATCGGTCTGGAACGGGCCGCCTTCCTGCACGTGGCGGATATCTGGGAAGCGCGCCCGCACGACGGCCAGAACGCCGTGCCGACGCCGATCGAAAAGCTGCTGTTCGACGGCCAGGTGCTGACGGTGCAGGTCATCAAGGACCCGATCGGCACCAAGGGCGCGCGCCTGTCCACGCAGATCTCGATCGCCGGGCGCATGCTGGTCTACCTGCCGCAGGATTCGCACATCGGCATCTCGCAGAAGATCGAGAAGGAGTCCGAGCGCGAGGCGCTGCGCGCGCGTATGCAGGGCCTGCTGCCGAAGGAAGAGAAAGGCGGCTACATCGTGCGCACGCAGGCGGAGGATGCCAGCGACGCCGACCTGCAGGCCGACATCGAATACCTGCGCAAGACCTGGGGCGCGATCACGCACGGCGCCCGCACGCGCCCGCCCACCAGCCTGCTGCATCAGGACCTGAGCCTGGCGCAGCGCGTGCTGCGCGACTTCGTGCACGACGAGACGGCCACGATCCAGGTCGACTCGCGCGAGAACTTCCTCAGCCTGACGGAATTCGGCAAGGTCTACACGCCCAGCGTGCTGCCACGGCTGCAGCACTACACGGGCGAGCGCCCGCTGTTCGACCTGTACGGTGTGGAGGAAGAAATCCAGCGCGCGCTGGGCCGGCGCGTCGAACTGAAGTCGGGCGGCTACCTGATCGTCGACCAGACCGAGGCGATGACCACGATCGACGTCAACACGGGCGGCTACGTAGGCGGGCGCAACTTCGCCGACACGATCTTCAAGACCAACCTGGAAGCGGCGCACGCGATCGCGCGCCAGCTGCGCCTGCGCAACCTGGGCGGCATCATCATCCTGGACTTCATCGACATGGAGAACGCCGAGCACCGCAACGCCGTGCTGGCGGAGCTGAAGAAGGCGCTGGCGCGCGACCGCACCAAGGTGTCCGTCAGCGGCTTCTCCGCGCTCGGCCTGGTCGAAATGACGAGGAAACGCACGCGCGAATCGCTGGCGCACATCCTGTGCGAGCCCTGTCCCGCCTGCGCCGGCAAGGGCCAGGTGAAGACGTCGCGCACGGTGTGCTACGAAATCCTGCGCGAGCTGCTGCGCGAAGCGAAGCAATTCAACCCGCGCGAATTCCGCATCCTGGCGTCGCAGGAGGTAGTGGACCTGTTCCTGGAAGAGGAATCGCAGCACCTGGCGATGCTGGGCGACTTCATCGGCAAGAAGATTTCGCTGCAGGTGGAGAGTTCCTATCACCAGGAGCACTACGACGTCATCCTGATGTGACGCGCCGCCCGGGCCGCGAACGCTGCGCCCATCCTTACGCGCTGCCGGTCGCCAGCCGGCAGCGCCAGCTCATCAGCGGCCCAGCTCCTTCAGCAGCGCATCCGCATGGTAGACGCTTTTCAGCGCCGTCAGGATCGCGCCGCCGTCCACGGCGATCGCCCGGTTATTGCGCTCGTCATACCAGTAGCCACTGCCGATCGCATGGATGTTCGCGTCGAACGCCAGGCCGACGATCTCGCCGCGCCGGTTGATCACCGGGCTGCCGGAATTGCCGCCCACGATATCGTTGGTCGTGACGAAGTTGAACGGCTGCGTCAACGGCAGCCCGTCGCGTGACGTGAGCCAGGAGGCCGGCAGCGCGAACGGCGCAGCCCCGGTGTGGCGCGCAAAGATACCTGCGAAATCGGTGAACGGCTTCTGTTCCATGCCGTCGGCATTCCAACCCTTCACCTGGCCATACGACAGCCGCAGCGAGAACGTCCCGTCGGGATAGACCTTGGTACCCTGATGCGCAAAGCGGGCATGGGCGATCAGCTCGTTGTTTTTCTGCGTGACCGCTTCGACCTCGCGTTCATAGCGGGCACGCAACTGCCGCGATTCCAGATCGACGCTGCGCGCCAACTGGATGAACGGATCGTCGGACGCGGCGACCGCCTCCTGGCCGCCCTTCCACAACGCGGCGCGCACGCTGGCGTCGCCCATCTTCGTGCGCGCCACCATGTCCGCCACAAGCTGCTCGGGCGATTTGCTGCCCAGCACGCGCCGCACCAGCGGATCGTCGGTGCCCAGCATGTCGCGCATGCGCGTCAACGATGCGATCATGCGCACCTGTTCGAGCTCGGCGTAGACCGGTCCCGTCGAATGAATCTCGCGTTCGATATCGGCGATGCGCCCGGTGCTGTACTGCGCCAGGCGCTCGGTGTTCGGCTTGACGCGCTCGTCCGCGCCGCGCACCAGGAAGCGGGCAAAGCGGAAATACAGGCCGTTGAACGCGGTGGCACGCTCGAGCAGCCAATAGCGCTTGCCGATTTCCCGGTAGGTCTGCTGTGCCGCCGCAATCGCGTCCCATGCCCCGCCCACCTTGTCGCGCAGTGCCGGATCGGCGGCGACGAACGCGCGCAGCGCGTCTTCCTCTTTCTGCTTGCGAGCCAGGAACGCCGGGTCCATCAGCGTTTCCAGTTCGCCGTGCATTTGCTTGTAGGCGTTTTCCAGGTCGAACAGCAGCGTTTCGCTGGTACGCGCCGCTTCCGCGCTCGTGCTGCCATATTGCTGGATGATGCCGGCCAGGCGGGCGGTGCGCAGCAATTCGCTCATCAGATAGACGTCGCGCTCGGCGGCGACCTGCGCCACGCTCATCTGGCGCCGCGTGCGCGCCGGCATACCCGGTACGAACACCGGATCGTTCTCCGCCAGCGCGTCCTTGCTGAAGGTGAAGTAGTTGTCCAGCTTGGCCGGCTTGCCGTCCTCGTAGGCCCGCAGCATCGTCACGTCCAGGTTATAGCGCGGGAACTGGAAATTGTCCGGATCGCCGCCAAAGAAGGCCACGCTTTTCTCCGGCGCCCAGACCAGGCGCACGTCCGGATAGCGATGGTAACGGTACAGCTGGTACATGCCGCCTTGGTACAGGTTGATGACCTCGCAGTGCACCTTGTCCTTGCGCTCGCCGATGCAGGCGGAGGCCAGCTCGGCGCGCGCGGCGTTTTCCGCCTTCTTGTAAGCCGGTCCGTCCAGACCTGCCGTGGCCTGCTGCATCCGCGCCGTGACATCGGTGATTTCCTCCAGCCGCGTCAGCGCGATATCGGGGCACACCAGTTCCTCGCTGCGGCGGCGCGCCAGGAAGCCGTCGGTCAGATAGTTTTTCTGCGCAGTGGACAACTGCTCGATGCACTCGGATGCGCAGTGATGATTCGTCATCACCAGGCCATCCTTGGACACGAACGACGCCGAGCACGTGCCTTCGATCCGGGCGGAGCTGAGCATGACCTTGCGCACCCAGGCAGGATCGAGCGTGACGTTGTATTCCGATTTGATGCGGTCGAGAGGGAGGTTATTGAACGTCCACATCCCTTCGGCGCCATATGACAACTGTGTGTAGAGGCCCAGGCAGGCCAGCCATTCCTTACGCAATCCAGAACTCCCTAATGTGATTATAGTATTTGCAGCCGGGTCGCCCCGCACCGCGCGTCATGCCGGCTGCGCGTACGCCGCCAGTGCCTTCTCGATATCGCCCGTCGTTGCCTGCGGTCCGGCCAGGTCGGCCAGGAAGAAGCGCATCACGTCGATCTCGCTGTCGTCCGGGTGGCGGCGCAGATGCTCGCGTAATCGCTCCACCCCGCTCGCATGCAGGAAGTTCCACGTTACCGAAATCGAATCCTGCAACGACTCGACGTGGTGCAGCCAGCCGGACGGGATGAACAGGATCTCCCCGGGCTGCAGCTCGTCCTCGTACTGGATCCGCGCCTCGCCGAAGCGCGGGAAGCGCGCCGGATCGGGATCGCGAATGTCGACGAACTGCTCGCCCGCCATCAGGCAGGGCGCCTGGTCGGGCGCATACATCGTCACGTGCTTGCTGCCGTAGAACTGGCACAGCATGGCCGAAGTCGTCCACGGGTCGCGGTGCAGGCGCGTGCGTGCGCCCCGGCCGGAGATGAACAGGCCGCGGTAAGGGAACAGGGAAACGGGCGGCGTCACCGGTTCGCCCAGCCCTGGCACGAGGTAACCGGTCGTCGGCAGGAAGTATGGCGTGTCCCAATCCGGCGCCAGCCGGGCGAACGCTTCATCGGACCAGAAGAAATCGACGTCCTTGAGCTGGCTGTACCAGCGCACGTAGTCGTGCGATGCATCGCCATCGGGCCGGTCGAAATGGTTGTCGAAGTAATCGTCCAGCGTGGTGACGTTCGTGAGGTCGAACAGATCGTTGTAGACCTGTACCTGCAGGCCCGCGAGCCTGGCGCTGAAATAGTCGGGATTCCACAGGGTGCGGGCCGGCCAGTGCTGCATCGCGTCCGTGACGATGACGGGTTGGTTGGGCAGGATATGGTGCTCGACGAACTGCTGCCGGGTGATACCGGCGATACGGGGAATTTGCATGATGTGTCCTTACGCGCTGATACCGCCGAAACGGCGCAGGGTGTCGCGCCACTCGCCGGCGGCGGCGGCGGGGCAGTCGTTGTGATCGCCGCCCGGGATGACCAGCCGGGATTTCGGTTCACCGGCCTGTTCATACAGCCGGTCACCGAACCGCAGCGGAATGACTTCGTCGCGGGCGCAGTGAATGAACAGCTTCGGCGTCTTCAGTGCGGCCACCTTCTCGTCGGACGCGAACCGCTGGCTGACCACCAGCGACAGCGGCATCCAGTCGAACTCGGTGCTCTTGGCCACGTCGACCACGGAAGTGAACGAGCCTTCCACGACCACGCCGTCGACCCGTGGCGTGGTGGCCGCCAGCTCGACGGCAATGGCACCGCCCAGCGAATGGCCGTACGCCAGCCGCTTGACGGCGCGCGGCGCCAGTTGCTCGAGACGCTGCCAGGCCGCCCGGGCGTCCGCATAGGCCGAGCGTTCCTCCGGCAGCAGCGCGGCGCTGGCACCGAAGCCGCGATAGTCGATCGCCAGCACCGCGAAGCCGGCCTGGCGCAACCGGTCGATCGCCGCCACATTGGTCGACAGCGTGTCCGCATTGCCGTGCAGGTACAGCAGCGCCGGCGCCTCCGGCGACGCGGCCGGCAACCACCACGCGTGCACCTTGCCGCCCTCGACGCCACCAGCGGCCGGCGCATCGATCCACTGGTCGCTGAAGGAGCCATTGGGTGGGGTATGGCCCACCGCGCGCGATGGCATGAAGATCATCTCGCGCTGCCAGTGGTTGAAGGCCACGTAGCCCCAGGCCAGCAGCGCAACCATGACGCCAAGGCCGATATAACGAAGTCGTTTCATGTTTTTCAAAGAGTGAGTGAACAAGTCGTGGGAAGTGGCTGGCCGCTCAGCGGTCGACGTCGTAGACGATGGCCTCCTGGGCTCCCTTGGCGGAGTTGATGACACCGTTGCCGCTGTCCTTCTCCATCAGCCGCAGCCAGCAGCCGCCATAGGAATCGCCGAAGCCGAAGATGCCCCATACCACGTCGTAGATACCGTAGCCCTGCTCGCCGTGCTGGCCGTAGAACGGCAGCGAGACGCAGAACTCCTGCACCAGCCAGCCCGGTTCGCGCAGGCCGCGCTCGACGACTTCGGCCCACTCCGCGGCGTCCGTGAACTTGCCGATGAAGACGTCATCGCCCTGCTGGCCCACCGCCGTCTTGATGACGAAGCGGTGGCGTTGCTCGCGCAGCAGCGCCGGCAGCGCCATGCGGGTCCCTTCGAACTCGACCTCGGTATCGGTCAGTGCCACGCTCCAGGGAACGAACTCCTCGATCAGTGCGCGTTCGGCGGCGTCGAACAGGCCGGTATCCTTGTGCTGATAGAGGATGGACAGCGAGCGCTTGTCACCCAGCACGGCATCGAAAGGATTGTCCGGCCACAGGATCTGGCCGCGCACCGCGGCACGCGCCAGCACCTGGTTGTCCGGCCGAGAGTTCATCACCGCACCCAGCCGGCTGCCGTCCAGGTAGACACCGTCGGCACGCCCTTCCAGGCCATCGGCGGTGCGGGCAAACAGGATCTCGCCCGCACCACCGCAGCGCGCCAGGGTGCGCTCGAAGATTTCGCGCAACGCCACGTGTCCCTGCAGCCGCTCGAATTCCTCCGTGATGAGGAACAGCACGCGGGTATCGAAGCCCTTGTCGCGCATGGCACCGATCAGGTAGCCCATGAAGGCATCCGGGATGTCCACCGTGCGGCATTCGTGCCGGGCGAGGAAAGGCACGAGTCCTTCCTGCTGGCGGTAGTGGCGGTCCATCCAGTGAATCTGCCAGCCGCCGATGCTGGAGCCGACATTGAGTTCGACGATCTTCATGCCGGTGGCGGTCAGCACGGCGTCGGTACGCTGCAGCATGTACGGCGTTTCGGACCCCAGTTCCACGAACAGATGCGCGACCGGGCCGGGCACACCGTAATAGTCGGCCAGCTCGTCCGGCGCGCCGTCGAACTCGGCCAGGATGGCACGGTTCAGCAGCGCGGGTATCCGTTCGACCGAGCCGCGCAGCCGCTCGCGCATGGCCGGCCCCAGGAACCATGGCCACGCATGCAGCGCGTAGGGATAGTCGCGAAACATCGGGTGGACGTCCTGTCCCAGCTCGCTCAGCCGGCCCAGGCTGTTGCCGGACACGGCGTAGTCAATGAAGTCGGCCGCCGTCTGCGACATGCGCCGGTGATGTTCGATAATCGTTGCGTCGATCATGGCTGTTTACAAGGTTTGTTCATAGACGAAGCGGATCCCGGTACGGGTCGGCGTGGTGGTGTCGCGCGCGTTGTACTCGCTGGCATCGAGGTACAGCCGGTTGGCCAGCAGGTCCTGGTGCAGGATGTTGGTGAAGGTCAGGCGCAACTGGCGCTTCTTGTCCAGCTTCCACAGGCCATAGGCATCGAACAGCCGCTGCACGCCCGCGTAGGTACGCAGCGTGCGCGTGACCTGGGCCGGCCCGCCGGTCTGCACGCTGTAGTTGCCGCCGACCGTCAACGCTTCTCCCACCTTGTAGTCGAGCCCCAGGTTCGCGGTCAGCGGTGTCTGGTCGCCCAGGCGGTTGTCCGGCCCCGGTACCGCGTCGAGGCGCGAGCGGTTCCATGCCGCGTTGGCGCGCAGGTCGATCGCCGGTCCTTCCGGCAGCCAGGTGCGCAGGGGCGCTTTCACTTCCAGCGCCACCCCGTACACGCGGGCACGGCCCTCGTTGACGGGCGTACTGATCCAGATGCCCTGCTGCTCGTACAGGCGCTGCAACGTGACGTTGCTGATGCGCCGCACGAATGGCGCGACGCTGAACATGCCTTCCTTGCCGAAGTAGCTCTCGTAGGCCAGGTCCAGGCCCCAGGCCAGTTCCGGGCGCAGGTCCGGATTGCCCTGCGTGTCCGGATTGGTGGGACCGTTATCGTTGTTCATCGTATAGCGGCGCGGCACCAGGTTGCGTGTCAGCGGTGCCTTGTATGTCCTGGCCAGCGCCACCCGCACCTGGTCCTTCTCGCTGCCGGGCAGTTTCCACAGCAACTGCCCCACCGGGCTGAAGACACTCGACCGGTTATGGACGCTGGCCAGCTGGCGGCCGCGCGTGTCGGTATTCAGGCCTTCCCAGCGCACGCCCAGATACACCTGCGCGCGCGGCGTGACGTCCCACTCGTCCTGCACGTACAGCGCCAGGCGGCGCACGTCGGCCGTGTAATCCTCGTCGATATCCGGCGGCGGCGGGCTGTCGGCAGGCCGGTCGTGCTGCAGTCGCATCTCGCTGCGCCGGGTCCAGGTGCCGTCCCAGCCCACCGCCAGATTGTGCCCGGCGAACAGGCTGGACACGTACTTGCCGCTGGTGAGGTAGTTATCGTCGGTCGCCTCCGAGTGCACGTCGCGGTCCATCGTCAACCGGCGTGCCGCGTCGCTGCCGAGGAACACAAAATCCGTCTCGCGCTTGTTGCGGTTCAGCCCCAGCTTGGCGCTGATCTTGCCTTGCGCGAGTTCATGCGACCACGTCACGTCGCTGCGCAGCGCGGTCGTGCGCGATTCGGACGTCCAGCGATTGTGCGGATACGTCGTCGATTCGCCGCGCAGCAGCGTCTGGTCCTGCGTGCCGTTGCTGGATATCCGATACTGCTCGATCAGCGACTGCCAGTTGACGGTGTCGCCGTTCGCCAGCTTCCAGTTCAGCCGCGGCGCCAGGTTGGCCGTGCGCACGTCGGCCACGTCGCGCTCGGCCAGCAGCCGCTCCGTGCTGGGCGCGAAGCCGGTACGCCCTTCCGTCTCCCGCACCAGCGGGCGCACGTCGTATTTGAGCTGGTTCAGATTGGCCGACAGCGAATAGGAGAAGTCGTCACTGCGGTCGGCCAGCTGGGCCGACGCGGTCGGGGTCCAGCGGCCCTGGTTGCGCTGCGCCCCCAGCTTGAAGTCCTGCTGGCTGCGCCGTACCGTCTTGCGCAGCACGACATTGATCGTTCCCGCGATCGCCTGCGTGCTGTACTCGGCCGATGCGCTGCGCAGGATCTCGACCCGCTCGACCATCTCCGGCGACAGCGATTCGATGCTGAACCCCGGCGGCGCCGGATCGCCGTTGACGAGGATTTGCGTGTAGCCGGCACCCAGGCCGCGCATGCGCAGTTCGCCGCCCGTCACCGACACGCCCACCTGGCGTTTGAGCGCATCCTGCAGCGAGCTGTCGCCGTAGCGCAGCAGCTCTTCGCGGCCCACCACGACGCGCGTGGCGGTATCGGTCTGGCGCTGGTTGACGACCTCGCCCTTGATCTGCACCTGCTGAATCGGCGCCTCGGGCGCAGCTTCCTGCGGGTCGGCCGCCAGTGCGGGCGTGGCCACGCACCAGCACAGCGCCACCGACCGGGGCAGCCGCGCGAGACCGGCACGATGCAGTGCGTGGCTGATTTCCTTTAATTTCATAGTTGTTCCTGTTTCGTTGTACGACAAAAGCCAACATCAGAGCCCATCGAAAACCAGCTCGAGCATAGCAGGCGAACGCACTGGCGCGGCAGGTTTTCGATGGCTCTTCAAAGCATGCTCGGCACCTGGCCCAGGATGCGGCTGGCCACCGCGTCCACGTGCGGCGACGCCAGCAGCGTCAGGTGATTGCCAGGCGCCTCGGCCTCGACCAGCGCCGGCGCGTGGCTGCGCCAGGCCGCCACCCGCGCGGCATTGTCGCCGCGCCCTTCCTGCTCGCTGGCGTTGACCAGCAACAGGGCACCTTCATACACCCTGGCTGGCCGGTACACCGTCGACAGGTTCGCCTGCAGCACGTTCACCACGCCCTCCAGCATGCCCGGTTGGGCCCGCGGCGACACCAGGCCGGCGCGCACCAGGTGCTCGTGCAGCAGGGCCAGTTGCGCCGCCGGGTTGAGCGGCCGGAAGTCGGCCGCCGTCAGGGCCAGCTTGTCGGCCAGGCGCAGGTTGTACAGAGCCACCAGTTCCAGCAGCGTCTCGATCCGGGTGTAGTGCCGCACCGCCGTGCCTTCCGGCGCCGGGCTGCGGCTGTCGATGACGACCAGCTGCTCCACCGTCTCACCGGCCGCCGTCAGTTGCTGCGCCATCTCGAAAGCGATCCAGCCGCCGAACGAGTGGCCCAGCAGCCGGTATGGCCCGGCCGGCTGCACGTCGCGCACGGCGGCCAGATAGGCCCGCGCGGCCGACTGCACGTCGGCATGCGGCAGCATGGTGCCGTCCAGGCCGCGCGCCTGCAGGCCATGGACCGGCACGTTCTCGCCCAGCGCCTGGGCCAGTTCGTGCAGTGACGAGACGCTGGCGCCCGCGCCCGGCACGCAGAACAGCGGTGCCTCGCCGGCCATGCCGCTCTGGATGACGACGCGCGGCGCGTACGGTGCCGGACCGTTCGGCTGGCTGCGGGCCAGCTCCGCGCTGATGGCCTTGCCCAGCTCGATGACGTTCGGCTCCTCGACGATCGTATAGTGCGTGCCGCTGACCGGGATCAGGTGCAGCAGGTCGGCCGCGTGGTGCGCGCGCCAGCCGATCGTCGGGTCGACGCGGCTTTCGCCGCTGGCCGAGAACAGCGTCACGCCGATCGGCAGGCGCTGCGGCTGATAGCGATACAGCGCCACGGCCAGGGCATGGCGCAGGGCGAGGTGGCGCTGCAGGATGCCGCCATCGACGCCTTTCGGGATGAAATCGTGCGCATGCATGCGCGCCAGCAGCGCATCGAAGTCGCGGCTCTGCGCCAGCAGGCGCACTTCCCCGCTGACCTCGGCCGGCAGCCGCGGTGGCAGGTAACCGAGCAGCGAGTTGATCTCGTCGAACGCCAGGTCCTCCTCGCCATCGGTCCGGGCAAACAGGTGGTCGTAGCTGAAGTCGGTGTCGAGCAGGCCGATGAACCCGACCTGCTGGTCCACGCCGAGCAACTGACGGGCCATCTCGTAGGCGATCGTGCCGCCGGCCGACCAGCCGGCGATGCGGTACGGACCTTCCGGCTGGACCGAGCGCATGGCGCGCACGTAGCGGCTGGCGATCTCCTCGATCGACGTCAACGGCGCTTCGCCGCTCAGGAGGCCGGTGGCGGCGAAACCGTACAGCGGCACGTCGCTGGCGATATGGGGTGCCAGATTGCGCGCGTAGCCGATCTCGCCTTCGCCGGGGTGCACCAGGAACAGCGGCGCCTTGCTGCCGCGCTTGCGCAACGTGACCAGGTTCGGATGCTTCGCATTGCTCGACTGTTCGCGAATCGCGGCGGCGAATTTGGCGACGGTCGGATTGGCGAACAGCTGCCGCAGCGGCACCTCCGTGGCGAACAGCTTGCCCACGGCGGCGATCATCTGCACGGCCAGCAGGGAGTGGCCGCCCAACTCGAAGAAGTTGCCGTTGCGGTCGATCGGCGGAACGTTCAGCATGTCCTGCCACAGGCGTGCCACGGAGGTCTCCTCGACGCCCTGCGGCGCATCGAAGGCCGTCTGTTCCGTACTTTGCTGCTCGGGCGCCGGCAGGGCCAGGCGGTTGACCTTGCCGCTGGCGGTCAGCGGCATCCGCTCCAAGTAGCTGAACGTCGAGGGCACCATGTAATCGGGCAGCGCGGCCAACAGGTGGCGGCGCAGCTGGCGCACGCCCGGGGCATCGCTGCGCGCCAGGTCCTGCAGCCGGCGCAACTGCGGCAGTCCGGCCAGCGCTTCTTCCGGCGCCATCCAGTCGAACAGGCAGGCGAATTCGTCGACGCCCGCCTCGCGCAACTGCCGATAGATCGGCAGGCACGACTCGGGCGAGCCGATGAAGGCCGCGCTGCTCGCATAACGCTGGAACGCGTGCTCGGCCAGGCTGTCGAGGTTTTCCTGTTCGACGTTGTCGACCGCGTGCGTCAGCGTGGCCGACAGCGATTTGAGCAGCCCCACGTGCGCCTTCATGTAACGCTTGAACGGCTCGCGTGCCTGCGCCAGGGCAGCCGCCTGGTCCGCCCCGACGTAGGTGTGGATCATCAACGTGACCTTGCGGCTGTCCGGATCGAAGCCGTGCCGCTGCAGCGATTCGCGGTACAGGGCGATCTTGCCGGCCACTTCCTGGATGGTCTGGCCCAGCAGGTGGGTCAGCAGGTTCAGTCCCAGCCGGCCAGCCTCGATGAAGGTCTCGTTGGCGCCGGCCGACGTCAGCCACATCGGCAGCTCGGCCTGCACCGGGCGTGGATAGACCTGGATTTCGCTCTGCAGGCCGGCGCCGTCGCGGAACGAACGCGCAGTGCCGCGCCACAGGTCGCGCACGGTCTCGATGCCTTCGTACATGATGCGGTGGCGCTGCGCGTGATGCTCGGGCGCCAGCACGAAGTCGCGCATGTGCCAGCCGGAGGCGATCGCGACGCCGACCCGCCCGCCGGTCAGGTTGTCCAGCACCGACCAGTCCTCGACCACCCGGATCGGCTGCTGCAGCGGCAGCACCACGCTGCCGGCGCGCAGGTGCACGCGGCGCGTGCTGGTCGCCAGCGCGGCGCTCAGCAACGCAGGGTTGGGATACAGGCCAGCCACATCGTCGAAGTGGCGTTCGGGTGTCCAGATGGCTTCGAAGCCGTTGTCGTCGGCGAAGCGGGCCGCTTCCAGGTACAGCCGGTATTTGTCGGCCCCCGCTCCGGAGGTCGTGGCACCGAAATAGAACAGGCTGAACCCGGCCTCGTCGGCCGCCGCGGCGCGCTCGCGGCGCGGCAGCACGTACGCGGCCAGGCGCGGGTCGCCGGCCCGCTCCGTGCGCGCGACCACGACGGCATCGCTGACGCCAGGGTGGGTGCGCAGCCGCGCTTCGATTTCGCCCAGTTCGATGCGGAAGCCGCGCATCTTGACCTGGAAGTCGTTGCGGCCCAGGTATTCCAGGCTGCCGTCGGCGCGCAGGCGCCCCAGGTCGCCCGTCTTGTACAGCAGGCCCGCACCGTAGGGGTTCGGCACGAAGCGCTCGGCCGTCAATTCCGGACGATTGAGGTAGCCGCCCGCCACGCCCACGCCGCCGAGGTAGATCTCGCCGGTAGCGCCCAGCGGTACCAGCTGGCGCGCACCATCGAGCACCAGCGCCTGCACGCCCGCGATCGGACGGCCGATCACGGAGGTTGCCGTCGCTTCCGTGCCGTCGCAATCGCAGGCGGTGGCGTCACCGTTCACTTCGGAGCAGCCGTACGTGTTCACCAGCCGGATGGCCGGGAAGGCGGCCTTCAGGCGCTGCGCCAGTTCCGGCGGCAGCCGCTCGCCGCTGGTGATCACGGTGCGCACGCGTGCCAGCGCGGACGGCGCGACCTCCAGCACGTGATGCAGCAGCGCCGGCACCACCATCAGATGGGAGATGCCATAGCGCGCCGTGCCTTCCGCGAAGGTCGCCGGGTCGAGCGTGGCGGCCTTGTCGAAGACGACCAGCGTGCCGCCCGCCAGCAGCGTATCGAGGACTTCGGTGACGGAGTCGACGAAGCTGATACTGGTGCGCATCGCCGTGACCGGCACGTGATCCAGCACTTCGGTGGCGAACCAGTCCAGGCGGTTCACCAGGCCGGCGCCCGAATTGGCAACGCCTTTCGGCAGCCCGGTGGAACCGGAAGTGTAGATGACGTACGCCGCGTCGGCCGGCGTTACGCCCAGCGCGCGCAGGTCGGGCGCACTTTCCGGGGCCGCCGGCAGTCCGCGCGCGATGCCATCGGCATCGAGCACGATGGCGGTCGCCGGGTGCCGCGGCAGCGCCGTCTCCAGCCCTGCCTGCAGGATCACGGCGGCAGGGGCGCTGTCGTTCAGGATGTGGCCGAGGCGGTCGGCCGGGTGCGCGGTGTCGAGCGGCAGATAGGTGGCGCCCGCCTTGACGACCGCGAGCAGCGCCACGACCATCGCCAGTCCGCGCTCGGCGAAGACGCCCACGCGGGTGCCGGGTCCGGCGCCGGCCGCCAGCATCTGCTGCGCCAGGCGGTTGCTCAATGCGGCCAGCTCCGCATAGCTCGTGTGGCGCTCGCCATCGATGACGGCGATCGCGGCGGCATCCTGCGGCCAGCGCGCCGCCAGCAGTTCGGCCGGCAGCAGCCCCGCGCCATAAGCCGGGCCGCCTTGGCTCAGCTCCAGCAGGCGGGTCCGTTCGGCGTCCGGCAACACCGCCATCTCGGTGGCGGCCTTGCCGCCCGCCAGGCCATCGGCCAGGCCGGCCAAGGCGGTCGCCAGGTAGTCCACGATGCGCGCGGGATCGATCCCGGTCACGCACTGCGCCTCCAGTTCAAAGCCATCGCCGGTGTCGTCGATGGAAACGGTGATCGGATAGTTCGTGCGTTCGCCGAAATCGAGCAGGCGCATGCCGTCCCACTGGCCGTCGGCCTGCAGTGCGCCGCCGTGGCTGTGGCGATAATTGAGCAGGCTGGTGAACAGCGGCGCCGGTGCCGCGATACCGCTGCATTGTTGTGCCAGCGTCAACGACGCCTGTTCGTGCTCCAGCAACGCGGTCAGGTCGGCGTAGGTTTCGCGCACCAGTTGTTCGGTACTGCGTCCGGCCAGCGTGAGGCGGATCGGCAGCGCGTTGATGAACAGTCCCAGCACCCGCCCGGCGGCTTCGCTGCCCTGCAGGCGGCCGGACAGCACGGTACCGAATACGACGTCGTCGCGGCCGCTGCACAGGGCAACCACGCGCGCCCATGCCACGTGGAACAGGACGGCGGTAGTGACGCCGAAGCGCGCCGCCTGCGTGCGGATCCGCTGGGCCAGCGCGCCATCGAGCCGCACGTGTCCCTCGCTGACTTCGCCGCCCTCGCCCATCACGTTCAGCACGCCGAACGGCGCGGTGGTTTCCGTCACATCGGCAAGGCGGGACTTGAAGTAGCCCTCGTGCGCGCTGGCCGGTACCGCCAGCGTCTGCGCGATGAAGTTCCGGTACGGCAGTGCCGGCGGCAGCAGCGCCTCGCGCCCGCCCAGGATCAGCGCGACCTCGCCGACGATGAATTCGAGCGTCACGTGATCGCACACCATATGGTGATGCAGCAGCGCCATCAGCCAGCCGCCGCTGGCGCCGTCCGGCACGATGCGTGTCGCCAGCAGCGGTGCGGCCTGCAGGTCCAGGCGCAGCTTGCGCGGATCGGTCGCTTCCTTCAGCACGGCCATGCCGTCGCCGCCTTCAGGCAGCTTCAGTTCGACCACCGGCAGGCGCGCCTGCCGGTGCACCACCTGCACCTGGCGCGACAGGTCCTGCCAGCGCGCGCTGCTGCGCAGGATGTCGTGGCGGTCGATGACCTTCTGCAGCGCCGCCACGAAGGCATCGAGCCTGTCCCGGCTGTCGAAGCCGATCAGCGCCCGTTCCAGGTAGACGTCGCCCTCGGCCTGCAGCAGGTGGTGGAACAGGAAGCCTTCCTGCAGCGGCGACAGCGGGTAGATGTCCTGGATCGCCGCCGCGCCACCTTCGGTAGCGGCAACGATCGTATCGATTTCGCCCTGGCTCAGCTGCACCAGCGGCAGCATCTCGGGCGTGATGCGCGGCGCCGCCGCGGTCCAGGTACAGGCGGCCGGGTCGCCGGCGAGCAGCGCCAGCAGCGCTTCCTTGTGGGCGGCGAGCTGGGTGCGCAGCTCGGCATCGACCGTGCCCTTCTCGGCACGGACCTGGAGCTTGCCCTGCTCGGCCTTCAGGTGGATGGAATGGCTGCGCAGGTGGGCGAGAAGCTGTGGGAATGTCATAGTTCAAACTCTTCAAAGTTGGCTTGATCGGTGGAGGCCGAGGCGGCAAATTCGCCCGGAATCAGGTTCGGTGGTGCGACAAAGGCGGCCGTCGCGCCGGCGCGGTCGGCCAGGGCCGCCGCCATCGCCGCCAGCGTCGGGCTGGAAAATACGGTACGCACGTCCACATGCAGGTCGTGTTGATGCAGTCGGTCGATCAAGGTCACCACCATCAGCGAGTGGCCGCCCAGTTCGAAGAAGTGATCCTGCCGGCTCACCTGCGGCAATGCCAGCAAGTCCTGCCAGATCTGCGCCAGCAGCTGCTCGCGCGCTCCCACCGGCGTTTCGATCACGCGCGCTTCCATGTCGGCGGGCCCCGGTTCCGGCAACGCCGCCGTCTCGACCTTGCCACTGGCATTGACCGGCAGGACCGGCAGCCAGACGAAGGCCGACGGCACCATATAGTCCGGCAGGCTGGCGGCCAGCATGCGACGCAGCTCCGCAGCGGACAGCTGCATGCCCTCCGCCGCCGCCAGGTAAGCCACCAGGCGCGGTGTGCCGGCCACCTCGCGCAGCATGACGCATGCCTCGCGCACGCCGTCCAGCGTGGCCAGGCGCGACTGGATTTCGCCCAGCTCGATGCGGTAGCCGCGCAATTTCACCTGGCTGTCGTTACGGCCCAGGTATTCGAGCGTACCGTCGTCCAGCCGGCGTCCCAGGTCGCCGGAGCGGTACATGCGCGCCGCGCCGCCGGCGAACGGATCGGCGACAAACGCGCGTTCGGTCAGTTCCGGCTGGTTCAGGTAGCCGCGCGCCACGCCAGCGCCGCCGAGGTAGATCTCGCCGGCGATACCGAAGGCTACCGGCTGCAGGTGTGCGTCGAGGACATACGCGACGGTATTGTCGATCGGCCGGCCGATCGGCACCTCGCCGGCTGGCGGCTCGGACAGCGCGTCATACGGCATGTAACTCGCGTTGACCGTGGTCTCGGTGGGGCCATAGGCATTGATCCAGCGTACGTGCCGCGTTGCCGGCAGGGTCAGCCAGGTGCGCAGGCGCGCCACGTCGGCCTTTTCGCCGCCGGCCAGGACGAGCCGCAACGCCGGCCCCGGCAAGCTGCGGCCGGCGGCGATCTCGTGCACCCACTGGTGCCAGAACGCCGCCGGCAGGTCGGCCACGGTAACGGCCTGCTCGCGCAGGAAGGCGGCGAACGCTTCGTCCGGCACGCGCAGCTCGTCCGGCCGCAGCACGAGCGTGGCGCCGGCCGCGAACGCGCCGAAGATCTCGCCGGCCGAGACGTCGAAGCCGTACGAGACAAACTGCAGCACGCGATCCTGGGCCTGCAGCGCGCATTGCCGCACATGCGCGCGCACCGTGTTGACGATGCTGGCATGTTCGACCATCACGCCCTTCGGCATACCCGTCGAACCGGACGTGTACATCACATACGCCAGGTCGTGCGGTTGTACGAGCACGTCCGCCAGCGGCGCGGGTGCGGCGGCGGCTGGCCCGTCCAGTAACAACACACGGCACGGGACACTTGCCAGCAGCGCGCCACCGGCCAGCCCCTGCTGGGTCAGCACGGCGGCCGGCGCACTGTCGCGCAGCATATGAGCGAGCCGTTCCTGCGGCTGTGCCGGATCGAGCGGCACGTAGGCGGCACCGGCCTTCAGCACGCCGAGCAGCGCGACCAGCAGCTCGAGCGAGCGCTGCGCGTGCACCGCCACCCGGTCGCCCGCTGCGACCCCGGCGTGGCGCAGCCGCAATGCCAGCTCGGCGGCACGCGTATTGAGCTCACCATAGGTGATGCTGGCGGCCCCGGCCTGCGCCGCGCAACGCTGCGGATGCGCCAGCGCCTGCTGTTCGAACAGCGCATGCAGCACGGTGTCGCCGACCGGGCCGGCGCGCTCGCCGGCGCTGGCCAGCAGTACGTCACGACGCTCGGCGTCGTCCAGCAACGGCAGGCGATCCAGCGCCAGCTGCGGCGTGGCCACCACCGCATCGAGCAGGTGGCTGAAGTGGCCGGCCCAGCGCTCGATGGTCGCGGCGTCGAACAGGTCGGTGTTGTACTCGAACGCCGCCAGCAGCGTGCCGCCTTCCTCCACCAGGCTGAGCGTCAGGTCGAAGCGCGCCACGGAACTGTCCAGCGTGAGCGCTTCCAGCCGCAGCGTATCGTCCACCTGCGGCAGGGCCAGCGACTCCTGCAGGGAGAGCATGACCTGGAACAGCGGCGCATGGCTGGTATGACGTTGCGGCTTGACCGCCTCCACCACGCGTTCGAAGGCGATGTCCTGGTTGGCGTAGGCGTCCAGCGCCGTCGCGCGAACGTCGCGCAGGAACTGCTGGAACGGCTGGCCGGGAGCCGGCCGGCTGCGCAGCACCAGCGTGTTGGCAAAGAAGCCCACCACCCGGTCCAGGCCGTCGTGCTGGCGGTTGGCGATCGGGGTACCGATGCACAGGTCGGCCTGGCCGCTGTGACGGTACAGCAGCACATTGAAGGCGGCGCACAGCACCATGAACAGCGTGGTCGGTTCCGCCTGCGCGGCTGCCAGCTCACGCAGCCCGGCCAGCGTCGCGGCGCCGATGGCGAAACCGTGCGTCGCGCCGCGATAGCTCTGGATGGCCGGGCGCGGCCGGTCCAGCGGCAGCGCGTGCACGGCCGGCGCGTCGGCCAGTTGAGCGTTCCAGTAGGCCAGCTGGCGCAGCGCGGCCGGCTGCTGCAGCCAGTCGCGCTGCCAGTGCGCGAAATCGCTGTAGTGCAATGGCAGCGGCGGCAGCGCCGCGGCGCCGCCGGTCGTGCCGGCGCGGTACAGCGCCGCGAGTTCGTCGGCGAGCACCGCCAGCGAACGGCCATCGCTGACGATGTGATGGACCACCAGTACCAGCACATGGTCGGCATCGTCCAGCCGCAGCAGCGCCGCACGCAGCAGATTGCCCTGTTCCAGCACGAACGGCTGCAGCGTCACGGTGGCGGCGGCGCGCCGGGCCGCCTCCTCGCGCTGCGCCGGAGCCAGTCCCGTCAGGTCCGTGAGCGCCAGCGGCACCGCTGCCGGTGCCAGGATTTCCTGTACCGGCTGGCCGTCCTGCGTGGCGAAGCGGGTGCGCAGGGACGGATGGCGCGCGGCCAGCGCATCGAGGCTTTGCTGCAGCTGCGCCGGCACCAACGTGCCGCGCAGGCGCAGCGCGAGCGGGATGTTGTAGAACGGGTTGGCGGGCTCGAAGCGGTCGAGGAACCACAGGCGCTGCTGCTGCGAGCTGAGCGGATGCCAGCCCGAGCGTTCGCGCGGCGCCGGCCCGGCGTTGTCGCCGCCGGCCCGTTCCACCAGCCGCGCCAGCGCCGCCGGCGTGGGTTCCTCGAACACGGCGCGCAGCGGCAACTGCACGCCGCAGGCTGCGCGGATGCGCGATACCAGGCGCGTCGCCAACAACGAATGGCCGCCCAGCGCGAAGAAATTCTCGGCCGGACCGACCGCGTCGCGGTTCAGCAGCTCGGCCATGAGCGCGCACAGCGAGGCTTCCAGTGCCGTCGCCGGCGCCGTGTCCGCCACCGCGGGCGTGGCCGCCGGCGCGGGCAGCGCACGACGATCGAGCTTGCCGTTGGGCGTCAGCGGCAGACGCTCGAGGACCACGTAGGCGGCCGGCCGCATATAGTCGGGCAAGGTGCCGCGCAAGGCCGCCGCGGCCGCGTCGGCATCGAAGGTGCCGCGCGGGACGACGTATGCGACCAGTCGACGCGCCTCGCCGCTGCCCAACGCCAGCACCACGGCTTCGCGCACTTGCGGCAGCCGGGCCAGCGCGGCCTCGACGTGGCCCAGCTCGATGCGGAAGCCGCGCAGCTTGACCTGCTGGTCGTTGCGGCCCAGGCCCGCCACCATGCCGTCGGGCAGATAGCGTCCCAGGTCGCCCGTGCGGTACAGGCGGTCGCCGCCACCGAACGGGTTGGCGACGAACTGGCGTGCCGTCATCGCCGCGTCGTCGCGGTAGCCGCGCGCCAGGTGCGGGCTGCGGATGCACACTTCGCCCACCTCGCCGATCCCGGCCAGCGTGCCGGCGCCGTTCAGCACCAGCAGCTGCACGCCGGGGATGCCGTGGCCCAGCGCGATGACGTCGCGCGTCAGGCCAGCCGCCGTACCCGGGGCGATCTCCACCATGCCGAACGCCCGCTGCGCCTCGGTGGCGCCGTAGTAGCTGACCACGGCGCAGCGCGGCGCCACCTGCTGCAGCAGGGCCACGTCGGCCTGCGTCAGGATATCGCCCACCAGGAAGGCATGCCGCAATGTCGGCAGAGCGCGTGCGTCCTGGCACAGCAGCTGCAGCATGGCCGGCGTCAGGTTGACGGCACTGATGTTCTCGGCCGCCATCCAGTCGGCCAGCAGGCCCGGGCCGATGGCGTCCACCGGCGGCACGTGCAGGCTGGCGCCCATCCATAAGGTATTGAAGATATCGCGCTGCAGCGGGTCGTGCGCGAGGCCCGACAACAGTGCGTAGCGATCCTGCGGCCCCATGCCGAAGTGTTGTTGCAGCCATGGGTAGAAGTGCGTCAGCGCGCCGTGGCGGCCTTCGACGGCCTTGGGCAGGCCGGTGGAGCCGGACGTGAACGTCAGCACGGCGACGTCGTCGGCCGTCCAGGCGGCCGGCACGGCACGCACGCCCGCTGCCAGCACCGGCCAGCCATCGTTCCCGCTCAGATCGAGTCGCGGCACCGGCGCGGGCAGGCAGGCAAGCAATGCGGCATCGCCGCCCTCGGCCACCGTCAGCCACGCGGCGGGCCGGGCCACGGCCAGGCAGGCGCGCACGTGCTCGGCCGGGTAAGCGGGATCGACGATGGTATAGGCGGCACCCGCCTTCAGCACGCCCAGCACGGCCGGCACCAGCGCCGCGCGGCGGGCGGCGCAGATCGCCACCACGGCGCCGGCGCCGACGCCGGCCTCCTGCAGCCAGCAGGCCACGGCCTCGCTGCGCTCGTCCAGTTCCGCGTAGGTCCACTGCAGGTGCGCCGCCGTGACGGCCAGCGCCGCCGGCTGCGCCGCCACCAGCGCGGCAAAGCGGCCGGGAATGCTGCCGTGCCAGGTCGCATCCAGGACGACCGCCGGATCGGGCAGGACCGCGCGCGCTGGCGCCGTCAGCAGCGACACGGCCTTGCAGGCGATGGCGGGCGCCTGGCTGACCTGCTCCAGCAAGCTGTGGTACTGCCGCAGCAATTCGCGCATGCGCTGCGCATCGAACAGGCCACGGTTGTACACCAGGTGCAGCAGGATGCCTTCTTCGCTGTCCTGCGCATACAGCGTCAGGTCGAACTTGGCGTCCAGCAGCGTGCTTTGCAGTCCTTCGATCGCCAGCTCCGGCGACGTATAGTTCGTCTCCGGCAGGTTGAGCATGTTGAAGAAGACCTGGAACAGCGGATTGCGGCTCAGGTCACGCTGCAGCGGCAACGCGTCGACGACCTGCTCGAACGGGATGGCGCTGTGTTCGTAAGCCTCCAGCGCGGTGCGGCGCACCTGCTCCAGCAGCGTGCCGAAACCGGCCGCGTCGTCCAGGCGCATGCGCAGGACCAGGTTACCCAGCAGCATGCCGAGCATGCCCTCCAGCTCGCGCCGGTCGCGGGTGGCCTGCGGCACGCCGACCAGCACGTCGTCCTGGCCGCTGAGACGGCCCAGCAGCAGGCCGAACGCCGTGACCAGCGTCATGAACAGGCTGGCATTGTGCGCATGCCCCAGCTGGCGCACGGCGTGCGACAGCGCCGGGTCCAGCCGCAGCTGTTCATCGCCGCCATCGAAGCGCTGCACCGCCGGCCGCACGCGGTCGGTCGGCAGGTCGAGCAGCTCCGGCGCACCGGCCAGTTGCCCGGTCCAATAGGCCAGCTGGCGCTCGCGCACGGCTTCGGTCAGTTGTTCGCGCTGCCAGTACGCATAGTCGGCGTACTGCAGCGGCAGCACCGGCAGCGCCGGCGCGCGGCCGGCGCGCAGGGCGTCGTACGCACGCAGCCATTCGTCGGCCAGGATGTTCAGCGACCAGCCGTCGCTGACGATATGGTGCACGTTCAGCAGCAGCACGTGCTGGTCGGCCGACAGCCGCAGCAGTTCGGCACGCAGCAAGGGCTCGCGCGCCAGGTCGAACGGCAGCGCCGCATGGCGCGCGGCACGCGCCTCCACCTCGTCCGGCGCGACGTCGGTAACGGCCAGCGTCACGGTACGCGACGGCGCGATGCGCAGGTGCGGCACGCCCTCCACGCTGTCGAAGTTGGTGCGCAGGACCTCGTGGCGCTCGATCAGGTATTGCAGCGCGGCCTCCAGCGCGGCGGCATCCAGCCGCCCCGTCAGGCGCAGCGCGGCCGGCATGTTGTAGGTCGGCGTGGGACCTTCGAGCTCCTGCACGAACCACAGTCGCTGCTGCGCGAACGACAGGGGCAGCACCTGGTCGGGCGTACGCGGCAACGCGCGCAGCGGTGCGGTACCGGCGCTGTCCAGGCCATCGACGACGCGGGCGAGATCGGCCAGCACCGGCTGCTCGAACAACGCCCGCAGCGCCAGCTCACGCTGCAGTACCTGGCGTACGCGCGTGGTCAGCCGCACGGCCAGCAACGAGTGGCCGCCGAGTTCGAAGAAGTGGTCGCGGCGGCCAACGTCGCGTACGGCCAGCAGGTCTTCCCAGATCGCCGCCAGCGCCGTTTCGGTGCTTCCTTGCGGCGCTTCGTACGGCTGGCGCAATTGCGCGGCGGCGTCGGGCGCCGGCAGCGCGCGCCGGTCCAGCTTGCCGTTCGGGCTGACGGGGAACGCCGTCATGCAGACAAAGGCGGCCGGCACCATGTAGTCCGGCAGCACGGTGGCCAGCCGGTCGCGCAGCGCCGCCGGTGCCAGCGTGTGGCCTGGCTGGGCCAGCAGATACGCCACCAGGCGCTTCTGTCCCGGCACGTCTTCGCGCGCCACCACGACCGCCTCGCGCACGCCGGCGCACGCGGCCAGTGCCGCCTCGACCTCGCCCGGCTCGATGCGGTAGCCGCGGATCTTGACCTGGCTGTCGTTGCGGCCCAGGTATTCGATATTGCCGTCCTCCAGCCAGCGGGCGATGTCGCCCGTCTTGTACATGCGCGTGCCTGGCCGGAAGACATTGCCGACGAAGCGCTCCGCCGTCAGGTCAGGCCGGTTCAGGTAGCCGTCGGCCAGGCAATCGCCGGCGATATACAGCTCGCCATGCGCGCCCAGGGCCACCGGCTGCAGCGCCGCGTCGAGAATGTAGATCTGGGTGTTGGCGATCGGCGCGCCGATCGGCGGCAACGCGGGCCACGCGCCCGGATCGCCGTCCAGCACATACGTCGTCACGACGTGGCTCTCGGTCGGGCCGTAGTAGTTGTGCAGGCTGCGGCCGGCGCGCATGCGGAAGAACTGCACGATGGCGGGACTGATGCGCAACTGTTCGCCTGCCGTGATCATCGTGTTCAGCGCAGGCAACGGTTCGCCCAGCTCCACCGCCGCCTCGGCGATGTTCTGCAGCGCGACGAACGGCAGGAAAATGCGTTCCACGTCGTACCGGCGCATCAGCCGCACCAGTTCGCGCGGATCGCGCCGGATGGACTCGGCCAGCAGCACCAGGCTGGCGCCATAGCACAATGCGCTGAAGATCTCCTGGAACGTGGCATCGAAGCCCAGGGCGGAGAACTGCAGCGTGCGTTCGCGCTGGGCCAGCTTCGAACGCGACGAAGCCTGCCACCGGATCAGGTTGACCAGCGGGCCCTGGGCCATCGCGACCCCTTTGGGCCGGCCGGTCGAGCCGGACGTGTACAGCACGTACATCAGGTTGGCTGCGGCCTGCGCCAGCGGCGGCGCGGGCGGGTTCGCATCCGGCAGCCCGTCCAGCACCGCCAGGCCTTCGGCCAGCAGCAGGCAAGGCAGCTCGGCCGCCAGCCGGCGCACCGGCTCCAAGGCCGCCAGCAGCGGCGCCTGGGCCAGCAGCGCCCGGGGCGCGCTGTCGTCGAGCATATAGGCGATACGCTCGACCGGATAGGCCGGGTCGAGCGGCATGTAGGCGGCGCCGGCCTTGAGCACGCCGAGGATCGCGACCACCATCTCCAGGCCACGCTCCATGCAGACGGCGACGCGGTCGTTGGCACCGATGCCATGGCCGTGCAGGAATTGCGCCACCTGGTTGGCACGGCGGTTCAGCACCTCGTACGTCATCGTGTCGCTGCCGTACAGCAGGGCCAGCGCGCCGGGATCGGCGGCGGCCTGGTCTTCGACCATCTGGTGCAACTGGCGGGTGTCGTCGAAGTGCTGGGCGCTGTCGTTGAATTGCACCAGCACGCGGTGGCGCTCCGCCGCGCCCAGCAGCGGCAGGCGCGACAGCCGCTCGCCCGGCGCGGCGGCGGCGCCTTGCAACAGCTCGGCCAGGTTGGCCGCGAGCCGGTCGGCGCCGGCGGCGTCATGGACATCGGCCGCCAGTTCGAGGCGGCAGGCGCCGTCGTCGGTCGCGACGATCGCCATGTCGGCCGGCAGCGGGCCGTCATCGGCCAGCGCGAACGCGGCCGCATGGCGTGCCGGCAGCAGGCTGGCGGGCACGCCGGCGTGTGCGGCGCAGGCCTGCAGCGCGCCAGCGGCACGCGTCAGCAGGACCGTTGCAGCCGGGTCGTCGCCGGTCTCGGCCACCAGCGGCAGCAACGGTCCGCCGGCGCGCAGGCGTACGCCGGTCAGCACGGTTTCCTGCCCGCTCAGGCGCGCCAGCAGTGCCAGCCATGCCCCCAGCAGGATGGCGCCGCGGGACAGCCCGGTGCGCGCGGTCAGGGCCGCCAGCGCCGCCGTATCGACGGCCCGCACATGCCGCTCGTCCGTGCGTTCCGCGCCCGCGGCCAGCGCCAGCGTTTGCGGCAGGTTCAGGTGCGCTGGCGCTTCGGCCAGCCGGCCCCGCCAGAACGCCATGTCGTCTTCCAGCTGGCGCAGCGGCCATGCCGCTCCCTGCGCATCGCAAGCGACGGCGACGTCGCCCGCGGGCGCACCTGTCGCCAGCACGCGTTCCATCGTTTCGGACAGCAGGGCCGGCAGGTCGGGATGCTGCGCCCACTCCGGCGCGATCCGCCACTCCAGCCGCTGGCCGTCCTGCTCCACGCTGGCGGCGATATCGAACGGCGCCTGTGCCGGCGCGCGCTCGATTGCCGCGACACGCAGGGCGCAACGGGCCAGCGCCGCCTCCAGCACCGCCGCCGGGGCGACGCCCTGCCAGCGCAACCGGGCCACTGCCGCACCGGCCTGCGCCAGCACGGGCAGCAGGCGATCGGCACGCTGCGGGATCGGCGCGTCGAACGCCTGTGCCATGCAGTCGAGGGCGAACACGAACTCGCGCTGCAGCGTTGCGACCTGCGCCGCCGTCAGCGCCAGGCGGCTTTCGAGCGTCAGCGTCAGGCCGCTCTGCAGGTTGCCGTTGACCAGCACCGCCAGCTTGAAATTGGTTTCCTCATAGCTGTTGCCCGGCTCGATCTGCAGCCACTCGGCCGCCTGCAGCGCCTCGCTGACATGGAAGTTATTGTAGGTAAACAGCGTGTCGATCTGCAGCGCCCGTTGTTCGCGCACGATGTGCGCGAACGGGAAGCGCCGGAACGGCTTGCGCGCCACCTCGTCCGCCTGCAACGCGGCGGCCAGCTGGCGCCAGCTGGCGTCCAGGTCGAAGGCCACCGGCAGCACGTTGACGAACAGGCCGACGATGTTCTGCGCGCCCGGCGTTTCGGGCCGGCCGTTGTCCGTCAGCGCCGTGCTGAGGCGCTCACTCGGCAGGAGCGCGCGCAGCATGTACGCGTGCGCCATCATCAGCAGCGTTTTCAGCATCACGCCATCGGTCGCGACACGTTGCGCCAGGCGTGCGGGCAGGTCCGCCGGCAAGGGCAGCGTGTGCAACACCGCTTCGCCCTGTTGCGGCAGCCGCGCCGACAGCGCGCCGCTGCCGGCGGCGCGGCAATACGTACGCCAGTGCGCGGCCGCGGCGTCGTCCTGCTCGGCCGCGGCCTGCTGGGCGACGTAGTCGGCGAACCGCAACCCGCCCGTGTCGAAGACGTCGGCCAGCGGCAGGCCGAAGCGCAGATGGCCGTAGTGCTCGAAGATCTGCCGCTGCAGCGTTGCCATGCTCCAGCCGTCCAGGATCGCGTGGTGCGCGTCGATCAGCAGCTGGATGCAGCCCTCGGCCTTGCGCAACACGGTGAAGCGGATCAGGCTCGGGCCGGACAGGGCGAAACCGGTGCGCTTGAGCGAAGCGATGGCCGTGGCCACCGCCGCCTCCTGCTCCGCCGCGGACAGGTGGCGCAGGTCCTGCTCCGACCACTCCGGCTCGACGCGCGCATACACCAGTTGCAGCGGCTCGGACACGGTATCGAGTTCGAAGCCGGTACGCAGCACCTGGTTGTGGGCCAGCACCAGCCCCACGGCCTGCTTCAGCAGGGCGGCATCGTAGTCGAAACGCAGCTCGTAGCTGAAGACATCGTGGTACATCGCACTGTCCGGCTCCATCCGGCAGTGGAACAGCATCCCCTGCTGCAGCGACGTGACCGGGTAGGCATCCTCCAGCCCTTCCGGCAGAGCGGCCAGGTCGGCCGGGTCGACCAGCGCGAACGGTGCGAGCGCCTCCGTGGTCGTGACGGCGACATGCGAACGACTGTCGCAGAACGCGGCCAGCTGTTCCAGTACCGGGTATTTGAAGATGTCGGCCACCGCGACCGCGTACCCCAGCTTCTGCAATTCCGCCACCAGCTGGATCGAGAAGATCGAGTCGCCGCCGACGGCGAAGAAGCTGCTGTCCGCCTCCACCGCGACCTCGCCCAGCAACTGGTGCCAGATCGCGGCGATGGCCGCTTCGGTCGCACTCAGCGCGCGCGTGGCGGACTGGCGGGTGCTGCGGTGTTCCTCGTACAGCGCCAGCAACGCCGCCGCCGCGATCTTGCCGTTGGCACTCAGCGGCATCGACGGCACGAAGACGATATCGGCCGGCACCGCGTGGCGCGGCAGGTGGCGCGCCAGTTCGGCACGCAGCTGCACGCTGTCCAGATCGGACGGCAGGCCCGCCACGAAGCCCACCAGCATCTCGACGCGGTCGCGCGCATAGCGCTGCACGCTCAGCGTGCGGCCCGGCAGCAGGCGCGCCATTTGCGCCAGCACTTCGCCCGTCTCCACCCGCTTGCCGCGGATCTTGATCTGGCCGTCGCGGCGGCCCAGGTACAGCACATTGCCGTCGGCCTCATGGCAGGCATAGTCGCCGGTGCGATAGATACGCCCCTGTGCCAGCGCGGCGTGCACGAAGCTGCGCGCATCCGCGTCCGGCAGCTGGTGATAGCCGCGCGCGACGCCGCAGCCGGCAATCACCAGTTCGCCCGGCGTGCCGGGTGGGCACAGCGCCAGCTCGTCGTTCACGATGAAAGCCTGGGTGTTGCGGATCGGCCGGCCGATCGTCACCGTGGCGCGCGCCAGCCAGGTCGCGGCATCGGCCGCGAACGCCAGCGAGATATCGGTGCACTCGGTCGGGCCATAGATATTGGCCAGCAGCGCACGGCAGTTCGGGCTGTCCAGCCACGGGCGTACCAGCCCCAGGTCCAGCGCCTCGCCGCCGACGGCGAACATGGTCAGCCCGGCCAGCGCCGCGTACTGGCGCGGCGCGTCCTGCTGCAGCAGCGCATACAGCGCGCTCGGCGCCGTGTTCACCACGGCCACGCCGCGGCTGGCGATCAGCGCCAGCAGGGCATCCGGATCGAACGGCGCCGCCGGTGCCAGCACCAGCGTCGCGCCCTGCATCAAGGGCGTGAAGATGTTCTTCAGCGAAGCGTCGAAGCCGATCGGAATCATCAACAGCACCGGGCTGTCGGGGCCGATTCGGGCGAACGAGGCATACCAGTCGCACAGATTGGCGAAGCCGGCGCGCGTGACGAGCACGCCCTTCGGCCGCCCCGTCGAGCCGGAGGTGTACAGCTGGTAGACCAGGTCGTCGCCTTGCAGCGTGTCGTATGCGGGCAGCGCCTGCGGTGCCGGCGCCGCGCTCAGCGCGCCGATGTCCAGCCACAGCCCATAGAAATCGACGATGTCGTCGGCCCGCAGGCTTTCGCTCAGCACCACGTTGGCACCGCTGTCGTGCAGCACGAACGCGATGTGCTCCGGTGGATTGTCCGTGTCGAGCGGCACCAGCACCGCGCCCACGCGGGCGATCGCCAGCACGGCGACCACCAGGTCGGCCGAACGGTCGAGATAGACCGCCACCTTGTCGCCGCGGCCGGTGCCCAGCGCCGCCAGTTGCCCGGCCACGGCCTCCATGCGGCGTACCAGTTCGGCGTACGTCAGGTCGCCTTCGGCGCTGCCGATGGCGACACGCTCCGGCGTGGCACCCGCCCAGCTGGCGATGCGGTCGCACAGCGCCAGCCCGGCCGGGCCGGTCGCCTCGCCATGGCTGAACGGTGCGACCATGGCGCGCAGGCGCGCATCGAGCAGGCCGGCAAGCGGCTGCGCCGGGTCGGCCACGACCTCCTCGGCCAGCGCCACATACAGTTCCAGCCAGCCGGCCACGCGCGCCGCGTCGAACAGGTCCGGGTTGAAATACGCTTCCACCGTGTCCGGCAGCACCTGCAGCGTCAGGTCGTACTGGGACTGTACCGCGAACATCTCCTTGTTCCAGCTGCGCAGGCCGTCGAACAGGTCCGGCGTCAGGCTGTTGCGGCGGTACAGGAACTTCACCTGGAACAGCGGCGAATAGGCCGGGTCGCGCTCCACCTGCAAAGCGTCGACCAGCTGGTCGAACGGCAGGTCCTGGAACAGCATCGCATCGTTGACGTCGCGCGCCACCTGGCGCAGGAATTCATCGGCCTGGGCGCCGGCCGGGACCTGCTGGCGCAGTGCCAGCTGATTGACGAAGAAGCCCGCCACCTCGCGGAACCGGCCGTGATCGCGGCCGAACACGTCCGTGCCGACCACGAGGTCGCGCTGCCCCGTCAGGCGGTGCAGCAGCAGTTGGTACAGGCCGAGATACAGCGCGAACTCGGAGATGCCGAGCCGGCCGGCGCACTGGCTGGCGCGTTCGCGCAAGGCCGCCGGCAACGCAAGCCGCTCGAGGCCGGTGCGGTAGGTCTGGCGTGACGGGCGCGCGCGGTCCGCCGGCAATGCCAGCACGGGCTCCGCGTCGGCCAGGTGTTCGGTCCAGTAGGACCGGGCCGCTTCGTAGCCGCGCCCCGCATGCCGGCTGTTCTGCCAGGCGACGTATTCACCGTACGCCGGCACCGGCGCGGCGGGGCCGGTGCCCCGATAGGCGTCCGACAGTTCGCGCATCAGCTGCTGGATCGACCATTCGTCGGTCGCGATATGGTGGAACACGATCAGCAGCGAATACGCCGCCTCGCCCTGGCGGAACAGGTGCATCCGCAGCGGCAGCTCGTTGGCCAGGTCGAATGGCGTGGCGGCAATACGTGCGCGCTGCAGCGCCATCCGTTCATCGGCAGCGGCGGCATCGAGGTGGCGCAGGTCGTCCAGCCCGAGGGTGGGCTGCAGGTCGCTGCGCACGCGCTGGAATGGCACGCCGTCGCGCATGCCATACGTGGTGCGGTAGATGGGATGGCGCTGCACCACGTCGAGCAGCGCGCCGCGCAGGCGCTCGCTGTCGAGGGCGCCCTCGATGCCGAGCTCCATCGGCAGGTTGAAGTGCGTCGCGGCCGGCTCGTACTGGTACAGGAAATACAGGCGGCGCTGCGCGAACGAAAGTGGCTGCTCCCGTTCCGGTGCCGCGACATCGACCGGCGCGGGCTCGGCATAGTATGCGGCCACGTCCTTCTTGTGCTTCTTCAGCGCCGCCAGCGTGGCGTCGGGCAGGTCGCCGTCGGCGCTCGTCACCTGCAGCTTGCCGTCGCGGTTCTGCACCGAGACGCCGGTGGCATGCAGATGGGAGATCAGTTCATGGAGTTTCATATCAGCTCTTCGGTTCGAGGTTCCACACGCGCTTGGCGGCGAGGCGTTCAGCAGGGACGTCGCGCTCACCGCAGAAGCGCAACAGCTGGTCCGATTCGACGATCTGGCGCGCGTCGTCGTCGTAGTCCACGCCCATGAAGTAGCGGAACCACGGCTCCATCCCCAGTGCATAGATGCCCACGTGGCGTGGGCGGAAAATGTCCACCAGCCGGCTGGCCAGCGCGAAGTCGGAGCCGTTGAAGCGGCGCGATTCGTTGACGGCACGGGGGACGGGCTTGGTGAACAGCGCGCCATACAGCCAGCTCATGGGCGCGCCGACGCACTCCATGCCGATGAACAGCATGTCGAGATCGCCCGTGATGGCGTGGATGCGCTGGTACAACCGCTCGTCCAGGCTGGCGGCGTCGGCACCGGCGAAGATGCGGCGACCGTGCAGTTCGAAGTACCAGGCCGTCTTCGAGCGGATGTTCAGGTCCGCGTGTTCGCCCAGGAACGGCACCGCCAGGATATGGCCGCCGGCACACGCGATGCGCTCCATGTCCTCCAGCTCACGTACCGGCAGGCCAAGGGCCTGCAGCATCAGCTTGATCGACGGGTCGACCAGGTTGCCGCCACTGTTCTTCGGTACCAGCACCGTGCCGATCTTGTGGCGCAGCTGCAGCAGCGTTTCGATGCAGGTGTGGTCCATGTGCGTGTGGGTGATGCAGACGTAGTCGATGAACGCCGGCAGTTCGCTGTAGCTGACGATGGCGTCGTCGTGCTTGCCGTCGCGGCTGGCGATGACGGGATCGACCAGCACGGCGACATCCGCCGTTTCCACCAGCAGCCCGGCGTGGCCGACATAGGTGACGCGCACGCCATCCCGCGGCGCGGCATGCACGCGCGACGGCGGCGTGGTGGTGAACAGGCTCTGGTAATCCAGCCCGCCCGTCAGGCGCTGCTGCGCGAACAGCGCGTCGAGCGTCGCCTGCGATGCCGGCACGGTGCGCAGCGCGAACACGCGGTCCAGCCAGGGATCGTCGAGCCGGACGTCGGCATGCAGGTGATTACCGTCCGGCAGGCGGGGGGAGCTGAGGACGAAGGGACGTTGCTCGACCCGCGACAACAGGCCGAACGACACGCTCTGCCCTGCGCGCTTGTACAGCGGGCCGGCGTACAGCAGGCCTTCGATCAGGCGGAACGAGGCATGATGGTTCATGTCGTACACCAGTTCCACGTACCCGCGCAGTACGTCCGGAACCTGGCCGTACAACTGTTCCATCGACATGCCGGTCTGCGTTTCCAGCAATGCGTTCAATGCCGTGACGCCCTGGCGCAGGTCGAAGTAGTCGCGATTGTCCTGTTCCAACTCTTCGATCAGCCGGCGCACGTCGTCGATCTGGTCGGCGCTGCAGTTGACGAAGTCGCCGCCCGCCAGGCCGCGGTTCTGGCTGGCCGCGATGTGCAGCTGGGCGTTGGCGACGAAGGACTTCATCAGGCGCAGGTTGCGGCCGGTGAGGTTCATGGCCGCCGTCACGGGCGGCAGCAGGTAGGGCCACACATACCACTTGTGCAGCAGCGGTTCGAAGTAGGCGTCGTCGCGCAGGTAATACAGGGGCTCGTGTTGGTTCATATCGTTGTCAGCGTTCATGCAGCCTGCGCCGTGGCACGGACGTGGCTGCGGATCCAGTTGGCCAGCACCGGGCTGCCGCCCTGGCTGAGAAGAAGCTCCATGTGGCGGAAGGACTCGTGCTCGTGCGCCGCGGTGTAGGTATTGGCGGGATCGTCGCGGTCGCGCAGCCATTCGCGGTACAGCATGTCGGCCGTGTACTCGGGGTGGCCCAGCATCATGACGAGCTGTTCGTCCTCGGTCGCGAGCATCAGGTCGCCGTATTCGCGATGGCGCAGCAGCGGCTTGACCGGGCGCGCGCCGGGCAGGCCGCCCGCCGGGTCCAGCAGGGCCCAGGTGCTGAGGGGCAGCTGCAATGTCCTGTTTCCGCTCCCCAGATAGCGCTCGGCGCCGGGGCAGGCTTGCACCTCGTGCACGCCGAAGACCTTCTGTGCCATCAGGCGCTTGTCGTGTCCCAGGTATCGTGCCAGCGCCAACGCACCGAAACAGATGCCCATCACGCCGATGCGGCGCCGCTCCGCTTCATGGAAGATCGCGCACAGCTCGGGGAAATAGTGAATCTGCTCGTACGGCAGGTGTTCGACCGGCGCCCCTGTCACCAGCAACAGGTCGAGCGCGACGCGTGCCGTCAGCTCCTCGAAATCCGGATAGTGGGCGACGTCGCCGCCACTGCTGCGGTACGCATGCGAGCGCAGCCGGACCGAATGCAGCTCGACGGGCACGTCGGCACATTGCAGCGCGGCCGCGACGCTGCGACCGTACGCCTGCGCGTTCGGCATGAAATTGAGCACCCCTACGTGCAGCGGGTTCATGCGGCTTCCTCCTCGTCGTCCAGGTCCAGTACCAGCACCTTCTTGCGGCTTGCCGTGGCAAGCGCCGCGGCGATATGGTCGGCCTGCTGCGCCAGCTGCTGCAGCTGGTAGAGCTGACCCAGGCTGAGCGTCACGCCGAACGCTTCCTGCACCAGGAAGCTGAGCTTCGTCAACGCCAGCGAGTGGCCGCCCAGCTCGAAGAAGTGATCGAAACGGCCCACCGCCGCGACACCGAGCACGCCTTGCCAGATGTCGGCCAGGCGCCGCTCGATGCCGTCCTGCGGCGGCACGAAAGCCTGCCGCGCCAAGGCATCGTCATCGGGCAGCGGCAGCGCATCGCGATCGAGCTTGCCGTTGGGTGTCTGCGGCAATGCCGGCAGCGCGATGAACGCTCCAGGCACCATGTAGTCCGGCAGGCGTGCCAGCAAGGCGCTGCGCAGGGCCGCCGGTTCGGGCGCCGTATCCGCGCGTGGCACCACATAGGCCAGCAGGCGCTGCTGGCCGTCCGCCCCCGCACGGGCGATCACGGCGGCATCGGCCAATGCCGGCTGGGCGCGCAGCACGGCTTCGATTTCGCCCAGCTCGATGCGGAAGCCCCGTACCTTGACCTGGAAATCGTTGCGGCCCGCATAGTGCAGCATGCCGGCCGCATCCCATCGCCCCAGGTCGCCGGTGCGGTACAAGCGGGTATCGGGGTGCCCCGGTTCGGCCAGGAAGCGCTGTGCGGTCAGGTCCGGCCGGTTCAGGTAACCGCGCGCCACGCCGACGCCGCCGATATGGATCTCGCCGACCGCGCCGACCGGTACCGGCTGGCCCGCCTCGTCCAGGATATGGATGCGGGTACCCGCCAGTGGCCGCCCGATCGGAATGGCGCCGCCGGCGCGGCCGTCGTAATGCCAGGTCGTGGCGCAGACCGTGATCTCGCTCGGACCATAGGCGTTGACGAAACGGTGGCGCCGGCCCCAGTGGGCGGCGACGGACGGCGGGCAGGCTTCGCCGCCCACCAGCAACGTCATCGGCGCCAGCCGCTCGTCGTCAGCCATGATCGCCAGCACCGAAGGTGGCAGCAGCGCGTGGCTGATGTTCTGCTCGCCCAGGAACGCGAGCAGCGGCGCGCCCGGCATCAGCGCGGCGCGCGGTGCGGAAACCAGCGCCGCGCCGCTGGCCAGCGCCATGACGATTTCCCAGATGCTGGCATCGAAGCTGATCGACGCGAATTGCAGCACGCGGCTGCCGGGACCGATCGCCAGCGCCCGGTTCTGGTCCGCCGCCAGGCTGGCCAGGCCGCCATGTTCCACCTGCACGCCTTTCGGCTGTCCCGTCGAGCCGGAGGTATAGATCATGTAAGCGAGATGGCCGGGGCCAACGGCGGCGCCCGATGCCGGCGCCGGCGCAGCGCCGGGCTGCGCGCCGCCCGCTTCGATCAGGCAGCAGGGCACGGCCGCCAGGGCCGGTCCCAGCGCCTGTGCCTCGGCCAGCAGCGCCGGTTCCGTGACGAGCGCCGCCGGCATGCAGTCCTGTGCCATGTATGCCAGCCGTTCGCGCGGATACGCCGGATCGAATGGCACGTAGGCGCCGCCAGCTTTCAGGATCGCCAGCACACCGGTGATCAATCCGATGCCGCGTTCGGCATACAGGACCACCCGGCTGTCCGGTCCCACCCCGGCGGCCGTAAGCGCGCGTGCCAGCGTGTCGGCCCGCGCGTTCAATTCGGCGTACGTCAGGGTGGTACCTTCGTGCGTCAATGCCACGGCGTCCGGGTTGCGTGCCGCGTGGGACTCGAATGCGCGATGCACCAGCGGCGCGGCGCCGGCGGGCGTGCCGGCGCCCAGCCGTGCCAGCAAGGCCTGCTCGGCTGGCGCCAGCAATGCCAGCGTTTGCAACGGTGCCTGCGGCGCGGCGACGATGCTGGCCAGCAGTGTGAGCAGGTTATCGGCCAAGCGCGCCACCGTGGCGCGTTCGAACAGCGCGCAATCGTATTCAAAGCGGCAGTCCAGGCGGTCGCCGCGCGGCGTGATGTCGAGCGTCAGGTCGAATTTGGCGCCACCGTTGTGCACGTCGAGCACGCGGCCGGACAGGGCCTCCAGCGCCACCTCGTCCTGCGGCGCGTTCTGCAGCGCGAGCATGGCCTGGAACAGCGGCGTCTGGCCGGCCTGGCGCGCACCGGCGCTGGCCGCCACGACCTGTTCGAACGGGAGGTCCTGGTTGGCGAATGCCTGCAGCACCGTTTCGCGCACCTGCGCCAGCAGCGCCTCGAAGCCGTGCGCCGGCTCGAGCGTCAGGCGCAGCACGAGCGTGTTGACGAAGAAGCCGACCAATCCTTCCAGCTCGCCATGATGGCGGTTGGCGATCGGCGTGCCGATGCACAGGTCGCGCTGGCCGGAGTAGCGGCCCAGCAGCACACCGAAGGCGGCGCTCAGTACCATGAACAGGCTCGCCTGCCCTTCGCGCGCCAGGCGCCGCAGGCCTGCCAGCAGGCCCGGTTCGACGGTGAAAGCCAGCACGTCGCCGCGCAGGGCCGGCAGGGCCGGACGCGGATGGTCCAGCGGCAAGGCCAGCATGGCGGGCGCGTGCGCCAGGCGGTCGCGCCAGTAAGCCAGCTGATTGTCGAACGCGCCCTCTTCCGCGCGGCTGCGCTGCCAGCGGGCATAATCGCTGTACTGGAGCGGCAAGGCCGGCAGTGCCGCCGGCACACCACGGCGGGCGGCGTTGTACAGCACCGACAGTTCGCGGCTCAGGACACCGATCGACCAGCCGTCGGCAATGATGTGGTGCATGACCAGCAGCAGCACGTGCCGGGCCGGCGCGACGTGCAACAGGGTCGCACGCGCCAGTGGCGCGCACTCCAGGTCGAACGGCACCTGCGCCGCGGCGACCAGCCAGTCGTGCACCGCCTGCGGCGCCGCGTCGGCCAGGCTGGCGGTCTGCAGCGGCAACGCGGCATGGGCGGCCACCGCGCACAGCGGCTCGCCGTCGACGGTGACGAAGGCGGTACGCAACGCCGCGTGCCGCCGCGCCAGCAGGTCCAGCGCGTGCTGCAACGCGGGCACGTCGACCGCCCCCTCGAGCTCGACGGCGAACGGCAGGTTGTAGACGGCCGGATTCTCGCCCAGCTTCTGCAGCACCCACAGGCGCTGCTGCGCATACGACAGCGGCGCCAACGCGCCCGCCGCGGCGCCGTCGCCGGCGGCCAGGGCCAGCGGGCCGCTCGCGGCCTTGTCGGCGCGGTCGATCTGCTCGCCCAGTGCCGCCAGCGTCGGGTATTCGAACAGGGTGCGCAGCGGCAGGTCGACGCCAAGGCGCGCGCGCACATGCGACATCACCTGCGTGGCCAGCAGCGAGTGGCCGCCCAGCTGGAAGAAGTCGTCGGCGCGACCCACGTCGGCACACTTCAGCACCTCCGCCCAGATTTGCGCGAGCGCCTGCTCGGTGGCGCCGCTCGGCGCGACGAACGGTGCATGCAGGTCCTGTACGGGTCGCGGCAACGCGGCCCGGTCCACCTTGCCGTTGGGGCTCAACGGGAACGCCGGCAGCTGGACGAAATGCGACGGCAGCATGTACTGCGGCAGGGTTTGCGTCAGCGCCGCACGCAGTGCGACGGGATCGAGCGCGGCCTGCGCATCGACGCCGACCAGGTAGGCGACCAGGCGCACATCGGCGGCCAGATCGTCGCAGGCGAGCACCAGTGCCTGGTCGATGGCCGGCAGCGCCGCCAGCGCCTCTTCGATTTCCCCGAGCTCGATGCGCAGGCCACGCACCTTGACCTGGTGATCGATACGGCCCAGGTATTCCAGCACGCCGTCCGGCAGGGAGCGCACCAGGTCGCCGGTGCGGTACATGCGCGCGCCTGGCTGCCCGGCAAACGGATCGGGCAGGAACCGTTCGGCGGTCAGTTCGGGACGGTGCAGATAGCCGCGCCCGACCCCGTCGCCGCCCACATACAGCTCGCCCACGGCGCCTTGCGGCACCAGCTGGCGGCCGCCATCGAGCACATACAGGCGGGTGTTGGCGATCGCCCGGCCGATCGGCAGCGTCGTCACCGGCTCATGCGGGTGCCAGGCGTAGTGCGACACGACATCGGAGGCCTCGGTCGGGCCGTACGTGTTGTGCACCAGTGGTGGCGTGGCGACGTCGCGGTATGCCGCGCGCAGCAGGCCGACCTGGATCGGCTCGCCGCCCAGGAAGACGGCGCGCAGCGACGCCATGCGCGCCGCGCCGCCGTCGGCCAGCAGCGGATAGAACGCGCTGGGCGCGCAGTTGATCAGCGTGATCCCGGCGGTCCCCGCATAGGCGCCGATGCGTTCCGGCGCGTAGTCGTCCGCCATCAGGTGCAGCTCGCCGCCGACCAGCAGGATGCCGAAGATGTTCTTCTGCGTCAGGTCGAAGCTGAAGGACGACACCAGCAGCACGCGATCGGCCGCGCCGATGGCGTACTCGCGCACGAACCACGTCAGCAGGTTCAGCACGCCCTGGCGCTGCACCATGGCGCCCTTCGGCTTGCCGGTCGAACCGGACGTGTAGATGACGTATGCCAGGTCGTCCGGCCCGCCCACCGGAGCCGGTGCGCTGTCCGGGTGTGCCGTGTGATCGGCGTCGATCACGATGGCCGGCGCCTGCGCCGGCAGGCGCGCGGCCAGGTGCTGTTGCGTCAGCACCAGCGCCGGGGCGGCGTCTTCCAGCATGTATGCGAGGCGCGCGGCCGGATAGTTCGGGTCGAGCGGCAGGTAGGCACCGCCGGCCTTGACGACGGCCAGCACGGCCACGACCATGTCGAGCGAACGCTCGACGCAGACGCCCACCAGCACGTCCGGCCCGACGCCGCGCGCGCGCAGCAGGTGGGCCAGGCGGTTGGCCCGGCCGTGCAACTGGGCGTACGTCAGCACCGTGCCGGCGCAAGCCACCGCCGGCGCATCCGGCGTGCGCGCGGCCTGCTGCTCCAGCAGCGTGGCCAGGTTGGCCGTGCGCGGGTAATCGTGGCGGGCGGACTGCCACTGCGCCGACAGCGCCGCCAGCTCACCTTCCGACAGCAGCGCCAGCGCGGCGACACGCGCCTGGGCATCGGCGCCGACCTGTTCGAGCACGCGCACGTAGTGGCCGGCCAGCCGGGCGATCGTCGCTTGGTCGAACAGCGCCGTGCTGTACTCGAACACCAGGTCCAGCTCGGCGCCGACGCGGTTCATCTCGATCTTCAGGTCGAACGCCGCGTACTGGACGCTGGCCGCGTGGCGGCCTTCGATGTGGAGCGCGTCGCCGTCCGGTGCCAGCGCCGCCTGTTCCTGGCCTTCGAACTCGCTGTGGTAATTCAGTACCACCTGCGCATAGGGCGTGTAGGCCGGGCTGCGCTCGGACACCACGTGCTGCAGGATCAACTCGAACGGCAGCTGGCAGTCGTAGGCGGCCAGCAGGTTCGCCGCCGTATCGGCAAGCAGCGCCGCGAACGTATCGTCGCCGTGCACGCGGGCACGCAGCGGCACCACGTTGACGAAGTTGCCCGGCATGTGCTCGGTACCTGCCGGGCGGTTGGCCGACAGGGCGCCGATGGCGAAATCGGTCTGGCCGGAATAGCGGTACAGCACGGCGTTCAACGCCGCGGTCAGCACCATGAACAGCGTCGCGTTCGAGCTGGCGGCAAGCCGGTTCAGGTCGCGCACCAGTGCCGCCGGCACGCGCGTCTGCCATGCCCGGCCTTCGTGCGCCATCACATTGGCGCGCGGCCGGTCGGTCGGCAGCGCCAGCAGCGGCGAGGCGTCGGCCAGGTTGGCGCGCCAGAATGCCAGCGCCGCGGCCAGCGCCTCGCCCTGCCAGCGGCGCTGCTCCCACACGGCATAGTCGGCGTACTGCAAGGCCGGCGCAGGCAGGGCCGCGGCCTGACTGTCGCGCAGCGCCGCGTAGATGCGGCGCAGTTCGCCCAGCAGCACCGGCGTGGACCAGCCGTCGTGCACGATGTGGTGCAACGTCAGCAGCAGCACATGGCGCGTATCGGCAATCGACACCAGACTGGCTCGCAGCAATGGACCGGCCGTCAGGTCGAATGGCTGCGCGGCCTCGGCACGCACGATGCGTTCGGTGCGCGCCTCGGCCTCGGCGACCGGCAGCGCGGCCAGGTCGACGATGGTCAGCGGCAGCGCCAGCTGCGCCGCCACGTGCTGCCGCGGCACGCCGCCGTCGGCGGGGAAGCTGGTACGCAGCGTGTCATGCCGCGCGACCAGCGCGTTCAGCGCCCGTTCCAGCAGTGCGGCATCGACGGCGCCCGTCAGCGCGAGCGCCAGCGGGATGTTGTAGAACGGGTTGCCGGGCTGGTACTGGTCGAGGAACCAGAAACGCTGCTGGGCGAACGACAGCGGCGCCAGACCCGCGTGCCCGGCCGGCGCCAGCACATCGGTGGCGCCGCCCGCGGCCGCGTCACCGACCGCCGCGGCCATCGCCCGCGGGGTCGGCGCGTGGAACACGACCCGCAGCGGCAGCTGCACGCCGAATGCCGCGTTGACGGCACCGATCAGCTGGGTCGCCAGCAGCGAGTGGCCGCCCAGGCGGAAGAAATTGTCGTCCAGCGCCAGCGGCGCCTGCTCGAACAGCTCCTGCCAGATCGCCAGCATGCGCTGCTCGGCGGGTGCGACGGCACCCGCCACCGCGGCCACGCTGTCGTCTTCACGGCGCCAGCTCCAGATGGGATCGAGGGCGCCTTCCAGATACAGCTGGCGGCACGCCACGCGCTGCAGCTTGCCGCTGGAGGTGCGTGGAATGCGGCCCGCCTTGACCAGCACGACACCGGCCAGGTCGAGGATGTCGTGGCGCTCGGCCAGCGCCTCGCGCAGTCGGGCCACCAGCGTGGCCGTGTAGGCCTGCTGGCGCGCCTCGAGCTCCTGCACGACGACCAGCGCGGTCGTGGCGTCGTCCTCCACCGCGAACACGGCGCAGCCGCTGGGCCGGAAAGCGGTATCGAGCTTCTCGACCGTGATCTCGACGTCCTGCGGATAGACGTTGCGGCCGTTAAAGATCATCATTTCCTTGATGCGGCCCGTGATGTACAGGCGGCCATCGGCGACGAATCCCAGGTCGCCCGTGCGCAACCAGCGGCCGGGGCCACCGGCCAGCGCGGCGCCGAATACCGCCGCGCTGGCGTCCGGCTTGCCCCAGTAGCCATCGGCGACGGATGGGCCGCTGATCCAGACTTCGCCGACCGCGTTGTCCGGCAGCGCCACGCGGCTGTCCGGCTCGACGCAAACGATGCGGTGCGCGCCGTTGACGGCCGCGCCCGTGCAGGCAATCTCGATCTCGTCCGCCGCGCCGGCGCTGTCGGTCACGACGTTGCGCTCCAGCGCCGCCTTGCTGAGATGGCGGCTGTGCGGCAAGGCGCCCGGCCGCTTGTCCATCGCCGCGCAAGCCAGCAGCACACACTCGGCCATGCCATACGCCGGCACCATCGCTTCCGGCCTCAGGCCGCAGTCGGCGAAGGCGGCGGCGAACTCCCGTACCGTCTCCATGCGGATACGCTCGGCGCCGTTGACCGCGACCTCGAGGCAGGACAGATCGAGGCCGGCACGCTGCGCCGGCGTGACGCGCTGCGCGCACAACTGGTAGGCGAAGTTGGGCGCGCCGGTGATGCGGGCGCGGTATGCCGCGATGAGCTTGAGCCAGCGGTGCGGGCGCATCAGGAACGCGGCGGGCGGGAACTGCACGCTGTGGCAGCCGACATAGACCGGCGAGACGATCGTGCCGATCAGGCCGAAGTCGTGGTGCGGCGGCAGCCACGAGACGAACACGTCGTCGCCGCGCATGCCGTACAGCTGCTGGCTGAGGGCGACGTTGGCCAGCAGGCTGGCATGGCTCACCATGACGCCTTTGGGCGCACCGGTCGAACCCGAGGTGTACTGCAGGAACACGATGTCGCTGGCACGCACCGACGGCTCGCGCCATGGCGGCGCCGTCTCGTCCAGCGCATCGGTCGCCAGCCAGTGGCAGCGGCGCAGCGCGTCGTCGCCCGCCGCGCCATCGACGATCGTGGCGCGGATCGCGGCGCTGGTCAGGGCCGCGCTGGGCTGGGCGTCTTCCGCCTGCAGCCGCAGCCGCGGCAGGGCACGCGGATTGGCCGGCGGCAGCGCGGGCACGGCGGTGACACCGGCGTACACGCAGGCATAGAAGGCGACGATGTAGTCCAGGCTGGGCGGATACACGAGCAGCACGCGGTCGCCCGGGCTGGTGACCTGCTGCAGGTGCGCCGCCAGGCGCTGCGCCGCGGCGTCGAGCTGGGCATAACTGAGCGCACCGCTGACCGATTCACCATCGTTCAGATAGGTGAAGGCCGGCCGGTCCGCCGTGCCGGCGGCGCTGGCACGATGGCGGAGGACGTCGAACAAGGTCGCGCAGGTGTCGGGTATGGCGGAGGTATGCATACGGTGGCGAGTAAGAGAAAAAATTCAGGCGGCGGCGCGCTGGAGATCCGTCAGCTGGCCGTGCTCCAGTTTCAGCAGCCGGTCGGCGCACTGGAAATAGGCATCGTCATGGCTGATGACCACGACGGTCTTGCCGCGTGCCTTCAGGTCAGGCAGCAGCTCCGTGTAGAACACCCGCTTGAACACGGGATCCTGGTCGGCGGCCCATTCGTCGAACAGATAGATCGGCCGGTCTTCCAGGTAGGCCAGCACGAGCGCGAGACGCTTGCGCTGTCCCGTCGACAAGTTGACCGTGGAGAACTTGCCGTCCACGACCTTGACCTTGTGGCCGAGGCCGAGCGCGCTGACATAACGCTGGGTTTTCTCGCCTGCCCCGGTTTCGTTGTTGAGCAGATGCTCGAACAGGTGAAAATCCGCCAGCACCGCCGAGAAGAACTGGCGATAGTGGGCGATGTTGGCGGACGTGACAGCCGTGCCGTTCAGGTGCACCGCGCCGCCTTCCGGCTCATACAGTCCCAGCAGCACCATGGCCAGCGTCGTCTTGCCGCTGCCGTTGCCGCCGATGATGAAAACGATCTCGCCAGCATGCAGGCGCAGGTTCACCGGTCCCAGCGTGAAATGGGTGTCCTCGACGTCGCCCGGATAGCGGTGCGTGACCTGGTGCAGCTCCAGGACCACGGGCCGCGCGCGGTCGAACGGCTGCGGGCCCGCCAGCGTGGGGGGCGCCTGATTGAGCACGTTGTCCAGCTGCTGCATCTTGTTCAACGCGATGCCGGACTGGCGCAGCGACGGCAGTGCGCCCATCAGCTCGCCGATCGGGCGGATCAGGTACAGCAGCACCAGTGTCACCGTCGTCAGCGTCTGCACCGGCTGCGGGATCCAGCGCGGCACGATGAACAGCACCACGCCGATGACCAGGTAGAACAGGATCGCCCCCACGTTCAGCACCCACGTGTAGGCCGTCGTCCCCTGGACGAACGCCCGCTTGTAGAGCTGTGCGCCGGGCGCGATGACGCGGTGCACGAATGCCTCGCCCCGCTCGGCGTTGAGCTGCAGCTCGCGGCTGCCGTCGACCAGGCTGCGGAAGTTATGGAACAGCAGGTCGACGTGCTCGCGGACCTGGCGCATCAGCCGGATCGGATGCTGCTCGGCCAGGTGGAACGCCCATGCGCCGATGACGAGGCAGGCGGCCAGGATGGCAAACAGCGACCAGGACAGCCAGGCCAGGTAAGCCAGGCAGACCACGATCAGGATCAGATTGCCCAGCGCCAGCGGCACCAGGACGAACGACTGCACGAAGACGTCGATGTCCTTGGTCAGCACGACCAGCAGGCCGGGCTTGCCCAGTTCCTGCAGGCGACGCGCCGGCGTGGCCAGCAGCTTGTTGCTCAGGTTGATGCGCAGCTGCAGGATCGCCCGTTGCGTCAGGTGCAACAGCGACAGCTCGGAAGCCGTCTTGGCCAGCATGTACAGCAGGCAGTTGCCGAAGAACATCCAGGCCAGCGTATCGAGCGGCGCACTGTTGCCGATGCCTTTGCTGATCAGCGCCACCAGCGAAGCGCCGGCCAGGCCGCTGATCAGGGCGCAGGTCGTGGACAGCCACAACAGCTTCCAGGATTGCTCGTGCAGATATCGCAGCAGGTTCATTGTGCGCTCAGTACGTGACGACGGCACGCGCGTCGTGCGCTTCGATGCCGGCAGCCGCGCGCGCGGCCCCCTGCTGCACGGCCGCCGCCAGGTCGTCGAAATAGCGCTCGGCGACCTGCTCGTGCACCAGGTTGACGGTCTGCTGGATCGCTGGCGGCTCGGCGACGAGGCTCATGTACCAGCCGCGTTCGCGCATGTCGTCGGCGATGCTGAAGATGTTCGCCTGCGGCGCCGTCACGGTCACGACGGCCAGGTCCGGCGGTCCCAGCACTTCCAGGCCCAGCGCGCGGAAACCGGCGATGTAGTGGTCGCGCAGGCGCATCAGCCGGGCGGTGGTGGCCAGGTAGCCCTCCTCGCCCAGGAAGTGCATGACGGCCCAGGCCGAAGCGATCGTGCCGCCCGAGCGCGTGCCGGCCAGCGTGGGCGTGAAATAGTCGCCCTTCGGCCAAGCGTCGAAGCGGCAATATTGATAGTCCAGGTCGGCCTCGTCGCGGTACAGCACCAGCGACGCGCCTTTGGCCGAGTAGCCGAACTTGTGCAAGTCGGCCGACATCGAACGCACGCCCGGCACGGCGAAATCGAACGGCGGCACGGGATATCCCAGCTTGGCGACGAACGGCGCCAGCATGCCGCCGATGCAGCTGTCCACATGCAGCCAGGTGCCCGTGCGCAGCGCCAGCTGGCCCACTTCGGCGATGGGATCGACGAGGCCGTAGGGCAGCGATGGCGCCGAGGCGACCAGCAGGATCGTGTCTTCGTCCATGGCCGCTTCCAGTGCCGCCACGTCGCAGCGATAGCCCGGTTGCAGCGCGGTGCGCCGCACGGTCAGGCCGAGCAGATGCGCGGCCTTGTCGAACGCCGGGTGCACCGACCGCGGCAGCACGATATTGGGTTGCTTGCGCGGCCGGGTTGCCGCGGCGAAGTCACGGGCGGCCTTGACGGCCAGGATGATGCTCTCGGTGCCGCCGGACGTCATGCAGCCGGCGCTGCCCGAGGGCCCGTGCAGCAGGCCCAGGGCCATCGCCACCACCTCCTGCTCCATCTGGCGCGTGCTGGGGAATGCCACTGGCGCCAGCGCGTTGGTGCTGGCGAACATCGCATAGGCCTCGGCCGCGACCTGGCTGACGTCATCGTTGGCGTAGTAGCAGTGCAACGGCAGGCGGCCGTCCCGGTGGGACCAGTCGAGCGATTGCAATTCGGCCAGGCGTCCCTTGATGCCGGCCCAGCTGGCACCGCGTGAAGGTAGCGTGTATGTGGTCATGGAGTTCCTAACAGGAAGTGGTGAGCGGCGACGCGGACGCAGGCATCCCCGGGGCCGGCATGGCGGCCCTGAAACGACAGCGGGGAATGGCCGCGCGCGGCGCCGGCGTCAACGTGCCGGCAATATGGCGCGCAGGGGATCGAAGCTGCGGGCGGACAGGAACGCCGGACGGTCTGACAGCTTGCGCGGCGCATTGCTGACCGCGTTGACCGTGATGATCATCAGGCGCCGGTCGGACCCGGACATGTTGTTGGAGGAACAGTGCGCAAGCTGTGGGTCGAACACGATCACGTCGCCGGCCTGCGCCAACATGAACTCCGCGCCGTGATTGTCGAGCAGGCGCGAGACGACGGATTTGTCCAGCTGATAGGTCAGGTCGGCGGAGACCGCCTTTTCCCAGCCGGCGTCCACTTCGCTGCCGTAATTGATGAGGTCACCATGCTTGTGGCTGCCCGGAATGAAACACATCGGCCCCTGCAGCATCGTGATGTCACCCAGCGCGATGGCGATGTTCAGCAGGCGGGGCGCCTCGATATGGTCGAACTCGCGCCAGTAGACGAAGTCCTGGTGCCACGGCCACGCGCGGCCCTCCAGGGCTTGCTTCATATTGATCTTGTACTGGTGGATGTAGACCTCGTCCTCCAGGTAACTGGTGCACAGGTCGACCAGTTCCTCACGGCAAGCCAGGTCGAGGAAGGCGGCATCCTCCAGATGCGGACCGTGCACGCCACGCACGGCGGTGGAACCGGTTTCCCGCACCACACCGGCACTGTTGTTGGCGATCAGCGCGTCGATTTTCGCATTGATCACGCCGATCTCGTCCAACGAAAACACGCCGGGCATCCGGCAAAAACCAGCTGCAGCAAGCTCACCCAGGAATCTGTTCATCGCTTATCTAACTGTCGCTTCAGAAATCAAATCGCCGTCATGTGTTAACCGGCTCCCCATACCTTGGACTCGTTGCGGTCGGCGCCGCTTTCTTAAAATCTATATTACGACTATAGCAGTGCAGACAAATTTGTCAACGAATCGGATTTTGCTGGGGAAAAGTTACAACATGATGAAAAAAATTCCTTTTTAGTATTGATTTTTCCTCAATACATCGCTATACGCGCGTAAGTCACTGATTTCCAAGCGATTGTTATATTTGGTGAGATTGTCGCATTTTGAACATATCAGCCTTCTACGGCCGTATTTATCTGCAGACTTTGACAGTTGTGGTGAAACATTAGATGTGTTAGCTGCGATGTTGGGGCACATCGGTCGCGCATATTTATATTCGATTTTTGCATTATGTAATTCGCTTTATTTCCGTGATATATTCCGTGACGATTCAAATAGGAACCCTCCTCTTTCACCTCTGATAATCCAGGCAATTACCTCTATGCTGAATTTGTACGGACAACGCGGATATCAATCTTTCACCGTCCTGCTGGGAATGCAGGCGCTGGCGTTCGCCGGCCTGGGCCTGATGGCGCTGGGCGGGACAGCCGCGCTGAGCCTGCCGGCCGCCATCGGGTCATGGCTGCTGGTAGCGGCGACGGCACTGTTTTCGCTTCGTACCTGGACCATTGTTTCGGAAGCCGGTTTCTGCCTGGGGCTGCTGACGTGGACAACGGCACTGCGCTATCAGTTGCGGCCCCTGCTGCTGCTGGCGCCGATCGGCTGCGTGGCCGAATGGGTGCTGCGCAGTTACGGTGTTGCGCAATGGGTCGCCGCCCTGCCGCTGCTGCTGATCAGCGGGCTTGGCCTGCTGTGTTCGGCCGTGCTGCTGTTCCTGGTCGTTACGCTGGCAAAGCGCAGCCGGCTGCGCGACGAGCGCCATGCCCAGGTGCTGGCGAAAGTCCACGCCGAACATGGGCCCGATGCGACCAGGCGGCTGACCGACAGCATCGACTGCCGCCGCGGCGCACTGGATGTGAACCCGTTCCAGATGCGGCGCGGGCTGATGCTGGCCGATCTCCCGGCCACCGCCTGGCACGATCCGGACGAGTTCCCGTGGGTCGCCGCGTTCGAATCCGCCGGCGACGCGATCCAGGCCGAAGCGTTGCGTGCGTGCGGCGGCGCCAGCGGCCTGGCCGCCTACCAGTATCCCGGCGCGGTGCAGGGCAACTGGAACGTGTTCTGGCTGGTCCGCAACAACCAGCTCACGCCCGAGGCCGAGGCCATGTGCCCCGCCACGGTCGCGGCGCTGCGCCAGGTGACGGGCTTCCCGTTCATGCGTGAGGCGCACTTCTCCATCCTGCAGCCACACAGCCGCATCCGGCCTCACTGCGACGAATCCAATACCTGGGTCACCGGCCACTTCGGCATCAGCGTGCCGGCGCAGTGCGGCATCCGCGTGGGCCGTGAGCGTCGCCGCTGGGAGGAGAAGAAATTCCTGTTCTTCGACACTTCCTACGAGCACGAGGCCTGGAACGATTCCGATTCGCCCCGCATCGTGCTGCTGTTCGACTTCCTGCATCCACGACTGTCGACGGCCGAACGGGACTTCCTGATGCAACTGCGCGGCAAGGCTGCCTAGCCCAAACAATGACGAGAAGCGAACAAGCGATGAGCAACGACGCTGTATTCAATCTGCCCGGCATGGGCAAAATCAAGCTGGTCGTATGGGACCTGGACGAGACGTTCTGGCGCGGCATTCTGACCGAGGGCGGCATCGTCTACCAGCAGGCGCATCACGATCTCGTCATCGAACTGGCCAGGCGCGGCGTCGTCAGCGCGATCTGCTCCAACAATGACGAGGCGCCCGTGCGCGCCTACCTCGAGGAGCGCGGACTGTGGGACTATTTCGTGTTCCCGCAGGTGAGCTGGGCGCGCAAGGGCGGCATGGTGCGCCGGCTGATCGACAACGCCCAGCTGCGCAGCGCGAACGTGTTGTTCATCGACGACAAGCCGTCCAACCTGGACGAAGTGGCCCAGGCTTGTCCCGGCATCATGACCGCCCTGCCGGATCGCATCGATGCGCTGATCGCCAGGGTCGGCGAACTGCCCGTCAGCGATCCCGCCATGACACGCCTGCAGCAATACAAGATACTGGAACAGAAGGCCGCGGCACGGCAGCAAGTGCTCGACCTGGGCGCTTCAGGCGACGATTTCCTGCGCCAGTCGGCGATCCGCGTGCGCTTCCTGACCGGCGCCCAGGCGCCCGTCGATCGCATCGTGGAGATGATCGAACGGACCAACCAGCTCAATTTCACGCGCATGCAGCCGCCGCGCGCGGCGATCGTCGACATGCTGCGGCATGCCGACTGGGAGGCGGGATGTATCGAGGTCGCCGACAGGTACGGCGACTATGGCATCGTCGGTTTCTATGCCGTGCAAAAGGCAGGCGGGCGGCGCCTGTTGCGCCACTACCTCTTCTCGTGCCGCATCCTGAACATGGATGTGGAAGCATGGCTGTACCACCACCTGGGCCGTCCCGAGCTGGGCGACATCGCGACCAATGGCTTCGAGCGGCCGCGCGCGATCGACTGGATCACGGTCGAGCGTGCGCCGTCGGGCGCTTCGGGCGCGGGCACGGCATGCAAACGCAAGCCCAGCCTGGCCGCACGCGCCAGCTACCAGCTCTTCCTGCTGACGCAGCGCCTGCCTGCGCTGCGCTACTGCTCGCTCTGGACCAGTGCCATGGCGGCGCGGCTGCTGCCGTATCGCCCGGTCGCCAGCGCGCCGATGCTGCTGCGCGGCGGCTGCGATACGTGGGCGATCGCCGACTTCCTGCGTGCCGACGGTGTCGCTTCCGTGCGCGAGGTGGGCGAATGGCGCCAGACGCTGGAAGCGCTGCGGTATCCGGAGTCGCTCGGCCATGTCTCGCTCGCGCGGCTGAGCCAGGCACTGCTGTGGTCCGGCGACCTGACCTTGGCGCACGGCACCTCGACCAGGGATCTGTTTGCCGGCCACGACATGGCCGTGCTGTCGCTGGCCCGCGACTACAAGGCAGGCCTGTACCGCTATCGCGACACCGATGTGCTGCTGCCGATCGCGCCGTTCGACGTGGACCTGACCGACCCCGCGGTGTGGCCGGAGGTGACGTCATGGCGCACGCGGCATGGACCGGCGAGCGGCCCGTGGCTGGCGCCGTGCTACAGCCTGGCGGGCCTGCGCTGGTTGAAAGAAAATTGCACGCCGCTGAGCGCAGCCGAACGACGCCAGCGCATTCTGGACAATATCGCGTGGTGCGCCGAACGCGCCGCCATCGGCGTCAGGCTCGTGTTCGTGACGGCGGCCGAGCTGGCGCCGGACGATATTTATCCCATGTGGCGCGGCATACCCGACGAGGTCAGTCTACTCAACAAGCACGTCGCGGCACTGGTCGCGAAACTCGACAACGCGACACTCTTGCCGGTGCAGGAGGTGGTGCGCGACAAGGCGCTGCTGGCCGATCGCCATCCATATCACTATGTGCGCAGCGTCCACCAGACGCTGGCGCGCCTCTTGCAGAACATCGGCGACGATACCCGGGACGCGGTGCCGCACATGCTGCACCGCGCTACGTGATGGGGCCTGCCTGAACGGCAGGGAAAACGCTTGCGGCCCCGCTCCTCAGCGGGAAAAGTGATCTCCGGGCCGCAAGCGCGAGGGCTGCTTACTGCTTGCGGCGACGTGCGGCCACGCCGAGCAGCGCCAGGCCGCCCAGCATCATGCCGTAGGTGGCGGGTTCAGGTACGGGGGTGACGGCCAGCGAGGCGCTGTAGCTGCCGGCAGCGCGCGACAGCACGGTGCCTTCGACCTGCAGGTAATAGCCGGTGCCCGACAGGCCGGAGGTGGTCAGGTGCCACTGGTCGGTCTTGCCCGTTTCGATTTGCGTGCCGGCCAGCACCAGCGTGCCGTCGGCGCGGTACAGGCCGAAACCGGTGATGTCCAGGCCGTTCTTGGCGTTGCCGCTGTACGAATACAGGTCGGCCACGACCGAGGAGCCAGCCGTCGCGTCGAAGCTGTACTGGTCGACGAACGTGTCGTTGGCGTGGTTGCCCGTGATCAGGCGGCCGAAGAAGCCGGCGTTGTCGGTCAGTTCGATGGCTTCGATCGGGTTGCTGATGTCAGCCGCCATTGCAGCTTGGCTAACGAAGGTGGCGGCTGCCAGTGCCAGCGCGGATGCAAATTTCTTGGTCTTGATCATTCATTGCTCCTAGATTCGATTCATACGGTTGGGGCCGCTGAGGAGTGCTCAAGGTAGCAAAAATGACACGCACAACAAATGTTGCATTACAGCTTATTACAAGTTGAGGAGGAGAAAATAGCGTTTACCAAGTGAATTCTATCGAAAAATCACTTTAAAATCAGCAGCTTGCTTGTTACATCCAGATGACAGTTTCACATGTAGGAGCGATCCTACGTAAAGACAAGTCGTCCTTACACGTCGGCAAATGGCGACTATAAGGAACACATAAGGTTATGCCCTTGACGCATGCTCGGATTTGCTATCTACAAACGGTATTCGACAATAACCGGGACGTAAAAAAGGCACCTGGTTCCGGCGGAACGCAGGTGCCTTCGACGATCAAGAGGCGCGGCGCCCCGTGATTTCGTCAGGAAGCCATCAGAACTTCCAGACCAGTGCGGCGTGCGCGTTGGTGACGCCACTGACGGGCTTCTGCACTTCGACGCGGCCGGACAGCTGGTTGCTGAACGAGTAGTTCAGGCCCAGGCCGAACAGTGCGCGGTCGTCCTTGACACCCACCGTGTAGGTTTCGGTGAAGCCACGGTAGGTGTACGAATACGTTTGCTCAGCCTTGACCTGGTTGTAACCCAGGCGTGCGTACACATCGGTTTGCGGGTTCAGCGGCAGGAAACCCAGCACGGAAACGTGGGTCTGCTTGGCGCGGATGTCGTCCCACTTGCCCAGTTGGCGATAACCGACTTCGACGGCGAAGTTCTGGTTGAAGCCGTAGCCAACGAAGGCACCAACGCTGGCCTTGTTGCCATCGATGTAGTCGTCGGCATCGGTCACGCCCAGGTCCACGCCGCCGTAGAAGGCGACAGGAGCGGCAGCGAAGGAGGAGGAAGCCACGAAGGCCAGTGCTGCGGCAGCAGCGAATTTCTTCAACATAGTGTTTCCGATCAGTGGTGATTTTTTCTTATCGCAATTCGAATAAAGTCGTTACACGAATTGCTGACCGGAAATTATACTGGAACTAACGCCATTCATGCAATAGCGACAAGTATTTAATCCTTCCTGGCAGGACGGTGGTGCGCCCGCCGCCGCCCCCGGCGGCCAGGCTTCTGCGGCGGCTCCGCGGGCGCGAGGGCAAGGCTTTACTGCTTGCGGCGGCGCGCCAGCGCGCCCACCAGCGCCAGGCCGCCCAGCATCATTGCATAGGTAGCCGGTTCAGGTACCGGCGTCACGGCCAGGCTGGCCGAATACACGGCCGGGGTGCCGGATTTCAGGCTGCCGCTGACTTGCACGTAATAATTGTCGGCAGCCAGGCCGCTGGTCGTCAGTTGCCACTGCTCGATACCGTCCGACCCGATGGCGGTACCGGTGCCGACCAGCATGCCCGAGGCCGTGTACAGGTCGATCCCCGTGATGTCGACCCCGTCCGTCGGGCTGCCGCTGTACGAGAACAGGTCCGCGACGATCGAGCTGCCCGCGCCGACGCTGAAGGTGTAGTGGTCCGCGAACGTATCGCCGGCGGCATTGCCGGTGAACAGGCGGCCGAAGAAGCCAGCGCCTTCCGTCAGCTCGATGGTGCTGGCCGGATTCGAGATATCGGCAGCATGCACGCCGGGCGCGACGAGGGCCGCGCACGCCAGCGTAAGGGAAGCAACAAATTTCTTGGTATTGGTCATTCCAGACTCCTTGTTGTTCAGTACGGTTGGGGCCTCCGGGAGCGGTAAAGGTAGCAACTTAAAACTCAGCAAAAGCGCCGGCCTTACAAGTCCTTACAACTTATCCAGGCGAAACCAGTGCCGTGCTGTCGAGTAGTTCTGTTGAAAAATCAACCAGTTAGCCGATGCCTTTTTGTCCACGTGAATTAACGTAGGATCAGGCCTACGGAGGTGCGGGAAATTCGAGAAGGGGACGTTAAGGCCTGCTTAAGGCGCTGTACCTCGGTGCCAATGGACTTTCCTGCAGGACCACGGTAAGCGCAAGTACGGCAGTTCGGGACAGGGGCACAGCGCCCTGCCCGCCCTGCCTAATGTGCCGGCGGTTGGTCCGGCAATGCCGCTTGGACGCGATTGCGGCCAGCCAGCTTGGCCGCGTACAGCGCGCGGTCGGCCGCTTCCAGCAGCATGCCGACGCTGTCCTGGCCCCGGCGCGGCACCAGCGCGGCGACACCGGCGCTGATGGTGACGATGCCCAGCGGGCTGTCTTCGTGCGCGACCTGCAAGGCCTCGACCGCGTCGCGCATGCGTTCGGCCACCGCGTGGGCGCCGGCGCTGTCCGTGTTGGGCAGCAGGATCGCCAGCTCCTCGCCGCCGTAACGGGCCGCCAGGTCGCCGGGGCGCTTCGGCGTCTGCTAGCGGATCGCCCGGCTGACGGCGCGCAGGCACTCGTCGCCCGCGCCGTGGCCATAGCGGTCGTTGAAGCGCTTGAAATGGTCGACGTCGATCAGCGCCAGCGCCAGCGACGAGCCCTGGCGCACGGCGCGGCTGAACTCATTGGCCAGCGAAACGTCGAGCTGACGCCGGTTCGCCAGTCCCGTCAGGCCGTCCTGCAAGGCCATTTTCTCCAGCGTCGCGTTCAGGCCCGCCAGCGCGTCGCGCGCCTCGCGCAGCTCGCGTTCCACCTCCAGCCGGCGCCGCATCTGGCCGATCAGGCGCCGGCCGAACAGCGCGAGCAGGCCGGCCAGCAGCAGCACGCCCAGCGAATGCAGCAGCGTGTCGCGCCGCCAGTGCGCCAGCGCCTCTTCCTTCGACAGCGCGGCCGTAACGAACAGCGGGTAATGCTGCAGGGGCCGATAGCTGTTCAGGCGCAGTTCGCCGTCCTGGGTCGAGCGGAACATGCCGATGCCGGTGGTCGCCGAGTGGGCATAGGCACGATACAGGGGCGTATCGACGATACTGGCGCCGATCCCCTGCGCCCGGAACGGCCGCCGTACCAGCATCGTGCCCTGGTTGGACAGCAGCGCCACCGCGCCGTGCACGCCGATATCGAAACTGGCATAGAAGCGGCGGAAGTAATCGATGTCGATCGTGGCCAGCACGACGCCGCCGAAACTGCCGTCCGCCCGGTCGATCCGGCGCGACACGGGGATCACCCATTTGCCGCTGGAGCGGCTGACAACGGGCAGGCCGATGTGCGGCCCTTCGTCGCGGTGCTCGCGATGGAAACGGAAGTATTCGCGGTCGGCGTTGTTGGCGCGCGGGTCGAACGTGGCCAGCGAGTTGACGATCCAGCGGCCGTCCGCGTCATAGGCATACAGGCCGTCCAGCTGCGGCAGCGCGCGCACCTGGTCCTGCATCACGCGGTGCAGGCGGGCCAGCTGCCCCGGCCCCAGGCCGTCCGTCTCGATGCGCTCCTCCAGGTCGTTCAGGCTGGTATCGGCCGACTTGATGGTGTCGTCGGCATGCTGGCTCATCGCCCGCGCCAGGTTGGTGGCGGAGCGCTCGGTCCCCTCCAGCAGCACGGTGCGGGCATTCCAGCTGCGCCAGAAATCCAGACCGACCAGCGACACGCAGACGAGGGTCACGAAAACGGTGGCCCAGAACGTGATCGGAAGTCGCTGCAGCATGAGGGCGCGGAACATGAGCGGGAGCACCCGCGGTGGCTGAGGACTATACCGCAAACCCGTCCGTGGCCGCGATCCGGCTGGCGCCCAGCATCGGCTGCAAGGCCTGCCATACCATGCCGGCATCCAGACCGCGCATGCAGTCGTGGTGCCCCAGCGGACATTCGCGCTGGCGGCACGGCGCGCACGCCAGCCGCAGCGACAGCGAGCGCGCGACGGTGGCGAACGGCGGCGCGTGATCGGGGTCGGTCGGGCCATAGATCGCCACCACGGGACGGTCCAGGCTCGAGGCCACGTGCAGCAGGCCGGAGTCGTTGCTGACGATCGCCGCGCTGCGGCCGATCAGCGCGATCGCCTCGGCCAGACTGGTCTGCCCGGCCAGGTTGAACACGGCACCGGCCGCGTCGCTGCCGGCAACGGCGGCCACGATCTCGTCGCACACCGGACGATCTTTCGGCGAACCCAGCAGCGCCACCTGCGCCTGCGGCAAGCTCGCCACGACCTGCCGCGCCAGCGCGGCGAAATGCGCGGGCGGCCAGCGCTTGGCGGGGCCGAACTCGGCGCCCGGTGCAAATACCACCAGCGGCCGGTCCACTGCCAGCCCGGCCCTGGCGGCGGCGGCCTCCATCTGCGCGGCCGTCACCCGCAGCGCCGGGCGCGGCACGTCGCCGCGCAATGGCGCGCCTGGGGCGTCCGCCAGCGCCGCATAGAACGGCACCATCGGCCTCGGCGGCACGTCGTCATGGTGCATCACGTTGATCAGGCCATGGCGCGATTCGCCCTTGTAGCCGACCCGGCGCGCGATTCCGGCCAGCCAGGGAATCAAGGCGTACTTCAGGGTATTCGGCAGCACGTAGGCTTCGGCGTAGCCGCGCGCCTTCAGCAGCCGCGCATAGCGCCAGCGCTCGCGCAGCTGCAGCGCGCCGTGGCGGAATGGCGTCTGCAGCACTTCACTGACCTCGCGCATCTGCTGCCATGCCGGCGCCACCGCTGGCGGCGCCAGCACGTCGATCGGCCGCTCCGGATGACGCGCGCGCAGCAGCTGCAGCAGCGGCTGCGCCATCACGGCGTCGCCGATCCAGTTGGGCGAGATCACCAGCGTACGCGGCCCCGACTGCGGCGGCGCGGCATGCAGGTCGGCCGCCGCGGCCGCGACGGCATCGCCTTCGGGTACGCACCACGACAGCAGGATGGCTTCCACCTGCTCCGGCGTGATACCCGTCATGCAGCTGCACGTGGCCGCGTTGTCGCAGCCAGGGCAACTGCCATGCGCGCTCAGCGAACGGGCCCGCAGGCCCAGCGCGCCCCAGCGGCCGGCATCGATCGGCTTACGCTGCGGGAACAGGCCCAGCGTGGGCCGGCCCAACGCGGCCGCCACGTGCAACGGGCCCGTGCCGCTGGCCAGCAAGCCGCTGCAGGCGCCGATCAGCGCGCCCAGGCCGGGCAGATCGACCCGGCCGCACAGGTTGTCCACGTTCGGCAGCGCCAGCAGCTCGGGCGCTTCGCGCGCCAGCAGTTGCCCCTCGGCCGCGCTGCCGGTTACCCACAGCCGGATGTCCGGCCGCGCCTGCAACCGGCGGGCCAGCGCGGTGTAATGCGCGAGCGGCCATTCGCGGCCGTTGCCGTTCGACTTCGTATGCAGCACCAGGTTGTAAGGCGCACGCCGCGCCAGCGCCTGGATGTCCGGGCCGGTATCGGCCAGCGCCGGGGCTTCCAGGCCATACAGCGCGGGCAGCTCGGCCAGGCCGGGCACGTGGTCGATGCCGAGGGGGCGCAGCAGCGCGAAGTTGAGCTGGGCCTCGTGCAGCGGCGAATTGACGCGGCTGAAACGGGCCAGCCGGTTGCAATACCACAGATGGTACAGGCGATGGCTGGTGCCGACGCGGCGCGGCACGCGGGCGCGCCATGCGGCGGCGGCCAGGCGGCGGTCCGGGTAGGCGAAGATCACCGTGTCGACGCCGCTGGCGGCAAAGAACGCGCGCGCATCGCCGATCGATTCGAGCGTGATGACCTGGTTGAAGTGGCGGCAGTGGGCCATCAGCGGCGCCACGTAGCCGCGGCACAGCAGATCGATACGGCAGTCGGGATACAGGCGGCGCAGGTAGCCGGCCATCGGCAGGGTCAGGACGACGTCGCCGATATTGTCGGTACGGCAGATCAGAATATGCTTCACAGGAATGCTAACGCTTGAGAGGAGAGGGACCAGCGGTCAGGCACAGGCCTGCCAGCACGCACACCATCATGCCGTAGAAGATCTTGGGCATCATCAGCCAGAACATGACTTCGGTCTGGCCGAAGCCGAAATAGCACACCACCAGGCTCATGCCCGCAAGCGCCGCCGTGCGGCCCTCGCTGCCCGGCTGCGCCAGCACGCGCAGGAAAAACAGCAGCGGCGCCAGGTACATCACCAGCAGCAGGCTGAAGTCGAGCAGGCCGCCCGTGGCCAGGGTGTGGATCAGGTCGTTATGGCTGCTGCTGTAGACCAGTGCCGGCGATGCCTGCAAGCGGCCTTCGGCATGCAACGCGTTCAGCGCCGTGAAGAAATTGTCGCGCCCTACTCCCAGCCATGGATGTTCCGAGATCATCATCCAGGACGCCTTCCACAGTTCCAGGCGCACGCCCACGTGCGTGGTGGCGTCGTTGACGGCAAACCAGCGCTGCACCTCATGGACCGCATCCATCGTGCGACGCTCGATGCTGGTGGCCGGCACGAAGTAGGCCACGACGCACAAGGCCAGCACGGCCAGCACCGCATGGACGATGCGGCGGCCATGCACCGCGCTGCCATAGTGCAGCAGCGGCGGCACGACCAGCAGCAGCCCGACCCAGCCGCCACGCGAACCCGACAACACCGAAGCGGCCAGCCCGCAGACCAATGCGGCGACGGGCAGCCAGCCCCAGCGCCCGCCGCGCCATTCGGACAGCGAACACAACGCCATCACGCCCAGCGCCACGGCCAGGTCGCCGAACGTGATCGCATGGTGCGTGAACCCTTCCACCCGGTCCACGCCCGCGAGCTGCCACTCGGCCAGCGCGACGACGCCGGCGCCGATCGCACCGACGCACATGCCGAGCCAGAACCAGCGCTGGCGCGGCCGGTACAGGCAGACAAAGGCAATACAGCTGAGCGAGAGCAGCAGGCGGAACGGACCGTCCAGCGTGCGCAGCGGATGCTCGAACACCGCCAGGCGCAGCAGTGAGACTAGGAAGTAGCCGACAAAACCGAAGGCGATCCAGCGCACCGCGCGCCCGTGCAGGCGCCATATGGCGGCCCAGCGCGCGCGGCCGGCCGCCAGTACCGCCACCAGCATGACCGCCTGCACCACGGTCAGGCTGTCGGGCGTCGTCAATACCAGCGCCGGCAGCAGGAACATCAGGCCGTTGCCCAGCAGCACACGCATGGGATCGGCAACCGGCTGCCGGGGGACATCGACGGCGCGGTCCGCGGCCGGTGGGGCGATCATGGTTTTCATCGGAAAAGCGGCGACAGCGGCTTGCAGGCTGAGATAAAGCGCTGATTATAAGGGACGAACCGGCGCGGGGCACGCGCCGATACACGGCGCCGGCCGCCCATCCGGAACGGCGCCCGGCGCGGCCGCGGGGTAGAATCGGCGGAAACGGGGCAGCAGCGGCCGCGTGTGAGGTAACGAACTGAGCCACTGCTTCGCTGCTGTCAAGCTGGCAACTCACGAACCACAAGGAGAATTGCGATGCGCCTGGACATCTACCGACGACCTGAACACGATGGCATCTTTTCGTACCTGGCCGTGCCAGAAGGCAAGCCCATTCCGCAGGAAGCCATCAACACCGACTGGGAGCCGGCAGCAAAAGCCCTGGAAGTCGATGACGAGGCCGATACCCTGCCCGATTTCCATATCGAGCAGCTGCCCCAGCAGATCGGTACCAAGGGTTACGCCATTACCGGCCTGAAAGACATGTAATCAGTCGCGCGCCCGCGCCACCAGCCGGGCCGCGTCGCTGAACAGCCCGGGCTGGTCCGCCATGCAGGCGGCCCGCCCGGCGGCATCGCTCGCCCCGCCGCCCGGGTCGTCGAGACGAGCCAGCAAGACTTCCCCCAGCGCGGCCTTGAAATGACCTGCCTCCCAGTACCACTTCGTCGTCGCGTCACTGCCTGCGGCCGGAATCGGCTCGCACTGCCAGCGGTCGTAAACGCCGAAATCGGCCAGCGCGATGCGGGCGCCCGGATGGCGCAGGCGCGCCGCCGCCACTTCCTCCCGCAGCAAGGCCTTCCATGCCTCGAAGCGCTGCCACAAGCCTGCCGCCTCGAACATCGCCAGCAACTGCGCGTGGTAAGGATAGATCAGCAGGTCGATCCGGACGGCAGGGTTGTCTCGCGCCGCCGCGTCCAGCAACGCGCGCACTTCGGCGCGCACGGCCGCGACATCGAGCCCACCGCCAGCGCGCGCCGCCAGCTTGGGCGCGTTTTCCTGTGCGCGCTGGCGAAAGAGCGCGGCATACCCTTCCAGCCGCGCCGCGCTGCCGTACTGGCGCAGCGGATTGAAACCGCGCAGTGTCGCCATCGCCCCGTCGCCATCGCGCTGCAGCGCCACCGTCCACAGGGCGTCGCGCAGGGACGCGGCCGAGAGCAGCGCATCGAGCCGCCACAGCCGGCCCGGCCAGGGGATGCGCAGCACCGGCGCACGGGCCGGCGGTACCGGCTGCGAGGTTAGCGCGTCCACGACGTCCAGCCCGGCGATGACGCGGCGCGGCCGGATGCCGTGCGCGGCCAGGTAGCGCAGCTGGCCGATGGCCGTCGGTGTGCCGGTGCCGGCGATGCCGAGGTTGACGGCATTGGCGCCGCGCAGTGCCGGGCCGTCCGGATCGAAGCCGGCTTCCACCCGTGAATTGCCGACCAGGATTACCTGCGGCCCCAGCCGCAACGCGCGCGCCAGCTTGATCTCGTACTGGTAGCGCGCCAGCGGTGCCTTGACGCGGTTGAAGCCGGCCACGTCGACCCAGCCATACAGTCCGTACGGATCGATCAGCAGCACCAGGAGCGCGACCGCCATGCCGGCCGCGAGCATCGTCGCGCCGAGCCAGCGCAAGTAGCAAAGCGCGTGCCGGTCCATGGTCAGAACTGGAAATACAGGAAGTCGCTGGGCTGGTTCAGCGACAGCACGGCCAGCAGCGCCAGCATGCCGCAGGCCACGGCATGGCGCGGCGCCGGCTGCCATTCGAGCCAGCCGGGCGTGCCCAGGCGTGCGTCCAGCGCCGGCTCCCAGCGGCGCATGATCCGCTGCGTGTTCGGCAGTGCCAGCGCCACGACGGCGGCCACGGCCACCCAGCACCAGGTGGCGACGAAACGGGTGGTGCCGCCCAGGTACCACGTCACGCCCGCGCTCTCCAGCAATGGCCGCAGTGCGCCCAGCCGCGCGCCCAGGGCGGCCGGCAGCGCGACGCCGTCGCCGCCAGCCAGCGCGTGGACGATGCCCAGGGCCGCCGGTACGTGCGGCGCGCGGAAAAACACCCAGGCCACGCAGACGGCGCCGAACGTCAGCAGCCAGCCGGCGCAGCGTCCTGCCCGGCCACCGTCGCCCCAGCCGAGCCGCGCGCACGCCGCGCGCCAGGCATGGTTGACGATCAGGTAGCCACCATGCAGCGCGCCCCACAGCAGGAAGGTCCAGCCGGCGCCGTGCCACAGGCCGCCCAGCACCATCGTCGCCATCAGGTTGACGTGGCGCCGCAGCGGCCCATGGCGGTTGCCGCCCAGCGGCACGTACAGGTAGTCGCGCAGGAAGCGCGACAGCGTCATGTGCCAGCGGCGCCAGAACTCGGCGATGCTGGTGGCGCGGTAGGGCGAGTCGAAATTGAGCGGCAGGCGCACGCCGAACAGGCGCGCCAGGCCGATGGCCATGTCGGAATAACCGGAAAAGTCAAAGTACAGCTGGAACGTGTAGGCCAGCACCCCGCCCCATGCCACCAGCAGCGACGCCTCACCGGGCGCGTCGAACAGCGCGTTCGCGTGCGGCGCCAGGCTGTCGGCCAGCAGCACCTTTTTCGCCAGACCGATCACGAAGATCGACGTGCCGACGGCGAAGTTGACGGCGCGCGGCGCCAGGTTGGCCGGGTCGGCGAACTGCGGCATCATTTCGCGGTGGTGCAGCACGGGCCCCGCCACCAGGTGCGGAAAGTACGTGACGAACAGCAGGTAATGCATGAAGCGGCGCTCGCGCACGTGGCCGCGCGCGCTGTCGACAAGAAAGGCGATCTGGGTGAACGTGAAGAACGAGATACCGACCGGCAGCGCGATGTCGAGCGGCGCGGCCGGCCAGCCGGCCAGCTCGGTGACGGTCCGCGCGAAGAAGTTCGCGTACTTGTACCAGCCCAGCAGGGCGAGGTTGGCGCCCACCGCCAGCGCCAGCCAGGCCTGGCGCCGCCTGCCCGCGGCACCATGGATGCGCAGCGAGCAGGCGTAGTTGACGCCGATCGATGCCAGCAGCAGCGGCAGGTAGCGTACGTCCCACCAGCCGTAGAACATCAGCGAGGCCGTCGCCAGCACGGCGCTGGCCCAGGCGGCGCCGTGGCGCGCGGCGGCAAAGTACGCCAGCAGCACGACCGGCAGGAAGCCGAACAGGAAAGCATACGAGTTGAACAGCACGCCGCCTCCGCACTGACTGTGTCGGAGAATTATGCGGCGCGGCCGCGGCGCGCCGCTTGTGGCTGCTCAACGGCGCTGCCAGCGCCGGGCCGGAAAATTGCGGGACTGTCCCGGAATCCAGGCGAGGTTGCCTCGGAAACCTGCGGGACGATCCCGGATTTCAGTATTCGACAGCGATCTCGCGCGCGCCCAGTACCTGCTCCAGCGCCACCGTCAGCGCGTCCGACGGGGCCACGCGCCAGTCGTCGCCCAGCTGCAGCACGCAGTCGATGCCCTGCGGCTTGATGCGCATCTGGATCGGCAGGCCGTAGTCGTCGCGGTGCGGCGCCAGCACGTCACGCAGCTTGGCGGCCGGCACCGGCTCCGGCAGCATCCAGCCCATCTGGCGGCCGAACTGCAGGCGCGCGGACACGATGTCATACACCTTCTCGGCCGAGATGCGCAGGCCGCCCGTGAAACGGTCCTCCGACACCTTGCCCGTCACCGCCAGGAATTCGTCCTCCTTGAACGCCTTCTTGTTGGCCTCGAAGATCTCGCTGTACACCGTCACCTCGACCACGGCGCTCTTGTCGTCCAGGGTGACGATCAGGATCTTGCCGCGCTGCGTCATCTGGGTGCGGATGCCCGTGATGACGCCGCACAGCATGCGTGGCTCGCGCGAGGGCTCCAGCTCGGACAGCTTGGTGCGGGCGAAGCGCCGCGCTTCCTGCGCATAGCTGTCGAACATATGGCCGGACAGGTAGTAGCCCAGCGCCATTTTTTCCTCCGCCAGCTTCTGGCGGTCCGTCCACGGCATCGCCTGCACGTATTCGGGCGGCGCCACCAGGTCGCTGTCGTCGCCGCCGAACAGGCTGACCTGGTTGGCGGCGCGCGCTTCCTGGTCGGCGCATTCCATCGCGAAGCCGACCGAGGCAAACAACACGGCACGGTCCACGCCGAAGCAGTCGAACGCGCCGGAGCGGATCAGCGCCTCGATGGTGCGGCGGTTGATCTGCTTCTTGTCGACGCGGCGGCAGAAGTCGAACAGGCTGGTGAACGGCCCATCGGCCTCGCGCGCCGCGATGATCGCCTCGATGGCGTTCTGGCCGGCGCCCTTGACGCCGCCCAGGCCGTAGCGGATGTTGGTGACCTTCTTGCCGGTGACGGAAGGCGGCGGGCCGTCCGGACGGAAGCGGTAGGCCGACAGGTTGATGTCCGGCGGCAGGATCGTCAGGCCGCACACCTCGATCGAGTCCTCGACCAGGATCTTGACCTTTTCCGTGTCGTCCATCGCCAGCGACATGTTGGCCGCCATGAACGCGGCCGTATGGTGCTGCTTCAGGTAGGCGGTGTGGTACGACAGCAGCGCGTACGCGGCGGCGTGCGACTTGTTGAAGCCGTAGCCCGCGAACTTCTCCATCAGGTCGAAGATCTCGTCGGCCTTTTCCGTCGTCAGCCCGCGTTCGCCCGCGCCCTTGCGGAAGATCTCGCGGTGCTCGGCCATCTCCTCGGCCTTCTTCTTGCCCATCGCGCGGCGCAGCATGTCGGCGCCGCCCAGCGAGTAGCCGCCGATGATCTGCGCCATCTGCATGACCTGCTCCTGGTAGACCATGATGCCGTAGGTCTCGGACAGGATGCCTTCCGTGCGCGGATCGGGGTAGTCGAACTTCTCGCCGTGCTTGCGCTTGCAGAAGTCGGGGATCAGGTCCATCGGGCCGGGACGGTACAACGCGACCAGCGCGATGATGTCTTCGAAGCGGTCGGGCCGGGCGTCCTTCAGCATGCCCTGCATGCCGCGCGACTCCAGCTGGAACACGGCCACGGTCTTGGCCTTGGTCAGCAGGTCGTACGAGCCGCGGTCGTCCAGCGGCACGTTGGCCAGGTCGAAGTCCTTGTGGGCCGGATCGAGCTCGCGGATGTAGTTCACCGCGCGGTCCAGGATCGTCAGCGTGGTCAGGCCCAGGAAGTCGAACTTGACCAGGCCGACGGCTTCCACGTCGTCCTTGTCGTACTGCGACACCACGCCCGAATCGCCGGACTGCGTGTACAGCGGGCAGAAGTCGGTCAGCTTGCCGGGCGCGATCAGCACGCCGCCGGCGTGCATGCCGATGCCGCGCGTGATGCCCTCGACCTGCTGGGCGAGATCGAGCAGCTGCTTGACCTCCTCCTCGTTCTCCAGGCGCTCCTTCAAGAGCGGCTCTTCCTCGATCGCCTCGGCGATCGTCACCGGCTTGCCCGGTTTGAAAGGAATCAGTTTCGAGATGCCGTCGCAGAAGTTGTAGCCGAAGTCCAGCACGCGGCCCACGTCGCGGATCGCGCCCTTGGCCGCCATGGTACCGAACGTGGCGATCTGCGACACGGCGTCGCGCCCGTACAGGTCCTTCACGTGCTGGATCACCAGTTCGCGCTTTTCCTGGCAGAAGTCGATGTCGAAGTCGGGCATCGAGACCCGTTCCGGGTTCAGGAAACGCTCGAACAGCAGGTTGTATTTCAGCGGGTCCAGGTCCGTGATCTTCAGCGCGTACGCGACCAGCGAGCCGGCGCCGGAACCCCGGCCGGGGCCGATCGGCACGCCATTGTTCTTGCCCCACTGGATGAACTCCGCAACGATCAGGAAGTAGCCCGGGAACTTCATCTTGATGATGGTGTCGTTCTCGAACTTCAGGCGCTCCTCGTAGCGCGGCCGCATCTCCTCGCGCTTGTGCGGATCGGGGAACAGCTGCAGCAGGCGCTCTTCCAGGCCTTTTTGCGTTTCGGCGACGAGGAACTCGTCGATCGTCATGCCAGGCGTGGGGAAGTTCGGCAGCTGCGGCTTGCCCAGCGTGAGCGTGACGTTGCAGCGCCTGGCGATTTCGACGGAGTTCGCCAGCGCGGCCGGCAGGTCGGCGAACAGGATCTCCATCTCTTCCTGCGTCATGAAGCGCATCTGCTCGTTGAAGCGCTTGACGCGCTTGGCGTTGGCGATCATCTCGCCCTCGGCGATACAGATGCGCGCCTCGTGCGCGATGAACTCGTGCTCCGACATGAACTGCACCGGATGCGTCGCCACCACGGGCAGGCGCAGCTTGGCCGCCAGCGCCACCGAATGGCGCACCTGCGCCTCCTGGTTCGGCTGGCCGGCGCGCTGGATTTCGACGTAGAAGTGGCCCGGGAAGATCGCCGACCACTTCTGCGCGTTGCGCTCGGCCAGTTCCAGGTTGCCGTTGTCGATGGCGCAGCCGATGTCGCCGAACTGCGCGCCGGACAGCGCGATCAGGCCGTTGGCACCGCTTTCGCCGGGGTAGATGTCATAGGTCTTGTCCTTCAGCTCCGCCAGCCATTCGGTGCGCAACTCGGCGCGGCCCTTGTGCTGGTTGGTCAGCCAGGCCAGCGACAGCAGTTCGCACAGCTGCAGGTAGCCGACCCGGTTCTTCGCCAGCAGCAGCAGGCGCGCTGGCTTGTCGCGGTTGTCGTCGTTGGTGATCCAGACGTCGCAACCGATGATCGGCTTGATGCCCTTGCCGCGCGCCGACTTGTAGAACTTGACCATGCCGAACAGGTTGGACAGGTCGGTGACGGCCAGGGCCGCCTGCCTGTCGCGGGCGGCCGCCTTGACCAGGTCGTCGATGCGCACCAGGCCGTCCACGATCGAGTATTCGGAGTGCACCCGCAGGTGGACGAAGCCGGGTCCGGCGGGGGCCGCGGGTTCGTCGGGCTGGATGACGGGCTGATCTAGGATTTCGGTGCTCATTTGCTAACGGCTCGGCTGGATGCTTGCTGACGGACCTGCTATTTTACCGCCGCGCGGCCGGCACGGCCGGGAAATCGCCGCGTTGCAGGCCGCGGCGGCGCCAGCCGGTGCCAGCCGATTACAAGACACGGCACACTCGCGGCACGGCGCTTTTGCTGCTACGCTGGGTCATGCACATTGGCCAGCACCCCACCCACACTCTCGAACTGCGCGTGCGCGAGCTGTCGCAACTGTTCAACTCGCTCGATCCGACGCCGTTCCTGAACCGCGACCTGGACCGCGCCTGCGAGGCGTTCATCGAGAACTGGGCGTTGTCGCTTCCCAAGGAGAGCCGCCTGCAACTGCTCATCCACGTCGAGCAGGCCGTCGACCCCGTGCAGGCTGGCGAGCTGCTGGCCGACGCGATTCACAACCATTACGGCTACAAGATCGACCTGGTACGCGGCGAGCTGGCCCAGTTGCTCAGCCAGGGCCGCACCAGCCTGGCAATCGGCCTCGGCTTTGTTGCCGTGTGCCTGTCCATCGGAGAAATCGTCGCCGGGCTGGGCCACCTCGGCAAGATCGGGCGGGAAAGCCTGACGATCATCGGCTGGGTGGCCATGTGGCGGCCCGTGCAGATCTTCCTGTACGACTGGTGGCCGCTGACGCGCCGCATTCGCATCCTGGAAAACCTGCGTTACGCCCGCGTGTCGGTGCTGCAGGCCTGACTGCGCGCCCTGGCACCCTGCCCAAGTTGCGCGGTGCTATAGGGTCATCTCTGTCGCGCTGATGCGGCGGCGCCCGCGCCGCCTTGCTGTCCTGCCGGCAGCCGAACGGCTTATAATGATCGGTTTCCGGAATTTCCTCAGATCCCACTATGCAAGCAAGCACTCTCGATGCCACGGCCGGCATGACGCAGGCAGTCCAAGCCGCGAACGAACCGTTCGTCAACATCGCCGCCTACAAGTTCATCACGCTCGACAACCTGGAAGCGCTGCGCCCGCAGTACCAGGACATCACCCAGCGCCTGGGCCTGAAGGGGACCGTGCTGCTGACGCCGGAAGGCATCAATATGTTCCTGTCCGGCACCCGCGCCAACATCGACGAGTACCTGGCCTGGGTGCGCGGCGACGCCCGCCTGGCCGACCTGGAAGTGAAGGAAAGCCTGTCGGCCGAGCAGTCGCACAAGCGCATGCTGGTCAAGATCAAGGCCGAGATCATCACGATGCGCATGCCGCTGATCAAGCCGGAGGAAGGCCGCGCGCCGTTCGTCGAAGCGCAGACGCTCAAGCGCTGGCTGGACCAGGGCCACGACGACGACGGCAAGCCGGTCGTCATGGTCGACACCCGCAACGATTTCGAAGTGGACGTGGGCACGTTCGACAACACGGTCGACTACCGCATCAAGAAGTTCACCGAATTCCCGCAGGTAATCGCCGAGCACAAGGACGATTTCGCCGGCAAGACCGTCGTCACCTTCTGCACCGGCGGCATCCGCTGCGAGAAAGCGGCGATCCACATGCAGAACATCGGCTACGACAACGTCTACCAGCTCGAAGGCGGTATTTTGAAATACTTCGAGGAAGTGGGCGGCGCCCACTACACGGGCGACTGCTTCGTGTTCGACTACCGCACGGCGCTGAACCCGAAACTGGAGCCGACCGAAACCGTGCAGTGCTTCGCCTGCCGCGCAGTCGTCACGCCGCGCCAGCAGTTGGCGCCGGAGTACGTGTACGGCGTGTCGTGCCCACATTGCCACGGCAGCAAGTGATCGCCGCCTACGGCCGCCAACTGCGCTTCCTGGCAGCGGGCGGCTTCAACACGGTCGCCGGCTACGGCCTGTACCTGCTGCTGCAGCTGGTGCTGCCGTACCAGGCCGCCTATTTCGTGGCATTTGTCGCCGGGGTCGTCGGCGCCTACTGCCTGAACACGCTGTTCGTGTTCCGCACGCGCCTGTCCTGGCGCACGTTCCTGGCGTATCCGTCCATCTACGTCGCGCAATATCTGATCTCCGCCCCGCTGCTGGCGCTGCTGGTCGAATGGCTGCAGGTACGCTCCACCATCGCGCCGCTGATCGTCAGCGTCGTCATGATTCCCGTTTCTTACTTGCTGAACAAGCTGATGCTGACGCGCGGCGCCGCGCCCGCCAGCCTGGGCGACCCGCACGCCTGATGCACTAGCCCACGGTGGCCCCGTCGCGCTGCGCCGGGGCCACCGTAGCCGCCTTGTCGCCATAGCGCCCGCGCAGGTTCAGGAAGGGTTCCTCGATGGCTCCATAGCCCAGCGTCGCGATCGCCCAGGTGGCCGCGTAGACAGCCGCGCCCAGCAGCAGCGTGTCGGCCCAGGCGGTGCCCGTCACGCGCGGCACGCCCACCGCCCGCACCAGCGTGTGGATCGCCGCCGCATGCAGCAGGTAGAACGAAAAGCTGACCTTGCCGCCATGGCACGTGGCCCGCTCGATACAGTTGGGCAGGCGCTGCCGCACAGAGACCCAGGCCACGATCAGCCCCGCCCACACGATGCTCTCCTGCAGTGACCAGGTGATCCAAAACGGCGCGTGGACCGCGGTGAACGGCGCCACCCGGGCCTGCACGGCGCTGTTGGCAATCGCCAGCAGCAGGGCCACCGGCGCCAGCCAGGCCGCATGCGGCACCAGACGCGGCTCCCAGCGCGGATACAGCGTGGCCGCCAGCATGCCGATCAGGAACTGGTCGAACCGCCCGACAAATGTGCTGAAGTACATCAGCGTGCTGCGTTCGTTCTCGTGGAACACCGCGACCTTAAGCAGTAGCATCAAGGCCAACAGCTTCACCAGGTAGCGCGGCCCCTGCTCCAGCGTGAAACGCGCCAGGAACGGGAACACCAGGTAGAACATGAACTCGAGCGAGATGCACCATGCGGCCCCCGTAACCACGCTGCGCGAGGTGGGCGAGTCGCCCAGGTTAGTGGCCAGCACGTACAGGATGTCCTGGGCCTGGAAGCGGTCGCGCTGAATCGACGTTGCAAGTAGAAACACAACCAGGAACAGCGGAAGGATGCGCAGTATGCGGTTACGCAGGAAGTCGCGATAGCGGATCGTGCCCTGGCGCTGGGCGATCTGCATGAACAGGAAGCCGGACAGCGTGAAAAACAGGCCCACCCCCGTATGCCCCTCTGTAACAATGCCCCACCACGGCCCCGTCAACGCGGGGGCGCCGTGGCCGCGCACGGCGACCTCGAAGTGAAACAAGAACACGATCAGCGCGGCCAGCCAGCGCAGCTGGTCGATACGGGGGTTGTAATGGATATTGAGCGACTTCATCGGGCAAAACTCCACGTCGCCGTCCGCCAACCGCGGCCAGGCGACTTATAATGTTTTTCTTTGCGCAACCGTGACGCCAAGGCCGCTGCTACGTGAACAAATTCATCTTCGCCAACCAACTGCGGGGCATTGCCGCGCTGCTCGTCGTCATGACCCATTATTTTGGCACGTTCTTTGCTGAGCAACAGCTCGTGGGAACGAAAACCATGTCGCCGGACTTGGGCTTCCGGCCGGCGACATGGGTCCGCGCCTTCGAACTGCCGTACCAGGGACCGTTCGGCGTTGCGATCTTCTTTCTGATCAGCGGTTTTGTCATCCCGTTCAGCCTGCGCAAGGCATCGTCCGCCGGCTTCCTCGTGCACCGGGCATTCCGGGTGCTGCCGACCTATATAGGCTGCCTGGCTTTCGGCATGCTGGCCGTCTACCTGAGCGCAACCTACTGGCAGCAACCGTTCACCATCACGTGGCGCGACTTCCTGGCCAACGCCTTCCTGGTCCACAACGTACTTGGCCTGCCGACGCTCGATTCCGTCAACTGGACGTTGGCCATCGAAATGAAGTTCTACCTGCTCGCGGCGCTGGTACCGGTGCTGTTCCTGCGCGCGAACGCACTGTGGCTGGCGCTTTTCCTCGCTGGTGCGCTGGCCCTGACTGCCAGCCCACCCTGGCTGGTCGCCCGCTTCGTGCCGGCACACGTGCAGGTGCTGATGGAGCTGAACTATATCGTCTTCATGGTGACGGGCACGCAGTTCCATCACCATGTCACGGGCCGCATCACGACCCGGCAGTTGTGGCTGCGGGTGCTGGCCATCGTGGCCGTGTTCAGCGGCACCTGGTCGCTGGGACCGCAACAGGGACAGTTCCCGGCGGTGACCGTGTTCTACTATTGCGCCGTAGTGGTATTCGGCGTGTGTTATGCGCTGCGCGAGCGCTTCCGGCCCGTGCGCGTGCTCGATTTCCTGGCCGACGTCAGCTATCCCCTGTATTGCCTGCACAGCCTGTTCGGCTACTGCGCGTTGAAGTGGCTGATGGTGCAGGGGCTGCCGTTCGGCGCGGCCGTGCTGCTGACACTGGCGAGCGCGATCGGGCTGGCGTGGCTGGTCCACCGGACCATCGAAGTGCCGACCAACCGGCTAGGCAAGCGCCTGGGCGACCGCCTGCCGCCGCGTGCGCGGGTGCTCGCGGGCGTCTCGACCGTGGCTGAGTAGCAAATCCAAAGGAGGGACAATGCCGGAACTCGCCGGATGGGTAGCCGTGCTTGGTGGCGTGACCGGTGTATTCGCATTGGTCAAAATCGTGATGGAAATCTCGGCTCTGCCTTGGACATTGCAGCGGAGCCGGTACGAGTTTGCCCATGCCTTTGCGGAGAAGGCCAACGATCCGGTGGTGGCGAGCTACGCGGTCGAGCTGGGATACATGATGCTGGTGAATGATGCCCGTTTATCGACCAGGCAACGCGCGGCGGTCCTGACGCTGCCGAATCGGGCCAGGAATATCCAAAGGTACCGCAAAGCGAAATCGCTGCTCGACGTCCACGTCACGGGCCCGGTGCTCAGCTGGAAATATACCCGCCATGGCCGAAGATGGTATCGGAACGGTTTGATGGTGTCGTTCTGGCTTATCTATGTCGTTTCAGCCGGGATTGGCTCGATCGTCCTGCTTTCACCGTACGTCGTGTTCCAATCCGAACAGTTCCAGCAGTTGACCATGCCGCTCTACCCTGGCCCAGCCGTAGCGTTTCTCGTCTTGGGCGGATGGCTGCTTTACCATTCGACCAAAATCAGCTTGGCCGAAGAGTTGATTCGCCTGGCGAATAGCTGCGGGCCCCAGCGCGATTGACGTTATCCGGCCTTGCAGGTCGATCGTGCGTCGCGGATGATCCGGACGATCTGCTCGATCTGGGCTGTGCCAAAGCGTACGTAGGCGTTGTTGACGAGATTATTCGTGCGCACCCACAGCGTACCGTTTATGCATTGCCACAGCACGGTATGCCGGGTGCTGTCCGCCACGAGTTCGCTGTGCCAGCCGGTTCTGAACGGCGAGTCGGGGCGCTGGATTCACTGGTTATGCTGGCTCTTCCCATGCAGGAGAACGATCTCGGGCTTGTGCCTGGCGACCATGTCCAGCAGACGCTTTACCATTTCCGGCCGAACCTTGCGGATATAGTCCCGTGCGTATCGAACCACTGCTTATAGATCGCTGGCCAAAGATGATGTTGGGGCCGGGGCAGCGGCAGCATTTCACCCAGCAGCAGATCGCTTTTCGCCGGGTCCAGGCGACCGGGCTCGGTATCCGTGCCGTACACGCCGCGGTAGATCCGGCGAGCGTTGTTCCATACCGGGACGTGGGCCGGCATTTTGTCATGAAGATCGAGATGGAAGCGCTCGACGTCGAGGAAGAGTTCTTGGTTGGCCTGGCGCAGTTTGATACGCTGTTCGATATCGGCTTCACCCCCGCAATGCTCCTCGAGACCGATGGCCCAGAAGCGCGACTGCGCGTGACCGTATGCGAAAAACGTCTTCATTGCTTCCAGCATGATGAGTCCTCCCGTCGGAACACGACAAAGCCAACCCTAGGGGACAGGCACGGTTCTTCAGGTCGTGGACCCGAACAAGCGTGCCTGTCCCCGCCGCGACTGATGTTAGCGGAAATACGCCGCGATATCGCGCACGTCGTTTTCGCCCAGCGTGCCGGCCGCGGCGCGCAAACGCAGCAGCGACAGCAGGTAGTTGTAGCGCGCCTGCGCTTGGTCGCGCTGGCTCGTGTACAGCGTCTGCTGCGCGTTGAGCAGGTCGAGGTTAATGCGCACGCCACCCTTGATGCTCTGTTCCGTCGCCTTGACCAGCAGCTTGGCCGAGCTGACAGCCTTGTCGAGCGCCTGGATGCGCGCGGCGCTGCTGACGACGGCCGCGTATTGCTTGCGCAGCTCCACCATGATTTTGTCCGACTTGACCTGGTACTCGGCGCGGGCCTTTTCCAGCCCTGCCACCGACTGGCGCGTGATGGCGCTGACCTGGCCACCCGCGTACAGCGGCACGCTGACCTGGATACCGATCGCGCGGTTTTTCGATTCCTGCGTGTAGGTGTTCAGCGTTTCCGCGTCGTTCTTGCTGACGCTGGCGACCAAGTCGATCCGCGGATAATGGCCGGCCTTGCTCTTGTTCACTTCCTGGCGCGCGGCCTCGATGGCGAACGCCTGGCTGGCCAGGTCCGGGTTGTTTTCCAGGGCCAGCTTGCGCCATTGCTCGAAGCCGCCTTCGGACAGCGGCGCCAGGCGGAAGTTATCGCCCAGTTCGCCCAGCCCATCGACACCCTGGCCGACGATGCCCGACAAGGTGGCCAGCGCCGTCTGCGCATTGTCCTGCGCTTCCAGCAGCTGCGCCTCGGCCAGGTCCAGGCGCGCCTGGGTTTCCAGCATGTCCGTCTTGGTGCCCTCGCCTTTGGCGAACAGCCGGTCGTTGACGGCACGCTGCTCGGCGTACATATCGCGTTGTACCGTGCTCAGGCGCACCTGTTCGCGTGCATACAGCGCGTCCAGGTAGGCGCCGACGACGCGCAGGATCATCTCGTGCGTGCGCAGGCGGAACAGCTCCTCGCTGTAGTCCGTTTGCGCGGCCCCCTGCTTGTAGCGGGCGTACGCGTCCAGGCTGAACAAGGGCTGGCGTACTTGCAGATTGGCGACCCGGCTGATGTATTCCGGCTCGCTGGGTACGCGCATGCCCGACGCCGTGCGCTGCACCAGGTCGGCATAGTTCTTGTTCGCCGTATAGCTGGCCGACACGTTCGGCAGCAGCGCCGCGCGGCCGATGATGCGGTTTTCACGCCCCGCCGCCGCGTCTTCGATGGCCTGGCGGAATGTCGGATCGTTCGCCAGCGCGGCCTGATAGGCCTGCATCAGGCCCAGCGCGGACGCCGGCAGTGCCTGCAGGCCGGCGCCGGCCAGCAATGCCGTCGCCAGGGCCCGCGCCATCCTCGATTTGATCGACCTCATCGTTTCAATCCTCCGACATCGCCGACTTGGTGCGATCGAAAATCGGCTTCAGCAGATAGCTCATCATCGTGCGCTCGCCCGTGATCACGTGCAGCTCGACCGGCATGCCGGACTGGATGTCCAGCTTCTTCGCGGCGATGATCTTCTGGCCTTCCGGCGTCACGCTGGCACGCACCTTGTAGTAGGCGTTGCCGGTACGTTCCTCCACCGTGCGGTCGGCGGAGACGCTGGTGACGACACCGGGGATGTGCGGCGTGCGATTGGTGTTGAAGGCCGAGAACACCAGCTCCACCGGCAGGCCCACGTGCACGCGGTCGATCAGGTTGACCGGCAGCTGCCCTTCTACGACCAGCGGGTCCGCCGAAGGCACGATGTCCATCATGCGCATGCCGGCGCCCACGACGCCACCCTTGGTAAAGATGTTCATGCCGACGATCGTGCCGTCCGCCGGCGCCTTCACCTCCGTGTTGGCAAGGTCGTAGTCCTGCCCCTGGATGCGGCTTTCCAGCGCTTCCGCCTCGCGCTGCACATCCGCCAGCTGCGTGCGCACCTCCTTCTGGTAGTCCTGGGTGCGCTGCAGGCGGCGCAGGGTCAGCTCCGTGATCTGGCGGCGGGCGCGGCCGATATTGCCGATGTCCTCCGAGATCGCGCCGCTCAGCTGCGCATAGGTGCGCTCCAGGTCCAGCATCCGGTTGCGGGCGATATAGCCCTCGCGCGACAGGTCGCGCATATTGTCCAGTTGCTCCTTCAGGATCTTCATCTGCTCTTTTTTACTGTCGCGCGATTCCTCCAGGCCCTTCATCTGCACTTTCAGGCCCTCGATGTTCTCGTTCGTGGCGCTCAGTTCGCTCTCCAGCGACGTCCGGCGCGACGTGAACAGCTGCTTCTGCAACTCGTAACCTTCCAGCACGCGCGGGTCGTCGCGGAACGCCTCCAGCGCCGCCGGGAACGCCACGGATGCCTTGCCGTCTCGCTCGGCCAGCAGGCGTGCCTCGGCCAGGCGCGCCGTGAAGTACTGGGCGCGCGACGTCTCCGCCTGGGAGCGCGCCTGCACGCTGTTCATGCGCACCAGCACCTGGCCGCGCTTGACCACGTCACCGTCCTTGACGAGGATATCGTCGACGGTGCCGCCCGTCAGGTGCTGGATGGCCTTGCGGTTGCCTTCCTTCGACACCACGCCGGCCATCGGCACGGCCTTGTCCAGCGGCGCCAGGCTGGCCCACAACATGAACCCGCCAAAGCCCAGCAGAACCACCAGCCAGCCCAGGCGGCTGTAGCCACGGGAGTCCGTCTCGACCGTCAACGGCGACACGTCATGCGAGATGACTTCCGCCGGCGGTCCCGGTTGTTTCTTGATCAGATCCACTGTTACTCCTGTTCCTTGGCGGCCTGTGCCGCCGCGTTGCGTTCTGCGATCATGTTCTGCTGGGCGGCGATTTCGTCCGCCTCGCGGCTGTCCTGCGGGGCCGGCGCGGTCGCTGCCGCCGTGCCGGCCTGGGCCGCCTGCTGCGCGGCCTGCTGTGCCGCGGCCTGCTGCGCGGCGGCCTGGCGCTGGGCCTGCTGCGCCTGCGCCATCTGCAACTGCTTCTGGTTCTGCTCCTGCAGCGCCTGCAGCACGCCCTGCGTCGGGCCGAACAACGAGACGGTGCCGTCGCGCAGCACCAGGAGCTTCGTCGTCACACCGATGACGCTGGTACGGTGCGTGATCAGCACCACCGTCTTGCCACGCTTGCGGAAGTCCTGCACCGCCTGCACCAGGGCGGCCTCGCCGACGTCGTCCAGGTTCGAATTCGGCTCGTCCAGCACGAGCAGGGACGGATCGTCGTACATCGCGCGGGCCAGGCCGATGCGCTGCTTCTGGCCGCCGGACAGGCCGGCGCCGCCGTCGCCCAGCAAGGTGTCGTAGCCCTTCGGGAAGTGCAGGATCAGGTCGTGCACGCCGGCGCGCTTGGCGGCCGCCACGACTTTCTCCGCGTCCACCTCGCCGAAGCGGGCGATATTCTCGGCAATGGAGCCGCCGAACAGCTCGATATCCTGCGGCAGGTAGCCGATGTGCGGGCCCAGCTCGGCCTTGTTCCATTGGTAGATGTCGGCGCCATCCAGGCGCACCTTGCCCATCGCGGCCGGCCAGATGCCGACCAGCAGGCGGGCCAGCGTGGACTTGCCGGAACCGCTCGGGCCGATCACGCCCAGCACGTCGCCCGCCTCGAGGGCGAAGGTGGCGCTGCGCAGCACAGGCGCGGTGACGCCAGGCGGCGCCGCAGTGACGGCCTCGACGGCCAGCTTGCCGGTCGGCTTCGGCAGTTCCATGCCGGCCGGGCGCTCCGGGTTGGTTTCCAGCAGCTTGGTCAGGCGCTCGTAGGCGCTGCGCGTGCTGGCAAAGCCTTTCCACACGCCGATCACCTGCTGCACGGGCTGCAAGGCGCGGCCCACCAGGATCGACGCGGCAATCATCATGCCCGGCGTGATCTTCTGCTCCAGCACCAGCAACGCGGCAAAGCCCAGCACCAGCGACTGCAGCGACGTCTGCACGAACTTCGTGATCGCCGAGATCGTGCCGGCCTTCTGGCTGGCATCGGCCTGCAGGTTCAGGAAGCGGCTGTGCACCTTGTTCCAGCGGCGCATCAGGTTCGGCAGCATGCCCATCGATTCGATCACCTCCGCATTGCGCAGGTTATTGGTGGCCAGCGTGGTGGCCGCGATCGCCATCGTGTTGGCCTCGCCCAGCGGCTCGCGCGTGGCGCGCTCGTTGATATACGCCAGCGCCACCAAGATGATGGTGCCGCCCAGGGCGAACAGGCCCAGCGTGGGCTCGAAGAAGAAGATGACGATCAGGTAGATCGGAAACCACGGCGCGTCGAAGAACGCGAACAGCGCGTTACCCGTCAGGAACTGGCGCAGGTTGGTCAGGTCGGTCAGCGCCTGGCCGGCGTTGCCGCCGGCGGCCTTCAGGTTCTGCTGGAACGCCGCGGTGTAGACGCGCTTGTTCAGCTCCAGGTCGAAGCGCGCGCCCACGCGGATCAGCACGAAGCTGCGGATCGCGTCCAGTGCGGCAACCAGCAGGAAGGCACCCAGCATCAGCACGGTCAGCATGGCGAGCGTCATCTCGTTACGGCTGGACAGCACGCGATCATAGACCTGCAGCATGTACAGCGACGGCGTCAGCATCAGCAGGTTGCTGATGGCGCTGAACACGCCGACGGTGATGAACGTACGCTTGAGCGTGACCAGCACCTGCTGGATCTCGTTCTTCGGTTGCGAAAGAAGTTTTTTCATGAGATGCGTCCAGCCGGCGCTCGTGCACCGGCCTGGTCAATAAGGCGGAATTTGGTCGTCACGCAGGGACGAGACCTGCGTATTATCGCTGATTTCTGCTGAGAATGTGATATTCGTCACAAATTATTACGCTCAGGGTGCACGTTTGGCCCTGAATGAAAAAAACCTGCCCTTCGGGAGAAGGACAGGTTTTCGAGGCTTGCCTCAGGCATCCACCCGAAGGTGGATGCTCGGACTCACACTTAGGCGATCCAGATCGTGCCAGCGGTGTCGGTGGTCGACAGGCCGGTTGCGGTCGTCACGCCGGTCAGCTGGATGATGTCGTTCGCTGCCAGACCGATTGCGTCGGTGATGACGTAGGTGTTGCCGTTCAGGACGAAGGCAGCGACGTCAGCAGCAGCAGCGTCTTCCAGCTGTTCGAAGATCAGCTTCAGTTCGCCGATCGAGTCAACCAGGGAAGCGTCAGCACCACCGATGGTGACGATGCCGTTCTTCACGGTTGCCGTCAGGTCCACCGAGCCGGTCACGGATGCCGTGATGTTCACGTCAGCCACGTCAGCGATCAGCGTGGCGGTCGACAGGTCCAGCTTGTCGCCGCCCAGAGCGATGTTGAAGTCGGTGACCTTGTCGGTACCGGTCACGCCTGCGTCGCCAGCGGCGAACACGAACGTGTCGGAACCTGCGCCGCCGGTGACGGAGTCGATTGCCGTGCCGCCGGTGATGATGTCATCGCCTGCGCCGCCGGAGATCGTGTCTTTCGCAGCGTTACCAGCCAGCTCGTCGTTACCAGCGCCGCCGGTGATCGACACGTTGGCCGATGCCGTTGCGTTGTCGGACGTGTACTTGACAGCCAGGTTCGCAGCGGTGTCAGCCGTGCCGTTGCCGGTCACGCCCGATGCGTCGAAGGTGGTGACCTTGGCAGCCACGGAAGCGGACAGGTCCACACCGTTGTTGCCGGTTACGACGATCTTCGTTGCGTCAGCAGCGGTCAGCGTGAAGGAATCCAGCGTTGCAGCCGATGCCTTGCCTGCGTCGACGGTCGACACGTTGATCGTTTCAACACCAGCGACGGTGACGCCGCCGAAGTTGACCTGGGTCGTGCCCGAGTTGCTCAGTGCGAAGTTGAACACGTCGGTTGCGCTGAAGCTTGCGTCACGCACGGCAACGGTAGCCGCGGTGCTGGCGCCCGTCAAAGTCAGCGTGCCGTTGTTGGCGATGTTGTTCAGCGTCAGGCCATTGGCACCGATCGTCGAAACCTGATTCACATTGCCCAGGCCCAGCAGGTTCAGCGTTTCGGTAGCGCCGGTAGCGATGCCCAGAACTTCGAAGCCCGTGAACTTGGTGTTGAAGGTCGAATCGACGTCAGCCGCGTCGGCTTGCGCGCCGGTCAGGACGATCGTGTCCACGCCGTCGCCACCTACCACGGAACCGCCCGTGCCAGCTGCGCCACCGTAGACGACGGTGTCGTTACCTGCGCCCATGTTGATTACCTTGGTGAAGGCGTTCGACAGGGTTACGGAATCGGCACCTGCGCCGCCGGTGAAGGTCACGCCAGCAGCAATTGCGGTACCCAGCGATGCACCGGCCGAGTTCGTCACGACGACGTCGGTCAGGGCGCCCAGGGTCTGGCCGGTCAGCGTAACAGCTGCGTCACCGGAGATGTTCAGCGTCTTGACGCCAGCAGCAACCAGCGAGTTGATGGTCGAAGCAGCCGTTGCGCCAGCCAGGTTCAGCGTGGTGATGTCGGTGTCGATCGTCACTGCGCCGGTGGTGGTCAGACCATTGGTGTTGACAGCCAGGGTCGTGTTGGCGGCCGTTGCCAGCGCGCCCAGCGTGCCAGCGTTGACGGAGGTGCCGGTACCCGACAGGTTCAGCGTGGTCAGCGCGCCGGAGTTGACGGTCGCTGCGCCGAAGTTGTTCAGGCTGACGGTGGTGATCTTGCCGGCGTCGGTGGTCGATGCGGCGTTCGCGTCGGTCACGGATACGGCGCCGTTGACGTGGCCAGCAACGGTACCGGAAGCGGTAGCGGCAGCAGCGTCGGTAACGGTGACGGTCGTGGTGTTGGCATCGCCAACGATGGTGACGGCACCAGCGGTCGACGTCGTGTTGACGGCGTTGCCAGCAACTTGCGTCACGCTGATTTCTTTACCGCCGGTGACAGCGATCGCGTCGCCGGTGACGGCGCCGGTGATCGTGGAGGTCACGGTCACGTTGCCAGCAGCAGCCGTCGTGGCGCCGATGGTCACAGAGCCGCCGTTGGCGCCGGTTTCGGTCACGGTGACGTTCTTGCCGCCGTCAACCGCCACTGCATTGGTTGCGCCGGTGCGGGTCACGGTTACGTCGGTCGTTGCAGCTGCGGTCACGGTCTGGGCGCCGGTACCGGTCACGCTCAGGGCTTCAACACCGGCCCAGGTCGTGGTGTTGATCACGGAACCGGTGGTGCCGGTGATCAGGTTGACGTTTTCCACGTTGGTGACGCTAACGTTCAGCGGCAGCGCGAAAGCGGTCGTTTGGGTGATGTTCAGCGTGTCGACGCCGGAACCGCCGTTGATCTTGTCGCCGATCGACAGGGAAGGAGCGGTCGAGCCGCCAGCAACCACGTCAGCTGCGGTGAAGGTGTCCTTGCCGTTCGTGCCGGTCACGGTGTCCGCGCCCAGCGTCAGGCTGACTTGCTGGCCTGGGGTGTCGTTGTGAGCGTCGATAGCATCGCCGATTACGACGCCCAGGGCTTCTTCGGTCGTGGCTGCTTCTTGCGTTGCAGCGTCGACAACTTGCGACAGCCATGCGCGGGCAACGGCGTTTGCCGCGTCGCCGGAGTAGCCAACGATTTCTTCGGTTGTGTCCAGAGCAGAGGTGAAGGCGGTCGAAGCAGCGACTTTGGCGTCGATGGCAGCGCGGTCTTCGTTTTGTGCGGCCTTGGCGATCGTCAGGGCGATCGAACCGAACGTTTCGGTACCAGCCAGCAGCTTGCCAGCCCAGTACAGCAGGCCAGCAGGTTCAGCGTCACGGCCGAACAGGTTGTTGTAGATGGCGTTGACTTGCTCGGCGGCCGTCATATCCTTGTAGGTTGCACGATACTCGTCCGAGTTGGCGAATTCATTGGCGACGGTTGCCAGGCTGCTGGCGTTGGCGCGTGCCAGCCAGAACGGCAGGCCCAGTGCATCAGCAGGACGGTTGAAATACGCAACGTACAGTTGCTGGATTTCGGTAGCGGTAATAGCCATTGAAAAACTCTCCTAGGGATTAAGATTAACTGCTTCGGTGCACTGCGAGCAGTACCACGGCAGCCATAGTGGCAGAACACGCAAACCCAAGGATGTGACGTACGTCACACGAATCAGGTCTTTGTCGTTTTTTTTCACATATTTCTATGAAAAATTCCGCGGCACATTATCGGAGATGGGTGGCGGGAAATCAATAGACCTTCCCGCCAGCGCCACTGCCGCCCCTTCAGGACGGCAGGCAAATTAGAATCGCGCCTCCAATCAGGCCTTCAACGCGATAGCGGCGAGTGTAGGCGATAACAAAGCTGGACGGCGCACGAAAAAAAAGCGCTGCCGAAGCAGCGCTTTTATTGTCCAGTTTACAACTCCAGCCAGCTTATTTGACCCAGTAGGTCACGCCATTCGCCGTGCGGCGCGCATCCAGCCGCGCCGAGAAGATGTAGGCGGCATCATTCTGCGCGCCCAGCGCGCCGGACACGTTCATATTACTGGATGGCAGAAACTGATTGATCGCCGAGATAGCGCCGTTCTCCGACATATTCCCTGCCGCATTCAAACGGAACGTGTCCTTTCCGGTCGTCAAATCAAATCCGGTGGTAAATGTGCGGGCACCGAAGTCCACGTTCAATTGCCCATTGCTGAGCGCGGCGGCCGTTACCAGCTTGGTTGCCGAATCCGATACCAGCGCTTCGCTCTGATTCAACGCGAATGCGGCGCTGCCCGATTGCGGCAACAGCACATCCGAGCCTTGCGTGCGATAAATCGAGTAATACGAATTGGTGGCCACCACCTTGCCACCCGCAGCGACGATTTCGCTGCCTTTCAGCGTACCTGGTTGGCCGGCCAGGCTGGCCCAGCGTCCCCACACCAGCTGGCTGGGCGGCACTTCCTGCACGACGGGTTGGTCGGCCGGCGCGGTCACCGGCGGCTGCACGGTTTGCTTGACATTATTCAGGGCCAGCTGCAATACGGTGCTGGCCTTCTGCGGATCGAGGCTGGGCTCGGTCGACGACGTCGACGTACCGCTGCTCTTGCCCGGCTCGTCGGAACGGGGCGGCGCCGCCGCATCCGGGCTCACCGCGCCGCCCTGCAAAAGGTTCGGTTCGGCACGGCCGCGCCGCACCTGCAACACCTGGCCGGCCTGGGCCGCCGACAGTTCGCGGCTGGCCTGGTGTTCGCATGGGCCCGCGCCGCCCGGCTGGCAGCTGCCGCCGAAGCCGCTGACGACGATCGCACCGGACAGCACCGTCACGTTCGACGTTTCCTGGTCGGTAAACACGGTAAAGTCGGTGCCGCGCACGCCGATCGCGGCGACCGGCGTATTGAAGCGGAAGTTCTGGCGCGCGGCCTTGACACCGCTTCCCGACACGCTGCGCGCCACGCCTTCCAGCAACTCCAGCTTGACGCGGGTGTTGGCAGGATTCTGGCGATCGATATGGTAGGCCTCGATGCGGGCGCGGCTGGATGGGCGCAGCACGAGCAGCCCGTCGTCCACCGTTTTCACGTAGACATAGCCGCTCTTGCCGGTGCTGATCTCGTCGCCTTCCTGGACGGCGTCGTTCAGCGCCACGGCACGGCGCCCCAGCTGGACGTCGCCGCTGACAAAGACGACGCGGCCGGCCTCGGCGGCCAGTGCACCGGCGCTCGCCAGCAGCAGCGCGGCGCCCGCCGCGACCTGGCGCAAATGCATACGTGAATTGAACATGACAGTACTCCTCATAACTGCTATTGTCGCCCATCAACATGGAAATTCTGTGATGGGCGTCACAAACCCCCTGCTATACACAGCACTGTACCGCATGCACGATTCAAGCCCAACGCCTGTTACCAATTCTCACGCTTTAGCGGCAGCGCCGGGATGGCGCATCTTTCGCTGGGAGCAACGTCTGCCGGAGCCGCCGCGCCGTTAGGCGTTATACTTACGGGTTCACCCCCATCCCAGCCGTACAGGCCGCCTTCCCACAGATGAACTTCTTGCACCCGCTACGTCGTGACCGCCTCGCGCCCCTGGCGCGCTGGGTCGTGGCCGCATGCGCGGTGGCGATCGCGGCGGCGGCGCAGTGGGCCGGTGCCCCCCTGCCCGGCGAGGAACGACTGCGCGACGTGATGCTGCGTGCGCAGGCCAGCAACGCGCCGGAAGAGCGCCTGGTTGTCATCGACATTGACGAAAAAAGCCTGCGCCGCGTTGGCCCGTGGCCGTGGTCGCGCGAACAGCTGGCGCACCTGGTGGAAAACCTGCTGGGCCCATACGACGTGAAGACGATCGGGCTGGACATCGTGCTGCCCGAGCCGGCGGACGCCGCGGGCGACGAGCGCCTGGCGATGCTGACCCGTTTCGGGCCGGTCGTGGTACCGCAATCGTTCGTGTTCGACGGCAGCGCCGGGCTGCACGTGGGCACGCTGGCGGGCGGCGCCCCGGCAGCGGCGGGCGATGCGGTGCGCGCCCGCGGCTATGTCGCCAACCATGCCGGCCTGGCGCAGGCTGGCCGCTTCGGCAATATCGGCTTCCTGCCGGACGAGGACGGCATGCTGCGGCGCCTGCCGATGCAGACTTGGTACCAGGGCCGGCGCTGGCCGGCGCTGTCGCTGGCGATGCTGCAGTGCTGCCAGGGCGGCCGCGGCCCGACCGGCGGCCTGCACTCGGGCGACGGCCTGCGCCGCATCCCGTACAGCCGCACCTGGGACGCCTACACGGTCGTGCCGGCGGCGGACATCCTCCAGCCGGCCGTGCCGGCCGAGTGGCTGCGCGACAAATATGTGCTGATCGGTTCGTCCGCGCTGGGCCTGGCCGACCGGGTGGCTACGCCGCTCAGCCCGAATACGAGCGGCCTGCTGGTGCACGCGGCCGCGCTGACGGGGCTGCTGGACGTGCGCGATGGCAGGGCGCCAGCACCGTGGCCCGGCCAGGCCATCGCGATCGGCTATGCCGTGCTGGTGGCCGGCCTGATGCTGTACGCCCTGCCCCGCCTGGCCGCCTGGGCCAACGTGGCACTGCTGCTCGCCTCCGCGCTGGCCTGGCTGGCGCTGGCCTGGACGATCCTGCCGCACGACGCCCTGTTTTCCGTGACGGGGCCGCTGCTGTCCTGCCTGTTCCTGCTGCTGGTGGGTGTGCCGCTGGCCTGGCAGCTTGCGCAGCGCCATTCGCGCCGGCTGCTGGGCACGCTGCGCCAGTACGTGGCCGACGCCGTCGTCGACGAGCTGTTGCGCAGCGACCTGGCCGACCCGCTCGCCCCGACCCGCCGCCAGGTGACGACCCTGATCGCCGACATGCAGGGCTACACCACCCACGTGGCGGCGCTGCCAGTGGAACAGGCGGCGCAGTTGACGCGCAATTTCCTGAACTGCCTGACCGGGCCGGTGCTGGAGGCGCGCGGCACATTGGACAAATTTACCGGCGACGGGCTGGTCGCGTTCTGGGGCGCGCCGCTGCCGGTGGACGACCACGCCGACCGCGCCCTCGATGCCGCCATCGCCATCATGGCCGCGATGAAGCGCTTCAACGCGGCGCGCACGGCCACGGGACTGGCGCCGATCCGTGTGCGTATCGGCATCGAAAGCGGCGAGGCGATGGCGGGCGATTTCGGCTCCGCCGCCCGCAGCATCTATACTGCGGTCGGTGACAGCGTCAACGTGGCCTCGCGGCTGGAGACGGCCGCGCGCGATTTCCCGTGCGACGTGCTGGTGGGACCCGGCACGGCCGCCCAGGCGCGCCGTCACGCGCTGTTCCGGGTGGGCCAGATCGTGCTGCGCGGGCGCGACAGCGAGACGACGCTCTATACGCCGGCGCAGCTGGCGGCTGAAGGAACGATTTGAAGAAGCTATTTTTGTCACTGTTGATTGCCTGGCTGGCCGGTCCTGGCCTGGCCCTGGCCCAGGAGCCTCCCGCCGCGCCGGCGGCCGATCCGTATGCCGAAGCGATGCGGGCGCTGGGCGAAGGCCGCACGGCCGACGCGGCCGACGCACTCAATCGCATGATCGCCGCCGGTCCCGAGGGCCCGGCGGAATGGCTCGACCTGGCGATGCTGCACTGCGCCCTGGGCCATGCCAGCGAGGCGTTCGCGCTGTTCGCGGACATCGAACGCCGCTTCGATCCGCCGGCCGGCGTGCGCCGCCTGATGGACGACCAGCGCCAGCAGGGTTGCCGCTATGCGCGCCGCGCCAGCCTGTGGTCGGTGCAGGCGCAGCGTGGCTACGACAGCAACGTCAACCAGGGCGCGAAGAACCCGGAATTTGTCGCCGGCAACGGCACGCCGCTGGAGCTGCTGCCCGAGTACCTGCCGCACGCCGACCACTACACGGTGCTGTCGGGCGACTACATGACGGAGCTGAATGAGCGCGGCGACTTCGCCTTCGTGCAGGTGCACGGCCGCCGCAACGATCACGAGTCCGGCTACAACACCCTGTCGCTGTTCGCCGGCCTGGAGCACCCCTGGCGCGCCGGCGGCTGGCGCATGCGCAGCGTGGCGCTGGGCGGCCTGCTGGCCCTGGGCGGTGAGCTGTACCAGCAGCAGGCGCAGGCCCAACTGCGCGCCACCCCACCGCTGCGGCTGCCGAAGAACGTCGACTTCAGCATGCTGGCCGGCGCCAGCTACACGCATTACCGCACGCTGACCAACTTCGACGCCCTGACCCTGGAACTGCGTGGGGTGCTGGCCTACCGCAGCAAGACCGTGTGGGGCCAGGCCAGCCTGGGCTACCTGGACGACCACGCGCAGGGCACGCGCCCCGGTGGCGACCGCAATGGCTGGACCGCGCGCCTGTTCGCGCGCGGCGTGCTGGCAGGCGGCGTCGAGGGCGAACTGGACCTGAGCCACCAGCGCTGGCAGGGCAGCAACCCATACTCACCCGGCCTGATCGACGCGGTACGGTTGCAACGCACCAGCAGCGCGCGCCTGGCGCTGATTTATCCGTTCACGGCCGAACAATCGCTGCAACTGGAATGGCGCAAGGTGCGCAACCGCGAGAACATTTCGATCTTCCAGTACGACAGCCGTCAGATCGCGTTGAGCTGGCGCTGGGACGGCCGGTGACCTTACATTTGCTTACGTTGACGGCTGGTATTTCATGCAGTTAGAGGTAATACTGTTCGGCATCATCGTCGCTGGCGTGCTGGCCGGCTGCCTGCTGCCAAACGAGTGGCTGCCGCCGCTTCCGAACGACAAATTCATGCACTTTGCCGCCTATGCGGTGCTGACGCTGCTGGCGGCCCGCATCGCCGCTGACTGGGGTGCGTTCGCGCTGTGGAGCGTGGGCCTGCTGGCGGCCGGACTGGTCGTCGAATGCCTGCAGCAACTGGTGCCCGGGCGGGGATTCAGCTGGCCCGACCAGCTGGCCAATGCGGCGGGCATCGCCTGTGTCGCGCTTGCCGTCGGGTTATTACGGCTGGCCGGGCACGACCTGCTTATTTTGTAAAATATCGTAATGACGACCCAAACCGATCAACCGGCCAGCCAGCAATCCAGCGCCGACGTGGCGCCCACGCAGAACGTGCAGGTCCACCTGCGCAAGATTCCGCTGCTGGCCGACCTCAGCGACGAGGAAATGGCGCGCGTGAAGACGCAGTTGCGTTTCCGCCAGCATGCCAAGCGCGACGTGGTGCTGCAAAAAGGCGGCGCCGGCGACGGCCTGCTGTTCCTGCTGTCCGGCCAGTTGCAGGTCATCGACGTGACGGAAGACGGCCGCGCGATCGGCCTGCGCCTGCTGGCGCCAGGCGACTTCTTCGGCGAGATCGCCGTCATCAGCGGCTCGGTGCGCACAGCCTCGGTAGTCGCCATGAGCCCGGTGCTGGTGGCGTTCCTGCCCGCGCCCGAAGCGCTGCACCTGTTCTCGCACTCGCCTTCGGTGGCCAACAAGATGCTGCGCCACCTGGCCGAGAAGATTCAGCGCGACTCCGAATTCCGCTCGCTGCTGTCGATCAACAACACCACGCGGCGCATCTACACCTTCCTAGTGCAGATGAAGAAAAGCCAGCCCGGCCAGCCGGACGTGGTGGAAAACCTGCCCACCCACCAGGACATTGCCAACATGATCAACACGAGCCGCGAGACGGTCACCCGCGCGCTGCTCACGCTGGCGCAGCAGGGCATCATCCAGAAGGATACGCACCGCCTCATCATCCTCAAGCCGAACGACCTGCAAAAGCTCGTCGACGGCGCCACCTGACCCCCGAAGCGTCCGCGCCGCGAACATGCCGTACGGTATAATCGCGCGCCCCGCGTTGACGCAACGACAACACCTCATCGATTACGAAGAATAACAGCCCATGCATCGATATACCCTGCAGCGCGCGGCCGGAGCCGCGCGATGATCGTCCTCGGCAGACTGCGCAATATCGCCGCCTACCGCGGCTTCATCACCGGCAGCGTCCAGCGCGAATTCCAGTCGAAGTACCGCAATTCCATGCTCGGCGCGATCTGGACCATCCTGAACCCGCTGGCCATGATCGTCGTCTACACGGTGATCTTCTCCCAGGTCATGCGCAACCGCCTCCCCGGTGTTGGCTCGGCCTACGCCTACAGCATCTACCTGTGCGCCGGCGTGCTGACGTGGAACCTGTTTACCGAGATCGTGCTGAAGGGCCAGAGCGTGTTCATCGACAACGCCGGCCTGATCAAGAAGCTCAACTTCCCGCGCATCTGCCTGCCCATCATCGTGGTGCTGAACGCGCTGCTGAACTTCGGCATCATCTTCGGCCTGTTCACCCTGTTCCTGCTCCTGTCCGGCAATTTCCCCGGCTGGCCCTTCCTGGCACTGCTGCCGGTACTGGCGCTGCAGGTGCTGCTGGCGATCGGCCTGGGCATGGTGCTGGGCATCCTGAACGTGTTCTTCCGCGACGTGGGCCAGTTCTTCGGCATCGCCCTGCAGTTCTGGTTTTGGTTCACGCCGGTCGTCTATCCCGTCACGGCGCTGCCGGAAGAAGTACGGCACTGGTTGGCGCTTAATCCGATGGCGCCCGTCGTCATGGCCTACCAGGACATCCTGGTGAAGCAGGTCATGCCGCACTGGGCCAGCCTGCTGCCGGCCACCGTGCTGGCCGCCCTGCTGTGCCTGCTTGGCATGCACTTGTTCAAGAAACGCGCTGGCGAAATGGTGGACGAACTATGAACGGCCGTATCCAAGTCACCAACCTGGGCAAGGCCTATCGCCGCTATCCCACGCACCGCGCACGCCTGCTGGAGTGGATCCTGCCTGGCAAGCCGCGCCATGAACTGATCCACGTGCTGCAGGACATCAGCTTCACCGTCGAACCGGGCCAGGCGATGGGCATCATCGGCATCAACGGCGCCGGCAAGAGCACCTTGCTGAAACTGATCACCGGCACGGCGATGCCGAGCACCGGCAGTGTCACGATCGGCGGCCGGGTGGCCGCGATGTTGGAGCTGGGGATGGGCTTCCACCCCGATTTCACGGGCCGGCAAAACGTCTACATGGCCGGCCAGCTGCTCGGGATGACGGTGGAGGAACTGACCACCCTGATGCCGGAGATCGAGGCGTTCGCCGAGATCGGCGAGTACATTGACCAGCCCGTGCGGGTCTATTCCAGCGGCATGCAGATGCGCCTGGGCTTCTCGGTCGCCACGGCGCGCCGCCCGGACGTGCTGATCGTGGACGAGGCGCTGTCGGTCGGCGACGCCTACTTCCAGCACAAGAGCTTCGAGCGCATCCGCACGTTCCGCCAGCAGGGCACGACCCTGCTGATCGTCTCGCACGACAAGGGCGCAATCCAGTCGGTATGCGACCGCGCCATCCTGCTCGACGCGGGCCGCGTGCGCAAGGAAGGCGCGCCGGAAGAGATCATGGACTTCTACAACGCCATGCTGGCCGACCGCGAAGGCGCCAACGTGCGGCAGGAGGAGCACGGCAACGGCAAGAAGCAGACCATTTCCGGCACTGGCGAAGCGGTGGTGACGTCGATCGCCCTGCTCGATGCCGACGGCCAGCCGGCCGAGGTGCACGGCACCGGCAACGCGGTGACCTTGCGCATCGAGGTGGCGGTCAAGGCCGACCTGCCCGAGCTGACCCTGGGCTACCGCATCAAGGACCGGCTGGGCCAGAACATCTTCGGCACCAACACGTTCCACAAGGGTGCATCGCTGGAAGGCGTCAAGGCCGGCCAGGCGCTGCGCTTCGATTTCGCCTTCCCGCTCAACCTGGGCCCGGGCAGCTATTCCGTCGCCACGGCCCTGCACAATTCCGACAACCACTTGGCCGCCAACTACGAATGGCGCGACCTGGCACTCGTGTTTGAAGTGATGAACCTGAAGCACAGCTATTTTGAAGGCTGCACCTGGCTCGATCCCGAAGTCACGTTGCACGTCGAGGGCCCAACCGCATGACCACTCCATTCATTACCTACGCCGACAACTTCGAGGACGTCGTCCTGTGGCGCGCACTGGGCGACGTCGAACGCGGCTTCTATCTCGACGTGGGCGCGGGCGAGCCGCGCCTGCGCTCCGTCACGCACGCCTTCTACCAGCGCGGCTGGCGCGGCATCAACCTGGAGCCGGCCAGCACATTGCAGCGGCGCCTGCGCATGGAGCGGCCGGCCGACGTCAACCTGGCCGTCGCGGCGGCCGCGGGCGCCGGCGAGCAGACCCTGTACGAGGTCAGCGGCACCACCTCCTCCACGTTCGACGCGCGCGTCGCCGAGGCGATGAGCGGCGCCGGCCACGAAGTGCTGCTGCGCCGCGTGCCGCTCGACACGCTAGACGCGATCTGCGCGCAGCACGCCGAACCGGTCATCCATTTCGCGCGGATCGATGCCGGCCAGGGCGGCGCGGCGGTCCTGGAAGGCTTCGACCTGGCGCGCTGGCGCCCCTGGGTCGTGCTGCTGGTCGGCAGCGCGGACGACGAGCGCCTGCGCGCGGCGGGCTACCGGCGCGCGCTCTCGGACGGCCATACCACCTACTATGCGGCCCCCGGCCGCGACGACCTGCTGGCCGCGCTGTCGCTGCCGCCGACCCCAAGCGACCGCTTCGTGCTGTGCGAGGAGCACCGCTGCAATTTCCCGCTCGACCCGTGGCGCCAGCGCGTGGCGACGGCCGAGGCGAGCGTGGAGGAGGCACGCACCTGGGCCATGGCCCACGTGCGCGAATGGAAGGAGAAGTATGGCCGCCTGACGGAAGCGCAGGAACGGGCCCGGCGCGCCGAGGCCGAGCTGGCGACGGTGACGCAATATGCGCCGCGCGCGGCCCATGCCGACGTGCTCGAGCGCGAGCTGGCCGCGGTCTACGCCAGCCTGTCGTGGCGCGTCACGCGGCCGCTGCGCGAAGGCCGGGTCTTCGCCGCGCGCGCGCGCGGCTGGCTGCGCCGCCGCGCCGGCCAGGCCAGGACCCTGGGCGTGCGCGTCGCCAAGGCGCTGGTGCGCCGCGCGATGCACATCGTGCTGGCGCAGCCGCGCCTGGCGTCGTTCGCGCGCCGCCAGATCGTCCGTTTCCCGCGCCTGACCGCACTGGCGCGCGGCATCATGCTGCGCGGCCGGCTCGATGCCGCCGCCATGCCGGAGCAGCCGATCACGGCGGACGTGAGCCAGTTGCCGGACAGCGCGCAGCGCGTGCTGCGCGACCTCCAGCGCGCGCGTCGCTGACGCCCCCTTCCACCGGATACCGATTTCTATGCGCATCGTTCTAGACCTGCAAGCCTGCCAAGGCTCCAGCACGCACCGCGGCATCGGCCGCTATTCCATGGCCCTCACGCTGGCGATGCTGCGCCAGGGCGGCAGCCATGAGTTCCGCATTGCCGTCAACAACCACTTCCCTGACAGCGTGGCCAACCTGCGCAAGGCGTTCGACGGTATGCTGCCACAGTCGCACATCGGCGCCTACCACCTGCCGGCGGCGATCTGGGAACACCAGGTCGCCAACGCCTGGCGCGTGCGCGCGGCCGAACAGGTGCGCGAGCATTACCTGGCCGGCCTGGCGCCGGACGTGGTGCACGTGTCCAGCCTGTTCGAAGGCCTGGGCGAGGACGCCTGCGTGTCGGTGCAGCACGGCCGCCACCGGCACGACACCGCCGTCACGCTGTACGACCTGATCCCGCTGATTCGCAAGGAAACCTACCTGACCGACGCCCACGTGGCGAACTGGTACTACCGCAAGCTGCAAAGCCTGAAGAATGCCCAGATCCTGCTGGCCATCTCCGGCCATTCGCGCACCGAGGCGATCGACGCGCTGCAGCTGCCGCCCGACCAAGTGGTCAACATCTCCTCGGCGGTGGACGACATCTTCCGTCCGCGCCAGCTCAGCGCCGAACAGAACGCGGCGCTGCGCCAGCGCTACGGCCTGCACCGCTCGTTCATCATGTACACCGGCGGCATCGACTACCGCAAGAACATCGAGGGCCTGATCGAGGCCTACGCGAAGCTGCCGGCGCCGCTGCGCGCGCAGCACCAGCTGGCAATCGTCTGCAACGTACCCGAGCACGACCGCAAGCGCCTGCTCGGCGTGGGCGCGATGTTCGGCATCCCGGAAGGCGACCTGGTACTGACGGGCTTCGTGCCGGACGACGACCTGGTCGCGCTGTACAACAGCACCACCCTGTTCGTGTTCCCATCGCTGCAGGAAGGCTTCGGCCTGCCGGCGCTGGAGGCGATGTCGTGCGGCGTCGCCACCATCGGTTCGAACAACAGCAGCATCCCGGAAGTGATCGGCCGCGCCGACGCGCTGTTCGACCCGAACCGGATCGACGACATCACCGCCAAGATGCAGCACGCGCTGACCGACAGCGCTTTCCACGCCAGCCTGTGCGCGCACGGCCTGGAGCAGTCCAAGCTGTTCTCGTGGGACGCCAGCGCGCGCAAGGCGCTGGATGCCTTTGAGGCGGCGCACGAACGGCGCCAAGCGGCGCAGCGCACGGCCGTGCCGGCGGCGGCGCTTCCGGTCACGCGGCGGCCGCGCCTGGCCTATATCTCGCCGCTGCCGCCGGAACGCAGCGGCATCGCCGACACCAGCGGCGAGATGCTGCCGGAACTGGCGCGCTACTACGACATCGACGTTATCGTGCAGCAGCCCGAACCCGTCAACGAGCGCTGGATCCTGGCCAACTTCGGCCAGCGCACAGTGGCCTGGTTCGAGGCCAATGCGCACCGCTATGACCGCGTGCTGTACCACTTCGGCAACTCCGCCTACCACGCCCACATGTTCGCGCTGCTGGAACGCCATCCTGGCGTCGTCGCGCTGCACGACTTCTACATGAGCGGCGCGCTGCATTACGTGTCCGTGTCCGGCAACGATCCGGACAGCTACGCCCGCGCGCTGTATCGCTCGCACGGCTACCGCGCGCTGGCGCACGAGCGCGAGCACGGCCGCGAAGCGTCGTACTACGAATATCCATGCAATCGCCCGGTGCTCGACCACGCCGCCGGCATCATCGTCCACTCGAACCATTCGATGGAACTGGCGGAGCGCTGGTACGGCCCGGGCAGCGCAGCCGGCTGGCGCCACGTCGAGTTGCCGCGCCTGCTGCCCGGCCCCGTGGACCGCGCCGCCGCGCGCGCCCGCCTGGGCATGCAGGACGACGACTTCCTGGTCTGCACATTCGGCCTGATCGCCGTCACCAAGTGCCCGGAGAAAATCGTCGACGCTTGGCTGGAGTCGCCAATGAACCAGGACGCCAAATGCCACCTGGTGTTCGTCGGCGACCACGGCGGCGGCCCGTTCGGCGAAGGCTTGGTGGCGCGCATGGAGGGCCACCCGCGCATCCGCGTCACCGGTTTCGCGTCGCAGGAGCTGTACCGCACCTACCTGGCCGCCGCTGACTGCGCCGTGCAGCTGCGCACCCGCACGCGCGGCGAGACTTCCGGCACGATCCTGGACTGCCTGTCGTACCGCATCCCGACCATCATCAACCAGCACGGCTCGGCCGCCGAGATGCCCGAGCATATCGCGGTGCGCCTGGCCGACGACTTCTCTACCGCCGAGCTGGCGCTGGCGATGACGCAGCTGCGGCGCGACCCGGCGTTCGCGCGCCAGGTCGGCGAAGCCGGCTACGCGCATATGTCGACCGTGCACCATCCGGCCCGCGTCGCGCAGCAGTACCACGAGGCGATCGAGGCCTTCGCTGTCGAAGGCCGCCACGTACACTACCGCGCCCTGATGGACGGCCTGGCGCACATCGAGTGCCCGATGCGGGCCCAGGAGGGCGACTGGCTGCAGGTAGCGGCCGCCATCGCCGCCAACGAGCCGCCCGGCGGCACCCGCCAGCTGCTGGTGGACGTCGGCACCGAGGCCGGCCGAAGCGACGCGGCCACGCAGCTCGTGCTGCGTCTGATCGCGGCGGAAGTACCGGGCTGGCGCGTGGAACCGGTGTGGCAGGACGAAGGTCGCTACCGCTATGCGCGCCGCCATACGCTGGAACTGCTCGACTGCGCCAAGCTGCCGCTGGAAGACGGCGCGGCCACGCTGCGCCAGGGCGACTGCATGCTGCAACTGGCGACCAGGGGGGTGCTGGCGGCCGAACGCGCGGTGGCCAATCGCGGCATCCCGCAGGTCACGGTGCGGCTGGACGGCACCGCTGCGGCGGACGACACCGCGCCGGCGCTGCTGGCCGGCCTGCTGCCGCCTGAGCTTTACGCCGTGCTGGCCGACCTGCCGGTCGCCATGAGCGAGGGTGCTGCCCATGTGCGCTGACGCTGCCGGCGTGCAGCTGCTGGTCGACCTGTCGGAGCTGGTGCGCACCGATGCCCGCTCCGGCATCCAGCGCGCCACCCGCGGCGTGCTGGCGGCGCTGTTGAACGATTCACCACCGGGCGTGCGCGTGACGCCCGTGTACGATGCAGGCGGCTTTTACGCGCATGCGCCCTTGCCCGACGCGGCCGGCTGCATGAAGACGCTGCCCGCCGGCGAGGAACAACCGATCCGGGTCGCCGCCGGCGACATCTTTTTCGGCCTCGACCTGGCGCCCGAGCAGATACCGCGCAACGCGGCCGCGCTGGCCAGCCTGAAGGCGCATGGCGTGCGGCTGTACTTTGTCGTCTATGACCTGCTGCCGGCATTGCGGCCGGAATGGTTCTTCAAGGGTGCGCAGGCGTGGTTCACGCGCTGGCTGGAACAGGTGGCGCAACTGGCCGATGGGCTGATATGCAATGCCGAGGCCACGGCGGACCAGTTGCTGGCCTGGCTGGAACAGCAGCCGCCGGCGCGGCCCGACCCGCTGTACGTGGGCTGCGCCCGGCTTGGCGCGGACCTGGGATCGGCCTATCCGCTGTACGGCCTGGCGGAGGCCGACCAGCGCGTGCTGGACGCGGTGCGCCAGCGCCCCACCTTCCTGATGGTCGGAACGCTCGAGCCACGCAAGATGCACACCGAGGCGTTGCAGGCCTGCGACCTGCTGTGGCGCGAGGGGATCGATGTCAATCTGGTCATCGTCGGCAAGCCGGGCTGGAACACGCAAGCCCTGGCGGAGCGGCTGCATCGCCATCCCGAAGCCGGTACCCGCCTGCTCTGGAGCGAGCGCGCCAGCGACGAGCTGCTGGTGGCGCTGTACCACGAGGCGACGGCATTGCTGGCGGCATCGGCCGGCGAAGGCTTCGGCCTGCCACTGATCGAGGCGGCGCACTACGACTTGCCGGTGATCGCGCGCGACCTGCCGGTGTTCCGCGAAGTGGGCGGCGAGCACGCCTGGTACTTCAGCGGCACTGGCGCGCCCGCGCTGGCGCAGGCGCTGACGGACTGGCTGGCCTTGCACGGCGTCGGCCAAGCACCCCGCTCCGGCGCGATGCCACGGCTGACGTGGGAGCAAAGCGCGCGCGAGTTCCTGCATTGCATGGATGGGCACTGGTATGCCCAGGCCGTCACCCGGCTGGCATGCAAATAGCAAGTTTCTCAGAAGCACAATCTTACTGAAAACGCAACGAGGGATGGTATACTACCCTCCCTTGTTTGCCGCCTTGTTCCGTACCCAGTAGCGCGCCCTGTACTGCCCCCCGCGCAGCCAGCAGCGTCGCCACGCGTGGGACGCACGCTTTTCCCGAGATCGATATCGACATGCTTCGACTGTTTTTCCTTTACCGCGTGGTCTCGCCGTCGCACGCGCAGGCGTCGTGCTGAGCCCCGCCACCGCCTGGTCGAGAAACGGCGAAGCCATCCTGAAGGCGCTGCTCGTCGCCAATCTCGGCCTGCTGCTGTTATTCCTGGCCTGCGATTACCAGCTGATCTTCCATTCCGATTCCGCGGTGAAGAACCTGCTGGCCCAGGAGATCGTCGAGACCGGCCGCTTCTTCCCGCCCGAGTGGAGCTACGTCAACAAGGATCTGTGGATACTGTATAACCATGTCCTCATCGTGCCGCTGCTGGCCTTCCTGCCCAACGGCTATGGCGTGCATGCGCTGGCCGGCTGCGTGTCGGCGTTGCTGATCCTTACCGGCGGCTGGCTGCTGACACGCATCCTGGGCGCGGCACGACGCGGCACGCTGGCGGCGCTGGTCGTGCTGAGCGCGGGCCTGTCGACGATGATGGCGGAACACGTGTACGGCCAGGCGGCCTACGGTGCAATGTTCTGGATGGGCAGCTTCCTGCTGTACGGCTACTGGAGCCAGTTGCAAGGGCGCGTGCGCCCCGCCTGGATGGCCGTGATGGTCCTGCTGACGCTCGTGGTCTGCTGGAGCAACCCGCAGCGCGCGCTGGTCTATAACGTGCTGCCGCTGCTGGCGGCGGCCGCGACCCTGTACCGGCTCGACCGGCTGGCCGGCACTCCCCGCGTCGCGCACTGGCGTACCCTGGGCGCGTTCCTGCTGGCCTGCGTGGCCGGCGTGGCCTTGCATGCGGCGACGCTGCGCGGGGTGCGCGTCACGCTGGGCGCCTCCGAGCTGGTCTGGCGCGACTTCCCCGGCATGCAGGCCAACCTGCTGGCCGTGCTGCGCTCGACGATCGCCCTGCTGGACGGACTGCCGCACCTGGACAGCAAGGTGGTTTCCCCTGCGGGCGCCTACTGGGTGGTGCGCCTGCTGGCCGCGCTGGCCGCGCTGTACGTGCTGCCACGCACGCTGCTGCGGCTGCTGGGCAGCGCGCACCGGGGGCGTGCCTTCGCGGCCGCCTTCGTCGCGGCCGCGCTGGCGCTGACGCTGATCCTGATGCTGACCACGTCGCTGACGGACGTGCAGAATCCCGATGGCTCGGTACGCTACATGGTGCCGGCCCTGCTGGGGCTGCTGGTACTGGCCGCCGCCGCCATCGCCGACCGCCTCGATGGCATCGACACGGCACGCGGCGGCGCGCTGCTGGTGCTGACCGTCCTGGCCACCAGCGCGCCGACTTCCTACATGCTGCCCTGGCTGCAGCTGCCCGGCAAGCCGCCCGTGCTGGGCGTGCCGCTGGCGGAAGCACGCCTGATCGGCTTCCTCGAACAGCACCAGCTGCGCTATGGCTACGCATCGTTCTGGCACGCCGGCAAGCTGACCGTGCTGGCCAATCATCGCGTGCGCATCCGCCCGGTCGATATCAGCGACGGCCTGCCCGTGCCGGCACGCTGGCTGTCGTCGCAGCGCTGGTACCAACCCGACTATTACCGTGGCCCCGTGTTCGTGCTGCAGGCCCCCGGCGAGCCGACCATCGATACCGCCGCCCTTGCACGCCACCTGGGCACGACCGTGCGTCTGCTCGACTTCGACGGCTGGCGCATCGCCGTATTCGGCCGCAATCTGGCCGAGTCGCCACGCTGGGACGACCAGGTGCGTCAACCGGCTGACTACCCTGTGGCGGCAACTACCCCGCATGGCATCGGCACATTCGATCCGGATCTCCAGGCGCTGGTGGCCCCGGCCGGCGCCGCCGGCCTGCTGCATGCAGGGCCGTCCCGTGTGCTGGCGCCAGGCACCTATGAGGTGCGCTTCGACCTGGTGGCGGACGCCGCCGCCGGCGAGCTCGGTGTCGTCGAGGTCGTGGGGCGCAAGGCACGCTTCGGCGTGGCACCCGTGACCGCCGGCGTGCAGCCGGTGCTGCGCTGGCGGCTCGACAAGAGTGCAACCGACGTCGAATTCCGGGTCCTCAGCAATGGCCGCGCCGGCCTTGTGCTGCGGGGCATACGCCTGAGCCGCGTGGGTGACCAATGACCAACACCCGCACTTTACAATCTGTAGCAAATTAAACATCCACCTGCTTGTCCGCCAGGCGGACAATACTGCCGAACTGACAAACCAAGAATAATGTCGACCACTTTCAACATCAGCCGCAGCCGGATGGAGCGGCTGCTACCCTGGGTACTGGCGCTCAATCTCGCGTTGCTGCTGTTCTTCCTGGTATTCGATTACCAGGTCATCCTGCATTCCGATTCCGCCGTGAAGAACCTGCTGGCACAGGAGATCCGCGAAACCGGCGAATACTTCCCCAGCGAATGGAACTACGCCAACGGCGATCTGTGGGTATTGTTTACCCACACGTTCGTACTGCTGTTCCTGCCGTTCCTGCGCAACGGCATCGGCTTGCACATCCTGTCGGACGTCGTCACCGCCGCGCTGATCCTGGCGGGCGGCTGGGCGTTCATGAGCCTGCTTCAAGTGACGCGGGCCGCGCGGATTGCCGGGCTGTGCGTGCTGACCGGCGGTATCTCGGTATTGATGGCGGAACACGTGTTCGGCCAGGCCGCCTACGGCTCGATGTTCTACGCGGGCGCGTTCCTGCTGTACTGTTATTGGCAACAGCTGCACGCGCCGCGGCGCTACTGGTGGTGGACACTGGGCACGGTGCTGCTGTGTGCGCAGCTGTTCTGGGCCAATCCGCTGCGGGCCATCATCTTCTATGCCCTGCCGCTGCTGGCAGCGGCCGCGGCGCTGCGCCTGGCCCGGCCAGCCGGTGTCGACCTGCGGCCCCACGTGCGCACCGCGCTGCTGTTCCTGCTCTCCGCCGCGCTCGGTACCGCGCTGCATCTCGCAACGATGAGCACCGTCCGCAACCTCCCCGCACCAGCGTTGGCCTGGCTGGATTTCGACGGCGTGCTGCACAACCTGAAGGTCACCGCCTACGGGCTGTTGATCCTGTTCGACGGCATGCCGCGCTGGGATGCGGCAGTCGCCAGTCCGATGGGTGCGTATCGTGCGCTGCGCTTCGTTGCCGCCCTTTCCCTTCTGTACCTGATGCCGCTAACCGTTTATCGAATGACGGCGACGGGCCACCCGGGCCGCATGTTCGTCGCGGTGTTCGCCGCCATTGCCGGCGCGCTGAACCTGCTGCTGCTGCTGACGACATCGCTAGCCGACATGGCAAGTCCCGACGGTGCCATCCGTTATCTGGTGCCGTCACTGCTGTGCATGCTGCTATTGTTGACGGTGGCAGCGGTCGATGGCCTGCACTGCACGCCACGCGAACGCGCGGTCGGCCTGGCGCTCGTCGCGGTGCTGGCTACCAGCAGCTTCGTCAGTTACACCTTCCCGTATCGCCAGTTCTACCAAGTGCCGCCGGCATTGAAACTGCCGACCCAGGCAGCCCGCCTGGCTGCTTTCCTGCAGCAGAACCAGCTGCGGTACGGCTACTCGTCCTTCTGGAACGCCGGCAAGCTTACCGTGCTGAGCGCCCAAGCCGTGCGTGTCCGGCAAGTACTGTTCGAACGCGGGTTGCCGATGCCGATGCGCAAGTTATCGTCGAATCGTTGGTACGACGCCAGCTACCATCACGGCGAGACCTTCCTTCTGCTGCAGGAAAGCGAACTGAAGCAGGTCGACCTGCCTGCACTGTCAGCCCGCATCGGCGCTCCCGTACGTACGCTGCGCTTCGAAGACTGGCATGTGATCGTCTTCAACCGCAACCTGGCCGAGATGGCGGAATGGAACCGCACGCTGGCGCGGCCGGCCCACTATCCCGCCAGTGGCGAAACGCCACACCTCGTCGGCACCCTCCAGGGCGACAGCCTAGTCGCCGCGCCCGGCGAGTCTGGCGTGCTGACATATGGCCCCGGTCGCATGCTGATGTCGGGTCGCTACCAGGTCACGTTCGAAGTGGAGCGTGCCGGCACGGCCGACGATTTCGGGTATGTCGATGTCACGGCCGACGCGGGCACGCGTGTCCTGGCGCGTGGCGAGTTGAGCGAGGCTGGCGGTAAGCCCGTCGTGCTCACCTTCGCCACCCCGGTGGAACTCTCGGGCGTAGAATTCCGCGTCATCGCCAGCGGCAAGGGCCGCGTCGCGATGCGCGGCGCCCACATTGTCCGCTTACCGCAACAATAACAATACCTGACCGGCCGCCGCTGTCGCGGCCGTGGAGCAAGCATGAGCAAACCACTGATTTCCGTCGTCATTCCCGTCTACCGGGCCGAGAAAATGCTCGACGAGTTGTACCGCCGCCTGAAGGTGGCCATCGAGACCGTTACGCCGCACTTCGAGATCGTACTGGTGGAGGACTGCGGGCCGGATCGCTCGTGGGACGTGATCGAGCGTCTGGCCGCGGCCGATCCGCGCGTCGTCGGTCTGCAGTTCTCGCGCAATTTCGGCCAGCACTACGGAATCACGGCGGGCCTGGACATCTGCCAGGGCGATTGGGTGGTGGTGATGGACTGCGACCTGCAGGACGCGCCAGAGGAAATCCCGCGCCTGTATGCCAAGGCGCAGGAAGGCTACGACGTGGTGCTGGCGCTACGCGGAGAACGGCGCGACCCGCTGCTGAAGCGCTTCACGTCGTGGCTGTTCTACCGCCTGTTCAGCTACCTGGCCGATATCGACTTCGACGGCGACAGCGGCAATTTCCGCATCATGTCGCGCAAGGTCGTGCGCAACTTCACCAAGATGCGCGAGCAGCTGCGCTTCTTCGGCGGCCACGTGCAGTGGATGGGCTTTCCCACTACCGGCATCCGCGTGCAGCACGCCGAGCGCATGGAAGGCACGTCCAGCTACACGTTCGCGAAGCTATTCAAGCTGGCCTCCGACACGATTATCGCCTACTCCGACAAGCCGCTGCGCATGGCGGCGCGGCTGGGGCTGACGATGGCCGGCATCTCGTTCCTGTTCGGCAGCTTCCTGCTGGGCCGCGCGTTGCTGCAGGGCTCCCCGGTGCCCGGCTGGAGCAGCCTGATCGTGTCGCTGTACTTCATCGGCGGCCTGATCATAGGCATTCTCGGCATCATCGGCGTCTACCTCGGCAAGGCCTTCGACGAGGCCAAGAAGCGGCCCTTGTACATCGTGCGCCGCATGACGCCCAACGCGGGGGAAATGGATGACTGAGGCCCCCCTGCTGCAGCCCTCGCCTTACGACAGCGCCGCCTTCGGCATCCCGGCCTGGGAACTGCTGGCGTACTCGCCCGCCGCGCTGGCCGCTGCAGACGCGCATGCGGGCCTGCAGACGATCAAGGTCGACCCGCTGGCCGACAAGGCCCTGCTGGAGCGGCACCGCTTCCACTACTGCGACACGCTGCTGGCCACGCGCGCCACGCGCGAGCGGCTGCGCGCCGTGCCGGCCCGCGCCGGCATCGCCATTGCCCGCATCGACGCGCGCCATGCCGATTCCGCCGCGGCGCTGGCGATCTGCCACGGCGCCTTCGCGCACGGCCGCTTCCAGCGCGACTTCATGCTGGAGCGTGCCGGCGCCGACCGCCGCTACGACAACTGGCTGGGCCAGCTGCTGGCGGCAGGCGACGTCTGGGGCCTGTACGCCGAAGACCAGCTAGCCGGCTTCATCGGTCACGCCGGCGCCTGCCTCGCATTGCACGCCGTCGCGCCGGCATTTCGCGGCAGGGGACTGGCGCGGCACTGGTGGCACCTGGCCGCCAGTGCCCTGTTCGAGGCCGGCCACGCCGAAGTGACCAGCTCCATTTCCGCCGCCAACGTCGCAGTACTGAACCTGTACGCCTCGCTCGGCTTCGCATTCGATCACCCGCAGGACGTCTACCACCGCATCGTTCCTGAAAGGACCCCGGCACCATGAATTCCACCATTCCCTTCAACAAACCCTTCATGACGGGCCGCGAGCTGTGGTACATCGCCCAGGCCCACACCAACGGCCACCTGTCCGGCGACGGCGCCTTCACCAAGAAGTGCCACGGCTGGCTAGAACAAAACACGGGCAGCGCGCGCGCGCTGCTGACGCATTCCTGCACGGCCGCACTGGAGATGGCGGCGCTGCTGGCGGAGCTGAAGGAAGGCGACGAGGTGATCATGCCGTCCTACACCTTCGTCTCCACGGCCAATGCCTTCGTCATGCGCGGCGCGGTACCGGTGTTCGTCGACATCCGTCCCGACACCCTCAATATCGACGAGACCAAGATCGAGGCCGCCATCACGCCGCGCACGAAAGTAATCCTGCCGGTGCACTATGCCGGCGTGGCCTGCGAGATGGACACAATCATGGACATCGCGCGCCGCCACGACCTGATCGTCGTCGAGGACGCGGCACAGGGCATCATGTCGACCTACAAAGGACGCCCGCTGGGCTCGATCGGCCACATGGGCGCCTACTCGTTCCACGAGACGAAGAACGTCATCGCGGGCGAAGGCGGCGCGCTGCTCGTCAACGATCCCGTGTACGCCCAGCGTGCCGAGATCATCCGCGAGAAAGGCACCAACCGCAGCCAGTTCTTCCGCGGCCAGGTGGACAAGTACACCTGGGTCGACATCGGCTCGTCGTATCTGCCGGGCGAGGTGATCGCCGCCTTCCTGTGGGCCCAGATGGAAGAGGCGGCCAACATTACGGCACGCCGCCTCGCGCTGTGGCAGCAGTACCATGAATTCCTGATTCCGCTGGAAGAGCGCGGCGTGCTGCGCCGCCCCGTCGTGCCAGAAGGCTGCGTGCACAATGCGCACATGTATTACATCCTGCTGGAATCACTGGAACAGCGCAGCAACGTCATCGCCAACCTGAAACAGCAGGGCATCAGCAGCGTGTTCCACTACGTGCCGCTGCACAGCGCACCGGCGGGCACGCGCTTCGGCCGGCCAGCGGGGGCGCTGCCGCACACCGAAGGCTTGTCCGAACGCCTGCTGCGCCTGCCGTTGTGGGTCGGCCTCGAGCCCGAGATGCCGCGCGTACTGAAGGCGCTGCTCGAAGCGGTCTGACGGCCGCGCCGGGCGAAAAAAAAACGGTGACAGTCACCGTTTTTTTACTCGTCAGTTCTTCGGCAACCCACCCAGCAGGGCCGCGATCTTCTGCTTCGGCTTGGCCGGTGCCGGGCCCGTGGTCGCTTCCGGCGTGGCCGGGCGCGTCGAGCGGGTCGGCTCGTAGGGCTTCAGGAACCAGGGATCGACCTTGTCGCGCCGTGGCGACGGGCCGTTCGGGCGGCCGTAGCGTTCGCGTTCGCCACCACGTTCGCCGCCGCGTTCGGTGCGCGGAGCGCGCTCGCCACCGCCGGCGCGGTCGCCTTCGCGGCGGGCCGGACGGCGCTCCTCGGCGCCGCGCGCCGAGGGGCTGAAACCCTGCAGCTCGCCGCGCTTGATGGTCTGCTTGATCAGCTTCTCGATGTCGGCCAGCAGGCGCTCGTCCTTGTCCGAGTAGATCGAGATGGCGTCGCCCGAGGCGCCGGCGCGCCCGGTGCGGCCGATGCGGTGCACGTAGTCTTCCGCGTTGTACGGCAGGTCGTAGTTGACCACGCACGGCAGGTCGGAGATGTCCAGGCCGCGCGCCGCCACGTCGGTGGCGACCAGCACGTCGATCTCGCCGCGCTTGAACGCTTCCAGCGCGGCCATGCGCTCCTGCTGCGTCTTGTCGCCGTGGATGGCGGAGGCCTTCATGCCGTCCTGCTCCAGGCCGCGGGCCAGGCGCGATGCGCCGATCTTGGTGTTCGAGAACACGATCACCTGCTTCATCTCGCGCGAGCGCAGGATGTGGGCGACGGCGTCGCGCTTGTGCTCTTCAGGCACTTTGTAGACCACCTGCGTGACCTTGTCGGCCGTGGCGTTGCTGCGCGCGACCTCGATCGTCACCGGGTTGTTCAGGAAGCTGTTGGCCAGCTTCTTGATCTCGGGCGAGAACGTGGCCGAGAACATCAGGTTCTGGCGCTGCTTCGGCAGCAGGTTGATGATGCGCTGCAGGTCGGGCAGGAAGCCCATGTCCAGCATGCGGTCGGCCTCGTCCATCACGAACATCTGCACCTGGCCCAGCGAGATCGTTTTCTGCTCGATGTGATCGAGCAGGCGGCCCGGCGTGGCGATGATGATCTCGACGCCGTTGCGCAGGATCGCCGTCTGCGGTTTCATGTCGACGCCGCCGTACACGACGGTCGAGCGCAGCGGCGTGTGGCGCGAGTAAGCGGCCACGTTCTCGGCCACCTGCACCGCCAGCTCGCGCGTGGGCGTCAGCACCAGCGCGCGGACCGGGTGGCGGGCCGGGCTCATGCTGGGGTTGGCGTGCGCCAGCAGCAGCTGGATGATGGGCAGCGAGAAGCCGGCCGTCTTGCCGGTGCCGGTCTGGGCCGCGCCCATCACGTCGCGACCCTGCAACACGACAGGAATCGCCTGCGCCTGGATCGGCGTCGGGTATTCGTAGCCCTGGTCGGTCAGGGCGCGCAGGATGTCGGCAGACAACCCGAAGTCGGAGAAACGCACCTGGGCGGGTGCCGCAGGCTGGACGCCAGAGGCGGAAGGGGTTTCGATTTCAGACATATTCTGGGGCGGCGGAATCAACCGCCATGCTTTCTACGTTACGAGGGAGACTGCACGGCTGGCCGCCGCGATTTCGGTGATGCGCGCATGCAACGGTCACAGCGGCCAACCCCGGATAATACCCGTTTCGCACCACATCCGCACAGTTCCTGGCATTCTACAGGAATTTTATTGCATAAAAGGAATGTATAATCGCGAAATGCACCGATCCGACATCATCTCCCCGCCGCCCGCATTGCGCTTCCCCTTGCGCTCCGCCCCACGCCTGTCCGTCCGTACGTTCGTGCTGTTGCTGCTCGGCCTGCTGATCGTCGTTCTGGGCGCGACCGCCGCCCTGTCGCAGCCGGCGGCACCGCCCACCCTGCGCTTCAAGCAGCTGGGCCCGCTCGGCAACGACGAGCCGTCGATCCTGTCGCTGCTGCAGGATCGCCAGGGCTTCATGTGGATCGGCACGCACGTCAACGGCCTGTACCGCTACAACGGCTACCACGCCGTGCGCTATACGAGCCGCAGCAACGACCCGAACAGCCTGCCGCACGACCGCGTCTCGGCGCTGTACGAGGACCGCCAGGGCCGCATCTGGGCCGGCACCCAGAACGGCCTGGCCCGCTACAATCCGGAGACCAACAACTTCACCGTGTTCCGCGCCGAGCTGGGGCCCAAGAACCGCGGCATCATCAAGGCCATCATTTCGGACGGCAAGGACGGCATGTGGATCGCCAGCTGGGGCGGCCTGCAGCACTTCGATCCGGCCAGCGGCAAGTTCGTCGTGTACGCGCACGACCCGGCGCTGCCGGGCAGCCTAGCCACTAACGACGTCAACGCCATCGCGCTGGACGCGAAGGGCGGCGTCTGGGCCGCCACCTGGCCGGGCGGGCTCGACTACCTGCCGCCGGGCGGCAAGGCATTCGTCCACCATGCCGTCGACCTGGCCGAGAAGCCCGACCCGCGCCGCAACATCGTGCGCGCGCTGCAGTTCGACAAGGCCGGCGCGCTGTGGATCGGCACCGAAAGCGGCGCGCTGCGCTGGGACCCGGGCACGCCGTGGTCGGCCCGCAAGGTGCTCGTCACGCCGAACAGCCGCGTCAACAGCTTCTATATCGACCGCCAGGGCACCTTGTGGGCCACGACCCTGTCGGCCGGGCTGCTGCGCTGGGATGCCCGCATGGAGCGCTTCAGCCAGTTCTCGCACAACCCCAGCGACCCGTTCTCGCTGCCGGGCGACAACCTGCGCGCGCTGGCCCAGGACCGCGGCGGCATGCTGTGGGTGGCCTCGTTCACCGATGGCATCAGCCTCGTCAACCTGAACAGCGTCGGCTTCACCCGCTACGTGCCGCACAGCGCCGACCAGACCGGCACGCCCGGCACCAATGCCGTGCTGAGCATCGCGCGCGCGCCGGACAATAAACTCTGGCTGGGCGGGAACGTCGGCCTCAGCCTGTTCGACCCGGCCAGCAACAAGGTGGTGCGACGCTACGTTTCCGACCCCTCGCAGCCCGGCACCCTGACGCAGAACATCGTCTACTGCCTGTACCAGGACCCCGAGGGGCCGCTGTGGGCGGGCACGTCGAATGGCCTGAACCGCCTCGACCAGGCCGACGGCAAGTTCAGCTCCGTGCATTTCGGCGACACCGCCAGCGACTACATCAACGCCATCGCGCCGGGCCGCGGCGGTGTGCTGTGGCTGGCCACCGGCAACAGCCTGATCCGCTACCTGCCGGCCGCCGGCACGTGGAAAATCTATCGCAACGATCCCAACGATCCGGACACGCGCAGCGTCAACGGCACCTCCGTGGTGCTGGAGGACCGCAGCGGCCGCGTCTGGATGGGGTCGGAATGGAACGGCGGCGGCCTCGACCTGCTGGACCCGAAGACCGGCAAATTCCAGCACTTCGTGCAGGACACCACGGTGGCGGACGGCCTGGCCGACGACAACGTCTCCAGCCTGCACGAGGATTCGCTCGGCCGCATCTGGGTCGGCACCTCCAAGGGCCTGCAGCAGGTCATCCTGCGCGACGGCAAGATCGGCTTCCGCTCCTACCTGGACGCGACGCACGGCGCCAAGATCCTGTCGATCCGCAACGACCTGGACGACAACCTGTGGGTCAGCACCATCGCCGGCCTGTACCGCATCGAGCCGGCCACCGGCAAGTCGCTGCAGTACACGGCGGCGGACGGCATGACGGACGGCTTCACGATCAATTCCTCCGCGCCAGGGCCGAACGGCCTGCTGTACTTCGGCGGCGTGCACGGCATGACGGCGATCGCCCCGCGCGACGTGCGCAGCCCGTCGGTGGCGCCGCAGGTGGCCATCACCGACATCAAGGTCTACAACCATTCGCTCAGCGACGCGCGGCCGCAGCCGGGCGTGAAGCTGGAAGGCGCCGTGACGGCGCCGCGCCGCCTGACCCTGTCGCCGCCCGCCTCCGGCTTCTCGATCGAGTTCGCGGCGCTGCACTACACGGAACCGGGCCTGAACCGCTACGCCTACCGGCTGGAAGGCTTCGACGCGGACTGGGTCGAGACGGATGCCACGCGGCGCGCGGCGACCTACACCAACCTCGATCCGGGCCGCTACGTGTTCCGCGTCAAGGCCGCCAACCATCGCGGCGTGTGGAACGAGGACCCGGCCGCGCTGATCGTCACCGTCACGCCGCCGTTCTGGCAGGCCTGGTGGTTCCGCACGGCGGCGGTGGTGCTGGCCGCGGCGATCCTGTGGGCGCTGTACCGCTGGCGCGTGCGCCGGCTCACGCAACTGAAGGCGGCGCTGGAACGGGTGGTGGCGCAGCGCACGGCCGAACTGGAACAGTCGAACCTGAAGCTGGCCGCGCTGTCGACGACGGACGGCCTGACGGGCATTACCAACCGGCGCGGCTTCGACACGCAGCTGGCGACCGAATGGCGGCGCGCCGCCCGCACCGGCCAGCCGCTGGCCTTGCTGGTGCTGGACGTGGACTACTTCAAGAAGTACAACGACCGCTACGGCCACGTCGCGGGCGACGCCTGCCTGCGCACGGTGGCCGAGCTGCTGACGCGCCATGCGCGCCGCACCACGGATCTGGCGGCACGCTATGGCGGCGAGGAATTCGTGCTGCTGGCGGCCGCCACGGACGCCACCGACGCGATGCAGACGGCGCAAGCCATCTGCACCGAGCTGGCGGGCCTGGAGGTGGAACACGACGAGTCGCCGTTCGGCCGCGTCACCATCAGCATCGGCGTGGCCGTGCAGGTGCCGCACGAGCATGGCGATCCGGACGACCTGGTGCGGCGCGCCGACCGCGCGCTGTACCGCGCCAAGATCCGCGGCCGCAACCAGGCCATGCTGGCGGCGGAGCACTGAGATGGCGACGTCGGACCCGCGCCCGGAACCACCCTCCCGGCCGGACCTGGAGGACTGCTGCCGCGGCGGCTGTACCGTCTGCGTGTTCGACGTGTATGAGGAAGCGCTGGCGCGCTACGAAGCCGCGCTGGCGGCGTGGCTGGCGCGGCAGGGGTCTGTCCCCGACGGGGACTGACCCCGAAGTCCACAGCGTGGCGAGGCCTGTCTGCCCGTTCGGCAAAAGGGCGACAAACTTCGGGGTCAGTCCCGGCGGGACAGACCCCAGGCATGGCCGCCTGTTCAGGCCAGCGCCTCGCGCGCCGCCTCCTCCGGCGTCAGCGCGGCGCAGAACTGGTCGGTGAACCAGTCGATCTGCTCCTCGATATGATCCTGGGCCTCGCGCACGGTGGCCCCGGCCGCGACCAGGAAGCCTTCCACTTCGATACACCACTGGATGAATTCGCGCGTTTCCTCGTCCAGTTCTTCTTTCTTGGCCATACGTTTCCCATTTCGCTGCAAAGCGGCCATTGTAAGCCACGGGTCACTGCTCAGAATTCCTCCCACTGGTCCTCTTGCGGCTGCGCCTTTGCCGGCGCCTTGGCGGCGCCCAGCGCCGGCCGCGGCGCGGGCTTGGGTGCCGCCTGCACCACCTTGGGTGCCGACGCCGCCACCACGGCGCTGCGGCGCGGCGCCGGCGGCGGCACGATCACACCCGCCGCCTGGGCATTGATGCGGAACACGCCGACGATCTGCGCCAGGTGCGCGGCCTGCTGCTGCATCGCCTCGGCGGCGGCGGCCGACTCCTCCACCAGCGCCGCGTTCTGCTGCGTGGTCTGGTCCATCTGCACGACCGCCTGGTTGACCTGCTCGATGCCGGAACTCTGCTCCGTGCTGGCGGCCGTGATCTCGCTCATGATGTCCGTCACGCGCGTGATGCCGGCCACGATCTCGGCCATCGTGCTGCCCGCTTCGTTGACCAGGCGCGAGCCGGCATCGACCTTGCCGACCGAGTCGTCGATCAAGTGCTTGATGTCCTTGGCCGCGGCCGCCGAGCGCTGCGCCAGGTTGCGCACCTCGCTGGCGACCACCGCGAAGCCGCGTCCCTGCTCGCCGGCGCGCGCCGCCTCGACGGCCGCGTTCAGCGCCAGGATGTTGGTCTGGAAGGCGATGCCGTCGATGACGGAAATGATGTCGACGATCTTGCGTGACGCCTCGTTGATGGCAGCCATCGTGCCCACCACCTCGCCCACCACGGCACCGCCACGCACGGCGATGCTTGATGCCGATTGCGCCAGTTGGTTGGCCTGACGCGCATTGTCGGCGTTCTGGCGCACGGTCGATGTCAGCTCCTCCATCGACGATGCCGTTTCTTCCAGCGCGCTGGCCTGCTGCTCCGTGCGGCCCGACAGGTCCTGGTTGCCGGCCGCGATCTGGCTCGACGCGGTGGCGATCGTGTCGGTCCCCGCGCGCACCTGCGCCACGAGGCCCTGCAGCTTGCTCGTCATGTCGCGCAGCGCCGCCATCAGTGCGCCCGTCTCGTCCTGCGAGCGCACCGTCAGGTCGCGGGTCAGGTCGCCGTCCGCCACCGCACGGGCGGCCTCCACCGCCTCGCCCAACGGCCGCGCCACCATGCGCGCCACCCACAGCGCCAGCGCGCTGCCGGCCAGCGCCGCCAGCAGCAGCAAGGCGATCGACAGCGTGCGCGAGTCGCGGTACAGCGTTTCGGCCAGCTCACCTGCACGCTGGCCGCCCTCGACGTTGAGCTTGACGAGCTTGTCCAGCGCCGCGTTGGCATCGCCCAGAATTTTCGCGGAATTGCCCGCCGCCGCCGCGCGTGCCTCTTCTTTCAGGTTCTGGCGCGACAGCGCCACCACCTTCTCGTGCTCGGCCAGGAACAGCTGCCAGTTGCGGCTGAAATCGTCATAGATGGCCCGTTCCTCCGGGCTGGAAATCAGCCTCTCGTAAGCCGCCGCGTTGGCGCGCTGGTCCGCCAGGGTTTTCGCCATGCGTTCCTCGTACGTGGCCAGCGACGTCGGCACGTCGGTCAGCATGTGCGCCAGCTGCCAGCGGCGCAGCTCGCCCACGTCGGTGCGCAGCTGCATCACCGTGCGCACGCTCGGCATCCAATTCGTGGCCAGCTCGGTGGAGGCATCGTTCATCCGCCCCATCGACCGGATGCTGGCCACGCCCATGATCAGCATCAGCAACTGGACGACACCGAATACCAGTAACAGCTTCGGGGCAATCTTGAGATTCTGAAACCATTTCATGGCATCTCCTTTTTTCTTGTTGGCAAACGCCAGCGCATGCGGCGTGCGGTCAGCATGCCACTTTGGGACGAACGACGGAGCCACGTAGCAAGATGGCGGCACGCCACCGTCGCGCTCGCCACAACGGCGCGAGCCGGCTACAGTAAGGTTTTGGAAGGAGATCGCATGCATCGACGTATCCTGCTGGCCGGGGCGGCCCTGGCACTCGTCGCGGCGCTGCCGGGCCGGGCCGCTGGCCGCGACATTCCGGCCGAGGCAAAGCGCGGCACGCTGACGCCCGGCTGGTTTCCCGACATTACGCTCGACGGCAGGCCGCGCCGGCTCGCGCCGGCGGCGCGCATCTTCAACCAGGACAACCTGGTCGAGGTGCCGGCCGCCCTGCGCGGTCGTGACCTGCCGGTGTGCTACACGGAGAACGCCGACGGCGACATCGACCGCATCTGGCTGCTCACGCCCGAGGAAGCGCGGCAGCGGCGGCGTTGACACTGTTGCGCCCGGCCTACATTTGCTTTATGGAAATTGCAATTTCATTGTTGCAATTTCACGATATTTCGTCTAGTATTTGATTTCGGCCAAAGAATCGCCGCTTTTCTCCTGTCTGCCCGCGAGCCCGGCACGCATTCCGAAAGAACCAATAATGACTATCGCTGCTGTTTCCAAAGCTGTACTGCTGAGTGCCGCGCTGCTCGCCGCCGGCTCCGCCCATGCCACGTTCAACAAGGGCAGCATCGGCAACGCCACCCTGGACGACGTCACCCTGGGTGGCGACATCGCGGACAAGCTGGTGTACTCCGGCCTGAACCCGATGAGCACGGGTTCGGCGTCGTTCAGCCTCGCCTTCTGGAACACGGGTTCGCTGTTCTGGAGCACGCTGGAAACGGTCGAAGGCAAATACCTGACCGACTACAGCTCGCGCTTCGACTTCACGTTCGGCAAGAGCGCCAGCGGCAAGACGGGGATCTGGTCGATCACCAACGTCAGCAAGAACTATGACGCCAACCTGGACCTGACGCTGGCCATCCACGCTTCCAACGCCAGCACGGCGTTCCTGTTCGACGAAACGAACATCAAGGCCGGCCAGACGCTGACCGGCACGTGGAACATCGAATGGCTGAACAACGGCGGCCAGGTGCCGGGCTTCTCGAACGCAGTGCTGTTCGGCCGCGACCTGAGCCTGACGAAGACCGTGTCGCCGATACCGGAACCGGCCACGCTGCCGATGCTGGCAGGCGGCCTGGCACTGGTCGCGCTGGCGGCCCGCCGCCGCGCCAAGAAATAAGAACGAAGAAGAAACATAGCAGTACCCTTCGGGCCCGCGACGCAAGTCGCGGGCTTTTTCTTTGGTGACAGGCATCTGCGTGTTTTAGCCAGCATGCCACTACATACCCCGCACTATGTGAACGAACGCACAACCAGCCCCGGCCATTAACCGTATCGTGACGGCTCACATCCGGGAGCCGCCGGGGTGACCTCCTGCGCCGCCGCTTGATGACCGTGCACCGGGTTTGCCCCGCGCTCCTCCACCCGACAAAGAGGATTCGCCATGCAAGCTCCCGAGCGTCATCCGCTGACGATCACCGTCAACGGCCGCGAGCACACACTGGAACTGGAAGCCTGGGTCACCCTGCTCGACCTGCTGCGCGAGCGGCTCGGCCTGACCGGTACCAAGAAGGGCTGCGACCACGGCCAGTGCGGTGCCTGCACCGTGCTGGTGGACGGCCGCCGCATCAACTCCTGCCTGACCCTGGCCGTGATGCAGGACGGGCGCAGCGTCACCACCATCGAAGGCCTGGCCGACGGCGACCGCCTGCATCCGCTGCAGCAGGCCTTCGTCGAACACGACGCCTTCCAGTGCGGCTACTGCACGCCAGGCCAGATCTGTTCGGCCGTGGGCCTGATCAACGAAGGCCAGGCCACCTGCTCGGCCGAGGTGCGTGAACTCATGAGCGGCAATATCTGCCGCTGCGGCGCCTATCCGCAGATCCTGCGTGCCGTCAGCCAGGTGGCCGGCATCGCGCCGGACAGCGAGAACGCCGAGCACGCGGTCGTGACCGGGACGGTGCCGGCATGAACCCGTTCGCCTACGCCCGCCCCACCGACCTGGACGCCGCATTGCGCCTGATTGCCGCCAACGCCGGCAAGGATGCCGCGCCGGCGGCCGCGCCCGCCCCGACAGCGCCGCCCGACCTGGCACCCGCCTTGAATGACGCCACGCCGGCGGCAGCCAACCAATATGAAGTGCGCTTCGTGGCCGGCGGCACCAACCTGCTCGACCTGCTGAAGGAAGGCGTGCAGGTCGCGCCGGCACTGGTCGACATCAATCGCCTGCCGTTCGACCGCATCGAGGAAACGCCGGACGGCGGCCTGCTGCTGGGCGCCCTCGCCCGCAACGCCGACACGGCCTACCACCCGCTGATAAAGGAACGCTATCCGCTGCTGGCGGACGCGATCCTGGCCGGCGCCTCGCCGCAGCTGCGCAATATGGCCAGCAACGGCGGCAACCTGCTGCAGCGCACGCGCTGCTACTACTTCTACGACGTGGCGACGCCCTGCAACAAGCGCACGCCCGGCAGCGGCTGCTCCGCCATCGGCGGCGTCACGCGCCAGCATGCGATCCTCGGCACTTCCGAGCACTGCATCGCCACCCATCCGTCCGACATGTGCGTGGCACTGGCCGCGCTGGAAGCGGTGGTGCACGTGCAGTCCGTGCGCGGCAAGCGCGAGATCGCGTTCGCCGACTTCCACCGCCTGCCGGGCGACCGCCCCGACGTCGATACCACCCTGGCGCCGGATGAACTGATCACGCACATCGCGCTGCCGCCGGCCGCGCAATTCGCCGGCCATTCGGCCTACCTGAAGCTGCGCGAGCGCCTGTCGTACGCCTTCGCGCTGGCCTCCGTCGCAGCCGCCCTCGAGATCGCGGCGGACGGCAGCATCGGCGCGGCGCGCATCGCCGTCGGCGGCGTCGCGCACAAGCCATGGCGTCGGCCGGAAGCCGAGCAATTGCTGCAAGGCCAACGGCCATCGGACGAGCTGTTCGGCCGCGTGGCCGACGCCCTCCTCGCGGGCGCCGTCGGCCGCGGCGCGAACGACTTCAAGATACCGCTGGCGAGGAACGCCATCGTGCGCGCGCTGCAAGTGGCGGCGCGCGGCACGGTGCGGAACTGGCGCGTCAGCACACCAGACCAGGGAGAACACGCATGACCGATCTGATCGAGGCTTTGAACGCGCCCGTCGCGGACCCCGGCACGGGCCCGGTGCGCACGGGTACGCCCGTGTCGCGGGTGGACGGCCGCGCCAAGGTGACGGGCCAGGCGAAATACGCCGCCGAACATCCCGCGCCGGACCTGGCGTATGGCGTCGTCGTCAGCAGCCCGGTGGCCAAGGGCCGCATCACGGCCATCCACACCGAGGACGCCTTGGCGGTGCCCGGCGTGGTGCAGGTGCTGACACACCTGAACCGCCCGAAAGTGCGTGGCTTCGACATCGCCTACAAGGACATGACGGCGCCCGCGGGCGCGCCATTCCGGCCGCTGTACGACGACGCGATCTTCTACAGCGGCCAGCCGGTCGCGCTGGTGGTGGCCGAGACGTTCGAGGCGGCCCGTTACGCGGCGGCCCTGGTGCGGCTGGAGGTCGCGCAGGAACCGCACGACACCAAGCTGTCCGCCAACCTGGACAAGGCCTACAAGCCCAAGCCCCTGAAAGCCGGCTTCGAGCCGCCGCCGGACGAGAAAGGCGATGCGGACAAGGCGTTCGCGCAAGCGCCCGTCAAGATCGACGCGGAGTTCTACAGCGGCGTCGAGCACCACAACCCGATGGAGATGTTCGCCTCCACGGTGATCCGCGAACCGGACGACCACCTGACGATCTACGACAAGACGCAAAGCTCGCAGAACAGCCGCTGGTACGTGTCGCACGTGTTCGGGCTGTCAAAGAACAAGGTCACCGTGCGCAATCCGTATGTGGGCGGCGCGTTCGGTTCCGGCCTGCGGCCGCAATACCAATTGACCCTGGCCGTGATGGCGGCGCTGCACCTGAAGCGCTCCGTGCGCGTGGTACTGACGCGCCAGCAGATGTTCAGCTTCGGCCACCGTCCGGAAACGCTGCAGCGGGTGAAACTGGCGGCGGAGCGCGACGGCACGCTGCGCTCGATCTACCACCAGGCCATCGCCGAGACGTCGCCGATCGAGGACTACGTGGAAGTCGTCGTCAACTGGTCGGGTCTGCTGTACGCCTGCGACAACATCAAGTTCGACTACAAAGTCGTCAAGCTGGACCAGTACACGCCGATCGACATGCGCGCGCCCGGCGCCGCGCACGGCGTGCACGCGCTGGAAGTGGCGATGGACGAGCTGTCCTACGCGCTCGGCATGGACCCGCTGCAGCTGCGCCTGAAGAACTACGCGGACAAGGCGCCGGTCGAGGACAAGCCCTATTCCAGCAAGGAGCTGCGTGCCTGCTACGAGCTGGGTGCCAAGCGCTTCGGCTGGGACAAGCGACCCTTGAATCCGCGCGCCATGAAGGAAGGAACGGAGCTGGTCGGCTGGGGCATGGCGACCGGCGTGTGGGATGCGATGCAGATGTTCGCCCGCGCCAGCGCCGTGCTGCACGCGGACGGAAAGCTGGTGGTGTCGAGCGCCGCCACCGACATCGGCACCGGTACCTACACGGTGATGGCGATGATCGCCGCCGAGGCGATGGGCCTGCCGCTGGAGGACGTCACGTTCCAGCTGGGCGATTCGACCTTGCCGGTGGCGCCGATCGAGGGCGGCTCTTCGCACGTGACGACGGTGGGCTCGGCCGTTGCCGGCGTGTGCGAGAAGCTGCAGAAAACGATCCTGAAGCATGCGCAGAAGCTGAACGACTCACCGTTCGCCAAGGCGAAAATGCGTGACGTGGAATTCGTGGGCGGCGCGCTGCGGCTGAAGAAGCAGCCGGAGGTGGCGCTGCCGCTGACGGCCATCCTGAACGACAGCGGCGTGGTGCGGCTGGAGGAAAAATACCTGATGCTGCCGAATATGCTCAAGCAGCGCAAATTCCGCCGCCTGGTGCATTCGGCCGTGTTCGTGGAGGTGCGGGTGGACGAGGAGCTGGGCGTGGTGCGCGTCACCCGCGTGGTCAGCGCCATCGCCGCGGGCCGCATCATGAACCTGAAGACCGCCACCAGCCAGGTGGTGGGCGGCATCGTCTGGGGCATCAGCCAGGCGCTGCACGAGGAGAGCTACACCGACTCTTATACACCGCTTCGGGCGCTTCGTCAACCACAACCTGTCGGAATACCACGTGCCCGTCAATGCGGACATCCACGCGATCGACGTGATGTTCGCGCAGGAGGACGACCGTATCGTCAGCCGGCTGGGTGCGAAAGGGGTGGGGGAAATCGGGATCGTGGGCGTGGCGGCGGCGATCAGCAACGCCATCTACCACGCCACCGGGCGGCGCCTGCGCAGCACACCGATGACGCCGGACAAGGTACTGGCCGGGTCGGACAGCAGCAAGGTCTAGGGTCTGTCCCCCTTGCGGGGACTGACCCTGAAGTTTATCGTCATTGCCCGGAACGGCAGCCAAACTTCGGGGTCAGTCCCTGTGCAGGGACAGACCCCAGCGGCATCAGCAGCCGTGCCAAGTCATTAAATTAAATCTTCCAGATCAACACACCCAGGCCAACGATCAACGCCACCTTGGTGATCTTGTACACGGTCTTGTTCCACGCCTTGAAGCGGCGGCGGTACTTACCCGCATAGAACGACACGCGGAACAGCTTCGACACCAGTCCCACCTGGTCGCCCGTCTCGTTGGGCGACGCGGCCGCCGTCATCATGGTCTTGCCGAGGAAGCGGTTGACGGCTTGCGCCCAGCGGAAGCGCATCGGGCGTTCGACGTCGCAGAACAGGATGATGCGGTCGCTCTCGCTGCCGTTGATCGCCCAGTGGATGTACGTCTCGTCGAACATCACACCCTGGCCATCGCGCCAGCTGTGCTTGATGCCGTCGACGTCGATGAAGCAGCGGTCGTCGTTCGGCGTGGCCAGGCCCAGGTGGTAACGCAGCGAGCCGGCGAACGGGTCGCGGTGCGGATTGAGCTTGCCGCCCGGCGGCAGCTCCGCGAACATCGCCGCCTTCACGGACGGAATCCCCTGCAGCAACGCATGCGTTTGCGGGCACAGTTGCGCCGCCGACGGATGGCTGGCGTTGTACCACTTCAGGTAGAAGCGCTTCCAGCCGGCCTTGAAGAAGGAGTTGAAGCCGGCGTCGTCGTTCTGCTCCGAGGCCTTGATCTTCTGCAGGCGCAGCAGGTTCTCGGCTTCGGCGCGGATCACCTGCCAGTTCTGCTGCAGCGGCGCCAGTTCAGGGAAATCAGTGACGGGCAGGTACGGGGTCGACGGCACCCGCGAGAACGAGTGCATGAAGATATTGATAGGCGCCATGAACGACGAGTGGTCGAACAACTGGCGGCCGAACGGCAGGCGCACGCGGCCGCGGAAGTGGATGTGCAGGACGGACAGGATGTAAAAACCGACAATTGCCCATTTCATGGTGCAGTACCTTGGAAGCTCGAAACCGGACATTTTAGCGCAGGTTGTCCCGTCCGCTCCGGCCGTGCTTGACCGGCGCCCGTGCCCCGCCTACACTGTATTGCTTTTTCAATAACAGCAAGGCGGCCGGCATGTCATACTCCTTCTTGCAGCGCCTCGGCTGGTGCAACGCGTTCCTGCAACAGCTGTCGTTCGACGAACTGTGTTCCGACAGCACGGTCGGGCATCTCGCCCGCGTCACGGCCGTGCATCGCAACCGCGTCGAGGCGATCGGCGTGGAAGGCGAACGCTCGATCGTCGTCCCGGCGCCGTTCCAGCCCGTCAGCCAGCACCTGGCCGTGGGCGACTGGGTGCTGGCCGAGGACGCCAGCGAGCATTATCGGCTGCGCCGCATCCTCGAGCCGAAGAACCGCATCCGCCGCATCAACCACGGGCTGCCGCAGGTGATTGCCGCCAACGTCGATTACCTGTGGATCGTCACCAGCGCCAACGAGGAATTCAACGTCAAGCGCTTGCAGCGCTACCTGGCCCTGGCGCATGAATTCGCCATCGTTCCCGTCGTGATCCTGACCAAGATCGATCTCTGCGCCGACCTGGACGATTACCTGGCCCGCGTGCACGCCGTGGGCGCGGACCACGTGCATGCGCTCAGCGTGCATGTACCCGCCACGCTGGGTGTGCTGCAGAACTACCTGGCCGAAGGCACGACGATTGCCTTGGTCGGCTCCTCCGGCGTCGGCAAGTCGACGTTGGTCAACGCGATGTTCGCCATGACGCTGCCCACCCGCGAGATCCGGACGCACGACGCGCGCGGCAAGCACACGACGACGCACCGCGAGCTGTTTTTCACGGACGGCGGCGTGGCGATCGTCGATACGCCAGGCATGCGCGAACTGCAGTTGTACGACGGCGAACAAGGGATCGAGCGCACGTTCAGCTCGATCGTCGAGCTGGCGCGAAGCTGCCGCTACGGCGACTGCAGCCATGAGAACGAACCCGGCTGCGCGATCCGCCAGGCCATTGCCGACGGCGCGATCGCGCAGGCGCATTTCGACAATTACCGGAAGCTTGCCCGGGAAGAGGCATCACAACAGCGTCGCTCGCTGGGCGCCCACGCGGTCAAGGAACATACCCGCGCCTACTTCAAGAAAATCCATAGCCACAACAAATTGAAGTACTAAGGCCGGCAGACCGGGCCGCATGCCGGCCCGGCGCCTTATTGCAGGTGCTTGGCCAGGAAGCGTTCCACGCGCTGGTAGAAGTCGATCCGGTTGTTTTCGTGGTACAGGCCATGTCCTTCGTTCGGATACACGATCCATTCCGGCGGCGTGGCCAGCGCGCTGCGCAGGCGCTGCGCATGCTCGATCGGTACGCGCCGGTCTTCATAACCGTGCGCGATCAGCAGCGGGTTTTTCAGCTTGTCGGCCAGCGCCACCGGCGAGTTCTGCTTCAATACTTCCGCGTCCTTGTCCGGGTCGCCGATCAGCGTCGGCAGCTCGTAGCGCAGATGCTGCTCCGGGTCGTTCGAACGGGCCGACGTAAACATCAGGCCGATGTCGGTGATACCGGAAGCGTCGATCCCGCAGCGGAACAATTCGGGATTGCGGATCAGTCCCATCAGGCTGGCGTAGCCGCCGTAGCTGGTGCCCATGATGGCCACGCGTTTCGGGTCCGCCAGGCCCTGCTTGATCGCCCATTGGGCGGTGTCGGCGAGGTCGTCCTGCATCGTGCGGCCCCATTGACGCCAGCCGGCACGGTAGTGGGCGTAGCCAAAACCGGTGCTGCCGCGGTACTCCGGCTGCAGCACCAGATAGCCGCGCGACGCCAGGAATTGCGCCTCGTTTTCCCACTCCCACGAGCTGCCGCGCACCCAAGGGCCGCCGTGGACCAGCACCACCGTCGGCAGCGGTCCTTTCGGCTTGCCCGGCGGAGTCGTGACGTAGACCGGAATCGACAAGCCGTCGCGGGCCGCGAAGCGCTGGAAGTCGCGCGTGCCCATGTCGGCGCGCTTGATGTCGGGATGTTCGCTGCCCAGGCTGACGACCTGGTTGGTCGCCGGCGTGTAGACCAGGTATTGCGTCGGGTCGCGGTCGGACGAGGCCTGCACCAATAGGGCCGGCGCGTTACGGCAGTCGTTCTCGCACAGGATGCGGTTGCTCATGCCAGGCACCAGCGCATCGATTTTCTGCTGCAGCGCCTTCATGGCCGGATCGAACCAGACCGTCGACTTCGCATCGGTACGGATGTGCAGCCCGAGCAGCGCTTTCGCGCGGTAATCCAGCACGGGATCGCCGTTGAAGTCGAAGCCGTCCAGCACGACCAGCGGCTCGGCCGACCGTTGGGCCTTGGCGATATCGAAGGTGTACAGGGCCCCCGTGCCCTTGTACCCCCCGGCCACGTACAAGGTGTTGCGGCTGTCGAAGAACTGGGGCACGACGCGCGCATCGGTGTAGCAGTCGGCGTTGCTGATCTGGGACCATTGCTTGCTGGCCTTGTCGAAGTGGGAGACGATGCAGCGGCCCTTGTCCTTCGAGTAAGCGATGCGCGGCGTATCGTCGGCGTCGACCAGCCAGCCCGTCACCCGCGCAGGCTGACTGCCTGGCAGCAAGTCGGACAGGGTGCGGCTCTTGGTATCGAGCCGGTACAGCCGCGACGACTCCGACATGATGTCGGTATTGTTCCACAGGTGCTTCGTGACGATGATATCGTCGGAGCCGTCGTGCGTGGGCCCGAAATAGGTATATTGCGCCGTCAGCACGCGCGACTTCATGTGCGACCCGATGGTCTCCTGCCGATGACGCCAGTTACCGGAAATCAGATGTGTCATCAAGCTGCCGTCGCGATTGACGGCGAATTCATCCCAGTTGCCGATGAATTCAGTACGCATGTCCTTGACGGTAAAGCCCAGGCGATCCTCGTTGATCCAGTGCAGCGCCGTAATCGGCGCATCCTCGCCCTGCGACACGGCCGGCACCGTCACCACCGACAGATTGCGCGTGTCGCGCACGGCGATCATCTGCTTGCGTTTCTCGTCCGTATATAAATAGGCGACAAAGTTGCCTTTCGGCGAAATTGTCGCCTTGCTGACGGTGGGCATGCCGAAGAAGGCCGCAGCCGGCGGCGCCGCGTGGGCCAGGTTGGCGGCAAGGATCGCTGCCACGGCGGCACTGAGATGACGAGGATTCATATAGCGGGTATTAAATGTCGGATCGACAATTCTCAATGCCCGCATATCGAAAAGTCAAGCTGCGATATTCACTGGCCGGATTTTCCTGTTGCGTCGAAGTGGAATCTCTCCAAATACCACGGCTATCGAATAAAAAGCCGCATCAGGCCACCTGCGGCAGTTTATCGATCATTTTATCGAGGGTCAGCGGATAATCGCGGATGCGAACCCCGGTGGCGTTGTAGATCGCATTCGCGACCGCCGCCGCCACGCCGCAGATGCCCAGCTCGCCCACGCCCTTGGCCTTCATCGGCGACGAGATCGGGTCGGTCTCGTCCAGGAAGATCACCTCCTGGTGCGGGATGTCCGCGTTCACCGGCACCTCGTAGCTGGCCAGGTCGTGGTTGACGAAGAAGCCGACGCGCTTGTCCACCACCAGGTGTTCCATCAGCGCCGCCCCCACGCCCATCGTCATCGCGCCGATCACCTGGCTGCGCGCCGATTTCGGGTTCAGGATGCGGCCGGCCGCGCACACCGCGAGCATGCGCCGCACCCGCACCTCGCCCGTGTAGGCATCCACCGCCACCTCGACGAAGTGGGCGCCGAACGTGGACTGCTGGTACTTCTTGTCCAGGTCACCGAATTCGATCGTGTCCTCCGCCACCAGTTCCGCGCCAGCGGCGGCCTGGCGCAGCGGCAGCGACTGGCCGCCCGCCTTGACCATGCCGTCCGCGAACTGCGCGCTGGCCGGATCGAGGCCCAGCTTCTGGCAGACGACGTCGCGCAGCTTGACGCAGGCGGCGTAGACGCCCGAAGTCGAGCTGTTGCCGCCCCACTGCCCGCCCGAGCCGGCCGACACCGGATAGGCGGAGTCGCCCAGCTTGACGACAACCTGGTCCAGCCCCACGCCCATCATCTCGGCCGCCGTTTGCGCGATGATCGTGTAGCTGCCGGTGCCGATGTCGGTCATGTCCGTCTCGACCGTGACGACGCCGTCCGGCCCCAGGCGCACGCGCGCGCCGGACTTGCCGACCAGGTTGTTGCGGAAGGCGGAGGCCACGCCCAGGCCGACCAGCCAGCGGCCGTCGCGCACTTGCCCCGGTTGCGCGTTACGCTTGTTCCAGCCGAAGCGCTCCATGCCGAGGCGCATGCACTCGACGAAGCGGCGCTGCGAGAACTTGCGGCCGGGTTTTTCCGGGTCGACCGTCGTGTCGTTGATGATGCGGAACATGACCGGGTCCATCTTCAGCTTTTCCGCCATCTCGTCGATGGCGATCTCCAGCGCCATCATGCCGGGCGCCTCGCCGGGGGCGCGCATCGCGTTTCCCTCCGGCAGATCGAGCACCGCCAGGCGCAGGCGCGTCAGCCGGTTCGGCCCCGCGTACAGCAAGCGGGTCTGGTTGACGGCCGTCTCCGGCTTCCCGCCGGGCAGGTCGCCCGACCAGCTTTCGTGCGCGATGGCCGTGATGCGGCCCTCGCGCGTGGCGCCGATGCGCAGGCGCTGGATCGTGGCCGGCCGGTGCGTCGTGTTGTTGATCATCAGGGCGCGCTGCAGCGCCACCTTGACGGGGCGCCCCACCGAGCGCGCCGCCAGCGCGGCCAGCAGCGCCTCGGCGCGAATCCACAGCTTGCCGCCGAAGCCGCCGCCGATGTAGGGCGAAATCAGCCGCACATTGGCCTTCGGGATGCCGAGCGTCTTGGCCATGTCGCCCACGCTCCAGTCGATCATCTGGTTGGCCGTCCAGATCGTGACCTTGTTCCCTTCCCAGCGCGCGATCGACGCGTGCGGCTCCATCATCGCGTGCGACTGGTCCGGCGTGGTGTAGGTGGCGTCCAGCTTCACGGGCGCGCTGTCGAAGGCGCTGGCGAACGCGCCGGTCTTGGTCTCCGGCGGGTCTTCCTCCTTCTTCGGTACCTTGGCCGTGTCCTTGGCGGCGGCCAGGTCGTAGGCGCCCTGCTCCTTCACGTACTCCACCTTGATCAGGTGGGCGGCGGCCCGGGCCTGCTCGAACGTCTCGGCCACGACCAGCGCCACCGCCTGGTGGTAGTGCTCGATCTTCGGCCCGCCCAGCAGGGTGGCCGTGTTGTACTTGCCCTTGCCCAGCTTGCCGGCGTTGTCCGCCGTGATGACGGTGAGGACGCCGGGCGCGCGTTTGGCGGTGGCGATATCCATCGACTTGACGCGGCCCTTGGCGATGGCGGAACCGAGCACGTAGCCGTAGGCCGCGTTGGGGGCCACCTCGTGCTGCTCGTAGGCGTAACGGGCGGTGCCGGTCGTCTTGCGGGGGCCGTCGATGCGGTCGACAGGCTGGCCGACGACCTTCAGCTGGTCGATCGGGTTGGTGGTGGCAGGCGTGGCAAACTTCATCGCATCATCCTTTCTTCGCTTCCGCCAGCACCGCCTCGAGCGTGCGCCGGACCAGGGGAATCTTGAACGCGTTCTCCGCGGTCGTCTTGGCGCCAGCCAGCAGTTGCTCGACCACGGCCTGGCCGCCGCGCGGCAGCTGCGCGTCCGCCGCCGGCACGCGCCATGGCTTGTGGGCGACACCGCCCAGCGCCACGGCGCCACGGCCGTCCGGCTGGACGATGGCGGCCACCGAAACCAGCGCGAAGGCGTAGGAGGCGCGGTCACGCACCTTGCGGTAGAAGTGCTTGCCGCCGACCGGTTTCGGCAGGGTCACCGCGGTGATCAGCTCACCGGGCGCCAGCGTGTGCTCCACGTGCGGCGTGTTGCCGGGCAGGCGGTGGAAGTCGGCGATGGGGATGACGCGCGTGGCGCCGTCCGGCTTGACCGTCTCGACGTTTGCGTCCAGCACGCGCATGGCCACCGCCATGTCGCTGGGATGGGTGGCGATGCAGGCATCGCTGGCGCCGACGATGGCATGGCCGCGCGTGTAGCCGCCGATGGCGGCGCAACCGCTGCCGGGGGCGCGCTTGTTGCAGGCCATGTTCGTATCGTAGAAGTACGGGCAGCGGGTGCGCTGCAGCAGGTTGCCGGCCGTGGTGGCCTTGTTGCGCAGCTGCTGCGAGGCGCCGGCCAGCAGTGCGCGCGACAGCACCGCGTAGTCGCGCCGCACGCGCTGGTCGGCCGCCAGGTCGGTGTTGCGCACCAGGGCACCGATGCGCAGGCCGCCATCGGCCGTCGGCTCGATGCGGTCGAGGCCCAGGCCGTTGACGTCCACCAGGTGCGGCGGTGTCTCGATCTCCAGCTTCATCAGGTCCAGCAGGTTGGTGCCGCCGGCGATGAAGCGGGCGCCGTTGACGCGCAGGACGGCGGCCGCCGCTTCGGCGGGCGTGCGCGCCCGTTCGTAGGTGAAGACCTTCATGCCTTCCTCCCCGCGACTTCGACGATCGCATCGACGATGTTGGAATAGGCGCCGCAGCGGCAGATATTGCCGCTCATGCGCTCGCGGATTTCCGCCTCGGTCAGTTGCGGTGCGCGTGCCAGGTCGTCCGTCACGTGGCTCGGCAGGCCCCGGCGGATTTCGTCCAGCACCGAGACGGCGGAACAGATCTGGCCGGGCGTGCAGTAGCCGCACTGGTAGCCGTCGTGCTTGACGAAGGCGGCCTGCATCGGATGCAGCTTGGCCGGCGTACCCAGGCCCTCGATGGTCGTGACCTGGGCACCCTGGTGCATCACGGCCAGGGTCAGGCAGGAATTGATGCGGCGGCCGTCCACGATCACCGTGCAGGCGCCGCACTGGCCCTGGTCGCAGCCTTTCTTGGTGCCCGTCAAGTGCAAGTGCTCGCGCAAGGCATCGAGCAGCGTCGTGCGCGTGTCGACCTTGAGCTGGCGCTGCTGGCCGTTCACCGTTAGCGCTACCTCGGTGGTGACGGGTGGCGTCGGGGTATCGGTGCGCGCATCGCTGCGTGTGTCGGCCGGCTGCGCCTGGCCGCCGGCGACGGCGGGTACGGCCGCCACCGTGGCGGAAACGGCGCCCGCGATCAGCAGGTCGCGCCGGGTGAGCTTGACGTCGCCCGTCGGTGATTCGATGTGGTCATCCATGATTCGATCCTGTGGCTGGGTGTTGGGCCTGGCCGGGCCGGCTGGAAAGTTATCTTAAAGGCATTCCGAAAAACGATTAGCACGTTTGACCGGCATAGTCTTATGAGCGCAGTTCATGAATGACCGGGAGGTGTGCTCGTGCAAGCGGGCCGCGCTTGGGTTACGCTGCGCATTGACCTCTCTTCTGGACATCGATGAAGCACCTGCTCAACCTCATAGGCTGCATCGCCGTCGTGCTGGCGGTGTTCGGCGTGTTCCTGCCGCTGCTGCCGACGACGCCATTCCTGCTGCTGGCCTCCGCCTGCTTCGTGCGCGGCTCGCCGCGCCTGCACAACTGGCTGCGCACGAACCGCGTGTTCGGTGCCTACCTGCGCGATTACGAGGACGGACGCGGCATCCCGCTGCGCGGCAAGATTGTCGTGCTGGTGTTGATGTGGGCTTCGCTGGGCTGGTCGATGACGCGCGTGCCGCACGTCGCGCTGGTGCTGCTGCTGGCCGCCATCGGCACGGGGGTGACGGTGTACCTGGTCCGGTATGTGCCGACGATGCGCACTACGCGCCGATAGCAACCCTGGCGTAGAATGCCGTTTTTGCAACTTCGAACTGATCCATGCATTTCTCTTTCCTGCGTCCGCTCGCGCTGACGGCGCTGCTGCTCGCCGGCGCCAACGCCGGCGCCGCCACCCCATCCTGCCAGGCCGAACTGGGCGACGCCCGCGCCGCCCAGCTGGTCAACCAGTGCATCCTCGTATCACCCGCCACGCGGCCACCCTGCAATGCCGCCAACAGCTGCCAGCTGATCGAGGGAGAGATCCTGCGCAGCTGCGCGCTGCTGGAGGGGAAAGCGCCGGCCTTTTGCGGCGCGCCGGCCAAGAGCGGCACGGTGGAGGGTTACCTGGTGGGCGGCGGCGGTATCGACAACATGAGCCTGCGGATCCGGCGCGACGACGGCAAGCGCGTCTCGGCCTGGTGCGGTAATTGCGGCGACTGGTTCCGCGACACCGGCGAGAACGAAATCCAGGCGCTGAAGCCGGCCTACCTCGGCAAGCGCGTGCGCGTGGTCGTGCAGGTGCGCCGCAATGGCGGAGCGCTGGCCGGTCCTGGCGAGGACGACATGGAGCCGTTCATCCAGTCCGTGCAGTTTCTCAAGTAAGGCAACGCCTAACAGCCGAGGCCGTGTCCCACCCCGGGGTCAGTCACCAGAACGGGACACGAACTGAGCGGAAGGGGCTTTACTCGCCCTTCTCGTACTGCCCGCGCCACCCTTCCGGCTCCGTCACGCGCAGCTTGCCGCCGTCGTTCTTCAGCCGCATCGTCTTGAACGCCTGCGGCATCAGCACTTCCGGGTTGGTGACCGTGAAGCCGGCCAGGCGCTGCGACGCGCGCTGCGACGGCACCGCCAGCCATTGCCATGCCGCGTCCGAGCCCTCCAGGCGCAGGCCGACACGGGTCCACTGCTCCTGCGCCGGCATCTGCACGATGGCGTCGCCATTGCGCTTGCTGACGGCCGTCGCGCGCTTGCCGCTGGCGCTCTCGAACTGCACCTCGACGCCGGGCAGCGGGCCCTGGCGAGGGAAGCCGACGATGGCGATCCAGCTGCCCGGTTCCGCCGGCTTCGTGCCTTGGTAGTCTTCTTCCGCGAAGCTGGCGAACGTCGGCGCCTGGGTCGGCTGCGCGCTGGTCAGCGTGATCTCGTCGCCCTTGGCGACCCAGGTGCCGGTCGCCATCTGGTCGTCGGCGCCGTAGCTGAGCGACCATTCGAACTTGCCGTCCTTCTTCAGCAGCAGTTCCGACCCCACTTCCGTCATGCCGTGCAGGTAGTAATGGCCTGGCAACGCGCCGCTGGCGGCGCTGGCAGCGACGGGGGCCTTGGCGGCCGGCGCGCACAGCGCCGGGGCGGAAAAGATCAGGGCCAGCAGGGTGGCGGCGGAGGCAAGTGTGGTGGACATGGCGGTCGGATCGGTTGGCGATGCGCCGCAGATGGGGCCAGGGTACGCGATTGCAATAGTATCAATGTGGTGGCGGGCGAAGCGCGGCCTGCGATCGGCGTATATTCACGCTGACCGCCTGTTATCTGGAGCCGATATGATCCGTTACCTTTGCCGCGCCGCGGCGAGCGTCGCCTTGCTGTTCGCCGCGGGCGGCGCCAGCGCCGGCGCCACCGTCACCTACGCACACCCGGAAAAGATGACGGACGTGCCCCGCTATCCGTCGGACCGCGAACAGATGGAACTCACGCTGCGCGAACATCTGGAGCAGCTCTCGGCCCGGCTGCCGGCAGGACAACAGTTGATCGTGGATTTCCTCGACATCGACCTGGCCGGCGACGTGTTCCCGCGCGTGCCCGTGCAGGACATCCGCGTGCTGAAGGGACGCGCCGACTGGCCGCGCATGCACCTGCGCTGGCGCATCGAGCAGGACGGCACCGTGCTGCGGAGCGGCGAGCGCGAGTTGTCCGATCCGAACTACCTGATGAATTCCAGCCGCCACGACCGCGAGCTGTACGCGCACGAGAAGAACCTGCTGGACGACTGGTTCCGCAAGGAGTTCCTGGCCAGCCGCTGAACCCGCCGGCGCGGCAGTCGTCGCGCCACCCCACTGTTTCGCTGTTCGAAACGCTCCTCCACTGTCCCTTGCTTTTTTGATGTCAACACGCCACAACCGCGTGTTGCGCGATGCTGCGCCCCTGTAGTTGTTGACAGGTCTCCTACCTCGAAAATACAGTTTCATTTCCGATTAGATCGTTTCGTCAACCGAAACCTCATCAGGAAATGCGGCCTGGCTGCGCGGTCGCCAGGCTCACAACATAAAACAGGAGACGACAGGATGAAAAAGACCATCGCGGCCATGGCCGTGCTGTATGCGATGTCCCTCGGTGCCGCCGCGCAGTCCGGCATCACGCTGTATGGCATCGTCGATGCCGGTGTCACGCGCGTGTCCGGCAATGGTTCGGGCGGCAACCGCACCAGCGTCGAGGCGGGGCAGATGCAGGTTTCGCGCTGGGGCGTGCGCGGCGTGGAGGACCTGGGCAACGGGCTGAAGGCGCGCTTTGGGCTGGAAAGCACCCTGCTCAACGACACCGGCGTGGCCGGCGTGGCCACCGGCACGCCATCGAACACCAGCCTGTTCGACCGCGAAGCCACCGTCGGCATCGCCGGGCCGTTCGGCTCCCTGGACATGGGCCGCCAGAACATCCTCGGCGTGCAGTCCGTCGGCCTGGCCGATCCGATGGGACTGGCCTTTGCCGCCACCAGCCCGAACGTGCTGTTCGCGGCGATGAACCACTCCGGTGTGTACGGGCCGTATGGCGCCAACAACGGCGGCACCGCGCTGCGGCAGAACAATTCGGTGCGCTATGTCTCGCCGATCTGGCGCGGGGCCGGGTTCGCGCTGATGCACGGCTTCGGCGAGCAGGCCGGCGATGCCGAGAAAAGCACCTACCAGGGCGCTTCCGCCTTCTACAACAACGGCGCGCTGGCCGTCGCCGGCGCCTATGCGCGACTGAAGAACGTGACCAACACCGACCGGCTGGCGTCGCATGCCTACGGCATCAAGTACACCACGGGCGTGGCCGTGCTGAAGTCGACGTGGGCGCAGAACCGGCTGGAGAGCACGGGCCGCAAGATCACGATTGTCGGCGTCGGGGTCGACGTGCCCGCCAGCCCGGCCCTGACCTTGACCGGCGCGTTCTACAACACGCGCCGCTCGGGCGACCTGAGTGACGAGTCACGCCAATACATCTTCATCGCCCGCTATGGCTTCAGCAAGCGCAGCACGGGCTATCTGTCGCTGGGCCGCGCCACCACCGACAGCGTGGTCAGCGCCAGCCAGATCAACCTGGCGCAGGGCTTCGTCCCGGTCGGCAGCGATGCGGCCAACCGCTTCACGGTCGGCCTGATGCATTCGTTCTGACGCTCAGCGCGCGGCCGTGGCCTGCGCTTCCTGCAAGGTGCGCCACAGCACCTTGCCGGTGGCGGACTTCGGCAGCGCCGCGCAGAACTCGACGACGCGCGGGCTTTTATAGGCCGCCATGTTGGCATGGGCCCAGTCGACGATGTCCTGCTCGTTGACGGTGCCGGCAAAGCCGTCCTTCAACGCCACCACGGCCTTGACGGTCTCGCCGCGGCGCTCGTCGCGGCCGGCCACCACGCACACCTCGCGGATGGCGGGGTGGCGGTACATCAGCGCCTCCACCTCGGCCGGCCAGACCTTGTAGCTGCAGGCGTTGATCATGCGCTTCAGGCGGTCCACCATGAAGAAATAGCCCTCCTCGTCCTGCCGCCCCAGGTCGCCGGTGCGCAGGAAGCGCTTGCCGTCGAACTGCAGGAAGGCGGCGGCGCTGGCCTCCGGGTTGTTCCAGTAGCCCTGCATCACCTGCGGGCCGTGCACGACGATCTCGCCGACCTCGCCCGGCGGCAGCTCGGCCAGCGTGACGGGATCGATGACGCGCGCGTCGACGTCGAAGATGGGAATGCCCAGGCATTGCTTCTTCGGCCGCTCCGGCGGATTCACATGGGTCGGCGCGATGGTTTCCGACATGCCGTAGCCCTCGACATAGTCGATGGCCAGCAGGTCGTGCAGCTTCTGCGCGATCGCATCGGGCATCGCCGCGCCGCCACCGCTCATGCGCCGCACCGAGGACAGATCGTATTGCGCCACCCGGGGGCTCGACAACAGGTCCACCACCATCGTCGAGATCAGCTGCAGCGCGTTGACACGGTGGCGGCGGATGCATTCGGCGGCCGTGTCGCGGTCCCAGCGCGCCATCAGCACGATGGTGCCGCCGACGAAGATCGGACCGTTCATCCCGCCCTGCATGCCCGTCACGTGGAACAGCGGCAGCACCGACAGCGCCACCGCGTCCTGCTGCGTGCCGAACCACTGCATGCCGGCCACCGCCGTCACCATGGCGCCGCGGTGCGTGTGCATGCAGCCTTTCGGATAGCCGGTCGTGCCCGAGGTGTATGGCATCACGCAGAGGTCGTCCGGGCCGGTCGCCACCGGCGCCGGCTGGCCGTCATGCGCCAGCATGGCGCGCCACGGCACCACGCCCGGCTCCTCGATCGCGGCGCAGGGCGCGGCCACGAACTCCGGCACCTTCAGGTCGGTCGGCTGGCGCAGGTAGTCGGCATAGGTGGCCACGATGGCATGACGCAAACCATGGCCGAGCAGCGGCGCCACCTGCGCATGCAGGTCCTGCGCCACGAAGATGGTATGCGCACCGGTGTCCTCCACGTAGTGGCGCAGTTCTTCCGTGAGATTCATCGGATTGACGGGCACCACCACCGCGCCGGCGCGCAGGATCGCGTAGTAGGCCAGCACGAACTGGGGGCTGTTCTGCAGGTACAGCAGCACGCGGTCGCCCGGCGCCACGCCGCATTCTTGCTGCAGGTAGGCGGCGATGCGGCCCGTTTCTTCCCAGCACTCGGCATATGTGAGCGGCGTGTCGTAGAAGACCAGGCATGGCTTGTCGGGATAGCGCACCGCCGACACTTCCAGGTTGTAGCACAGGTTGGTAGCCGGCACCGTCAGGTGGCGCGGCAGGCCCCTGGGCCAGACGACGAGATGGCGTTCGTTCATCGGCTTGTCTCCATTATTGTCTTGCAGGACGATCGCGCGGCGTCAGGCGTACGTCGATGAATACCGCCAGGCGAAACACTGTTTTAGCCCGGTTCAGTGTAGCAGTGGCAAAAAGTAATGTAAACTCGGCCGCAACAGTTGGCGCGGTTTCACTCAGCAGAACAAGGCGAGACGATGAGCAAAGAGATACCTGCAGGCTTCGAACGCCTGCAACGCGGCGGCCCATACATGGCGGGCCTGGGTGAGCTCTACCTGCGGCAGGAGGGCAGCGTGATCGTCATCGCGATGCGCGTGAGCGAGCGCCACACCAATATGCGCGGCATCGTGCATGGCGGCATGCTGGCCAGCCTGGCCGACACGGCGCTGGGTATCGGCTTGACGTTGTCGTGCGAAGCCCGCCACTCCTTCGTGACCGTCAGCCTGACGACCGATTTCCTGGCGGCGGCGCGCCCGGGCGACTGGCTGGAGGCGCACGTGCAGGTCGACCGCATCGGCGGCCGCGTGGCGTTCGCCGGCTGCCGCCTGCAGGTGGGGGAAAAGATGGCGCTGCGCGCCAGCGGCGTGTTCGCGGTGATGCCGCCGCTGACGCCGGAACAGCTGGCGGCGGGCTACTGAAGCGCGGTCAGGTTTCGAGCTTGCGCGCGATCTCGATCAGGCGCGGGCGTACCTCGTCCAGCAGGAACTCCTTCGACACACTGGAGGACGGTCCGCCGCAGTTCATCGACATCAGCTGGCTGCCGCCGATCGGCATGAAACCGACGGCGATGCCGTTGACGTCCTTCTGCCAGTCGCCGAACGAGGTGGCGCAGCCGTACTGCTGGTAATCGGCCAGGCCCCGCTCCAGGCCCTGGCGCAGCGCGCCGTGCGCCATCTCGTCCAGTTCCGACGAACGCGCCAGGATCTCCTTGCGCTCCTGCTCGGAGGCGCGTGCCAGGTAGGCGCGGCCGAGCGCGGACACCGCCAGCGGCAGGCGCGATCCCACCTGCAGCGCCAGCGCCAGCGCGGCCTGGCTGCGGCACACTTCCACGTAGATCATCGACAACCGGTCGCGCATCGCGATCGACACCGTGGTGCCGGAAAACTCGGCCAGCTCCTGCATCATCGGCCGCGCCAGCTGGCGGATATCGAGCCGCGCCAGCATCGCGCTGCCCAGGCCCAAGGTGGCGGTGCCCAGCATGTAGCGCCCGTTGCTTTCCTGCGCCAGGTAGCCCAGCTTGGTCAGCGTGTAGGTAAAACGCGTGACCGTCGATTTCGGCAGGCCGCAGCGTTCCGCGATCTGCTGGTTGGTCAGGCTCTTGTCGGCGCGGCGGAAGCACGCCAGCACCTCCAGCCCGCGCGCCAGTGCCGTGATGTAATAACGGTCCTCGTTGTTGCGCGTTCCCTCCTGGTCCGCCGCCTGGTCGGCCGCGTCGGCCGGATTCAGTTCACTATCCTGCATGCTTGCTCCTGTTGGAATATCCCCACGATGCCGGCACGACCGCGCTTGTGGCACACTGCCCCTGCGGCCCGGTCGAAGCTTCGACCGTTGTGTCCGTCCCGCCTCCTGCCCGCAAAAGTCGTTGCCGGGCTTACAAAATTGACGTATTCTTTTTTCATTCCATTTTACCTGCGATAGTTTTGCACAGCAAAACAAATCTACGCGCACGCACACAGGAGCCCTGCCAGCATGCCAGAAGCACAGGTTCACCCCACACCTCCCATTACCCGTGACCGGCTGTTTATCGCCAAGCGCTGGGTCGCACCGCACGGCACCTCTGCCATCGACGTCATCGATCCCGCCCATGAAACCGTGCTCGGCCGCATCCCGGCCGGTGACGAGACCGATGCCGAAACGGCCGTGCAGGCCGCGCGCGCCGCGTTCGAGGCCTGGAGCGGCACGCCGCCCGTCGAGCGCGCCGCCTACCTGGGCCGCATCGCCGAAGGGCTGCGCGCGCGCAGCGACGAACTGGCGCAATTGATCGCCAGCGAGGTCGGCATGCCCCTGAAGCTGGCGGCCGCGATCCAGGTCGGCTCGCCGGTCGCCATCTTTGCCGACTACGCCCGGCTGGCCAGGGAGTTCGAGTGGGAACGCCAGGTCGGCCATTCGCGCGTGCTGCGCGAAGCCGTGGGCGTCGTGGCCTGCATCACGCCTTGGAACTACCCGCTGCACCAGATCGCCGCCAAGGTGGGCGCCGCGCTGGCGGCCGGCTGCACCGTCGTGCTGAAGCCATCCGAGGTGGCGCCGTTGAACGCCTTCGTGCTGGCCGAAGTGATCGAGGCGGCCGGGCTGCCGGCCGGCGTGTTCAACCTCGTCACCGGCTACGGCCCCGTCGTGGGCGAAGCGCTGGTGCGCCATCCGGACGTGGACATGGTGTCGTTCACCGGCTCCACCGCCGCCGGCCGCCGCGTCGGTGAAGTGGCCGCGGCCACCGTCAAGCGTGTCGCGCTGGAACTGGGCGGCAAATCCGCGTCCGTGATCCTGCCGGACGCCGACCTGGCCGCGGCGGTGAAGGGCACGCTGAGCGCCTGCTTCCTCAACAGCGGCCAGACCTGCTCCGCGCACACGCGCATGCTGGTGCCGGAGGCGCGGTACGACGAAGCGGCGCACCTGGCCGTGCAGGGTGCAGCCGCCTACACGGTGGGCGATCCGTTCCAGGCCGGCGTCAAGCTGGGTCCCCTCGCCTCGCCGGCCCAGCGCGACCGCGTGCGCGCCTACATCCGGCGCGGCATCGAGGAGGGCGCGACCTTGCTGTGCGGCGGCCCGGAAGCGCCGGCAGGCCTGGATACCGGCTGCTACGTGCAACCGACCGTGTTCGGCCGGGTCGACCCGGCCAGCACGGTCGCACAGGAGGAGATCTTCGGCCCGGTGCTGTCGATCATTACCTACCGCGACGAGGACGACGCGGTGCGCATCGCCAACGACACGCCGTATGGCCTGGGTGGCGCCGTCTGGGCCGGCAGCGACGAGCGCGCGTTCGCCATCGCGCGGCGCCTGCGCACGGGCCAGGTGGACATCAATGGCGGCGGCTTCAACGGCCGCGCTCCGTTCGGCGGCTACAAGCAATCCGGCAACGGCCGCGAACTGGGCACCTACGGCCTGGACGAATTCCTCGAGTACAAATCGCTGCAATGCAAACCGAACCGGGAGACGGCATGAACGAACCGAAATACCAGCGCGCCAAGGCCGTGCTGTGCCGCACCACGGGCGAGCCGGTCGTGGTGGAAGAGATCGAAGTCGAATACCCGCGTCGCGGCGAAGTGATGATCCGGCTGGCCGCCTGCGGCATCTGCCACAGCGACCTGTCGGCCACCAACGGCACCATCCCGATGCCGGCGCCGCTGGTGCTGGGGCATGAAGGCGCCGGCGTGGTCTGCGCCGTGGGCGAAGGCGTGACGGAATACGCGGTGGGCGACCACGTGCTGAGCTCATTTGTGAGCATGTGCGGCAAGTGCCGCTACTGCCAGACCGGCCGGCCGCAGTTGTGCGACCAGGCCGCCAAGGCGGCGATCTCGCTGCCGGACGGCAGCGTGCGCACGCGCGACCTGCAGGGCCAGCCGATCAACGTGTTCTCCGGTTGCGGCGTGATGGCCGAATACGCCACGCTGCACGTCGATAACGTCGTCAAGATCAGTGCCGACGTGCAGCTCGACCACGCCTGCCTGGTGGGCTGCGGCGTGATGACGGGCGTGGGCGCCGCCGTCAACACCGCGAAGGTGGAACCGGGATCGGTGGCCGTGGTGTTCGGCTGCGGCGGCGTGGGCCTGAACGCGATCCAGGGCTGCCGCATCGCCGGCGCCGCGATGATCGTCGCGGTGGACCTGTCGGACGCGAAGCTGGCGATGGCGCGCGAATTCGGCGCCACCCATACCGTCAACAGCGCCACGCCCGAGCTGGTAAAAGCGATCCGCAAGCTGACCGGCGGCGCCGACTACGCCTTCGAATGCGTCGGCAAGGGCGAGATCGTGGCGCAGGCGTATGGGGTGCTGGGCAAGGGCGGCAAGGCGGTGGTCGTCGGCGTGGCCGCACCGAAGGATATGACGACGATCCGCACCGGCAGCCTGACCTTCGAGGAAAAGACGCTGACGGGCAGCTATTTCGGTTCCGCGCGGCCGCGTCAGGACTTCCCGCGCCTCTTGGCGCTGTACCGCGAAAAGCGCCTGAAGCTGGGCGAACTGATCACGCGGCGCTACCGCATCGACGAGGCGCCGCAGGCCTTCGCCGACCTGGCCGAAGGCCGCAACGCCCGGGGAGTGATCATGTTCGACTGAGTCCTTCCCGCAGCGGCATCCAAAAACGCACTACCCAATATATAAGAACGGAGACAGATTTTGGAGCTTTTCCTGCAGCAGGTCCTGAACGGGCTGACGCTGGGGGGCGTGTACGCCCTCGTCGCGCTCGGCCTGACGCTGGTGTACGGCATCCTGCACGTACCCAATTTCGCCCACGGCGCCTTCTACATGGCCGGCGCCTACTCGGCCTTCTTCCTGATCAACCGGCTGGGGCTGAACTACTGGTGGGGCATGGCAGGGGCCGCCGTGACGGTGGCGCTGATCTCGGTGCTGTCCGAGCGGCTGGTGTTCCACCCGCTGCGCAAGGCGCCCTACCTGCACCACATGATCGCCTCGATCGGCATCCTGCTGTTCCTGGAAGCAGGCGCGCAAGCGCTGTGGGGCGCGGACTTCCACCGCATGGAGACGCCCTACACGCAACTGCTGACCTTCGGTTCGTTGACCCTGCCGGCGCAGCGCGTGCTGATCATCGGCGCGGCCTTCCTGCTGGTCGTGCTGCTGCAGCTGTTCCTCACCAAAACCATCACCGGCGCCACCATCGTCGCGATGGCGCAGAACCGCGAGGGCGCCGCCCTGGTCGGCATCGACGCCACGCGCGTGGCGATGCTGACCTTCGCCATCGCCGGCGCGCTGGCCGGCATGGCCGCCGTGCTGTACGCGCCGATCAACCTGGTCTACACGTCGATGGGCCACCTCGTCATCACCAAGGCCTTCGTCATCATCGTGCTGGGCGGGATGGGCAGCGTGCCGGGCGCCATCGCGGGAGGTCTGATCATCGGCTTCGCCGAAGCGTTCGGCGCCTTCTACATCTCGACCGACTACAAGGACATCATCGCGTTCGCGCTGCTGGTGCTGATCCTGTCGGTGCGGCCGCAAGGCCTGTTCGCGCGGGGAGCCCACTGATGAAGATGCTCAATCCGACCGCCGGCTGGACCCTGCTGCTCGTGCTGGCGCTGGCCTTCCCATTCTTGGCCGGCAACGATTACCACCTCACCGTGATGTCCACCGCCTACATCTACGCGATCGCCACCGTGGGACTGAACCTGATCACCGGCTACACGGGCCAGTTCAACCTGGCGCACAGCGGCTTCATGGCCGTGGGCGCCTACACGGTCGGCATCCTGACCGTGGACCACGGCTTCACCTTCTGGGCCGCGCTGCCGCTGGCCGGCCTGGTCGCCGGTCTCCTCGGCGTCTTCGTCGGCCTGGTGTCGCTGCGCCTGAAGACGCACTTCTTTTCCATCTTCACGCTGTGCGTCGGCTACATCATGTTCCTGCTGATCGAGAAATGGGAAAGCCTGACGCACGGCACCGTCGGCATCGTCGGCATTCCCGCGCCGGAACCGGTCGCGGGGCTGGACTTCTCCGAGCCGCGCGCGCTGTATTACCTGGTGCTGGGCTTCCTGGTCGCCAGCCTGTGGGTCATGCACCGCATCGTGCGCTCGCTGCTGGGCCGCACCTTCATGGCGATCCGCAACAGCGACGACCTGGCGCAGGCGCTGGGGATCGACCTGATGCGCAACAAGCTGCTGGCCTTCGTGCTGTCCGTGTTTTTCGCCGGCCTGGCCGGCGGCCTGTACGCGGGTTCGGTGCGCTTCCTCGGCCCCGGCATCGCCGGCGTCGAGCACACCTTCGACATGACAATGTACATGCTGGTCGGCGGCATCGGCACCCTGCTCGGCCCCCTGCTGGGCGCCATCGGCGTGCCATGGCTGACGCAATACCTGCAGTTCCTGCAGGAGTACCGCTTCGTCGTGTTCGGCCCATTGCTGGTGCTGCTCGTGATCTTCCTGCCGCACGGGATCGTGGGTACGTGGCTGAACCGGCGCCGCCGCCGGGTCGCCCGCGGCGCGCCGACGGTTCCGGCCACCGCGCCAGCGCCGGTCCAGGAGGTGCGCCATGCTTGAGATCACCTCGCTGACCAAGCGCTTCGGCGGCCTGACGGCCGTGCATGACGTCAGCGCCAGCTTTGCGCGCGGCACCATCAACGCCATCATCGGCCCGAACGGCGCCGGCAAGACCACCTTCTTCAACCTGATCAGCGGCGCGCTTCGTCCCAGCGCGGGCCGCATCGTGTTCGACGGGCGGGATGTGACGGGCCTGCGCGCGGACCAGGCGGCCCGGCTGGGCATGGCGCGCACCTTCCAGACCACGGCGCTGTTCGACACGGCGACGGTGCTGGACAACCTGATCGTCGGGCACCGCCTGCGCACGCGCTCCACGCTGGTCGACGTCATCCTCGGCACCAAGCGCCTGCGCGACGAGGAACGCATCTGCCGCGAGAAGGCGCGCGCAGCCCTGGACTTCGTCGGCCTGGCACACATCGAATCGCGCGTGGCCGGCGACATCTCGCAGGAAGAGCGCAAGCGCGTGGCCTTCGCCCTGGCGCTGTCCACCGATCCCAAGCTGGTACTGCTGGACGAACCGGCCGGCGGCGTAAATCCCGAGGAAACCGACGGCCTGGCGCGGCTGATCCGCAAGATGGCCGCCAGCGGCCTGACGGTCTGCCTGATCGAGCACAAGATGGACATGATCATGAACCTGGCCGACCGCATCCTGGTACTCAACTACGGCGAGAAGATCGCCGAGGGCACGCCGGCCGAGGTCCGCGCCAATCCGGCCGTCATCGAGGCCTACCTGGGGAGCGAACATGCTTAGACTGGACAAGGTGTCGCTGTCGTATGGCAGCTTCCGCGCGCTGCACGACGTCAGCATCCATGCCGACGAGGGCGAGCTGGTCGTGCTGCTGGGGTCCAACGGCGCGGGCAAGAGCTCGATCTTCCTGACGATGAGCGGCCTGCAGCGCGCCGCCTCGGGCAGCATCCGCTTCGGTGCCCGCGAGCTGGTGGGACGCAAGCCGTCGCAGATCGTGGCGGACGGGCTGGTGCACTGCCCGGAGGGGCGCAAGCTGTTCCCCGGCATGTCCGTGCTGAAGAACCTGACCCTGGGCGCCTACGTGCACCGGCGCGACAGCAAAGGGGTGGCGCGCACGCTGGACGAGGTGTTCGAACTGTTCCCGATCCTGCACGAGAAAAGGGAGGCGCCGGCCGGCTCGCTCAGCGGCGGGCAGCAGCAGATGGTGGCGATCGGCCGCGCGCTGATGGGGCGGCCGAAGGCGCTGCTGCTGGACGAGCCGTCGCTGGGCCTGGCCCCGCTGGTCGTCAAGCAGATGTTCGAGATCATCGCCCGCATCAACCGGGCCGGCACGACGGTGCTGCTGGCCGAGCAGAACGCGTACGCGGCGCTGAACATCGCCAGCCGCGCCTACGTCATCGAACAGGGGCGCATCGTGCTCGAGGGCGGGCGCGACGAGCTGCTGAACAACGCGCAGGTACGCAAGGCGTATATCGGTGCTTGATACCGGCGCATGAGCACATAAAAACCACAGGAGACCAGATGAAACCGCAAATCCGCCTCACCATCCTTGCCGCCGCCCTCTCGCTGGCCGGCGCCGCGTCGGCCCAGGAAGTCATCAAGATCGGCTTTTCCGGCCCATTGAGCGGGGGCGCCGCGCTGTACGGCAAGAACGTCCTGTCCGGCATGCAGATGGCGGCCGCCGAGATCAACGCCAAGCCGCTGCAGATCGGCGGCAAGGCCTACAAGCTGGAGATCGTCGCGCTGGACGACAAGTACAACCCCAGCGAGACCGGCATCAACGTGCAGCGCCTGGTACAGCAGCACAAGACGGCGGCCGTGCTGGTGCCGCATTCGGGTGGCATCTTCGCCGTGCAGGCGTTCAACGAGAAGGCCAAGGTCCTGCTGCTGGCCTATACCAGCCTGCCGCAGGCCACCGAGCGCGGCAACAAGCTGACCGTGCGCCTGCCGCCGGATTTCACCGGCTACATCGGCCCGTTCACCAAGGCGATGATGGCAAAGCACGGCAAGAACGTGGCGCTGGCGGCGGCGGACCACGACTACGCCAAGGCCTGGGCGGCCGCGTTCAAGCCGGCGTGGGAAGCAGCCGGCGGCAAGGTGGTCGCCGAGAACCCCATGTCGTACAACAAGGCGACGGACTTCTACAGTGGCGTCAGCCGCGTGATCCAGGCCAAGCCGGACGTGCTGTTCATCGGCGGCGCCTCGGAACCGACGGCGCTGGTGGCCAAGCAGGCGCGCGAGCTGGGCTTCAAGGGCGGCTTCATCATCATCGACCAGGCCAAGATCGACGAGATGGCCAAGGTGGTCGGCGGCCTGGCGCCGCTGGAAGGCTCGGTCGGCGTGATGCCCGTCTCCGGCGACGACCGTCCGGAGCCGGCCGCGTTCACGGCACGCTACCGCAAGGCCAATCCCGGCAAGGACCCGTCCAGCGAAATCAGCATCAACTACTCGGCCGTCCATGCCACCGTGGCGGCGATGAAGCTGGCCGGTACCGTCAGCGACGCCGCCGCGATCCGCGCCAAGATGGACCAGGCCTTCAAGACGCTGCCGCCGGAGCACAACCCGAACGATATCGAGGGCCTGGACAGCAAGGGCGGCACGGTGGCGAACACGATCATCGGCATCGTCGAAGGCGGCAAGATCAAGGGGCAGTTCCTGCGCGCCTTGAACACGGTGCAGTAAGCACCGGTGCCAGGCTGGGGTCAGCCGCAGGCGGATCCCTCAACCCCAGGCCCAAAACCGGGGTCAGACCCGCCGGGTCTGACCCCAGCTCTCCGCTGTTGGGTGCAAAGCCGTCTGCGGCAGGCTGATAATTTTCCTTAACTTAGCGGCATTAGGGTCAGTCCCCGTTGGGGACTGACCCTATGCGCGGCGCCATGTAGCAAGCAGAAACCAAGGGGTTAGTCAGACGGTCACGCCACCATCCACCACGATCGCCTGCCCCGTCACGAAACTGCCCGCCCGCGAAGCCAGGTACACCGCCGTGCCCGCGATCTCGTCCGGCTCGCCGATGCGCCGCAGCGGCACGCTGGTGTTCACCTGGTGCAGCCGCTCCGGATCTTCCCACAGGGCCCGCGCGAAATCTGTCCTGATCAGCCCCGGCGCGATGCAGTTGACCCGCACGTTGTGCGGCCCATACTCCACCGCCAGGTTGCGCGCCAGCTGCATGTCCGCCGCCTTCGACACATTGTACGCGCCGATGACGGGCGAGCCGCGCAACCCGCCGATCGACGAGACGATAATGATCGCGCCGTCGCGCCGCTCCAGCATTGCCGGCGCCACCATCTGGATCAGCCAATGGTTGGCGATGACGTTGTTGTCGAGGATCTTGCGGAACTGCTCGTCGCTGATGCCGCTCATCGGCCCATAGTACGGGTTCGACGCGGCGTTGCAGACCAGGATGTCGATGCGGCCGAATACCCGCACCGTTTCATCGACCAGATGCCGCAACGCTTCCTTCGAAGCGATATTGGCCGGCACCGCCAGCGCGGTGCCTTGCCCGTGCTCCGCATCGATGGCGGCGGCCACCCCGGCGCACACGTCCGCCTTGCGCGACGAGATCACGACCTTCGCGCCATGCTGCGCCATCCTCTGCGCGATCGCCAGGCCGATACCGCGGGTGGAACCGGTGACGACGGCGACCTTGCCGCTCAGGTCAAACAAGGTCATGTGCCCTCCCCAGGTCGCGGGTCAACTCCACATAGCGCTGCAGGTGATGGTCCTCGTCGCCCAGCTGGTGGTCGATCATCACCAGGCGCTTGGCGTAGTGCGACAGCGGCAGCTCCCACGTCATGCCGATGCCGCCGTGCAGCTGGATGCACTCCTGCGCCACCAACGTGCCGATGCGGCCGATGGTGTACTTGGCGGCGGACAGTGCGCGCTCGCGCGTGAGCCGGTCCGCCTCGAGCGCGGCGGCCGCGTTGATGACGGCCGAGCGGGCCTGCTCCACCTCCAGCAGCAGGTCCGCCATGCGGTGCTGCAGCGCCTGGAAGCTGCCGATCGGCACGCCGAACTGCTTGCGCGTGCGCAGGTAGTCCAGCGTCGCCGCCTTGGCTGCTTCCATCGCTCCCAGCGCTTCCGCGCACAGCGCCAGAATGCCGCGGCCCACGGCGCGCTCCAGCGTCGGGTAACCGTGGCCATCCTCTCCCAGCAGCGCGTGGGCGTCCAGTCGCACGCTGTCGAACGTCACCTGCGCAACCCGGCCGCCGTCCATCGTCGGCGTGCCCAGCACCGCCAGCCCGGCCGCGCTGGCCGGCACGAGGAACAGCGAGATGCCGCGCTCGTCGTCGATCGCGCCTGCCGTGCGGGCGGAGACCACGAACAGCCCCGCATGCTCGCCATGCGGCACGACCGACTTGAGGCCGTCCAGCACCCAGCCGGCGCCGTCGCGGCGCGCCGTCATCCCCACCCGCGCCAGCTCGTAATGCGTGTCCGGCTCGTCATGCGCGAAGGTCGCGATCGTGCTGCCGTCGACGATCCCGGCCAGCAGCGCCTTCTGTGCATTGCTGCCGGCCGCCGCGATGGCTTCTCCTGCCAGCACGGCGCTGCCCAGCAACGGTTCCAGCACCAGGCCGCGGCCCAGCGATTCGAACACCACCGCGATATCGTGGCCGGTGCCGCCGAAGCCGCCGTCCTCCTCGCGGAACAGGGCACCCAGCACGCCCAGTTCGGCGAATCGCGCCCACAGTTCCGTTGAAAATCCCCGGCTCGATGCGGCAATGCGGTTGCGCGTCTCGAAGCCGTATTGCGCGGCGATGAAGCGGTCCAGGCTGTCCGCCAGCATGCGCCGTTCTTCCGTATGCTCGAAATTCATGGTGCTTCCTTTACAGGCCGAGGATCATCTTGGCGATGATGTTTTTCTGGATTTCGTTGGAGCCGCCGAAGATCGACAGCTTGCGATTGTTGAAGTACTGCGCCGCGGCAGCATGGGCGAAGTCCGGACCGAAACGCGGCGCTTCCACGTCGCCGTCCAGCGCGGCCGCGATGAACGGTCGCGCATGCACGCCCATCGCCCGCCGTGTCAGCGCCAGGATCTCCTGCCGGATCTCGGTGCCGCGGATCTTCAGCATGGAGCTCTCGGCACCGGGCACACCGCCGCCGGCCACCGCCGCGATCATGCGCAGGTTGGTCGTCTTCATGTTCTCCAGGTCGATTTCCACGCGCGCCAGCCGCGCCGCGAAGGCCGGGTCTGCGGCCAGCGGGCGGCCGTTGCGGCGCACCTCGGCCGCGACCTTCTTCAGCCGCTGCAGCGCCGCCACCGACAGGCCGACGCCGGCGATATTGGTGCGCTCGTACGTCAGCAGGTATTTGGCGCAATTCCAGCCACGGTTCTCCTCGCCCACCAGGTTTTCGGCGGGCACCCGCACGTCGGTCAGGAACACCTCGTTGACCTCGTAGCCGCCATCGAGCGTGATGATGGGCCGCACCTCGACGCCGGGCGAGGTCATGTCCACCAGCAGGAAGCTGATACCCTCCTGCTTCTTGGCCTCGCGGTCGGTGCGCACCAGGCAGAAGATCATGTTGGCGTACTGGCCCAGGGTCGTCCAGGTCTTCTGGCCGTTGACGATGTAATGCTCGCCCTGCCCGTCCACCCCGCGCACGGCGGTGGTGCGCACGGCCGCCAGGTCGGAGCCCGCACCGGGCTCGGAATAGCCCTGGCACCACCAGTCGGAGCCGTCCAGGATGCGCGGCAGCCAGCGGCGCTTCTGCGCCTCGCTGCCATACTTGATCAGCACGGGGCCCAGCATGTTGACGCCGAACGGCACGATGCGCGGCGCGTTGGCCAGCGCGCACTCGTTCTCGAAGATGAACTTCTCGACGGCCGTCCAGCCCGGCCCACCGTATTCGCGCGGCCAGTGGTTGGCCAGCCAGCCCCGCGCGTTCAGGATCGCATGCCATTCTTCCATGTCGGCCTTGGAAAGGTGACGGCCGCCCGCCACCTTGCTCGACAGCCGCTCAGGCAAGCGCTCGGCCAGGAATGCGCGCACCTCGTCGCGGAAGCGCTCTTCTTCAGGGGTGAAATTCAGGTCCATGACGATCCTTCAGTAGATTTCGAACAGGCCGGCGGCGCCCATGCCGCCGGCAATGCACATCGTGACCACGGCATAACGGGCGCCGCGCCGCCGCCCTTCCAGCAGGACGTGACCGGCCAGGCGCGCGCCCGTCATGCCGAACGGATGGCCGATGGCGATGGCGCCGCCGTTGACGTTCAGGCGCTCGTCCGGAATGCCCAGGCGCTGCTGGCAATACAGAGCCTGGGACGCGAAGGCCTCGTTCAGTTCCCACAGGTCGATGTCCTCGACCTTCAGGCCATGCCGCGCCAGCAGCTTCGGCACCGCGAACACGGGCCCGATGCCCATCTCGTCCGGCTCGCAGCCCGCCACCGCCAAGCCACGGAAGGCCCCCAAGGGACGCAAGCCAGCCTGCTCGGCCAGGCGCGCTTCCATCATCACGCAGGCCGAGGCGCCGTCGGAAAGCTGCGACGCATTGCCGGCGGTGATGAACTGGTCCGGCCCCATCACGGGCGCCAGTTTCGCCAGCGCCTCGTACGTGGTGCCACGGCGGTTGCAGTTGTCTTCCTCGACCGTGACTTCGCGGTGCGACACCTTGCCGGTTTCCCTGTCGGTGACGGTCATTGTCGTCGTGCAGGGCACGATCTCCTCGCGGTAGCGCCCCGCCAGCTGCGCTTCCTCGGTCTTGCGCTGGCTGGCGACGGAAAAGCGGTCCTGCGCCTCGCGCGAAATGGCGTAGCGGTGCGCGACGATGTCGGCGGTCTCGATCATCGGCATGTACAGCGCCGGCTTGTGCTCCAGGATCCACGGGTCCATGCCCGTGTCCGCACCTTCGCGGGTGCGGATGTGCGAGATGCTTTCGACGCCGCCGGCGATCATCGCCGGCGCGCCATCCAGCACGATGCGCCCCGCCGCCATGGCGATCGCCTGCAGCCCGGAGGCGCAGAAGCGGTTGACGGTGGTGCCGGCGATGGCGATCGGCAGGCCGGCGCGGATCACGGCCTGGCGCGCGATGTTGCGGCCGGTCGTCCCTTCCGGGTAGCCGCAGCCCAGCACCGCGTCCTCGATCAGGTCCGGCTCGATGCCGGCGCGCTCGACGGCGGCACGGACGGCGAACGCCGCCAGCGTCGCGCCGGGGGTGATGTTGAATTCGCCGCGGTGCGCCTTGGTCAGCGGGGTGCGGGCGGTGGACACGATGACGGCTTCACGCATGGTTGGCTCCCGGTTGATTGAGACTGTCGAAGTTGGCGCCCCGCTCGACGAGGCGCAGCAGCAGCGGCGATGGCCGCCAGAACAAGGGATCGTCCTCGGCGTAACGCTGGATGTCGGCCAGCACTTGCGGCAGGCCCACCATGTCGGCGTACTTCATCGGCCCGCCGCGGTGGCGCGGGAAGCCGTAGCCGTGCAGCAGCGTGACGTCCACGTCCAGGGGGCGCAGCGCGATGCCCTGGTCGACCACGTTGGCGCCCTCGTTGATCATCGCGGCCAGGTAGCGCCGCACGATCTCGTCGTCGCTGAATGTGCGGGGTGTGACGCCGGCGCGCTGGCGCTCGGCGTCGATGATGGCTTCCACTTCCGGATCGGGCACGCCCTGGCGGGCGCCGTCCGGATAGCGGTAGAAGCCGCGGCCCGTCTTCTGGCCGAACCAGCCGCGCTCGCACAGGCGGTCGGCGATCTGCACGTAGCGCGCGGCCGGGTCGCGCGTGGCCGCCTTGCGCTTGCGCGTGGCCCAGCCGATGTCGCCGCCGGCCAGGTCGGCCATCTCGTACGGCCCGATCGGATAGCCGAAGGCGCGGATGGCGCGGTCGATCTGGTACGGCGAGGCGCCGTCCTCCATCATGTGGTCGGCGGCCTGGCGATACACGGCCAGCATGCGGTTGCCGATGAAACCGTCGCAGACGCCGGCGCGCACGGGCGTCTTGCGCAGCCTGCGCGCCAGCTCGAACGCGGTCGCCACCACGTCCGGCGCCACCTGGGCCGGCACCACGATCTCCAGCAGCTTCATGACGTGCGCGGGCGAGAAGAAGTGCAGGCCGATGATGTCCGCCGGCCGCCTTGTCGCGGCCGCGATGCGGTCGACGTCGAGGTAGGAGGTGTTCGTCGCCAGCACGGCGCCGGGCTTGCAGACCCGCTCCAGCTGGGCGAACACGGCCAGCTTCACGTCCAGCTCCTCGAACACGGCCTCGATGACGAGGTCGACCTCGGCCAGCGCCTCGAACGCGGTACTGCCGTGCCAGCGCGCCAGCACGGCGTCGCGCTGCGCGGCCGTCATGCGACCCTTGGCGACGAGGCCGTCGTACACCTTCGTCACGTTGGCGCGGCCGCGCGCCAGTGCCGCCTCGTCGCGCTCGACCATCGTCACCGGCAGGCCGGCGTCCAGCAGCGCCACCGCGATGCCGGCGCCCATCGTGCCGCCGCCAACCACGCCCACGGCGTGGACGGGGCGCGGCCGCGCCGTGCCCATCTCCGGTGCCTTCGCCGTGGCCCGCTCGGCGAAGAAGGCATGCACCAGGCCAGCGCGCTGCGGGCTGTCCAGGCATTCGATGAACACCTGGCGTTCGCGCGCCAGGCCCGCGTCGAACGGCAGGTCGAGCGCGGCCTGCACCGCTTCGACGATCCGTCCCGGCGAAAACAGGCCCGTGGGCTTGCGCGCGATGCTCTCGCGGGCCGCGTCGATGGCGGCCTGCTGTGCCGGCCGATCCGCCAGCGCGCCAGCGTCACGCGTGCGCCGGACCGGCGCGCCCTGCGCCAGCAGTTCGCGCACATAGGCCAGACCTTCGTCCTGCGCCACGTCGCCGGCCGCCACGCGGTCCACCAGCCCAAGCTCGAGCGCCTCGGCCGCGCCGACGTGGCGGCCGCCCAGCATCAGATCGAGCGCCGCCGCGGCACCGATCAGCCGGGGCGTACGTTGGGTCCCGCCAGCGCCGGGCAACAGGCCAAGCAGCACCTCGGGCAGGCCCAGCCTCGCCGACGCCAGCGCGATGCGGTAGTGCGCGGCAAGTGCCACCTCCAGGCCACCGCCCAGCGCGGCGCCGTGGATGGCGGCGAGCACCGGCTTGGCGCAGGCCTCGATGCGGTTGCATACGTCCGGCAGCGCCGGTGGCTGGGGCGGCTGGCCGAATTCGCGGATGTCGGCGCCACCGAGGAAGTCGCGCCCCGCGCCGAGCAGCAGCACGGCGCGCACGCGCGGCGTCGCCTCGGCCGTCTCCAGCGCCTCCAGCAGCCCGCGACGCACGCTGGTGCCGAGCGCATTGACCGGGGGGTTATTGATCGTTACCACAAGGATATCGTCGTGCAGCTCGCGCACGACGGCGGGGGAAGCGCCGGCATTCATTGTCACTCCTTGGTTTCGCTATGCGGTTTATCGTTTTGTCTATTGAACCGCAGTAGACGATACCCCATGTTGCACCACGATGTAAAACCTGTCAAAAACCCCGTATAGCCCACGCCATCAAGAAATTTCCGCAGAACAGGGGCCTGTGCCGCGTTTTGCAGCGCGATACAATGCACCATTACCTCGACCGGAGAGCACCTTGAACTGGGATTTCCCGCAACCGCACATCTACCCCGTCGCGCCGCTGGCCGCCGATATCGACGGCCTCGATCACACCAACAATGCGGTCTACGTGCGCTGGTGCGAGCAGGCCGGCTGGTCGCACTCCGAAGCGCTGGGTCTCGACCTCGCGGCCTACCGCCGGCTGGACCGGGCGATGGCGATCGCGAAAGCGGAATACGAGTACCTGCTGCCGACTGGCCTGGGCGACGAACTGCTGCTGGGGACGTGGCTGTGCGGCACCGATGGCAAGCTGACGATGGAGCGCCGCTTCCAGCTGGTGCGTGCCAGCGACGGCACCACCGTGATGCGCGGACGCTGGCAATTGGTGTGCATCGAGATCGGCAGCGGCCGGCCGCGGCGGATGCCGGCGGAGTTTTGCGAGGCGTACTTGCCAGTAGTGGTGGCCCAATAATCACACGCAGCAGTGGCGCTAGCATTCATATCAGGAAATATTTCCGAGAATCCACAACCAATGCAAAAATAATCTCGAAAATCCTAAACTTTCTCCAGTTTCCGTGGATACATTCCCAGAGAGGCCCGGACGGGCCGGCATGTTTATCAGACGGAGCAGGGAAGAATGGTTGCGATTGTTGGCGGTAATGGGTTGGGTGTGCAAAATGGTTCGGCAAGCACGCTGGGGGCGGCCGGGATGTTCGGAAACAGCACCCACGGCGCCACCAAGGAAGCGGTTTATATCAACGCCGCGAACGGCAATCTGGTCGTCAACGATCGCGACGAGTGGCTGGTATCGCTGGGTGTCGACGTCGCGCTGACCCGCACCTACAACTCCCAGGGCAATCTCAGCAGCGGCAATGGCAGCAACTGGATGACCGGCCCGGCCAAGCGCATCGCTGGCCTGACGGGCACGCTGAACACGGCAGGCAGCACGGTCACCCGTATCGACAGCGACGGCAGCAGCCAGCTGTACACCTACGATACAGCGGGCGGTGCCTACCGCAGCACGGACGGCGACGGCGCCCACGATACGCTGCTGGGCGATGCCACCGGCTGGACCTGGCTGGGCGACTACCGCAACCGCAACGGCATCTACGAACGCTACGACTCGGCCGGTCGCATCGTCGCCACCGGCGAACTGCAGCAGGACAGTGTCAAGTACACCTACAACGCCGCCGGGCAGCTTGAGACCGTGACCGACCAGACCGGCGACGTCAGCCGCTACGACTACGTCAATGGCAACCTCGTCAAGATCCGCACCACGCCGGCCAACGGCCAGGAAGAGGTACGGACCTATTATGAATACGACACGCAGAACCGCCTGACCGCCGTCGTCGTCGACCTGAGCCCGCAGGATCGCTCGATCGCCGATGGCAAGGTGTACCGCACCAGCTACCAGTACTGGGACAGCACGAGCCGCCTGAAGCAGGTACGGCAGAGCGACAATAGCGAGCTCAATTTCATCTACGACGATGCGGGCCGCGTCGCCAGCGTCAGCGACGCACTGGGTCGCATCACCCGCTTCGATTACGCCACGCCGGGCCGCACCACCGTTACCGAGCCGGCCGGCAATCGCACCACCTACGCCTATGACAACCGCGGCCAGCTCACCAGCGTGACGCGGTACGTCGATGGCGCGGAATTGGTGACTTCGTTCTACTACGATGCCTCGGGCAACGTGATCCGTACCGTGAGCCCGGCCGGGCGCGCGACCGTCTACGGTTACGATGCCAACGGCAATCGGATAATGGAGCGGGACGCGGACGGCCGCACGACCAGGCGCTATTACAGCGCCACCAACTACATGGACAACGAGACGTCGTATTCCGTGGCGGACCCGGACGGCGACGGCCCGGACGGCCCCGGCGACGGCAAAACTCAGCATTACGTGCGCGACAACAAAGGGCGCATCCGCTTCATCGTCTCGCCGACGCGCAGCATCACCGAATACCGCTACAACGCACTTGGCCAGATCAGTTCGAAGCTGGAATACAACCGCGCGCTACCGGCTACCGAACCACTCAATGTTCTGGACGCATGGACGACGCAAATCGCGGCGGAAGCGAACGGCGTTGCCAGCCAGGTCGACTATGGCTACGACAGCCGCGGCAATATCGCGTCGTCGACCACCTATACCGGTTCCCAGGGCCGCGTGGGCAAGACGGACGGCACCCAAACGGTGCGGCGCTTTATCTACGATCAATCCGGCCAGCTGCGCAGCGAGGTTGTCAACAACAGCCCCGCGACCAGCTACACCTACGACGAGCTGGGCCGCCAGCTGTCGCGCACGGAAGCCGACGGCACGCGCAAGGTCACGACCTATGTCGACGCCACCAACCAGGTCACGGTCAGCGCCTACGCCGCCGGTGAAACGGCTTCCTACCTGGAGCAGCAGCAGTTCCATGACGCCTCGGGCGCGCTGCTGCGCACCTATGCCTCGGCCGATAAACTGCCCGAGGGCACCGGCCTGCTGAAATTCGACTACGACGCCAACGGCCGCGTGCGCGCCGCGCGGGACAGCTACAACAACATTACCCATACGCTGTACGACACGGCCGGCCGCAAGGTTGCGGAAATCGTCGGCAAGTCCATGGTCGAATACCTGTACGACAAGGACGGCCGCGTGACGGGCACGATCCGCTACGCGGCGGATGTCGATACCTCGTTGCTGCAGGCCAGCGACGGCACGCTGCTGTATCCCTCGCTCGCCGCACTGCGCCCCACCACGCTGGGCGAAGCCAACCGCCGCACCTGGAGCAACCACGACGCCGGCGGCCGCCTGCTCGCGTCGGTCGACGCCAGCGGCTACCTCACGCGTCTCGAATACGATGGCGCGGGTCGCCTGGTGCGCACCATCGCGCGCGCCAAGCCGGTCGATACGAACGCGATCGTGGCCGGCCAGATCCCGGCGATATTCCCGGACGAAGCCGGCAACGACGACCGCATCAGCCGCATCTTCTACGACAACGACGGCAAGCTCGTCGGCAAGCTGGACGGCGCCGGCTATCTTACCGAACTCGTTTACGACGCTGCCGGCCGCCTGGTCGACACGATCACGTCGCTGCAGCCGGCCCGGGCCGACCTGCGCGCCGCCGGCAAGCTCGACGTGCTGCGCCCTGGCCCGAACGACAAGGTCGCACACCAGCGCAACCTGTACGACGGCAAAGGCCAGCTGGTCGGCATCGTCGACGCCGCCAACTACCTGACCGAGATCACCTACGACGCGTCGGGCAACGTCACCAGGCGCCGCCAATATGCGATCGCCGTGGCGACGCCGACTGCCGCCACATTGAGCGGGTTGGGCGTGCAGACCAGCGCGGACGACCGCGTCACCTCTTACACCTACAACGCGATGAACCAGCTGGTGACGGAAACGGCCGCCAACAACGACATCATCCGCTACGGCTACGACAGCGCCGGGCGGCAGGTTTCCATCACGCGCGGCAGTCCGACCACCGCCGAGCGCACGTCGACGCGGCGCTACGATGCACTGGGCCGCGTCACGGGCGAACTGAGCCCGGAGGGCGCCGTCAAGCTGGCGGCGCTGCCAGGCACGACGCCAGGCAACGAAGTGGCACGTCTTTGGGCCGACTACGGCATCACCTACACCTACGACAAGGATGGCCACCGCATCAGCATGACGGACCAGCTGGGCAACCGCACCTTGTACGTCTACGACCAGGACCGCCTGGCGGCCACGATCAACGCGGCCGGCGACTGGGAACACTACACCTACGACCCGTTCGGTGACCTGATCGAGGTGGCGCGCTACACCACACCGCTGACGGCCGCCCAGATCGGCACCATCGCCACTGCCGGCACGGTCGACAAGCTGCCGAAAACGGGTAGCGCCTTCTACACCAGGTACTACTACGACAACGACGGCCGCAAGGTCTACGCGGCCAATGCCGACGGCTCGGTGCAAAAGACCGAGTACAACGCATTCGACGAAGTCACCGGCACGCTGCAGTACCGCACGCCGCTGTCGCAGATCGCGACGGCGATCGGCAAGCGTGGGCACGCGTCGGCGAATGAGCTTTCCGCTGCCGTAAACGGTGCTTTCGCCCGCCAGCGCGCCTACTACGATACCGACGGCCGCCTGGTCTACTCCGTCGACGCCAACGGCAACGTCGAAGGCCGCACCTACAGCGCACGCGACACGGTCGCAAGCATCACCCAATACGCCAAGTCCGGCAGCGACGCCACGAGCGTGGCCGCGCTGGCGGCGCTCGCCAACGCAAGTCTGGACCGCACCCAGTCGTTCACCTACGACGTGCGCGGCCTGCGTACCGACGCGACCGACGCGATGGGCTATCGTACCGTCACCAGCTACAACGCGTTCGGCCAGGCCGGCAAGGTCACCCGCCATAGCATCGCCAACGGTACGTCGCCTTCGGTGCTGGATGCCGTTACGCAAACGCTGTACGACAAGACAGGACGGGTGCGCGCCACGGTCGATGCATCCAATGTGCTCACCGCGTTCAGCTACGATGCGGAAGGCCGGGTCGTCGAACAGCTCACTTTCGCCAAGCGTTTCGACAATCCCCCAAGCGTCGCCGATATCGAGCAAGCACTCGCCACTGGATCGCGCAGCACCCCAGCCGACGACACCCGCCAGCGCTTCGTCTACGACAAGAACGGCCGCCTGGCCGCCACGCTGACGTTGCAGTCCGCCGGCGCCAGCAACCAGTGGGCCGTCGCGAGCCAGGTCTACGACAGCGCCGGCCGGCTGGTCCAGCGCACCGGCTTCGCCACGCCGTTCGCCAGCGCCGACCTGAAGCCGACCGACGCGGCCATCGCGGCCTGGATCGTCGACCCGGCGCGCGCCACCGAGGCGGGCCGTGCCAGCAACAGCGTCGTCATGTATTTCTACGATGCCAACAACCGCCCTGTCGCCACCGCGACCGCCCAGCGCGGCGTCGATGGCGAACGCGAATGGGCAGTCGTGCAAACCGTCTACGATGGCAGCGGTAATGTACAGCAACGCATTGGCCGTGCGACACCGTTGAAGAGTGCCGCGCCCACCATGGCGCAGATCGCGGCGCTGGCGGGCAACGCCAACGACGCCGTCACGCTCTACAACTACGACACCATGGGCCGGGTCACCGCCAGCGCGAAATCGCTGGGCACGAACGGCCAGTGGGCCCTGACGACGCGCGAATACGACGCCGCCGGCAACCTGTTGAGCGTGCGCGAGCACGCCACGGCGCTGACGAACGTGAACGCGGCAACGCCGCTGGCGGGCACCGTCGACGACGCGCGCGACCGCCTGACGCGCTACAGCTACGACGGCGGCAACCGCCTGGTGGCGACGGTGGACACGCTGGGATCGGCCGTACGCCTGGAATACGACGCCCGTGGCAACGTGGTCAAGTCCACGCAGTTCGCCACGCCGGTGAGCGTCAGCGGCCGCCTCGGCCCCAACTTCCAACCCGCGCCGGCCGCGACCGACCGCGTCACCCGCACCTTCTACGACAACAACAATCGCCCGGCCTACGTCATCGACCCGGAAGGCGCCGTGTCGTTCCGCCGCTACGACGGCAACGGCAACTTCATCGTGTCGATCGCCTACGCGACCGAACTGACGGCCGCCGAAGCGAACGGCGCCGCCAGCGCGGCGGACGTCGCGCGCCTGATGGCGACCCGCGCGCAAGATGCCGACCGCAAGCAGTACTTCGCCTACTATGCCGACGGCCGCCTGCGCTACGCGATCGACGCCCAGGGCTACCTGACCGGCAAGGACTACGATGCCAACGGCCGCGTGCTGCGCGAGCTGGCGTTCCCGATCGCGCTGGCCCTGTCGGCCAACCTGAGCGATTTCGAGATCCTCGACAAGGCCGCGAAAGCGACGCTGGCCCAGCAGACCGACGAGCGCACCCGTGTCACCGCCTACGACTACGATGCTGGCGGCAACCTGATCGCCGTCACGGACGCCACCTTCAACACCGAGCGCTATGGCTACGACGCGCTGGGCCGCAAGCTGTCGTTCACCAACAAGCTTGGCAACACCTGGACCTACGCCTACGATGCGGCCGGCCACCTCGTCAGCGAGACGAGCCCGCCGGTGACGGCCTATGCGGACAGCGCGCTGGCCCGTCCCGGCAACTGGGGCGGCGTGGCGCAGCAGGCGCTCGTCACGAAGATGGAATACGACGTGCTGGGCAACCTGGTGCGCCGGATCGAAGCCCATGGCGTGGCCGGCAAGGAGCGCGCCACGCAATACGCCTACGACGCGGTGGGCCGCCAGGTCGAGACCACGCTGCCGTCGGTCCTGGTCTATGACGACGCCCCGGGCAAGACCTGGTCGGAAAACTGGTATGGCTCCGATGCGCGGCCGAAGGAGGTGGCGAGCAACGCCCGTACCGTCAAGGTCACCTACGATGCGCTCGGCAACGCCGTGTCCAACACCGACGTCGGCGGCGTGACCAGCTACAAGATCTACGACCGCGCCGGACGGGTACGCTGGGAAGTCGATGGCGCCAGCTACGTCACCGGTTATGAGCGCAATGCCTTCGGCGACGTGGTCGCCCTGACGCGCTACGACGGCGAAAGCCGGCTGGGCGAGCGTACGCTGACCACCGTTTCCGCCGTTGATTTCGGTGCGCTCGTGCAGAAGAACGGCAGCAAGGACCGCACCATCCGCTACACGCATGACGCCAAGGGCCGGGTGCTGTCGGAAATGCAGCCGGTGACCTTCGTCTACGATGCCCACACCACCACCGGCAACGTCTACCAGGAAGCCGGCCGCAAGACCGTCAACGAGTACGACGCGTTCGGCGCCATCGTGCGCCAGGCGGTGTTCGGCGCGAACGCCGCCGGTGCCGCCGTGACGGAAGCCGCGGTGACGATGTCGTACTTTAACGCGCGCGGCGAGAAGATCGCGCAAGTGCAGGCGCTGTCCGACCTGCCGGGCAACCGCAGCGGCTACCTGACCACGTTCGACTACGACTTCGCCGGCAACCTGCAACGCCAGACCGAATACGCCGATGCCTACGGCAGCTGGAGCGCGACGTCGTTCGCCGGCGTCACCGCCAATGCCGCCAACGACCGCGTGCTGTCTTACCAATACGACAAGCTCAATCGCAAGACCGCGGAAACGCGTGTCGGCGTCGGTTTCTACGACAAGGGTGTCAAACGGGACGGCGACGTCACCACGACGTACGGCTACGATGCCGTCGGCAACCAGGTCAAGGTTACCGATGCGCTGGGCAACCGCGCCTACACGGCCTACGACGCGCTCGGCCACGCCAGCGCCACGTGGCAGGGCCGCGCGGCGACGGACGGCAAGACGGCGTTCACCGAATTCAAGCTCGACATCCTGGGCAACGTGGTGCTGCGCGTCGACTACGCCGACGGCACGCCGGACGGTACCGAAGGCAGCACGCCGGTCGCGACGGCCGCGATGCTGGCCAACAGCGCCAACCGCATCACCGCCACGCACTACGACGCGGCCGGCCGCGCCGTGACAATGGTCGACGCGGAACAGTTCGTGCGCGCGGACGCCGACCGTTCGGTCGTCTACATGTCCTACGACGTGTACGGGCGCCTGGTGCGCAAGGCCCAGTTCGCGACGGACAACTGGAACAACCGGCACGTGCAATTCGAGGTATCGCGCTACGATGCGCTGGGCCGCGTGCGCAGCGTCGAGACGCCGGGCAATGCGAACCTCATCACGAACGTAAGCCTGCCCAACTCGCAGCGGGTCTACACCTATAACGCCTTCGGCGAAACGACGGCCGTCACCTTGATGACGGGGACAACCGGCCGCATTGTCGAGATGACCAACTACGACCGGGCTGGCCGGGCATGGTTTACCAACGCGGGCGACGGCGTATCGAAGGTCACCCTGTACGACGTGCTGGGCAACGCGACGGCGCAGATCGTCGGCACGGATGCCAACATGGACAGGCTGGCGAACCTGACGACGCCGAACGCCGTGCTCGCGCTCGGCGACGTGCTGCGCACCGACGTGCGCTACGACCTGCTGGGCCGCAAGATCGACGTGCGGCGCGGCGACACCGGAAGCCAGGTGCTGGTGCGCGATGCCCGCACGGACAGCTGGTCTGTGCAAGCCGCGACCGGGGGCACCGTCAGCCCGGTCATGCTGGTGGGTGAGCCGGGCGAACAGCCGGCATCGATCAAGGTGCAGTACCGCATCCGTGGCGGCAATGCGTGGACCGATGCCAGCCCGGAGCGGGTCGCCGCCTACGGCGCCTACACCGGCTTCAATGCGGCCGGCCTGCCTGCAGGCGACTACGAATACAAGGTCATCGTCCAGCCGGCCGGCGAGGCGCAGTTCGAGCGCACCGGCGGCACGTTCAGCGTGGCGGCGGGCCAGTCGCGCGACGCCGCCCTGCAGCTGGCACGCGTGTACGCGGTGGCGCTGAACCGCGCCGCCGACCTGGCCGGATTGAACCACTACATCACGCGCATGAACGCAGGCGCGTCGCTGGCCGACCTGGTGCTCGACTTCCTTGGCAGCACGGAGGGCAAGGCACGCTTCGGCAACGACGTGGGCGCCACCATGAAAAACATCATGGACGTCATCTTCGGCCGCGCCGGGGGCGACGAGAATTACGCCACCGACCTGGCCTACTGGACCCAGCGTTACCAGGCGGCGCTCGGCCAGCCGGGCAATGCGCGCGGCCAGGTCATCCTCGACCTGATCGACACGGCCAGCGTGCACATGCCGCCGAAGGCCAAGCCGGCGCAAGGCCAGGACAGCCTGGAAACCCGGGCACGCAAGCGCCTCGATGCTTACGCCGAAGCAGCCGTTAGCTATGCCGTCGACCAGCGCGGCACGGTCGTCGCCGATGCGAAGCAGGTATTCGAGATGGCCGCCACCGACCTGGCCGGGGCCAAGGCCTTGGCGACGACGCTGGGCGAGAAGAACCAGTCTCGCACCCAGATCGCGCAGGTCTACCTGGCGCTGTTCGGCCGCGCGCCCGAACAAGCCGGGCTGGACTCCTGGCTCAATGCGCTGAGCAGCGACCCGTCGATCGAACGCATCGCCGACCGCATCCTGGACAGAGACGAAGCAAAGGATCCATTGCTGTATCCGAAGGTAGACCTGAGTACCCAGCAATATAACGAACAGCTGGTGCGCCGCGTCTACCGCACGATGCTCGGCCGTTCCGCGACCGTAACGGAACAGAGCGGCTGGGTGGGGCGCCTGAACAGCGGCGCCATCAGCGCCGGCAAGTTTGTGGTGGACCTGACCAACCAGGTCAGCACGTATGCCGGCAGCGACCCGGCCAAGGTCGCGGAACGCAAGCTGTTCAACAACAAGCTGGGCATCGCCCTGAGCTTCGCGCAGCCGCGGCTCGAGGACAATGTGACGGGAGACGACCAGTACATCAGCAAGGCGGTGATCGCCGCCGTCACGTCGCAGACGGCGATCGAAGAAGCCGTAAAGGACGCGCTGATCATCGCCAATGCAAACGCCTCGGCCGCCAAGTCGGCCCAAGCCGCCGCCGCGGCCGCCGCCGCCGGGCAGCCGCTCGAGGACATGCGCACGCAGGTGTCCCGGCTCTACGTGGCATTGCTGAACCGGACGCCGGACAGCGTGGGCTTCGATTACCACCTGGCCAAGCTCACCGAGGGTAACGACGGTGGCGTGAGTTCGGATCGGTTTGCGAGGCTCGCTGGCGAATTCATCAATGGTCGGGAAGCGGCAACGGCGAGCGCCCTGCTGCCCACCACGCAATTGGGGGAGCTCGCATTCGTGCAGCGCATCTACCAGCTCGCGCTCGGTCAGATTCCTGGCAGCGACGGCGCGAAAAAGGAGATGAACGACTTCGCCGCCCTGCTGACGTCCAAGGAAAAGTATCCCGAGGTGGCCCTGGCCATCGTCAACGGCATGATGCGCTTCCAGGGTATGACGCAGGCGGAACGGGACTTGCGAGCCGTCTACGACAACAAGGTCGCCGTGGGCGTGGCTTGCGCCATCAACTTCTCGCCGTTCGACTGGGCTGGCGGCGGCGACCTGGCCGCGGCGCGCGAGGTGCTGCAGCGCGTGACGGCGCAGGGTACGGACAATGCCATAGCCTACGCTTACCAGGCGGCGCAGACACGGTTCCAGACTAATGCCCAGAAGGCGCTGCAGAGTGCTGGCGCGGCGCGCGACAGCGTGCAGGCTCGCGCCCAGGCCGCCACGGCCGCAACGCAGGCAGCCGCGAAGCTGGCCCTGGCGAAAGCCAATGCCGTCAACCAGACCGACGCGAACCGACGCGTGTTGGTGATGCAGCTGTACGTCGGCCTGCTGGGCCGCGACGTGGCGTCGTTCCAGGCCAACCCGGACCTGGCGGGTTTTGCCAAGCAGATGGAAAATCCGAAAACCACGGGCGAGCAACTTGCGGACGGATTCATCACTTCACCGCCCGAAGGCACGTCGATCTATCCGCCCAGCATGTCGAACGGCGACTTCGTGCGCAAGGTCTACAGCACGATGCTGAAGGGATTGGCCACGCCAAAGCAGTCCGAGGTCGATTCCTGGATCGACAAGCTGCAGGGACCTGCGCCGCTGACCCGCGGCCAGGTGGCCTGGGGGATTTTGTCGAGTTTTGTCGGGTACGCCAGCGCCCAGCCGGACAAGCAGGCTGCCGATTATTTGGCGGCTCGTGGCGCCTTCATGACGCGAGTGAGCGAGAGCTTCGCCGTGCTGGCGCAGGCATCGCAAGATGAAATCGCCAAGGCCAAGGCGCGGTTGGACGAGCTCGACCGAATTAGCTCGCAGCTGGAGAGTCTGCGGCTCGCGGCCAGTAGCGCTGAACAGATAAAGAATACGGCGGTTGCGGCAGTCACCAGTGCACTAAGCGATGCAAACGGCAAGGGCGACGTTACGGCGGCGCGGCGGCTTACGATCATGCAGTTGTATGTAACTCTGCTGCAGCGCGATCCCAACAGTGCCACTCCGCAGAAGCGCACACTGACCCTTTCGGAGATCGAAGGGCATCTCGCGCACCCAACGTTGCAAGAGGTGGTGCGGGTGATGATGCTGAGCTCCGAGATGAATGGCGCGTTCAATACGACCGACAAGACTGAATTCGTCAAGATGCTGTATCGCCGCATCCTTGGACGCGAGGCCGATGCACAGGATTCGGTTGCCGACTGGGCAAGCAAAATCAACGACCAGGCCAGGACCAATGACCAGGCGTCTCGCTATTCGGTCACGTTGGACTTCCTTAATACTTACTATTTCAAGTACAGCGATGGTAAGCCCGAGCAGATCGACGCGCGGGTTGCGCTGGATGGAAAGCTCGACCAATTCCTGAAGGCCCAGCAGGGCGAAGCGGACGCTGCAAGCTCAAAGGCACAGTTAGATGCAGTTGGCCCCGTCAGAGAGGCCAGTCGAATCTATAACGCCTATGTTGATAAGAAACGGGAGTTAGAAGCTGCAAACACTGCAGTAGAAAACGCTACCACGAACGCCAAGCAGGCAAAATGGGTATTGGACTACGATGCAGTTTTTCGTGAGATAGTTCGCCTATACGTTGGAATTCGAGGTTCTACCGACTTTCCCGGCTTGGCAACTCAAATTGAAGCAATGGCCAGCCTAGCCAGCGAAGCGGATCGCGAGAAGCTTCGCTTGGATATTGTTGAGGGATTGCTCAACGAGCCTGAGAGCGAGTACAAAGGCCTCGATAACCGAACGTTCGTTACGAAACTGTATAAACTGACCCAGAACCGGCCGAACCCCACACAACCTGTCAGGAAGGACGAAATCGATCATTGGGCCAACCCACTTACGGCTGGCACGTTTACCCCCCAGTACGTAGCGTTATACTTCGTACGAACGGCCGACTCACAAAAATATTTAGCACAGAAGAACAGCTCTCAAATCAGTCAGGACCGCGCAAAGGCGGAGCGATATAGAGACGCGCTTGAGCCAGCTAAATCTGCACAGTCATCGGCGCAAACTGCCTACGCCCCGGCCTTGGCTGAATACACGAACAAGTACGAAGACGCAAAGAGAGCTGCACAGCAAGCCAGGGATAAGTACACGGCCGCGTCATCTATCCTTTCGACGATGAATGCTCTTGTCGACGTTGCTGGCAAAGTAAGCTCGGCCACCAGCGCTGTACGCTCTGCTGCGCTTGCCAAGGCCAAATATCAGGAAAACGTAGACAGGAAAAGCGCGCTCGAGCTTACGAAGACCGCCGACGGCAACGCCGCCGACACCTTCGCCCGCGCCGCTGAAGCAGCCAAGTTCGCCGCATGCTACGCCGAAGTCGGCAAGGCCGATGCGTTGATGGCCGACGCCTACGTCAAGACCGCCGCGATGACGCAAGAGGTGCAGGTCGCCGCCAAGGTGGCCCAGCTCTATCTGGCGGTATTGAATCGCGCGCCCGCATTGAGCGAAATCGCCCACTGGACATCGCGTCTCGCCGCCGGCATGCCATTCACCACTGCCGTGCAGGAACTGATGACAGGCTCGGAAGGCGCCGCCATCTACGCCGGCAAGACGAATGAGGAGTTCATTACGAAGCTGTACAAATACAGTTTCGATCGCGACCCAGAGCCTGCTGGAATGCACACCTGGCTGGGCGACCTCTCGGGTCCGCCGCCGCTCAGCCGCGAGCAACTGGTCGAGAAATGGATCACGATCGTTCCCCTGCTGGGCAAGGACGACAGCACCACGTTCGGCAACCGCGTCGCCAACAACCTGCAAACAGTCATCAACGCCGGCGCCAGCAACGACCTGATGCCGGCAATCCGCCTGGCCAGCCAGAGCGCGCGCAACGCCGCGGCCAGGTACGACAGCACCGCGCAGGCCAAGCTGGCGAACACCGCGTCGGCCGCGACGATCCGTCCGCTGACCCAGCTCTACCGTGCCTTGTTGAACCGCGTGCCGGATGCCGCTGGCCTGGCGTCGTGGGTGAATTCGATCAGCCGCGAAAAGCTCGACATGGCGGCAGTCGCCAAGGGCATGATCGAACTGCCCGAGGGCCGCGACTTCTTCCCGGCCGGCCAGAGCAATGCCGACTTCGTCAAGCTCGTCCTGAGCCGCGTGCTGGGACGCGATCCGCTGCCAGACGAGGTGTCATCCTGGGAAAGCCGCGCCGCCAACCGCGGCCAGGCCGTCGTCGACATCATCGACCACTACAGCAACGGCACGGAAGGCGACATGGCCCCGGCCGTGCAGCGCGAGCGCTTCAACGCCCAGGTGTCGGCGGCGATGGCCACGCTGCAGGCCACGACCGCGCAGCACGTCGCGGCGACGGACAAGGCCGTCCAGCGCCTGAAGCAGATCATCAATGACCCCGACAGCGTGGCCCGCCACACGCAGGAAGTCGTCTACGGCAACACCGCCCGCGCCGGCGGCAAGCCCGCCTTCCAGGGCAACCAGCTGACCCTGGACCGCTGGGGCAACGTGCTGTCGATCACCGATTCGCGCGACCCGAACTGGAAGACGACCTACACCTACAACCAGGCCAACCAGCAGACCTCGGGCATGGCGACCGGCGCCAAGGACACCCAAACGGCCCTGCAGACGAGCCGCTACGACGCCCTCGGCCGCCTGGTCGGCACGATCGACGGCCGCGGCGCATTGAACCAATACGTCTACGACACCGCCGGCAACCTGGCGCAGGAGATCCACGCCGACGGCGGCGTCGTCACCAACACCTACGACGCCTTCGGCAACCGCCTTTCCACCACGCAGCCGGACACCGTCCTGCCCGGCGAAACGCTGCCCGGCGTCACGACCCGCTACAGCTACGACCACCTGGGCCACCTGCTGACGACGCGCACCGCCGCGGTGAACGTGTACCTGGCGATCGACACCGGCTACGGCCCGCTGCCGTCCAACCTGGTCGACCACAAGGAACTGGTGCAGCGCCGCGAATACGACGAACTGGGCCGCCTGATCCGCAGCCTCGGCTCGGACAAGACCGGCACCGAGCAGGAATACGACGGCAGCGGCAACGTGATCTCCACGGCCACGGTCGACAAGCGCGGCGACCGCGCCCTGCACGGCCGCACCTTGATCGCCTACGACGCCGAGAACCACAAGATCGCCAGCAAGGACGCCAAGGGCAATTCGATGTCCTGGCTGTATGACAAAGGCCGCCTGAAGACCAGCATCGACATGGGGGGCAAGGCGACGGAATACGGCTACGACGCGTCCGGCCGATTGCTGTCGCAAACGTCCGGTTACGGCCAGAACCTGCGCTACACCTACAGCGGCACGAACCTCGTACGCATCGACGACGTGGGCACGTCGCTCTCCACCGTCTACGCCTACGACAGCGCCGGCAACCGCGTGCGCGAGCGCCAGGTCTTCCTGGGCAACCAGGCCGATGCCGCCGAGCGCCTGCAGAACAACACGATCACATTCGACAACCTGAATCGCGTCACGCGCATCCAGGACGACCAGATGCAGCTGGACTACGAGTACGACGCCAACGGCAATCGCGTCAAGATCGTCAGCCGCTACGGCAGTACGGCACCGATCACGAGGTTCAACGCGTTCGACGTGATGAACCGCCAGACCATCGTCAACGGCGACTGGCAAGTGGACGCGCAAGGCATTGGCCGCGCCGTGCGCGGCAGCGGGCACGCGATCACCTACGACCGATCGGGCAACCGCCTGAGCGACACGTATTCGGGCACGCGCGTGGTCTTCAATGGATTCTCCTACGGCATTCAGAAGAACGCCGAGACGACCGAAACCTACCACTACGACTTGGCCGGCCGCCTGCTGTCGATCGAACGCGACGGCCTGCTGATCGACGAGCGCCACTACGACGAAGGCGGCCGCGTCAGCCAGTCCGGCTTGGCCGACAAGGCCGGACGAGGCGTTGCCGACGTGCTCAAGGAACTGGGGATCGAAGTGGCCCGGCGGGTCTACACGTACAACGTCTTTGGCCACATGACGCGCCAGAAGGACTCGAACGCCAGCCTGGACGGCATGCAGGACACCTGGTTCAACGGCTACGATGCCATGGGCAACCTGACCGGCTACGACGTGGTGTCGGCCGCCGATGGCAAGAACAAGGGCATCTACCGCATCGAGTACGAGTACCGCGACTCGTACAAGGAACTCAAGACCACGCTGGCGAAGGATGGCTCGGTGGTCGAGAGCAGCTATGACGTCAACGGCAACCGCATTTCGATCATCGAAACCAAGCCGGAAAAGATCACCACGCGCAACCGGCTGTGGTACGACGCGGACGGCCACGTCCAGTCGTACAAGAAGGACGGCAAGGATGCCGGCTTCAACCTGATCGTCAACGGCAATGTGCTGGGCGAGGAAAGCGCGAGTCCGGACAACCTGCTCGGCTCGAACTACATGCCCGTCACCAGTCCATCGATGGTGGCGGCGCCCAGCAGCTACAGCGTGCAAAGCGCCAACGAGACGCTGCAAAGCATCGCGCAAGGCCTGTGGGGCGACGGCAACCTGTGGTACCTGATCGCCGATGCGAACGCGCTGACGGCCGACTCGAAGCTGACGGTGGGCGATATCCTGCGTATTCCGGCGCGGGTGAACACCGTGCACGGGGACTACGACACCTATAAACCGTATGATCCGAGTGAGCAGATCGGCAGTACCGCGCCGACAATGCCGCCGCCGAAGGCGAACAATGGCTGCGGGGTGATGGGAAAAATCCTCCCAGTAATCGTGGCGGTGGTGGTAACCCACTATCTGGGCGCCATACCCGGCTCAATCGCCAGTCAACTCACCGCCATGGCGACAGGATCGCAAGACAAATTCGACTGGAAGGCCGTTGGTAGAGCAGCGATCAGCGCAGCGGCGACACAAGGGCTTTCCGAACTACAAGGACTGCCGAGCGCATTCCAGGGCGACACCTGGCAGGCTGTAGCTGCGCGGGCGGCACTATCGAACGCAGTTTCACAGACCGTCGCAGTGGCCACTGGGTTACAGAAAAAATTTGAGTGGCGTAACGTTGCGGCTTCGGCTGCCGGGGCTGGCATGGGCCAGGTAACCTCGGAGTATCTGACCGGGAGTAACCCAGTCGCAGACTTCCTTAAGGGCAGCCCGCTGACCAGGGCTACCGCAGTTGGCTTTGCAGCCGGTGTGGCGACTGCGGTCGCGCGCGGGGGTAAAATTGAGATTGCTCAGATTGCCGGGGATGCGTTTGGCAATGCGCTGGGGAGCAGCTTGGCCGACAGTATGCGACCGATGGCCAGTTCCACATCTTCTGGCAATGGAGCGGGCAGCAGCAGTGGGCAAGGTAACGTCGAAGACTTTGACACGTTCCGGGCAAGGCAAGCTGTCAGCCGCGCCTTTGCAAAACAGGACGCGGCGTATCTTGCGATGGCCGATGGTCCTGACTATGCAGGTATGCTGCTCTCGTCCGCCAGCGCCGGCGGCAGCGGAACGTCATCGGGATTTGGCGCTGTCTCCAATTATGCCGGCGGCTCTCTGGACACCGGATGGGGTGCATTTAGCACTCAATTCACCTTTAAGGACCAACGTGGAGCGCAGGTCGATTACCTTGGCGTGATCGGCAATTCGGTTGGAAAGAGAATGACGGCTGACCAAGCCCGTGCTTACGATCTCGACCAGTATTACAGCGCTATGCGCAACGGCGACCTTCCGACCGTTCAATCCAACAGTCCCGGCATCGCTCGCAACATTGGCGCTGTCGAAGGCTTCTTCACGTTCAACAGCGTTGGCAGATTCCTCAAAGGATATGGCGAAGGCGCGTATAACCTCGTCAGCGCACCTTTCGTTGGGACCGCGAACCTCGTCAAAGACGGTTACGGCTTCGCTAAGCAGAGTATATTCGGGCCTGAAGTTGGTGTAATGGGTGACACGCGACCTTACGATCCACAAAGTGGGCTGGTGCGCTCGGTCATGACGAAAGGCGGACTTGCGACGGCCGGAGACATCCTTCACGGTGCTGTGATGTCTACGCCGATCGGCACGCTCAATGCGCTCTATCACGGCAATCCAGAGGAAATTGGTGCATCCCTACCTAGCACGGCATTGGCACTTGCTGGCGGCGCAGTTTCACGTACCAGTATTAACTCGCTCGACGCCATGGAAGGGTCTGCGCGCTTGGGCGGCCAGCTTTATGGTCAGGAAAAGCTGGCTACGCTGGGAGCTTACCTCGAACGACGAGGCATAGCGCTCAGGGTTGGGGACGAACATCTTCCGCCGGGTTACGCCGGAGGCTTTAGCGCCGGCGAAAGGGCTTTAGTATTGCGTGACAACCCCACAAATTATGAGGTATGGCACGAGCTGACGCACTATCAGCAATACAAGGCGTTGGGCGAGCCGACGTACTCAGCTCAGACACGTTTGATGAAAGAGCAATATGTTTTCGATAAGCTGGAGTCAATGCCAAAGCGTTGGAATAGCTTGCAGCCGGAAGAAATGAGCCACGCCCGTTGGTATATCGATAAGGTAGGAGGACTTTGGTAATGAGTATTTCGAAAGAGCGCGCTCAGGAATTGGCAATTGAGCATGTAAGCCAGCTGGACTTGCGTGGGTACAGATACGAATTCGTAGGCATCAGCTTTGACGAAAAGTGGCCTAACGAATGGGGGGCTGTATTCGACGTGTTTACCCCAAATGGCAACTTAATGGATGGCCCCGTGGTTTTTGTTGTAGAGAAAGAGACCGGCATCGTCCGGGGGTTTGAGCCAAGCTAATTGGTTTAAATAACTATTTCTCGCGCCACTATCTATTCGAGTAAGCCGACACCGCCTCGGCCATATGCCTATATGGGTTCCTGGTCAGCCGCTGACTCTCTAATTTTAATAAAGCCGTCCCCAACCCGCTGCTGATCGCGCGGGGTATGGGTGTGGCTTCTTTTTTGGCGGCCAGGAATTCCCTTAGCTGCTCAGGTTGCTACGGATGCGTTTGGCAACGCGCTGGGCAGCAGCATTGCTAAAAAATTGAATGAAAGGTCGACGGAGACGAGCAGTCAGCAGGCGCCCAGCCAAAGCATATTCGATTCTGCGGATGAACAGTTACGTAGGACGTATTATCCTGCCGCTAGCCTAACTGAAGATGCATATGCCCAACGTGAGCAACTAGCGAGATGGGGAGTAATTCCGAAGAATGCAGGGCCGGAGATGTCGATTGCGGCCTCAACTTCGGCCGTCCCCTCTGGCGACTACATCACGTTGCGCAGTTTTGATGCCGGGGTATCGGGTCAGAACGACGCTATGCTAGGGATTGAAGCAACTTATCATCGTTTCGTTGAGGGGAATACCAACGCTGCTGCGCTTGGGATCACTGATGCTCAGGTAGATGCTGATATTGCTAACGGGGCACGGGGCCCTCTGGATGCAGCGAGTTATGCAGCTCGAAAGACAGCATACTTGGCCTGGAACTTTGTTACCGCTGGCTTCGTTGAACGACACGATGACCGCATACGCGCAGAGGCGAACGGAAGATTAACTAACGGAAACTTTTTGAAGGCAACGGCTGTAGATGTCACCACAACCTTAGCTAGCATGGCTGTCGCAGGCCGCGTGGGAGGATATGTAGCGGGCCGAGCAGGTAGCGGTTATCTCGGGTACGGCTTGGCCGGTGCAGCCGCTGGTGGCTCGTTCGATCTCAGCTATCAAGCAGGTCGTAACCTCACCCATTTGGTAACGGATGGTCAGTCTGGTCAGTTTGGCTTTTCAGGTAAAGAGTTCGGTGATGCCATCGTCTATGGTGCTGGTTTCGGCGTAGCTGGTAAGTACCTTTCGGAATACGGTCAGTATAAGATACAGCTCAATTCGGAAGTCACCAATGACCTTTACTCTGGTTTTCCTCTTCCGTTCCGGCTTGTGGCACCGGACAAGTTTAATTATGGCGCCTATCTACGTAACGCTATTGGCGGCCCGCCAGAAGGAATGCCCGACCCACATGCGCACCATATCCTGTTCAAGGAAGGCAACGGCCCCGCGCAGAAGGCATTAGTAAGAGAGGGACAGGAATTATTGCGTAGGTACGACATCGACCCTATTTATGGCGTTGAAAATCTTGCTTGGGCACCCAACCGCGTTGCTGGGCAACATGGTATTAATGCATTGAGGAACGTGGTCAACGAGTTGAAAAGCGTAGAACAGTTCGGTGGAAATCGTGCTGATATAGTGAAAGCACTCGATGAACTTGGTCAAGCCGCAGCGCGAAGGAGATAAATATGAGTCAGTTAAAAAGTGCATACGATGCAATATTGAAGAGGGAAAACCAGAATCTTCGGGAGATCCTTACTTCAGACGCTTCACTGTGCAGAGCCAATACTCCGTTTGGCACGCTCTTGCATGTCGCCGCAGGAGAGGGAAATATCGAAGCTATGAATATACTTATCTCATCAGGAGCCGACATCAATTCCCGGAGTGGCATTTTCAAGGGAAACGCTTTGAATTATGCGGCATCCAAGGGTCAAATCGATGCAGTTTCATTTTTACTAGACCTTAACTCAGAGATGGATACTGATGAGCCGGAAAAAAATCCGTTATTCGGCGCCATTTACATAGGGAATATAGAGATTGTTAGGATGCTCATAAAAAAGGGGATTGATATTAATGTTCGATACACCGGACCTTCAATGCATGAAATGGATGCTCATGCTTTTGCAGTTGAACGTGGGCAAAGAGAAATAGCTGCGGAGCTTTCAAAGTATTAATTTCTCCAAAAAAATCGGGTTCTGCCTGTTCGTAAATTACCTCCTGTACCAAATGCAGAGTCCAGCTGCACCTTTCTAGAGGACGAGGTTTCCCGCGTAGAAAGCCGCGCCGCCAACCGCGGCCAGGCCGTCGTCGACATCATCGACTACTACAGCAACGGCACCGGCACCGGCGGCAGCATGTCCCTGGCCGTGCAGCGCGAGCGCTTCAACGCCCAGGTGTCGGCGGCGATGGCCACGCTGCAGGCCACGACCGCGCAGCACGTCGCGGCGACGGACAAGGCCGTCCAGCGCCTGAAGCAGATCATCAATGACCCCGACAGCGTGGCCCGCCACACGCAGGAAGTCGTCTACGGCAACACCGTCCGCGCCGGCGGCAAGCCCGCCTTCCAGGGCAATCAGCTGACCCTGGACCGCTGGGGCAACGTGCTGTTGATCACCGATCCGCGCGACCCGAACTGGAAGACGACCTACACCTATAACGAGGCCAACCAGCAAACGTCCGGCACGGCCATCGGAAGTGGCGGCAAGCAAACGGCCCTGCAGACGAGCCGCTACGACGCCCTCGGCCGCCTGGTCGGCACGATCGACGGCCGCGGCGCATTGAACCAATACGTCTACGACACCGCCGGCAACCTGGCGCAGGAGATCCACGCCGACGGCGGCGTCGTCACCAACACCTACGACGCCTTCGGCAACCGCCTCTCCACCACGCAGCCGGACACCGTCCTGCCCGGCGAAACGCTGCCCGGCGTCACCACCCGCTACAGCTACGACCACCTGGGCCACCTGCTGACGACGCGCACCGCCGCGGTGAACGTGTACCTGGCGATCGACACCGGCTACGGCCCGCTGCCATCCAACCTGGTCGACTACAAGGAGTTGGTACAAGAGCGCGAATACGACGAACTGGGCCGCCTGATCCGCAGCCTCGGCTCGGACAAGACCGGCACCGAGCAGGAATACGACGGCAGCGGCAACGTGATCTGCACGGCCACGGTCGACCTGCGCGGCGACCGCGCCCTGCACGGCCGCACCTTGATCGCCTACGACGCCGAGAACCACAAGATCGCCACCAAGGACGCCAAGGAAAAGTCGATGTCCTGGCAGTACGAGAACGGCCGCCTGAAGACCAGCATCGACATGGGAGGCAAGGCGACGGCATACGGCTACGACGCCGCCGGCCGATCGCTGTCGCAGACGTCCGATTACGGCCAGGACCTGCGCTACACCTACAGCGGCACGAACCTCGTGCGCATCGACGACGTGGGCACGTCGCTCTCCACCGTCTATGCCTACGACAGCGCGGGCAACCGCGTGCGCGAGCGCCAGGTCTTCCTGAGCCGGCAAGCCGACGCCGCCGAGCGCCTGCAGAACAACACCGTCTAAGCCATTTCCAGGGCGACAATTTCCTTTAAAAAAATAATCTTAAAAAGACTAAACTTTTTGCAATTCCTATGGATACATTCCCAGAGAGGCTCATACGGGCCGGAATGTATATCAAACGGAGTAGTGAAGAATGGTTGCGATTGTTGGTGGGAACGGTTTGGGTGTGCAGAACAGCTCGGCAGGCACGCTGGGCTCGGCAGGATTGTTTGGAAACAGCACCCATGGGGCCACCAAAGAAGCGGTGTACGTCAACGCCGCCAATGGCAACCTCGTCATCAACGACCGCGACGAATGGCTGGTGTCGTTGGGCGTGGACGTTGCGCTAACGCGTACCTACAACTCCCAAGGCAATCTTAGTACCGGCGCCGGCAGCAACTGGATGACTGGTCCCGCCAAGCGTATCGAGAGCCTGACGGGCACCCTCAACAAGGCCGGCAGTACCGTTACCCGCATCGACAGCGATGGTAGCAGCCAGCTGTATACCTATGACGCGGCGGCCAAGGTCTACCGCAGCACCGATGGCGACGGCGCCCACGATACGCTGCTGGGCGATGCCACCGGCTGGACCTGGCTGGGTGACCGGCGCGACCGCAACGGCGTCTACGAGCGCTATGACCTGGCCGGGCGCATTATCGCCACGGGCGAAAAACAGCAGGACAGTATCAAGTACACCTACAACGGGGCCGGCCAACTCGAGACCGTCACGGACCAGACCGGAGATGTGAGCCGCTATGAGTATGCCAACGGCAACCTCGTGAAGATTCGCACGAAACCTGCCAACGGGCAGGAAGAGGTACGGACCTATTACGAATACGACGCGCAGAACCGCTTGGCGGCCGTCGTCATCGACATGAGCCCGCAGGACGGCTCGATCGCGGATGGTCAGGTGTACCGCACCAGCTACCAGTATTGGGACACCAGCAGCCGCCTGAAGCAGGTTCGGCAAAGCGACAACACCACGCTGAACTTCATCTACGACGACCTGGGCCGCGTCGCCAGCTTTACCGACGAAATGGGTCGTATCACCCGCTTCGACTACGCCACACCAGGCCGCACGACCGTGACGGAGCCCGGCGGCAATCGCGTCACCTACGCCTATGATGATCGCAACCAGCTCACCACCGTGACCCGATCCGTCGCCGGAACCGAGCAGGTTACCTCGTTCTTCTACGATGGCGAAGGCAATGTCGTCCGTACCGTCAGCCCTGCCGGGCTCGCGACGGTTTACGAGTACGATACGAACGGCAACCGCGTGCTCGAACGCGATGCGGACGGGCGCACGGTGCGCCGCCAGTATAGTTCGCTCAATTACCTGAACAACGAAACGAGCTACTCCAACGTGGACCCGGACAGTGACGGTCCATCGTCCGCTGCAGGCGCCATGACGCGCCACTATGTGTACGACGCGGCTGGCCGCATCCGCTTCATCGTATCGCCACTGGGCAAGGTCACCGAATACCGCTACAACGCCATTGGGCAAATCGGCGCGGAGCTGGACTACAACCGCATGCTGCCCAGTACCACGCCCCTGAACGAGGGCATCGATGCGTGGGCACAGCGCGTCGCGGAGGAGCCGAACAGCGTCGCCAGCCGGATCGAGTATAGCTACAATGCCCGCGGCAGCATCGAATCGACAACCACCTACAGCGCTTTCCAAGGCCGCAAGGGTCTCGTGGACGGCACCCAGACGGTGCGGCGGTTCGTTTACGACCAGGCCGGGCAGCTGCTTAGTGTCATTGTCAACGGCAATCCCACGACGACCTACACCTATGACGAACTGGGCCGCCAGCTGACGCAGACAGAAGCGGACGGCACGCGCAAGGTCACCACGTACCGCGATGCCGCCAACCAGGTCACCGTCAGCTCCTATGCAAAGGGAGACGAGAATTCCTACCTGGACCTGCAGCAGTTTTACGACGCCTCGGGCGCGCTGCTCAAGACGTATGCCTCGGCCAGCGACTTTCCGGGCGACACTGGCACGGTGCAGTTCGACTATGACGCCAGCGGCCGCCTGCGCGCGACGCGCGACAGCAGCAACAACATCACACATATGCTGTACGACACGGCCGGCCGCAAGGTCGCTGAAATCGTCGGCAAGTCGATGGTCGAGTACCTGTACGACTATGACGGACGGCTGACCGGCACAATCCGCTACGCGGGAGACGTCGACACCGCGCTGCTGCTGGGGAGCACAGGCACCCTGCTGTACCCATCGCTGGAGACACTGCGCCCCACTACGCTCGTCGCGGCCAATCGGCGCACCTGGAACAGCTACGACGCCGGCGGCCGGCTGGTCGCGTCGGTCGATGCCAACCGCTACCTCACGCGCTTCGAATACGATGGCGCGGGCCATCTGGTGCGCACCATCGCCCGTGCCACGCAAATCGATAGCGCGTTGCTCGAGGCGGGGCGGATTCCCGCCTCACACCCGGACGAAGCTGCCGACGACGACCGCATCAGCCGTACGTTCTACGACAACGCAGGCAAGGTCGTCGGCAAACTCGATGGTGCCGGTTACCTTACCGAACTGGTCTACGATCCCGCCGGCCGCCTGGTCGATACGATCACTTCGCTGCAGCCGGCACCGGTCGAATTGCGCGCTACAGGCTCCCTCGCATCGTTGCGCCCGGGTGCCAACGATGCTGTCGCGCACCAGCGCAATTTCTACGATGGCAAAGGCCAAGTGGTCGGCATCGTCGATGCCGCCAACTACCTGACCGAGATCACGTATGACGCGGCCGGCAATGTCAGCGGCCGCCGACAATACGCGATCGCCGTCGCCACGCCCACCGCCGCCACGTTGGGCGAACTCGGCGCGCAGGTCAGCGCGGACGACCACGTTACGTTGTACACCTATAACGCGATGAACCAGGTGTTGACGGAAACGGCCGCGAACGGTGACATAATCCGCTACGGCTACGACGCCCGTGGGCGCCAGGTGACCATCGCGCGCAGCAGCCCGACCACCACCGAGCGCATTTCGACGCGGCGCTACGATACGCTGGGCCGCGTCATCGCCGAACTGAGCCCCGAAGGCACGGTCAAGCTGGCCGCCCTGCCCGCCTCGTCCACGGCAGCGGACGCCGCGCGGATCTGGTCGGCCTACGGTATCAGCTACACCTACGATTCCGACGGCCGCCGCACCAGCATGACCGACCAGCTGAACAACCAAACGCTGTACCTCTACGACCAGAACCGGCTGGCGGTCACCATCGATGCCGCCGGCAACTGGGAGCGCTATGCCTACGACGCGTTCGGCGACCTGATCGAGGTAGCCCGCTATGTGATGCCCATATCCTGGGCAGACAGGAATAGGATCAGGGAGGGCACGCTGGCGTCCCTCCCAACCAGCGGGGCCGCCTTTTACACCAAATACTATTACGACAACGACGGCCGCAAGGTCTACACGGCCAATGCGGACGGCTCGGTGCAAAAGACCGAATACAACGCGTTCGATGATGTGACGGGCACGCTGCAATACCAGACGCCACTGTCGCAAGTCGTGGAGGCGATCCGCGCCCGTGGGCATACGTCAGGTGCGCAGGACGACTTGGCCAAGGCACTGGCCGGGACCGCGGCCAGTCAGCGTGCCTACTACGATACCGACGGCCGCCTGGTCCTCGCGGTCGATGCCAACGGCAACGTCGAAGGCCGGACTTACAGCGCACGCGACACCGTCGCGACCATCAGGCAATATGGCAAGTCGGGCAGCGCCGCCATGGATGTGGCGGCACTGCTCGCCCTGGCCGACAACAGCCTCGATCGTACCCAGTCGTTCACCTACGACGTGCGCGGCCTGCGCATCGGTGCCACCGATCCGATGGGATACCGCACCGTCACCGGGTACAACGCCTTTGGCCAAGCCGACAAGGTCGCCCGCTACGGCACTGCCAACAACGCCGTCGCGCAAACGCTATACGACAGCGCCGGCCGCACTCGTGCCACCGTCAGTGCCGCTGGTACCCTGACGGCCCTCAGCTACGATGCCGAGGGCCGCATCGTCGAGCAGGTAACGTATGCCAAGCCGTTCGACAGCACGCCCACTGTCGCCGACATCCAGACTGCCCTGAGCGGCAAGACGCTGAGCATCGCCGCCGACGACGCACGTCAGCGCTTCGTCTACGACAAGAACGGCCGCCTGGCCGCCACGCTGACGTTCCAGACCGCAGGAGTCAGCAACCAGTGGACCGTGACGAGCCAGAGCTACGACAAGGCCGGCCGGCTGATACAGCGCACCAGCTTCGCGACGCCATTCTCCAGCGCCGACCTGACGCCGCCCGACGACGCCATCACGGCCTGGATTGCCGATCCGGCGCGCGCCACCGAGGCGAACCGCGCCAGCAACAGCACGGTCGTGTACATCTACGATACCGGCAGCCGCATCGTCGCCACCGCGACCGCGCAGCGCGGCGTGGACGGCGAGCGCGAGTGGGCAATCGCGCAGAACATCTACAATGGCGCCGGATTGGTACAGCAACGTATCGAACGGGCTACGCCGCTCAAGAGCGCCATGCCGACGGCGGCGCAGATCACCGCGTTGGCCAGCAGTGCCAATGACGCCGTCACGATCAACAGATTCGACGCCATGGGCCGGGTCATCGCGAGTGCGAAATCGCTCGGTGTGGCCGGCGAATGGGCGTTGACCACGCGCGAGTACGACACCGCCGGCAACTTGCTGAGCGTGCGAGAACACGCCGTGCCGCTGACGAACGTCACGTTGGCAAGCTCGCTCAAGGGCTCGATCGACGAACGCGACCGCCTGACGCGCTACAGCTACGACGCCGGCAGCCGGCTGGTGGCGACCGTGGACGCGGCGGGATCGGCTGTCCGCCTCGAATACGATGCGCGCGGCAACGTAATCAGTTCGACGCGGTTCTTCACTCCCGTATCCGGGACCGGCAAGCTTGGCATGGACTTCAAGCCGGCAAGCACCTCGATGGACCGCGTCACCCGCACTTTCTACGACAAGAACAACCATCCCTCCTTCGTCATCGATGCCGAAGGTGCGGTAACGTTCCGCCGCTATGACGGCAACGGCAATGTGACCGTGTCGATCGCCTACGCGACGAAACTGCCGAGCGCCACCATCAACAGTCTGACCAGTGCGGCCAGTCTGGCGACGCTGATGACGCGATACCGCGATGTGAACGACCGCATCCAGTACTTCGCCTATTATCCCGACGGCCGTCTGCGTCACGCGATCGATGCGCTGGGCTACATGACCGGCAAGGACTACGACTCGGCCGGTCGCGTGGTACGCGAGCTGGCCTTCCCGGTCGCCGTGACGATGCCATCCAATCCGACCGATGCCCAGATTCGCACGGCTGGCGAGCAGGCCAGGTCGGCGCAGCTGGGCGACTCCCGCACTCGTGCAACCACCTACGACTACGATGCCGGCGGCAACCTGGCCACCGTCACGGACGCACTGGGCAACACCGAGCGCTACACATACGATGGCCTGGGCCGCAAGAGCAGCTTCACCAATAAACTGGGCGCGTCCTGGACGTACGAATACGACGCCGCAGGCCGGCTGGTCAAGGAAACCAGCCCGGAGTTCAACACCCTTGCCGATGGGCTGGCCGCCCGCGTCGGCGACTGGGGCATGCAGCAGACGCAAGCCCTGGTGACGAAGATGGAATACGACGTGCTGGGCAACCTGGTGCGCCGCACCGAGGCGGCCGGCATCGCCGGCAAGGAGCGCAGCACCGAGTACCGCTACGATGCCGTCGGGCGCCAGATCCAGACCGTCTTGCCGGCGGTTTCGGTCTATGACGAAGTCAAGGACACCCGCCCTGCGACAGGAGAACACACGGTAACGGAATCGCTGTCCGGCGCGCGCACGGTTACTGTGCGCTATGACGCGCTGGGCAACGCCGTCTCCAACGTCGATGTCGGCGGCAACACCAGCTACAAGGTGTACGACAAGGCCGGCCATGTACGCTTCGAGGTGGACGCGAAAAAATTCGTGACCGCCTACCGCTACGACAACTTCGGCCAGGTCAGTACCATGACCCGCTACGCCAACACCCTCCAGTCCAGTGACGCCGACCTGGCGACAATTTCGGACAGCGGCGTGGAGTCGCTGCTGCAGCGCGACGGCGCCAAGGATCGCACGATCAGCTACGGCTACGATGCGGGGGGCCGCAAGACCCGCACGTCCGAGCACATCGTGGCAGTCTACGACCGCCACAGCACGACTGGAAACCCCTACCTCAGCGCCGGCCGCACCACCATCAACGAATACAACGCGTTCGGCGAAGTGTTCCGCCAGTCCGTATTTGGCGCGCTCAGCGACGGCACGCCAGTGACGCAAGCGGCGGTAACGCGCTTCTACTACACCGTGCGTGGCGAGAAGAGCGCGCAGATCGCCGCGTTGTCCGACGTCGCGGGGCAGCGCCGCGGCTACCTGACGACCTATGCCTACGACGCCGCCGGCAACCTGCAGGAGCGGCTGGAGTACGCCAACGAGTTCGGCACGTGGACTGATACGACCTACGACGGTTATGCGACATCGGAGCAAGATCGCCATGTGGCCTACAAGTACGACGCATTGAACCGCAAGACCAGTGAGATCAAGCTGAACGTTACCTACGCGGACAGCAGCAAGGACGCCAATCTCGTCGAACATGGCAGCCTGACGACGCAATTCGACTACGATGCGATCGGCAACCAGATCAGCGTTATCGATGCGGTGGGCGGCCAGACGCTGACCTACTTCGACAAGCTCGGGCATACGATCGCAGTTGCACACAAACAGGCCAGCGCCAACGGCGATATCGGCTCGCTCGGCACCAGGCTGACCGAGTTCAAGGTCGACGTTCTCGGCAACGTGGTGATGCGCATCGACTATGCGGACAGCGCGCCCGAATCCACCAAGGATGGCGCGTCCGAAGCCATGCGGCTGAATCCGGCGAACCGCATCACCGCCACACGCTACGATAACTGGGGCCGCGCGCTGGAGACGCTGGACGCCGAACAGTTCGCGACCGGCCGCCAGAGCACGAAGATGTCGTACGACGTCTACGGACGCGTGGTCAAGCAGTGGCGCGCCGTGACCAGCGTAACGGGTGCGAAGTCGACGTCGTTCCAGGTCATGGGCTACGACTTGCTGGGCCGCGTCACGTCGGTCCTGACGCCAGGGCTGGTCAACCTGATCGACAACGTCACCGGTCCCTCGAACAAGCGCGTCAACGAATATAACGCCTTCGGCGAAATGACGTCGACTTATCTGGACGGGATGCCGGACACAAAGATCTACAGCGAGTACGACCAGGCCGGCAACATCTGGCTGACCAACAACGACAAGAACGTCCACACCGTACGCCTGTATGACGTACAGGGCAACGCGACCGCCGTGATCCAGAGCACGAGCGATACGCCCGACGAGTTCCAGTCGCTGGACAATGCGAACGAAGTATTGGCGAAAGACGCCGTGCTGCGCACGGAAAATCGCTACGACTTGCTGAACCACCTGGTGGACAGCCGCCTGGCACCGGACAGCCACGCGACCGTGCTGGTGCGCCAGAACGAGAAGTGGGTGCGCAAGGTGCTCGGGCGCGACGAAAGCATGACGGACAGCCTCCTGGTCATCGGCGGCGGCAGCGACGACGCGGGCCTCAAGCTGGGGGTGCGTTACCGCCTTCCTGGCGCGGCCTGGAGCGAGGCGCCGGACGTGCGCATCCGTGTCCTCGACGGAACGGTGGTGTTCGATACCGGCAACCTGCCGGCGGGCGACTACGAATACGAGATCATGGTCACCCCACCGGGCGAACTTCGATTCGCTCGCTCCGGCGGCCAATTGCGCATCGCGCACCCCGCCGACCCGGCCAGGGAGCGCCAGGTCATCGCGCTGTACCTGATGCTGTTCGGCCGTGCACCCGACCTGGACGGTTTGAACTGGTGGCTGGAGGCTGCCAACCGCGACGGTCTCGGCATGGCCGCGCTGTTCGCGTCGCAACTGGCGAGCGATGAGGTACGCCAACGGCTGACCGGCACGCCCGACCAGATCATGGCCCAGATTTTCCAGGCATTCGGCTCGACGGCCACGCCGGAACAACTCGCACGCTGGGCGCAACGCTACACGACGGCGACGGTGGCGGACGGCAGCGTTGCGTTCGACCAGCGTGGCCTGGCCCTGGCCGATCTGCTGGCCAGCGTCAGTGCCGACAAGGACGGCTCGGGCAAGGTGCTGAACGACCGCGTGGCCGCACTGCACAACTTCGTCTTCCAACAACATGGCAATGACGCGGCCAGCGCCGCCAAGGTGCTGGAGCTGGCGACTACCGACCTCGCTGGCGCCCTGGCTAAGGGCAACGAGCTGGGTGCACTGGAGCGTTCCAACACGCGCCTGATCGAGCTCTATATCGCGCTGTTCGGCCGCGCGCCGGACTTGGCTGGCCTGGGTTTCTGGACCGATGCACTGACCAAGGGTGCAACCCTCGAGCATGTCGCGGAGCAGCTGCTGGCAAGTCCTGAAGCCGGACAGGCCTGGCTGTATCCATCCGCCGGCCTGACCGCGACACAGTACAACAGGCAGCTCGTCAGCCGTGCCTACCGTACCGCGATCGATCGCCAGCCGTCCGAAGCGGAACTGAACGACTGGCTGGCAAAGCTGAACTCGGGGGCGCTGAGCCGCGCCCAGTTCGCGCTACAGCTGGTCGCCCAGATCGGCGGCTACAAGGGCAGCGACGGCGCTCGCCTGGCCGACCGTGCCATGTTCGCGAACAAGGTATCAGTCTCCTATACCGCCGTCGTCACGCTGCGTACCGACCTGCCGGTGGGCGCCGACAGCTCCGCCCTGCTGAAGGGCATCACGTCGGCCGCGACGGCCCAGGAGGCGGCGCAGAAGGCGATCCTTGCCGCCGGCGCCGCAGCCGCCGTGGCGAGCGCCACCAGCGCCGCCGCCAGCATCGCCGGTGCCGCCACCCCGATGGAAGACACTCGCCGCGGCCTGGTGCGGTTGTACGCGACCATTCTTGGCCGGGTACCGGACCGGCTCGGCTTCGATACGTACCTGTCCACCGCGCCATACAGCCGCGAACGATGGACCGCAACGACGCTGGAGTTCCTCAACAGCAGCGAAGCGAAAGGCTTCCTGGGTGACTGGACCCGGATGGACAACCGAACGTTCGTCGCAGCGCTGTACCGCAACGCTCTCGGGAGTGTCACGCAGGGTCCCCGCATCCAGGCGGAGATGGACGGTTTCGTCAAGCGCCTGCAAGCCGGCGCTTCCCCTGCCCAGGTAGCGTATGACATTGCCACCGGCATGCTGCAGACGCCCGACCTGGACGGGGACGATGCGAAAGCCAAGGCGCTGCTCGACAACCGCACGGCGGTAGGCCTGTCGACCACGCAGTCGCTTTCCCTCGTCAGTCCCGCGATTGCGCGTACCGTCCTGTCGCTGGTCACGGCGACCGATATGTCGGTCGCGCTGAACAGCGCGTACAGCGGCTCGCAGGATGCCATCACAGCGAAACTGGACCAGTTGCGCGGTGCGGCGACGAGTGCCGTTCAGTTGGCCGATGCGCTGAGCGAAGCTGCCGGGGCGAATGTCAGTGCCGTTGCAATTGCCGAGACCATGAAGAACAACCCAGCGGCAGTGCGACGCCTGCAACTCACCCAGCTGTATGTGGCATTGCTGGGACGTTCAGCGTCCAACCCGCCGGATGTCGTGGGTGTTCAGTACTATACCGACAACACGACGACGTCCGAGCAGGTCATCCAGAGCTTCTTCGTGAACAAGGAAGGCCTGGAGATCTTCCCGACGAGCTTGGGTAACGCCGCGTTTGTCGATCGGGTCGTCGAGAAAGCACTGGGCAGTGCAGGACTGATCGGGAGCGCCGAGCGCAACGAATGGACCGGCCGCTTGTCCACGCAGTCACGCGAGAAGGTTGCGCTGGATATCGTCAACCACGTCATCAACTACACGGTCAAAGGCAGCGCGCCGGTGAGCGTGGAGTTCCTCACCGCTCGCGCGCAGTTGCTGCAGCGTGTGGCCGACGCATTCGTCAAGCTCGATGAGAACACGGCGGCGGAAGTGAGCCGTATCAAGGAATTGCTTGACTCATCGAAACGAAAGATGGAGGAACTCGCTGCACCGTTGGCAGCATTGAAGAAAACCGCGGACGATGCCGACCAGGCACGTGCACAGGCTGCTAGCGCGGCCGCCAGCGCGCTGGAGAGTGCATACAGCGCCGGTGATGCCACGGGAAGCAAGCGCCTGCTGGTGGTGCGCATGTACGCGACGCTGCTCAAGCGCGCCGCTGGCGTTGGTCCCACACTGGATGATACGACCAACTATCTGCCCATGACCGAAGTGCAGATCGCGAAAACCATCATTGAGAGTGCGGAAGGTAAGAGATACTTCCCGGACAATAGTAGCAATGCCGACTTTGTACGCCAGCTGTACGGTACCGTATTGGGTCGCCCCCCTACCGAAGGGGATATCTCGTCCTACAGCAACATGATTGTTCAGAATAGCCGTGCGTACGCTGCGCTGTACATGGTCAGGGACTTCTTCAACTATTCTGACGGGTTACCTGACCAACTGCTCGGCAAGAAGACTATTGATGACACGGTCGCCGGTTTCCTGCTGGACCTGAAGACGACCGCCACCGACCGCTACCGTGCCGCTGCCACGACGCAGTCATGGATTAAGGAGCTGGACAGGGCGAACCAAGCCGTAGCAACCGCTGACAAAAATATAAAAGATGCCGAGTGGGGGAATACCTATGGCATGCAGTGGCGTAATGGCAAAGCGACGCGTAAAAAAGATCTGATCGAAATTTATGCCGCTCTGCGTGGATTCGAAAGAAATGGCGCAACGTATGACTATGTTACGAACAAGGCAGACTACGAAGGTGTGATGTTCTGGGTGGTTGATCCCAACAAGGATTGGCGTCCGGGTATGATCGATAAGCTTTTGGACGTCGATTATCCAGCCGACCCAAGAGACTTCGTTTTAAAGCTTTATAGGAAGGCGGTAGGCCGTACTAACCCAAGCGAACAGGACGTTAGACGGTACGTAGCAAAAGTAGCGGCGGAGGGGCGCAGGGCCGTCGCCGAACAATTGATTGTCATTGGAAAAAGCTACTGGACTCGCACATTTAACGATATCACTGCCAGCTTGGACGAGAAGTCTAGCAAGGACATCCAGACAAAAGCCAACGCAGACGCAGAGAAGCTAAAGGCCGAAAGCGAGGTGGCGACGGCCAAGACCAATTTAGGAACAAATCCCCCGACGTTAGCCGCCGCGACCGATGCGAGGGATTTTGCATATAACTTGGGCCTGACCATGGTCGGTCTGTTCAACGCCCACCCGAAAGTGATTACAGCCGATGAGAAGTACATCGCTGCCGCGGATGCACGAAAGAATTTTAACGACAAGGACGGTGACTACAAGAAGGCCGCTGAAAAATACCAGGAAACGAAAAATACGCTGGACAGATATCAGGCCGTTGCAGCCCTCGGCGACGCCGTGCGTAAAGCAAACAGCGCCTATGCCACCGCAGCCGCAAAGCTGCCGGCGATGTTACGCGCCAGCACGACCACCAACGTCCAGGCCCAGCGCATCACGCAGTTGTACTTCACACTGCTGAACCGTGGGCCAACGTTGCCGGAGCTGTATCTCGCCCAGGAGCGCATCGCGTCCGGGACAAGCCTGACCGACATCGCGGCCACGCTGCTGAAAGGAGAAGGCGCCAGCTTGTATCCTTCGACGCTGACCAATGAAGCGTTCGTACGACAGCTGTACAACCTGGCATTCTCACGCGTCCCCGACGATTCCGGGCTGAACAACTACATTGGCGAATTGGCCCAGTTGGGCCGCGCCGAACTGTCCGCTCGCTTCGTGATCAGTGTCGCGGACCAGAACAATGGTGATACGCGCACCGTCAACGATCGTTCTGGCGCATGGCTCAGGCAACTGGCCGCGGCACCGGTAGCCAATAGCATGGTCGACGCGGTGATCGACGCCGGTGCCGAAGCCGGCCGGGAAAAGGCCGCAAAGCTCAACGCCACGGCTGCGGCTGCCCTTGCTGCATCCCCGGATGCCCAGCGCATCACGCAACTGACACGCCTGTACGTCACGCTGCTGAACCGCACACCGGACATCGGCGGCCTGAACTCCTATGCCCGCATGATGCGCGCCGAGTCCGCCAACACGATGGCGGTCGTCGCGCAGCTGATCCTCGACGACGTGGAAGCGCAGCGCCTGTACCCGGCCAGCATGAGCGACAGCGCCTTCGTGGCGAAGCTCTACGAGCTGGCGATTGGCCGTCCCGCGACAGGCGAGGAACTGGCCCAGTTCACGGCCATGCTGCCGGCACGCACGCGCGGCCAGGTGGCGTGCGCCATCATCGACGCGGTACTGGGCTACAACGGCACCGACCGCCTGCAGCAGGCCGCGCAGCTGGGCTTCGCGGCCAAGCTCGGTGCCGCCCTGAACCAGGTGGCGGCGCTGGCCAAAGCCGAGGAAGACGCTACCCGCTCTGCCGTGACGGCGCTGGACCGCTCGGTGGCGGCGAAGGTCCGCACGATGTACCTGGGCGAGCCGACAGCGAGCACAACCACGGCGCAGCAAGCCAATGTGGCGCTGGCTGGCAATAACCTGATCACGGTGGACCGCTGGGGCAACGTCATTGCGATGGCGGACCAGCGCAACACGAACTACCGTGTCACGTACCGGTACAACCACGAGAACCAGCTGATCGGCCAGACGCAGCGCCCTGCTCCTGGCAAGGAGCCTGCGAGCGCCAATACCCGCTACGACGCCCTGGGCCGCGTGGCCGCGCAGGTGGACTACAACGGCAACAAGAACACGACAACCTACGATAGCGAAGGAAATGCCTGGCGCGAGTATCATGCCGACGGTGGCATTGTCGAGAGCAGCTACAACCTGTTCGGTAATCGCCTGACGGTGCGCCAGCCGGGCACGACGTTCTGGGATTACCCAATTCCCGGGGTACTGACGACATACCGATACGACTACCTGGGCCATCTGCTGACGACGCAAACCGAGCAGGTGGATGTGTACGAAGCGGTCGACGATGGCTATGGCCCGTTACCCTCCAAGCCCGTTGGCTCTCGGAGTTTGGTCCAGCGTCGCGAATACGACGAACTGGGCCGCGTGATCCGCAGCATCAACAGCGACAACACCGGCACGCAACAGGAATACGACGCCAACGGCAACGTGATCTCGACGGCCACGGTCGACCTGCGCAATGGCCGCTTATACGGGCGCACGGTGTTCGCTTACGACAGCGAAAACCACAAGATCGCCAGCAAGGACGCCAACAACAAATCGATGAAGTGGGAGTACGCGAAAGGCCGCATGACGGCCAGCTTCGACATGGAGAACAAGCGGACGGGCTATAGCTATGACCAGGCCGGGCGCTTGGTGTCTCAGGTCTCGGAACGGGGTCAAAAGTTATACTACACGTTCACCGGCGCGAACTTGACCCGCATCGAAGACGCGGCCACGATGCTGACGACGCACTACGCCTACGACGCCAACGGCAACCGCGTGCGCGAACGGCAGGTCTACCTGGGCAACGAGGAGGACGCGCCGCCCCAACTGCAGAACAACACGCTGCGCTACGATGCGCAGAACCGTCTCGTCGGCGTCCTGGATGACAAGATCGACCTGACCTACAGCTACGACGCCAACGGTAACCGCGTCAAAATCGTCAGCCGCTACGACAACGGCGAGCCGATCACCCGGTTCAACGCATTCGACGCGATGAACCGCCAGACGATCGTCAACGGCGACTGGGTCGGCGACGAGAAAACCGGCCACGCCGTCCGCGGCAGCGGTCATGAGATCACTTACGACAAGGCAGGCAACCGTGAAACCGACACATACAACGGCACCAGCGTCATCACGTCTTTCGGCAGCTACAGTTATCAAAAGAACTCTGTCACGACCGAGACCTACCGTTACGACCGGGCCGGGCGCCTGAGCCAGATTTTGCGCGACGGCCTGCTGATCGACGAGCGCCACTACGACGCCGGCAGCCGCATCAGCCAGTCCGGCCTGGTGAACAAAGGCGCCCGCGGCGTTGCCGACGTACTCAAGGCATTGGGCATCGACGTGGCCCAGCAGGTGTACACCTACAATGCGTTCGGCCGCACGACGCGCCAGAAGAACCTCAACGCCAACCTGGACACGATCAGCGACACCTGGTTCGGCACCAATTACGACGCAATGGGCAACCTGACCGGCTACGACACGGTGCCCGTCAAGGGCGACAAGGGCATCTACCGCATCGAATACTCGTACCGCGATTCGTACAAGGAGTTCAAGACCACGCTGGCCAAGGACAATTCCGAAGTGACCAGCGAGTACGACGTCAACGGCAACCGCATCAAGATCTTCGACAGCAAGACCGGCACCTTGCGCAACCGCTTGTGGTACGACGCCGAAGGCCACGTGCAGGCCTATATGCCCGACGGCACCAAGACGCCGACGGGTACCGTCCCGCACTTCAACCTGATCGTCAACGGCAATGTGCTGGGCGAGGAAAACGGCAGTGCGGACAATATCCTCGGGTCCAACTACATGCCGCTGACGAACGCCTCGCTGTCGGCACCGCCAAGCAGCTACAGCGTGCAGAGTGCTAACGAGACGTTACAAAGCATCGCCCAGACCATCTGGGGCGACGCGAACCTGTGGTACCTGATCGCCGACGCGAACGCCTTGACGGCCGAGTCCAAGCTGGAAGCCGGATCCATTCTGCGCATTCCGGCGCGAGTGAACACGGTGCATGGCGACTACGACACGTACAAGCCGTACAACCCGACCGAGCAGATCGGCAACACGGCGCCGGTAATGCCGCCGCCGAGGGCCAACAAGGGATGTGGCGTCTTCGGTCAGGTCATTCAAATCGCTATTGCGATCGTCGCAAACACCTTCGGCGGCCCCGTGCTCGCATCCATCGCCAGTCAGCTGGCCGGGATGGCAATGGGCGTGCAGGATAAATTCAGCTGGAAGGCAGTTGCGCTAGCCGCAGTCATGCCGGATGTCGGTCAAATGATTCCGAACGCGGACTGGGTGCCTGATGTCTTCAATGATGGCACGTGGAAGCAGGCCGCCGCGCGTGCAGCGGTATCGAACATGGCTACTCAAGCCGTTAGCGTGGCGACCGGCCTGCAGGATCACTTCCAATGGCGTAATGTTGCGGCAGCGGCAGCGGGCGCGGGCGCTGGATTCGCAGCTGCTGAGTACTTGAAGGGAACGAATCCAGTTGCGAATTGGTTCGGTGATAACAAGCTGGGCAAGGACACCACCGTCGGCTTCGTTCGCGGGATGAGCGCTGCTATGGCCCGGGGCGGCAAAATAGAAGTTGCTCTGATCGCTACCGATGCGTTTGGCAATGCGCTCGCGAGCAGCTTGTCGAGCAAGTCGTCCGTGAACGATGCCGAACGCAAGTTGCAACAAGCTGGCGTAGATCTGAAGAGCGCACCGCGCTTTGCTTCGTTGTCGACCGGCGATAGGGATGCGATGAGCGATGTCCCAACGCTCAATGATATGACGGCTGCTTCGGCAAGATCGGTTGCTGCTTCAGTGCAAAGTGCGGAAGATACGGTATCTGGTGAATCAGGCGGTACAATCTACATGAACGTGTCACAGTTCAAGGATAGCGAGGCGCAAGTTAACGTGCCAGGTCAACGCTTGTCTTTCTGGGGCAAGGTTGAATCATATCTTGAGGAGGGTTTCGGCAACTTCAAAAATGGGTTTTTCCAGGGAGTGTCTGATGCGTCACAATCTCGAGGATACCCAGACGTAACAGATGGGACCGCCGATAAGACCTCGACGTCTTACCTGCTTGGGACTGGGTTCGGGAAGGCCTTGGTTAATCAGTCAACGTCTGGCGTGAGAATGTCCGCACTTGCCACAAGATCGGCTATAGAAAATGGATCGGGAAGTGGTGCGCGTAAAAACTACGCGCCAGCCGCAATTGAGTTCGACGGTTCCACACAGCAAATTGGCCGTGGGGCGCATAACGCTGCCGCGGCCCAGGCGCCATTTAGCAAAATTGTTCCGGGCGGAGGATTGCAAACTCACGAAGCCGCTGGTGGCCATTTGATTCTTAAGCATGTCGGACAAACAGAGCAATCGTTAGTGACACGCTTGGCTAATGAGCCCAGGATTATTGGATCGTCGTCGTACTATGATCGAGGAATAGCTGAAAATGCGGTATCGCAGGCGTTGGACGCGAATCAAACCGCGATCTCTACTTGGCTGAATGGCTCAGCAGGTCGTCTGCGGATTGACCACACACTTCCGAATCCTGTCGGTATTTCGGTTTCGCGCGGAGCAACGAGTGCAATTGACGTAAATTCAACTCGAACAATTCTTGTGCGAGATCCGTCAATGCCAACTGGATATAAAATTCTTACGGGATTCCCAACAACACCATGACCTTTGAAAAGTTAGATGTGCTTGAACAGTTGCTTGGTTGCTATCTTCATCAGGATTGGCTAGATGAATTTGATGACGATGCCGCTGCGCTTCAGGCGATCCTTGAATCTGAGCCGAAAGAGCAAATTGCAGCCGGCGTGGGGGAGCTTGATGCGCTGCTGGCTGCAGAGCTACTGGAAAACGACTTGAGAACGATTCTTGTTGATCAAGTCGGGTGTTACTTTGATCCAAGCTCGGAAGGGCTTACTTACAAACAGTGGCTGGGTCGAGTGCGCAGTGCGTTTTTAGGAGGATAGCGCCGGCCGTATCCCGTTCGTACCCTGGCCGGGATTTTTCGTATCTCGGTCGTATGCTATTTGTATCCCACCCTAGCTGCGGAAAAATCCGCTCCGGTGTCAAAACCCCAGCAAGGGGGCGATACTGGGCGGGCGCGCGGGGAATCCCCGCCACGCTTCCAATCTCTCACACATCAAGCAACCTCCGGTTTCTGCGGGAACCCGCGCTGCGCTTGGGTTCCCGCATAATACGGGGTCGCTGCGCTCTGTGTTACGGGGTAAGCATCGGCTCAGCACCGTCTTGAGGCGTCAGATGGAAAGCGAGATGATGCTTGCCACACCACTAGGAAGCGGAGTTCAGCCGGCCAGTTTGGCGGCACAGTTTAAGGGCAGCAAATCGTCGACGCGGTTGATCGGACGATCGGCGATATGCGTCAGCACATGGCGCAACCAGGCTTCTGGGTCGATACCGTTCACCTTGGCCGTTCCGATCAGTCCATACATGGCGGCAGCGCGTTCGCCACCACTGTCGGCACCGGCAAACAGGTAGTTTCGTCGGCCTAGTGCGACGCCGCGCAGCGCACGTTCGGCGGCCGAGTTGTCGATCTCGATGAGGCCATCGTCGGCATACCGAGTCAGCGCTGACCACAGCTTGAGGGCGTACAAGATTGCCGCCGTATCGGATTTGCGCGACAGCTTGGCGAGTGTGGCATACAGCCATCGCTCCAGGTCTTCCAGGAGCGGTTTCGCTTGCTGCTGACGTGCAGCACGACATTCGTCTGGCGGCTTGCCGCGGATGGATTCTTCGATGCCATACAGCTCGCCGATCCGGTGCAGCGCCTCGGTGGTCAGTGGTGTCGGGCGAGCCACATGCAGGTCATAAAATTTACGGCGTGCGTGGGCCCAGCAGCCTGCTTCGACCACACGGCCGGTTTCGTAGGCGGCATTGAAGCCGGCGTAGGCATCGGCCTGCAGGATGCCGTGGAAGTTGGTTAAGGTAGCGAGTTTCCGCGCATATTTTTTCGCCGCGAGAAGCTCCCACTACACCCCAACCGTCCCAAACGCCTTCAAACTAACCGAATTGGGAATCTCAGCCATGGAAAGAATCCGCATATGCGGCACCACCCGCTCCGACAGGCTGCGCAAGTGACGCCGCAGGTCGGGCGAGCAAAGCAGCACCGGCAGCATATTCCCCTTCATCATCCGCTCCGACTGCGCCGCCAGGCGTGACAGCAGTTGCTCGGCGTATTTCGGTTCGACGACCAGGTTGCCGCCTGCCTCCGCATCGCGCAGGCCCTGCATCAGGGTCTGCTCGATTGCCGGGTCCAGGGTCAGGACGTTGAGCGACGTGCCCTCCCCCAGCAGCGACTGGCAGATGGCGGCGCCCAGCTTCTGGCGCACCAGCTCCGTCAGGTAGCCCAGGTCCTTGCTGTTGCGCCCCATGTCCACCAGCGTTTCCAGGATCACTTCCAGGTTGCGGATCGAGACCTTCTCGCGCAGCAGGTTTTGCAGCACCTTCTGCACGTCGCTGATCGACAGGATCGTCGGGATCAGTTCTTCCACCAGGCCGGGTTGCTGCTGGCGCACGCGCTGCAGCAGGCGGTCGGTCTCGGTGCGCGTCAGCAGGCTGGCGGCCTGCTGCTTCAGCACCTCGCTGATGTGCGTGATGAAGACGGTGGCCGGGTCGACCAGCGTGTAGCGCGCGGCACGTGCCACTTCGCGCTCGCTGTCCTCGACCCAGACGGCTGGCAGGCCATAAGTAGGCTCGCGCGTCTCGATGCCCTTCAACAGGCGCGCGTCCTTGCTGGCGCGGATCGCCAGCGTGCGGTCCGTCATGATCTCGCCACGGCCGGCCGGCACGCCGAAGATCTGCAGCTCGTAGCCGTTGGTGGAGAGCTGCGGCGCGTCGCGGAAGCGCACGCGCGGCAGCACCATGCCCGACTCCAGCGCGTACTGCTTGCGGATCGCGGCGATGCGGTCCGTGAACACGGTCTGCTCGCCCTTCACCAGCGGCGCCAGGCTGGCACCCACGTGCACCTCGATCGGCTCCACCTTCAGCATCTCGTAGGCGTCTTCCTCGCCCTTGGCCGCTTCGCTGTCCGCCGCTTCTTCTTCCTTGTCGGCGGTGCCGCCCTGCTTCGCCTTGCGCAGGATCAGGATGCCGGCACCCAGCAGCACGCAGATCAGGGTCATCACCGGCAGCGCCGGAATCCCCGGCAGGAACAGCAGCACGGCCAGCGCGCCCGTGACGATGAACAGCGTTTTCGGGAAGGCCGTCAGCTGCTTCAGCACTTCGTTGCTCAATTCGCCATCCGACGCGGAGCGCGTGACGATGATGCCGGTGCCGACGGCGATGACCAGCGCCGGTACCTGGGTGACGATGCCGTCGCCCACCGTCAGCAGGGTAAACGTGTGCAGCGCCTCGTTCCACGGCATCCCCATCTGCATCACGCCGATCACCAGGCCGCCGATGATGTTAATCAAGAGGATCAGGATGCCGGCGATGGCGTCGCCCTTGACGAATTTGCTGGCGCCGTCCATCGCGCCATAGAAGCCGCTTTCCTTTTCCAAGAGCTTGCGGCGGCGCTTGGCCTCGTCCTGGTCGATGAAGCCCATGTTCAGGTCCGCGTCGATGCTCATCTGCTGGCCCGGCATGCTGTCCAGCGTGAAGCGCGCCGCCACTTCGGAGACGCGCTGGGCACCGTTGGTCACCACCACGTACTGCACCACGACGAGGATCAGGAACACGATCAGGCCGATCACGTAGTTGCCGCCCACGACGTAGGAGCCGATCGCCGAGATCACGCGGCCCGCGTCCGCGTCGGACAGGATCAGGCGCGTCGTCGCCACGTTCAGCGATAGCCGGAACAGCGTGGCGATCAGCAGCAGCGACGGGAACGTGGAGAACTCCACGGGCCGGGCGATGTAGAACGTCAGCAGCAGGATCAACAGCGCGAAGCTGACATTGGTCAGGATCAGGAAGTCCAGCAGGCCCGATGGGATCGGCACGAACAGTACCGTCAGGATGCCGACCACCAGCAGTACCAGCACCAGGTCCGTGTTGCGTTGGAAGACGCGGCGTAAAGCGTTCATTGTTACCTCTTCTGATTGCGGCGGGCGTCGCGCATGGCGTACACCCAGACCATGATCTTGGCGATCTGCGGATACAGCTTTTCCGGCACGTAGCCGTCGAAATCCACTTCACGGAACAGCGTGCGGGCCAGCGGCCGGTTCTGCACGACGGGAATCTGGTGCCGGGCCGCGACCTCGCGCATCTTGCGCGCCAGGTCGCCGGCGCCCTTCGCCACCACCTGCGGCGCGCCGGACGTGCCGTGGCGGTAGCTCAATGCCACCGCCAGGTGCGTGGGGTTGGTGATCAAGACGTCGGCATCGGGCACCTTGCTGACGGCCTTGCTGCGCTTGAGCATCTGCTGGCGCAGCTCGCGGATGCGCGAACGGATGCGCGGATCGCCCTCGCGGTTCTTGTGCTCGTCCTTGACGTCGCGCTTGCTCATGCGCATGCGCTTGGCGAATTCCCAGCGCACGAAGCCCAGGTCCAGCAGGGCAATGACGAGGTGCGTGAACAGCAGCTTGACCAGCAGCGCGGCGCACAGACCGACCAGCACGCGCAGGTAGGCCTTGGCTTCCGTGCCTGGCAGGCCAACCAGTCCAGGCACCAGCTCGCGCAGCGCGAAGTAGACGACCGTGGTCAGAATCGCCAGCTTGATGCAGCTCTTGAAGGCCTCGAACAGTGTGCGCATCGAGAACACCCGCTTGAAGCCCGTGACGGGATTCAAGCGGTTGATGTCCGGCTTGATCGGGTGGAAGCTGAAGATCGGCCCTGTCTGCGCCAGGTTGACCAGTACCGCCACCACCACCAGCGCCAGCAGCAGTGGCGCCAGGATCGTCAGCAGCGCGAGCAACAGGTCGCCCATCCAGGCGGCGGCGCTGGCGACCGTCCAGTCTCCGTGGCCGATCTTGCCGAGAATGCGATGCTGCAGCTGCACCGTCAGGCGCAGCGCTTCCCAGGCATTGGCCTTGATGACCAGCACGAGCGCCGCCAACATGGCCAGCGACGTGATGTCCATGCTGCGCGCCACCGAGCCCTGCTTGCGCGCTTCCTCCAGCTTGTGCGGAGTGGCCTGTTCCGACCGGTCCGAGTCCTGCTCCGCCATTACGTCAACACCTTCTGCCAGAATTCAAAAATCGACCCGTACACCCGTCCCATCGACGGTCCCAGGGTCGTCACCGTCAAGGCCAGCACCGCCGTGCCGACCACGATCTTGACGGGCACGCCGACGACGAACACGTTCATCTGCGGCAGCACGCGTGATACGAATGCCAACGCCGTCTCCGTCAGCAGCAGCATCAGCAGCACAGGAATGATCAACGACACGCCGAGCGAAAACATGAGGCCGAACTGGCGCACGACCGCATCCACCGGCATCGCGCCGAAGCCGGTGCCGGGCGGCACGTGCTCCAGCGAGAACGCCAGGCCGCGCAGGAAGGCGTGGTGGCCGTCCATGGCGAAGAACATCACGGCGCCCAGCATGTTCAGCATCGTGGCGAACAGCGGCAAGCCGGCGCGGGTGACGGGGTCGTACACGGTGCCGATGCCGAAGCCGCTCTGCACGTCCAGGATCTTGCCCGCCAGCGCGAACGCGCCAAAGGCCGCGAACACGCCGAAGGCCAGCGTGCCGCCCACCACGAGCTCATTGCAGGCGCCGCTGAACACCGGGCCCAGCTCCAGCGGGCCGGCCGGCAGGCGTGGGCCCAGGCCCTGCACCAGCAGTGCCGCCAGCGCGAACGTCAGCAGCACCCGCACAGTCACCAAGCTGCCCAGCCCCGCCAGGATCGGCGACAGCAGCAGCACGACGCCGAGCCGGATCACGACGTAGAAGATGCCCAGCACCCATGCCGGGTCGAATTCGATCAGCATGGAACGTCAGAAGTAGGCGGGGATGTTGGCGATCAGGTTGGCGGAAAAACCGATCAGGCGCTTCAGCATCCATGGGCCGCAGACGACGAGCACCACCACCGCCGCGATCAGCTTCGGGATGAAGGTGAGCGACTGCTCCTGCACCTGCGTGACCACCTGGATCACGCTGATCAACAGGCCCACCGCCAGGGTCACGGCCAGCAGCGGGGCGGAAATGATCAGGGCGTTCCACAGCAGGTCCGCCAGCATCTGCAGGGCGGCGTCAGAACCCATGGCCCCTCTCCTCGCCCGCAGTTGTCGTCACGATATCAACGCGCTTCATACGCCTTCGCCAAATCCGCCAGGTTGCGGCCGTTCACGCCCTGGCGCGACTGCATGATGCGCATGGCCAGCTGGCGGAAGCGCTGCGGGTCTTCCGTCTGGCCGCCCAGCACCATCTGCGCGTAGCGCGCGGCCAGGCCTTGCGGGTCCAGGCCCAGCGCGCGGTCGATGCTCTTCTGCGCTTCGTCACGCTGGCCGGCCAGCGCCTGCACGACGGCGATGCCGCCATGGCTCTCGCCGAAGTTGCGGTCCAGTTCCAGCGCTGTCGTGAAGGCATCGCGGGCGCCAGCGTGGTCGCCGGCGAACAGGCAGCACCAGCCCAGGCTGTGCCAGGTGCCGATGTGGCCTGGCATGAAACGCAGCGCCGTTTCCAGCTGCTTGCGCGCCGTCGGCAGGTCGCGCTGCAGCAGCGTGGCCATGCCCAGCGCCGACCAGGCGCGCCCTTCCTCGGGACGCGTTGCCAGCACTTCGTTGAGCAGGCGCACGGCCGTGGCTTCGTCCACTTCGCCCAGGGCCAGGGAGCCGGCCGTGACGAGGGCCTCGGCCTGGCGTTGGCCGCCTGCCAGCGCGGCGTCGCACAGTTCGCGCGCCGCCGCCACGTCGCCGCTGTCCAGCGCCGCCAAGCTGGCCGCGCCCAGGAATGCGGCATCTCCGCCGCAATGGGCGCGGTGCGCCTGGGCCAGCGCCAGCGCCTGCTCCGGATCGCCCAGCTGGTGCAGCACCTGCACCAGCAAGGTGGCCGCGGCGGGGAACAGGTCTTCGCGCGGCGCGAACGGTGCCAGCGTGTCGTAGGCGGCCTGGTACAGGCCCTGGCGGTAGCGCGCATAGGCCGCGCCGTAGGCCAGCGCCGGGTCGGCGTGGCGCTGCACCAGCGCGTCGAACACGTCGGCGGCTTCAGGCCAGCGCTGTTGCGCCAGACGGGCGTTGCCCAGGCGGGCGCGCAGGAAATCGTCGTGCGGGCAGCGCTCGACCGCGGCTTCGGCATGGCGTGCCGCGCGTTCCGGCTGCTGCGCCGCCAGGGCCTGGTCGATCGCCGCCGCCAACAGGTGCGGATTGGCGGGATCGCTGGCGAGATAGGTTTCGGTCCGTTCCAGCTGGCCCAAGGCGGCTGCCAGGCGCGTATCTTGTTGCTGCATCGATCAACTTCCTTTTGTGAGGTCCGCCGGCTTGCCGCCGAGCAGATGGGTAATGGCATCCTGGACCAGCGGCGCGCAGCGCGCGTCGGCCTCCAGGGTTCGCTGGACATCGTCGACCAGCTGGTGGAAGCGGGGGTCTGCATTCAGGCCCTCGCCCAGTTCCGCCAGCAGGACCGATTCCAGGAAGATGCGGAAGGCCTTGCGGCCGCGGCCCGGGTCGTCCGGCGCGATCTGGCGCACGCGCAGTTCGATCAGCCCCTGCAGGCCGTCCGCCTTCCGGCCGCCACCGGCGCGCGCCGGCCGCGCGGGCGCCTTGCCCGCGACGGCGCGGCCACGCGTGGCCAGCTGCGACTGGATGACGGCGACCAGCTGGCCGACCGACGCGATGCCCGGCATGGTCGTCAGTGCCGCTGGTTGCCGGCGTAGGCCGACAGCAGGATGTGGTCAGCACCTTCGCTGTCCTCGGCCGGCTGCGGCGCCTCTTCCAGACGGCGGCCGATTTCGTCGATGATGCGCTGCATGTCGCCGTTCAGCGCCGGGTTCGACTCGTTGCGCTCGATACCGTCGGCCAGGGCCTGGATCGCGCGCTGCATGTCGTTGCCGATCAAGGCCAGGAGGCCGGTCGCGAACTGCTGCAGCGCGGCGTCGTCGCCCATCTCCGCCAGCGGACGCAATGCGTCGGCCGCGCGCTCTTCCTTGTTGGCGCCCAGGTACAGCAGCGCCAGTTGCAGGCGCGCCGTCCACAGCGCCGGATCGAGGGCGATGGCCGCTTCCATCTCGTCCATGGCGCGGTCGTACAAGCGGATCTGCGCGTATTCCGCACCCAGCAGGTAATGCGCCGCCGCGGTGGCGTCGGCGCGGCTGACCGCTTCCTTCAGGTAGGCGATCGCGCTGGCGCTGTCGCCGGCGCCGCTGACGGAAATGGCCAGCTGGAACAGCTCGGCCTGATCAAGCATCGCAAGTGTGTCGTTCTTCATGGTCTCGTCCAGGTTGGCCGCGGGGCGGCCGGGTAAAAGGTTAAGGGTACAATACAGCTAAAAACTCCAGTCCACCACATCGCGCAGGCGCCACTGCCGGCGCAGCGTCGCCAGGCCATCGGTATGCAGCTGCGAGACGCGGCTCCTGCTGACGCCCAGGTGAGCGGCGATCTCGTCGAAGCCGCGCTGCTCCAGGTAGTGCCAGCTCAGCACCTTGCGCTGGCGCTCGCCCAGCCCGGCCAGCATCTCGCGCAGCCGGGCGCGCAGCTGGCGCAGCTCGATGCCGTCGTAGGCCTGCTCGATGCTCGGCTCGTCGCCATCGCGCACCATGCCGGTGCCCTCCAGCGCAAAGCCCACCGCCAGGCCGATCGCCAGGTCGGCCAGGTGCGCGAACAGCGCGGCCGGGTCGTCCCGCCGCGGCGCCGGCTGCAGGATGCCGTCGATCCGCTCGGCCAGCACGCGGCGGCGCGCCGCCACCTGCTCCTGCACTTCCGAATACGAGCCGATGCCGGACAGGATCGCGCCATTGATGCGCAGCGCGGCAAAGGTCTCGAAGCGGGCGCCCTGGCCCGGATCGTAGCGGTCCACCGCTTCCATCAATCCCAGCCGCGCATACTGCAGGAAATCGTCGAACTCCAGTTCCAGGAACGTGCGCCGGGCGTACATGCGCGCGGCCAGCATGCGGGCGAACTCCATGTAGCGCCCGATCAGGCGCTGGCGCAAGCCTTCCTCGCGGCCGCTGACGAACGCCGTCCACAGGGATGGCGCCTCGTCCGCGCTCACCGGCTCGGCTACCATGGCGTAGGCACTGGCGTTCATCGGCTCGGGTCAGGAGAACGTCCCCAACAGGGCACGCACGACCAGGTTCCAGCCGTCCATCAGCACGAACATCAGGATCTTCAGCGGCAGCGAGATCGAGGCCGGCGGCACCATCATCATCCCCAGCGCCATCAGCGCGCTGGAGACGATCAGGTCGACCAGCAGGAACGGCAGGAAGATCACGAAGCCGATCTGGAACGCGGCACGCAGCTCGGACAGCATGAAGGCCGGGATCAGCTGCACCATGCTGATGTCGTCCATGCTGGCCGGCTGCTCCGCCTTGGCCAGCTCCACCATCAGCGCCAGGTCCTGCTCGCGGGTCTGGCGCACCATGAATTCGCGCAGCGGCGCCACGCCGACCTTGGCGGCCTTTTCCGGCGCCAGCTTGCCGGCCAGATAGGGCTGCAGCGCGTCGCCATTGATCTTCTGCAGTACCGGCGACATCGTGAACAAGGTCAGGAACAACGCCAGGCTGATCACGACCGTGTTCGGCGGCGTCTCCTGCATGCCCAGCGCGTGGCGCAGCATCGACAGCACGATGACGATGCGGATGAACGCCGTCATCGACATCAGGATGGCGGGCGCCAGGCTTAATACGGTAAGGCCCAGCAGCACTTTGAGCGCGGTCGACACTTCGCCCGTGCCGCCACCGGCCTGCACCTGCAGGCCCGGCATGGCGAACACGGGCTCGGCGCCATGGGCCACGCCGGCGCACGCCATCAACAGGAGCCCTACGGCGCACAGCACGCGTGCAGCGGTCATGATCCCTCCCGCGACGGCGTCTCCGCAGCGTCCTTGACGGCGGGCGTGTTGGCCAGGCAGGTGATGCCTTGCTCGCTCTGCGCCAGCAGGTAGCGGGTGCCGTCGAATTCGACGACGGACAGCAGCGCGCGCGGTCCCATCCGCGCCGACTCCAGCACGCGCAGCGAGCGGCCGGCGGCCGGCGTACCCACGTGCAGGTTCAGGCGCCGGCGCAGGAACAGCACGACGGCGATCGCCAGCAGCGAGATCACCAGCACGCCGATGCCGCCGCCGGCCAGCGTGGCGCCGGCCGCACCGTCGTCGCGCTTGAATGGAATGGCGGCCTGCGCCGGCTGCGCAGGCACCGCCGCCGCGTGGGCGCTGGCGGCCTGTGGGGCCGGCTGCTGCTGGCTCATGCCTTGGCCGCCACTTCGGTGATGCGGATGCCGAAATTGTCGTCCACCGCCACCAGCTGGCCGCGCGCGACGACGTTGCCGTTCAGGAGCAGGTCGACCGGCGTGTCGGCGGCACGGTCGATCTTCAGTACCGACGCTTCTTTCAGCGCCAGCAGTTCGGCCACCGTCGTCTCGACGTTGCCGACGGCGACAGTCAGCTTGACCGGCACACTGTCGAGCAGGTGCAGGTTGCCGCCCAGCGCCGTGGCGGCGCCGGACGCGCCGCCGGACTGGTGCTGGAACTCGGACAATTCGATGATGTGGGTCTGCGCGCTGGCATCCCGGTTGTGCACACTCATGCTGCTACTCCAGAAGATTGGTCGCCCGCCACGATGTCGAGCGCAAGTTGTTGTTGGCAGGTGCCCAGGTAACCACGCAGCAGCGTGGCGCCGTCGGGCCCCGTGACGGCCAGCGGTTCGTCCGCCAGCGTGTCCAGCCGGATCACGTCGCCGGGCGCAAGGCTCAGCAGGCTGCCCAGTCCCACGTTGGCGCTGCCCGCCGTGACGGCCAGGCGCACCGGCTGCCCGCCCAGCAGGTCGCGCAGGTCGACCGCGGCAAGCGGTGCCGCGGTCGCGGCGGCGCTGCCGGCCAGGCGCTGTACGCTGGCGTAGTCGAGCAGGCAGCGGCAGGCGTGCCGCTCCAGGCGGATCTCCACCAGCACGGCACCGGATGCTTGCTGGCGCAGCGCCGGCGAGACGTCGGCCGCGTCGCCGGCGAACGGCACTTCGTTGTCCAGCAGGGCGCGGCCCAGCACCGCCGCCAGGGCGTCCAGCGCGGCGCTGGCGCCCGCGGCCGCCATGGCGGCGACGCCGGCGTGCGGACCGACCTGGCGGTCGGGCGGGAACAGCAGGCGTTGCAGGGCCCCGCGCAGCTCGTTGTCCCAGCCCAGCCACATGGTCTCGGCGCCGCTTTGCAGGCTGCCGCGCCAGGCCGGCGCGGCCGGCTGCTCCCAGGCGCGCTGGCACGTGACGGTGAAGGCCGAGGCGTCGACGCCCCAGTCGCGGCACCAGGTCGCCACGGCGGATTCGCATTGCGCGCGCACGGCGGCCAGCGCCGACGTGCCCAGCAAGGCGTGTGGTCGGACGTTCATCACCGGCCCTTCATGTCGAACAGCTGCTGGATCATGTCGTTGGCCGTGCTGATCACGTGCGACGAGGCCTGGTAGCCGCGCTGCATCAGGATCAGGTTGCCGAACTCCTCGGCCAGGTCGACGTTCGAGCCCTCGCGGTGGCCGGGCGCCAGCGTGCCGAACGACTCGCTGCCGGCATAGCCATAACGCACCGCGGCGCCGCTGGCCTTTTCGAACATGCCACCGCCCAGTTCCTTCAGGTCGTCCTCGGTACGGAACTCGGCCATGGCCAGGCGCGCGCCCTTGGCGGTCTGGTTGTTCGAGTAGCGCACGCTCACGGTGCCATCGGTGCCGATGGCCTGGTCGACCAGCACGCCTGGCGCGTTACCGTCCTGGGTACCCGGGCCCAGCGTGGTCGCGGTCTGGAACGCCGACGTGTTGGCGAAGTCCAGCTTGACGGTGAACGGCGTCACGTTCTTGGCCTTGTAGGTGAACGAGAACGAATCGCTGCCGGCGACCGGGAAGCTGCCGGCGAACTTCACGGTGCCGGTGCCCAGGACCGTCGCGGGCGCGCTGGTGCCCGCCGGCGCCGGCTCGGTGACCGTCACGGTAAAGCTGCCGTCGGCCAGATCCTTGAACGCCAGGTCCACGGTGTGCGACATGCCCGCCTTGTCGTAGATCGTCAGCCCCTTCAGGGCGGCGTCGACGGGCGGCACGGCGATCGTGGACGTCAGGTTGCCGGTCAACTTGATCGACTCGGTGGCCTTCGCCAGGCTGCGCGACAGGTCCGCCAGCGTCACGTCGGCCAGCTTGCCGTCCTTGCCGAGGCCCTGCACCTTGTCGCCCATGCCGTTGACGAGGACATTGTCCTTGTCGAAGCGGAAGTCGCCGGTGCGGGTGTACAGCAGCTTGCCGTCGCGCTTGACCGTGTACAGGCCGTTGCCGTTGATCGCCAGGTCGAGTGGGTTGCCGGTACCCTGGTCGACGCCCGTGCGGAAGCTCAGCTTCGTGCCCAGCGACTGCACGCCGCCGCCGTGCATGCTCTGCTCGCGCGGCGCGTACTGGCCGCCGCCGCCCTGCTCGAACAGGGCGCCGAACTGCAGCTGCGAGCTCTTGAAGCCGGGCGTGTTGACGTTGGCCAGGTTGTTGCCGACCACTTTCAGGCCCTTCGAATGCGTCGTCAGGCCCGACGTGCCGATCTGGATGGTATCGAACATGAATGCTCCTTAGCGGATGTTGACGACCTGGGACAGGCTGATGTTGTTCTGGAAGGCGTTGCTGGCCGTGGTGATCGTCATCATCGGCGAGCCGCTGCTGAGATCGAGCGCGGTGACCCGGCCGGAAACCAGCATGCCGTTCAGGTTGACGTCGACGGTGCGGCCCAGCATGCCGACCGACTGCAGCGACGACTGCACGCCCAGCAGGCTGTCGATCTTGACGTTCAGCTGGCGGCTTTGCTCCAGCGTCGCGAACTGGGCGATCTGCGCCACGAACTCCTCGTTGTCCACCGGTTTCAGCGGGTCCTGGTTGTTCAATTGCGCCGTCAGGATCTTCAGGAAGTCCTGGATGCTGATATTGGACGACTGCGAGGCCGTGCCCGCGCCGATGGCGGCGCTGGAGGTGATTGCCATCAGATGGCTCCTTTCTCTTCAATCAACGGCCGCTGCGCGGCTGGCAGGATGCCCTGCGCCTCCGGCCGTTCTTCATCTTGCTGTTCGTAGGGATTGGCAGCGCCGACCGGCAGGCGGCGGCCGTTGATCGTCAGGCCGGCCAGGCGCGTGCCACCGGCGCCCAGTTCCGCCGCCAGCGCCTGCGCCACCGCGCGCATCTGCGCGCCGCTCAGTTCCGCATCGCGGATATAGGCCTGTACGCCATCTTCGCCATGGAACAGGTGCAGCAGGTTCTTGCCATATTGCTCGTCCGTCGCTGCCGCTTCCGGCGTTGCCGTGCCCTCGAAGGTCTCCACCGCTGCTTCCGCGGCGGCTGCGTCCTGGCGCATGGCGCCGGCCAGTCCGAAGGCCAGGCCGCTGCCCGCGCGCGCGCCGGCCGCCGCGCCGATCGTGACCTCCGGCGCCGGCTCGGCCGTCGTTATCGACGCGGGGACCGCGGACATGCCCGGGACAACGGCGGCAGCCATCAGTTGCGCGGCCACGCCGGCCGTCGCGGGATCGGTCCAGGCGGATGCCGTCGCGTCCCCTGCGCTTGCCGTGGCGCGCGGCGCGGCGGCGGCATGCCGCGACATCCCGTCATCGGCTGCCTGCGTGTCGCCCTGCCCGGCCTGCGCCGCCGTGCTGGCGGCACCGGACGCCGCGGCCGCGCCGGCATGTGCGCCCACCGTGGCGGCTTGCGGCCGCGCGGCGGCGACCGGCGCCGCGCCCGGCGTTCCCTGCGCGGCGGCTGGCCGTGCCCTATTGCCGTCATCCTGTGCTTGCGGCGCCTGCTCGGCGGGGCGCTGCCCCGGCTGCTGCGCCAGCATGGCCTGCTCCAGTTCCGCCATCCAGCGCTGCTGGCGCGTGCCGGCGTGCTGGCGGTCGAAGCGGGCCGCCGCTGGCGCCAGCGCGGCCGATGTGTCAACTGTCGAGTTCATGTTCCATTCCCCTTGCCTGCAGGACGCTCCAATGATCGTCCGCTGATTTGAAATCCCCACTGCTTTGCGCGCGCACGAAGGCGCCGCGCTGCTCGTCGCGGTGCTCTTCCACCGCATCCAGGGCGCGCCGCGCGCTCGTCACCTGCGCCGCCGTCTCGTCGCGCTCGCGCTCCAGCTGCGCCAGTTGCCGCGCCATCGCGGCCAGCCGCACCGCGCCATCCTGCAGGTAGCGGCCCAGCAGCGCCAGGCGCTCCAATGCCAGTACCTGGCCGCTGGCCTGCCCGCCCAGCCAGTCCTGGCGCACCTGCTCCAGTTGCGCCCTCAACTGCTCGAGCGCCGCGCTGGCCTCGGCCACCTGGCCGTTGCGTTCGGCCAGCAGTACCAGCAGCTCGTCCAGTGCCCACTGCCGCGTCAACCGCAGCGGCTCGAGCGGGTAGCGGAAACGCTTGCCGCCCATGGCGCTCAGGCCCCCGCTCCAGCGACCAGCTCGCGCAGCCGGGCCATTGCCTCGCCACGCCGCGCCAGCTGCTCGACCGGCTGGCGCAGGAAGGCGCGCAATGCCGGAAACGCCGCGACCGCGCGGTCGATGGCGGGATTGCTGCCGGCGCGGTAGGCGCCCATGTCCAGCATCTGCCGGTTGCGCTCGTACGTTGCCAGCAGTTCCACCGCCGCCGTCATCGTGCCGCGTTCGGCGCCATCCACCAGCGCCGAGGCCAGCCGGCTGGCGCTCTGCAACACGTCGATGGCCGGGAAGTGCCCCTCGTGCGCCAGCTCACGCGACAGCATGATGTGGCCGTCCAGCGTGGCGCGCACGATGTCCGAGATCGGCTCGTTGAAGTCGTCGCCTTCGACCAGCACCGTGTACAGCGCCGAGATGGCGCCGCCGGAATCGGTGGCGCCGCAGCGCTCGCACAGGGCCGGGATGTCCGAAAACACCGACGGGGTGTAGCCGCGCGCCGTCGGCGGCTCGCCCGCCGCCAGGCCGATCTCGCGCCGCGCCATGGCGAAACGGGTGATCGAGTCCATCATCAGCAGCACTTGCTTGCCCTGGTCGCGGAAGTACTCGGCGATGGCGGTGGCCGCATGCGCCGCGCGCAGCCGCACCAGCGCCGGCTGGTCCGACGTGGCGACCAGCACCACGCTGCGGCGCAACCCCTCCTCGCCCAGCTGGCTCTCGACGAACTCGCGCACCTCGCGGCCGCGCTCGCCGATCAGGGCGATCACGTTGACATCGGTGCTGACGCGTTGCGCCAGCATGCCCAGCAGCGTGCTCTTGCCGACGCCGCTGCCGGCGAAAATGCCGACGCGCTGGCCGCAGCCGAGCGGCAGCAGGCTGTCGATGGCGCGCACGCCGGTTTCCAGCAGGCGCTCGATCGGCGGCCGCGTCAGCGGATTGATCGGCGCGGCATACAGGCTGCGCATCGTCAACGGCTGCGGCGCGGCGCGGCCATCGAGCGGCACGCCGAACGGATCGATCACGCGGCCCAGCAGCGCGCTGCCCACGCCGATGCCGGGCGGGCTGCCGCTGGCGACCACTTCCGTGCCGGCGCCGATGCCGCGCGGGTCGCCATACGGCATCAGCATCACGCGGCCCGGCCGCAGGCCGACGACTTCCGCCATCAGGCTGGTGCCGGGGCCGACCGACAACTCGCACATCTCGCCGTGGGCCGCATCGGGACCGATCGCCTCGATGCTGTGGCCGGCCACGGCCAGTACCTTGCCGGTACGCCGGGTCAGTTCGGCCGCGCGCACGGCGTCGACGTAGGCCTGCATCACCGCGGCTCCGCCTTGCGCGCCGCGCGCGCCGCCAGCAAGGCCGCGCCCAGGCGCTCCAGCTGCAGGTCCAGGCGCGCATCCAGGCTGCCGCGGCTGCCCTCGACGATGCAGCCGCCCAGCGTCACGCGCTCGTCCGCCTGCAGCGACCAGCCGTGCTGCCCGCCGTCGCGTGCCGCCAGCCAGGCCGCATCCTCGGGGTGCAGGCGCACGCGCAGGCCTTCCGCCTCGCGTACCTGGGCGACAGCCGCGCGCACCGTCGCCAGCGCGCCGGCGCGGCTGGCCGCGAGGTCGCCGGCCATGCGGCAGATGGCGGCATAGGCCACCTCCACCAGCAGGTCTTCCTGCTCGTCCAGCAGGCGCGTGGTCGCCGTGGCTGCCTGTGCGGCCAGTTCGTCCAGCTGTGCCAGGCGTTGCGCGGCGGCGGCATCGGCGCCGGCCCGACCCTCGGCCACGCCCTGCGCCAGGCCTTCCTCGTAACCACGCTGCGCCGCCTCGTCGCGCGCGCTGGCGCAGTCGGCGTCCAGTGCGGCGCGCTCGCGGCGCACTGCTTCCTCACGCCGCGCGAGGTCGGCCTCGACGGCCGCCAAGCGCTCTTCCTGCATCGCCCGCTCGGCCAGCCACCGATCACGCTGCGCGTGCGCGTCCGCCAGCACCTGTCGCGCGTGTGCCAGCTCAGCCTGCGCGGCGGCGGACAGTTCCTCGAGTGACGGCCCGGCCGGCATGGGTTCCGGCGCGACCTCTGGCAGTGCCGCGGCAACGGCGGCGACCGGCTCGAGCGGCGTGACGGCTGCCACGTGCGGCGCCGCCGTCTCGCTGCTCGCCTGGGGGCGGCGCAGCTGGCGCGGCACCGCGGTCAGTGCGGCGGAGCGGATTATCGGGTCCATGGCAACCGCACAAAACGCCACCACACCGGGCGCGCCTGCGCCGGCGCCGCTGTCGCGGCGGGAATGTCCATGCGCTGCAGCCTTTCGGCCAGCGCGCCGCGCAGGAAGGCGGCACGCGCGGGCGCCAGCGCGCCGGCGGGTGCCGCGGCATGCAGCAGCTCGCTCCGCGCGCTGGTCTGCAGCGCCAGATAGGCGCCGCGCCAGCGCCATGCCTCGATCGACAGCAGCTGCGCCACCAGCGATGCCGGTTCACCCGCCAGCGCGGCATGTACCGCGTCCGGGCTGGCGGCCTGCAATGCATCGGCCGGGGCTTCGTTGGCGGCCACGGCAGGTGCCGGCTGCGCCGGCAGGTCAACCGCCGTGGCCGTGTCGAAGCCCAGCTCGTCGAGTTCATTGATGTAATCGCGCAGCACCTGTTGGTCCTGCGCCGGCAGCTCGTCCAGGATCAGCACGCGGTCGGCTTCCGCCAACCCGTGCAGTGCCACCGCCGCGCGCCGATGCCCGCTCATTTGCGCACCTCGCCGGCAACCACGGGCGCGTGCTCGATCCATTGGCGGATGTCCGCCACCATCTGGGCGCGTTCGGTCGCGCTCAGCCGGGCTGGCGCGGCGGTTACGGCCGGGCGGCGCGCACGCAACAGATGGGCAACTCCGAGGGCAAGGACCACGGCCACCAGCGCGGCCAGCGCGAGCATGACCTGGTTCGATAGTGCCGGCGCGGGCGGTGCCGATGGCGCCTCGACCGGGCCGGCGGCCGGTTCCGCCTGCTCCGGTGTAGGCGCGCCGATCTGCTGGAACTGCGCCATCGGATAGACGACGACCGCGTCGCCGCGCGCCTCGTTGTAGCCGACCGCCAGGGTGACCACTTCCTTCAGCTTGGCCACCTGGTCTTCGTTGAGCGGCTGGCGTACCAGCACCGCCACCGTCATGCGGCGGATCTCGCCGCTGCCCGGGACCAGCTGTTCGACGCGGCGGCCGACCTGGTAGTCCGATTCGGTACTGCTGTTGCCGTTGCCGCGCGCGGGTGTGGCAGCGGTCAGGTCATTGCCTTCGCTCGACGTGCGACGCTCGCGCACCATCACGCCGGCCTGCTGGGCGCCCTTGGCCGGCAGCACTTCCTCGGTGGTGATACGGCTCTGGTCCAGGTTCAGCGCGACATCCACGCTGGCTACTGCGACGCCGGCGCCGAAGCTGCGGTCCAGCACCTCGGTAACCTTCTTCGCCAGGTAGCTTTCCGTGCCGCGCTTGGCTTCCAGCGCGGCGCTGCTGCTCTCGCTGGCCGCGTCGCTGCCGACCGGGCGCGTCAACGCCACGCCGTGCTGGTTCAGGACCGTGACGTCGTTGCCGGCGATGTCCGGCACCGATGCCGCGACGAGGCGCTGGATGCCGGCGATCTGCTCCGGCGCCAGCGTGCGGTCCTTCTTCATCGTCACGGTGACGGAGGCCTTCGGCCGCGTCAGCGCCTTCTTGAACAGGCCCTGCTCGGGAATGGCCAGGTGCACGCGGGCGGCCTGGATATCGTCGATGGACAGGATCGTACGCGTCAGCTCGCCCTGGATGGCGCGCTGGTAGTTCACCTTCTGCACGAACTCCGTCATGCCGAAATCGGCGTTGTTGAACACCTCGAAGCCGACGGCGCCATGCAGCGGCATCTCGTTGCCCATCAGTTTCAGGCGCGTCTTGTAGACGATTTCCTGCGGTACCAGGATCGTGGTGCCGTTGTCGGCCAGCCGATACGGTACCTTCTGCTTGTCCAGTTCCGCCGTCATCGCGGCGGCATCGGCCACCGCGACGTCGGCGAACAGCACCTGGTAGTCGGTCCGGTAAGCCCAGATGCCCAGGCCGGCCGTCAGGCAGACGATCAGTACGACACCGGCAGCGATGCCGATACGGCCCCGCGGGGCCAGGTTATTCCAGCTTTCTGCTATCACCATCTACTCCTAGACCTGCATCCGCATGACTTCCTGGTACGCGTCCAGCAAGCGGTTTCTGACCTGGGCCAGCAGCTGGAACGACAGGCGCGCCTCTTCCAGGTGGATCATCACTTCGTGCAGGCTCGGGCCCGCGCCGGCCGCGACCTGGCGCACCTCGTTGTCGACCTTGACGAGTTCGTCGTTGACCGAGCCGACACAGCGCGCGATCATGTCGCCGAAGCCCGGCGCCGGGTGCTGCACCGGCGCCAGCGGCGCGAACGCGTCCAGCGCCGGCGTGCTGGCGGGAAGGATGGCGGACAGGCTCGCCGTAAGGCTGACGGGTTCGATGCTCATTGCTGGCCTCCGATCTCGAGGGCGCGTGCGGCCATCGTGCGCGCGGCGTTCATCGCCGTCACGTTGGCCTCATAAGCGCGCAGCGCCGTGTTCAAGGTCACCATCTCGGTTACGTTGTCCACGCCGGGGTACGCCACCATGCCCTTCGCATTCGCGTAGGGATGGCCCGGCTCGTACACCATCCGCGGCGCCACGTTCTGCGGCACGACGGTGGTCTGCACGCCGGCGGCGTTGCCGGCCAAGCGGCCGAACTGCTGGCTGAAGCTGACGGTCTGCGTGATCACGCGCTGCGGGCGGTAAACCTGCTCGGCCGAGGAACCGGCGACATGCATATTGGCCAGGTTCAGGGCGGTCACGTCCAGCCGCAGCTTTTCCGCGGCCATGCCGGCGGCGCTGATCTGGAAAGCGGCACGGTAGTCCATCAGCGCTTCCCTTCGTTGACGGCAGTGCTGAGCAGCGCCATGTGCTTGTTCAACAGTTTCAGCAAGGCCTGCTGCTGCAGCGTATTGTCCGACAGCGCGGCCACTTCCATGTCCAGGGCGACCGGCGCGCCAGGCGCGCCGACAGTCTCCAGCACGGGGCGCAGGTCGCGCAGCGAGGCCAGTGACGGCGTCGCGCCGTGCTTCAGGGCGCCCTGCAGCGCGCCCAGGTGCGACTCGAAGCTGACGCCGATGCGCTGGTAGCCCGGGGTATTGGCGTTGGCGATGTTCTGCGCGATGGCCCGCTGGCGCAGCGCCGTGGCGTCGAGCGCCATGCTCAACAGCCCGACGGTAGTCTGATCGATAAGTGACACTGCTTGCTCCGAAAAGTGGGAATGACGTGGTGCGCCTTACTGCACCACCAGCTCCGCGTGCAGCGCGCCGGCGGCCTTCACCGCGCGCAGGATGGAAATGATGTCGCGGGTATTGGTCTTGATGCGCGCCAGCGACTGCACCAGGTCCGCCACCGTCGTGCCGGGCACGGCGACGAAGCCGGCGCCGTTGCGCTCCTGGACGTCGATCTGGCTGTTCGAGACGATCGCGGTGCGGATGCCGCCACCGCCCTGGCCGATCAGCAGCGGCTGCGAAACCGTGTTGTCGGTGACGATGCTGACCTTCAGGTCGCCCTGCGAGACCGCCACGCGCGCGATGCGCACGTCGCCGCCCGAGACAATCGTGCCAGTGCGCTCGTTGATGACGACCTTGGCGCGGCGGTCCGGCTCGACGGTGACGTTCTCCACCGCCATCAGGAAATCATTCAGGCGAGCCCGGCGGCTCTCCGGAATGCGGATCGCGATACCTGCGGCGTCCTGCGCCACCGCCAGCGCTTCGCCCAGCTGCTGGTTGATGGCGCCGGCCACGCGGCTGGCGGTTGTGATGTCCGGTTCGGCCAGCACGAAGGTCAGGCCGCGCCCGCCCTCGGTCACGTCGGCCAGCACGGTCTGTTCCACCGTCGCGCCACCGGGAATGGAGGCGACGGTCGGGTGGTTCTTCTGCACCACGTTGCCGTTCATATCGTATTTGTAGCCACCGACCGATACGGGGCCCTGGGCCAGCGCGTAAATTTTGCCGTCCGCCGCCTTCAGCGGCGCCAGGATCAGCGCACCGCCGACCAGGCTGCGGGCGTCGCCGATCGAGGTGATCGTCACGTCGACCGTGTCGCCCGCGCGCGCGAACGGCGGCAAGCTGGCCGTCACCATCACGGCCGCCACGTTACGGCTTTGCACGTCGTCGGCGACGATCGTCATGTCGAAGCGCGCCAGCATATTGGCGATCGACTGGCGCGTGGCCTTGTTGCGGGAGGAGTCGCCGGTACCGGCCAGGCCCGTGACCAAGCCATAACCGGTCAGCGCGTTCTCGCGCCAGCCACCGACCTTGCCCAGGTCCTTGATCCGCACGGTGTCGGCCTGTGCGCAGGCGGGAATGGCCATCGCCAGCGCCAGCGCCAGCAGGAAAGAACGCCACATGATCACAATCCAAACAGGGTCAGGAGCCGCTGCCACCAGGCCGGGCGTTGGGCATTGGCCAGGTCGCCCTGGCCGGCGTAGCTGATTTTCGCGTTGGCGATACGGGTCGACAGCACCACGTTTGCGTCGGACACGTCCTGCGGCCGGATGCGGCCTTCCACGCGGATCTGCTGACGCTCGTCGTTGATGTCGAGGACCTGCTCGCCGGCGACCAGCAGGTCGCCGCGCTCCGTGATCGCCGTGATTGCCACGGTGATCTGCGCCAGCACCCGGCCCTCGCGCGCCGTGCGGCCGCCGCCATCGAGCTGGTTGTTGGTACCCAGCGCGCCGCTGTAGTTCTTGCCCGGCAGGCGCGTGGTCCAGCCGACCGCCGCGTCGCGTCCCGCCGTCGTGTTCGCGGTGGTGCTGGCGCTAGCGCTCTCGTACACCATCACCGTGATCAGATCGCCCACGTGACGTGGCCGCAGGTCCGACGTGTAGGGCTGGTAGATCGACGGCTGGTACAGGCTGGTCGCGCCCGCAGTGCCAGCGATCCAAACCATGCCCGCCGTGACGATTTTCTTTAAGATGTTCATATCAGTTTTCATCGATTGCCACCAGATTGGTGCCGATCACCCTGGCCTTTACCGCAGCTTCGCCGCCGGCGGGCAGTACCCGCACCTCGCCGCCCGCCACGCCGTCCTCCTGCGCCACCGCGGCCGACTCGATGCGGATCGCGCCGGCGTTCACCTGCAGCCTGACCCGGTCGCCGCGCCGCACCGCGCCGGCCGCCAGCAGCTGTTCACGCAGCAGCACCTCGCCCTCGCCCACCGCCGTGCGCAGGCGCCAGTGCTGGCTTGGTGCCGGCATCGCGGCCGGTTGCCCGGCCAGCGCCTGCACTTCCCGCCGCGCCGGCCGGAAATCACCGGTGTCCACCGTCGCATCGGCCGGCAAGGCCCGCCGTGCCAGCGCCACCGTGCTCCAGGCCCGAGCCTGGAACGGCAGCGCCACGGTGCGGTACAGCGCGCCGTCCACCAGCACGTCGACCCATACCATCACGCGCGAGCGCAGCGGGGCGCCCGTCTCGCGCGGGCGCAGTTCCAGGCGGCCTTCGGCCACCTGCACGTCCGCCATCGCGCCGACCGGCGTCAGTTCCAGTTCGCCATACTGGTGCGCGAAGCGCGTTTCCAGACTCTTGCGCGCCACGTTCACCAGGTCGCTGCTCGTCACCAGCCCCACCGCGCGGCGCACCACGACACTGTTGGCGCCGCGCCAATCCAGCGTCAGCCCGGCGCCCACCTGCCGTGCCAGCACGACCGCCTCGATCGCGGCGCGGCCGAATTCCTCCGCATAGCCGGCCAGCGGTGCCGCGCCGACGCGGGTGACGGCGAGCGCTTGCCGCTGGCGCGCGTCGGCGCCCTCGATGACGGCGAGGTCGGCCAGCGTCACGTCCTTGCCCCGCACAAGCGCGCTGGCACGCAGGTCGAGCGACACCGTCGCGCCATGCGCCAGGGTGCAGCATGCCCACAGCGCCCACAGGGCCACTGCCTGGTTGAACTTCATGAAGTGGAAGTACCGCTTTATTTGCGCAGGTTGTTGCTCATGGCGAGCATCTCGTCGGCGGCCTGGATGACCTTGACGCTGCTTTCGTATGCGCGCTGCGCCGCCATCAGGCCGACCATCTCGTCGATGAGGCGCACGTTCGACGCCTCGACGGCGCCCTGCACCAGTCGGCCCATGCCATCCTCGCCGGCATTGCCGTAGATGGCGTCGCCGGATTTCTCGCTCGGCCGGTACAGATTGGCACCGAGGGCCACCATGCCATCGGTATCGGCGAAACGGGCCATCTCGATGCGACCCACTTCCGATGCTTCCTTCTGGCCGGTCATGCGGGCCAGCACGCGGCCGTCGGGCTGGATGGTGAGCTGCTCGGCGTCGAGGCCAACGTGGATGCCCGGCTTGAGCGCATAGCCCTCGGCAGTAGCCAGCATGCCGTCGCGGTCCACCGTCAGCGTGCCGCCGCGCGAGAATGCGGGCGTACCGTCGGCCGTCATGACCTCGACGAAGCCATTGCCGTCGATCGCCAGGTCGAGCGGCTGGTCGGTCTTCTTGATTTCGCCCGCGGCGAACACCTTGACCATGCTGGCGACACCCACGCCGCTGCCCTGCCACAAGGCCGGCGCGGCCGCCTGCTGCGGCGCCGTGCCCAGGCCCCGATAGACCAGGTCCTCGAAACTGACCTTGCCGCGCTTGAAGCCCGGCGTGTTCACGTTGGCGAGATTGTTGGCGATGGTCTCGACGCTCTTCTGCTGCGTCTGCATCCCCGTCGCGGCAATATACAGCGCGTCGTTCATCAGAATTCCCCTAGTTTACGGATACTTTTTTCCAGCACCTCGTCATAGCCTTGCATCAGCTTCTGCAGCGACTCGAAATGGCGCACCGTTTCCGTCATGCCCACCATTTCGCGCGCCGAATCCACATTTGAATTTTCCTGGTAACCGATGCGCAGGCGGGGTACCGCCGCCACATCCTCCAGCGTCGCGCCACCCAGCGCATATACGCCGCCGACCGGCTCGAGCAGTTCGGCGCGCGCCAGGCGCACCGTGCGCAGCTTTGCAACCACCGCTCCCGCTTGCGTGATATCGCCGTTGGCGGCGATGGTGAACGGCTCGGCGGTCAGGCGGATTTCGCCACCGGCCCCCATCACGGGCAGACCTAGTGCGCCCACGAGGCGGCCATTGGCGTCGACATGAAAATCGCCGCGGCGCGAATAAACGGCACCGGAGGGATGGGCCAGCTCGAAAAAACCGTCGCCATCGATGGCGACATCGCTGGCGGAGCCAGTAACACGCAGCGTGCCGGCGCTCGGATCGAGCCGCGCCTGCACGGACGCCATGCTGGCGCCGGCGCGCGCCGGCTGCCCTGCCGCGTTAGCAGCGTCAAACTGGGCACCGAATGGCTGGCTGCTGGCAACCTGTTTTTTGTACCCGGGCGTTAGTGCATTGCTCAAGTTCTGCGCGATCCTTTGTAACCGGACTGCATCTTGCCTCATGGCATCAGCTGCCACTACCATCAAATCCATTGTGCGTCATATACGCCCGCAGGCGCAAAAGGTTTACGTATGTAACAAAGTGTAATGCGATCGCGCTATCATTACAACAGGAAATATTTGTATCTCCTGTTAAATATGACAGATGGAAGAGCAAGCTGCGCTGGATAAATTTGCAATTCTCACGGAATATCACTTTTCCTCTCGAGTGAGAATACGGATGAGCTACGCGGGCACTGGGGATTAGGGGACTTACTCTAAATGGTGAGCTAGCGACAGGCAAGTGGGCAGATTTCGTTTCTCCAAAATAATATTTCCAAATAGAAATTACAAGTCAAATTTTCTTACAGAAATTATTTCCCAAATGAATGTCATCGGAATGTTTCTTTGAAGCTAAGACATCCATCGGCCAGCCGTTTCTGCACTGTACTGGGAGCGAGCGTTTGCAACCGAGAGTAACAATTTAAGCATTGGCCTGTGCCGCTGCCTTGTTACCGTGTTCAGCAAATTGATGAGTAGATTTCATATGCCTAAGCAACTGAACCATCTGTATGCCTCATTAATTTACTTCTATCATCTGCTTTTTCGGCATCGCGTTCGCCGCCGAGTCCACTCCACAAAGGAACAGCATGACCGTCAAAGCCTACGGCGCCCACGCCGCCGACCAGCCGCTCCAATCGCTCGACATCGCCCGCCGCGCCCCTGGCGCCCACGACGTCCAGATCGACATCGCTTTCTGCGGCGTATGCCACTCCGACCTGCACACGGTGCGCAGCGAATGGGCCGGCACCTTGTACCCCTGCGTGCCGGGCCACGAGATCGTCGGCCGCGTCTCCGCCGTCGGCGCGCACGTTGCCGGCTTCGCCATCGGCGACCTGGTGGGCGTCGGCTGCATGGTCGACAGCTGCCGCCACTGCGCCGATTGCGCGGATGGCCTGGAAAACTATTGCGACGGCATGGTCGGCACCTACAACGGCGCCACGGCCGACGCGCCGGGCCACACGCTGGGCGGCTACTCGGAGCGCATCGTCGTCGACGAGCGCTACGTGCTGCGCGTGCGTCACCCGGAACAGCAACTGGCCGCCGTGGCGCCGTTGCTGTGCGCCGGCATCACGACCTGGTCGCCGCTGCGCCATTGGGGTGCGGGTCCCGGCAAGACCGTCGGCGTGGTCGGCATCGGCGGCCTGGGTCACATGGGCATCAAGCTGGCCCGTGCGCTGGGCGCGCACGTGGTGGCGTTCACTACGTCCGAGTCGAAGCGCCAGGCGGCCGAAGCGCTGGGTGCGCACGAGGTGATCGTCTCGCGCGATGCCGATGCGATGGCCGCGCAGGCGCAAAAGCTGGACTTGATCGTCAACACCGTGGCGGCGCCGCACGACCTGGACGCTTTCCTGAACCTCCTGAAGCGCGACGGCACGATGGTGCTGGTCGGCGCGCCGGCCACGCCGCACCCTTCGCCGCAGGTGTTCAACCTGATCACGAAGCGCCGTGCCATCGCCGGCTCGATGATCGGCGGGATCGCCGAGACCCAGGAGATGCTGGACTTCTGCGCCGAACACGGCATCGTGGCCGACATCGAGATGATCCGCGCCGACGAGATCAACGCCGCCTACGAGCGCATGCTGCAAGGCGACGTCAAGTACCGCTTCGTGATCGACAACGCCACGCTGGCGGCCTGACGCCGGCGCGATCGGCGCCGCTGGCTTAGAATCGGCATTCCTTCAACGACAGCCGGCGCCGATGGCACGCGAAAACATCAACGACATCCTGGTCTTCCTGGCGGTGGCGCGCGAACGCAGCTTCACGCGCGCGGCCGCCAAGCTGGGCATGACGCAGTCCGCCCTCAGCCACATCATCCGCGGCCTGGAAGCGCGCCTGGGCGTGCGCCTGTTGACGCGCACCACGCGCAGCGTCTCGCCCACCGAGGCGGGCGAACGGCTGTTGCAGAACGTGGCGCCGCGGATGGAGGAGATCGAGGCGGAGATCGCGGCCGTCGCCGACCTGGGCGACAAGCCGGCCGGCACCATCCGCATCACGGCCACCGACCAGGTGATCGACACCGTGCTGTGGCCGCGCCTGGCGCCGGTGCTGCCGCGCTATCCGGACATCCACGTGGAATTCAGCGCCGACTACCGCATGGTGGACATCGTGGCGGAGCGCTTCGACATCGGCGTGCGCTGGGGCGACCAGGTCGACAAGGACATGATCGCCGTGCGCCTGACGCCGGACATGCGCACGATGATCGTGGCCGCGCCGGACTACTTCGCCCAGCGCCCCGTCCCCGCTTCCGCCCACGATCTCCTGAAGCACAACTGCATCGGCCTGCGCCTGGCCAGCGCCGGCGGCGTGTACGCCTGGGAACTGCGCCACCAGGGCCGTGACCTGGAACTGCGTCCGCGCGGCCAGTTCATCTTCAGCGGCACCTACCAGATGCTGAACGCGGCCCTGAGCGGCTGCGGCATCGCCTACCTGACGGAAGACCTGGCCGGTGCGCACGTGCGGGCCGGGCGCCTGGTCAGCCTGATGGAAGACTGGTGCCCGCACTTCCCCGGCCTGCATGCCTACTACCCCAGCCGCCGGCATTCCTCGCGCGCGCTCGGGCTTGTCATCGACGCGATCCGGCACCCGGGCTAGCCACTCAGACGAATTCGGGCATCGCGCGCCACTGCTCGCGCACGCGTTCGATCTCGCGCTTGGGCGGCAGGCCGAACCGGCGTGCGTACTCGCGCGAGAACTGCGACGGGCTCTCGTAGCCGACCTTGAAGCCCGCCGTCGCCGCATCCAACGCCTGCGCCAACATCAGGCGGCGCGCCTCCTGCAGGCGCAGCTGTTTCTGGTACTGCAGGGGGCTCATCGCCGTGACGGTGCGGAAGTGCTCGTGGAAGCTGGACGGGCTCATACTGGCCAGCGCCGCCAGCGCGTCGACGCGCAACGTGTCGGCGTAGTGACTCTTGATCCAGGCGATCGCACGGTTGATGCGCGCCAGCTTGCTGTCGGCGCTGGCGATCTGGCGCAGCCGCTCGCCCTGCTCGCCCAGCAGCAGCCGGTACAGGATTTCGCGCTCGGCCAGCGGCGCGAGGAAGCGCTGCTGCGCGGCCGGGGCATCGAGCAGCGCTGCCAGACGCGTGACCGCGTCGAGCAGCTCCGGCCCCGCCGTGCTGACGGCCAGGCCCCGCTGCACGGCGTCGCGCACGGCCGGCGCCTGCCCTGCATCCTGGATGACGGCGGCAAGCGTGGCCGCATCCAGGTCGAGCCGCAGGCACAGGTAGGGCTGTTCCGGCGCGGCGCGCAGGATCTGGCCCGTGATCGGCAGCTCCGCGCTGACCACCAGGAACTGCGGCGGCTCGTAGCGGTAGGCATGCTCGCCCAGCATGGTCTCCTTGGCGCCCTGCGCCACGAAGCACACGGCGGGCCGGTGCACCACGGGCAGCGGCTCGGTGGCGACACTGCAGCGCAGCAGGTAGGTGCGCGGCTGCGCCGTGGCGGTGGTGCCGTCGACCGTGGCGTGGCGGGCCAGCACGGCGGCGAGTCGTTCGATCATCCTCGGGCCTCGTCGGGCGGTTGCGTTGCCCGATTCTAGCGCGACGGCGCGCCCGGTGCCGCATGGCGGGCAAGGTCCGCATGGTCGGTCGACACGGACAAGGCCTGCCAGCGTTCCAGCTCCGCCAGCCGGCGGCGCAACTCCGTGGCCACGAAGCCCACGGCGTCCGAGCCCAGCGCCAGGTGGGTCGGCGGCTCGTTCGCCTCGACCAGCCGCACGATGGCCTGGCCCAGCTTGACGGGGTCGCCCGGTTGCTGGTGACTGTGCGCGCGGTAGGCCGTTTCCGTGGCGTGTGCGGCGGCGTAGTCGTCGATCCGGCTGGCAGTGAAGCGCACCGAGGCCGGGTCGAGGAAATCGGTGCGGAAGAAGCCCGGTTCGACCGCCGTCACGCGGATGCCGAACGGTGCCACGTCGCGCGTCAGGTTGCCGGAAAAGCCCTCCACTGCGAACTTGGACATGCCGTACAAGGTGCAGGAATCGAACGGCACGATACCGCCGATCGAGCTCATATTGACGACGTGGCCGGCGCGCTGGCGGCGCATGGCCGGCAGCACCGCACGCGTCATGCGCATCAGCCCCAGCACGTTGGTTTCCAGCTGCTGGCGCACCTCCTCTTCGGTCGATTCCTCGAAGATGCCGAGGTGGCCGTAGCCGGCGTTGTTGACCAGGACGTCGATGCGACCGAAGCGCGCCAGCGCCGCGTCCACCACCCGTTGCGGCGCGGCCGGATCGGTGACGTCCAGCGCCTGCGCCAGCACGCGGCCGTCGGTGTCGCCAAGCGCCTGCCGCGCGGCGTCGGCATTGCGTGCCGTGGCGACGACATTGTCGCCAGCGGCCAGCGCGGCACGGGCGATCTGCAGGCCGAGGCCGCGCGCGGCGCCGGTGATGAGCCAGGTTTTTGCCATGATGTTCTCCTTGTCCGATGCGGCGATCCGATACCGCCGCGATGGGAAAAGTATGCGGACGCGAGCCCCGGCGGCGGTAGCCGGATCTTCCACGCCGCTTGCCCGATCGTCCAGGCGCCCGCAAATTAATTAGGAGTCTTTACAATTAATTTTTTCGTGCTATGATGCGTACATGGACATCAAACCGGAAAACCCGTGGCAAGGCACTCCCGACATCTCGGCGCGCATCGTCGTCGCGATCGCCCGGATCGCCAGCGTGCTGCGCGCCGGCGTGTGGGAAGCGGCAACGGCGGAGAACCTCAATCCCGCCCAGGCCGAGATCCTGCAGCTGCTGCGCGATCGCACGCAGGGGGTACGGCTGTCCTGGCTGGCCGCGCAGCTGTCGGTATCCGCCGCCAGCGCCAGCGATTCGGTCACGGCGCTGGTGGCCAAGGGCCTAGTGCGCAAGGCGCGCGCCGAGGACGACGGCCGCGCCAGCGCCCTGTGGCTGACGGACGAAGGCAAGGCCTTGGCCGCGCGCATGGCGCAGGCGGTAGGCTTCGCGGACGACGCGGCGGCGCGCCTGCCGGGCGACGACCAGGCCGCGCTGCTGGTCGGGCTGTTCAAGCTGATCGCGCAGCTGCAGAAGAGCGAACGCTTTCCGGCATTGCGGGCCTGCCTGTCGTGCCGCTATTTCGAACCGAACGTCTTTCCCGGCAGCGCGGCACCGCATCACTGCGCGCTGGTCAAGGCACCCTTGCCGATCACGTTCCTGCGCATCGACTGCGCCGAGCACGTGCCGGCCGACCCCGTCGCGGAGCGGCGCAACTGGGATGCCTTTGCCTGAATTTTTTTTGCCCATAATAGTTAGGACTCCTAATGTCGAGAGCGTGGCCAACCCTCGGCATTCCTTCACCGGCCACCTGAAAGGAAATACCATGAGCCGCATCGAACTCCTCTCCCGCGACAGCACCCAGGGCAGCGCCCGCCAGTTGCTGGAACAGATCCACGCCGCTTTCGGCGCCACGCCGAACATGTTCCGTGCTGTGGCGAACTCGCCCGCCGCATTGCAAAGCATGTGGGCCGCCTTCGGCGCGCTCGGCGGCGGCACACTGGGCGCGAAACTGGGCGAACAGATCGCCGTGGCGGTCGCCGACATCAACGACTGCGACTACTGCCTGGCCGCGCACACGGCGCTGGGCCGCAAGGCTGGCGCCAGCGCCGCCGAGATGAGCGCGGCACAGGCCGGCGAGTCGGCCGATCCGAAAACGGCGGCGGCGCTGGCGTTCGCGACCAAGGTGGTGCGCCAGCGCGCCAAGGTCGACGCGGCCGACGTGGCGGCGCTGCGCTCGGCAGGCTTCGACGACGGCGCGGTCATGGAAATCATGGCGCACGTGGCGCTGAACCTGTTCACCAACTACGTCAACGTGGCCTTCGCCATCCCGGTCGACTTCCCGCAAGTGAAGCTGCGTGCCAAATAACCGACATCCACTACCAGGAGCAGACCATGCAACGCATCCGTACCCTCTTCACCGCCGCCGCGCTGGCCGTGGCCATGACCGCCCAGGCCCACTCCGGCCACACCGGCGGCATCCACACGCCGCCCGACCGCAAGGTCAAGGCGCCGTTCGACATCGTCCACACGAAGATCAGCACCGAGGGCAACGTGGCCGTGTTCCACGTGGCCGTCTCGGGCAAGGCCGGCGCGTCGAAGCCATCGAAGGTCGGCAAGCTGGCCGGCAGCAACGTGTTCTCGTACGTGTGGCCGACCACCTTGGACCCGGCCGTCGTCGGTTTCGACAAGGGCGCCGGCATCCTGGCGCTGGCCGTCACCTCGCACCCGGACTTCGACGACACCCCGCTGTACGACGAGAACGGCGACGGCAACCTGAAGAACGACGGCGACCTGTGGCACTCGCACTGGGTCGTGCTGCAGCCGGACGATGCCTGCGGCAAGGGCGCGCTGAAAGTGGTGGACATCCCGGAAGGCGCGAAACCGAAGCTGCCCAAGACCTGGCCAGGCCTGCCGCTGCTGATCGACAGTCCCGGCTGGAGCCCGGTTTTCAAGGAGAACGTGTTGGAAGTGCGCGTGCCGTTCGACGACATCGGCGTGCTCACCGGCACCGGCTTCGACGGCGTGACGGCCGCGCTGCGCGTCAACGCCAGCGTGCACAGCCCCCTGCTGTGCGTGGTGGACGTGTTCAAGGTTGCTTCCGGCAACCTGACATTGCCGGGCCAGGTCGGGCGCTGACGGGGCCGGCCGCCCGGCGATGGACGAACCCGAGTGACTGAGGCACACTGCTTCCTTGTCATGTAGACCATCCAAAGGAAGCACCTTGAAACAGGCATTCGGCGTTCTCCTCACCATTGCCGCCGCCAGCGTGCAGGCTGCGACCCACGGCTTCGGACTGCGGCCGACGTCTCTGCCCGTCACGCGCTGGCCGGCGCTGGTCGAGCAGTGGCTCGGCAGCATCGGCATGGTGCGCAACAACTGACGCGCCATGGCGCGCCGCGTATGTGCCCGACCGAACGGAATCGATGCTAGCGGCACGCTACCCTGCCACATCGATTCGACAGGGGACGATATGTTCGACGCGTCTGGCGCCCTGCCCCCGACCGGCAACGGCCTGGCAGTGCCCTCCACCCCGGCGGCAGGCAATCGCGAACGGCACGCGGAAGCCGGCGGCATGATCGTGCGGTACATCGCCGCGGTCTGCACGGCTATTGCCCTGGGCAACGTCGTCGGCTGGCTGACCGGAACCAGGACCTTGATCTCGGTGGCGCCCGGCCTGCCGGCCATGGTGCCGGCGACGGCCTTCCTGGGGCTGCTGGCGGCGGCCAGTTTGTGGCTGTGCCAGCGCTGGCCGGCGCAGCGGGGCCGCACAGCGCTCCCAGCCGGTGTGATCCTGGTCAGCGCGTCGATCATCGCTTGCCACCTGGGCGGCACCGCGCCGGCACCGTTCCGGTTCGCGGACGGTGGCCTGGAATCGTATGCCACCCTGTCGTCGTCGCTGACGGCGTCGATGTTCCTCATGCTGGGAGTGGCGCTGCTGCTGTCGACGGGCCGGCGCCACGCCATGCTGGCCCAGTGCATCGCGCTGGCCGTGCTGTTGCTCGCCCTGCTGAACCTGAGCGGCTACCTGTTTCGCGGCACCTTCCTGTTCCGCATCCTGCCCGGCCGCGGCACCTCGATCCTGACCAGCACGCAGCTGATCCTGCTGGCGGCCGGCACGCTGTTCCTCCGTCCGGGTGCCGGGCTGATGGCGGCCGTCACCGGCGACTTGCCGGCCGCGCGCATCTCGCGCCGGCTGCTGGTGGCGGCCTTCGTCATTCCCGGCGTGACGGGTGGCGGCGCCGCGCTCGCGGCCTATTATGGCTTGTATGACGCCGGCGCCGCGCTGCCGCTGTTCGTCTGGACGATGATCGTGCTGTTCCTGGTGATCGTCTGGCGCTTCGCGCTGCGCCTCCTGGCCGTGGATGTCGCGCGCAGCCACGCGCAGCGCGAACTGCAGGGTGCCCTGCGCGAGCTGCGCGCGGAACACGACCGCAAGGACATCTTCCTGGCCACCCTGGCGCACGAGCTGCGCAACCCGCTGGCGCCGATCAGCGCCGCGGCCGAAGTGCTGCGCCATGGCGGCGGCCAGGACGCGGCCGAGCGCGAGCGCATCGGCGCCATCGTCGCCACCCAGGCGGCCAACCTGGTCAGCCTGGTCAACGACCTGCTGGACGTGGAGCGGGTCAACAGCGGCCGCATCGCCCTCGACAAGCACGTGCTGGACGTGTGCGACGCCATTGCCGGCGCGCTGGACCAGGTGCGCCCGCTGCTGGCGCGCAAGCGGCACGAATGCCAGGTGAAGGCGCCCTCCACGCCGGTGTATGTGTGCGGAGACCTCAAGCGGCTGGTACAGGTCGTCGTCAACCTGCTCAACAATGCCGCCAAGTACACGCCGCCGGGCGGCACGATCCGCGTGACCGTCGAGCCCAGTGCGCGTACAGTGGCGCTTACCGTCGAGGACAATGGCATCGGCATCCCGGCCGACCTGCTGGGACGCGTGTTCGAGCCCTACGCCCAGGCCGAGCTGACGCCGGACCGCGCCGAAGGCGGGCTCGGTCTGGGGCTGTCACTGGTCAAGCGCCTGACGGAGCTGCACGGCGGCAGCGTCACCGCCCACAGCGACGGGGCCGGCCAGGGCAGCCGGTTTACCGTGACGCTGCCGCTGATGTCGGTTGTTGGCCGACGCGACTGACTCAAGCGCCCTGCTGCGCCGCCGCCCCGCGCTCGACGCGCAATTTGCCGGAGCCGCTGCCATTGCAGGCCCAAACGTTGTGCGAGCAGGCTGCGCCGGCGCTGTCCTTCTCGCAGGCCGCGAGTGCCTGCTGCTTTGCCAGCGCCTTGGTCTTGCCGCTGCCCCAGCCGATGGCATCGCCCATGTCGGGAGGAACGGTGGCATACGCCACGCAGCCCTTGCCCGAGAAGCGCATGACGACGGCGCAGTTGGCGCTGTGCTTGGCGCACTCCTGCAACGCCCGCTCGCTGGCCGCGGGGCCGCTGGCGTAGTCGTGCGAGAAGCCGTAGTGGAATTTGTCGGTGCGGTCCACGGCCAGCGCGCCGTGCGAGTCGCCGGCGGCGAGGAGTGGCGCGCTGGCGAACAGCGCCAGCAGTGCAAGGCAGGTACGTTTCATTCGATCCCTGGGATGGCAAGGTTGAGTTAGCAAAAAAACATCCTGCGCATTATAACCACGTGCCGTCGCCAGGGCCCTACACCGCGAATGCCGATTCCGCACAGCCCGAGCGCAGCTGGCTGACAGCCTGCTCCCAGCCCTGCACCCGGCGCTGTGCCTCATCGCGCCCCGTAGCGGGTTCGAAGACGCGATCCACGCGCCACTGCTGGGCAAGGTCCGCCGTGCCTTGATAAACTCCGGCGGCCAGGCCGGCCAGGCTGGCCGCGCCCAGCGCCGTGGTTTCCGTTACCACCGGACGCACGACAGGGATGCCCAGCAGGTCGGCCTGGAACTGCAGCAGCAGCGAGTTGGCGCAGGCACCGCCGTCGACGCGCAGTTCCGTGATCGGCGCGGCGGCGTCGCGCTGCATCGCCTGCAGCAGCGCCGCGCTCTGGAACGCGATCGACTCCAGCGCGGCGCGGGCGATGTGCGCGACGGTCGTGCCGCGCGACAGGCCGAACATGGCGCCCTTGGCGGACGGCACCCAATACGGCGCGCCAAGGCCCGTGAACGACGGCACGAACACGACGCCGCCCGCATCGGGCACCGAGGCGGCCAGGGCCTCGATCTCGGAAGCGGACTTGATGGCTTTCAGGCCGTCGCGCAGCCACTGCACGACGGCGCCGCCGATGAACACGCTGCCTTCCAGCGCATACTGGTGCCGGCCCTGCGCTTCGCAGGCGGCGGTGCTGATCAGGCCATTGTTCGACACCGCGCACTCGCTACCGGTATTGAGCAGCATGAAGCAGCCGGTGCCATAGGTATTCTTGGCCATGCCGGGCTGGAAGCAGGCCTGGCCGAACAGCGCCGCCTGCTGGTCGCCGGCGATGCCGCCGATGCACACCTCGGCGCCGAGCCACTCGGCATCGGTCATGCCGAACAGGTGGCTGGACGGATGCACCGTCGGCAGCAGTTCGGCCGGAATATCGAGCCAGGCCAGCAGTTCGGGGTCCCAGCGGCGCTCGTGGATATTCCACAGCATGGTGCGCGCGGCGTTGCTGACGTCCGTCACGTGCGCGCGCCCGCCGGTCAGGTTCCACGCCAGCCAGGCATCGACGGTGCCGAAGGCCAGCTCGCCGCGCGCGGCGCGCTCGCGCGCGCCATCGACGTTATCGAGGATCCATTTCAGCTTGGTGGCGGAAAAATACGGGTCCAGCACCAGGCCCGTCTTGGCGCGGATCGCGTCGGCCAGGCCGTCCGCGCGCAGCCGCTCACACAGCGCCTCGGTGCGCCGGTCCTGCCAGACGATGGCATTGAAGATGGGGCGGCCGCTGGCGCGCTCCCACACCACCGTCGTCTCGCGCTGGTTGGTGATGCCCAGCGCGGCGATGTCGCCCGCGCGCAAGCCGGCCTTGGCCAGCACTTCGCGCGCGGTGGCGAGCTGGCTGCGCCACAGCTCGTCCGGATTGTGTTCGACCCAGCCCGGCTGCGGGAAGATCTGGGTGAATTCCTGTTGGGCCGAGGCCACCACCGCGCCATCGCGGAACACGATGCTGCGCGAACTCGAGGTGCCCTGGTCCAGGGCCAATAAGTAGGCCATGTGCGATCCTGCCTCAAAAGTGAACGAACGCGCGGCGGCCGACTGCCCGCCGCGCGGTGGGAGAAGATCAGCGTACCTTGCCGGCCTGCCAGGCTTTCAGCAGCTGGTCGTATGGAATGGTCTCACCCTTCGGCTTCTCGTTGGCCAGCTTGGCCCACGGCGCCGCGTTGTTGGTCATCATGCTGGCCGGGTCCTTCTTGTCGGCCAGCTTCGGCGCGCACTTGGCCATGCCGGCGCGCTGCAGGCGGCCCAGGATCTTGTCCATCTCGTCGGCCAGGTTGTCCATCGCGCCCTGCGGCGTCTTCTCGCCCGAGATCGCGGTGGAGACGTTCTTCCACCACAGCTGCGCCAGTTTCGGATAGTCCGGCACGTTGTTGCCGGTCGGGGTCCAGGCCACGCGCGCCGGGCTGCGGTAGAACTCGACCAGGCCGCCCAGCTTCGGCGCCATGTCCGTCATCGCTTTCGAGCGGATGTCGGAATCGCGGATGAAGGTCAGGCCGACGATCGACTTCTTCAGCGAGACGGTCTTGGCCGTGACGAACTGGCCGTACAGCCAGGCCGCAGCCAGGCGATCCGGCGGAGTGCTCTTCAGGTAGGTCCACGAGCCCACGTCCTGGTAGCCGTTCTGCATGCCGTCCTTCCAGTACGGGCCGTGCGGGCCAGGCGCCATGCGCCATTTCGGCGTGCCGTCGCTGTTGACCACCGGCAGGCCGGCCTTGGTCATGCTGGCGGTGAAGCCGGTGTACCAGAAGATCTGCTGGGCGATATGGCCCTGCGACGGCACCGGGCCCGATTCCGAGAACGTCATGCCCAGTGCCTGCGGCGGCGCGTATTTCTTCATCCAGTCCAGGTACTTGGTCAGCGCGTAGACGGCCGCTGGCGAGTTGGTCGCGCCACCGCGGGCGACGGATGCGCCCACCGGCGTGCACTTGTCGGCCGCCACGCGGATGCCCCACTCGTCCACCGGCAGGCCGTTCGGCAGGCCCTTGTCGGCGGCGCCGGCCATCGACAGCCACGCATCGGTGAAGCGCCAGCCCAAGGACGGGTCCTTCTTGCCGTAGTCCATGTGGCCGAACACCTTCTTGCCATCGAGTTCCTTGACGTCGTTGGTGAAGAAGCTGGCGATGTCCTCGTAGGCCGACCAGTTCTGCGGCACGCCCAGGTCGTAGCCATACTTGGCCTTGAATTTCTGCTGCAGGTCCTTGCGCGCGAACCAGTCGGCGCGGAACCAGTACAGGTTGGCGAACTGCTGGTCGGGTAGCTGGTACAGCTTGCCGTCCGGCGCGGTGGTGAAGCTGGTGCCGATGAAGTCCTTCAGGTCCAGGCCCGGATTGGTGAACTCCTTGCCGGGGCCGGCCATGTAGTCGGTCAGCACGACGGTCTGGCCGTAGCGGTAGTGGGTGCCGATCAGGTCCGAGTCGTTGACCCAGCCGTCGTAGATCGATTTACCGGATTGCATGGAGGTCTGCATCTTCTCGACCAGGTCGCCCTCCTGGATCACGTCGTGCACCACCTTGATGCCGGTGATCTCCTCGAAGGCCTTGGCCAGCACTTTCGATTCGTAGACGTGCGTGTCGAGCGACTCCGACACCACGTGGATTTCCTTGACGCCCTTGGCCTTCAGCTTGGCCGCGGCGTTGATGAACCAGTTCATTTCCTCCAGCTGCTGCGCGCGGCTCAAGGTGCTGGGCTTGAATTCGCTGTCGATCCACTTCTCGGCCGCCTTGGTGTCCGCCATGGCGGGATTGCTCATCGCCAGGACGGCAATCGCGATGGCACCCAGCTTGAATACCGCTTGCTTAGTTTGAGTCATGTCTTCTCCACGTTATTGTTGTCGCTTTCCGGGACATCCCGGCCCTTCTTTTCGCTCAGGCTTTCGCCATGATGAGCACCAGCGCGGCAAAGCTGAGTCCCGCGCCGATCCACTGATTCAGGTCGGTGAAGCCGACCCACGCCAGGTTGACGTAGGCCGCCGTCAGCAGCCCGATGAACAGGCGGTCGCCGCGCGTCGTGCGCATCGGCAGGAAGCCCTTGCGTTCGACGGTGGGCCAGCGCAGTTCCAGCACCGTCATCGCCACCAGCATCAGCACGATGCAAGCGAAGAATACCGCGACCGGCATCGTCCACGCCATCCATGCGAATGACCATTCCATGTCACACCCTCCCCATCGCGAAACCTTTGGCAATATGATTGCGCACGAACCAGATCACCAGCATGCCCGGTACCAGGGTCAGCACGCCGGCGGCGGCCAGCACGCCCCAGTCCATGCCGGCGGCCGACACGGTACGGGTCATGATGGCGCTGATCGGCTTGGCATCCACCGACGTCAGGGTGCGCGCCAGCAGCAGCTCGACCCAGCTGAACATGAAGCAGAAGAAGGCGGTCACGCCGACACCGGCCTTGATCAGCGGCAGGAAGATCTGCAGGAAGAAGCGCGGGAACGAGTAGCCGTCGATGTAGGCCGTCTCGTCGATCTCGCGCGAGATGCCGGACATGAAGCCTTCCAGGATCCACACGGCCAGCGGCACGTTGAACAGCATGTGTGCCAGTGCCACGGCGATGTGGGTATCCATCAGGCCCACCGTCGAATACAGCTGGAAGAACGGCAGCAGGAACACGGCCGGCGGCGTCATGCGATTCGTCAGCAGCCAGAAGAACATGTGCTTGTCGCCCAGGAAGCGGTAGCGCGAGAAGCCGTAGGCGGCCGGCAGCGCGACCAGCAGCGAGAACGTGGTGTTCATCGCCACGTAGATCATCGAGTTGATGTAGCCGCCGTACCAGGACGGATCGGTGAAGATCGTCTTGTAGTTGTCCCACGTGAGGTTGTGCGGCCACAGCGTGAAGACGGACAGGGTTTCCTCGTTGGTCTTGAGCGACGTGTTGAGCATCCAGTACAGCGGCACCAGCGTGAAGGCCACGTACAGCACCATCATGACGGCGCGCGGGATGCGGTTGTTCTTGACGAAGGACTGGCTCATCGGGGTACTCCGCTGGATCGTTGAATCGGCCGGGATGGCGGCCTGCAGGTCTCTAGGCATGCTCGCTCTCCGCATTGGTCGTGTTGCCGGCCTTCTGCATCCAGTTGTACAGCACGAAGCTGAACAGCAGGATGATCAGGAAGTAGATCAGCGAGAACGCCGCCGCCGGGCCCAGGTCGAACTGGCCGACCGCCTTCTGCGTCAGGTACTGGCTGAGGAAGGTGGTGGAGTTGCCGGGACCGCCGCCGGTCAGCACGAACGGTTCCGTATAGATCATGAAGCTGTCCATGAAGCGCAGCAGCACGGCGATCATCAGCACGCCGCGCATCTTGGGCAGCTGGATGTGGCGGAACACGGCCCAGCGGCTGGCGCCGTCGATCTGCGCGGCTTGATAATAAGCGTCCGGGATCGAGCGCAGGCCGGCAAAGGCCAGCAGCGCCACCAGCGGCGTCCAGTGCCACACGTCCATCAAGAGCACGGTCAGCCATGCGTCGATGGTGTTGGACGTGTAGTTGTAGTCGATGCCCAGGAGCTGCAGGCCATGGCCGCCCAGGCCGATGTCGGTACGGCCGAAGATCTGCCAGATCGTACCCACCACATTCCAGGGAATCAGGAGCGGCATCGACAGCACGACCAGCGACAGCGAAGACTTCCAGCCTTTCGACGGCATCGCCAGCGCCAGCGCGATCCCCAGCGGGATCTGCACCAGCAGCACGCACAGCGAGTAGATCATCTGGCGCGCCAGCGCGGCATGCAGCTCAGGGTCGCGCATGATCTCGCGGAACCATTCGAGGCCGACGAAGACGGCCTGGGTGGGGCTGATAATGTCCTGCACGGAGTAGTTCACCACCGTCATCAGCGGCAGGATCGCGGAAAACGCGACGCAGGCGAACACCGGCAGGATGAAGAACCAGGCCTTGTTGTTATAGGGCTTGTTCACTGCGCGATCCTTTCGTCGTTGCAGAAGAAGATGGTCTGTGGCCGGGCCAGGCGCAGCCAGTGGCGGCCGGCCTGCACGGGAACCGACGTCTCCAGCTTGCCCTTGAGCGGATGGCCGGCCACGGTGCCCGTGACCAGCTGGCAGGTGCCCAGCTGCTGCACGTGGCGGATCTCCGCTTCCAGCGCGCCTTCGGCGCCGGCCGGCGCCAGCTCGACGAACTCGGGCCGGATGCCCATCGCCAGGTTGCCCTGGGCGCGTTTGAGCTGCGCCACGCGGGCCGGATCGACGGCCAGCCGGTCGTTGCCGATGTAGATGCCGGCGCTGTCGTCGGCATCCACCCGCACCGGGTAGAAGTTCATGCCGGGGCTGCCGATGAAGTAGCCGACGAAGGTGTGGTCGGGCCGCTCGAACAGCGCGTCCGGCGCGCCCTTCTGCACGATCTTCCCGTTCGTCATGACGACCACTTCGTCGGCGAACGTCAGCGCCTCGACCTGGTCGTGCGTCACGTAGATCAAGGTCAGCTTCAACTGCTGGTGAATCTGTTTCAGTTGGCGCCGCAGCTGCCATTTCAGGTGCGGGTCGATCACCGTCAGCGGCTCGTCGAACAGGATGGCCGAGACGTCCTTGCGCACCAGGCCGCGGCCCAGTGAGATCTTCTGTTTGGCATCGGCCGACATGCCGCTGGCGCGCACCTTGAGCGCGTCCTTCATGCCGAGGATTTCCGCCACCTCGTGCACGCGCTTGTGCACTTCCGCCTCCGGCACCTTGCGGTTACGCAGCGGGAACGCGAGGTTGTCGTACACCGTCATCGTGTCGTACAGCACCGGGAACTGGAACACCTGGGCGATATTGCGGCCGCGCGTGGGCACGTCCGTCATGTCCTTGCCGTCGAACAGGACCTGGCCGTGCGACGGCACCAACAGGCCCGAGATGATGTTCAGCAGGGTGGACTTGCCGCAGCCGGAAGGGCCCAGCAGCGCATAGGCGCCGCCGTCTTCCCACACCATGTTCATCGGCTGCAGCGCGAAGTCCGCTGGCGCCTGCGGGTTCTTGCCATAGGCATGGCCCAGGTTACGAAACTCAATGCGCGCCATGGCTGGCCTCCCGGGGTGAACGCAGCAGCGCGCCGTCCGCGTCGAAAATGAACAATTCCTGCGGATCGACCCAGGCCTGCACCTTCGAGTCGATCGCCACCGCATGCACGCCGGGCACCTGCGCGACGATGCCTGCATCGCCCAGGCGCAGGTGGACATACGTCTCCGAGCCGCTCAATTCGGACAGGTCGACCGTGCAGTCCATCCGGTTGACGTGATCGGCGCCGGGCGTCAGCCCCACGTGGTGGCAGCGGATGCCGACCTTGCAGGGCTTGCCCTGCCCCAGCGCCAGCGGCGCGCCGGCGAGGCGCAGCAGCGGGCCGGCATCCAGGCGGATCGTGTGACCGTCTTCCATGCGGCCATCGAGCACGTTCATCGGCGGGTCGTTGAAGATCGCGGCGGAGCGGATCGAGATCGGGCGGCTGTAGGTGTCCAGCGTGGGACCGGTCTGCAGGATGCGGCCGGCGTCCATGACGACGGTCTGGCCGCCCAGCAGCAGTGCTTCCTGCGGCTCGGTGGTGGCATAGACGACCGTGGTAGCGCCATCCGCAAACAGCGACGCCAGCTCCGCGCGCAGTTCCTCGCGCAGCTTGTAATCGAGGTTGACGAGGGGCTCGTCCAGCAGTACCAGCGGCGCCTTCTTCACGAGGGCGCGGGCCAGCGCGCAGCGCTGCTGCTGCCCGCCGGACAGCGCGCCGGGCAGGCGCTGCAGCAGGTGCGCGATGTGCAGCTTTTCGGCCATCGCCGTGACGCGCTCGCGCACCTCGGCCTCCGGGCGGCGCTGAAGGCGCAGCGGCGCGGCGATATTGTCGAACACCGTCATCGCGGGGTAGTTGACGAACTGCTGGTACACCATCGCCAGCTTGCGTTCGCGCACACTGACGCCCGTGACGTCCTTGCCATCGACGAGGATGCGGCCGGCGCTGGGGCGGTCCAGCCCCGCCATCACGCGCATCAAGGTAGTCTTGCCAGCTTGCGTGGGCCCGAGCAGGACGTTGATCGTTCCAGGGACCAGTTCGAGGTCCAGAGGATACAGATGCGTCTCGGCGCCGACCCGCAAGCTGATGTCTTTCAGCTGCAGCTTCACTGCGGTCTCCTGTTCTTGTTTTACTGCTGGTGCTTCACTTCTGATTCACGGCGCGGGCATCGTCCCGGTGCCCTTGCTGCTGTTCCATCCACTGCTGCAGCCGCTCGACGTCCGCCGGCTTGCTGTGCAGGCCGCACTTGGTGCGCCGCCACAGCACGTCCTCGGCACTGCGGGCCCATTCTACCTGCATGAGATAGCGCACCTCTCGGCTGTACACGCCGGGCGCCAGTTCGGTGCCCATGTCGGCCAGGCTGACGGCGTCGCCCAGCATGCGCTCGGCGCGGCTGCCGTAATTGCGGGCGTAGCGCTGCGCCAGCTTGGCCGGCAGCCAGGGATGGCGGCCGCGGAAGCGGCGCAGGAAGCTGGCGAAATCGTAGCGCACGATCAGCATGCCGGGCAGCTGCAAGTCGCCACCGGGCAGCGGCGCCTTGGCCGTCCAATCGGGCGCATTGGTGCCGAGGCGGCGCTGCAGGATGATCAGTGCTTCCTCGGCCAGCTTGCGATACGTGGTGATCTTGCCGCCCCAGATATTGAGGAACGGCGGCAGGTCGTCCGGGCATTCGAGCAGGTAGTCGCGCGTGATGGCGGAGGCCTGGCTGGAATTGTCGTCCAGGAGCGGACGCACGCCGGAATAGGTGCCGACCACGTCCTGCGGTCCGATCTGGCGGTTGAAATAGCGGTTGGCCATCTCGCACAGGTAGTCGATCTCCTCCTGGCTGATGGTGACCTTTCCCGGCTCGCCGGTATATTCAAGGTCAGTGGTGCCGATCAGCGTGAATTCATCCTGGTACGGAATGGCGAAGATGATGCGCTTGTCCGGGTTCTGGAAGATGTAGGCGTACGGGTGCTCGAACAGGCGCGGCACGATGATATGGCTGCCCTTGATCAGCCGCAGGCCATAGCCGCGGCCCGCGCTCAGCGACGACGCCGCGAACTTGCCGGCCCACGGCCCGGCCGCGTTGACGACGGCGCGCGCGCGCACGTCGATGCGACCGCGCTCCTCGCTCTCGAGCGAGGCACGCCAGCCGTCCCCTTCGCGCCGCGCCGAACGGCACGTGGTGCGGATCAGGATCGTGGCGCCACGTTCGCTGGCATCGAGCGCGTTCAGCACGACGAGGCGCGCATCGTCGACCCAGCCGTCGGAATACACGAAGCCCCTGCGGTAGCTGCCCTTGAGCGGCTCGCCGGCCTCGTGCTCGGCCAGCGCGATGCCTTCGGACCCGGGCAGGAACTCGCGCTTGGCCAGGTGGTCATACAAGAACAGGCCGGCCCGGATCATCCAGGCGGGGCGCTGCGCGGCATCATGCGGCATGACGAAGCGCAGCGGCCACATGATGTGCGGCGCGTTGCGCAGCAGGACCTCGCGCTCCTGCAGCGCCTTGCGCACCAGCTTGAACTCGCGGTACTCCAGGTAGCGCAGGCCGCCGTGAATCAGCTTGGTGCTGGCGGACGACGTGTGCTGCGCCAGGTCGTGCTGCTCGCACAGCACGACGCGTAGGCCACGGCCAGCCGCGTCACGGGCGATGCCGACGCCGTTGATGCCGCCGCCGACGACCAGCAGGTCGCAGTCCAGGCGTTCGGCGGGGGCGGAATATGGGGCCATTGTCACAGTCCGAGCGGGCGTGCTTGCGTTGGCGTGGCGGCCGCGCCGACGAGATGACTGCAGCAGCTGGCGCGAATATGGTCGTTTTTGTTCATATCGAGTCTCTAAACAGTGAAGTCAGCGTCAGCTTCCGGGGGACAGGCACCTGTTGCCGGGTCTACGACCCTGCAACAGGTGCCTGTCCCCTAGGGTTTCCTCAGCATCCGAGGGTCCGGATGCGTGAATCGATTGTACATATTTCCATACCGTGGACAACAAATATTTTGCGGATTTGTTCGTTTTTGTTCGCGACGCACGGGTTACATGTTCGTTTGTTGTGGAAAAGTCACTCTGAGTGCATCCTGACCCGACCTTCGGCGCTTACCACTGATGAGGACGCAACGAGGTGAACTATAATGAACACGCCGACAACCCGCCGGCTGTCCTCCACCCGTTCGCATCCGCTCATTCACCCATGACGCCACGCCACCGCCGCCTGCTCGACCACATCCGCCAGCACGGCGACACCTCCGTAGAAGAACTGGCCCGCATCCTGGGCGTGACGACCCAGACGATCCGGCGCGACATCCGCGAACTGGAAGACGAGCGCCTGCTGGCACGCTACCACGGTGGCGTCAGCATCCCATCGACGGTGGAGAACATCGACTACGACCAGCGCCGCGTGATGGACAGCGACGCCAAGCGCCGCATCGGCCAGCTGGCCGCCGCGCAGGTGGAGAACGACCGCTCGCTGATCATCAATATCGGCACCACGACCGAGGAAGTGTCGAAAGCGCTGCTGCGCCACCGCGGCCTGCGCGTGGTGACGAACAACCTGAACGTGGCGTCGATCTTGTCCAACTGCGACGACGCCGAAGTGATCGTCGCCGGCGGCGTCGTGCGCAAGCGCGACCGCGGTATCGTCGGCGAAGCCACCATCGACTTCATGCGGCAGTTCAAGGTCGATATCGGCATCATCGGGGTTTCCGGCATCGAGGCCGATGGCACGCTGCTCGATTACGACTACCGCGAGGTGCGTGTCACGCAGACGATCATGGAGCAGTCGCGCCAGGTTTGGCTGGTGGCCGATCACACCAAGTTCGGGCGGCATGCGCTGGTGCGGCTGGGGAGCATTGCGCAGGTGGATAAATTCTTTACGGATTTGCCGGTGCCGGCGGAGGCGGCGGAGGCTTTTGAGAAGGCTGGGGTGGAGGTGGTGGTGGCGGGGGCGGAGCCTGCTGCGTGATGCCTTCAGGCCGAGCCACCAGATACTTCTTACTTGCAGCCGCGCTGCTCGGTGGCGCATCTGTCCGGGCTGAGATTGTGTCCGAGACGTCCTGCTATGTTCGCACTTCGCCTGGCAAGGTCGCCAAGCCGGTCCAGATGGTTCTCCGTCGCTATATTGACCAGGAGCTTAACAAGGAGGTGGGCGCCTACGTTCAGTACAATCAGTCGAAGGACATGATTCCGCTGGTGTTCGTCAAACACGTGGACACCGATACCGATTCGCCGAGGCTGTGCAATCATGAGATTACCCAGGATTGAGGTCGTGGATAGGAAGTCAGCCGGCGAGTATTTGTTCGTACAGACGGGGCTGGTATGAGGCAGGGAAATACGTGCGCTATACCTTTACGCACGGTGGTAAGCCTGTGATATTTCAGCATACTGGCGACGATGACACTCCGTGCCAGGTGAGCCGGTAAGCCAAAGCCGACGTCGGGTTCGCTTCCGAACTCCAAGACGTCACCAATCGAAATCGATACGATGTCGCCATAGCGCGTGTGAGGATTCCAGCTCAGCAGCACCTCGCTTCCTCGACAGGCATCTGTGCATTTCTATAAGCCGGTGCGATCAATGTTTTGCGCTTCATCAAACCCGTCGGAAGGCTTGGAGTCAATACTGTTCGCTTCAGCACTCTGAAGCGTCACTGAAACGATATATGGTCACGCTGCTGCGGCGTCTACATGGCGGTGCGTTGAGAAATGGCCGAGCGAGGCTGAGCATCTGACTCCTCGTTTTCCCTGTCTTCTAGACCGCTACCGCCTCGGAACGGATCAAAGACTGTCAGCTAGGAGATGAAAGGTCTGACGCTGTCACAGTCGTCCGAAACGCGAAGATGGCTTCCACCGACGTCTACTACCCGAAACACAACGGAAAGCAATCTCCCATCTTCGGAACTCCTGAACAATCGAGAGGTTCAACGGTCGTCGTGCTAGGTCAGGATCGAGAGTTGGCCCATGGCTTGCGTCTATAAGCAGCTACTCATAACGAGGAACCGGACGGGCCGGGCCAGCAGGCAATTACTCAAACTGAGGAATAACGACTGTGCCCGTCTAGGGTTAGCGGGGCCTGTTCGGTGACGCGCTAGGTCAAAATCGCGATTTTGTCCATCGTCCGCGCCTGTAAGCAGCTACACGTAACGGGTAACAGGTGCAGCTGGCGCGAGCGCTCCCGCCCATGACGTACGGCCTGGCCAACCTGATACTTAATCTGACCATTGAATACGCGAGCTGCACAATGCTGTATTCACATTGACCTGCAACGTAGTCTCGTGGTTGAACGCGGATACGAGCGAGCCAACTATTCCCCTTATCCTACTTAATCATAAGCTAGAGAAGAACCTGCTTTAATTCATTGCTTTACGAGGCGACACACCTTCTTCGCAATATAAGATCATGATCAGATCGATTGAACGGCTGCAGCAAAGAGTTGGCCATTAGGTGTGTGAATTGGAGGCGGCACCCCAAGCGCTGGGTCAAATTCTTGACGTTGCTTCCGACATAGATTTTGGAAATCACACTGTTGGCATTTTGACAGTTGCGGGCGCATAGGAAAGTGTCGTGCCAATATGCCCTGCACAGCCCACTCGACGTTTTCCACTGCCGATTGAACAGCATTCGGATCGACAGGAACCTGAATGCGCTGATTGTCCTTTAGCAAATGGACGGAGCCAGAAACGGCGTTTTCCTGCAGTATCTCGCGTGAAGCCTTTGCATAAAGTTGCACTTGAAGTGACAGTGCCAGCCAGTCCAGCTCCGAATTTCCAAACGGATCATTGCTCGCCTCCATCGCTTTAAAATCAATAACTTCGGCGTCTCGAATGGTACCATCTTGACTCTCCTTTATAAGGAGATCAATTGATCCAGTGATGAGGCAATCGTCAGCAGGAATTTCAAACCTGGCTTCGACTTGTCGGCGACTTATGAAATCGTCGGCAAACTCAATCACATATTGCTGAGCAATTTCAACAGCTTTATTCTTAGCGCGCTCATATGCGCCCGGCCGATTTTTCGGGTCCCCACTCGGCGCGATGTGCTTCAGATGAAACGACCCAGAGGCAACGTCTGCGGCCTCGACTGTCGTAGGTGGCCGCTCTGGATGAAGTTCATGAAGCTTCTCAATGGCGACGTGGACAGCGCGCCCATATCCGAACAACTCGGGAACCGCTGGACTAAAGCCCCATTCCCGCCTGAAACGGTAGTCCATCGGGCAATGCAAGTAGTATCGAATGTCGCTGAAACTGGTCGGAAGGATTGTTTCATTGATGCGTGGTTGCCGCGTTGCGGTTGGGAAGCCGCCAGCTACGGCCGTGATCGGGATCAACTCCGGATCGCTCATCCGTAAAGTGAACGGCGATGCCTTATTTTCCCTCTTACCACCTGGCAGGTTTGCGGCGCCAGTTACATATAGGAATGCCTCTGCACGAGTTAATGCAGTGTAGAAAAGTCGAGCTTCGGCTGCGCGCGTACCGACATACGCCCCCCTTTGTACAGCCTCTCGCACCAGCTGCTCAGGAATAAGCCCACGATAATTAGAGTTTTTTCCAGGAAATCTTCCGGCTTGGCAATCAACAACGAATACGACAGGAAACTCAAGTCCTTTGGCGCTATGTACTGTGGCGACCGAAACGGCGTCAGGCCTTTGCGTAACGTCGTCAGTGCTGACGTTATATCCGCCATCGGCGACAAACTCAAGGAAGTGGAATACTTGGCGGAAGCGATCGGTGGAATCGACGCTAAGGTAAACGCCTTCCACATCCTGTATCATTCGGCTGAAAAGGCCAATTTCCCTCATCACCTCCGGAGCTGGCGGCTGAGTGGCGACTTGGAACGCTGACAGCAAATCGAATACGAGATTTTGGGGGAAGAGGCGTTGACGCGCCCCGCCAGCGGGCGCGTGGATTCGACGTCCCCATTCGGACAGTACCTGCGTAAAACGTTGGAAGTCGGCACCTGGATAGGCCGGCAGAATACTTTGGTCGAACAGATCCTTAGCCTGCATTCGGTCCGGGTTGCCCTGAGCAAGCAAGCGGAAAACATCACGCAATGCAGCTACCTGGGGCCGGTCGAATGGGTTGCTGCCAGCCTCTAATGTGAAAGGAATACCCTTTGACGTCAGCCTGGACGTGAAAGGATTGTGCCGTGCTTCACCGCTTTGTTCGCTTCCCCGCGTTGAACGCATCAGGATGGCAATATCGCCAGCCGTAAGCCCGCGCACGGTCCCATCCTTTTCCGTGAACTGTGTGCCAAGCAGTTGCTCGATTCGGTTTGCAACCCAGTCGGCCTCTTCATCTCTATCGTTAAATAACGACTTAGCCAGTTCCCTCGGGACGACATCTCGATGATTGGTCGGATTTTTTGTAAGTCGGGCAGCCCCTAATTCTTGCGCAATGAAATCAGTTGAAACATCTACGATAGCTCTGGTACTCCGAAAATTCGTATCCAGCGTGTGCATGTGTTGAATTCGATACCGGCCTCGGAACGAAAGAATGTTACTGACATCAGCACCACGCCAAGAATAAATAGCTTGATCGTCATCGCCGACGACAAAGAGCGAAGCTCCCTGCGCATGAATAGCTCGAATTAGCGCTTCTTGAGATGGTGAGACGTCCTGGTATTCATCGACCAGAAGGTGCGATATCTCGGACAACGCCCCGTTGACAGCGGCACTACCATTCTTAGAATGTTCTACAACCAATCGGATCATGGACCCGAAATCGATGTATTGATCCCTATCTAAAGAGTCTTTGAGGAGTTCCAGCGCAGTCCCCACCTCAGAATCTAGCGCTAAAACACTTGACACATCAAGGCCTTCGTCTTGACAAAGCTTCCACGCAGCAGCAACCTCTTTAATTGTCTCAAAGTAACGATCGCCAAATCTGCTTCTAAGCGGTTTGATCTGCAAGCCCGGATAGCGCGACATAAGGAATAGTATAAGCCGATTGTCATCTAAGACGTCATACTGGCGATACTTCGCATCGGCTTTTCCAAGTATGTTTTGACAGAACGCGTGAATCGTGCCGATGTACATTTGTCCAATGAGATTCGTACTAAATCCCGCCAGCGTAAGTGTCTGCGCTATCCTACGTTTGATGGACTCGGCAGCTTTCTCGGTAAACGTAAATGCGACGATCGAGGACGGATGTACACCCTCGGATATGAGCCGTGCAACTCTAAAGGCCAGAGTCTGCGACTTTCCCGATCCAGCACATGCGAGACACAGAACTTCTCTGCTTGTATCCAACGCTGCGTTTGCCTGATCCGGAGTCAATTTGCTCCGGATCAGCTCTTCCATTGTACCCATAGCAACTCCCTTGCGGATAGCGTTATTTTTGTTTGCGAATTGACTTTATGAGCGCCGTCGCATGGGCGCTAATGAATGGAGGTGGCAGCGCATTGCCGATCATTAGCGCGATCGCTTCCTTGCCGTGTTGAGCATTGAACTTGTAAGAAATGGGGAATCCTTGCAGAAGGGCAGCCTCTCTTAACGTAATAGCTCTGTCGTGGACGGGATGTAGGAACCGGCCTTTTGATGGATTGTGACAGCCTCCTGTAATGGTAGGTGCAGGTAAACCCCAACTCATCCGGCCATACACATCCTTGAAACCATCGGTCGCCTCGTGACAAGCAAGCCGAAACTGCTCGGGTAGGTCCGTGCGACTTCCACCGTCATGTGGTACAGCTCGAATGAGAGCAAGAGTTTTGGGAGCGCGATTCTCCGGTATGTCATGTATTGGATCTCCAGACTTGCCGGGAGTAGCCATCATTCCTATCGTGTCGCGCACTGTTTTGATGCTGCCGCCGGAATCCAACTTCGGGGTTGGGTATCTTCCACGTACGGCTAGGTATATCAGACGCCGCCGGCGCTGCGGCACCCCGAATTTTGAAGCATCCTGAATTTCCGGTTGGCCGTGGTATCCCATCCGCTGCATTTCCGACCAGAAAACCAGAAAGCGAGCATCATCTCTTAGAGCCGGGACATTTTCGAGCATGACAGCCTTAGGACGGAAACCGCGTACGAATCTTAGAAATTCAAAGATAAGATCATTTCGCGCATCGATGTCCGAACTGCTCTTGTTTCTAGTCCTTATTCTTGAGAATCCCTGACACGGCGGACAACCAGCCAACAGATCTAACTGGCCTGGCGCAAGATCCAACTCGCGCATTAAAGTGCGGACACGAACCTTCTGTATGTCTGAAGGGATCATGCGAACATCCGAATGGTTGAGCTTATAGGTTTCTTGAGCTTTGGCGTTAATCTCGACAGCGCAAGCCACTTTGAAACCAGCCTGCTTGAGACCAAGGGAGAGGCCCCCACAGCCCGAGAACAGGTCAATGGCTATGGGCTCAACCGGCTTGATTGTCTTTTTTTTCCATATTATCTTAACTTAACCGACACACTTCGAGCAAGTATACCTTGCTTGCTGGATATCACAAAGAAGTGGAGACTTTTTATACACAGTTGTGTTGCCATTATGACGATTTTTCCAGATTTAGCACTGCACTCCTTACTGCCTGAGATTGCCAGTACTGGATTTCCCCAACAATTTAGCAATCTTGCGCGCGCATCCAAAAGCGTCCTGGTCCACTTCATGCTCCCAAAACCGCATCACTACCCATTCAGCACTTTCCAAATCGGTCGTAGTTTTGCGGTCGCGGGCAACATTTCGCGTTAGCTTCTTCTCCCAAAATCGTTGATTGGACTTGGGACGTGATCCGTGAATCGGGCACGAATGCCAGAAACAGCCATCAATAAATATTGCAAGACGGGCGCGTTTGAAAACTATGTCGGGCTGGGTCCGTCCTATTCGTTGTCCAAGCCGAAACCTGATTTCGATCGTCCACATAGCACGCCTCAACTGCAGCTCAGGTAGCGTGTTGCTGTTCCTCACTTTGGCCATCAAATGGCTACGGGCGATAGGTGAAAGTTTATCCACTTTGACCTTTTCTAATACCAACAATATCTCAAAATGAGCCATTAGCTCAATGGCTAGCCGTGTAATCACGTCAAATGAGCCATTGGATCGATCGCTAGCCGTGTAGCCACGTCTTCAGTTGCTGCAGTATTGCAGCAATGTCACTGTTACTGGCCGGAAGCTTGGCTACGCTGACCTTAGCGAGGGCGTGAAGGTCCGATCCACTCAGATCGATCTCCGCGCCGTCCGCCAGCAATTCCTTGAAGGAAGCCTTCACCTTTGCCGAGGCTACTTTTCCACTCCACTTTCCTGGAAACTTCGCTTCGAGAACTACCTGCTCTGGTAATGGCCGCGGAAGATAGGCGATCCTCTTACGTGCCCACGCTAAGTATGCCAAGTGGGCATCGTTTTTTGCTTGCCGGTGACCTACCTGGTCATTACCTCCGGGGATATGATAGATGGGTTCTACTCCCAGCTCAGTTTGAATGCGCGCACCTAAGGAATCGTATTCTGCTGGCGCAATCGCAGTTGGGTCGCTAAATTGATCAACCTTGCGTTGATCGCCGTCAAGCATGACGAACACGCTATCCCCAGAAACAATAGCTGAGGGCACAAGATATTTCAGAATAGATTCTGCCCCTCCTGGAGCAACGCGGATATCGAGCAATTCTGCGTCACCAGGATCGAGGCCCTTAGCAGCATGTGCAACAAGAAGCGCGGCCAACGGGTCTTCAACCAAGACGCGATGCCGATTCGCTGGCGTCTTGCCGAGACGCTTCAGCGCTGCATGCGGCGAGCTTTTAGGTAGGATACGACATTGCGTACTTCCGTTGTCCTCAAAGACCTTGATAGCTTCGTGCGGCAACCCTTCGATGAATTCACTTGAGTGAGTTGATATGACGACTTGATGTTTCTTGATTTTAATTTGCTCAAGCAGGAAGCGTAGCAGCGCTCGCTGAGCTCCTGGATGAAGCGATGTTTCAGGCTCATCTAGGAGAATAAGCGAATATTCTTTTGCGGCAAGAATTTCAACGACGGCGCTTACAGCCGCTATCTCACCGCTCCCAGCAAATGCTTCAGAATATTCTGCTCCACGACGAAAGACCACGCTGAGGTCTTGCCCTCTGTTACCTGGAAACAGCGAGTGTCTCACCAATCGTGCGGATTCATATGTCCGACCAAGTATCTTGGAAACCCACTCAAGCTCTACCGCCGCCAGATCGCGATTCTCAAATACCCGCTCGCGCCCGCCCAGCTTGTACGATTGCCTATTGTCATCCTTAATCGTTTTTAACCGTTTCGCCTCCTTGAGCATAGCATGCCGCCTATTTTCGGCACTGCCACCTTCGTCAAAATAGAAATAGCGGTCAAACGACCCGAACGTGGCCTTCAAGTTAATATAGACTACGTCCCGCCGAACCGGAATCCAGCGATCCAAAACTTTACCCTCATATTGCTCGCTCGGTAGTGCCTCCATCCCATCGGGGCCACTCCTCCGCGCCGGTTCCCAATAATCACGCTTACGCCCGATTCTGGCCTTTTTTGTCTCGACTATACCACCGAAGGATTCATTCCAATGGCCGTAGAAATAGCGTTGCGGATCTTTCTGCGTGCCCTGAATGGGATCGAGCGCCGTGCTGAACCAAAACTTACTGGTCGAATAGCCGTAAGGCATACCCCATAGGGCGTGAAGTAACGAACTTTTACCTATACCATTCGCCCCAACGAGCGCAGTTAGAGGAAACTCAAAGTCAACTCGCGTACCAGCCTCGATACTCTTAAATTTGGGAAATACCGCGTATGCAATGTAGTTCTTGAGCGGCTTGCCAGGCTTGAATTTTTCAAGCGTTCCGACAAGCGCAGCTATTTCCACTTCTTCTGACATTCAATCCCCCCGCATCTCTTCCAATGGTTTCGGCAGACTTAATAACGCGTTTAAGAAAGAGCGGAGCTGAACGACGAACCACGGACTGCTTGGTCCGTACCGTTCGTCCTAGCGGCTCAAGGAATCCTGTGCGAATTTAACGATGTCTACTTTTGCACAGTTTAACCTAATCTCCGAGTTCTTGGTCGCAAGCACACTGTGTCTACACTAACCGCTTGCACCTGCAACTGGGCGAAGAAGGGTCTTTCTTCGAATAAGCGGGTGTACCAAACAGGACAGCTGCGGTCATTGATAACCTGACATGAAGATCATGCGCTGCTGCGCTAGACTTCAACAGCTTCGACCATGCATCGGAAGAGCGCCGCAAATGCTCTGAGTTACGCCCCCGTTACTCCGCAAGTTTCAGTTAATTGAACCGTCAGAAATCGCTAGATCCCCAAGACCGTCAGCAAACGTGGCAGGGCATTGATGTGCTGACGCATTCGAGTTGCTGCAGTACCAAAACAAGCAACCTTCGTCTGGTACTTGCCGGCCAGGCGAAAGTCGCGATATTCGGCGATCAGTTCCGTCATGATAGCGGCAAGCGAATAATCACCGAAGAACGCTATCAAACGGGTTGGCGCGCGGCCTTTCCGCCATCTGTGTAGAGGTCGTATAGTAGGCGTTACCTCTGCCAGGTAGCGTTGGCTAGCTCAGAGGTCATCCGTTCTGAGGGACTGCGCTGGATGAACAGGCCACGCACCATCTCGTCCTCAGTTCGGCGGGACCAGTCTTTGGCCTTTTTCAGGCGGAACGTCTTGACTGTAGTAGGCCATCCGGCCTTGCGGATGACTGCTTTCCAGGTACCCGACGGGGTCTTAACGATCGTTGCCATGCACTCTTCAGTACTCTCAAATTTGCTTACCGTACCGAAATTGTACCGTCGCGCCCCCCAGAAATAAAAGAAGGACTTAGGCTTTTACTTAAGTCCTTGACTTTAATGGTAGGCCTCCCCGGAGTCGAACCGGGCACCAACGGATTATGAGTCCGCTGCTCTAACCAGGCATGAGCTAGAGGCCCTGAGGTAGTACGGAGGTCGTGCGATGAAGCGCTGCACGAATTCGTTGCCAGACCTGCTACAACGAACTCGGCAGCTTAGAGCCTGGGGCGGCTCCAGTCAAGTCCAATGAACCCTGGACGAAAATCAGTTCCCTTCCAGGAAGCTCTTCAGCTTGTCCGAGCGGGACGGGTGCCGCAGCTTGCGCAGCGCCTTCGCCTCGATCTGGCGAATCCGCTCGCGCGTGACGTCGAACTGCTTGCCCACCTCTTCCAGGGTGTGGTCGGTGGACATCTCGATGCCGAAGCGCATGCGCAGCACCTTCGCTTCGCGCGGCGTCAGCGAATCGAGCACGTCCTTGACCACGCCGCGCATCGAGGCGTGCAGTGCCGCGTCCGATGGGGCCAGCGTGTTGTTGTCCTCGATGAAGTCGCCCAGGTGGGAATCGTCGTCGTCGCCGATCGGCGTTTCCATCGAGATCGGCTCCTTGGCGATCTTCATGATCTTGCGGATCTTGTCCTCGGGCATCTCCATCTTGATCGCCAGGGTGGCTGGATCGGGCTCCGCGCCGGTTTCCTGCAGTATTTGGCGGCTGATCCGGTTCATCTTGTTGATCGTCTCGATCATGTGCACCGGGATACGGATCGTGCGGGCCTGGTCGGCGATCGAGCGCGTGATGGCCTGGCGAATCCACCACGTGGCGTACGTGGAGAACTTGTAGCCGCGGCGGTACTCGAACTTGTCCACGGCCTTCATCAGGCCGATATTGCCTTCCTGGATCAGGTCCAGGAACTGCAGGCCGCGGTTCGTGTACTTCTTCGCGATCGAGATCACCAGACGCAAGTTCGCTTCCGTCATCTCGCGCTTGGCCTTGCGCGCCTTCATTTCACCGGCCGCCATCTGGCGGTTGATGTTGCGCAGGTCCGGCAGCGGCAGCACGACCCGCGCCTGCAGGTCGATCAGGCGCTGCTGCAGTTCCTTGATCGTCGGGATGTTGCGGCCCAGGATCGCGCTGTAGGCGTGGTTGGCGGCCACTTCGCCGTCCACCCATTCCAGGTTCGTTTCGTTGCCCGGGAAGACCTTGATGAAGTGGGCGCGCGGCATGCCGCACTTGTTGACCGCCACGTCCAGGATCTGCTTTTCGATGTGGCGCACTTCGTCGACCTGGCCGCGCAGCGTGTCGCACAGCTTTTCGACGACTTTCGCCGTGAAGCGGATGCCCAGCAGCTCGTTCGAGATCGCTTCCTGCGCGCGCACGTAGGCTTTCGAGTTGTAGCCTTCCTTCTCGAAGGCCTTGCGCATCTTGTCGAACTGGTTGGCGATCTCGTCGAATTTCTCCAGCGCGGCGTTCTTCATCGCCTCGAGTTGTTCGGCCGAGTAGCCGGCCGCCGCACCGGACGGGCTGGCTTCTTCCTCTTCCTCTTCTTCCTCTTCTTCCTCTTCCTCGTCTTCCTCGTCGTCTTCCGTGGCCGGCGGCGCCGCGGCGGCGGCCGGCTGGTCCTCGTTCTCGTCGACCAGGCCGTCGACGATCTCGTCGATCTTGGTCTCGTCGTTACGGATGCGGTCGGAGGTGGCGATGATCTCGGCGATCGTTACGGGGCAGGCGGAGATGGCCTGGATCATGTCCTTCAGGCCGTCCTCAATGCGCTTGGCGATCTCGATCTCGCCCTCGCGCGTCAGCAGCTCGACCGAACCCATCTCGCGCATGTACATGCGCACCGGGTCCGTGGTGCGGCCGAAATCGGAGTCGACGGTGGACAGCGCGGCCTCGGCCGCGGCTTCCGCCTCGTCGTCGCTGGTCACCGTGGCGACGTTGTCCGACAGCAGCAGCGTTTCGGCGTCCGGCGCGTGCTCGTAGACGGCAATGCCCATGTCGTTGAACGTGCCGATGATGCCTTCGATCGCTTCCGGATCGACGATATTGTCGGGCAGGTGGTCGTTGATCTCGGCATACGTGAGGAAGCCGCGCTCCTTGCCGAACTTGATCAGCGTTTTCAGCTTCTGGCGACGGCGCTCCAGCTCTTCTTCCGTCGCTTCCGTGTCCGACGAGAACGCGTCCTTCAGCAGCGCCTTTTCCTTGGCCTTGCGGTCCTTTGCCTTGGCCTTGTCGACGGCCTTCAGCTCGGCGCGCTCGACCGCGTTGAGCGCGGCGACCTCGTCGTTCTCTGGCTGGAATTCCTTGGGCTTGCGACCGCGCCGGCCCGGTACCTTGACGGACGGGAGCACGTAACCGGACGTGTCGATGGCCGCCAGGGCAGCGGCGTCCGTCGTCTGGCTCACCACGGGGGGCGTGCTGGTTTCAGACTTGTCGGCCGTCTTCGCTGCTTGGGCGGTCACTTTGCTGGGCTTTGCAGCCGCTTGGGTTTCAGGTTTCTTTGCTGGCACAGGCGCTTTCGATGTCACAACGACTTGCTTACGGATTAGGACGATGCCGCCATCCCGCGGACCTCGTATTCCTCCACTTGCCAATCCGGCCATGCGCCACCCTTACCGATACAGCGGCGTTCCCGGCCAGACCTGCTTGTGGCAGGACCTTCCACGGGCTTGCTATGCTACGGCACTGCTACTTCTGCTGCTCCTTGCAGACTCCCGGCGACAGACCTGAACCCGCCGACGGAACAGCGACCGAGGTACCGTATTGTACTTCGGCCAACTGTGGCGGAAATTCTACTGTATGACAGCGCGTGGGGGCTAGAGCGGACGATGCGGACGCGGCATTTAGCACACGATGGCGCAACCGCTTGCGGCGACAAGAAACTCGCGCCGTTTCGTCGTCGTCCGGCTCGCGCCGCCGGCACCGTCACCGCGCGCCGATCGAGAGCCTAACTCACTGAAAACAAACACAAATTCTGAACTGCGAACCTTGCCAAGGTATACAAATACTTAGCGTTTTATTATAGCACGCCCCTTTTCGAATTCCAGGACGGGTCCTGTTTGCCAAATCGGGTGGCGTCAGCGATAACTTTTATCCGCTTCCTGTTCGCGCAACAGCTGGTCTTCCAGCGCTTTTAATTCGCGAAAACCCGTCGTCAACACGTCGGTCGGTTCGCGCGCCGCAATGGCGGCCTGGATCGCCTCCATCAAGATATTAATATCCTTGCGCACCTGCTCCAGTTTCAGTTGCCGCACCGTCGCGGCCAGCCACAACCGTTCCGAATCGATTTCCGGCTCTGGCGCTGCGGCGATTTCGCCGACGATCGCGTCGTATTCCGTGCCCTGCTCCTTCAATTGCTGCGCCAGCGCGGCAAACGTACCGTTCGGACCCAGCGCCTGCGCCAGCTGCACCAGGTGCAGCAAGTGGTCGTACTGCTCCTGGCCGAACTGCTGGCAAGCCTCCAGCGCTTCCGCGTCCAGGTCCAGCGCCAGCGACGGGTGCGTCACCAGGGCGCGGATCATCTTGCGCTCCAACCCTACCGGCTCTTGCCGTTTGCTGCGCGGCGGCGCCTTGCGGCTGGCCGCCACCGGTTTGCTCAGCTCGAACAGCTGCTCGATCTCGCCGGGCGAGCTCTGCGTCATCGACGCCAGCCCGTGCACGATCTGCAGCCGCAACGCCGACGGCGTCATCGCCTGCAGCATCGGCTTGGCGTCGAACTGGACGCGGGCGCGCCCCTCGGGTTCGCCCAGGTCGTGCTCGCCCGCCGCTTCGCGCAGCAGGAACTGCGACAGCGGCATCGCCTCGACGATCTGCTGCTCGAAGCCTTCCGCGCCATACTCGCGGATATAGCTGTCCGGGTCGTGCTCGGCGGGCAGAAACAGGAACTTGATCGTCTTGTCGTCCGACACGTGCGGCAGGCAGGCTTCCAGCGCCCGCCGCGCGGCGCGCCGGCCGGCCTTGTCGCCGTCGAAGCTGAAGATCACCGTGTCGGTTTGACGCAACAGCTTCTGGACGTGGATCGTCGTGCAGGCCGTGCCCAGCGTGGCGACCGCGTGGGGAAAGCCCATCTGCGCCAGCGCCACCACGTCCATATACCCTTCCGTCACCAGCACATAGCCCGCGTCGCGGATCGCCTGGCGTGCCTCGAACAAGCCATACAGCTCGGAACCCTTTGAAAATAAAGGCGTCTCCGGGGAATTCAAGTACTTTGGTTCGCCTTGTTCCATGATCCGGCCGCCAAAGGCGATGACCTGGCCTTTGACATTGCGGATGGGGAACATGATGCGCTCGCGGAAGCGGTCGTAGCGCTTGATGTGGCGACCTTCCTCGTCCACCTTGTCGATGACGAGGCCGGCTTCGACCAGCGCCACCGCATCGTAGTCGGGGAACACGCTGCGCAGGTTGTCCCAGCCTTCGGGGGCGTAGCCCAGCATGAAGCGAGCGGCCACTTCGCCCGTCAGGCCGCGCCCCTTCAGGTAGGCGATGGCATTCGGCGCCGAGCGCAGCTGGCCCTTGTAGTATTCGGCGGCCAGCTTCATCGCCTCGGACAGCGCCATGCTCTGCGCCTGCATCTGCGCGCGCTGGGCCGGCGGGATCTTGTCGTCCTCTTCCGGCACGACCATGCCGACGCCTTGCGCCAGGTCCTTGACCGCGTCGACGAAGCCCATGCCCGAGTATTCCATCAGGAAGCCGATCGAGGTGCCGTGCGCGCTGCAGCCGAAGCAGTGGTAGAACTGCTTGGTCGGGCTGACGGTAAAGCTGGGCGACTTCTCGTTGTGGAACGGGCACAGGCCCTGGTAGTTGGCGCCGGCCTTTTTCAGCTGCACATAACGGCCCACGACGTCGACGATGTCGACGCGGTTGAGCAGGTCGGAAATGAAGGACTCTGGAATTCGCACGGGTGGAAGCCTTGCTGCGTCGGATGCGATATTGTGACAGGTCGGCCGTGGCGCACGGTGGCGCCACGGCGGGATGCTACGCTCAGGCCGGCGTCAGGGCCTTCTTGACGAGGCCGGAGACGACCGTCATGTCGGCACGGCCGGCCAGCTTCGGCTTCAGGATGGCCATGACCTTGCCCATGTCCTGCGGGCCGGCGGCGCCGGATTCGGCGACGGCCGCCTTCACTTCGGCGGCAATCTCGTCGTCCGACAGGCCGGCGGGCATGTAGGCCGTCAGCACGGCCAGCTCGGCCTTTTCGATGTCGGCCAGGTCGGCGCGGCCACCGGCTTCGAACTGGGTGATCGAGTCCTTGCGCTGCTTGATCATCTTCTCGACGATGGCAACGGTCTGGTCGTCGTTCACCTCGATCTGCTCATCGACTTCCTTGCGCTTGATCTCGGCCAGCAGCAGGCGGATCGTGGCCAGCTTGCCGGCTTCTTTTGCGCGCATGGCGGCTTTCATGTCTTCGGAAATCTGGGCTTTCAGGCTCATGGCAACCTCGAGAATAAAGTTAAGGGACAAAACGAAAAACCCGCTGCGGCCGAGCCGGAGCGGGTGAGCGCGGACGCCAGACGAGCCGGGAGGCGAAGTGCGCCGTCGGCAGGCTCGTTGCGAAAGCGGGAATTAGTACAGCTTCTTCGGCAGTTGCTGGCTGCGGATGCGCTTGTAGTGGCGCTTCACGGCAGCGGCCAGCTTGCGCTTGCGCTCTGCGGTTGGCTTCTCGTAGAACTCGCGCGCACGCAGTTCGGTCAGCAGACCGGTTTTTTCGATGGTGCGCTTGAAGCGGCGCATGGCGACTTCGAACGGCTCGTTTTCTTTAAGGCGAATAGTGGTCATGTAAAAATTCAAACCGTTAGAGGGTTTTTAGGAAGACAGCGATATTAGCAGCTTTTGTCCAGATATACAATAGGCTCGATCGCTAAACCGGCCCGGCAGGCGGGTTCTACAGCACACCGCATCTGAACGGGCTTTGTCCTGCCCGCTAACATCAAGAGACCGCCGCGACTGTTGTGCAACCTTCGCAGCGGGACCGAAATGATATCAGATTGCCAGCCCGGCCGCCATCCCCGAGGCCCAGGCCCACTGGAAGTTGTAGCCTCCCAGCCACCCGGTGACGTCCACCGTCTCGCCGACGAAGTACAGGCCCGGCACCTTGTTCGCCATCATGGTCTGCTGCGACAGCTCTTTGGTATCGACGCCGCCGCGCGTCACTTCGGCCTTGCGGTAGCCTTCCGAGCCGTTCGGCGTGATGGTCCACGCGTTCAGGGCCTGGCCCAGCTGGCGCAAGCGCGCGTCCGGCAGGTCGGCCAGGCGGGCGTCCAGCGGGAAGCCGTGCGCCGTCAGCAGGCCTTCGGCCAAGCGCGCCGGCAGCCACTGGGCGATGACGTTGCCCAGCTGCTTTTTCTGCGTGCCCTTGCCTTCGATCAGCGCTTGCGCCACGTCCATCTCCGGCAGCAGGTTGATCGTGATGGGCTCGCCCGGCTGCCAGAAGCTGGAGATCTGCAGGATGGCCGGGCCGGACAGGCCGCGGTGCGTGAACAGCAGGTCTTCGCGGAAGCGCGCGCCCGTGGCCTTGCGGCCTTTCAGCGTGCCGGTCGTCACGTCCACTTCCAGCGAGATGCCGGCCAGCGGTACGAAGGGTTGCCACTGTGCCTCGTCGAAGGTCAGCGGCACCAGGGCCGGGCGCGGTTCGACGATGGACAGGCCGAACTGCTTGGCGATACGGTAGCCGAAGTCGGTCGCACCGATCTTCGGGATCGACAGGCCGCCGGTGGCGATGACGACGTTGGCCGCTTCGATGTCGCCGCTGTCGGTGTGGAGCAGGAAGCCGGTTTCCGTCTTGGCCAGCGTTTCGACCTTGGCGGGCATGCGCCAGTGGACGTCGCCGGCGGCGCACTCGGCCTTCAGCATCTCGATGATCTGCTCGGCGGAGTCGTCGCAGAACAGCTGGCCCTTGTGCTTCTCGTGGTAGCCGATGCGATACTTCTTGACGAGGGCGAGGAAGTCTTGCGGCGTGTAGCGCGACAGGGCGCTCTTGGCGAAATGGGGATTCTCGGACAGGAAGTTGGCCGGTCCCGCATTGATATTGGTGAAGTTGCAGCGGCCGCCGCCCGAAATGCGGATCTTCTCGGCCAGCTTGGACGCGTGATCGATCAGCACGACCTTCCTGCCGCGCTGGCCCGCCGCCGCCGCGCACATCATGCCGGCCGCGCCCGCGCCAATCACTGCCACATCAAACTGTTTCGCCATCGTCCGCCCCGGTCAAACCCGCCATTTTACGCGAGCTGGCCGAGTCTGGCTGAGGCTTTTTTGCGCGCTGTCGAGGCCGACTTGCGGTATGCTGCGTTGTTTTCTGAATAACAACCAACCGGAGCTATATTATGTTTACCCGTCTGTCCTTCACGCTGGCCGCGCTGGGCCTGTCCGCCTTCGCCCATGCCCAGATCACCGTACCGATCCATTCCGTCGCCAGCAAGGATGGCGACCGCTCGCTGGGCAGCGTGACGATCACCGAAACGCCGGGCGGCCTGCAATTCACGCCAGCGCTGCAGGGCCTGCCGCCGGGCCAGCGCGGCTTCCACGTCCATATGAACGGCAACTGCGGCGAAGGCCCCGTCAACGGCAAGGTCGCACCGGCCGGCGCGGCGGGTGGCCACCTCGATCCACACGGCAGCAACGCGCACAAGGGTCCGGGCAACGGCGGCCACCTGGGTGATCTGCCGGCGCTGGAAGTGGACAGCAGCGGCGCTGCGCTGAAGCCCGTGGTCGCCCCACAGTTGAAGACGCTGGCCGACGTCAAGGGCCGCGCGCTGATGATCCACGCCGGCGGCGACAACTACGCCGACGCGCCTGCCCCGCTGGGCGGTGGCGGCGGCCGCATCGCCTGCGGCGTGATCGGCGACGCGGCAACGAAGTAAGCGGCCACTACGGCCGAGCCCGTGTCGCACCTTGGGGTCAGGCACAAAAGCTTGTCCTACCGCGGGGTCAGTCACCGCGGTGGGACACGGCCTGTGCCGTAGCGTCGCTTTTACTGCCGCGCTCGTGTCCCGTTTTGGTGACTGACCCCGCGGTGGGACACGGGCTGGGCTGTGGTTAGGCTGGGTGGCGCTGGCGCAGCGCGCGGGCCGTGTCGATGACGTGGCCGACCTGCTGGGCGATCGGGTCGGGGACCGGGATCGCGCCGTCCAGTACCGCGCGGATCCAGGCGGCCGTGGATGCCGCGCTCTTGTCTTCCGGCAGCGCCGGCAGGTGTTCGGCGATCATCTGGCGTTCGACCAGGACGGTACGCTCGCCGTCGTGGAACCAGTCGATCTTCTGCGCCTTGGTGGCGTTTGCCACCGTCTCCCCTTCCGTGCCGCGCATCAGGAAGGCGTCGCCACGTTCATGCGGTGCCGCCGTGGTGAAATATTCTCCCAGCGTTTCCAGGTATTCCGGGTGCGTGTACGACACCAGCCGCAAGGCCGGGCCGGCGAAGGGCTGCATGATCTTTACCAGGGTGTGCGTGGAATTGCGCACGCCCAGCACGCGGCGCAGCGACAGCATGTGGGCCAGCTCGGGTGCCAGCGCGTCGATCGTGATGAAGCTGACGTGGCCATCGGCCAGCGCCGCTTCGGCGGCTTCGTGCGAGGGTGCGGCGTGGACGCCCAGCCCGGCGAAGACTTCGGCGGTCGTGATGCGGCCCGGATCGTCCGGCACGCCATGCACCAGCACGGGGACGCCGGCGCGGGCCAGCAGCAGCGCCAGCAGCGCCGTCAGGTTGGCCATCTTGCGGGCACCGTTGTAGCTGGGGATGACGACCGGGACGAACTCGCCGGCCGGCGCGCGCAGCGGCGGGAAGGAGGCTTCGGCGGCGTCGAGGAAGCCGGCCAGCTCGTCGACCGACTCGCCCTTGATGCGCATCGCCAGCAGGATGGCACCCAGTTCGAGGTCGGAAACGCGGCCTTCCAGCATCGCGCGGTACAGGTTGTGGGCATCGTCGCGGCTCATGCTGCGAGCGCCTTTCTGGCCGCGCCCGATTTCCTTGATGAAGTGCGCGGTAGGGAATGCCGTCAGGGTGGATTCGATAGTCATGTCAAACAGCTTACATTATTTCGGCTACACTATTCGATCCCCTGGAGAAAACACGCTAGAAGCAGACACAACCATGATTGCACCCGATCTCGAAAATATTAACGTCACCTCGTTCGCGGCAATGCCGACCCCGGCCGACCTGCACGCGAAACTGCCGCTGACCCAAGCCGCTTCGGACACGGTCACGAAAGGCCGCGAAGACCTGCGCAACATCCTCGACCGCAAGGACAAGCGCCTGTTCGTCGTCGTCGGCCCCTGCTCGATCCACGATCCTGTCGCCGGCCTGGATTATGCGCGCCGCCTGAAAGCGCTGCAGGAAGAAGTAAAGGACACGATGCTGCTGGTGATGCGGGTGTATTTCGAGAAGCCGCGCACGACGACCGGGTGGAAGGGGTATATCAACGATCCGTATATGGACGATTCGTTCCGCGTCGACGTGGGCATGGAAAAGGCGCGCCAGTTCCTGCTGGACGTGTGCGAGCTGGGCCTGCCGACCGCCACCGAGGCGCTCGACCCGATCTCGCCGCAGTACCTGGGCGACCTGATCGCCTGGACCGCCATCGGCGCGCGCACGACGGAATCGCAGACGCACCGCGAGATGTCGTCCGGCCTGTCCACGCCCGTGGGCTTCAAGAACGGCACCGACGGCGACATCAGCATCGCCATCAACGCCATCCTGTCCGCGGCCAATCCGCACGCCTTCCTGGGCATTAACAGCGAAGGCAACGTCTCGGTCGTGCGCACGCGCGGCAATGCCTACGGCCACGTGGTACTGCGCGGCGGCGACGGCCGCCCGAACTACGACTCCGTCTCCGTGACGATCGCCGAGCAGGCGCTGGCCAAGGCCAAGCTGCCGGCCAATATCGTGGTGGACTGCTCGCACGCGAACAGCTACAAGAAGCCGGAACTGCAACCGCTGGTGATGACGGACGTGATCAACCAGATCGTGCACGGCAACAAGTCGCTGGTGGGCGTGATGATCGAATCGAATATCGAGGCCGGCAACCAGAAGATTCCGGCCGACCTGTCCGAGCTGAAGTACGGTTGCTCCGTGACGGACGCCTGCATCGACTGGGAAACCACGGCGCAGATGCTGCGCACGGCCGACGCCGAGCTGCGCGGCCGGCCGTAAAAGGAAAAGTTGCCCGGAAAATGGGGTCTGTCCCCATTTTCCGGGTTTCCTTTACAATGGCGGATTGCCCAAATCCTTTGCAGCATTCCCCATGATCGTTCTCGGCGTCGAATCCTCCTGTGACGAAACCGGCCTGGCCCTGTATGACACAGAGCGCGGCCTGCTCTCCCATGCCCTGTATTCGCAGGTGGCGATGCACGAGGAGTACGGCGGCGTGGTGCCGGAACTGGCCTCGCGCGACCATATCCGCCGCGCCATCCCCCTGTTGCAGCAGACGCTGCAAGGTGCCGCCATCGCGCCGCAAGCCATCGACGCGATCGCCTACACGCAAGGCCCCGGCCTGGCCGGCGCGCTGCTGGTCGGCTCGTCGATCGCCTGCAGCCTGGGCCTGGCGCTGGATAAACCCGTGCTGGGCGTGCACCACCTGGAAGGCCACCTGCTGTCGCCTCTGCTGGCGTCCGATCCGCCCGAGTTCCCGTTTGTCGCGCTGCTGGTCTCGGGTGGCCACACGCAGCTGATGCGGGTGGACGGCGTCGGCCAGTACGAGCTGCTGGGCGAGACCCTGGACGATGCCGCCGGCGAGGCCTTCGACAAATCCGCCAAGCTGCTGGGCCTCGGCTATCCGGGCGGCCCGGCCATCTCGCGCCTGGCCGAATTCGGCGACCCGACGGCCTACAAGCTGCCACGCCCGATGCTGCATTCGAAGGATTTGAACTTCAGCTTCTCCGGCCTGAAGACGGCCGTGCTGACGGTGGTGAAGAACAGCGGTGCCGCCAATGTGTGCGAGCAGGACAAGGCCAATATCGCGCGCGGCTTCGTCGACGCCATCGTCGACGTGCTGGTGGCGAAATGCGTGGCCGCCCTGAAGCAGACGGGCCTGAAGCGCCTCGTCATCGCCGGCGGCGTGGGCGCGAACAGCCAGCTGCGCGCCGCGCTGAACGCGGCGGCCGCCAAGAAACGCTTCCGCGTGTATTACCCGGAGCTGGAGTTTTGCACCGACAACGGCGCGATGATCGCTTTCGCGGGCGCCATGCGCCTGTCCATCAATCCCCAGGCGGCACAACGCGATTACAGCTTCAATGTGCGGCCCCGCTGGCCGCTGGACGAACTGAAAGTCGTCTGACACGCCCCGCGGGCGCAGCTTGGAACGCCTGGATCAGCTACCCAACAACATTGCCGCCAGGCCCACCAGGGCCAGCAGGCCACCCGCGGCCACGGCGCCGGTGCGCACGTGCTTTTTCTTCAGGTCGACGCCGCGCGCCGCCATGCGCTCGCTGCGCAACGGTTTGGATGGACGCTGTGGTGCCTGGGTCGAATTATGGTCGTCAACGGATTGGTTCATTGCCGGTCTCCTCGAATTGTCTATACAGACAATGTACCAGCAATTTGCATGCCATTACCACCCCGTTGGCAAATTTCGGTTGCCTTCAGGCTACAGTCCAGGCCAGCGCGGGGTCGCCGCGCAGCCGCGCCACCAGCAGGTCGATCAGCGCACGCACCCGCGCGGTGCCGTGCCGTCCTTCGCGGTGCACGATATTCACGGGAACGGGCGGCAGCTCGAATTGCTCCAGCAAGGGCACCAGCGCGCCGGACGCCAGCAGCGGCGCCACCTGGTAAGACAGCAGCCGTGCCAGGCCCAGGCCCTGGCGGATCGCCTCGATGGCGCTGTCGTTGCTGGTGACCGTCAGGCGCGGGCGCACGCGGTAGCCGCGCACGCCGCCGTTTTCACGAAAACGCCATTCCGGCTGCGTGCTGGCACCCGTGCTGGCGACGATCGTATGGGACGCCAGATCGCTTGGGTTGCGCGGCGCGCCGTGCCGCGCCAGGTAATCCGGCGACGCGCAGATCATGCGCCGCACCTGCCCCACCCGCAGCGCGCGCAGGCCCGAGTCGGGCAGCTCGCCGATGCGCACCGCCACGTCGTAGCCCTCTTCCAGCAGGTTCGTCACGCGGTCGACGAACACGGCGGACACCTCCGTGTCCGGATAGCGCCGCAGGTAGTCGACGATGCCGGGCATGACGTACATGCGCCCGAACAGCACGGGTGCCGTGATGGCGAGCAGCCCGCGCGGCGCGGCGTTCAGGCCGGCCGCCGCCTCGTCGGCTTCGTCCAGCTCGGCCAGCAGGCGGCGGCAGTCGTCCAGGTAGCGCTGGCCCGCCTCCGTCACGCGCACGTGGCGCGTGCTGCGTTCGAGCAGGCGCACACCGAGACGCTCCTCGAGCGCCGCCACGGCGCGCGTCACGGCCGCCGGCGACAAGCCGAGGCGCCGCGCACCCGCGGCAAAGCCCTGCTCCTCGGCGACGGCGACAAACACCGTCATCCCGTGCAGCCGGTCCATTATTCAGGGAGCGCCGGCAGGGCCTTGCCGCACTGTTTGCAGTAGCGCGCCGTCGCCTCGTGGCCGCGCGTCATGCAGCGGGTGCAGGAACGGCCCGCCAGCAGGCGCACGCCGCGCTGGTGCGTGATCTCGGAACTGATGATGCCGGTCGGGACGGCCAGGATGCCCCAGCCCAGCAGCATCATGAACGAGGCGATGGCGCGGCCGATGTCCGTCTTCGGCACCAGGTCGCCGAAGCCGACCGTCGTCACGGTGGAAATGGCCCAGTAGACGCCGACCGGAATGCTGGTGTAGCCGTGCGCCGGACCTTCGACCACGTACATCACGGTCCCCAGCAGGAACACGATCAGGAACACGACGGACAGGAACACGAGGATCTTGCGGCGGCTGGCCAGCAGCGCATCGCCCAGCATGCTGTACTCCTGGATGTACAAGGTCAGCTTCAGGATGCGGAAGATGCGCAGCAGGCGCAGGATGCGCACGTCCAGCAGCACGTGGGCGCCGGGCAGGAACAGCGAAACGTAGCTGGGCAGGATCGCCAGCAGGTCGATCACGCCGAAAAAGCTGCCGGCATAGCGCAGCGGGCGGCGCACGCAGACGAGCCGGCCGATGTATTCGATGGAAAACAGGATCGTGAAGAACCACTCCGCCGCGATCAGCCAGTCCGCGTGCGTGCGGGCGATGGCTTCGATCGACGTCAGCACAGCCGCCAGCACGCTGAGCAGGATGGCGGCGATCAGGGCCAGGTCGAAGGCGCGGCCCTTGCGGGTGTCCGACTCGAAGATGATCTCGTACAGCCGGGCGCGCCAACCGCCGTCCGGTTTGCCCAGGCGTTGCTGCGGGTCGGTCGTGTGCACGGCCGGCGTGGGATCGGGATCGGGTTGCATCTGGGCGGACATGGCGGTCATCTTAGCGCAGCACCCAGCAGGTCGGCGCGCGGATATCCCCAGTGCGGTACGTTCGCGCACGGCGTGCGTGACGACTCGATCGGCAAGGTGGTCAAGTTACCGCGCGGCGTGGCCGCATAGCGCAGGTCGCTGGCCACCGCGCTGGTCACGGCCGGCATGCGCGCATAACGCAGCCAGGCGTTGACGTGGCAGTCGCTCTGCGCCAGCGCGCGCAGCAGCGCCAGGTCGCCCTGCCATGCAGGCGCCAGCGCGATGCCCGGGGCGGGCACGTCGCTCGCCGTCGGGTCGGCAAAACCGCCCGGACAACTGGTCGGCGGCATCAGCTCGGGCGCAAGGCTCAGCAGCCCGCGCCGCAGCCGGTACTGGCCGGCCGCCTCGTTCGACTCGATCGACACGAACGACCAGCACAGCGGCTGCGCCGGGTAAGCCGTCATTGCCACGTCCAGCACGCGCGCGGCCGGGTCGATGGCCTGCAGCGCGACCGTGATGCGCTGGCGCCCCAGCGTGGACGCGGCGCCCTGCACGGCAATGAAGCCGATCGCCACTGCGGCGGCCAGCGCCAGCGAGCGGCGGCTGTGCCGGCGCGTGACGCGCAACGCCGCGATGGCGCCGCCGATGATGAACAAGGCCAGCAGCGAGTGCCAGTCCAGGTAGCCGCGCCACGTGGCACCCAGCACGAACGCCGCCAGTCCGCCCAGCGCGATGCCGCGCAGCCAACGCAGCGCGATCGCCAGCGCCAGCGGCACGCCGAAGGCGATCCAGAACACGGGCTCCACGATGAAGACCATGTCGCCGTAGAACCAGCGCGGATCGAACGGGTAGAACGGATGCACGCCGTACGAGTTCAAAAAGTCCATCGACAGGTGCAGGCCGAAGCCCAGCGCGACCGCCAGCCCGAGGCCCAGGCGCGCCGGCCCACTGTCGCGCAGCAGCCGGCGCGCATTCGGCCACAAGGCCCACAACAGCGCCAGCAGCAACAGGGCCTGCGGCAGCGCGTACAGCAGGGTGTGGGTATGGCCGCGGTGGTGCAGCAGGTAGCCCAGCGGCGCAGGCAGCAGGTGGGTCAGGAACAGGTCGAGGTCGGGGAAGTTGCTGGCGGCCGCGCACGCCGTCAGCAGCAGGCGGTGGCGGGTGCGCTGGCGCGCGGGGTCGGTTTCGGCGGGCAGCGAGCGCTGCACCAGTTCGCCGACACCGAGGCCGACAAAGGAATGGGTGATATTGTCCATTGCGGCATGGTAACCGACAGCCGGGGCAGGCGCCCTTCTTCAATGCGAAGGTCGATGCGCGCTACGAGAATGCCGGACAAGCCGGTCGCTTGTCCTGGCTGCAGCAACACCGTACACTGATCCATTGTGACTGGCCGCTTTCGGCCAGGAGCGGCCAGTCGCCAGGTCCAGATCCCATGCTATTCATTTTTGTCCCTCTTTCTGTCCTTGCCGGAATTATCTCTCTCCTGTCTTTCTCGGCGGCGCGCGCCCTGTCGGTAAAACGGGCCTGTTTTATTGTCGGGATCATGGTCGCGTTTCCCATTATTGCGAACGAGGTATTTCAGTACATCTGGTACAGGAAGGCGATACCGGAGAAAATTGGCATTACCTATCCCATATCGACTTATGACGAGACCGGATTCAGGGAGGGGTGCGGAACGATTGTCTTCAAACTGTCCGACGAGACGCTGGCGCTGATCAAGAAGGATGGGCTCAAGTTTCTGGCTGGAGCAACCCAAGGACGGGGGCATCCAGGTGAGCATTACTATCGGTACGCAGAGTGGCAGGAAACACCTCTCCCGCCGGATTGGACAAGCGAAGGCTCGTGGATGATATGTTCAGGACTCAGCAATGGCGACCATGCAAGAATCGTCGCCGCCGCCAAGTCCCGCGGTGCGTACTTTACGACCAAGGACGAGGGGACACTGGTCCTCATCCCCTCGCTGGGCTATATCGTGTATTCGTTTTTCGGCTAGGGCGTGAAGCAGCAAGAACACCATCGGACGGGCGCAAGACGGCATAAACGCCGCGCCCGGGTCAATGGCTCACTTCCACCCCATGCCAGAACGCCACCCGCCCCTTGATCGCCTTGGCGGCTTCGGACGGCGTGGCGTAATACCACGCGGCGTTCCTGTTGACCTGCCCGTCCACCTCCACGTCGTAATAGCTGGCCACGCCCTTCCACGGGCACATCGTCGTGTGGCTGCTGTCCTTCAGGTATTCGCGCTTGACGCGCTCGAGCGGGAAATACACATTGTGCTCGACAATTTCGATCTCGTTTTCCGGCGCCTCGGCGATGACGGCGCCGTTCCAGACGGCTTTCGGCATGGTGTTCTCCTTGGTGGTTCGGTTATTCGACGCGGTTGCGGCCATTCTGCTTGGCACGATACAGCGCTTCGTCGGCGGCGCGCAGCAGGCTGTCGGCATCGTCGACCCCCATGTGATCGAAGGCGCCGACGCCGAAACTGGCGGTGACGGGCACGCGGCGCGCGCCATCCATGTGCACCAGCGCCTCGACGCGGGCACGCAGCGTTTCGGCCATCTTCAGCGCGCCCTCGCGCGGCGTGTTCGGCAGCAGCACGCACAGTTCCTCGCCGCCGTAGCGGCCGGCCACGTCGATCACGCGCACGTTGTCCCGTATCAGCTTGCCGATGGCGGCCAGCACCTTGTCGCCCATCGCATGGCCATGCTCGTCGTTGACGCGCTTGAAGTGGTCCAGGTCGATCATCACGGCCGCAAGCGGCGCGCGGAAACGCCGCGCCCGCGCCACCTCGAACTTCAGCCGGTGCAGCAGCGAACGGCGGTTGTGCAGGCCGGTCAGCTCATCGGTCGTGGCCAGCTCCTCCAGCCGCTGCAGCGACTGGCGCAACGCCGCCTCGTTGGCGCGCGCCTCGATCAGGGCGATCACCTGCCGCGCCAGGCGTGCCAGCATGTCGCGCTGCTCCGGCGTCAGGCCGCCTGGGCGGCTGTCCAGCACGCACAAGGTGCCGATCGGATGGCCTTCGCTGGTGCGCAGCGGCACGGCGCTGTAGCGGCGCACGAACGGCGCCGCCGTCGTCAGCGCCAGGCCGGCGCTGCGCGGGTCGGCCAAGGTGTCGGGAAATTCGGTCAGCGTCTCGCCCAGCACGGTCCAGGCGCAATACGACTGGCTGCGCGGCAGCGAATCGAGCTGCAGACCGACGCAGGCGCGGGTCCAGGTCCGTTCCGCGTCCACCAGCGCGATAAAGGCGTAAGGCACGCCACATAGGCGCGCCGCCAGCTCGGTCAGGAACAGGAAATCGGGACCGGCCGCATGGTCCAATGCCGCGCTGCGGTGCAGTGCGGCCAGCCTGGCCTGCTCGTCCGCCGGCTGGGGAAAGGTGGGGAAAATCTGTTCTGCGGCGGCCATGCGCTCTCTCGGGTCGATATGTGCGGGCAGTGTAGCGCAAATGGCCCGGGCGGGAAAACCGCCCTGACCCGCTTACGCACCCGCGGCGATCTGGCGCAGCGCCTGCTCGAACAGCTCGGGCGGCTGGCCGCCGGAGATCAGGTGGCGCTGGTTGATGATCACGGCCGGCACCGAATGGATGCCGTGCTGCTGCCAGAATCCCTCGATCTCGCGCACTTCCTCCGCGTAGCGGTCCGACTCCAGCACGTCCTGCGCGGCGCGCAGGTCCAGGCCGGCCTTCTCGGCCGCGCGCAGCAGCGTGTCGTGCGAGCTGGGGTCTTCGCCGTTGGTGAAATAGGCCTCGAGCAGCGCGTGCTTCAGCTCCTTCTGGCGGCCCGTGCCCTCGGCCCAGTGCAGCAGGCGGTGCGCGTCGAAGGTGTTGTAGATGCGGCTGCGCTTGTCCATGGCGAAGGTGAAGCCCACATCGGCGCCGCGCTGGCGGATCATGGCGCGCGACTGCTCCTGCTGCTCGGGCGTGGAACCGTACTTTTCCGTGATGTGTTCGGTGATGTCCTGGCCCTCGCGTCCCATGTTGGGGTTCAGTTCGAAGGGCTGGAAGTGGATCTCGGCGGCGATGTCGGGGCCGATGCGTTCCAGCGCCGTTTCCAGCGAACGCAAGCCGATCGCGCACCAGGGGCAGGAAACGTCGGAAACGAAGTCGATACGGACGGGAGTCGTCATGGCGGCCTTTCGGAAAGAGATGTCGCCGGCGGCGGCCATCCCTCCATGGTGAGGACAGCCGCCCGATTTACAAGCGCCTTACTTCTTCTTCGCGGCCGTCGCCGCTTTTTCCTTGCTCTTGCTGCCGATGCGGCTTTCCTTGCCGGCGATCAGGTTGCCGATGTTCTTGGCATGGCGCCAGATCAGCAGGGCACTCATCAGGAGCACGGCGAAGAACTGCGGCTCGACGCCGAACAGCAGCCCATAATAGAACGGCGCGAACAGCGACGCGATCAGCGCCGCCAGCGACGAGTATCGGAACGCATAGGCCACCACCAGCCAGGTGACCAGCGTGGCCAGGCCCAGCCAGGGATTGAGCGCCAGCAGCACGCCCAGCGCGGTGGCCACGCCCTTGCCGCCGACGAAGCGGAAGAACACGGGCCACAGGTGGCCGATGAAGACGGCCAGCGCCACCAGCGCGATGGTGGCGTCGTCCACCTGCAGCTCGCGCGCGAAGTGCATCGTCAGCCAGACCGCCAGCCAGCCCTTGAAGGCGTCGCCGATCAGGGTCCAGATGGCGGCACCCTTGCTGCCGCTGCGCAGCACGTTGGTGGCGCCGGGATTGCCGGAGCCGTAGGTGCGCGGATCGTCCAGGCCGTAGATCTTGCTGACCACGACGGCAAAAGAGATCGAGCCGATCAGATAGGCGGCGATCGTCAACAGAAGAGTATTCATTTCCCCGAAATTCCTAATATTGTTATGGCCGGCCGCGGCCGGCTGCCGACTATACAGCAGAGCCCATCAATCGGCCAGCGCGCAGTGCACCGGTCTGGCGCCCAGCACGTCCAGCAGGATTTGCGGCCGGATGCCGACCAGGTAGCCGCGCCGGCCGCCATTGATATAAATGGTTTCCAGCGCCAGGATCGATTCCTCCACGTACACCGGCATGGCCTTTTTCGTGCCGAACGGCGACGTGCCGCCCACCATATAGCCCGAATGGCGCTGGGCCACCTCCGGCCTGCACGGCTCCACGGATTTGCAACCGATATTCCTGGCCAGGTTCTTCGTCGAGACCTTGCAATCGCCGTGCATCAGCACGATCAATGGCTTGGCGGCTTCGTCCTGCATGACCAGCGTCTTGACGACGTGGTGCTCGTCGACCCCGAGCGCCTGCGACGAGACGGCGGTGCCGCCATGCTCCTCGTACTCGTAAGGGTGTTCGGAAAAGGCCACGTGGTGCTTGCGCAGCAGCGCGGTCGCGGGCGTTTCTGAAATGTGCTCTTTCTTTGCCATGCCGTGATACGCTAACCGTAATGAAAGGAGACTGGGCACCGGCCACGGGCCCGGGTCTCTCATGGGAGTTTCTAATTATGCAGCAAGAAATTCGCTTTGCCACCTTCAATGTCTGCAACCTGGCGCCGCCGGGCGCGAAATTGTACGACAACCTTGCGCCCCTGAGCCCGGAGGAGTACGAAGCGAAGGCCAGCTGGATCGCCCGCCAGCTCGATGAACTGGACGCGGACGTGATCGGCTTCCAGGAGATTTTCTCGCAGGCGGCATTGCGCGACGTGCTGGCCCGCACCCGCAAATACCGCGAGGCGCTGCATGCCGGCTTCGATCCGGACCCGCAGGCGACCCGCCTGACGCCCAGCGTGGCACTGGTCTCGCGCCTGCCGCTGGCGGCGCCGGCGGCCGCCTACCCCGCCTTTCCCGCGGACGTGCCATGCGACTCCGGCAGCCTTGACTCCGACCGCTTCGCGCGCGCGCCGCTGCACGCGCAGGTGCTGCTGCCGGGCGAGCGCATCGTCGACGTGTTCGTCGTGCACCTGAAATCGCGCCGGCCCGACTATCGCAACGGCGACAGCGGCGCCGATCCGCTGCACTACGCGATGGCGAGCCTGCGCTCATTGGTGTGGCGCGGCACCGAGGCGGTGGCGCTGCGCGTGCTGCTGTCGAAGATGATGCGCGAAACGCGCCGGCCCTGCGTGGTGCTGGGCGATTTCAACGACACGGCCGACGCTGTCACGACCACGATCGTGCTGGGCAATGGCGGCACCTATGGCGGCGAAGGCGCGGCCAGCGAGGAGCGGCGCGGCCGCCTGTACGACTGCCACCGCATCCAGCGCAGCCAGGACCCGCTGCGCCACGTGGGCTACACCAACATCCACGAGGGCCGCTATTCGACCATCGATCACGTGCTGGTCTCGGAGGAATTCACCGGCGATTCGCCGCGCGCGATCGGCGAGGTGCTGGACGTGAGCTACTTCAACGACCATCTGCGGCTGGCCAAGCCGGAGGCGTCCGACCACGGCCAGGTGCTGGTGCGCTTGCGCCTGTACGGCTGAGCGTCAATGCAGCACTGAAGCCTGGCCGCTGGCGCGGGCCGCCGCCACGGCGTGATAGCCCTGGTACTGGTCGCAGCCCTGCCCGCGCAGGAACTCCAGCTGCTCGGCCGTTTCGACGCCTTCCGCGATCACTGTCATGTCCATGCTGCGCGCCATCGCGATGATGGTGCGGATCACGGTCGGATCGAAACCGCCCGCCAGGAACGCCTGGGCGATCTTCAGCTTGTCGATCGGGTAGTCCTTCAACTGGCCCAGGCGCGACCAGCCGGTGCCGAAGTCGTCCAGCGACAGCCGCACACCCAGCTGGCGCAGGCCGCGCAAGGTGTCGGCCACACCGGCGCCGCCTTGCATGAGGATGGCTTCGGTCAGCTCCAGTTCCAGGAAGCGCGCTTCCAGTCCCGCTTCATCCAGTGCCGCCTGTACCTGTTCCAGCAGGTCGCGCTGCTGGAACTGCGCCGGCGACAGGTTGACGGCGACGCCGACCTGGTGGCCCTCGTCGTGCCACGCACGCGCGTGCCGGCACGCCTCGCGCATGACCCAGTTGCCGATCGGGACCATCAGCCCGGCCTCCTCGGCCACGTCCAGGAAGCGCTCCGGCGCCAGCAGGCCCAGTTCCGGATGGCGCCAGCGCACCAGCGCCTCGGCGCCCACCAGCACGCCGCTGCGCACGTCCAGCTCCGGCTCGAACACCAGCTCGAACTGCTGCTCATCCAGGGCGCGGCGCAGGCCATTCTCGAAGGTGGCGCGTTCGACGATGCGCTGGTTCATCGCCGCGCTGAAGAAGCGGAAGCCGTCGCGGCCGCCCTCCTTGGCGTGGTACATGGCGACATCGGCGTTCTGGATCAGCGTGTCGATATCGTCGCCATCGCTGGGAAAGATGCTGACGCCGATCGAGGCCGAGATGTGCAGTTCGTGTTCGCCGATCCGGTATGGCTGGCCGATGGCCTGGCGGACCGCCTCGGCCACGTGGGCCGCATGGTCGATGCCGCCGATGTCGGCCAGGATGACGACGAATTCGTCGCCACCCTGGCGGCTGACGGTATCGACCTTGCGCACGCATTTCAACAGCCGCGCCGCGACTTCCCGCAGCAGGGCGTCGCCGACCTGGTGGCCCAGGGTGTCGTTGACCGGCTTGAAGCGGTCCAGGTCGAGGAACAGGATCGCCAGCATGCTGCCCTTGCGGCGCGCCGCCGACAGCGCCAGCGACAGCCGGTCCAGCAGCAGCACGCGGTTCGGCAGGTCGGTCAGGAAGTCGTGCTCGGCCAGGTGGCGCGTGTGCTCCTCGCTGCGCTTGCGCTCCGTGATGTCGGACAGGATCGCCATGTAGTTGCTGACCTGGCCCTGGCCGTCGCGGATCGCCGTCAGCGACAGCCAGGCCGGGAACACCTCGCCGTCGCGGCGGCGCGAGCAGGTCTCGCCCTGCCAGTGGTCGAGCACCTCGATCTGGTTCCACACCTCGCGCAGGAAGGTCTCGTCCTCGACGCCGGCACGCGAGACCGTCAAGGGCCGGCCCAGCACCTCGCAGGCGTCGAAGCCCGTGATGCCGCCATAGGCGCGATTGACGGAAATGATGCGGCGCTGGCTGTCGGTCAGCAGGATGGCGTCGCGGCTGTTCTCGAACACCTGGGCCGCCAGGGTCAGCGTGCGCTCGGCGTGCTTGCGCGCCGTGATGTCGACGTCCATGCAGAACACCTGTCCCAGCTCGCCCTGGAAGATCGGCAGCTTGGTCGAGCAGACCCAGTGCTCGCGGCCGTCGGCGGCGCGCACGATCCAGTCGCCGGCCGGGCCGTGGCGCCCGGTCTGCCAGACCGCTTCCAGCAGGGCGGCGTGCTCGGCCTCGCGTTCGCCGCGCGACAGCAGCTCATCGAGCCGGCGGCCGACGGCCTGCTGCGGCGTCACGCCGCACAAGCGCGCGCAGGCCTGGTTACAGAACCGGACGACGCCGGCCCGGTCGATACTGCAGACGGCGACCCCGGGCATCAGCTCCAGCGCGGCCACCAGGCGCGTGATCCAGCCCAGCGCTTCCTGGGCCGGAAGCGCCGCTGGCGCGGCGAGCTGCGCGGGCGTGGGGAATTTCTCTGACTGGTCCATCTGGCCATTCTTGCCGGGCTGGTCCAATACGCACTTGTGCGACCTCAACAGTACAAGGCGCAGCGATGGCGCATTCTTGCCTTACGCCAACTGGCCGACATATCGCGCTGCCGCGCCTGAAACAGCCCGCGCGCCGTTGCTATAATGAAAATATGAACGCTCCCCTTTTCGCGTCCCCGCGTGACGAATATGCGCGGCGCATGACGCGCGTCCTGAACTACATCGATGCCCACCTGGACCAGCCGCTGGAGCTGGCCCAGCTGGCGGACGTGGCGAATTTTTCGCGCTTCCATTTTCACCGCATCTTCCACGCCTGGATGGGCGAGACGCTGGGCGACTATTTGCGCCGCCGGCGCCTCGAGAAAGCGGCGTTCCGGCTCAGCTGCGGCCCGGTCGAAACCGTGCTGGAAACCGCGCTGGCGACGGGTTTCGGCTCCGGTGAGGCATTCGCACGCGCGTTCAAGGCGAAGTTCGGCCGCACGCCAAGCGAATGGCGGCGCGATACGCCGCGGCGCCTCGCCGCGCAGGCGCTCGGCCACCACAGCAATCCTGATCAGTTGCTCGGCAATCCGGATCAGGCAGGGCAGCCGCCGATGCGCGACGATGATGTTTCCAACAACATGACAGGAAACCTCACCATGGAAGTCGTCATCACCGACCTGCCCGCCGTCCGCGTCGCGTATTTTCGCCATATCGGTCCGTACGGACCGGGTATCACCTCGTTCTGGCGCACCGTCGTCGCACCGTGGATGCAGTCGCGCGGCCTGGAAGCGCCGCTCTGCATTGGCATCGGCTACGACGATCCCAGCATGACGCCTGCAGACAAATGCCGCTACGACGCCTGTGTCGCCCTGCCTGAAGACTTCACGGACACTGGCGCGGCCGATATCGCCACACTGCCCGGCGGCCGCTATGCGCGCGCCGCCTTCACGGGAGAGCCGGCCGGCATCGCCGATGCGTGGACCTGGATGACGCGCAACTGGCTGCCGTCGAGCGGCCTGCAATGCGACGACCGCCCATGCCTTGAAATCTTCCGCCCCGAAACGGCCGTCGATCCGGAAACCGGGGCCATGCGCTGCGACCTCTGCATTCCGGTCCGCCCGCTCTGACGAGCCAACCCGGCAGCGCGTCGTTCGACGCGCGCCGGGTCCCTTCACCACATCGCTTTATCAGCTCCCACCGCAGTTCAGGCGCGCCAAAACGCGCTTCGTCGCATCCGGGTGGCCGCCGCCCTTGTCGAATCGTACAGTGCCACCATCGCACCGTCCCTTTGCCGGCAGCGGCCAACCCACTTCGAGAAAACCAATGACATCCGAACTGCCTTCGATCTCCCGGCGCCGCTGGCGCAAGCCGGCCATCGCCCTCGTCGCCCTGGCTGTCGCCGGTGGCGCGTACACGGTGCTGCGCCCGCAGCCCGCGCCCGCCGCGGCCACGGCCAGCGCCGCGCCGGCCAAGCCGGTCGTCTACGAGCTGGCCGCGACCGACGTCGCCGCCGTCGCGGCGCGGCCGCTGGCGGTGCAGCTGCCGCTGTCGGGCAGCCTGGCGCCGGTCAGCCAGGCCACCGTCAAGTCGAAGGTGTCCGGCGTGGTCGAGGAATCGGCGCTGCGCGAAGGCATGGCCGTGACGGCCGGCCAGGTGCTGGCAAGGATCGACCAGGCCGACCTGCGCGCGCGCATGACGCAGCAGCAGGCCTTGCTGGACGAGGCGCAGGCGCGCCTGGCGATGGCGCAAAAGAACGAAGCCAACAGCCGCGCGCTGCTGGCGCAGAAATACATCTCGCAGACGGCCTACGACACCAATGCCAATGCGGTGGACCTGGCCCGCGCGGCCGTGAAGGCGGCGTCCGCCCAAGTGGAACTGGCGCGCATCGCGCTGGCCGACAGCACGATCCGCGCGCCGATGAGCGGCATCGTCAGCAAGCGCCACGTGCAGGCCGGCGAAAAAGTGGCGCCGGACATGCCTGTCTACACCATCGTCAGCCTGGCCGAGCTGACCCTGGAAGCGCAGGTGCCGACCAGCGACATCCCGCGCATCAAGCCAGGGCAGGAAGTGAGCTTCCGGGTCGACGGCTTCGCGGGCCGCGCGTTTGCCGGCAAGGTCGCGCGCATCAACCCGACCACGGAAGCGGGATCGCGCGCGATGCTGGTGTATATCTCGGTGCCGAACGACGACGGCGCCCTGCGCGGCGGCATGTTCGCCAAGGGCAGCATCGTCACGGAACGCACCGCCGCCCTGCCACAGGTGCCGGTGACGGCGCTGCGCGAAGAGAGTGGCCGCCAGCTGGTCTACAAGGTCGCCGGCGGCAAGGTGGTGGCCCAGCCGGTCACGCTGGGCCTGCGCAACGAGGACGAAGGCCTGGCCGCCGTCACCGAGGGGCTGGCGCAGGGCGAGCACGTGATCGTCTCGAAGCTGGACGGCGTCAAGCCGGGCGCCAGCGTGCGCCTGCCTGCACCGGGCGCACTGGCGCAGGACGCCAAGCCGGCCATTAAGCAACCGCAGGGGTAAGCCATGTGGATCACGAAGATCAGTATCCGCCAGCCCGTCTTCGCGACGATGGTGATGATCGGCCTGATGGTGCTGGGCCTGGCGTCCTATCGCGGCCTGGGCGTGGAAAGCATGCCGAACGTGGAGATCCCGTTCGTCGCCATCGAGGTGGCCTATCCAGGCGCCTCGCCGGAAGCCGTCGAGACGGACATCACCCGCCCCATCGAGGACATCGTCAACACCGTGCGCGGCGTGCGCACCCTGCGCGCCAACTCGTGGGAGGGCAAGGCCGGCATCTACATCGAGTTCGAACTGTCCACCAATATGGACAAGGCGATGCAGGACATCCGCGACAAGGTCGGCATCGTGCGTCCGCGCTTCCCGAAGGAGGCCAAGGACCCGTTCATCGTGCGCGAGGAAGGCGACAACGCGCAGCCGGTGGTGCGGCTGACGCTGACGTCGCCGAACGTCGACATCCGCACGCTGTCCACCCTGGCCGACCAGGTCATCGTCAAGCGCCTGCAGGGCGTGCCGGGCGTCGGCCAGGTGCGCAGCTACGGCCAGGCCAAGCGCGAAATCCTGATCAGCCTGAAACCGGCCGAGATGACGGCGCAGGGCGTCGGCGTCAACGAGGTGATGCGGGCGATCCAGGACACCAATGCCAATCTCCCGGCCGGCAACATCACGCGTGACGCCAGCGACCGGCTGGTACGCGTCGAGGGCAAGCTGAAGGAACCGCGCGAGTTCAACAAGATCATCGTCGCGCGCCGCGCCAATGGTCCGGTCTATCTGGAACAGGTGGCCGACGTGGTGGACGGCGAGGCGGAAGAGCGCTCGCTGGCCCGCATCGACGGCAAGCGCGGCATCTCGCTGGAAGTGACGAAGGTGCAGGACTCCAATGTGGTCGAGGTGGGCGAAGGCATCAAGGCCGTCGTGGCCGACCTGCAAAAATCGCTGCCGGCCGGCGTGGCGCTGACGATCTCGGACGCCGAATCGGACCGCGTGCAGAACCAGCTCAATAACGTCAAGCGCACCATTATCGAAGGCGCCGTGCTGACGATGATCATCGTGTTCTTCTTCCTGCATTCGTGGCGCTCGACGATCATCACCGGCCTGACCCTGCCGATCTCGGTGCTGGCCAGCTTCATCGCGATGAAGGCTTTCGGCTTCACCTTGAACTTCCTGACCTTGATGGCGCTGTCGCTGTGCATCGGCCTCTTGATCGACGACGCCATCGTGGTGCGCGAGAACATCGTGCGCCACCTGGGCTTCGGCAAGAACCACCGCAAGGCGGCGGAAGACGGCACCAACGAGATCGGCGTGGCCGTGATGGCGACGACCTTCGCCATCGTCGCGGTGTTCGTGCCGGTCGCCTTCATGGACGGCATCATCGGCCGCTTCTTCCTGCAGTTCGGCATCACCGTCACGGTGGCCGTGCTGGTATCGCTGTTCGTCAGCTTCACGCTCGACCCGATGCTGTCTTCGGTCTGGCACGATCCCGTCAAGGATCGCTTCAAGTACCTGCCCTGGCTGGGCCGCTTGATGGAAACCATCGAGCACGGCATCGACAAGGTGCACGTCTGGTACGGCAAGGTGCTGGCCGTGGCACTGGACTGGCGCAAGACGACGCTGGCGCTGACCCTGGCGATTTTTGTCGGCAGCCTGCTGCTGGTGCCGAAGATCGGCGGCGAAATGTTCCCCGAGACGGACCGCGGCTGGATCGACATGCAGTTCAAGGTGCCGGTCGGCTCCAGCCTGGAATACAACGCCAGCAAGGTGGCGCAGGTGGAAGCGGCGCTGCGCGAATTCCCGGAAGTCGAGACGGTGTTCAGCAATATCGGCGCGGCCGAGGGCCGCCACATCTCCTACGTGAACGTGAAGCTGACGGACGTGCACAAGACGCACCGCCGCCCGCAGAAGGAACTGGAAAAGGCCATCCGCGCGCGGCTGGCGACGATCCCCGGCATCACGCCATCGGTCGGCCAGAAGCCCATCTTCATCGCCATCCTGGGCACGGACGAAGCGAAGCTGGACAAGGTGGCGCACCAGCTGATGGACAAGATGAAGGCGATCAAGGGCGTGGCCGACCTGGAATACAGCCAGGAAGGCGCCAACCCGTCGACGTCGATCCGCATCAACAACGAGCTGGCCAGCGACCTGGGACTGACCACGCAGCAGATCGGCGCGGCACTGCGGCCGTTCGTGGCCGGCGAGACGGTCAGCTACTGGCTGGCGCCGGACGGCCAGAACTACGACGTCAACGTGCAGCTGCCGAAAGTGGGCCGCCAACGCGTGGCCGACCTGGCCGACCTGTCGCTGGCGTCGAGCAAGCCGGGCCCGGACGGCCGGCCGCTGATGGTGCCGCTGCGCCAGGTGGTCGAGTTCGTGCCGTCGTATTCGCCACAGGTGCTGAAGCGCCAGGCGCTGATGCGGCGCGTGGCCGTGATGGCCGGCGTCGAAGGCCGCCCCGGCGGCGACGTGGACGCGGACGTCAAGAAGGCGATGGACTCCATCGAGATGCCGGCCGGCGTGCGTTTCGACGTGGGTGGCCAGGCCAAGCAGATGCAGGAAACGCTGACCAGCGCCATGATCGCGCTGGGTATCGCCATCGTCTTCATCTACCTGGTGCTGGCCTCGCAGTTCGGCAGCTTCCTGCAGCCGGTGGCGATCATGATGTCGCTGCCGCTCTCCTTGATCGGCGTGCTGCTGGCATTGCTGGTGACAGGATCGACCTTGAACATCTTCTCCGTGATCGGCGTGATCATGCTGATGGGTCTGGTGACGAAAAACGCGATCCTGCTGGTGGACTTCACCAACCATGGCCAGCAAGGCGGCATGACGCAGCGCGATGCCATCATGGCGGCCGGCCAGGTGCGCCTGCGGCCGATCCTGATGACGACCTTGGCGATGATCTTCGGCATGCTGCCGATGGCGATCGGCATGGGCGAAGGCGGCGAGACACAGGCGCCGATGGGCCGTGCGGTGATCGGCGGCGTGATCACCTCGACCTTGCTGACCCTCGTCGTGGTGCCGGTCGCGTATACGTATCTCGACAACCTGGGCAAGCGGGCCAAGCGCTGGTTCGCGGCGCCGGAAGAGAAGCCGGCGGTGGTGGCGGTGGCGGATGCCGCTTGAGTAATTGATGAACCGTGGTGACAGGCACCTTTCTTCGCGTCGGAGACGCGAAGAAAGGTGCCTGTCACCGGTGGCTTACGCGGTTACTGCTCCTTCTCGACGTCGGCACTCTCTTCGGCCTCATCGGCTTCCTCCGCCTCGTCCGTCTGCTCAGCAGAAGCCGTTTCCCCCGCGGGACGCAGCTTCGCCTCCTGCTTGCGCCGGGCCTTTTCCTCGGCCTTGCGTTTCTTCTCCAGCTCCCGTTGCCGCTTCTCGTACGAGAAATTCGTTTTTGCCATGGCGTACCTCCTTTGCGGTCATTATGCCGTAGCTCCAGCATCGCAGACTTTTTTATCCGCGCGGATGATGTACCGCATGCAACTGCTTAAGCCGTTCGCGCGCCACGTGGGTGTAGATCTGCGTGGTGGAGATGTCCGAATGTCCCAGCAAGAGCTGGACCACGCGCAGGTCGGCGCCATGGTTGAGCAGGTGCGTCGCGAAGGCGTGCCGCAAGGTGTGGGGTGACAGCGGCGCCGTGATGCCGGCGCGCGCCGCGTGCTTCTTGACGATGACCCAGAACATCTGCCGCGTCATCGCCCCGCCGCGCGCGGTGACGAACAGGGCGTCGTCCTGCTGGCCGTTGAGGATGATGCCGCGCGCTTCTCGCAAATAGCGTTCAAGCCACGCGCGCGCCTGCGCGCCGAACGGCACCAGGCGGGTCTTGCTGCCCTTGCCGGTGATGCGCAGCACGCCTTCGTTCAGGCCCAATTCAGTGAGCTTGATCGCCACCAGTTCGGACACCCGCAGCCCGCTGGCGTACATCAGCTCCAGCATCGTGCGGTCGCGCACCCCCAGCGGCTCGCGCTCATCCGGCGCGGCCAGCAGCGCCTCGACCTGCGCTTCGGAGAGGGTGTGCACGAAGCGCGTCGGCTGCTTCGCGGACGCCACTTTCAGGCACGGGTCCTGCGCGATCCGGTTCTGCCGCAAGGCCTGCTGGTAAAAGCGCTTCAGTACCGACAGGCGGCGGTTCGACGTGGTCGCCTTGGTGTCGTCATGGCGCGCGGCGAAATACGCGTCGACGTCGGCCCGTGTCACGGCCAGCAGCGATTTGCCGGCCTGGGTCACGTCCAGCCACTGCGCGAACGCGCGCATGTCGCGGCGGTAGGCGTCCAGCGAATTCTTCGACAGCCCATCCTCCAGCCACAAGGCGTCGCAGAAGGCGTCGATCAGAGCAGCGTCGTCTGCTGCCATGCGTACTCGCGCAGTCCTTCGTGGGCCAGCAGCCAGCGCTTGACGTTGAGGGTGAAACCATTACGGTCGTCGCTGCCGGCAAAACCGCCCAGGCCCTGGGCACCCGTCACGCGGTGGCACGGCACCACCAGCGGGAAGTAGTTGGCGCCACAGGCCTGGCCCACCGCGCGCGGCATCGAGCCGACGTGTTTCGCCACCTCGCCATAGGTGCGCACTTCGCCGCGCGGGATCGCGCTGATGGTCGCCCATACCTTGCGCTGGAATTCGCTGCCCACCTGTGCCAGCGGCAGGTCGAAACGGAAGTCCGGATCGTCGCAGTAGCGCAGCACCTGGGCCGCGGCTTGCTCGGCGACGCCATCTTGCGGCGCCTTTTCCTCGAAGCTGGCCGGCAGGTAGACCAGCTCGGTGATGACGGCTCCGCCGGTGCGGATGCCGAGGGCGCCGAATGGGGTGGGGACGATGGCGGCAAACAGCTCGCTTGCCTGTTGTATTTTAGTCACGTTTGAACTCCCTGCTGCTGTGGCGGACATGCTACACGATCGCCCTGGCGCCAGCCATATTCAGGATGCCCAGACGAAAAAAAACGCACCCGCAGGTGCGTAGGGTCGAAAAAAACGCACCCGCAGGTGCGTTTTAACTCTTACGTTGGCACGGTTCCGGCTGTTTGGTCCCGCTGCGGCGTGGCTTGTGGCCGCCTGCAGCGGTGATGCCAACAGCATCTTGTAAACCGCGTGTCTCCTCGCATTATCGCGCCGTCTCCGGCAGCCTTCTTATTTACCACTCCCCACTAATACGCATGTTCTTTGCTACCTTGGTGCATATCGATATATGTTGCACCAAACCGGAGCGAGGCAATCATAACTGATCCGTCCTCGACTTTCTCCAGTTTTTTTTAGGCAAGTAACAAATTGGTCACACTGCAAATCATAGTGGCAACGAAGGCATTTTTTGTGGTAAGCGCGTCAACCGACGCTGCCGTACACCAGGTTCGGCAGCCACAGCGAGATCGCCGGCACGTACGTCACCACCAGCAGGAAGCCCAGCATCGTCAGCAGCCACGGCATCACCGCCACCGTCAGCTCCGAGATGCCCATCTTCGTGATACCCGAGGCCACGTACAGGTTCAGGCCCACCGGCGGGTGGCACATGCCCACTTCCATGTTCACCACGATCAGGATGCCGAAGTGGATCGGGTTGATGCCCAGCGCGACCGCCACGGGGAACAGGATCGGCGCCATGATCAGCACGATGGATGACGGCTCCATGAAGTTACCCGCGATCAGCAGCAGGATGTTCACCACCAGCAGGAAGGCGATCGGGCCCAGGCCCTGCGCCGTCAGCCAGGCCGCCATCTCCTGCGGGATGTTCTCGCTGGTCATCAGGAACGAGAACAGCACGGCGTTCGTGATGATGTACAGCAGCATCGCCGACATCGAGGCGGAATCGAGCAGCACCTTGCCGACCTGTTTCAGCTTCAGGTCCTTGTAGACGAACACGGCGATGATGAACGCATACACCGCCGCCATGGCCGCCGCTTCCGTCGGCGTGAACACGCCCGAGTAGATGCCGCCCATGACGATGACGATCAGCAGCAGGCCCCAGCCGCTCTTGCGGAACGCGGCAAAGCGCTCGCCCCAGGTGGCTTTCGGCATGCGCGGGTAGTTGTGCTTTTTCGCCAGCACCCAGGTGGTCAGGCCCAGCAGGAATGCCAGCATGATGCCGGGCACCACGCCGGCCATGAACAGCGCGCCCACCGACGTGTTGGTGGTCACCGAATACATCACCATCACGATCGACGGCGGGATCAGGATGCCCAGTGCGCCCGAGGTCGTGATGACGCCCGCGCCGAAGCGCTTCGGATAGCCCTGCTTCACCATGGCCGGCAGGATGATCGAGCCGATCGCCACGACGGTCGCCGGGCTGGAACCGGAAACCGCCGCGAACAGCGCGCAGGCCAGCACGCCCGCGAGCGCCAGGCCGCCGTGCCAGTGGCCGACCATCGACGTGGCGAAGTTGATCATGCGCCGCGCCACGCCGCCGTGCGTCAGGAAGTTACCGGCCAGGATGAAGAACGGGATCGCCATGATCTCGAATTTCTCGATGCCGGTAAACAGCTTCAGCGCCACCGACTCGATCGGCACCTGCGTCATCGTGAACAGGAACGTCAGCACCGTCAGGCCGAGCGAAATGGAAATCGGCATGCCGGTCAACATCAGGACCAGCAGCAGTGCAAAAATGATCAGTGCGTTCATGCTTTCACTCCTTGGACTTCCTCGTCCAGGCCTTCAACGTGGGAATGGTCGTGCTTCGGCAGTTCACCGGTGCGGATGAAGCGCACCATCACCTGCAGGAAGCGGAACGACATCAGGTAGGAACCGAGCGGCACGGCCAGGTAGACGAGCCACATCGGCACTTCCAGGTCGGCCGAGGTCTGGTCGGTATGGCCGATCTCCCACACGAACGTGGCGCCCAGGGTGCCGACGACGCCGGTAAACAGTGCGCCGGCCAACAGGCCAAACACGATGAACTTGTTGCGCCATGGCGTGGACAGGCGGTTGATGACGACGTCCACCCCCACGTGGATGCCGGTGCGCACGCCGTAGGCGGCGCCGAACTTGGCCATCCACACGAACATGTAGATGCACAGCTCCTGCGCCCAGCTGGTGTTGATCTGAATGAGTTCGTCCTGCAGCCAGCCGATGGGCAGGCCGGACAGGTAGCGGTGCACGACCGCCACGAAAATGATGAAGGTGGCCGCGCCCATCAGGGTCGCAATGATCCACTCTTCCAGGTGGTCCAGGAATTTCATGATGTTCTTTCAATAGAAACGGCTCGGGAAAGCCGATGCTGAGAAGGGACTGGGTTCGGTGAGGCGAAGGGGCGGCAGGACGCCGCCCCCGGACTGCGGCAGTGACGCTTACTTCGCGCCTTCCTTGTTGATCGCGTTGATCAGGTCTGCGCCGATACGGCTTTCCATCTGTTTCTGCACAGGGGCCAGGGCTTTCTTCCACTCGGCCTGCTGCTGGGCGTTCAGCGTGATGAACTGGGTCTTGCCCGATTTTTTCATCGCGTCCAGCGCCATGTCGTTGTCGCGCTGGGCGATGGCTTTTTCATACGTGGTCGCTTCGCGCATCGCGCCTTCCAGCGCCGTGCGGATGTCGGCCGGCAGGCCATCCCAGAACTTCTTGTTGACGATGACGGCGTAGCCCAGGTAACCGTGGTTGGACAGGGTGCCGTACTTCTGCACTTCGTGCATCTTCTGCGTGTACATGTTCGACGGCGGGTTCTCGGTGCCGTCCACGACGCCGGTCTGCAGCGCCTGGTACACCTCGGAGAACGCCAGCACCTGCGGGTTGGCGCCCAGCGCGCGCATCTGCGCGTCCAGCACCTTGGACGACTGGATGCGCATCTTCAGGCCGCGGAAGTCGGCCGGGGTGGTCAGGGGCTTGTTGGCCGACATGATCTTGAAGCCGTTGTCCCAGTACGCCAGGCCCGTGATGCCCTTGCTTTCCAGCTTCTTCAACAGGCCCTTGCCGATCGGGCCTTCCGTCACGTTGTACAGCGCGGTCTTGTTGGGGAAGATGTACGGCAGGTCGAACACCTCGAATTCCTTCACGCCCAGCGGGCCGAACTTGGCCAGCGACGGCGCCAGCATCTGCACGGCGCCCAGCTGCAGCGCTTCCAGTTCTTCCTTGTCCTTGTACAGCTGGCTGTTCGGGTAGACCTCAACCTTCACGCGGCCGTTGGTGGCCTTTTCCGCCAGCTGCTTGAAGCGCTCGGCGGCCTGGCCTTTCGGCGTATCCAGCGCCACGACGTGGCTGAATTTGATGACGATCGGTGCCTGGGCGAAGGCGTTGGACGTGATGGCGGCGGTCGCGGCCAAGGCGACCAGGATGGTCTTGAGCTTCATGTGTGTCCCCACAAAAGAGTTGGTTTATTATCGGGTGTCGATCGGGGCCGCAGCGCGCGGTTGTCGCCGTCGCAAACCCTACTTCTCGCCATTCCATTCTGTGCAACTGCCCCGCAAGGGGCTATTGTGGAAAACCACAATAGCCGAGCGCCGGGATTTCATTACTCTCAGACAATGATTAATTCTTCGAAGCTGGCCGCGCGCCTGCCCTTCCCGCACACCGTGCGCTGGCTGATGCCGGTCGTGCTGGTGTTGTTCTTCCTGGCGATCCTGATCTGGTTGCCCTGGCAGGCGCGCCAGATGGAAAGCAGCGAACGGCAGGAACAGCTGATCGCGGACACGCTGTGGGTCGAGCAGACCATCCGCTTCCAGATGGGACGGCACGAGGAAAGCATGCGCACGCTGGGCAACGACATCCTGTCCGGCATGCCGGCCGACCAGCTGCGCGAACGCATGCTGCGGCTGATGAAGACGGGCACGGAACTGAAGCGCCTGATGTGGCTGGAGCCGGACGGCCGCGTGGTCGCCTCCACCGAGGCCGCGCCGCCGCGGGCGGCGCGGTTGTCGGCATCGTCGCGCGACGCGGCCGAACGGGCCCGGCGCGGCCGCAATCCCGCCTACGGCCAGCCCGAGCCGGAGACCTTGAACCCGGCCGGCACGCCCGGCGCCATCATGATGGACTACCACCTGCCGCTGTTCCGCGGCGACAGCTATGTCGGCAGCGTCGTGGCCACCTACCAACTGTCAAGTCTCCTGGACGAGATGGTGCCGTGGTGGTTCGCCCAGGACAACCAGATCACCTTGCTGGACCGCGACGACCGCATCCTGGCCCGGCGCGCGGCGGCCGGCCCCGGGCACGGCGTTTACACGCACAAGCGCGCGCTCGACCTGCCCGGCGTGTCCGTCACCCTGATGACGGACAGCGTCAAGAGCGAACCGAAGCTGCTGCCCAACCTGCTGGTGGGCTCCGTCATCGCGTTGTCGCTGGCGCTGCTGTGGAGCCTTCTCGCGCTGTGGGGCCACATCTCGCGCCGCCTGGCCGCCGAGGACGCGCTGCGCCAGCAGATGGCCTTCCGCACGGCGATGGAGAACTCGCTGGTGACGGGCCTGCGCGCGCGCGACCTGGAAGGCCGCATCACCCACGTCAATCCCGCCTTCTGCCAGATGGTGGGCTATACCGAGGAAGAGCTGGTGGGCCGCTCGCCGCCGATGCCGTACTGGGCACCGGAAGTGATGGCCGAGTACCAGCACCGCCTGGCCAACGTGCTGGCCGGGTCGGTGACGCCGCAGTTCGAGACCATCTTCCAGCGCCCGGACGGCACCCGCATCCCCGTGCTGATCTTCGAGGCGCCGCTGGTGGACGACGCCGGCCGCCACACGGGCTGGATGGGCTCCATCCTCGACATCTCCGACCGCAAGCGCATCGAGGAACTCAATCGCGAGCATCAGGAAAAACTGCAGGCCAGCGCGCGCCTGGCCACGATGGGCGAGATCGCGTCGATGCTGGCGCACGAGCTGAACCAGCCGCTGGCCGCCATCTCCAGCTACACGACCGGCGCACTGAACCTGCTGTCGCGCAGCGACGGCGCGCCGGTCGACAGTGGCAAGCTGAAACCGGCGCTGGAGCAGGCCAGCGCCCAGGCGCGCCGCGCCGGCCAGATCGTGCGCAGCGTGTTCGACTTCGTCAAGAAGCGCACGGCCGAGCGCCAGGACGTGGCGCTGGCCGATATGCTCGACAGCATCCGCGCGCTGATCGAGCTGCAGGCGCGCCACTACCAGGTGACGTTTCGCAGCGTGCTGCCGGCCGACCTGCCGCTGGTGCGGGCCGACCGCATGATGATCGAGCAAGTGCTCCTGAACCTGACCCGCAACGGCATCGAGGCGATGGCCAACGTGCCGCTGGCACGCCGCACGCTGATGCTGGAAGCCTGTTACGATGCGCCCGCGCACCAGGTCAGCGTCTGCATCGTCGACAACGGCCATGGCATCCCGCAGGAGGTGGCGGAACGGCTGTTCTCGCCGTTCTTCTCGACCAAGGCGCAGGGCATGGGCATGGGCCTGAACATCTGCCGCACCGCGATCGAGTTCCACGGCGGCACGCTGACGCACCGCGACAATCCCGAAGGCGGTACCATATTCACTTTTACGCTGCCCGCGTCCGGCGCGTAGTTATTTGTACGGAAACAACGGAGTAACCGATGCTGCATATCGTCGATGATGAAGAAGTGGTGCGCGATTCGCTGTCGTGGCTGGCCTCGTCGCGCGCCATCGCCGCCGCCACCTACGACAGCGGCGTCAAGTTCCTCGCCTGGGTCGAGTCGGGCCAGTTCGACCCGGCCGGCGACTGCGTGCTGCTGGACGTGCGCATGCCGGACATGAACGGCGTGGCCGTGTTCGACCAGTTGCATGCGCGCGGCCTGACGCAGCGCCTGCCGGTGATCTTCCTGACCGGCCACGGCGACGTGCCGATGGCCGTCGATACATTGAAGCGTGGCGCGTTCGACTTCTTTGAAAAACCGTTCAACGACAACGACCTGATGGACCGGGTGCAGGAAGGGCTGGCGAAATCGCTGCACGCCAGCGCCAGCGCGGCCGTCCACGCACGCCTGGCCACGCTGTCGAGCCGAGAACGCGAAGTGCTGGACCTGATCCTGGCCGGCAAGATGAACAAGGTGGTGGCGGACGAACTGGGCATCAGCATGCGCACGGTGGAAGTGCACCGCGCCCACATCTTCGACAAGATGCAGGTCAAGACCGCCGTGGAACTGGCCGGCCTGCTGAAGTAAGACGGCCATGGCGCTGTCGTCCAGCTTCGCGATCGACCTGACGCTGCGGCGCGACATCGTCCCCGATTTCGACCGCTACCCGTTCAACCTGCCGGCCGTGCGCCACCTGCAGGTGCTGCCCTTCCATCCGGCCGTCACCTTCATCGTCGGCGAGAACGGCAGCGGCAAGTCCACCCTGCTGGAAGCGATCGCCGTCGCGCTGGGCTTCAACGCCGAAGGCGGCAGCCGCAATTTCAATTTCGGCACACGCGCCTCGCACTCGGTGCTGCACGAGTACGTGCGCATCGCCAAGGGCTTCCGGCGGCCGCGCGATGGCTACTTCCTGCGCGCCGAAAGCTTCTTCAATGTGGCGACGGAGATCGAGCGGCTGGACGAGGTCGGCCTGGGCGATCCGATTTCAGGCGCCTATGGCGGCCGCTCGCTGCACGAGCAGTCGCACGGCGAATCGTTCATGGCGCTCTTGACGCACCGCTTCCGCGGCCGTGGCCTGTATGTGCTGGACGAACCGGAAGCGGCGCTCTCGCCGCAGCGCCAGCTGGCCGCGATGGCGCGCATCCACCAGCTGGTCAAGGAAGGCTCGCAATTCATCATCGCGACGCACTCGCCGATCCTGATGGCCTACCCCGACGCCCGCATCTATGCCTGTACCGACAAGGGCTTGCGCCGCACCGACTACGTGGATACGGAGCATTACCAGGTGACGCATGATTTCCTGGTCAATCCGCAGCGCACCCTGGATGTGCTGCTGGCGGACGAGTAACCCTAACCCCGGTGTCAGGCACCTATCCGGGGGCGGCAACGCCCCCGGATAGGTGCCTGACACCACGGGTTGCGTCCACCCCATGCCGCGCCAGCGCCCAGGCCACATGCTCGCGCACCAGCGCCGACGGATGCTCCGCCCGCGCCAGCAGCCCGGCAACGATGGCGGCGTCGCCCCGCGCGCCCGCATCGGCCGCGTTGCCCAAGCCGACAGCGAGGTTGCGCAGCCACCGTTCATGGCCGATGCGGCGGATCGGACTGCCCTCCATATTGCGATTGAACTCTTCCTCGCTCCACGCGAACAGCGCCAGCATGCTGGCACTACCAAGCCCGTGACGCTCGTCGAAATCCGGCAGGGTGGCGCGCTGGGCGAACTTGTTCCAGGGGCAGGCGGTCTGGCAATCGTCGCAGCCGTACACCCGGTTGCCCAGCAGCGGCCGCAGCTCCTCGGGAATCGCGCCCTTCAGCTCGATCGTCAGGTAGGAGATGCAGCGGCGCGCGTCGAGCCGGCCCGGTCCCAGGATGGCCTGGGTCGGACAGGCCGTGATGCAGGCGCTGCACTGGCCGCAATGCGCCTCGGTCGGCGCGTCGATTGGCAGCGGCAGGTCGACCAGGATCTCGCCCATGAAGAACATCGAGCCGGCGGCGCGGTTGAGCAGCAAGGTGTGCTTGCCGCGCCAGCCCAGGCCCGATTTTTCCGCCAGCGGCAGTTCCATCACGGGCGCCGAATCGGTGAAGACGCGGTAGCCGAAGGCGCCGATGGCGCCCTGGATACGGTCGGCCAACTGCTGCAGCCGGGCGCGCAGCACCTTGTGGTAGTCGCGCCCGCGGGCATAGACGGAGATCACGGCCGCCTGCGGGTCGGCCAGCCGGGCACGTTCGCGCTCGCGCCAGCCGGCGCCGGCACTCTCGGGCAGGTAGTTCATGCGCGCGGTGATGACGCGTACCGTGCCGGGCACCAGCTCGGCGGGCCGGGCGCGCTTCATGCCGTGCGTTGCCATATAGTCCATTTCACCGTGCATGCCGGCGTCCAGCCAGGCCTGCAGGCCCGCTTCGGCCGCCGCCAGGTCGATGTCGGCGATGCGTACTTCGGCAAAGCCCAGTTCCTGGCCCCACGCCTTGATGGCGGCGGCCAGCGCTGTGAGTTCTTCTGGTGAGGGGGACATCGGACGGTACAATGACGGCAGGAACAATCCACCATTTTATGCCATGCAGTCCTTCAAAGCCCATCTCCGTGACGAATCCCACACCGCCGCCCTCGGCGTGGCGCTGGCGCGCGCCCTGCTGCCGGGCATGGCAGTCTACCTGCACGGCGACCTCGGTGCCGGCAAGACGGCGCTGACGCGCGCGCTGCTGCACGCGGCCGGCCATCCGGGCCACGTCAAAAGCCCCACCTACACGCTGGCCGAGCCGTACCACGTCAAGGTCGATGGCCAGGACGTCAACATCATCCACTACGACCTGTACCGGATGGGCAGCCCGGAGGAATTCCTCGACGCCGGCTTCCGCGAGGATTTCGACGGCCGCAACGTCTGCATCGTCGAATGGCCGGAAAAGGCCGAAGGCGTGCTGCCGGCGCCGGACCTGCGCGTCATTCTCGCTGTGGCCGGCACGGGACGTGATGTAGAATTGCAGGGTTCTTCCGCATTAGGTTCGTCATGCCTGCAACGCCTCCACTTCCCCCGGATACTCTGATCGCGCCACGGCCCGGCAAGACCCGGCGCACCTTCCTGAAGGCCGGCGGCACCCTGCTGCTGTCGGTACTGGCCCCTTTGCCTGCGCGCGCCGCACAGATCATGGCCGTGCGCGTGTGGCCGGCGGACGACTACACCCGCGTCACCCTGGAAAACGACAGCGACCTGAAAACCTCGCACTTCCTGGTCAAGGACCCGGACCGCCTGGTCGTCGACATCGAAGGGCTGGAACTGAATCCCACCCTGAAAACGCTGGTGGCGAAGATCCAGTCGAACGACCCGTACATCAAGCAGGTGCGCGTGGGCCAGAACCGCCCGAATGTCGTGCGCCTGGTGTTCGACCTGAAGGCGCCGATCCGGCCCCAGGTGTTCACCCTGGAACCGGTGGGCGTCTACAAGCACCGGCTGATCTTCGACCTCTACCCGGTGCAGCCGATCGACCCGATCGCCGCGCTGATCGAGAAGGGCGAATGGTCCAGCGACGGCAAGCCGGTGGGCCAGCCGCCCGCCACAGCGGCGGACGCGCCCGCGGCCACCCTGGGCAACGCGCTGCCGCTGCCGGACAACAAGCTGCCCGCGCCGGGCGTGCCCTCGGAGGCCCTGCCCCGTCCCGACATCGCCGCCGTGCCGCCGAAGGCCGAACCGACGCCGCCGCCCGCGAAGCAGGAGCCGAAGAAGGCGCCGGGCGACAAGCTGGTACGCATGCTGACGGTGGCGCTGGACCCCGGCCACGGCGGCGAGGACCCGGGCGCCATCGGCGCCAAGGGCAGCCGCGAGAAGGACATCGTGCTGGCGATCGCCAAGCGCCTCAAGTTCAAGATCGAGGAGCACCCGAACATGCGCGTGATGCTGACGCGCGACGGCGACTTCTTCGTTCCGCTCAACAAGCGGGTGGAAAAGGCGCGCAAGGTCGATGCCGACCTGTTCGTGTCGATTCACGCGGACGCTTTCGTCTCGCCCTCCGCGCGCGGCTCGTCCGTGTTCGTGCTGTCCGAGAAGGGCGCCAGCTCGTCGGCGGCACGCTGGCTGGCCAACAAGGAAAACCAGGCCGACCTGATCGGCGGTGCCAACACGCAGGGCCACGACCCGCAACTGGCCAGCGTGCTGTTCGACCTGTCCACCACGGCGCAGATCAACGACAGCCTGAAGGTCGGCAAGGCCGTGCTGTCGCAGATCGGCGGCATCAACAAGCTGCACAACGGCGCCGTCGAGCGGGCCGGCTTCGCCGTGCTGAAGGCGCCGGATATCCCGTCGATCCTGATCGAGACCGCTTTCATCTCCAATCCGGACGAGGAGGCGCGCCTGCTCGACAACGCCTACCAGGACCAGATCGCGGACGCCATCGTCAAGGGCATCCGCCAGTACTTCGCCAAAAACCCGCCGCTCGCCAAGAGCCGGCTGACCTGAGGATTACGATATGAAGATGGTGACGTTCGGCGAGCTGCCGGCCGTGTGTATCACCGCGCCCGACGGCGCCGAGGCGACCATTGCGCTGTACGGCGCCCACCTGGCGTCATGGAAGACGGCCGACGGGCGCGAGCGCCTGTTCATGAGCGAACGTTCCCCGCGCGACGGCAGCGCGGCCATCCGCGGCGGCGTGCCCGTCATCTTCCCGCAGTTCTCCACGCGCGGCACCGGCCAGCGCCATGGCGTGGCGCGCCTGTCGCACTGGCGCCTGGCGGACCACGGCAGCGACGCCAGCACCGCCTGGGCCGAATTCGCGCTGACGCAGGACGACGTGCCGCCGGCGCTCGCCGCGGGCTGGCCCCATGCGTTCGCCCTGACGCTGCGCTTCACCCTGCAGCCGGGCGCCATCGCGATGCGCTTCACGGTCACCAATACGGGCGCCGCGCCCTTCGATTTCGCCACCGCGCTGCACACGTACTACGCGGTGGACGACTTCACGCGCACGGTGCTGGAAGGCCTGCCGGAACAGTCGCCGCTGCACTTCGGTCCGAAACTGGACAACATCTACGCGGCCCCGCCAGAGCTGGCGCTGGCGCACGATGGCGGCAAGCTGCAATTACGGCAGCAAGGCTTTACGGAGTGGGTGGTGTGGAATCCGGGCGCCGAGGGCGCCGCGGCACTGGCCGACATGGCCGATCACGAATGGCAGCGCTTCGTCTGCATCGAGCCGGCCCGCGTCGACAAGGGAGAGCTGGCCGCCGGCGCCACGTGGACCGGCGAGCACACGATTACTGCGACTCTTTGATCATCCGGCCCGAGCTGGCCTGCACCGGCCGGGCGTTCAACGGATAGAGCCGCGAGAACAGCGCCATCTGCTCGGGCGATGCCTGCAGCGGCTCCTTCATCACCAGCCACAGCACGCCTTCCGTGCACGGCGGTTCGGACAGCGATCCCATGTACGTGTAGTAGTCGCGCCGTTCCGGCAGCAGGTCGTTCGGGTCGAACACGATCGAGGGCGTGAACGTGTCCTTCTTCTCCAGCGGCAGGTTGTTCCACACCGTCTGCACGGCAGGTTGCGGGCGCCCGCGCTGCAGCATCAACGCCAGGATGGCCACGTGCCCTTCGACGTCCTTGTGCACCAGGTGGATGCCCATCTCATAGCTCTTGCCGTTGACGCGCTCCTCGGCCGGACGGTGGAAGTGCAGCTGCTGCAGCTCGTACGTGCGGCCCGCCACGGACAGGTAGTTGCCGCCGCCCAGTTGCACCTGCACGGTGTGGCCGTTGTCCGTCACGCTGAACGACGAGGGGCGGTAATCGAAGGCGATCTGCTCCAGGTCGACCTTGATGCCGTCGCGGATGTCGATCGGCGACTGCCGCGTGCCGCCATTGCACTTGTTCCAGCTGGCGTTGATCTTGCTCCAGTTGGCCGGACCGAACTCGCCTTCGTAGGTCCAGAAGGTGCCGTTGGCCGGTGGCGGCGGCGCGGCCGCGATGGCGGCGGCGCGGGCAGCCTTGGCGGCGGCGTCCTTCTTGGCCTTGGCGGCGGCCGCCATGCGTGCGGCCTGGTTGGCGCGCATCGCGGCCAGGCGTTCGGCGATCTTGGCGGACAGCTCGGCTTCGGCCATCTCTTCCTGCTCGCGCGCGGAGAGTTTCTTGGCCGGCGCCTCCTTCTCCTTCAGCGAGGATTTGGAGGGCTTGGCCGGCAGGATGGACGGAATGGAACCCTTGGCCGACGCGGGCGGCTCGTTCGCACCGGCGGTGCCGAGGGCGAGGCAGCAGGCAGTGAGGGCAATCAGCTTGCGCATGTTAATCCGGAAAGTAAAAGAAGCGTTACCCCGGTTAACGGATGCCGTGCGGCAAAACTTGAGGCAGGCCTGCCGTATATCTTGTGCCCAGCCCTGCGCTGTCGTTGCGCAGGGCGCCCGGTTTAACGCCTCAGCATTTTGCGGCTGAATTTCCACAGCCCGCCAACGGCCACCGGCACGATGGCGACCGCCACGCCGATCAGCACGATCGCGGTCAGGTTGTCGCGGATGATAGGCATGTTGCCGAACAGGTAACCGGCCACGCACAACGAGATGACCCAGGCCAGCGCGCCCGCCACGTTGTAGAGCTGGAAGCGGCCGAAGGTCATGTCGGAGACGCCGGCCACGAATGGCGCGAACGTGCGCACGACCGGCACGAAGCGGGCCAGGATGATGGTCTTGCCGCCGTGGCGCTCGAAGAACTCGTGGGTGCGGTGCAGCGCATCCTTGTTGATCCAGCGGTAGTTGTGCGTGAACATGCGCTGCCCGATGGCCTCGCCGATCAGGTAATTGGTGGTGTTGCCCAGCACCGCAGCCGTAATGAGCAGGAAGATCAACAGCCCCAGGTGCATCTGGCCCGTGGCGCAGAAGGCGCCGGCGATAAACAGCAGCGTGTCGCCCGGGAAGAAGAACAGCACGACCAGGCCTGTTTCGGCAAAGATGATAAAGAACAGCACGGCGTACACATAGACACCGTATTGCGCGATCAAAGTGCCCAGCGTCTTGTCGACGTGGACCAGCATGTCCAACAGTTGAACGAAATCCATAGATATCCCAAAAGGTTGCGGCGGGAATCATACACCAGCGACATGTATGCAACACCCCGCCCCGACGATATTTTGCGTCATTGCCGGACAAGAAAATCCTTTTGCCAGTCTAACCATGTTAACGTCTACAATTCTTAGCGCTCGCTTAGTCCATACAACAGGAGATCCGATGCCGTTCCACCGCCACCTGCCCACCATGGCCGCCGCGCTGCTGGCCGCTTGTTCCGCACTGTCGGCCGCCGAGCTGCCGCCCAAGCCGACCGTGGCGGACGTCGTCAAGTCGTCCCGCGCCAGCGAATGGCGCCTGCCCGACCCGGACAACACGCTGTACATGGACATCCCCTCCGGCCGCGTCGTCATCGAACTGGCGCCCGAGTTCGCGCCGCAACACGCCGCCAATATCCGCGCCATGGTGCGCGAGGGCTATTTCGACGGCCTGGCGATCCTGCGCTCGCAGGACAACTGGGTGGTGCAGTGGGGCGATCCGGACGAGAAGAACCCGAAAGCGCTGAAGACGGCCAAGGCCAAGCTGCCGGGCGAATTCACTGTGCCACTGAAAAGCATCAAGGATTTCACCCGCCTGCCCGACCGCGACGGCTATGCGCCGCAGGTGGGTCACGCCAACGGTTTCCCGGCCGCGCGCGACCCGAAGAGCGGCCAGGCCTGGCTGGCGCACTGCTACGGCATGGTGGGCGTGGGCCGCGACACGGCGTCCGACAGCGGCAACGGCGGCGCCCTGTACGCCGTCATCGGCAACGCGCCGCGCCACCTGGACCGCAACATCACGGTGGTCGGCCGCGTCATCGACGGCATGCCGCTGCTGTCCGTGCTGCCGCGCGGCACCGGCGCCATGGGCTTTTACGAGCAGCCGGAGCAGATGGTGCCGATCAAGTCCGTCCGCCTGGCCGCCGACGTGCCGGAAGAGCAACGCAGCAAGCTGGAGATCCTGCGCACCGACTCGGCCAGTTTCAAGGCCGTCGCCGAAGCCCAGCGCAACCGCGGCGGCCCCTGGACCAAGGTCGCCGCCGGCCACGTCGACCTGTGCAACGTGCCAATCCCGGTGCGGCAGCAGGCCAGCACCAACTAAACAGCCGAGCCCGTGTCCCACCGCGGGGTCAGTCACCTAAGTGAGACACGGGCTGGACCATTCCGTACACTGCGCCAGGCCGGGTATTGTCCCGCAGCGAACATCGGTCGAGCTCGTGTCCCGTTTCGGTGACTGACACCGCGGTGGGACACGGGCTCGGCACTGGCGGCGGGTTTTCGCCGGCCGGGCCGGCTTGCCGGGCCGATACGGCGGTTATAATGGGCGGCTATGAATGCGCCACCCTCTCCCCGCCCGATCCGGGCCCTTCCCGATCAGCTCATCTCCCAGATCGCCGCCGGCGAGGTGGTCGAGCGACCGTCCGCCGTCGTCAAGGAGCTGCTGGAGAACGCGCTGGACGCCGGCGCCACCCAGATCACGGTGCGGCTGGAGGAAGGCGGCGTCAAGCGCATTTGCATCACCGATAACGGCAAGGGCATCCCGCCGGACCAGATGCCGCTGGCGCTGGCCCGCCATGCCACGTCGAAGATCGCCTCGCTGGACGACCTGGAAAACGTCGGCACGCTGGGCTTTCGCGGCGAGGCGCTGGCGTCGATCGCTTCCGTTGCCGTCGTCACGCTGACGTCGCGCACGGCCGACGCGGCCCATGCCTGGGAGCTGGAGGGCTCGCACCTGGGCACCGTGCAGCCATCCTCCGGCGCGCCCGGCACCACGGTGAACGTGCAGGACCTGTACTACAACACGCCGGCGCGCCGCAAATTCCTGAAGTCCGAGCAGACCGAATTCGGCCACTGCGCCGAGGTCGTGCGCCGCATCGCGCTGGCGCGGCCGGACGTGGCCTTCACCCTGTCGCACAACGGCCGCACCGTGGATCACTGGATGGCGTCCGATATGGCCAAGCGCAGCGCCCAGATCCTGGGCGAGACGTTCGCCGAGGCGCGCCTGCCGATCGACGAAGGCTCGGGCGTGCTGCGCCTGCACGGCTTCGCCGGCCTGCCGACGGCCTCGAAGGCGCGCGCGGACTGCCAGTACTTCTACGTCAACGGCCGCTTCGTGCGCGACAAGCTGCTGGTGCACGCCGTGCGCGCGGCCTACGAGGACGTGCTGCACGGCGACCGCTTCCCGTCCTACGTGCTGGCCCTGGACCTCGACCCGGCGCTGGTGGACGTCAACGTGCATCCGTCGAAGATCGAGGTGCGCTTCCGCGACGGCCGCGCCGTGCACCAGTTCGTGTTCCACGCCGTGCAGCGCGCGCTGGCGCAGACGTCGGCCACGGCGCACGGCAGCGTGCCCTCGCCGCTGCCCGCCGCCGAGACGCTGGGCGCCAGCGGCCCGCTGTGGCGCCCGCAGCAGCAAGCCTCGTTCGGCTCGATCCTGAACCCGTCGTACACGCCGACGTTCTCGCCCTCGCCGTTCGCGCGGCCCGGCGAAGGCGGCGTGGCGCAAAGTACCGAGCGCTATGGCGCGCTGTTTGCCGAGACCGACGCACCGGCGCCACCGTCCTACCCGATGCCGCAGGCCACGCAATACGTGGCCTCGTCCGCCGCGCTGGCCCACGAAGAATTCCCGCTCGGCTTCGCACTGGCGCAGCTGCACGGCATCTACATCCTGGCCCAGAACAGCAAGGGACTGGTGCTGGTGGACATGCACGCGGCGCACGAGCGCATCCTGTACGAGCAGCTGAAGAACGCGCTGGACGCGCAGATCTCCGGCAGCGAAATGCAGATCCAGACGCTGCTGATCCCCGTCACCTTCTATGCGGACGCGGTGGAAGTGGGCACCGTGCAGGAGCACGGCGACACCTTGAAGACGCTGGGCTTCGACATCGCCGTGCTGTCGCCCACCACCCTGGCCGTGCGCGCCGTGCCGGCCCTCTTGAAGAACGCGGATGCGCAGACGCTGGCGCGCGACGTGCTGCGCGACGTGCGCGAATTCGGCGGCTCGCGCGTGCTGATCGAGCGCCGCAACGAGCTGCTGGGCACCCTGGCCTGCCACACCGCGGTGCGCGCCAACCGCATCCTGACGCAACCCGAAATGAACGCCCTGCTGCGCCAGATGGAAAGCACCGAACGGGCCGACCAGTGCAACCACGGCCGCCCTACCTGGGTGCAGGTCGAGATCGGCGCGCTGGACAAGCTGTTCCTGCGCGGCCAATAACCATCGTATGAATCACACTGCACAGCGGCCGCGCGCGGTCGCCATCATGGGCCCGACCGCGTCGGGCAAGACCGCCGCCGCGCTGGCCATTGCCGCGCGCGTGCCGGCCGAGATCATCTCCGTCGATTCCGCCCTGGTCTACCGCGGCATGGACATCGGCACCGCCAAGCCCACGCGGGAGGAACTGGTCAGCGTGCCGCACCACCTGATCGACATCATCGACCCGCTCGACAGCTACAGCGTGGCGCAGTTCCGCAGCGCGACCCTGCGCCTGGTCGACGAGATCCACGGACGCGGCAAGCTGCCGCTGCTGGTCGGCGGCACCATGTTGTACTTCAAGGGTTTAACGGACGGCCTGGACGACCTGCCGGGCGCCGACCCGGCCGTGCGCGCCGAGCTGGAAGACGAAGCGGCCCGCCTGGGCTGGCCCGCGCTGCACGCGCGCCTGGCCACGCTGGACCCGGAAACGGCGGCGCGCCTGAAGCCGAACGACGCGCAGCGCATCCAGCGCGCGCTGGAGATCATCCGCCTGTCCGGCCAGCCGATGTCGGCCCTGCTGGCGCAGCGCGCGCCGGAAACGCTGCCGTTCGACCTGACGTCGTTCGCGCTGGAGCCATCGGACCGCGCCGTGCTGCACGAACGGATCGCGCGCCGCTTCGACCTGATGCTCGAAAATGACGCGCTGCTGGACGAAGTCGAGCACCTGCGCCGGCGCGGCGACCTGCACCCGGGTCTGCCATCGATGCGCTGCGTGGGCTACCGCCAGGCCTGGGAATACCTGGACGGCCGCATCGACTACGCGACCATGCGCGAGACCGGCATCATCGCCACGCGCCAGCTGTGCAAGCGTCAGCTGACGTGGTTGCGCGCGATGCCGGAGCGGATCGTCATCGACTGCCTGGCGCCCGACGCGACCGCGCAGTTGCTGGCGCGCTTGCCATGACGCTTTGATATCGCGGCGGCGCGCGGTGGCAAATTCGTTGGCGCGTGCCTTGACACTTGTAGTGCCAACCGCCATAATGCTTGCCGTTGCGGTGATATAGCTCAGCTGGTTAGAGCACAGCACTCATAATGCTGGGGTCGGTGGTTCAAGTCCACCTATCACCACCACCAGAATGCACGATGATGGCCTGTCCGGTAACGGCACAGGCCATTGTTCTTTCAAGGCGCGGCCTTGTCGAATTGTCAGTTTTCCGGTGATATAGCTCAGCTGGTTAGAGCACAGCACTCATAATGCTGGGGTCGGTGGTTCAAGTCCACCTATCACCACCAGATGCGAAAGCCGCCGATCCTTACGGGTCGGCGGCTTTTTTCATGGCACCGTGGCCACCAGGTCCGGACTGCCGTACATGCGCGCATACGCCGGCAGTGCCCCGGCCGCGCAGTCGATCATCTTGCGCCCGACCGCGGCCAGCGCCGGATCTTCGCTGCGGCTCAGCGCCAATCCCACCTTGTGCTGCGCCGGGTAGCTGTGATGCAGCGCCGCGAACATATCCGCAGCCGTGATGACGGGCGCCGGCGCCGCCCCGTCGAAATGCTGGCGCCCGGTCAGCGTGGCGCCCACGACGCCATGCAGCGCGCCGATGCCGTGCTGCTGCAGCCATTCCATCAGCTGGATCGTACGATAAGCCGTGGAGTTGTCGCGCGCGGGCCGCTCGGCCAGCAGCGTGTAGACCTGGACCCGCGCCAGCCAGTTTCCCTCGGCCGCGGCGCGGTACAGGTTGCGCGTCAGCTTGTGGTCCTTGCGGCTGTCGGGGAAGCGGTCGAGCCACGCGTCGACGGCATCGAGCCGCGGTACCGGCCCCACCTCGGCCGGCAGTTTGCAGACGAACTGCTCGGGGTCCTGCACCGTCGCCACGTCCGTCATGACGCTGGTCAGCAGGCGGTCCATGCGGCGCGTCAGCTCGTCCTTGTCGAGCACCTGGACGGGCCCGAGCCAGCCCAGGTCGTCGCGCCGCGGTGCCTGCGTCAGGCGCGGCCCTTCGCCGCGCGCCTCGCGCGGACCGCTCCATCGGCCGGCGTGGTGTTCGTTGTGCGTGGCCGCGTAGATCAGGCCTCCTGCCATCAGCAGCAGTAAGGCCAGCGCCGATTTGCTGTTCATGATTGCCCCTTCAGTCCGTGCAGTCGGGCCAATGTAGAGCGAGTAGCCACGGGGCAAGTTGCGATGACGCAATAAATCCGCGCGACTGTTGCGTGGCCCCGTCAGGCGCGCCGACCTTTGCGTCCGCTCAGCGGCGCGCGGCGGCGCCCTTCCTACACTGGCGCTTTTGGGAGCGAACATGATCGATCTGATGACACCCCTGAGCCGCACCATCGCCACCCGCCGTGCGGACATCCTGGCCGCCGTGCATGGCAAGCCCGGCACCGCGTCGATCGCGGCGCTGCAGAACGACGAGACCGTGACGACATTGGCGCGCTGCTGCTACGCACTGCTGCCGGGCGTGGTGCGGCTGGCCGTCAAGGAAGACGCGTTCCGGGCCTTCGTCTTTCAGCACCGCGACCAGCTGCTGGCCCAGCTGGTGCAGGCCTAGAACCAGCCGCCGGCGACGTAGCCGGACGTCATGGCGACGACCAGCAGCGCACCGATGGGTGTGGGCGGCGCGGGCGACGGAATATCGCAGGCGCGGCAGATGGCGCCGATGGCCAGGCCCAGCACGGCGCCGACGACGAGCGCGCTCATGGTGCCTCCCCCGCCGCGCCATCGAGCGCATGGCCGCCGCAATGCCGGCGGTGGCGCGCGGCCCGACGCGCCACGTAGCGGTCCACCAGCCAGTAGCCGCTGCTCATCATGAACACCAGCAGCGCGCCGGACAGCACGGGCGGCGATGCGGCCGGGATCTGGAAGCGGCGGCAGGCCAGCCCCACGACGAACGACAGCACCAGCCCCGCCAGGATCTTCAGGTAGTTCATCGGGGCCTCAGAACGCAAAGCAGCTGCAGCCAAACGCGCCCCAGAAACCGGCGAAGTCCGATACCGGGACGGTCGACTTGCGCGCCACGTCGTGCGCATGCGCGTGGACACCGCACGCCCCGGCGCACTGGTGCGCCAGCGCCGGTTGCGGCGCCACCGCGCGGTAATGTCCCGGCACCTTGGCCACCGGCGACCACTCCGGCAGCACCGGCAAATCCGGCGGACCCAGTTTGGTGAACTCGGCCTGGCCGAACACGATGCGCCCGCCGACCACCGTCAGCACGGACTCGATCGACTTGATCGCTTCCTCGTCGACGCGGAAGAAGTCGGCCGACAGCACGGCCAGGTCGGCCAGCATGCCGGCCTGGATGCGGCCCTTCTTGCCCTGCTCGTTGGAGAACCAGGCGCTGCCCGCCGTCCACAGTTCAAGGGCCGTCTCGCGCGGCAGCTTGCCGCCCGCGTCGTACAGGCGCAGCCCGCCAACGGTGCGGCCCGAGACCAGCCAGTACAGCGCCGTCCACGGGTTGTAGCTGGCCACCCGCGTCGCATCCGTGCCCGCGCCCACCGGCACGCCCTCGGCCAGCATGCGCTGGATCGGCGGCGTCGCCTTGGCCGCCTCGGCGCCATAGCGCTCGACGAAGTACTCACCCTGGAACGCCATGCGGTGCTGGATCGCGATGCCGCCGCCCAGTGCCTTGACGCGCTCGATGTTCCTCGGGCTGATCGTCTCGGCATGGTCGAACAGCCAGTGCAGGCCGTCGAAGGGAATCTCCCGGTTGACCTTCTCGAACACGTCCAGCATGCGGCCGATCGACTCGTCGTAGGTCGCGTGCAGGCGGAACGGCCAGCGCTGGCTGACGAGATGGCGCACCACCTGCTCCAGCTGCCCTTCCATTTCCGGCGGCAGGTCGGGGCGCGGCTCCAGGAAGTCCTCGAAGTCGGCCGCGGAGAACACCAGCATCTCGCCGGCGCCGTTGTGGCGGTACCAGTCGTTGCCCTGGCCGGGCTTGACGCTGTCGGTCCAGCGCTGGAAGTCCTGCAGCTCCTGGCCCTTGTTCTGCGTGAACAGGTTGTAGGCGATACGGATCGTCAGCTGGTCCTCACGTGCCAGCTGCTCGACGACCTGGTAATCCTCCGGATAGTTCTGGAAGCCGCCACCGGCGTCGATGGCGCTGGTCAGGCCCAGGCGGTTCAATTCGCGCATGAAGCGGCGCGTCGAGTTGACCTGGTGCTCCAGCGGCAGCTTCGGGCCCTTGGCCAGCGTGGCATACAGGATCAGCGCGTTCGGGCGCGCGATCAGCATGCCGGTCGGGTTGCCGCTGGCGTCGCGCACGATCTCGCCGCCCGGCGGATTGGGCGTGTCCCTGGTATAGCCGACGGCGCGCAGGGCCGCGCGGTTCAGCAGTGCGCGGTCGTACAGGTGCAGCACGAACACCGGCGTACCCGGCGCCGCCGCGTTCAGGTCGTCGATGGTCGGCATGCGCCGTTCGGCAAACTGGAACTCGGTCCAGCCGCCGATCACCCTTACCCATTGCGGGCTGGGCGTGCGCAGCGCCTGCTCCTTCAACATGCGCAGCGCGTCGGCCAGCGAGGGCACGCCTTCCCAGCGCAGCTCCAGGTTGTAATTCAGGCCGCCGCGGATCAGGTGCAGGTGCGAGTCGTTCAGGCCGGGGATGACGGTGCGACCGTTCAGGTCGACGACCTGCGCATCGGGCGTGCGGTGACGCATCACGTCGTCGGCATCGCCCACGGCGAGGAATTTGCCGGCGTCGATGGCGACGGCGCTGGCGACGGGATTGGACTTGTCGCCCGTGTGGAAGCGGCCGTTATGAAGTATCAGCATGGTGTGGACAAGGGAATGGGACGATGCGGTCGATCATACGCCGGCTGCTGGTGGCGTCATCCCTTGTCCGGGGCCGGGTCCTCTCTGCTAAAAGAAAGACCCGCTGGTGGGCGGTTCTACTTCGCCCGCGCCAGGACCAGCGCCCCAAGGCTCAGCAGCGCCGCGATCGACAGGTAGTAGCCGACATACTGCAGGCCATACTGGTTGGCCAGCATGGTGGCGATGTAGGGTGCCAGCGAGGCGCCCAGGATGCCGGCCAGGTTGAAGGTCAGCGAGGCGCCCGTGTAACGCACTTCGGCCGGGAACAGCTCGGACAGGATCGTGCCCAGCGGGCCGTACGTCATGCCCATCAGGGCCAGGCCCAGGCACAGGAACACGGTGACCTGCGTGGTGCTGCCGGAGCCGAACAGCGGCGCCATCGTCAGGCCGAACAGGGCGATGACGGCCGAGATGGCGATCAGCGTGCGGCGGCGGCCATAGCGGTCGGCCAGCAGGGCTGCCAGCGGGATCGTCAGGCCGAAGAACAAGACGGCGAACAACTGCAGCACGAGGAAATGTTCGCGCGAGAAGCCCAGCGCGGAGACGCCCCAGTTCAGCGCGAACACCGTCATCAGGTAGAACAGCACGAACGTGGCCATCGCCATCAGGGTGCCCAGCACCAGCATGCGGGTGTGGTCGCGCAGTACCGCGAGCACGGGTACCTTCACGCGCTCGCCCTTGTCCAGCACCTTCTGGAAGTCCGGCGTCTCGGTGATCTTGAGCCGCACGTACAGGCCGACCAGCACCAGCAGGGCGCTGGACAGGAACGGGATGCGCCAGCCGAAGCTGAAGAACTGTGTGTCCGTCAGCACTTCCGAGAGCAGCAGGAAGATGCCGCCCGACAGGAAGAAGCCGATCGGCGCGCCCAGTTGCGGGAACATGCCGTACCAGGCGCGCTTGCCAGGCGGTGCGTTCTCGGTGGCCAGCAACACGGCGCCGCCCCACTCGCCGCCCAGGCCCAGGCCCTGGCCGAACCGGCACAGCGCCAGCAGCAGTGGCGCCCACGCGCCGATCGACGCATAGGTCGGCAGCATGCCGATGACGACGGTGGACAGGCCCATCGTCAGCAGCGCCGCCACGAGCGTGGCCTTGCGGCCGATGCGGTCGCCGAAGTGGCCGAACACGGCCGAGCCGACGGGACGTGCGAAAAAGGCGATGGCAAAGGTGGCCAGCGACTGCAAGGTCGCGGCGGCGGCGTCGCCGGCGGGGAAGAACAGCTTGGGGAAGACGAGGACCGCAGCCGTCGCGTAGATGTAGAAATCGAAGAATTCGATGGTGGTGCCGATCAGGCTGGCGAAGAGCACGGTGCCAGCCTTGTTGGGCGTGGCACCGGGACGGGATTGATGCATGCAGACTCCGGACGAACGTTGAACGTGTTGGTGTGCCTTCAGCCGGATGTGGCGATCTGGGCAAACGCGTCGCGGATCTCGCTGGCGTCGGCGGGGCGTACGACCCGCGCCACTTCCTTCCCGTCTTGCAGGAAGATCATGGTCGGCCACAGTTTGACACGGAAGGAACGGCCCAGCAAGCGACCCGGCCCATCCTCCACCTTGAAGTGGCGGATGCCGGCGTAGTCGCCGTAGGCCTCGGCCAGCAGCGGCTGCGCGGCGCGGCAGTGGCCGCACCAGTTGGTGCCGAATTCCAGCAGTGCCGGGCCACTCAGCGCGTCGATCTCGGCGCGCGTGGGCGCCGCTTCCGTATAAGTATGTTCCATGGTGCGCTCCTTGATTGCGTGATGACGGAACATTATCACGGCCCCGGCAAAAAAGAGCGCACGGGCTTCGCTAGGCCGACAAGGTAGTGCTGATCTCCTTGCCCGCCACCTTCACGCGCGCCAACTGCAGGCCCTTGACGTTGTACAGGTACCAGGGCTGTTCGCGGTTGACCGGCGTGCCGAAGTCGCAATCGCTGATCACAACATTCGTGACGGGCACCACGGCCGGCATCGGCTGCGGGCCGTTGTAGTCGGAGGCGACCGGGCCGAGGATGACGATGGCCTGGTAGCACGAGGCCAGCTCGCCCTTCTTCGTCTTGACGTTGCCCACGGTGACGTTGGAGATCTGGATGTTGTCGACGACGGGCGGTCGCAGTCGCACCGTATCGGCCGTGGGCGTGTAATCGCAGTCGAACGTGACGACGGCGCCGGCGGCGGTGGCCACCGTCTTCGACGCGATCGGGGAGCCGGGCAGTGAGGCATAGAACGAGGGACTGGTCTGCACGCCGTTCGGGATCTTCACGTTGCGCACGTAGAAATTGCGCAGGTAGCCGCCGCGGTTCAAATTGGTCTTCAGCCGGATCGCCGTGTTGAGCGGATTGGTGGCCCAGTGCGTGTTCTCGAACACCAGGTTCTGCGCATACACGTTCTGGATGCCGCCCGCCATCTCGCTGCCCAGGGTGACGGCGCCATGGCCGCTGTGCATCACACAGTTCTGGATGACGATGTTCTGCGACGGTCCGTACTGCGTGTCGCGGTTCTTGCCGGCCTTGATGGCGATGCAGTCGTCGCCGGCGTCGAACGTGCAGCCTTCCACCAGCACCATGTCGCATGCCTCGGGATCGAAGCCGTCGCTGTTCGGGCCATGGCTTTCCGCGTGCACGTTGCGGATGACGAGATTGCGGCAATGGACCGGGTGGTGCTGCCAGAACGGCGTGTGGACCACGTGGTAGCCCTGCAGCAGCACATTGGTGCAGCCGATCAGGTGCACCATCGACGGACGCAGATAGTGCCCCAGGCCGAATACCCGCCTGGCCAGCGGCACGCCGGCCTCCGACAGTGCCGGCAGGTACTGCTCGTCGGCGCGCCATTTGTCGCCCTCGCCCTGGATCAGCAGGCGCTCGGCTTCCGTCAGGTGCGGCGCCACCTCGCGCAGCGACGCCGGATTGGCGGGATTGGCGATACGCTGGTTGATCTTGCCCGGCCCGTCGCCCGGCGTATTGGCCTGCGAGACGGGGTTGATGGTGCGGTTCTTGCCCTTCCACGTCCACCAGCAGTCGTTGCCGCCCGCGAACGGCACGCCGCCCTGGCCGTTCAGCACACTGGTCCAGTCTTCGCCGGTCAGGGCGATATTGTCCTGGCCGTAGGCATAGATCATCGACGCGAAGTTCAGGCAATCGTTGCTCTGCCAGCGCGTGATCACGAGCTTGCCGTTGGCGCCGCAATCGAAGTCGCCGTACTTCGCGTAGTCGCGTGGGTCGTTGCTGAAGTAGACGTGCGCGCCCTTCTTCAGGTGCACGTGCACGTTCGACAGCAGCACGATCGGGCCGGCCACGTACCAGTTCCCGGCCGGGATCACGACGCGGCCGCCGCCGGCCTTGTGGCAGGCCGCGATGGCCGCCTTGATGGCCGCGTAGCAGTCGTGCGCGCCCGGGGCCTGCGTATCGACCATGGCCTGGTCGTCATGCGAGACCCAGGCCTTGACCTTGGCCAACGCGCACGGCGCCGCGCCGAATTCGGTAATGAGGAAGTCCTGGTCGCGGAACCTGAGCGGCTGCGACAGGCGATCCGCGATCTCCTTGGCACGCGCCCACGGGTCCTCGGCAATGGCGGCGCGGACGCCGTTCGCCGCGCCCGCGGCGGCCAGGCCGGTGGCCGATACCGCCTTCATCATCGTGCGGCGCTGCTGGTTGATGGTGCTGCTCATCGTGTGGTCCTTATTCGTCTGCATTGTTGAATTCCGCCAGGTAGATGTCGGCCGGTGCCGGCGCCGCGCCGTAGCCGAGGTCCCGCACCGGATCGATGCCGGCCCGGCGCAGGTTGCTCCAGAAATCGTCCGACGTGAATTGGGCCGGCCGGTACGCCAGCGTGCCGGGACGGTTCCAGTCGGACCACGGCCTGGCGCGGTCGATGTGGCGGCCGATCGTCGAGTTCACGACCAGCATCTTGCCCACCGTCTCGAGCACCGTCGGCGTGATGGTGCCATGCGGCTTGCGGTACACGCTCTCGCCGCCCAGCACGCAGCGGTAGCCTTCCACCGCCACCGGCGCGTAGGGCGAACAGCGCGAGTTGTGGAACCACTGGCGCGCCAGGTAGAACTTGCCGGCCAGCGCATTGGGCGAGCCGTCATGGGTGAAGTGCACCGTGTCGAACACGAAACCGAATTTCGTCTTCCAGTTGGTATTGGGCGCGCCCACGTACGACATGCTGCGATCGCCCAGCGAGCGCACCTCGCTGCGGTAGAAGTAGGCCGTGGTATCGCCGAAGATGAAGTCGACGTCGCCCTCGATGTAGGAGCGGTGGAAGAAGCTGCGTGCCGTCACGCGCGTCTCCGCCGACTTCAGGTACAGCGTGTCCTGGAAGCCGATCAGGCGCACGTTCTCGAACTGCGCCTTGTCCGCGCCTTCCACCGTCAGCGCCACCGCCTGATGGTGCACGCGGTTGATCTGCGCATCCGGCGCGTTGCTGCCGCAGGCGCGTTCGCCACACTCTTCACGCGCGTTGCCGGTGGCCTTGTTGTACGAGTTCTCGAACGTCAGGTTGCGGGCCTGGAAGCCGTGATTGCGTACCCATACCGTCATCGAGCCGCTGGTCGAGATATTGCCGCTGCGCTCGCGCACCAGTGCGTGCATGGCCTGGATCGACGGGTCGGCGGCCGCAAACTGCGGGCCGTACTGCCTGGCGTAGTCGGCCGGCGCCACGGCGGCGTCCAGGCCGGCCGTGATGACGGTGTCCGCCGCGCTCCTGCCCTCGCCGTACAGCGTGATCGGGCGGCTGGAGGCTGGCACGTACACCAGCTCGCGGTAGGTGCCCGGCTTGACGAGGATGTAGACACGCCCGCTGGCGCCAGCGCCATCCGCGACGGCGCGGCTGACCGCCGCCTGCACGCTGGTGAACGTACGGTGACCATCGGCGCGGCCGGCGACATCGACGACATAGTCGGCCTGGAACGCCGCGCCCTGCGCCAGCGGATCGGCCAGCGGGTCCCACGGGTCTGTGACCTCACTGCCGGCCCGGCCCGTGGTTTTCAGCACTTCGGCGATCGAGATCTTCTTGCCGATGGCCGCCGGCAGTTGCGGCCGTGCGACGGCTGCCGTGCCAGCGACCGGCGCCCGCGTTGCCGGCGCCTGGCATCCGGTCATCAAGAGCGCCACCGCGGCGAAGGTCAGGCCGAGCTTCACTGCCCCTCCTCCGGCCGGAACTCCGCCGCGAGCGCCGGGATGGCGGCCTTGATCTCGCGCTCGACCATGCGAGCGAAATAGGCCGCGCCTTTCGCCCCCACGTGCGTGTAATCGAAAGCGCTCTTGGCGGCGCCCTGCGGCTCCACCGTGGCGGCGCTGCCGGCCACCGGTGCCGGCGCGGCCGGCGGCTTCGGCGCCACTGCCAGCGTGTCCGCCTCGTCCGGCCCCATTGCCTGCACTGCGGCGACACTGTCGGCGTTCAGGTCCAGCAGCGCGACCTGTTTCGTCGCCGCGGTGGTGCGGATCACGTCCGCCCACGGCTGCAAGGTGTTCTCCAGCTTGCCGTCCTTGAAGCTGCGCCGCGTCAGCGGCGTGACCAGCACCGGCACGCCGCCCAGCGCCTTGACCTCGTCCACGTAGCGCGCCATGTTGACGGGGAATTCCGTCTTCAGGTCGGTCGAGCGGCCCGGCTTGCCCGGCTGGTCGTTGTGACCGAACTGGATCAATACATAGGTGGCGCGGTACGCGCTGCTGCCCTTCAGCAGGCCCAGTACCTCGTCCCAGCGGCCCTCGGCCCGGAAGCTGCCGGAGCTGCGGCCGCCCTTGGCCAGGTTGAGGCACGTATCGGCCCGGATCACGCGGGCGCAGAACGCGTCGCCATAACCGCTGGCGGTGGCCATCGTGGAGTCGCCCACCAGGATGAAACGAACGGGCTTCGTGTCGGCCGCGCCGGCGCTGCCGGCGGCCAGCGCGATGCATGCGGCGGCAAGGAATTTGACGGTCATGGTGTCCTCCAAAAGAAAATGCGGCGCCCGCTGCGGTAGAGGCAGGCCGGCGCCGCGCGTCACATCAGGTGCGCAATCCGATCAGAAGTTGTAGGTCGCGCGCAGATTGTACGAGCGGCCGATCGGGCTGGCGGCACTGGACAGGTAGCTGAACGAGTAGCCGCTGTGGTTCGTCACCGGCGGGTCGGCGTCGAACACGTTGGTGATGCCGAAGATCAGTTGCAGGTTCTTGATGCCCTTGTAGCCGATCGTCAGGTTCCACGGCTTGTACGAGTTGATGTCGCGCCAGTACTGCTCGGCCACCAGGTTCTGGTCCTCGTATTTCGAGTTGTAGTTCTGCGTTGCCTGCGCGGTCCAATCGCCCTTCGACCAGCCGAACTTCAGCGTGTGCTTCCAGCGGTAGGTGATGATCGGGAAGCTCGACGTGGTACCGTTCGACGCGTTGCCGAAGCGGCCGATGTTGGAGACCCACTCGTCGCCCGGGAACAGCTGGTTGTCGAATTTCGTCAGGTAGGTGCCATCCAGTTCGATGCGGAAATCGCCGTACTCGCTGCGCGGGAAGCGGTACGTTGCCGAGACGTCGATACCGGCCGCCTTCTGGCCGCCCAGGTTCATCGTCGTGTTGTTGATGAACGCCAGCGTGCCGTCCGGATTACGCACGAACAGGTTGGCGTAGCGCGCCGGGTCCTGGAAGTAGACCTGTTCCGGCAGGTTCGCCAGCATGTCCTTCATGCGGATGTTCCAGTAGTCGAGCGACAGGGTCATCGACTTGATCGGTTCCATTACCACGCCCAGCGTGAAGCCGCGCGATTTCTCTGGCTTCAGGTTCGAGTTCGACCCCACCTGCTTCGGCAGCTGCACATCGCAGACTTCCGATTCCACGTAGCCCGGCAGCGGGTTGCCAGTGCCGGCAATCGCTGGCGTGGCGCTCGGGCACAGCACCGGGTCGTCCCAGCGCGAGCTGGTCTTGCCGGTCGCGCCGGGCAGGCGGTAGCCGTAGGCGTCGAACAGCGTCGGCGCGCGGAAGCCGGTGTTGGCCGAACCGCGGAACATCAGCGTCTTGGTCGGCTCCCAGCGGAAGCTGGCCTTCGGATTGATCGTGTTGCCGTAGTCGCTGAAGTAGTCGTCGCGCGCGGCGAAGTTCAAGGTGAGCTGCTTCGTCAGCGGCACATCGAGCTCGGCGTACAGGGCGTACACGTTGCGCTGGCCTTCGCCGTGCGAGGCGGTGCTGTTCAGGTACTGCACCTCGTTCTGGATCGCCAGCTTGTCGTCGCGCGTGGTCGTGTGATTGACGTCCGCGCCGATCGCCAGCGCCATCGAACCGCCGGCCAGCTCCATCAGCGAACGGCTGACGGTCAGGTCGGCACCCGTATAGGTGCTGCGCGAGTCGCGGTTCTTGATGCCGTCCACCGAGATCGTCTTCAGGTAGTCGAGGCCGGCCTGGTCCTGCAGTCCGAACGGATTCAATGCACCGCTCTTCAGGCCGTCGAGCAGGCCCTGGCCGCGCACGAAGCCGCGGTCATAGTAGTTCTCGCGGTCGCTGATGCCGATCACCAGCCCGGCGCGGTAGTCCCAGGCGCCGAACTTGCCCTCGTCGACGAAGGCGAGGCGCTGGTTGACCTGCTTGTCCTTCTGCACGGCGATGCCCAGGTCGGCCACCGACCACGTGACGCTCAGGGGCGCGCCGTTCAGGCCGGACATGGCCGGCACGCCGCCGCTGTTCCCCGGATACCACTTGGACGACGCCGGCAGCTGGGCCGTGACGCCGTTGACGGCCACCGATTGGGTCGGGTTACGGGCCGCCAGGATGTGCGCCTGGCCGCGCGTGTATTCGACGCTGAAGGTGTGGTCTTCGCTGAACTGGCGGGTCGCGCGGGCGTAGAAGCTCAGTTGCGCGTTCTCGTGCAGCGCGGTGCCGTATTCGCTGTTGTTGATCAGGCAGGTGTTCTTGGCGCCGACGATGGAGTACGGCTCCGCGCAGATGCCCGCGTAGGGATTGCGGGCGGTCTTGTTGGCGTCGGTGGTGAAGTTGGCCGGCATCGCATAGCCGCCGCTGCCGATGGTGCGCGAGCGGCCGATCTGCGCCAGGATCTCGTCCGAGCCCAGGTGCGGGCGGTCCTTCGAGGCGAGCCGGCTGCGCTGGTGGAAGTCGATCGTCGCATATGCGTTCCAGCCGTCGCTGGCCAGGCTGCCCTTGCCGAAGGTCAGGGTCGCGCGCTGCTCGTCACCGCCGCCGCTGCGCTCCGGCTCGACCCATTGGCCCGTGATGGAGCCGCCCTCGATCTCGCGCTTGGTGACGAAGTTGACGACACCGCCGATGGCGTCCGAACCGTAGATCGACGAGGCGCCGTCGTTCAGGATCTCGACGCGCGCCAGGGCGCTCATCGGAATCACGTCCAGATTGGCGTAGCCGGACGAGATGGCCTCGTTGGCCAGGCGACGGCCGTTCAGCAGTACCAGCGTGCGGTTCACGCCCAGGCCGCGCAGGTTGATATTGGTGCCCGAGCCGGCGTTGGACGGGGCCAGCGAGGCCGATTGCGGCAGCGCCATCATCACGTCCGCCAGCGTGGTCAGGCCGCGCTGCGCGAACTCCTCGGCCTTGATGGTGGTGATCGGCAGGGCTTCCTCGTTCGCCAGGCGCTTGATCGACGAGCCGGTCACTTCCACTCGCTGCATCGGGGCCTCCTGTGCCGCCGCCTGGTTCGCCACGGCCAGCACGGCCAGTGCAATGGAAGTCATTACCAGCCGTGGCTGACAGAGGGTTGCGCGCTTGTTCATGCTTCTCGTCTCCTTGTTTTTTCCAAATTGAGTTATGTCGGCGCGCTTGCGCACGGCCGGCTTTGGAGCACCTCGCGTACTCCGTGCCGCTGCGACGAGGGCCGCATGGGGGCCGAGGTCGCAGGCGGTCGCTAACTTATTGGTGCGAGATCAGGGGCGCGGCAAGTGGCGCTGGTGCGCTCCTTGCCGGCATACTTGGCGGGGTTGGCCCGATGGTATCTTGTTCATCCTGTCTCCTCGGCGCGCCTGGGTTTTTATGTGGCGCGTCGGTCCTGCTTTTTTATCGGTACTGCTAGCCGCGCGAGAACGTCCGCGTCACGCGTTCCAGGTGCGCGCGCATCGCCTTGCGCGCCGCGGCCGGGTCGTGCGCCGCGATCGCTTCGAAGATGCGGCGATGGTCCTTCAGCGTTTCCTGGCGCAGCTCCTCGGTCTGGAAGTGCTCCTTCAGCTTGTGCCATAGCCGGCCGCGCTGGTCCCACAGGTATTCCAGCGAACCGACCATCGCGCCGTTGCCGGTGGCACGGCCGATCGCCAGGTGGAAGTTGCGATCGGCCAGCTCGTTGGTGGTCTTGTTGGCGTGATGCGCCTCCATTTCTTCCACCGCTTTCAGGATCGCGTCGATCGCGCTGTCCGTTGCCGTGCGCGCGGCCATCGCCGCGATCTCGCCTTCGATCAGGCGGCGCGCCGAGAGCACCTCGAACGGCCCCGGTCCGCCTTCCGGCAGCCTGGTCGGGGGCTCCGGCACCTCGCTGACGTACACGCCCGAGCCGCCACGTACCTCGATCACGCCGCCCAGCTCCAAGGCGATCAATGCTTCGCGCAGCGAGGCCCGGCTGACAGCGAGCCTGGTCGCCAGGTCACGTTCGGACGGCAGGCGGGCACCGGCCCGAATGCCCTCGGCCGCGATCAGCGCCTGGATGCGGTCCGCCACCACGCGGTACAGCCGCGGTTCGTGGTGGGCCGATTCGAGCGTACCGATGGGGCCCCTCTTCTGCATACGTCTCCTGCTTGTCTTATTGTTTAGCCATCTGGTCAGGCCATTCTAAAGCGGTCAGACCAAAATCGCAATGTGGACTAGCCAAAAATATTCGCCTCTGTCATACTGAAGTCATCAGACAACATACCGGCACGCGTGTTTCGGCGTTGCGATCACGCAACAATCACAGCCAGCAAAGTGCCATTCCTCCAGGATTGAAGATGACAGCGAGCACTCCGCGCCGTATCCACATGCACGAGAACGACAATGTGGCGATCGTCGTCAACGACGGCGGCCTGCCGGCCGGCACCGTGTTCCCCGACGGCCTGACGCTGGTCGAAGGCGTCCCGCAAGGGCACAAGGTGGCGCTGATCGACCTGGCGCAGGGCGATGCCGTGGTCCGCTACAACGTGACGATCGGGCGGGCCGCGAAAGCCATCTCGAAGGGCAGCTGGGTCTCCGAGCAGCTGCTGGAAATGCCGGCCGCGCGCGAACTGGATAACCTGCCGATCGCCACCGTCAAGCCGGCAGCGCTGCCGCCGCTGGAGGGCTACACGTTCCAGGGCTTCCGCAACGAGGACGGTTCCGTCGGCACCCGCAACATCCTGGCGATCACGACGACCGTCCAGTGCGTGTCCGGCGTGGTGGAGTTCGCCGTCAAGCGCATCAAGGCCGAGCTGCTGCCGCGCTATCCGAACGTGGACGACGTGGTCGGCCTGGAACACACCTATGGTTGCGGCGTGGCGATCGATGCGCCGAACGCGATGGTGCCGATCCGCACGCTGCACAACATCAGCAAGAACCCAAATTTCGGCGGCCAGGCCATGGTCGTTTCGCTGGGCTGCGAGAAGCTGCAGCCCACGCGCCTGTTCCCGAAAGGCTCGATCCCGATCCGCAAGGCCGACAACAGCGTCGCCGACGAGGCGCCCGTCGTCTGCCTGCAGGACAGCCACCATGTCGGCTTCATGTCGATGATCGACTCGATCATGCAGACGGCCGAACAGCAGCTGGAAGTGCTGAACCGGCGCCAGCGGGTCACGTGCCCGGCCTCGGACCTCGTCGTCGGCGTGCAATGCGGCGGCAGCGATGCGTTCTCCGGCGTGACGGCCAATCCGGCGGTGGGCTTCGCCACCGACCTGCTGGTGCGCGCGGGTGCCACCGTGATGTTCTCGGAAGTGACGGAGGTGCGCGACGGCATCGACCAGCTGACGTCGCGCGCCGTCAACGAGGAAGTGGCGCAAGCGATGATCCGCGAGATGGACTGGTACGACAATTACCTGAAGCGGGGCGGCGTCGACCGCAGCGCCAATACGACGCCGGGAAACAAGAAGGGCGGGTTGTCCAACATCGTCGAGAAGGCGATGGGGTCGATCGTCAAGTCCGGCAGCAGCCCGATCTCCGGTGTGCTGTCGCCAGGCGAGAAGCTGACGACGAAAGGCCTGATCTACGCGGCCACGCCGGCCTCGGACTTCATCTGCGGCACACTGCAGCTGGCCGCCGGCATGAACCTGCACGTCTTCACGACGGGCCGCGGCACGCCCTACGGCCTGGCCGAAGTCCCGGTCATCAAGGTGGCCACGCGCGACGACCTCGCGCGCCGCTGGCACGACCTGATGGACGTGAACGCTGGCCGCATCGCCACCGGCGAGGCGACCATCGAAAGCGTCGGCTGGGAGTTGTTCCAGCTGATGCTCGATGTCGCCAGCGGCAAGAAGACGTGGGCCGAACACTGGAAGCTGCACAATGCGCTGGTGCTGTTCAACCCCGCGCCGGTGACGTGACGCGATCGCTCACGCACGTGAGCCGACGTCCACGCACTTCTCTGGTCAAATACCCTGGTTAACAATAGGACCTACTATGACGACGAAAAAACCATTCAAGCGCCTGCTGCTGACGGGCGCCGCGGGCGGCCTGGGCAAGATCCTGCGCGAACGCATCAAGCCCTGGGCCGACGTGGTGCGCCTGTCCGACATCGGCGACCTGGGCGAGGCCCGCGAGGGCGAGGAAATCGTCCAGTGCGACCTGGCCGACAAGCCGGCCGTGCTGGCCATGATGGAAGGCGTGGACGCGGTGCTGCACTTCGGCGGCATCTCGACGGAAAACACCTTCGAGAACATCATGCACGCCAATATCCAGGGCACGTACAACATCTATGAGGCCGCGCACCGCCATGGCGTCAAGCGCATCGTGTTCGCCAGCTCGAACCACGCGATCGGCTTCTATCCGCAGACGCAGGTCATCGACGCGGACGATCCACCGCGGCCGGATTCGATGTATGGGCTGTCGAAGGTGTTCGGCGAGCAGCTGTCGCGCTACTACTTCGACCGCGCCGGCATCGAGACCGTGTGCCTGCGCATCGGCTCGTCGTTCCCGGCCGTGAACAACCCGCGCATGATGTGCACCTGGCTGTCCTACGACGACCTGGTCGAGGCGCTGCGTGTCTCGCTGCTGACGCCGCGGGTAGGCCACACGATCCTGTTCGGCGCCTCCAACAACAAGCGCCAGTGGTGGGACAACCGCAAGGCCGCGCACCTGGGCTTCCAGCCGAAGGACAGCTCGGAACAGTTCCGCGCCGACGTGCCGGAAACGGGCGAGTACCCGCCTGAAGACGATGCCGCCAGCAACTACCACGGCGGCAAGTTCATCTTCGATGGGCCGATGTACAAGTAACGACCGTAGCTGCTTCTCTAATCGGGGACAGCCTCCGATTCCAAGTGGAATCGGAGGCTGTCCCCGATTTCGTTTGGGCTACTGTCGGGTCGGGCTTCAGGCAAGCCTTATGCGGGTCGGCCGCTCAGCCAGTTGCCACCGTGGTGTCAGGCACCTGTCTTCGGGTCTCTGACCCGAAGACAGGTGCCTGACACCGGGGGTTCCAGAGCCGGGTGGCGTTCGTTTTGCGAGCCGAGCCTTGTGGATTTTCATCGCGCAAGTCGGCATGGTCCTGCGATAAAAACCAGGGTCAGTCCCTGAAGGGACTGACCCTAACCCCGATGTGGCAGTTGCGGATCTAAATATCAGCAAGCGGTCACTGGCGTCGCAGGCTTAGGGTCTGTCCCCGCAGGGGACTGACCCTGGTTTTAATCACGGCAGCACATGCGTAGAAATGAAAAAAGCCCGCTGCGATCACGCAGCGGGCTTTTCTCGGGTATAACAGCCTGACGATAACCTACTTTCACACTGGTTGCAGCACTATCATCGGCGCAAAGTCGTTTCACGGTCCTGTTCGGGATGGGAAGGGGTGGGACCGACTTGCTATGGTCATCAGGCATGACTTGTACGCAGCCTCGTTCCCGGTTGGGCAACGCGGCTACTAATCTGGAAGAAGTAAGTTGGGTGTTACTGGTAAAACTCAAACACAGGCAAATGCTCTGTAACCGTCAAGGTTATAGGGACAAGCCGTACGGGCAATTAGTATCAGTTAGCTTAATGCATTACTGCACTTCCACACCTGACCTATCAACGTCCTGGTCTCGAACGACCCTTCAAGGAGCTCAAGGCTCCGGGAAATCTCATCTTAAGGCAAGTTTCCCGCTTAGATGCTTTCAGCGGTTATCTCTTCCGAACTTAGCTACCCGGCAATGCCACTGGCGTGACAACCGGTACACCAGAGGTTCGTCCACTCCGGTCCTCTCGTACTAGGAGCAGCCCCCTTCAAATTTCCAACGCCCACGGCAGATAGGGACCAAACTGTCTCACGACGTTTTAAACCCAGCTCACGTACCACTTTAAATGGCGAACAGCCATACCCTTGGGACCGGCTACAGCCCCAGGATGTGATGAGCCGACATCGAGGTGCCAAACTCCCCCGTCGATATGAACTCTTGGGAGGAATCAGCCTGTTATCCCCAGAGTACCTTTTATCCGTTGAGCGATGGCCCTTCCATACAGAACCACCGGATCACTATGTCCTACTTTCGTACCTGCTCGACTTGTCGGTCTCGCAGTTAAGCACGCTTATGCCATTGCACTATTAGCACGATGTCCGACCGTACCTAGCGTACCTTCGAACTCCTCCGTTACACTTTAGGAGGAGACCGCCCCAGTCAAACTGCCTACCATGCACTGTCCCCGATCCGGATTACGGACCAAGGTTAGAACCTCAAACAAACCAGGGTGGTATTTCAAGGTTGGCTCCACGAGAACTGGCGTCCCCGCTTCAAAGCCTCCCACCTATCCTACACAGATTGGTTCAAAGTCCAATGCAAAGCTACAGTAAAGGTTCATGGGGTCTTTCCGTCTAGCCGCGGGTAGATTGCATCATCACAAACACTTCAACTTCGCTGAGTCTCGGGAGGAGACAGTGTGGCCATCGTTACGCCATTCGTGCAGGTCGGAACTTACCCGACAAGGAATTTCGCTACCTTAGGACCGTTATAGTTACGGCCGCCGTTTACTGGGACTTCAATCAAGAGCTTGCACCCCATCATTTAATCTTCCAGCACCGGGCAGGCGTCACACCCTATACGTCCACTTTCGTGTTTGCAGAGTGCTGTGTTTTTATTAAACAGTCGCAGCCACCAGTTTATTGCAACCCTTTCACCCTTCCACAGTAAAGTGGTCAAGCTACCGGGGCGTACCTTTTCCCGAAGTTACGGTACCAATTTGCCGAGTTCCTTCTCCCGAGTTCTCTCAAGCGCCTTAGAATACTCATCTCGCCCACCTGTGTCGGTTTGCGGTACGGTCTCGTATGACTGAAGCTTAGAGGCTTTTCTTGGAACCACTTCCGATTGCTTCGCGCTACAAGAGCGCTCGTCCCGATCCCTTGGATTACGTACCCGGATTTGCCTAAGTACCTCCTATGAACCAGAAACTGACTATTCCAACAGTCAGACAACCTTCCGCGATCCGTCCCCCCATCGCATCATACGACGGTGCAGGAATATTAACCTGCTTCCCATCAGCTACGCATCTCTGCCTCGCCTTAGGGGCCGACTCACCCTGCTCCGATGAACGTTGAACAGGAAACCTTGGGCTTACGGCGTGCGGGCTTTTCACCCGCATTATCGCTACTCATGTCAGCATTCGCACTTCTGATACCTCCAGCATCCTTTACAAGACACCTTCGCAGGCTTACAGAACGCTCTCCTACCATATCCTTACGGATATCCGCAGCTTCGGTGACTGGCTTAGCCCCGTTACATCTTCCGCGCAGGACGACTCGATCAGTGAGCTATTACGCTTTCTTTAAATGATGGCTGCTTCTAAGCCAACATCCTGACTGTTTTAGCCTTCCCACTTCGTTTTCCACTTAGCCAATCTTTGGGACCTTAGCTGGCGGTCTGGGTTGTTTCCCTCTTGACGCCGGACGTTAGCACCCGACGTCTGTCTCCCAAGCTCGCACTCATCGGTATTCGGAGTTTGCAATGGTTTGGTAAGTCGCGATGACCCCCTAGCCATAACAGTGCTCTACCCCCGATGGTGATACTTGAGGCACTACCTAAATAGTTTTCGGAGAGAACCAGCTATTTCCAAGTTTGTTTAGCCTTTCACCCCTACCCACAGCTCATCCCCTAATTTTTCAACATTAGTGGGTTCGGTCCTCCAGTGCGTGTTACCGCACCTTCAACCTGGCCATGGGTAGATCACTTGGTTTCGGGTCTACACCCAGCAACTAGCGCCCTGTTCGGACTCGATTTCTCTACGGCTCCCCTATATGGTTAACCTCGCTACTGAATGTAAGTCGCTGACCCATTATACAAAAGGTACGCCGTCACGGAACAAGTCCGCTCCGACTGTTTGTATGCACACGGTTTCAGGATCTATTTCACTCCCCTCCCGGGGTTCTTTTCGCCTTTCCCTCACGGTACTGGTTCACTATCGGTCGATTACGAGTATTTAGCCTTGGAGGATGGTCCCCCCATCTTCAGACAGGATTTCTCGTGTCCCGCCCTACTTGTCGTACGCTTAGTACCACCGGTCTGATTTCGTGTACGGGGCTATCACCCGCTATGGCGCCTATTTCCAGAGGCTTCCACTATCAGTCCGACTATCACGTACAGGCTCTTCCCATTTCGCTCGCCACTACTTTGGGAATCTCGGTTGATTTATTTTCCTGCAGCTACTTAGATGTTTCAGTTCGCCGCGTTCGCCTCACACACCTATGTATTCAGTGAGTGATACCCTAAAAGGGTGGGTTTCCCCATTCGGAAATCTACGGATCAAAGCTCGTTTGTCAGCTCCCCGTAGCTTATCGCAGACTACTACGTCCTTCATCGCCTGTAATCGCCAAGGCATCCGCCATGTGCACTTATTCACTTGTCCCTATAACCTTGACGGCTATCGGTTCAAGCATTTACTACTGTGTTTGATGAGTTTTTGTATGCGTTCTTTCGAACACTACCCTAAGTGTGTGATTTCTCACACGCTTAATAAAACTTTACTTCTTCCAGATTGTTAAAGAGCGAAACAGCTTAGATCTCTAAAAGATCAAACCTAAATCCTCGACAGTGCGAGACTTACGTTTGTGCTTTCAACAGAAGCGATGGTGGAGGATGACGGGATCGAACCGACGACCCCCTGCTTGCAAAGCAGGTGCTCTCCCAGCTGAGCTAATCCCCCATGTTTGTGGTGGGTCTGGTTGGGCTCGAACCAACGACCCCCGCGTTATCAACACGGTGCTCTAACCAGCTGAGCTACAGACCCGCGCTTCTTGCTGTTTCTCTAACAACAGTCGATAAGTGTGAGCGTTTGATGCACGACCATTTCTGATCCGTGCCACTCTAGAAAGGAGGTGATCCAGCCGCACCTTCCGATACGGCTACCTTGTTACGACTTCACCCCAGTCACGAATCCTACCGTGGTAAGCGCCCTCCTTACGGTTAAGCTACCTACTTCTGGTAAAACCCGCTCCCATGGTGTGACGGGCGGTGTGTACAAGACCCGGGAACGTATTCACCGCGACATGCTGATCCGCGATTACTAGCGATTCCAACTTCATGCAGTCGAGTTGCAGACTACAATCCGGACTACGATACACTTTCTGGGATTAGCTCCCCCTCGCGGGTTGGCGGCCCTCTGTATGTACCATTGTATGACGTGTGAAGCCCTACCCATAAGGGCCATGAGGACTTGACGTCATCCCCACCTTCCTCCGGTTTGTCACCGGCAGTCTCATTAGAGTGCCCTTTCGTAGCAACTAATGACAAGGGTTGCGCTCGTTGCGGGACTTAACCCAACATCTCACGACACGAGCTGACGACAGCCATGCAGCACCTGTGTGCAGGTTCTCTTTCGAGCACTCCCCGATCTCTCAGGGATTCCTGCCATGTCAAGGGTAGGTAAGGTTTTTCGCGTTGCATCGAATTAATCCACATCATCCACCGCTTGTGCGGGTCCCCGTCAATTCCTTTGAGTTTTAATCTTGCGACCGTACTCCCCAGGCGGTCTACTTCACGCGTTAGCTGCGTTACCAAGTCAATTAAGACCCGACAACTAGTAGACATCGTTTAGGGCGTGGACTACCAGGGTATCTAATCCTGTTTGCTCCCCACGCTTTCGTGCATGAGCGTCAATCTTAGCCCAGGGGGCTGCCTTCGCCATCGGTGTTCCTCCACATCTCTACGCATTTCACTGCTACACGTGGAATTCTACCCCCCTCTGCCAGATTCCAGCCTTGCAGTCTCCATCGCCATTCCCAGGTTAAGCCCGGGGATTTCACGACAGACTTACAAAACCGCCTGCGCACGCTTTACGCCCAGTAATTCCGATTAACGCTTGCACCCTACGTATTACCGCGGCTGCTGGCACGTAGTTAGCCGGTGCTTATTCTTCAGGTACCGTCATTAGCTGCGGATATTAGCCGCAACCGTTTCTTCCCTGACAAAAGAGCTTTACAACCCGAAGGCCTTCTTCACTCACGCGGCATTGCTGGATCAGGCTTGCGCCCATTGTCCAAAATTCCCCACTGCTGCCTCCCGTAGGAGTCTGGGCCGTGTCTCAGTCCCAGTGTGGCTGGTCGTCCTCTCAGACCAGCTACTGATCGTCGCCTTGGTGAGCCTTTACCTCACCAACTAGCTAATCAGATATCGGCCGCTCCAGGAGCACAAGGCCTTGCGGTCCCCTGCTTTCATCCTTAGATCGTATGCGGTATTAGCGTAACTTTCGCTACGTTATCCCCCACTCTTGGGCACGTTCCGATATATTACTCACCCGTTCGCCACTCGTCAGCGGAGCAAGCTCCCTGTTACCGTTCGACTTGCATGTGTAAAGCATGCCGCCAGCGTTCAATCTGAGCCAGGATCAAACTCTTCAGTTCAATCTCTGTTTTCCGACATTGCTGTCGGGGTCACTCACTCAAGATACTGACGTTCCTCTTTCGAGGTCACGTTTATTTCTTGTGTAAGCGTTTGATGCTATATATTTTGAGTATCGGGACCGAAGCCCCGGGCACACTCACATCAAACGCCCACACTTATCGACTGTTGATTGTTAAAGAATTCTGCCCTTCAAGGCTTGCTGCGATCCGGTCAAACCCGGCGACAAAGCGTTGTGTTTGTCAGCAGCAGAGAAGCGAGAGTATGCGGTGTTTCGTGCGTTTCGTCAAGCTTCGTTTTTCTTCACATCAGCACGCTTGTTTCATTTTCATGACAGCGCGTCGCTGTGAGGGACAGAACTATAGCGAAAACCCTGCCAGAGCGCAAGCCCCTTCGTGTTGACGATATAAATCGCCGGCACCAGTGCGCAGGCGATCCACGCCGACCAGAGGGTATGCGTCAAGAAATGCGCACCGCGCAGCTGCTGCACCCACCCGACCGCCAGTCCGACCGCCAGCATTGCCGCGCCCACTGCGATTGCCATGCGCGGACGCCGCGGCCACCAGAACGCGGCCAGCGACACCAGCCACAACGCGCTCGACGCATGACCGGCGGGCAGGCAATGCCCCGCGTGCACCCCGGCGGGCATCCACTCCAGCAAGCGGACATAGGGCGCCGTGCCGCCATAGCGCTGCAGGTCCCACGGGCAGTGCGAGGCGCTGGCGTGCTTGAGCAGACTGACAGCGGTCGGCACCAGCACGGCCGACATGCCTACCACCCGCATGCCAACCCGGCGCGCATCGGACCAGCTCTCGTATGGCCGGTAGGCGTCCCGCAACGCCAGCACGGCGGCGCCCGCGCCCAGCACCGACAACAGCGCTTTCAACCAGACGTGATTGAACCGCTCCGCGATCCACGCGTGCTGCAAGGGGAACGTATGCGTGGCGGCGTCGAACGCGGCGTCTGCCAGCCGCAAGTCGATGTCGGTGCTATTGCCTAGCCAGAGGATCATCAGTGCGGACAACACCAGGAAACCGGCCCAGCGCCACGCGAGGCGCTGGCCGGGGACTGCGGGAGCATCAATTTTCACGGGCGCAGGGATGGGTCAGGTCGAGCTTGGGGTTATAGACAGCCGTGCTGACATTCAGCAGCCCGAGGACCGAATGAAACACGTTGTCATGGGAAAAAGCCTGCGCGCTGCGCGCGGCCAGGCACTGATGATCGATATGGAAGCGTTGGCGGAAGCCATCGGACAGCCACAGCATCATCGGCACGGTGCGCTGCTCCGCCGGCGAGATGATGTACGGCGCGCCATGCAGGTACATATTCTTCTCGCCCAGCGACTCCCCGTGATCGGAGAAGTACAGCATGGCAGTGTCCACGCCGTCTTGCGCGGCGCTCTCGCGCAGCAGATCCAGCGTCTTCGCCAGGAAGTGATCGGTGTACAGGATCGTGTTGTCGTAGGCGTTGACGATGGACTCGCGTGAGCACTGTTCCAGCTCGTTCGTTTGACACACGGGGCCGAAGCGACCGAAGCCGGCCGGATAGCGCTTCCAGTAGGCCGGGCCATGACTGCCCTTCTGGTGCAGCGCGACGACCAGGTCTCGTCGCGACGTGCGGATCAGCTGCGGCAAGTCGCGCAGCAGACGCTCGTCGAAGCATTCCTCGCCATTGCACAGCGGGTCGCCCGGCAATGGCTGCGACACGTCCTCGAAGCGCACGCGGTCGCACGTGCCCTTGCAGCCGGAGTTATTGTCGCGCCAGAGCACATCGAAGCCCGCATGCTTCAATACGTCCAGCAGGCCTTCCTGGCGCCCGGCCTTGTCGGACGAATAATCGTCGCGCGTCAGGCCCGAAAAAACGCACGGAACGGAGACCGCCGTCGCCGTGCCGCACGAGCTGACGTTGCGGAAGTTGATCAGCCCTGCCTGCCGCGCCAACTCCGGATTGGTCTGGCGCGCGTAGCCGTTCAGGGAGAAATTCATGGCCCGCGCCGTTTCGCCCACGACGATGACCGTCACCGTGCGCTTGTGCGGCGCCGCCGCCGCTGACCATTTCGGTCCCAGCGCCGCATCGGTGCCCAGCGGCGCGATCACGACAGGAGTGGCCCATTTGCGCTTCAGGTAGCCGTGCGTGGCCTGGAACATATTGGTGGGCGTCAGCAGGAAGCGCATTTCGCGATGTTCGCGCACCGCCGGCGCAAGCACCTTGAACAGCAACAGCAGCAGCCCGGCGCCCGCCAGCAGCGACAGCGCCACGGTGCCGGCCTTGAGCAGCAGGTCGCGCCGTGCGGGCGGGAATACCAGGGGCAGGCGCCACACCAGCACGGACGGCAGGATGCCGAGCACCGTGATGGTCTGCACCATCCTCCAGCTGAACAGCTCATTGGCCTCCTTCGCATCCGTCTCGAACACGTTCTGCACCATCGACGCATCGATGACGACGCCGTACTCGTTCATGAAGTAGCTGGCTGCCGACGCGGCCAGGAACAGCGCGACCAGCACAGGCTTGATGACGAACCGGAAATTGAACAGCGTGAGGATGGCGTTGAACAGCAGGACCAGCAGCACGAACGCGCCGGCATACACCAGCGCGTTGCCGAAGTGGGCGCCGCCTGTCGCCGCGACGAACGTCTTCCAGAAACTGAGGTTGTAGGCCGAGACAAGGAACACGGACGCGCCCAGGGTCAGCAGGGGCGCGCCGACGCGCGGCAGGGGAGCGATTCTCACGGTACGGACTCCAATGGACAAGCATCCAAGATACCCGCCCCAAGGTGAAGCCCGTGTGAACGGCTGGTTAAGGCCGTGTTAAGCCGTCCGGAAAGTGGATTTCGAAACGCGTGCCGCCGCCCGCGCGGCTGCCCAGCACCAGGGTGGCCCCCAGGTGGGCGCAGATGCGCTGCACCAGCCCGAGCCCGAGGCCCGTGCCGGAGGACCCCCTGGCATCGGCCGGTATCGGTTCATTATGCAGGCGCGCTCGCGCCGCCGGCGGCAGCCCAGGGCCCGTGTCCTCGACAATCACTGCGCGTCCGGCCAGGCTTACCTCGACCACACCTGCCTCGGTGTACTGGCACGCGTTGCGCACCAGGTTGCCGATGGCCGCCAGCACGAGTTCGCGCACGCCATCGATGGCGAAGTCGTCGCCGCCGACATAGCGCAGCGCCAGCGGCCGCCCTGTCACGAGCGACTGGTAGCGCGCCACCTCGGCATGCGCCAGCGCCGCCGCCGACATGTGCGCCCATTCCAGCTGCGCCGGCGCACGGGCCAGGCGCAGCAGCATGCTCGTCACATCGGTCGCCTCGCGCGCCGCGCGGTAGATCCGCTCCGCTGGCGCATACAGGGCCGGCTCGCGCTCGGTCTGCGCCATCAGCACCTCGGCCGCGCCGGCGATGACGGTCAGCGGCGTGCGCAGTTCATGGCTGACGTCCCCCGTGAAGAAGCGTTCGCGATCGAGCACCTGGCGCAGCTCGCCCGTGTGACCCGCGATCGTGCGCGCCAGCAGTCCCAGCTCGTCGGCGCGCTCCTGCAGCGGCAGCTGCGCGGCGCGCCCATCCACTGCCTCGGCCAGTTCGACGATCGGATTGACGACCTGGTTGCCGACATACCGCCCCAGCATCAGCGAGCAGGCAAGGAAACCCAGGAAGGCCACGCCGAACATCGAGTACACCACCAGCTCGATCTGTTCATAGTCGCTGTCGTGGTCGACGACGACGAATGGCCCCAGGTTGTCGCGCCCCTTCAGCACGTGCAGGTCGACGCCATCCACCGTGACTTCCTGCACTCCGTCAGGCAACGCCCGCAGCGAACGGGGAATGCCTTCGCCGTGATGGAAGCTGATCCCGGCCGGCATTTCGACCGGCAGCCTGCCGGCGTAGCGCGGGCTGGCCCACGACGCCACCTCCTCCAGGCGCTCGTCCACCAGGCGCACCTCGATGCCCTCCACCGCCACGGCCGCGATGACGGCGAAGAACAGCGTGGCGACCGCGGCGAATTTCAGATAGGCGACGGAAATCCGCCGCCGCATCGACTCAGCCTTGTTCATCGGAGGCCACCAGCTTGTAGCCGATGCCGGAAATGGTGCGCAGCATCGCGAACGGATACGGCTTGTCCAGCGCCTGGCGCAAGGCGTGGATATGGACGCGCAGCGCGTCGCTGTCGGGAGGGTTGTCGCCCCAGACCTCGTGGGCGACCGCGTCGCGCGACACCACTTTCGGCGCCTCTTTCATCAACAGCTTGAGGATCGTGTAGCCGGTTTTCGTCAGCGCCAGCGGGCGGCCGGCACGCCGTGCCTCGAACGTGCCGGTGTCGAACGTCAGCTCGCCCACCGTCAGCACGGCATTGCCCCCGTGCGTGCCGCGCGCGCGCCGCACCAGCGCCTTCAGCCGGACTTCCAGTTCGACCAGGGAAAACGGCTTGACCAGGTAGTCGTCCGCGCCGCTGTCGAAGCCGGCCACCTTGTCCTCCAGGGTGTCGCGCGCCGTCAGCATCAGCACGGGCGTGGCCTTGCGCAGCTCGCTGCGCAGCTTCTGGCACAGCTCCAGGCCGTTCAGGCCGGGCAGCATGACATCCAGCACCACGGCGTCGTAGTCGTTCTGGGCGGCCAGCGCCAGCCCGCCGTAGCCGTTGCCGGCCGAATCGAGCACGTAGCCCTTCGGTTCCAGGAAGCCGTACAGGTTGGCGACGATGTCGGGATTGTCTTCGATGATAAGCAGGCGCATGCGCCATTATAATTCCGCTCTTTCCACCCTGCCCGCAAAGGCTGCCGCCATGACGCCTCCGACCATCCCGCCCGTGCTTGATGCCCCCGCCGACCTGGCCGCCGCCCTTGCCCGCGCCATCGACAACAAGACCAAGCCGCTCGGCAGCCTGGGGCGGCTGGAGACGCTGGCGCGCCAGGTCGGCATGATCCAGCAGACGACGAAGCCTGCGCTGCGCGAGCCGGCCATCCTGGTGTTCGCCGGCGATCATGGCGTCGTGGCCGAAGGCGTGTCGGCCTACCCGCAGGACGTAACGTGGCAGATGGTCGAGAACTTCCTGGCGGGCGGCGCCGCAATCAACGTGTTCGCAGAGCAGAATGGCTGCGCGCTGCGCGTCGTCGACGCCGGTGTCGCGCACGAATTCGGGCCGCGCCCCGGCCTCGATGACCGCAAGGTGGCCATGGGCACCCGCAACTTCGCACGCGAAGCGGCGATGACGCCGGACCAGTGCCGGCAGGCGCTGCGACACGGCATGGAACTGGTCGACGCCTTGCCCGGCAACGTCCTCGGCTTCGGCGAGATGGGCATCGGCAACACGACGGCCGCCGCCGCCCTGATGCACAAGCTGACCGGCATCCCGGTGCCGCAATGTGTCGGCGCCGGCACCGGCATGTCGGCGGACGGTATTCGCCACAAGCAGCAGGTGATCGAGGCGGCCGTCGCGCTGCATGCGGACGCGGCAGCGCCGCTGGACGTGCTGGCGGCCTTCGGCGGCTTCGAGATCGCCATGATGACGGGCGCGATGCTGCGCGCGGCCGAGCGGCGCATGGTGCTGCTGATCGACGGCTTCATCGTCACCAGCGCGCTGCTGGTCGCCGCCCGCCTGCAACCAGCCATCGTCGACTACTGCGTGTTCGCGCACTGCTCCGGCGAACATGGCCACCGCCAGATGCTCGATGCGCTCGGCGCACGCCCGTTGCTGGACCTGGGCCTGCGCCTGGGCGAAGGCACCGGCAGCGCGCTGGCCCTGCCCCTGCTGCATGCCGCCGTCAACTTCCTCGACCGCATGGCCACGTTCGAATCGGCCCAGGTCAGCGAACAGTCGGCCTGACGCCGTGCTGCACCAACTCCGCCTGTTCTTCACCGCCTTGCAGTTCTTCACGCGGCTGCCGATTCCCCGCTGGGTCGGTTTCGAGCCGGACTGGCTGCATCACGCATCACGCTATTTTCCCCTGGTCGGACTGGTCGTCGGCATCGCCGGCGCCCTGGTGTACTGGGTCGCCGCGTTGCTGCTGCCGCCGCCGGTCGCGGTGCTGCTCGCGACCGCCACCACGATCTATATGACGGGCGCCTTCCACGAGGACGGTTTCGCCGACGCTTGCGACGGCCTCGGTGGCGGCCACACGCGCGAGCGTGCACTGGAAATCATGAAGGATTCGCGCATCGGCGCGTATGGCGCGATCGGCATCGGCCTGCTGCTGGCCGTCAAATGCACGGCGCTGGCCCATCTGCCGCCGCTGGCGGCGGTGGCCGCGCTGGTGGCGGCCCATCCGCTCTCGCGCCTGTTGGCGGCAAGCCTGATCTGGCGCATGGAGTACGCCCGCGCCGAAGGCAAGGCCAAGCCGCTGGCGCAACAGATGAGCACAGGCGAATTCGCCATCGCCACGCTGTGCTGCCTGCCGCCGGTGCTGCTGGTTGGGCTGTCCGGCTGGCTGCCCTGGCCGAACCTGCTGGCGGGCCTCGTCGCCATGACACTGATCACGCTGTGGTTCGCGCGCAAGCTGGCGCGCCGACTGGGCGGCTACACGGGCGATTGCCTGGGCGCCGTGCAGCAGTTGTGCGAAGCCGTGTTTTACCTGTGCGCGCTCGCCGCCCGATGAAGCTGATCCTCGTGCGCCATCCGCGGCCCCTGGCAGCACCCGGGATCTGCTATGGCAGCACCGACCTGCCCGTGGCGGAAGATGAACTGGCCCGCGTGGTGACCGATCTGCGGCCGCTGCTGCCGGCCGCCCCGATGTTCAGCAGCCCTTTGCAACGCTGCGCCCTGCTGGCGCGGCGCCTGGCGGACCACGTCACCTTCGATGCGGACTTGGCCGAAATGGACTTCGGCAGCTGGGAAAACCGCCGCTGGGACGACATCTCGCGTGCCGACGTCGATGCCTGGGCCGCTGACCTGCTGCACTACCGCCCCGGCGGCGGCGAGAACGTGCTGGCCGTGGCGCGGCGGGTGCGGCGCGCGCTCGATGCCATCCGCGCGCGCGGCACCGGCAATGCCATCGTCATCTGCCACGCCGGCACGATCCGCCTGATGACGGCACTCGCCACCGGGCAGTCGCTGGAACAGGCGGCGCTGGCGGCGGCCGCCACGCCGCACCAGGTTCCGTATGGCGCGGCCGTGCCGCTGACGCTGGCCGCCGTATCAAAGCAGCTATAATGACGGGGTTCTGGTGCCCGCGTCCCTCTCTCGGACGCAGTTAAACGGGAAATGCAACGCCACGCGCCGCCGCCGGCACGGGCCAACGCATGCTGCCCCCGCAACGGTAAGCAGGCCGCCGCGCGCACAGCGCGGCAGCCGTCTCAGTCAGCCACTGTGCCCGGTCGATGACCGGCATGGGAAGGCGGGACGGACCTACCTGCCAGCCCGGATACCGGCCAGGACTCAGGTGGAAGCGCGCCGCAGCCATGCGCGCGCTTCTGTTCCATCCGGCCTGCGGGGAAGCGGGCCGGTTGCACATAGAAGAACAGATTTGTCATGACCTCTCCCGCAACACCCCAGGCAGCGCGCGCCGCGCTGGCACTCGCCATTGCCGCGGCCTTCGCCGCCCCCGCCGTCGCCCAGACCACCGCCATCGACGCCGTCATCGTGACCGCCAGCCGCACGCCGCAGCTGGCCAGTGAAGTCATCAGCGACACGCTGACGATCAGCGCGCAGGACATCGCCAACGCCGGCGTCGGTTCGCTGACGGAACTGCTGCAGCGCCAGCGCGGCCTGGAAGTCACCCGCAACGGTGGCGCCGGCGCCAATGCCAGCGTGCTGCTGCGCGGCGCCGCGGCCAACCAGAGCATCGTGCTGGTGGACGGCGTGCGCATCGGCTCCGTCTCCGGTGGCGCGGCCAGCTGGAACGCCATTCCACTGTCGGCCATCGATCATATCGAGATCGTCTACGGCCCGCTCAGCACCCTGTACGGCGCCGACGCGGTCGGCGGCGTGATCCAGCTGTTCACCAAGAAGGGCAAGGGCGCCCCGGCCGTTACCGCCTTCGTCGGCGCCGGCAGCGACGCGACCTACGCGGCCGACGCCGCGATCTCCGGCGGCACCGACAAGGTCAGCTACTCCCTTTCCGTCGGCAAGGACCTGTCCGAAGGCTACTCGGCCACGCGCCGTCCGTCCGGCAGCTACAACGCGGACAACGACGGCTACCGTCGCAAGAACGCCGCCGGCCAGGTGGCCGTGCAGCTGGCCCCCGGCCACGAAATCGGTGGCATGTTCCTGTATGGCGACACCACGGCCGACTACGACAGCGGCGCCTCCTTCGATGCCTACAGCACGCAAGTGCAAAGCAACCTGGCCGCCTACTCGCGCAACCGCATCCTGCCGGATTGGACCATGTTCGTGCAGGCCGCCAAATCGCGCGACAAGTCCGGTTCCTACTACGCGCCCGGCCCGTACGGCGGCGGCCAGATCGATTCGACCCAGACCGTCTTCACGTGGCAGAACGATATCCGCATCGGCAGCGACAACCTGCAGCTGCTGGCCGAGCACCGCAAGGAGGAAGTCGAAGGCACGACGAACGCGCTGAACAAGGAGCGCAGCACCACGTCCTACGCGGCCACCTACAGCCTGAAGCGGGGCAACCACCTCGTCAACGTCGGCGCGCGCAACGACGACTCGCAGTATGGCTCGCGCAACACCGGCTCGCTGGGCTATGGCTACCGCATCAGCCAGGCGCTGCGCGTGGAAGCCAGCTACGGCACCAGCTTCCGGGCGCCGACGTTCAACGAGCTGTACTACCCGGGCTACGGCAACAAGAACAACCGTCCGGAAAAAGGCCGCAACGCCGAAGTGGGCCTGCATTACAACGACGGCACGACGGAGTTGGGCGCGGTCTACTATCACAACAAGCTGACGGACCTGCTGGTCAACACGACGCCGTGCCCGTTCCCCAGCGACGACGAGAACGACTACAGCTACGGCTGCGCGTACAACGTCAACAAGGGCCTGCTGGAAGGCGTGAGCCTGAGCGCACGCCGCACGTTCGGCCCGTTCACCGTCAGCGCCGACGCCGATTTCCAGGACCCGCGCGACGAGACCACCGGCAAGCGCCTGCAGCGCCGCGCCAAGCGTCACGCCAACCTGAATGTCGAATACGTCAATGGCCCGCTGACGGGTGGCGTCGAGTGGCACCTGTCGTCGGCGCGCTTCGACGACGCGGCCAACCGCAACAAGCTGGGCGGCTACGGCATCGTCAACCTGTACGCGACCTACCAGTTCGCGCGCGACTGGTCCGCGCTGGTGCGCTGGAACAACGTGGCCGGCCGCGACTACGAGCTGGCGCGTTACTACCCGACCGGCGGTGCGACGGCGTTTGCCGGCGTCCGCTACGGCTTCAAGTAACGTTGCCCCTGCCGGGCACCGTCCCGGCAGGACCGACCGCTCCAGGCAGCCCATGCATCCCACTTTCGCCAACCTGCGCGCGCGTGCCGGCATCGTCATTGCCGTGCTGTTGCTGGCATCGGTCGGCAGCGTGCTGTTCGCGGGGATGACCGGCTCCGTCCCGATCCCCTTGGCGGACATGCCAGCGGCGCTCAACGAACTGCTGCACCACCGGGCCGACTCGCTGGCCGCGACGCTGCTGGAGCTGCGCGTCAGCCGCGCGCTGACGGCCTTCGTGACGGGGGCGGCGCTGGCGCTGGCCGGCGTCATGATGCAGGCGCTGCTGCGCAATCCGCTGGCCGATCCGTACGTGCTGGGCATTTCGTCCGGCTCCGCCGTCGGCGCGCTGGCGGCCATCATGGCGGCTTGCGCCGCCTGGGTCATCGACGCCGCCGCCTTTGCCGGCGCCGTCGTCATTTCCATGTTGCTGTACCTGCTGGCGCGGCGCGACCTGCGCGGCGGCAGCGCCGCCGAAGGTGGCACCGCCCTGCTGCTGCTGACCGGCGTGATCCTGTCGTCGGCCGGTTCGGCCCTGATCTCGTTGATGTTGGCGGTGGCTGCCGACAACCAGGTGCGTGGCATGGTGTTCTGGCTGATCGGCGACCTGTCCGGCGCGCCGTTGCGCCTGCTGCCCTGGCTCGTGCTGGGCGCCGGGCTGCTGTTCGCCCTGCGCTCCGCACGCGCGCTCAATGTACTGGCGCTGCATGCGGAAGCGGCAGCCACCCTGGGCATCCGCGTCGGCGCGCTGCGCAAGGGCCTGTTCTTCTGTTCCGGCCTGCTGACGGCAAGCGCCGTCACGACGGCCGGCAGCGTGGGCTTCGTCGGCCTGATCGTGCCGCATGCCTGCCGTTTCGCCTTCGGTCCCGATCACCGCGTGCTGATCCCCGCCGCCACGCTGGCCGGCGGCGCCTATCTGGTGCTGACGGATGCGCTGGCACGCACCGTCATCGCGCCGCAACAGCTGCCGGTCGGCGTCATCACGGCGCTGATCGGCACGCCGGTGTTCCTGTATCAATTGCACCGGTTACGTAAATGATCGCCACCGAACGCCTGCAACTGCGCATCGGCGCGCGCACCCTGATCCAGGACCTGGACTGGCAGGTACGCGACGGCGAATGCTGGAGCATCATCGGCCGCAATGGCGCAGGCAAGAGCACGCTGATGCGCACGCTGGCCGGCCTGCGTGAACCGGATGCCGGCCGAGTGCTGCTGCAGGATCGCGCGCTGCGCGAGTGGCCGCTCGAAGCGCTGGCACGCCAGCGCGCGTTCCTGGCGCAGTCGCGCAGCGACGCGTTCGCCTACACCGTCATCGAGACCGTGCTGTCCGCCCGTCACCCCTACCACGGCAACAGCTACTGGGAAAACAGCGATGACCACCAGATCGCTTTGCGCTCCCTGGCCGCGATGGAGGTGGCCGACCTGGCGGCGCGCGACGTGCGCACCTTGTCCGGCGGCGAGCGCCAGCGCGTGGCGATCGCCGCCCTGCTGGCGCAGGACACGCCGCTGCTCTTGCTGGACGAACCGGCCAACGCGCTCGACCTGGCGCACCAGGTCAGCGTGATGGGCCTGCTGGCGCGGCTGTGCCGCGAGCAGCTCAAGACCGTCGTCATGATCGGGCACGACCTGAGCCTGGCCCATGGCATTTCGACGCACGCGCTGCTGCTGATGGGCGACGGCCGCTGGCTTGCCGGCGCGCGCGACGATGTGATGCAGGCCGCCATCCTCAGCGACTTCCTGCAGCACCCCATCGACACCGTGCGGCACGGCAGCCGCACCATCTTCATTCCTCGCGAGGCATAACCATGAACGAACCGACACCGGAACAAACCGCCGCGCTGAACGAACGCCACCGCGCCCGCATGGAGCGCAAGAAGGCGATCGTCGACGCGAAAATCGCTGCCGCCGACAAGGAGATCGGCATCATCGTCGTCAATACCGGCAACGGCAAGGGCAAGAGCTCGAGCGGCTTCGGCATGGTGGCGCGCGCGCTGGGCCATGGCATGAAGGTCGGCGTGGTCCAGTTCATCAAGGGCGCCATGTCGACCGGTGAGGAGAAATTCCTGCGTCGCTTCCCGGACGAAGTAAGTTTCCACGCGATGGGCGAAGGCTATACCTGGGACACGCAGGACCGCGTGCGCGACACCGAGAAGGCGCAGGCCGCGTGGACCCAGGCGAAAACCTTCCTGGCCGATCCCGCCTACGGACTGGTGCTGCTGGACGAACTGAACATCGCGCTGAAGTACCGCTACCTGGACGTGGACGTGGTCATCGCCGACCTGCTCGAGCGCCCGGCGATGCAGCACGTCGTCATCACCGGCCGCGGGGCGCCGCCCGAGCTGGTCGACATCGCCGACACGGTCACCGAGATGAACGTCGTCAAGCACGCGTTCAAGGCCGGCATCGCCGCACAAGCGGGCACGGAGTTCTGATGGGTGCGCGTGCCGTCCTGATCGCGGCCGTCTCGTCCGGCCAGGGCAAGACCACCGTCACGGCGGCGCTGGCGCGCAAGCTGGCGCGGGCCGGCGAGCGCGTACGCGTGTTCAAGTGCGGCCCCGACTTCATCGACCCGATGGTGCTGCAGCGCGCCAGCGGCGCACCGGTCGAGACGCTGGACCTGTGGATGGTTGGGCGCGAACGCTGCCACCAGTTGCTGGCGCAGGCAGCGCTCGAGGCGGACACGATCCTGATCGAAGGGGTGATGGGTCTGTACGACGGCACCCCGTCCGCCGCCGACCTGGCGCGCGAATTCGGGGTGCCGGTGCTGGCCGTGATCGACGCGGGCGCGATGGCGCAGACGGCCGGCGCGCTGGTGCACGGGCTGCGCGACTATGGCCCCGTCGAGATGGCGGGCGTCATCGCCAACCGCATCGGCAGCGCCGGGCATGCGGCGATGGTGCAGGCCTCGCTGCGCGGCATCCCGCTGTTCGGAACCCTGCCGAAGCAGGGCCGCTCGCTGCCCGAGCGCCACCTGGGCCTGGTGCTTCCGCACGAGGTGGAAGGCATCGACGACCTGCTGGACGAGCTGGCCACGCAGATGACGTTCGACAGCGCCGCCTGGGCCACCCTGCCGGTGCTGACTTTCGCGGCGCCGGCGTCGTCGGCGCCAACCGAGCCGCTGCTGGCCGGCCGCACGATCGCCATCGCGCGCGACGAGTCGTTCCTGTTCGTCTACCACGCCAACACCGAGTTGCTGCGCCAGCTGGGCGCCCATATCGTCTACTTCGCACCGCTCCAGGACGACGCCGTGCCGGCCGATGCCGATGCCGTCTACCTGCCGGGTGGCTATCCGGAATTGCATTGCGAACGGCTGGCCGGCGCGACGCGCTGGCGCGCGTCGATCCAGGCCGCGCATGCGGCGGGCAAGCCGATCGTGGCCGAGTGCGGCGGCATGATGGCCCTGGCGGACGCGCTTGCCGACGGCGCCGGTCACGACTGGCCGATGGCGGGACTGCTGCCCGGCCGCGTCACCGTGCAGAAGAAACTGGCGGGCCTGGGGCCGCAGGCGCTGGTCACGCCGCAGGGTATCCTGCGCGGCCACACGTTCCATTATTCGCGGCTGGAATCGACGGCACCGGTGTTTGCGCACACCAGCAAGAACCCGTCCGGCGCGCAAGGCGAGGCCGTGTACCGCGTGGGTTCGTTGACGGCGTCGTACTTCCATGCCTACTTTCCATCCAACCCGGCCGCGGTCGCGGCGCTGTTCTCGCGGAGCGACGCATGACGCGCACGCTGGTCCTGGGCGGCGCGCGCTCCGGCAAGAGTGCCCATGCGGAACGGCTGGCGGCGCAGTCGGGCAAGGAAGTGATCTATGTCGCCACCGCCGCCGCTGGCGACGGCGAGATGGCGCAACGTATCGCCCTGCACCGTGCGCAGCGTCCGGCGCAGTGGCAGACGGTCGAGGAAAAGCTCGCGCTGGCGCAGGCATTGGCGGCGTGGCGTGCGCCGCACCGCCTCGTGCTGGTGGACTGCCTGACGCTCTGGCTCAGCAACCTGCTGTTCGACGGCGGGACCGCCTACCCCGACGTCGGCGCGATCGAACTGCCACCACGCTTCCACGCCGAACGTGCCGCACTGCTGGCGCAACTGGCCGAGCCGCGCGGCGACGTGATTTTCGTCTCGAACGAGGTCGGGATGGGCATCGTGCCGTATGGCGCCATCACCCGGGTGTACGCCGATGAAGCGGGCCGGCTGAACCAGGCGGTCGCCGCGCTGTGCGACCGTGTCGTGTTCGTGGCGGCCGGGCTGCCGCTGATGCTCAAGGATGCCTCATGCTGAGTGGCCTGTCCTGGCCGGCCGTCGCGGGATTGCTGCTGGCTGGCGTGCTGCTCGACTTGCTGCTGGGCGAGGCGCGGCGTTTCCATCCCCTGGTCGGCTTCGGCAATCTGGCGACCTTCATCCAGCGCCGGCTGAACCGGGACCGCCGCCGGTTCTGGCGTGGCGTGCTGGCGTGGGTGCTGGCAGTGCTGCCGTTGACCGCGCTGGCGGCCTGGCTGTGCGCCCTGCCAGGCTGGTTTGGAGTGGCGATGCATGCGCTGCTGCTGTACCTGGGCATCGGCCTGCGCAGCCTGCGCGAGCACAACCTGCCCATCGCCGCCGCGCTGGCGGCAGGCGATCTGCCGCGCGCCCGTTTCCTGACGTCGATGATCGTCAGCCGCGATACCGCACACGCCAGCGAGGCCGACCTGGCCAAGGCCAGTGCCGAGTCTCTGCTGGAAAACGGCAACGATGCCGTGTTCGGCACGTTGTTCTGGTTCGCCGTCGCCGGCGGCCCCGGCGCCGTGCTGTTCAGGCTTGCCAACACCCTCGATGCGATGTGGGGCTATCGCAACGAGCGCTTCCTGTATTTCGGTCGCGCCGCCGCCCGCATCGATGATGCACTGAACTACGTGCCGGCACGGCTGACGGCGCTGTCCTACGTGCTGCTGGCACCCACGCTGGCCGGCAAGCGCCGCGCGTGGCAATGCTGGCGCACGCAGGCACCCGCGTGGAGCAGTCCGAATGCCGGTCCCGTGATGTCCAGTGGCGCCGGGGCCCTGGGCCTGGCGCTGGGCGGCGCGGCCGTGTACGACGGCGAGATCGAGCAGCGTCCGCCATTGGGCAGCGGCGCGCCCGCGCGAGCGGCCGACATCGGCCGCGCGTGGGGCCTGGTGCTGCGAACGACGATGCTGTGGCTGGCCTGCGCCGGCCTGGTCGCGCTGGGGGGATCCCATGCCTGAACACGGCGGCAACCTTCGCGACGCAAAGCGCCTGTACGGCCGGGACGACTGGATCGACCTGTCCGCCGGCCTGAATCCGGCGTGGTATCCAGCACCGGCGCTGACGGACAACGCGTGGCACCGCCTGCCCGAACCCGATCCGGCGCTGGTCGATGCCGCGTGCGCCTACTATGGCGCGCCGCACATGCTGGCCGTCGCCGGCACGCAGGCGGCTATTCAGGCCCTGCCTCGCCTGCGGCCGCCATCGCGCGTCGTCATTGCCGCGCCGTCTTACGCGGAGCACGCCCATCACTGGGCGCTGCACGGCCATGCAGCCAGACAGGTACCCTACGCGGAGCTGGCTGACGCGGTGGACGGCTGCGAAGTCATGGTGGTCTGCAACCCGAACAATCCGACGGGTGCGGCCGTCCCGCGCGCACAACTGCTGGACTGGGCGGACAGGCTGGCACGGCGCGGCGGCTGGCTCGTGGTCGACGAGGCGTTCGCCGACACCGACGGCGCGCACAGCGTGGCCGACCGCGCCGGGCACGCTGGCCTGATCGTGCTGCGCTCCGTCGGCAAGTTCTTCGGGCTGGCCGGCGTGCGGCTCGGCTTTGTCGCGGCGCGGCCCGACCTGCTGGCCGCGCTGGACGAGCTGCTGGGCCCCTGGCAGGTCAGCGGCCCAGCGCAGCAGGTGGGCAAGGCGGCGCTGCTGGACCAGGCCTGGCAACGCGCGACGCGCGCAACGCTGCAGCGGTCGGGCCAGCGCCTGCACGATCTGCTGGCGGCGCACGGCATCGAAGGATCGGGCACCGCGCTGTTCCAATGGTGGCCGGAAGCGCGGCCGGAGCAGTTGCACGACCACATGGCGCGACGTGGCATCTGGGTGCGGCTGTTCCGCACCGGGCCGCGCGGCATTCGCCTCGGCCTGCCGCCCGACGAGGCGGCATGGACGCGGCTGGCGACCGCATTGAACGAATGGACAAGGGAGTCGAAATGAACAAGCTGATTCTGGCCGGGCTGCTGGCGCCGCTGGTCGCCCAGGCCGCGATTACCGTACGCGACGACGATGGCCAGCTGGTGACGCTGGCCAGGCCCGCGCAACGCGTGATCTCGATGGCGCCGCACGTCACGGAACTGCTGTTCGCGGCCGGCGGCGGCGAGCGCATCGTCGGCGCCGTCGATTTCAGCGACTATCCGGAAGCGGCCAAGGCGATCCCGCGCGTGGGCAGCAACCGCGAGGTCGACCTGGAGCGCATCATCGCGCTGAAACCGGACCTGATTGTGGTCTGGCGCCACGGCAGCTCGGAGCGGCAGATCGACATGCTGCGCAAGCTGAACGTGCCGCTGTACCACAGCGAGCCGAAGAAGCTGGACGCCATCGCCGACAACGTCGCCAACATGGGCAAGCTGCTGGGCACCGAAAAGACGGCGGACGCGACGGCGCAGGACCTGCGCCGCCAACTGACCGCCCTGCGCGCGCGCTATGCAGGCCGCCCGCCGGTACGCACGTTCTACCAGGTATGGGACAAGCCGCTGTACACGCTGAACGGCGCGCACATCGTCAGCGATGCGCTGAAGGTGTGCGGCGGTGAGAACATCTTCGCCAGCCAGAAGGTGACCGCGCCCGTCGTCAGCATCGAGGCGGTGCTGCAGGCCGATCCGGAAGCGGTGTTCAGCACCGCCGAGAAGGAACAGGGCGGTGCCGGCATGTGGCGGCAGTATCCGAACATGAAGGCGACGCGCCAGGGCAACCTGTTCACCATCGACGGCCACCTCGTCAATCGGGCGGGGCCGCGCATGGTGCAGGGAACCGTGTCGCTGTGCGAAGCGCTGGAGACGGCGCGGCAGCGCCGGAAACACTGAGATGCGCTTCCCCTACTCCACCCTGATGGTGCAGGGCACCACGTCCGACGCGGGCAAGAGCACGGTGGTCGCCGCCCTGTGCCGGCTGCTGAAACGGCAAGGCGTCGCGGTGGCGCCGTTCAAGCCGCAGAACATGGCGCTGAACAGCGCCGTCACCGCCGACGGCGGCGAGATCGGCCGTGCTCAGGCGCTGCAGGCCATCGCCGCCGGCCTGGCGCCCCATACCGACATGAATCCGGTGCTGCTGAAACCTTCCAGCGACACCGGCGCGCAGGTCATCATCCATGGCAAGGTGCGCGCCGAGATGAACGCGCGCGACTATCACCAGTACAAGACCGTCGCGATGGCCGCCGTGCTGGAGTCGCATGCGCGGCTGCTGCGCCAGTACGAGACGGTGATCGTGGAAGGCGCCGGCAGCCCGGCCGAGATCAACCTGCGCGAGCGCGACATCGCCAACATGGGCTTTGCCGAGGCGGTCGATTGTCCCGTCGTGCTGGTGGCGGACATCGACCGCGGCGGCGTCTTCGCCCACATCGTCGGCACGCTGGCCTGCCTGTCGGACAGCGAACGGCAGCGCATCGTCGGCTTCGTCATCAACCGCTTCCGCGGCGACATCAAGCTGCTGGAGCCCGGCCTGGAATGGCTGGAACAGCAGACGGGCAAGCCCGTGCTGGCCGTGCTGCCCTATCTGCATGGCCTGTTCCTGGACGCCGAGGACGCGGTGCAGGCCGTGCAGGCCGAGCGCGGGGCATTCCGCGTGGTCGTCCCCAGCACGCCGAGGATGAGCAACCACACGGACTTCGACGCGCTGCGGGCCCACCCGGACGTCGACCTGCGCTTTGTCCGCGCGGGCGAGCCGGTGCCGCCGGCGGACCTGATCGTCCTCCCCGGCAGCAAGAACACGCGCGGCGACCTGGCGTGGCTGGCTGCCCAGGGCTGGCCGGAACGGATCGCACGTCACCTGCGCTATGGCGGCAAGGTGATCGGCATCTGCGGCGGCTTCCAGATGCTGGGGCTCGCGGTGCGCGATCCGTACGGCGTGGAGGGCGCGGCCGGCGAGTCGGCCGGCCTGGGCCTGCTGGACATGGTGACGACGCTGACGCGCGACAAGCGGCTGGAACAGGTCAGCGGCCATTGCGCGTTCGCCGACGCCAGCGTGGCCGGCTACGAGATCCACATGGGCGTCTCGACGGGCGATGCGCTGGATCGTCCCGTCTTCCATATCGGCGGACGCCCGGAAGGGGCCCGCTCGTTCGACGACCAGGTAATGGGTACTTACCTGCATGGCCTGTTCGACACGCCTCAGGCCTGCCAGGCCTTGCTGCGCTGGGCGGGCCTGGACTCGGACCAGACCGTCGACACGGCCGCACTGCGCGAGGCCAGCCTGGAGCGTCTGGCCGATGCGACGGTGCCTTTGATGGAGCGCCTGCTCTCGCTGAAGTAGCGTCGGCGCCAAGGCCGGCTTCCTGTTTTGCCGGTTTATGCAACAATCGGGCGGTTGCCTCCCGCCCGATTGTTGCCTTGCCAATGTCCAGTCCTGACACCGTCAAACGCTATCTGCCCTGGGTCGTCGCGACGGCCCTCTTCATGGAGCAGCTCGACTCCACCATCGTCAACACCGCCATCCCGAGCATGGCCATCAGCCTGATGGTCACGCCACTGAGTCTGAAGGCCGTGGTCACCAGCTATATCCTCAGCCTGGCCGTCGCCATTCCCGTCAGCGGCTGGATGGCCGACCGCTACGGCACCCGGCGCGTGTTCATGACCGCCATCGGCATCTTCACCGTCGCCTCCGTGCTGTGCGGCCTGTCCGTCAATTCGCCGATGCTGGTCGCGGCCCGGTTGCTGCAAGGGTTCGGCGCGGCGATGATGATGCCGGTGGGCCGGCTGACGATCGTGCGCACGTTTCCGAAGGCGGAGCTGCTGACGGCAATGAACTTCGTGATCATCCCGGCCTTGATCGGGCCTTTGCTGGGACCGACGGTCGGCGGCCTGATCGTGCACTGGCTGTCGTGGCGCGAGATCTTCTTCATCAACGTGCCCGTGGGCCTGGCCGCGATCTGGCTGGCGCACCGCCATATGCCGGACTACCACGGCGACGGGCCCCGCCCTCTGGACGTGATGGGATTGATACTGTTCGGTACCGGCGTCGCGTTGTTGTCATGGCTGCTGGAAGTCTTCGGCGAGCACAAGCTGGATGTGACGTCGGCAGCGGTGCTGTTCTTCATCGCCGGCAGCCTGCTGGCGGCCTATGCCTGGCATGCCGGCCGTGAGGAACATCCGCTGCTGCGCCTGTCGCTGTTCCGCATCCGCACCTTTCGCATTTCCGTGCTGGGCGGCTTCTTCACTCGCCTGGGTGTGGGTGGCCTGCCGTTCCTGCTGCCGCTGCTGTACCAGGTCGGCATGGGCCTGCCGGCGTGGCAATCCGGCCTCCTGATGATGCCGGCCGCGGCGGCCGCGATGGGCATGAAGTTCATTTCGGTGCGGCTGTTGAAGCGTTTCGGTTACCGCCAGGTGCTGGTCGTGAATACGGTACTGATCGGCGTGACGATCGCCATGTTCTCGTTTGTGCAGCTGGGCACGCCGATTTACGCCATCGTCGCCATCAGCCTGTGCCAGGGCTTTTTCAACTCACTGCAGTTCTCCAGCATGAACAGCATCGCCTATGCCGACGTGGAGCAGCGCGATTCCAGCATGGCCAGCACGATGGCCAGCTCGATGCAGCAGCTGTCGATGAGCTTCGGTCTGGCTTGTGGTTCCCTGATCACCGGCTGGTACCTGGGCGACCTGCCGCAGACGGACCGGGTGGTCCTGACGAGCGCCCTGCACCAGGCGTTTCTGACGCTGGCCGGGCTGACGATCGTATCGTCGCTGACGTTCTGGACGCTGAAACGGGAAGACGGCGCCAGCATCAGCCAGGGCAGCCCGGCACCGACGACGCCGGCCGCGACGACCGAGAGAAAGTTTCCTTAACTGCGCGGCACTGCATCCGCCGATGCAAAGCAAAAAGCCCCCGTCAGTCTGAACGCGATCTCGAGCGCGTTCAGACTGACGGGGGCTTTTCTAATTACTAGTCTGACGATAACCTACTTTCACACTGGTTGCAGCACTATCATCGGCGCAAAGTCGTTTCACGGTCCTGTTCGGGATGGGAAGGGGTGGGACCGACTTGCTATGGTCATCAGACTTGACCTGTTGGCTCGCGCGAGGCGCGGTGCCAGAATCTGGTTTGGTGTACGAAGTCCTGAATGAAAAAGCCCGCTGTGCTCACACAGCGGGCCTTCTCGGAATAACAGCCTGACGATAACCTACTTTCACACTGGTTGCAGCACTATCATCGGCGCAAAGTCGTTTCACGGTCCTGTTCGGGATGGGAAGGGGTGGGACCGACTTGCTATGGTCATCAGGCATGACTTGTACGTAGTCTCGTTCCCTATTGGGCAACGAGGCTACTAATCTGGAAGAAGTAAGTTGGGTATTACTGGTAAAACTCAAACACAGGCAAATGCTCTGTAACCGTCAAGGTTATAGGGACAAGCCGTACGGGCAATTAGTATCAGTTAGCTTAATGCATTACTGCACTTCCACACCTGACCTATCAACGTCCTGGTCTCGAACGACCCTTCAAGGAGCTCAAGGCTCCGGGAAATCTCATCTTAAGGCAAGTTTCCCGCTTAGATGCTTTCAGCGGTTATCTCTTCCGAACTTAGCTACCCGGCAATGCCACTGGCGTGACAACCGGTACACCAGAGGTTCGTCCACTCCGGTCCTCTCGTACTAGGAGCAGCCCCCTTCAAATTTCCAACGCCCACGGCAGATAGGGACCAAACTGTCTCACGACGTTTTAAACCCAGCTCACGTACCACTTTAAATGGCGAACAGCCATACCCTTGGGACCGGCTACAGCCCCAGGATGTGATGAGCCGACATCGAGGTGCCAAACTCCCCCGTCGATATGAACTCTTGGGAGGAATCAGCCTGTTATCCCCAGAGTACCTTTTATCCGTTGAGCGATGGCCCTTCCATACAGAACCACCGGATCACTATGTCCTACTTTCGTACCTGCTCGACTTGTCGGTCTCGCAGTTAAGCACGCTTATGCCATTGCACTATTAGCACGATGTCCGACCGTACCTAGCGTACCTTCGAACTCCTCCGTTACACTTTAGGAGGAGACCGCCCCAGTCAAACTGCCTACCATGCACTGTCCCCGACCCGGATCACGGGCCAAGGTTAGAACCTCAAACAAACCAGGGTGGTATTTCAAGGTTGGCTCCACGAGAACTGGCGTCCCCGCTTCAAAGCCTCCCACCTATCCTACACAGATTGGTTCAAAGTCCAATGCAAAGCTACAGTAAAGGTTCATGGGGTCTTTCCGTCTAGCCGCGGGTAGATTGCATCATCACAAACACTTCAACTTCGCTGAGTCTCGGGAGGAGACAGTGTGGCCATCGTTACGCCATTCGTGCAGGTCGGAACTTACCCGACAAGGAATTTCGCTACCTTAGGACCGTTATAGTTACGGCCGCCGTTTACTGGGACTTCAATCAAGAGCTTGCACCCCATCATTTAATCTTCCAGCACCGGGCAGGCGTCACACCCTATACGTCCACTTTCGTGTTTGCAGAGTGCTGTGTTTTTATTAAACAGTCGCAGCCACCAGTTTATTGCAACCCTTTCACCCTTCTGCAGTAAAGCAGTCAAGCTACCGGGGCGTACCTTTTCCCGAAGTTACGGTACCAATTTGCCGAGTTCCTTCTCCCGAGTTCTCTCAAGCGCCTTAGAATACTCATCTCGCCCACCTGTGTCGGTTTGCGGTACGGTCTCGTATGACTGAAGCTTAGAGGCTTTTCTTGGAACCACTTCCGATTGCTTCGCGAACAAGTTCGCTCGTCCCGATCCCTTGGATTACGTACCCGGATTTGCCTAAGTACCTCCTATGAACCAGAAACTGACTATTCCAACAGTCAGACAACCTTCCGCGATCCGTCCCCCCATCGCATCATACGACGGTGCAGGAATATTAACCTGCTTCCCATCAGCTACGCATCTCTGCCTCGCCTTAGGGGCCGACTCACCCTGCTCCGATGAACGTTGAACAGGAAACCTTGGGCTTACGGCGTGCGGGCTTTTCACCCGCATTATCGCTACTCATGTCAGCATTCGCACTTCTGATACCTCCAGCATCCTTTACAAGACACCTTCGCAGGCTTACAGAACGCTCTCCTACCATATCCTTACGGATATCCGCAGCTTCGGTGACTGGCTTAGCCCCGTTACATCTTCCGCGCAGGACGACTCGATCAGTGAGCTATTACGCTTTCTTTAAATGATGGCTGCTTCTAAGCCAACATCCTGACTGTTTTAGCCTTCCCACTTCGTTTTCCACTTAGCCAATCTTTGGGACCTTAGCTGGCGGTCTGGGTTGTTTCCCTCTTGACGCCGGACGTTAGCACCCGACGTCTGTCTCCCAAGCTCGCACTCATCGGTATTCGGAGTTTGCAATGGTTTGGTAAGTCGCGATGACCCCCTAGCCATAACAGTGCTCTACCCCCGATGGTGATACTTGAGGCACTACCTAAATAGTTTTCGGAGAGAACCAGCTATTTCCAAGTTTGTTTAGCCTTTCACCCCTACCCACAGCTCATCCCCTAATTTTTCAACATTAGTGGGTTCGGTCCTCCAGTGCGTGTTACCGCACCTTCAACCTGGCCATGGGTAGATCACTTGGTTTCGGGTCTACACCCAGCAACTAGCGCCCTGTTCGGACTCGATTTCTCTACGGCTCCCCTATATGGTTAACCTCGCTACTGAATGTAAGTCGCTGACCCATTATACAAAAGGTACGCCGTCACGGAACAAGTCCGCTCCGACTGTTTGTATGCACACGGTTTCAGGATCTATTTCACTCCCCTCCCGGGGTTCTTTTCGCCTTTCCCTCACGGTACTGGTTCACTATCGGTCGATTACGAGTATTTAGCCTTGGAGGATGGTCCCCCCATCTTCAGACAGGATTTCTCGTGTCCCGCCCTACTTGTCGTACGCTTAGTACCACCGGTCTGATTTCGTGTACGGGGCTATCACCCGCTATGGCACCTATTTCCAGAGGCTTCCACTATCAGTCCGACTATCACGTACAGGCTCTTCCCATTTCGCTCGCCACTACTTTGGGAATCTCGGTTGATTTATTTTCCTGCAGCTACTTAGATGTTTCAGTTCGCCGCGTTCGCCTCACACACCTATGTATTCAGTGAGTGATACCCTAAAAGGGTGGGTTTCCCCATTCGGAAATCTACGGATCAAAGCTCGTTTGTCAGCTCCCCGTAGCTTATCGCAGACTACTACGTCCTTCATCGCCTGTAATCGCCAAGGCATCCGCCATGTGCACTTATTCACTTGTCCCTATAACCTTGACGGCTATCGGTTCAAGCATTTACTACTGTGTTTGATGAGTTTTTGTATGCGTTCTTTCGAACACTACCCTAAGTGTGTGATTTCTCACACGCTTAATAAAACTTTACTTCTTCCAGATTGTTAAAGAGCGAAACAGCAGTAGTCTCTAAAAGACTAAACATAAAAGTGAACTCGTCACGCTTACGTTTAAACTTTATGGTGGAGGATGACGGGATCGAACCGACGACCCCCTGCTTGCAAAGCAGGTGCTCTCCCAGCTGAGCTAATCCCCCTGGGCGCGATACTTGGTGGGTCTGGTTGGGCTCGAACCAACGACCCCCGCGTTATCAACACGGTGCTCTAACCAGCTGAGCTACAGACCCGCGTTCATACTGCGGTGCTACTGTTTCTTCTTCATTCGACAGTCGATAAGTGTGAGCGTTTGATGCACGATCTTGCGATCCGTGCCACTCTAGAAAGGAGGTGATCCAGCCGCACCTTCCGATACGGCTACCTTGTTACGACTTCACCCCAGTCACGAATCCTACCGTGGTAAGCGCCCTCCTTACGGTTAAGCTACCTACTTCTGGTAAAACCCGCTCCCATGGTGTGACGGGCGGTGTGTACAAGACCCGGGAACGTATTCACCGCGACATGCTGATCCGCGATTACTAGCGATTCCAACTTCATGCAGTCGAGTTGCAGACTACAATCCGGACTACGATACACTTTCTGGGATTAGCTCCCCCTCGCGGGTTGGCGGCCCTCTGTATGTACCATTGTATGACGTGTGAAGCCCTACCCATAAGGGCCATGAGGACTTGACGTCATCCCCACCTTCCTCCGGTTTGTCACCGGCAGTCTCATTAGAGTGCCCTTTCGTAGCAACTAATGACAAGGGTTGCGCTCGTTGCGGGACTTAACCCAACATCTCACGACACGAGCTGACGACAGCCATGCAGCACCTGTGTGCAGGTTCTCTTTCGAGCACTCCCCGATCTCTCAGGGATTCCTGCCATGTCAAGGGTAGGTAAGGTTTTTCGCGTTGCATCGAATTAATCCACATCATCCACCGCTTGTGCGGGTCCCCGTCAATTCCTTTGAGTTTTAATCTTGCGACCGTACTCCCCAGGCGGTCTACTTCACGCGTTAGCTGCGTTACCAAGTCAATTAAGACCCGACAACTAGTAGACATCGTTTAGGGCGTGGACTACCAGGGTATCTAATCCTGTTTGCTCCCCACGCTTTCGTGCATGAGCGTCAATCTTAGCCCAGGGGGCTGCCTTCGCCATCGGTGTTCCTCCACATCTCTACGCATTTCACTGCTACACGTGGAATTCTACCCCCCTCTGCCAGATTCCAGCCTTGCAGTCTCCATCGCCATTCCCAGGTTAAGCCCGGGGATTTCACGACAGACTTACAAAACCGCCTGCGCACGCTTTACGCCCAGTAATTCCGATTAACGCTTGCACCCTACGTATTACCGCGGCTGCTGGCACGTAGTTAGCCGGTGCTTATTCTTCAGGTACCGTCATTAGCCGTGGATATTAGCCACGACCGTTTCTTCCCTGACAAAAGAGCTTTACAACCCGAAGGCCTTCTTCACTCACGCGGCATTGCTGGATCAGGCTTGCGCCCATTGTCCAAAATTCCCCACTGCTGCCTCCCGTAGGAGTCTGGGCCGTGTCTCAGTCCCAGTGTGGCTGGTCGTCCTCTCAGACCAGCTACTGATCGTCGCCTTGGTGAGCCTTTACCTCACCAACTAGCTAATCAGATATCGGCCGCTCCAGGAGCACAAGGCCTTGCGGTCCCCTGCTTTCATCCTTAGATCGTATGCGGTATTAGCGTAACTTTCGCTACGTTATCCCCCACTCTTGGGCACGTTCCGATATATTACTCACCCGTTCGCCACTCGTCAGCGGAGCAAGCTCCCTGTTACCGTTCGACTTGCATGTGTAAAGCATGCCGCCAGCGTTCAATCTGAGCCAGGATCAAACTCTTCAGTTCAATCTCTGTTTTATGTCATTGCTGACATGGTCACTCTCAAGATACTGACGTTCCTCTTGCGAGGTCACGTTTAATTTCTTGCGAGCGTTTGATGCTATATATTTTGAGTATCGGAGCCGAAGCCCCGGGCACACTCACATCAAACGCCCACACTTATCGACTGTTGATTGTTAAAGAATTCTGCCCTTGAAGGCTTGCTGCGATCCGGTCAAACCCGGCGACAAAGCGTTGTGTTTGTCAGCAGCAGAGAAGCGAGAGTATGCGGTGTTTCGTGCGTTTCGTCAAGCTTCTCTTTTCATCACATCGTTGCGTCTGTGTCATTTTCATGACAGCGCATTCGCTGCGAGGGACAGAACTATATCAAAGCCCCTCGAACTTTGGCAAGCGCTTTTCGAGGAAGGCCGACATCCCCTCGCGCTGGGCCGGCGTGCCGAACGCGGCATGGAACAGGCGGCGCTCGTAGTTCACCCCTTCCGTCAGCGTCGTCTCGAAGGCGCGGTTGACGGCATCCTTGATCATCATCGCCACCGACAGCGGCATCGCGGCAATGGTATTGGCCGCTTCCAGCGCCTGCGCCAGCAGCTGGTCGGCCGGCACGACGCGCGAGACGATGCCGATGCGCTCGGCCTCGGCCGCGTCGATCGTGCGCGCCGTCAGCAGCAGGTCCATCGCCTTCGACTTGCCGATCGTGCGCGGCAGGCGCTGCGTCGCACCGGCGCCGGGCGTGACACCGATCTTGATTTCCGGCTGGCCGAACTTGGCCGTATCCGCCGCGATCAGGAAGTCGCACATCATCGCCAGCTCGCAGCCGCCGCCCAGCGCATAGCCCGCCACCGCGCCGATGACCGGCTTGCGCACCTTCAGGATGTGCTCCCAATTGCGCGTGATGTAGTTGTCGCGGTAGGTGTCCTGGTACGTGTAGTCCTTCATCGCGACGATGTCTGCGCCGGCCGCGAACGCCTTCTCGCTGCCAGTCAGGATGATGCAGCCGATCTGCGGGTCCTTGTCGAAGGCGGCCAGGGCTTCGCCCAGCTCGTTCATCATGTTGTCGTTCAGCGCGTTCAGCGCTTTCGGACGGTTCAGGCGGATCACGGCCACCTTGCCCTGCACTTCGACGATCAGATCTTCATATTGCATGCGTGTCTCCCTGGTTGGAACCCGGCCCGGGCTCGGTATCGAATAGTCCACGGATTGTAGCCTCACTCTCCGCCCCGCGGCCATGCCTCGGCGGAGGTGCAAGCGTGCGCCTTGCGCGAGGCGGGCGTCCTACACTGCTCCTTGCCTGAATAACAATGCCAGGGAGTCCGCCATGTTCAAGAGTATTCTGTTGCCCACCGACGGCTCGGAGCTGTCGGATAAAGCCACCGCCATCGCCGTCGAATTCGCCCGGGTGCACGGCGCCCGCATCGTCGGCATCACGGTCATCCAGCCATTCCCTTTCGCGCCGATGACCGATGGCGCCATCATTCCGGATGCCGAGGTGTTCGAGACCCAGTCCAACGTGGCGGCGCGCAAGAACGTGGACCGCATTGCCGCCGCCGCGGCCGCCGCCGGCATTCCGTTCGAGGGGATCGTCGCCAACTCGCACAATCCCTACCAGGAGATCGTCGCGGCCGCCGAGAAGCACAACTGCGACATCATCCTGATGGCCTCGCACGGCCGCAAGGGGCTGAACAAGCTGTTCCTCGGCAGCGAGACGCAGAAGGTGCTGGCGCACACCCAGCTGCCCGTGCTGGTGCTGCGTTGATTAGGGCGTAACCTTCGGCAGCAGCACCCACACCTGGCCGCTCTGCTTCATGCGGCCGGCGTTTTCGGCAGCCTCCGGCCCGAAGCCGAAGAAAAAGTCGATTCGGATGGCGCCGCGGATGGCGCCACCCGTGTCCTGCGCCATCACCAGGCGCTGCAGCGGGATGTCGCTGGCGGCCTGGGTCGTGTTCAGGAACATCGGCACGCCCAGCGGGATCTGGGTGGCATCCACCGCCACCGAGCGTTGCGGCGTCAGCGGCACGCCCAGCGATCCTTTCGGCCCGACATTCGGGTCGGGCAGCTTTTCCTCGCGGAAGAACACATAGCTGGGATTCGTATTGAACAGTTCCTGGCGGCGCGTCGGGTGGCCGGCAATCCAAGCCTTGATGCCCTGCGCCGTGGCCTGCTCCGGTGTCAGCTCGCCCTGCTCCACCAGCCACTTGCCGATCGATTTATAGGGATGGCCGTTCTGGTCCGCGTACGCGACCCGCACCGTCTCGCCCGTATCGAGCTGCACGCGGCCGGAGCCCTGCACTTCCAGGAAGAAGGCCTCGACGGGATCGTCCACCCACAGCAGCTCCTTGCCGGCGAAGCCCGGGCTGGCGATTTCGGCCCGGCTGGCGTATGGCACCACCTTGTTGCCCTGCAGCCGGCCGCGCAGGCGCTTGCCCTTCAAGTCCGGGTAGACGCTGGTCAGGTCGATCGTCAGCAGGTCGGCCGGCGCTTTATACAGCGGCGTCTGGTAGGCGCCGGCCTGCCTGCGCGAGCCGCGCAGCTGCGCTTCGTAGTAACCCGTCACGAGGCCGCTGTCGCTGCCGTCCGGCGCGATCACGCGCTGCGGCTGCAGGAACGACTCGAAGAACAGGCGGATGGCCGCGTCGCTGCTCTTGTCCACCGTGCGCGCGATCGAGCAGGGTTCCTTCCACTCGGCACGCTTGCCCAGCACACTGCACGAGGACAGGAACGCGGGCCAGGCCGCGCGCAGGTCATCGCGCGACCAGCCCGGCAGGTCGGCGAACGTGCCCGGCACGAAGCTGATCTTGCCAGGCACTTCCGGCTGAGGCACCGGTGGCGTAACGGGTGCCGGCTCGGGTTGCGGCACCGGTTGCGGGACTGGCACCGGCGCGGGCGTCGGCTGCGTCGCGCAACCGGCCAGCAGCGCGGCAATGGCGGCAACGACGGCCAACGGACGAGCGGAACGCGTTAGACTTGGGCGAACGATCAACATGGAGGCAATATGTGGTATCTGGTGTTGGAAGCATTGGTGGCGCTGTTCCTGCTCGTCTTCATCGTCTGGTGGACGATGCCGCGCAAGAAAAAGGCGCCGCCGGCCCGGCGGCCGGATCAGCCTGAATGATAGGACAACGGCGCGCGAACGCCAGGATCAATGCAGGGTGCGTGGCAGCGACAGCACGAATTCGGGGATCTTGACCTCGAACTGGTGCCCGTCCTCGGCCACGCAGAAGTATTCGCCCGTCATCGAGCCCTGCGGCGTGCGCAGCTGCGTACCGCTGGTGTATTCGAACTGCTCGCCCGGCTGCAGCAGCGGCTGGTGGCCGACCACCCCCAGCCCGCGCACCTCCTCGATGTGGTTGTTCGCGTCCGTGATGATCCAGTGGCGCGAGATCAGCTGCGCCGCCACCGTGCCGGTGTTCTTGATCGTGATCGAGTACGTGAACACGAAGTTGGTGCGCTCCGGGTCGGACTGCTCGGGCAGGTACTGCGTTCTCACCGTCACGGCGAAGTCATATTGGGCCATCGGTATTCCTCGGTTGGTGCTTCACTACATATTAGACCCGCAATTATGCCGAAAATTCAAAAATGACGTTTTGCCAAGCGCGACGGCGCGTGCCACGCCCGGCGGCGGCGCAGCGTAAAATAGCGCATCTTTTTTCCACCACCCTGCCATGACTACCTACCGCATCGCCCCCAGCATCCTGTCCGCCGACTTCGCCCGCCTGGGCGAGGAAGTGAAGAACGTCGTCGCCGCCGGCGCCGACATCATCCACTTCGACGTGATGGACAACCATTATGTGCCGAACCTGACCGTCGGCCCGCTGGTGTGCCAGGCGATCCGCCCGCACGTCCAGGTGCCGATCGACGTGCACCTGATGGTCAAGCCCGTCGATCGCATCATCCCCGATTTCGCCAAGGCAGGCGCGAACATCATCACCTTCCACCCGGAAGCTTCGGACCACCTCGACCGCTCGCTGCAGCTGATCCGCGACCACGGCTGCAAGGCCGGCCTCGTGTTCAACCCGGCCACGCCGCTGTCCTACCTGGAGCACGTGATGGACAAGATCGACATGATCCTCATCATGTCCGTCAATCCGGGCTTCGGCGGCCAGTCCTTCATCCCGCAGGCGCTCAAGAAAATCGAGCAGGCCCGCCGCCTGATCGACGAATCGGGCCGCGACATCCTGCTGGAAGTGGACGGCGGCATCAAGATCGACAATATCGCCGCCGCCGCGAAAGCCGGCGCCGACACCTTCGTGGCCGGCTCCGCCATCTTCGGCCAGCCCGACTACAAGGCCGTCATCGACGCGATGCGCGCCAAGCTGGCGGAGGTATAAATGACGGCGGCCGCTCACCCACTGTGCGGCGTGCGCGCCGCCATCATCGACCTGGACGGCACGATGCTCGACACCGTGCCGGACTTTCACGTCGCCATCAACCGCATGCGGGGCGAGTTGGGCCTGCCCTCCATCACGGCCGAGCAGATCAAGAACATGGTCGGCAAGGGCTCGGAAAACCTGATCCGCAGCGTGCTTGCGCTGGACCATGACGACGCCGGCATCGAGCGCCACTTCACCGACGCGATGGACGCCTACCAGCGCCACTACCTGGCCATCAACGGCCACCACAGCACGCTGTATCCGGACGTGGCGGCGGGCCTGGCCGAGCTGAAGCTGGCCGGGCTGCGCCTGGCCTGCGTGACCAACAAGCCGCTGGCGTTCGCGCTGCCGCTGTTGAAGCTGAAGGAACTGGACGGCTATTTCGACGTGATCTACGGCGGCGACTCGTTCCCGAAAAAGAAACCCGATCCAATGCCGCTGCTGAAGGCCTGCGAGTTCTTCGGCCTGCCGCCGGCCCAGGTGGTGGCGATCGGCGATTCGTCCAACGATGCCGAAGCCGCGCGCGCCGCCGGCTGCCCCGTGCTGACGGTACCGTATGGTTATAACCACGGCGCGGCTATACACGAAACGGATTCCGATGGTATAGTTGACACGCTGTTGCATGCGGCAAGGTTAATCGGCATGCACAACAAACCTGCGGAACCCGTCTAAACAACTCGGCGCATCGGCACCACCAAGCATGTTTCTCAACAAACGACACAACGTTACCCACCGGGGCTCGATTGAGGCCTGGCTATGGCGACGCTGGCAATCCTGAGCTGAATAAGCCAATCTGATTGCTGCCGTCGGCGTTTGTGCTCGACCTTTGCGCGACCTTTCCGCGCAATTCTCCTCGTACGCCACTGGCAGGTTTTTTGAACCTCACCGCCACCACCACACCTATCAGGTGGCGGATTGGAGAGAACCATGACCGAACTCGAATTCAAATCGCTGGCCACGCAAGGCTACAACCGTATCCCCCTGATCGCGGAAGCCTTCGCCGACCTGGAAACGCCGCTGTCGCTGTACCTGAAGCTGGCGCAGACGCAGAACACGGGCAAGAACACCTTCCTGCTCGAATCCGTCGTCGGCGGCGAGCGCTTCGGCCGCTTCTCCTTCATCGGCCTGCCCGCGCAGACGGTGCTGCGCACGCACGGCAGCCACACCGAGATCATCCGCAACGGCGAAGTGATCGAGACGCACGACGGTAACCCGCTGGAATTCATCGAACAGTACCAGGCCCGTTTCAAGGTCGCGCTGCGTCCCGGCATGCCGCGCTTCTGCGGCGGCCTGGCCGGCTACTTCGGCTACGACACGGTGCGCCACATCGAAAAAAAGCTGGCGGCCGGCGCGCCGAAGGACGACCTGGGCCTGCCGGACATTCAGCTGATGGTCACCGAAGAACTGGCCGTCATCGACAACCTGTCCGGCAAGCTGTACCTGATCGTGTATGCCGACACCACGCAGGCGGAATCGTTCTCGAAAGCGCGCCAGCGCCTGAAGGACCTGCGCGCGCTGCTGCGCCGCGGTGTCGATGCACCCGTCACGTCGTCTTCCGTGCGCACGGAAATCATCCGCGACTTCGCCAAGGAAGACTACCTGAAGGCGGTGGCGAAGGCCCATGAATACGTGATGGCCGGCGACCTGATGCAGGTGCAGATCGGCCAGCGCCTGCGCAAACCTTACGTGGATTCGCCGCTGACCCTGTACCGCGCGCTGCGTTCGCTGAACCCGTCGCCGTACATGTACTACTACAACTTCGGTGACATGCAGATCGTCGGCGCGTCGCCCGAGATCCTCGTTCGCAACGAGACGTTACCGGACGGCGAAAAGAAAGTGACCCTGCGCCCCATCGCCGGCACGCGCCCACGCGGCGCCACGCCGGAAAAGGATGCGCAACTGGCCGAGGAGCTGCTGGCCGATCCGAAGGAGATCGCCGAGCACGTGATGCTGATCGACCTGGCGCGCAATGACCTGGGCCGCATCTCGGAGACGGGCAGCGTGAAGGTCACCGACCGCATGGTCATCGAAAAATACTCGCACGTACAGCACATCGTCTCGAACGTGGAGGGCAAGCTGAAGGCCGGCATGTCCAACCTGGACGTGCTGCGCGCCACCTTCCCGGCCGGCACCCTGACCGGTGCGCCGAAGGTGCGCGCGATGGAAGTCATCGACGAGCTGGAAATCTCCAAGCGCGGCATCTACGGCGGCGCCTGCGGCTACCTGTCGTTCGGCGGCGAGATGGACGTGGCGATCGCGATCCGCACGGGCGTCGTCAAGGACGGCATGCTGTACGTGCAGGCCGCCGCCGGCATCGTGGCGGACTCGATACCGGAAATGGAGTGGCAGGAAACCGAGAACAAGGCGCGCGCCGTGCTGCGCGCGGCCGAACAAGTACAAGATGGCCTGGATGGGGAGTTCTGACATGCTGCTGATGATCGACAACTATGACTCCTTCACCTACAACATCGTGCAGTACTTCGGTGAGCTGGGCGAGGACGTGCGCACCTTCCGCAACGACGAGATCACGATCGAGCAGATCGAGGCACTGAACCCGGACCGCATCTGCATCTCGCCGGGACCGAAGGCACCGGCGCAGGCGGGCATCTCCGTCGAGGTGCTGAAGCACTTCGCCGGCAAGAAACCGATCCTGGGCGTATGCCTGGGCCACCAGGCCATCGGCGAGGCGTTCGGCGGCAAGGTAATCCGCGCCAAGCAGGTCATGCACGGCAAGACCTCGGCCATCGCCCACACGGGCGTCGGCGTGTTCGCCGGCCTGCCCAGCCCCTTCACGGTGATCCGCTACCACTCGCTGGCGATCGAACGCGCTTCGCTGCCCGCCTGCCTGGAAGTGACGGCATGGACCGACGATGGCGAAATCATGGGGGTGCGGCACAAGGACTTCGATATCGAAGGCGTGCAGTTCCACCCCGAATCGATCCTGTCCGAGCATGGCCATGCCCTGCTGAAGAACTTCCTCGTCCGCTAAGGAGCGCACCATGCCGATCACCCACCAGGAAGCCCTCGTTCGCTGCATCGAACACCGGGAAATCTTCCACGACGAGATGCTGCACCTGTTCCGCCAGATCATGAGCGGCGAGATGTCGCCCGTGATGGTCGCGGCCCTGACGATGGGCCTGCGCGTGAAGAAGGAAACCATCGGCGAGATCACCGCCGCCGCGCAGGTCATGCGCGAGTTTTCCACCAAGGTGCCGATGGCCGACACCACCAACCTGCTCGACATCGTCGGCACCGGTGGCGACGGCGCGCATACCTTCAATATCAGCAGCGCGGCGATGTTCGTCGCCGCCGCCGCCGGTGCGCGCATCGCCAAGCATGGCGGGCGCAGCGTGTCCTCGTCATCCGGCAGCGCCGACCTGATCGAATCGCTGGGCGCCAACATCAACCTGAAGCCGGAGCAGATCGCGCAATCGATCGCGCAGACGGGCATCGGCTTCATGTTCGCCCCGAACCACCACGCCGCCATGAAGCACGTGGCGCCGGTGCGGCGCGAGCTGGGCGTGCGCTCGATCTTCAACATCCTGGGCCCGCTGACCAATCCGGCCGGCGCGCCGAACATCCTGATGGGCGTGTTCCACCCCGACCTCGTCGGCATCCAGGTGCGGGTACTGCAACGCCTCGGTGCCCAGCATGCGCTGGTGGTCTACGGCCGCGACAATATGGACGAAGTGTCCCTCGGCGCCGGCACGATGGTGGGCGAACTGGTCAACGGCGAAATCCGCGAATACGAAATCCATCCGGAAGACTTCGGCCTGGCGATGATCGCCAGCCGCAACCTGAAGGTGGCCGACGCCGCCGAATCGAAGCTGAAGGTGATGGAAGCGCTGTCCGGCGCACCCGGTCCCGCCAGCGACATCGTCGCCCTGAATGCGGGCACGGCGCTGTATGCGGCAGGCGTCGCCTCCTCCATCGAGGATGGTCTGGCGAAGGCACGCGCGGCCGTCAGTTCCGGCGCGGCGGTGGCGAAGCTGCAGCAGTTCGTCGAAGTCACGCAAACGCTCGGCGCGAGTAACTGAGATGTTCGGCATCCACGACCTGACGTTGTTCATCGTTTCGGGTCTGCTGCTGAACATCATGCCGGGGCCCGATTCCCTCCTCATCATGACGCGCAGCGCCACCCAGGGCTGGCGCGCCGGCTGCGTCACCGCGCTGGGCATCGGTGCCGGCACGATGGTGCACGTATTCGCGGCGGCCGTCGGTTTGTCGGCGCTGCTGGCCACATCCGCCACGGCGTTCAATGTGGTCAAGTGGGTTGGCGCGGCGTATATCGTGTGGTGCGGGATCGGTATGCTGCGTGCCAAGCAAAACCCGGAAGCAAAAGCCGGGGTCAGAAAGGAGTGCTCGCATGCATGCGAGCACCGCTGCGCAAGCAAGGAGCGATGCTCCTTGAAACCCCTGCTCCGCCCCGACGGGTCTGACCCCGGCCTTACGCCGTTGGGTGGAAAGCCTGTATCGATGCTACGCATCTTCGCGCAGGGCTTCCTGACCAACGTCCTGAACCCGAAAGTGGCACTGTTCTTCCTGGCCTTCGTGCCGCAATTCATCAGCGCGGACGCGCCCAACAAGCCGCTCGCCTTCGTCATCCTGGGCTGCATCTTCAATTTCAACGGCATGTTGTGGTGTAACGGCCTGGCCGTCTTCACTGCTTTTGCCAGCGCGCGCCTGAAGGTCAAGCCGCGCGTGGCGCTGTGGCTGAACCGGGTAACCGGCGGCCTGTTCCTGATGCTGGGCGCGCGCCTGGCGCTGGCCGAACGCAACTAACCGATCGAATCCATGTCCGATATCCTGAACAAAATCCTGGCCGTGAAGGCCGACGAAGTGGCGGCGGCGAAAAAGCACCGCAGCCTGGCCAGCCTGCGCGACGAAGTGGAGCGCGACACCGCCTTGCGCGCCGGCCTGCGCGGCTTCGAGGCCAGCCTGCGCCGCCGCATCGCCGCCGGCCAGGCCGGCGTGATTGCCGAAGTGAAGAAGGCGTCGCCGTCGAAGGGCGTGCTGCGCGCCGATTTCCAGCCGGCCGCCATCGCGGCCAGCTACGAGAACGGCGGCGCGGCCTGCCTGTCCGTGCTGACGGACGAGCAGTTCTTCCAGGGCAGCGCGCAGTACCTGGAGCAGGCGCGCGCCGCCTGCGCCATTCCCGTTCTGCGCAAGGACTTCATGGTCGACATGTACCAGATCTACGAAGCCCGCGCGATGGGCGCCGACTGCATCCTGTTGATCGTGGCGGCACTGGACCACGGCCTGATGGCCGAGATGGAAGCCTGCGCGCACGAGCTGGGCATGGACGTGCTGATCGAATCGCACGACGGCGACGAACTGACGGCCGCGCTGAAGCTGAAGAGTAACCTGATCGGCATCAACAACCGCAACCTGCGCACGTTCGAGGTCAGCCTGGACAACACGCTGAACCTGCTCGACCGCATTCCGCAGGAGCGCATGGTCATCACCGAGTCCGGCATCCTGAACGGCGCCGACGTGGCGCGCATGCGCGCGGCCGATGTGCATGCCTTCCTGGTCGGCGAAGCGTTCATGCGCGCCGCCGATCCAGGCGCCGAACTGCGCCGGCTGTTCGCCTGACCATGGCGCTGCCACTCGACCCCGCCGCGCCGCGCGACTTCGACTTCATCATCGGCGACTGGCAGGTGCGGCACCGCCGCCTGCACTCGCGGCTGACCGGCTGCACCGACTGGGAAACGTTCGACGGCTGGTCGTCCACCGTGAAGACCTTGGGTGGTTTCGGCAACCTGGAAGACAACCTGCTGGCATTCCCCGACGGCGCTTTCCGCGCCATCGCCGTGCGCTCCTACTGCCGCGAGGCCGGGACGTGGTCGATCTGGTGGCTGGACGGGCGCAACCCGACGGCGCTGGACGTGCCGGTGACGGGACGGTTTGCCGACAACGTGGGCCTGTTCTATGCCGAGGATGTATTGAACGGCCAGCCGATCCGCGTGCGCTTCACCTGGCTCGCGCAGCCCGGTGCCAACCCGCGCTGGGAGCAGGCGTTCTCGAACGATGGCGGGGAGAGCTGGGAGACCAACTGGACGATGGAGTTCGTGCCGGCTGCGTGAACCCCGGGGTCTGTCCCCGCAGGGGACTGACCCTGAAGTTTGTCACCAACGTCAGCGAAGCGCGAGCAAACTTCGGGGTCAGTCCCGCAGGGACAGACCCCGGCTCATCAGGCGCTGGCGCGGCGCTCCTCCTGCTCCGCCAGCTCGATCCGATCCCGCCCGTTCGCCTTGGCGCGGTACAGCGCCTGGTCGGCCGCTTCCAACAAATCGTCCAGCCGCTGCCGCGGATCGGTCTGCGCGGCGATGCCGATGCTGGCCGTGCAGATGGGGATGCCCGTTTCGCAGGCCGTGCGCAGTGCCACCTGGATGCGCTGCGCGACCGCCGCCGCCAGCTCGATGTCCGTATCCGGCAACAGCACGATGAATTCCTCGCCGCCGAAACGCGCCAGGTAGTCCGACTCGCGCAGCGCGGCGCCCACCAGGCTGGCCGTGCGCACCAGCACCTTGTCGCCGACGCCATGGCCATGGGCGTCGTTGACCGCCTTGAAGTGATCCAGGTCGATCGCCAGCAGCGCCAGCGTGCGCGGGCGGCGCCGCAGCCGCGCCAGCTCGCGCGTATACGCGGCGTCGAAGCCGCGCCGGTTCAGCGCGCCCGTCAACGGATCGCTGGCGGAGCGGCGTTCCAGCGTGAACTGCAGCCGCTTGGTCGCCACCATGATGAAGCCGACCGACAGCAGGATCGGGACCATGGCCGTGATCACCAGATAAGCTCCCTGCAGCGCGCCCGGCTGGGTCAGGTCGACGGTCGGTGCCGGCACCACCAGCGCCAGCGCGCCCCGTACGGCGACCAGCAAGGCGTTTACGCCCACCAGCATGGCCAGGAAATACGTGGCGAAATGGCGCCGGCCATGGCGCAGCACGAGCCACAGCTGCGTGCCGTTGATGACCGTGAGCGGCAGCGCCATCCACGTGACGCGGGCCGTGTAGCTGGGCACCACGAACAGCCAGTACACCATGCCCACCAGCGCAAAGCCCAGTGCGCCGCCCAGCATGCGCCAGCCCTGCGCACGGCCGTAGAACGCCTGCAGGCCGAGGGCGCACAGGCCGTTCCCCAGCACGAACAGCAGGTTCGCCACCGGCAGCACGAAGCCGTCCGGCAGCGTGCCCTTGAAGCTGTAGCAGGCCGTGGCCAGCACCTGCACGGCCAGCGCGGCGCCCCAGTGGCCCAGGCCTTGGATGTCGGCCGGGAAGCTGCGCCGCACCAGGAACAGCACGGCGCTCATGACACCGCACATCATCGACGCCATCAGCACCAGGCTATAAGGGTCCAGCAGCTTCATCCAGCGCTCAGCCTCCGCGAGCGCGCGGCAGCGCCGCGCGCGTCATCGTCGGCCGCGGCACCTCCAGCTTGCGCGCCGCGTCGATCGCCAGCGTGATGCCGGGCACGCGGTCGCCCTGCAACTGCACGGCGAACGTCATCAACTCGTCGCGCCGGAACGCGTGCACCTGCACGGTGTCGCCGACCCGGTAGCGGCCCAGCAGGCCCTCCAGGTTGGACGGATTGCCCGTCACGCGCAGGCCGTCGATCGCCACCAGCAGGTCGCCCGCGGACAGGCCGGCGAGATGCGCCGCGCCGCCTTCGTGCACGGCGGACAGCTTGCAGTCGGCGCCGTCGCGGCCGATGTTGGCGTCCAGGCTCGGCTTGTCGCCCTTGCGCTCGTCCGTGTACTTGACGCCGAACGGCGCCAGCAGCTTGGCCAGCGGCACGTCTTCCGTGCCGCGGATGTATTTTTCAAAGAAGGGCTTGAGCTTCATGCCGCTGATCTCGTCGAACAGCGTTTCCACCTCGGCGGGCGTGACGCCGCGCCGGCCGTCCGGATAGAAGTCGCGCCCAAAGCGCTGCCACAGCGCCAGCATGATGTCGTCCAGCGAACGCTGGCCCGCGGTCTTGGTGCGGATCGTCAGGTCCAGCGCCAGGCCGACCAGCGAACCCTTGGCGTAATAGCTGACGATGGCGTTCGGCGCGTTCTCGTCCTGACGGTAGTACTTGCCCCAGGCGTCGAAGCTGGAATCGGCCACACTCTGCCTGGTGCGGCCGGCGCCGCGCAGCACGCTGCCGATGGTCTTGCCCAGCGCTTTGTAATACTGCTGTTCCGTGATCATGCCGCTGCGCACCAGGAACAGGTCGTCGTAGTAGCTGGTGAAGCCTTCGAACAGCCACAGCAGCGGCGTGTAGTTCTCCACCTGCAGGTCGTACGGCGCGAACACGGCCGGCTTGATGCGCTTGACGTTCCAGGTGTGGAAGTACTCGTGGCTGCACAGCCCCAGGAACTTGACGTAGCCCTCGTTGCGTTCCTTGCCGCGCTGCGCCGTCGTCGGCAGGTCGGCGCGGGCGCAGATCAGCGCCGTCGAGGCGCGGTGTTCCAGGCCGCCGTAGCCGTCGCCCACGGCGAGGGTCATGAACACGTAGCGCTCCATTGGCGCGCGCTTGGTCTTCGGCTCGAAGAAGGCAATTTGCGTTTCGCAGATCGCCTTCAGGTCGGCGCACAGGCGTTCCATGTCCAGGTTCGGCACGCGGCCCGTGATCACGACATCGTGCGCCACCCCATGCGCGGTAAAGGTGGCCAGCGCGAAGTCGCCCATCTCGACCGGGCTGTCGATCAGCTCATCGTAGTCGGCCGCGACGTAGGTGCCGAAGCCGTAGCGGCGCGCCTTCAGTTCGGGCAGCGCCGTGGCCACGCGCCAGGTGCGCGCCGCCTCGTGTTCCGGCTGGCGGATGTCGACCACGTGCGGCACATCTTCCTGTCCGACCACGCGCAGGAACACGCTGGTGCCGTTGAAGAAGCCGTGGGTCTGGTCCAGGTGCGCGGCACGCACCGACAGGTCCCAGGCATACACGTCGTACACGACCACCAGCGGTCCGGCCACGGGCGGCGCCTGCCACGAGTGCTTGTCCAGCTTCATCAACGGCACCGCGCGGCCTTCGGCCTCGGCGCGGATCTGGACGATATTGCGCGAGAACTCGCGGATCATGTAGCTGCCCGGGATCCAGGCCGGCAGCGCCAGCACCTGGCCTTCGGCGGCAGGATGCTGCACGGTCAGCGTGACCTGGAACAGGTGGGCCGCCAGATCCTTGGCGGCGATGGCGTAGGCGATGGCCGGGGCCTGGCCGGTGGTTTTTTTCTTTTTCATCATAGATCGGTTGGCGTGTCGATATCGAGCAGGATGCCCGGATCGTCCACGCACACTTCGTTGACTGGGTTGTTGCTGACTATACCGCGCGCGCCGCGGTCTCCGGACAGCGCGAGCAGTTCGGGCATGTGTCGGCGGCCGAACGCCACCGGGTTGCCCCGTTTATCCTGGTGGACGGGCACCGCGATCGGCGCGCCCTCCAGCACGGCCTGGCGCAGCGCGGCGATCGTGGCCGGCCGCACGTGCGGCATGTCGGCCAGCGCCACCACCCAGCCGGCAGCCTGCTCCGCCTGCCGCAAGCCATGCACCAGCGACGCGGCCATGCCGCTATCCGCATCAAAGCAGCGTGTCACCTCGCAGCCTGCTGCGGCCAGCAGTGCCGCCGTGGCATCGTCGTCGGCCCGCACCACCGCGATCACGCGCGGCAGCGCGGCCAGCAGGTGCCGCGCGCTGGCCGCCGCCACGACGTCGCCGCCGGGCAGCGGCTGCAGCAGCTTGTTGCGCTGGCCCTGCGGATCGAAGCGGCGACCGCGGCCGGCCGCCAGCAGGATGCCGACAATGCCGGCCATCACACCTTGACGGCCGTGGCCAGGTCGAACGGCAGCTTGCGCAGCCGCTTGCCCGTCAGCCGGTACACGGCATTGGCGAACGCCGGCGCCAGCGGCGGGAAGCCCGGTTCGCCCATGCCGGTCGGCGGCTGGGTGGACGGCACGATGTGCACCTCCACCTTCGGCATGTCCGGCATGCGCGCCATCGTGTAGTCGGACAGTTGGCTTTGCTCCACCATGCCGTCCTTCAGCGTGATGGCGGCGCCCGGCAGCGTAGTGCCGACGGCCATCAGCACGGCGCCCTGCACCTGCGCCTCGATCGTCAGCGGGTTGACGGCCTGGTTGCAGTGCACGCCGGCGGTGACCGTGTGCAGCTTCGGCACGCCCTTCTCGACGGATGCCGTGACCACGTAGGCGACCACCGTGCCGAACGACTCGTGCAGCGCCACGCCGTAGGCCTGCCCTTTCGGCAGCTTCTTCGTGCCGTAGCCGGACTTGCCGACCGCCAGGTCCAGCGCCAGGTGGTGGCGCTGGTGGTCCGCCGGGATCAGCTTCTTGCGGTACGCCACCGGGTCCATGCCGGCCGCGTGCGCCGCCTCGTCGATCAGCGTCTCCATCACGAAGGCGGTATGGGTCGAGCCGACCGAGCGCCACCACAGCACCGGCACGTTGGCCTGGGCGTTGTGCACCGTCAGGTTCAGCGGCACCTTGTACGGCTCGCCCATGCCTTCGACCATCGTATTGTCCACGCCGTTCTTGACCATCATCGGTTCGAACGCCGAACCGGTGATGATCGACTGGCCGACGATGGTGTGGTCCCAGCCGACGATATTGCCCTTGCCGTCCAGCCCCAGCGCGGCGCGGTGCACGTGCGCCGGGCGGTAGTAGCCGCCCTTGATGTCGTCCTCGCGGCTCCAGATCACTTTCACGGGACCCTTACCGTAAGCCTTGGCGACATTCACCGCCTCGACGATGTAGTCCGACGACGGGGTGGCGCGCCGGCCGAAGCCGCCGCCCGCCATCATCGTGTGCAGGGTCACCTGCTCCGGCTTCAGGCCGGCCGTCTTGGCGGCGGCCGCCTGGTCCATGGTCTGGAACTGGCTGCCGGCCCAGATCGTGCAGGCGTCGCCCTTCAGGTCCACCACGCAGTTCAAAGGCTCCATCGGCGCGTGCGCCAGGTACGGGAACTCGTAGACGGCGTCGATCTTCTTCGGTGCGGCGGCCAGCTTCGACGTGTCGGCCTGCTTCGCCACCGTGCCCGGCTTGGCGGCCAGCGCGCGGAAGGCGGCGAACTGCTTGTTCGTATCCACCTTTTCGACACCGCTCGTGTCCCAGTCGATCTTCAGCGCGTCGCGGCCCTGCTTGGCCTGCCAGTAGCCGTCCGCGATCACGGCCACGCCCTCCGCGCCCCGGTCCAGCGGCACCCGCTCGACGGCCACCACACCGCGCAGCGCCTTCGCCGCGGCCGCATCGACCGATTTCACCTTGGCGCCGAACACGGGCGGCCGCGCCACCAGCGCGACCTTGGTGCCTTCGGGTTTGAAATCCATGCCGAACTGCTGGCTGCCGTTCGACTTGGCGCGTGCGTCCAGGCGCGGCATCGGCTTGCCGATGAAGCGGAAGTCCTCGACGTTTTTCAGCACGACATTGGCGGGCACCGGCTGCTTCGAAGCCGCTTCGGCCATCTCGCCATAGGTGGCCTTGCGTCCGCCGGGTCCCGTCAGCACGCCGTTCGCGGCCTTGACCTGGTTCGGCGTGGTGCCCCACTGCTGCACGGCCGCGGCCACCAGCATGGCACGTGCCTTGGCGCCGACCTCGCGGTACTGCACCCACGAGTGCGCGACGCTGCCGCTGCCGCCGGTGATCTGGATGCCGAACGCCGGGTCCTTGTAGGCCTCGCCAGCCGGCGCCAGCGCGCCGCGGATCTGCGACCAGTCGGCGTCGAGCTCCTCGGCGATCAGCATCGGCAGCGCCGTGTGCACGCCCTGGCCGAATTCGAGCCGGTTGACCGTGACGGTGATGGTGTTGTCCGGCGCGATCCGCAGGAACGCATTGGGCTGCTGCGCCGCTTGCGGGATGCCGGCGGCGCGTGCCATGCGGCCGCCGCCCGTGAACGTAAAGCCCAGCACCAGGCCGGCGCCCGCCGCCTTCATGAAGCTGCGGCGCGAAACACCGGTCGCCGCACCGCTGGCGAGCGTCGCCAAACCGTCCTCCTTGAACCATTCCTTGCGCATGCGAGTCTCCTCAGGCCAGGGTCTTGGCGGCATCCTTGATCGCCGCGCGGATGCGTTGGTAGGTGCCGCAGCGGCAGATATTGCCGGCCATGGCGTTGTCGATGTCGGCGTCGGTGGGCGCCTTGTTGGTGCGCAGCAGCGCGGTGGCGCTCATCACCTGGCCGCTCTGGCAGTAGCCGCATTGGGGCACGTCGTGCCGCACCCAGGCGTCCTGCACGGCCTTGCCGACCTTGTCGCTTTCCATCGCCTCGATCGTCGTGATCTTCTGGCCCACGGCGGCGGAGATCGGCGTGATGCAGGAGCGGATCGGCTGGCCGCCCAGGTGCACGGTGCAGGCACCGCACAGCGCGGCGCCGCAACCGAACTTGGTGCCGGTCATGTTCAGGTTGTCGCGCAGGGCCCACAGGATAGGGGTTGCCGGATCGGCCTCGACTTGCATGTCGCGGCCGTTGATGTTCAAGGTCACCATTGAAATACTCCTGTTATGGATGAGCAAACGGCGCGCTCGATGGCGCGCCGGTTCCTGCGGGTCTGGCTGCCCGCTCTGTTCCGATGTGGCGGATGCTGCTTACTGCTTGATCGTTGCGAGCTTCGCTTCCAGTGCCTTGATGTCGATCGCGCCCGGAATGCGGGTGCCGTCGGCGAAGAAGACCGCCGGCGTGCCGTTGACGTTGAGCTTCTGGCCCAGCGCGAATACCTTGTCGTTGGGCGTGGTGCAGTTCGCGGGCGCGGCCGGCGCCGCCTTGTTGTTCAGCATCCAGTCGTCCCAGGCCTTGGCGCGGTCGGCCGAGCACCACACGTTCTTCGACTTGACCGCCGAATCCGGCGACAGGATGTTGTACAGGTAGGTGTAGATCGTGACGTTGTCGACCTGGTTCAGCGTCTGCTGGCGGAAGCGCTTGCAGTAGCCGCAGTTCGGGTCCTCGAACACGGCGATGACGCGCTTGCCGTTGCCCTTGACGGTCTTGATGGCCAGATCCAGCGGCAGGTCGGAGAACTTGATCCTGTTCAGGTCATCCAGGCGGGTCTGCGTCAGGTCCTCGTTCGTCTTCAGGTTGAAGACGTGGCCGACGATCAGGTAGGAGCCCGTCTTGTCGGTATAGCGCACCTCGTTGCCGACCCGGACTTCGTACAGGCCGCCGTAAGGCGTTTCGCGGATCGAGTCGATCTTGACGTTCTCGCCCAGCTTCGGCTCGACGTTCTTGCGGATGGTCGCCTCGACGCTGTTCTGGGCGCCGGCGTGGCTCAGCGCCAGCAGCGATGCGATGGCGAATACGGTTTTCAGCAGTTTCATAGGATCTCCGGAATCGGACAGGCCCCGTGCGCCTTGCGGCGCCCGAGACATCTTGTTGTTGGTTTGCGTGACGTGCACCGACCAGCTTGCATCAATTATGCATCGCAGTTGTGCTGATATTGTGCGGAATTTGTCTGCCGGCCGAATGCTTCAGTGCCTGCCGAGCGCATGCGACATCAGCTGCCGTTTCACGATCGGTAATTTATCCAGCAAGTTTAGCCCCAAATTGCGCACTACGCGTACCGGTTCGAGGTTGGCCGTGAATAAACGGTGCAGGCCGTCGGTGGTGACCTGCATCGCCAGCACCTCTTCCTTGCGCGCACGGGCGTAGCGGGCCAGCACGCGGTCGTCGCCGATCGAGCGGTGTTCCTCGCGCTCGGCCACGGCGCGCACCAGGTCGCGCACGTCGCCGAAGCCCAGGTTCATGCCGTGCCCGGCCAGCGGATGCACGACGTGGGCCGCGTCGCCGACCAGCGCCACGCGCTCGGCCACCAGCGAGTGCGGCCGCATCAGGGTCAGCGGGAAGGCGCGCACCAGCTCGGGCTGGACAGGCGTCAGCTTGCCCAGCTTGGGCGCCGCGAATTCGGCCAGCCGCTCGGCCAGCGGCGGCGCGCCTTCGCTGCACAAGGTGTCGGCCAGCGCATCGGGCGCCGACCACACCAGCGAGACGCGGTTGCCCGGCAGCGGCAGCAAGGCGACGATGCCGCGCGTGCAGGTGAACCACTGCAGCGCGGCGCCGTGGTGCGGCAGCTCGCACTCGAAATTGGCGACGACGCCCTTCTGGTTATACGGCTTGTAATCGAGGCCGATGTCGCACTGGCCGCGCACCCACGACTGCGCGCCGTCCGCGCCGACCACCAGCGCGGCGCGCAGCGCGCTGCCGTCATCGAGCTCGATGGTGGCGCCTTCCTGGGTCGTGCGCAATGCGACGGCACGGCCGCTGACGGCGTGCACGTTCTGGGCGAAGCGCAGCGCGGCGTCCAGCGCCTGGTTCAGGTTGCGGTCCTCGACGATCCATGCCAGCGTGTCCGCATGGGCGCCGTAGGCGTCGAAATTGATGTGGCCCGGCTGTTCGCCATCGCCCTTGACGATCATCGCATCCACCGGCGCGACGCGGGCGGCGTCCATCGCACCCCATACCTTCAGCGACGACAGCAGCGCCTGCGCGGTATGGTTGAGCGCATACACGCGCACGTCCCAGCTGGGCTCCAGCCCATCCGGCGGCGTGACCGGCGGCGGCCCCAGCAGCGTGACGCTCTGCCCGGCCTGGGCGAACGCGAGGGCGGCCGTCTTGGCGATGGCGCCGTTACCGACGATGCAGACGGCCGTCTGCACGTGCTGCTTGCTGGGTGGGGTGGATGATTTGTTCATCCGTCCATTATAGCGACCGTGGGCCATGGACGGCATCCCGATGGCCCGGCGCGGGCAGGCGACGGGCCGGAGCTGGCGGGAAGGTGGTTTGTTGCGATAAGCAACATGCCGCCGCCATGGTCATTGCTGCCACGGCAAATATCTCGGCAGATGCTCAATCACTATTGCAAACCTGCATTTGCCTGCTATAATGCGGCCTCTTGGCCTGGTAGCTCAGTTGGTAGAGCAGAGGACTGAAAATCCTTGTGTCGGTGGTTCGATTCCGCCCCGGGCCACCAAGAATTCTTGCAAACGCCACCCTCGGGTGGCGTTTTGCATTGGTGCGCCCATAAAAAAACGGCCCGTCCAAAGAACGGGCCGCGAAGTACCACCTGGAACTGCTTACTTGGCGACTTACTTGCCGATCGTGTAGGTCACGCTGACCGGCGCCGGCGTATAGATCGACGGGCTATGGCCGCCGACATCGTCATACGAGAACCCATAGGCCAGGCCGTTGTAGCTGTGCTCATGCCAGAATTTGGTGAACCAGTTGGCGATCGAGCCGGCGGGATAGAAGTACGCCGCGTCGTACCAGCGTTCGTTCGGCTGCTCGGCGACGTGGCGATTCAACGCGGCGCAGATCTGGGCTTGCAGCTGGAGCTGCTTGTTGTACTTGTCCGTGCCTGGCGTGGTGCCGCGCGCATCGTCCAGCAGGCCTTTGCCCAGCAGGACTTCCTGCGTGGTCGGCTTGCCGTAAATCTTGTAGGTATCGATGCCGTCGGTGAAGGTCAGCACGTCGTCCGGCCCCACCCGACCCGTGAACGTCGGCCAGTCTCCCACTTTCATGACCAGGTCGCGGGAACGGTACATATTCCAGATTTCGTCGATGTACGCGTCCAGGTAGCCGGCATTCGGGCCCTCGGCATTGAAGGTGGCATGGGCCGGCGCCATGATGCGGGTCGGCGCGTACGGCGCCTTGGCCAGGGCATGGAACTCGGGCGGCGTTTCCAGGATGAAGCGGGCGATCAGTTCGTCCCGCGTTTCCTTCAGCGTTTCGCCCACCGTGGCGTCGTAGCCGTCCAGGCCCTGCACGCGCAGGCGCAATGGCAGGCCGAACATATCGACGCGGGTGGTATTGACGAAGATGCCGGGGTAGTCGCTGGCGGGGCGTGGACGGTTGATATTGAACTCGCCGAAGTCGAACTGCACATCGAGATTCGGATCGGTGCTGTTTTCCAGGTTCGGGCCGGCATAGCCGGTGTTGCCATTGATGTCGCGGTTGATCTGGACCATCACAGGCTTGCCCACGCTCATATAGATGCGCGCCGACTGGATCGGTGGGATGACGATCGACTTGGCCTGCGCCAAGGTGATGGCATAGTTGGCATAAGGCTTGTCGCGGTTGGGTACGGGCACGGTGTTGTCCGCTTCCGTGACGGGAACCAGCCTGCCGCTGGCATCGGCCCGCACGAACTGGCCGGTAGCCCAGTCCTTGCCGATGATGAACCAGTAGATCTGGTCGTCGCGATACTTGCCGCCGGTGCCGTTCTCGATGTTGAACACCGTCTTGCCGTCCCACGCCGATTCGGCGTTGCTGGTGATCTTGTAGTCGGCCGAGACGACCGGCGACTCCCTGCCGTCCTTGACGGCGATCGCCTTGAGCGTATAGGTGTCGCCCTTGACCGGATCGATGGCGAACCAGACCGCGCCGTTGAACTGCGGCGAGGCCGCCGTCGGCAGGCTGCCGTCGGTGGTGTAGTGCACCGTCGCGCCAGTGGTTTCTGTCAGCATGTTGACGGCGATCCTGCTTGCATAGCTGCCGCTCGCATGCGAGAAGGTCGGCGCGGCCACCGGGCATTGCCGCGGTTGCGTATCGCAGGCCGTTTGCACGTCGAAGGTCAGGCTGGCCGGGCGCGAGGCCTGGCCGTCCGGCCCGATGGCGATCGCGCTGATCGTCACGGCCGAGTCGATGCTCAACGGCGTGCCACTATAGAGCCGCGAAGCTGCCGTCGGCGCCTTGCCGTCGAGGGTGTAGTAGATCCTGGTGCCGGCGACGGCGCCAGTGCCCAGGCCCAGCGTGACCTGGGTGCCGGCGGCAACCTTGCCGCCCACGGCCGGGTTGAACACGGGCTTCGGCACGGCGCTCGGGCAGTCGCCATCGCCGCACAGCATGTACTCGAACCAGGCCGAATCCGTGTTGCCGCCGCTGGCCGCTGTGTAGGTGAAGAAGTAGGAAATCTTCGAACCGGCCGCGATCGGGCTGATGGTCGGGCCGTTCCAGCGCTGCGCGGCCGCATCGTAGACCATGTTCTCGTCGCGCTGCGCGCCCTTGACGCCAGCCTTGGTGGTGACGAAGTAGTGGACGATGTTGGTGCCCGGCGTCGTGGGCGGCTTGTTCCAGATACGTGCCGTCGAACCATCCTCCGCCACACCATGGACCAGGCCCGCCGCACCGACCTGGTAGACCGCCGTGGCCACGGGCGACATGGCGCCGTCCTTGATGGCGATGGCCTTGATCGTCTTGCCTGGCGCCGCCACGGTGATCGCGCCGCCATACGCAGCCGAGGAAGCTGTCGGAGCGCTGCCGTCCACGGTGTAACGGATCGTCGCGCCGGCCGTGGCGCTGGCCAGTGTCACGTTCTGGGTGGTCGTGTAGTTGCCCGGTGCTGGCGTGAAGACGGGGGCATCGACCGCTAGACCGACGACGCTGGAAGCCCACGGCGTGTCATAGGCGAGACCTGCCTTGGTGTAGGTGAACGAATGATTGACGGTACGGCCAGCGCTGGCGGGCACGTCCAGTTCGTACCGTGCGCGGGCCGCGTTGTAGGTCATGAACACGTTTTGCTGGGCCCCGCCATCGACGTTGTAGTGCGCGATGCTCTGGGTGATGCCGGCGCCCTGGAACCACAGTACCGTCCTGGCGTCGACGATGGCGACGCCCGCCGTGTAATCCGCGGCTTTCGCGGGCTGGACGAATACCATGGCCAGCAGTGCCAGCATGGCAAGCACCAGCCTTCGGCATGGATCAAAATATTTGCTGTGCATATGAATGTCTCCTGAGTTTTCTCGCCGTTCGCTTTGCTGCTGTTCGGGGAAGTCATGGCCGTCACGACGCCTGCCGCGAAGGCATGCCAACAAAACCGGCGGCGCAATGCCGCCCTTGAGAAAGGCACCGCCGCTGGGAGCGGTGCGATAACGCGAACGCGATGACCTGCGCTGGATGAACGAAGCCGCCAGCGCGGCCCCGGTGGAAAAGCAAATGCTGCTCTCGGGCGCTGCTAGTGACGCACGCGCCGGGTCGACTCCCTGACGACAAGCTCCAGGGGCGGCGCGGCGATTTCGGCGCTCTCCCCCGCAATCAGTTTCAGCATGGCCTGCGCGGCCAGCCTGCCGATCTCGTACACCGGCTGGCGTACGGTGGTCAGGGGCGGCATCAGGTACGTGGAATTGGGCAGGTCGTCATAGCCGACCAATGAAATATCGTCGGGCACGCGCAGGTTGCGCCGGTACAGCGCGAGCCGGGCGCCGTAGGCCATCTGGTCGTTGGCCGCGAAGACGGCGGTAAAGTTCTGGCGCGATTCGAGCAGCTGCCCGATGGCCAGCATGCCGCCGGTTTCCATGAAGTCGGCCGGCACCACCAGCTCGGGCACCAGTGCCAGGCCGGCATCGGCATGGGCCTGGCGATAGCCGCGCAGGCGCTCGTTGGCGTCCGGATGGTCGGCCGGACCGGAAATGAAGGCGATGCGCGTGTGGCCCAGTTCGATCAGGTGGCGCGTGGCTTCGCGCGCACCCTCGAAATCGTCGACGTCCACGCTGGCCAGCCGCGGGCCGCTCAGCTGGCGTCCGGTCACGACAATGGGCAGGCGCTGCGCGTAGTCGAGCAGCTGCTCGTCGCCCAGGCGCCCGGTCAGGACGATGACGCCATCCACGCGGCGCCCCTGCAGCAGGCGCATCTTCGCTTCTTCCTCCGCCAGGTTCCAGTGGCCGCTGACGAACAGGGGCGAGTAAGGCGTGCGGCGCAAGGCGTCCTCGATGCCGCGCAACGCTTCGCCGTAGAACGGGCTTTCGATGAATTGGGTCAGGACGCCGATGGTGTAGGTCTGCCCTTTGGCGAGGCTGCGTGCCATCGCGTTGGGCTGGAAATTGAAGCGGGCGATCGTCTGCTCCACCGCCAGGCGCTTGTCCGCGCTGACCTTTGCGGTGCCGTTGAGGATGCGTGACACCGTACTCGGCGACACCCCGGCCTCGCGGGCGATCAGCTCGAGAGTCACGGCGGGCGCGGCGGTGTCGGCATCGGTCAACATGGGTTTCAATATATCGGGATTATGAAAGCGCTGTCAAACGCTTTCTCTGGAAATCTGCACGGGCAGCCCCAATTTCCTGAAAGCGCTTTCAACCTCATCGAGCGTTTGCCCGTGTGTACAGGACGGGGGAAACCGCGCTAGCGTTCCATCAGCAGCGTCTGGATATCGGTGAAGATCACGTCCGGCATCAGGTAAGCGGTCGTATAGATCTCCCGCACCCGCCCGCGCGCGTCGATCAGGAACACTTTCAGCAGGTGATTGTAGAAGCGCGTGGGACGCCCCTGCGCATCCACGTTGACCGAGACGTCCTGGCCGAAGCCGTCGATGATCGGCCGCAGCTCGGCTGCGCTGCGCGTCGTCAGGAAGTGCCAGCGCAATGGGCTGCCGGGCGCGGCGAGGTTGCCGGCGTAATGCCGCAGTGCCGTCGGCGTGTCGTTGCTGGGGTCGAACGACAGGCTGACGAAGCGCACACGCCGGGCCATTTCCGGCTTGGCCAGCAAGCGGGTGCGCAGGTCGGAGAAAGTCTGGAACGCCAGCGGACAGCCGACGGGATCGACACAATACGTGTAGATAAAGCTGAGCAGCGTCACCTTGCCCGTCGTGTAGCGGCGCAGCGGCCCGGCCGTGCCGTCCGATTCCAGCACCGCGCCATCGGCCGCCGGCTGGATCGATTCGAGCCGGTAGCTGCCGGGCGCCGGCACCGTGAATTGCTGGCGCGGGGGACTGGCCGCCAGCGCGTGCGCCAGGCCCAGGCCGGCCAGCGCAGCGCACAACAGGACGTCAGCGCGCCGGCGCACCGCGGTCCGCGATCGCGGTGCCGGAAATGGCCGCGACGCCGCCAGGCTTGGCCGTGAACTTCATGTGGTGGGCGCGCCCCAGCCCTTCCTTGGTGAAGTCGATCTTCCACTGCTCGCGCAGCTCCTTGCCGTCCCAGCTGAACAGCTTGAGGAACTGCTCGTTGTCGTTCCCCTTCTTGTCCCAGTTCGCCAGCAGGCTGCTGGTCACGTAGACGCGCTTGCCGTCCCAGCTCTGGCTGACCATGTTGACCTGCTTGCCGGTCACCTTTTCATAGACCTGCTTCGGCGCCGCCGGATTGGTCAGGTCGAACAGCCGCGTCTTGCCATCCATGAAGGTGTTGACCCACAGGCTCTTGCCGTTGGCGGCGATCGAGATGTCGACGGGCAGCGGGATCTTGGCCGGGTCGCCGATCGGGGCCACGTCGCGCGCCTGCCACTCGCCCCGTTCGTCCTGCTTGATCAGCCACAGCCTGGACGTCAGCGCCGAGGCCGTGATGGCCCAGTTGTCGCCTTCGTTCAGCGACCAGCGGATTTCCAGCGGCGCACCCGGCGTGCCCAGTACCTTCGTCGGCTTCATCGCCTTGAAGTCCCACACGACCATCGTGTTGCCGAAGTTTTTCATGGCGGCGGGGTCGGCCATCAGCTTGCCCAGGTCCATCATGTAATTCTTGTGGCCCGTGAAGCTGGAGGTCAGCATCACGTTCCTGTTGGGGTTGACGGCGATGTCGTAGCCGTAGCCATCGGCCTGTACGGCGCCCGGCAGCGCGGTCGGGATGGCGTGGCTGGTCACGTAGTCGCCCTTGTTGTTATACACCACGATGCCGGTCGCGCCGCCATGGTCGCGCGCGTTCGACAGGGTGCCGATCAGCATGCGGCCGGGGATCGGGTAAAACGTGTGCGGGCCGACGAAGCCGCTCTTTCCCGGCAGGTCCGAAATCGTCTTTACCAGCTTGGGCCGGGCGGGATTGGTGCCGACATCGAAGACGAAGATCTTGCTGTCGTCCAGGCGGCCGGCCCACAGGTAGCGGCGGTCGTCGGTAAAGCCCATGTGATGGGCCTCGCCCCGGCCACCGACGGATACCACGTCCACCACCTTGCCATACTTTGGCGAACGGGGATTGACGTCGACTGTAACGAGCTTGTCCGCACCGTCTCCCAGGCCGGGCACGCCCAGGGTCCAGACGTGCAGGTAGTCCTCCTGGCCCTTGATCAGGTTGGCCATGTAAGGGGAGTTGCAGGTTTCGTCGGCCGTCGCCGTTGCCATCGGCAACAGCAGGGCGACGAGCCAAGGAAGCAGACGACGCGACGTTTTCATGCGCATTCTCCCCGCGGTTAGAGTGAATCGATTATAGGCACGGTCAACGCTCGAACACCAGCTCGGGCATGACGATTTCCCAACAGTCCCGTTGGCAGCGCACCTGGAATTCCGGCGCGTTGTCGCACTTGCGCCAGACCAGCACCGCGCGCACCCGCGCGAGCACGCAGCGCATGCCGGCCGGTGGCTGGAAGCTCTTCGCAAACCGCCCGACGATCACGCCGCCCGCCTCCAGCCTGGCCCCCTGTTCGTCGTCGACGTAATCGAGCGGGTCGCCCACGCGCAAGGCGGCGATGGCGCGGTGCACCGGACTGTTGGCCTCCTTCCAGCCCGCAAAGCTCAGCTTCAGGTCGCGCTGGCCCGGCAGGCAGAAGCGGCGGGCCAGCGGGCCGGGGGCGGGCAGCCACGAGGTACGTGCCCGGCGCACCAGGCAGGCATGCTCGCCCAGCGCGTCGATCATCGGGTTGCCCGGGTCCATGCGGGCCAGCGTCAGCGTCGACCTGGCGCGCGTCATGGCGACGTAATACAGGCGCCGGGCCGCGTCGGGGTCCTCGCCCTGCCCGCCGCGCCAGTCGCCATCGAGCACGAACACATGGTCGAACTCCAGGCCCTTGGCGCGATGCGCCGTCAGCAGCAGCACGCCGCCCTGCTGCTGGCGGCTGGCCCGGCCCCATTCGGCCAGCCACTCCTGGAAGCGGGCCAGCGACACTTCCGCTTCCTGGGTGTCGGCGGCAAATGCGTCGACCGCCTCGCGCAGCACGGGCCACCAGGGCGAGTCGTCGCGCTGGGCCAGCCAGGCCCGCAAGTCGTCCGTCTTGAGCAAGCGCTTGCCGTTGGCCGCGCAGTGCGCGTCCAGATGAGCCAGGAACGCCTGGGTTTCACGCAGGCGCCACAGCGACGGCGCCTCCTCGTCGGCCATGCTGACCGGGATGCCGGCCGCTTCCAGGGCCGCGCGCACCGGGTCGAGGTACTTCCATTGGCGCGCGATCAGCGCCGTGCGGGCCGGATCGAGGCCGAGCGCCAGCATGCGCTTGAGCTCCGTGTAGATGGCCAGGGCCTGCTCCTGCGCGTCCTTCCCGGCCGGCAGCACCTGCACCCGGCCCTGGGTCACCGGATCGACCTGCTGCCAGGCGCCGCCGGCTGGCGCGTTGGCGCGCCGGGTATCGACACGGATCGCCTGCTGTTTCATGCGATCCCCGGCACGGCCAATCACCAGGTTGGCCGCCGCGACGATGTGCCGCGTGCTGCGATAGTTCTCGACCAGCTGCTCCTGGCGCGCCTTGTAGTCTTCTGTATAGCGGCGGATGTACTCGATCGACGCGCCGGCGAACGCATAGATGTTCTGGTCGTCGTCGCCGACGGCGAACAGGTTCAGGCGCCCGTCCTCGTCGCTGCGCTTGCGGCCGGCCAGCGCGGCGATCAGCGCATATTGACCGGGGCCGATGTCCTGGTACTCGTCGACCAGGATCCAGCGGAAGCCGGCCAGCAGCCGGTCGCGCTGCGCGTCGGCGTCTTCCGGCGGCAGGCCGCGCCCTTCCAGCAGCGCGGTCGCCTCGGCCAGCACGGCATCGAAGTCGCCTTCCTCGCCGCCGCGATGGACGAAGCTGGTGCCCACCAATCGCATGGCCAGGGCGTGGCAGGTCAGCACGGTGACGCCTCGCGCGTCGTCGCCGATCAGTGCGGCCAGGCGCTTGCGGATCTCCAGGGCCGCGTGGCGGTTATAGGCCAGCGCCAGCACTGCCTGCGGATTCTCGCGCCGCATGCGGATCAGGTAGGCGATGCGATGGACCAGCACGCGCGTCTTGCCCGCGCCCGGGCCGGCCAGCACCAGTACGTTGACGCTCTCGCGATCGTCCGCCACGATATTGCGCTGGTGCGGCGCGGCCAGCGTCTCGACGATGTCCTTCCAGGACTGCGGCGTGGTCTGGCGCGCCAGTTCGGGTTCCCTGCCCGGCAGCCAGCGCCGGCAGAACTCCTCGCGCTCGTACTGGAAATAGTCCAGCGCCAGCTGGATCGCGTCCGCCATCTGGCGCAAGCCCCGCTCGGCGTATTCGGCCATGATGTGGATCTGCCGGGTCAGTTCCTCGTAATGCTGCGCCAGCGGCAGGTAGTTGCTCTTCTCGAATTGCAGTTTCCAGTTGCTTTCCAGGTGCAAGGTCATGGCCGAACGGAAGATCGTCAGCCCCTTGTTCAGCCGCAGCACGTCCTGTTCGTGCAGCCACAGCAAGGCGCGGTCGACCAGCTTGCGCAGGTCGGTCGTCGCGGCGGCCAGCAGTGCGTCGCCGGCCACGCTGGCGGTGAGCTGGCCCACCGTGGTTTCCGCCAGCTGGTCGACGCCGCGGGCGCCCTGCGGCAGCGTGGACAGCCAATGATCGAGCAGCCGTTCGGCGGCGTCGCGGCGCCGCTCCGCGATCTGCTCCAGCCGGGGCCAGGGCCGGTTGAGGAGCACGTGCAGCGTTTCCGGGTCGGCGCCGCGCTTCAGGGTCAGGCTGCCCTTGCCGTCGCCGCCGTCGCGCCCGTCGCCCGCCAGCCCGGCAATGACCTGGCGCACGCGCTGCGGCAGCACCGCGTGGCCCTGGTCCTTCAGGCGTTGCGTCAGCAGCCGCAGGTGCAGCGGCGCGCTGTCGCCGACGCCGAAATCCGGTGCCTCCTCCTTCAGCGCGGCGATCACGGCCGCTTCCAGGACGCCGGCTTCGCGCAGGCGTTTTTTCGACGAGTTTTCCACCCCCACGTGGACGAAGGCCGTCATCGCCATGTCGTTGCTGGCGATGCCCAGGCGGTCGAACAGGAACAGGGTCTCGCGCAGCAGGTCGGCACTGAAGCCGCAGGCGGCCATCAGTTCGTCGGTGGACAGGCCCTCGTCGGCGCCCGCCGCCAGCAGCAGCTCCACCAACCGCATGCAGCGCTGCCGGTAAGCCGGCTCGAGATCGCCCAGCAGCCGCTCCGCCTCGTCGCGGTTCTTCACGCGCAGCGACGACGGGAAAATCTGCACCGCGTTTTCCTCGCGCCGTACCAGCCCGGCTTCCTCCAGCCAGGCGACGGCGGTCCGGACCCTCGTGTCGTCGGTATTGCCGTCGCGCTTGAACTTGCCCTCTTCATCCTCCTCCAGGATCTCGGCAGGCGTGGCCACCAGCACCTGGTCGCGGTCCTTCTTGCGCTGCAGCTGGCGCAGCGCCCGCAGCACGCCCTGGATATCGCGCCGCGACAGGCGCGACGCGGCCGACATGCCGTGCTGGCGCTCCACGTCGTCGGCGCAGTACAGCAGCACGCTGCGCGCCTGCGCGCGATCGCGTCCGGCCCGCCCCGCCTCCTGCAGGTAGTTTTCCAGCGAGCCGGGAATGTCCGCGTGCACGACCAGCCGCACATCCTGCTTGTCGATGCCCATGCCGAAGGCATTGGTGGCCGCGATCACGCGCAACTCGCCCTTGATGAAGGCCTGTTGCGTGTCCTTCTTCAGTTCCGGCGGCAGCTTGGCGTGGTAGGGCGCGGCGGCCATACCCTTGTCGCGCAAAAAATCCGCCAACGCGCCGACCTGCTTGCGGGTGGCGCAATAGACGATGGCGCCATCCCTGGTATGCGCCGGCAGTTCCCGTTCGATCAGCGCGGCCACATGGGCAAACTTGGTGTCCTCGGTGGTTTCCAGCACTTCGAAGTCGAGGTTGTCCCGCTTGGCGCCGCCGTCGAACAAGCGCAGTTCGATCCCCAGCTTGTCGCGGAAATGGCCGACGATGTCGGCCACCACCTCGGGCTTGGCCGTGGCGGTCAGGCACTGGATCAGTGGCATCTCCTTGCCGGGGCTGGCCTCGACGCTTTCGCGGATGAAGCGCGCCACGTAGCGATAATCGGGCCGGAAATCCTGGCCCCATTTCGACAGGCAGTGCGCTTCGTCGAAGATCCAGGCACCGACCTCGCGCTGCGCCAGCACCTTGCGCACGCTCTTGTTGCGCAGCTGCTCCGGGGCGATCAGCAGGATGCTGACGTCGCCCAGGCGTACCCGGTCGAGCACATCCGCGCGCTCGGGCATGGACAGCAGGCCGTTGATGGCCGCGCAGCCGTGGATGCCGCGGGCGCGCAGTCCATTGACCTGGTCCTCCATCAGCGCCACCAGCGGCGAGATGACGATGGACAGGGCCCCGGTGCGCACGAAGCGCGACAGCGCGGGCACCTGGTAGCACAGCGACTTGCCGGTGCCGGTCGGCAGGATGCCCAACGCATGCTCGCCGCGCATCGCCGCCTCGACGATCTCCTGCTGCAGCGGACGGCCGCTGGGGCCGTACACCGGCTCCGGCCGGAACGTGTATCCTGGGCCGAACCAGTGCCGCAGCTGACGCAGCGAGTCATGTTCGCGCTCGCACCAACGGCAAGCCGGCGAACCGCACGGCGTGTCGCGCAGCCGCCGGATCAGCCTTCCCGTTACAGGGAACTGGTACCGTACCCACGGCGGCATGACCGAATCGCCGCCCGCCACGGAGATCCACGCCAGCGCATAGGCCAGCGGCCAGGCATGGTCACGCGCGCGCGCGACCAGGTCGGCGCCCGCTTGGGCGCAGCCGGCATCGGCCAGCAGGCGCCGCAGGGCCGCCTCGGCGTCCGGCGCGTCCGGTCTTGGCGCCCCGCGTACCTCGGTAAAGAAGTGATCCAGGCCGCCCACGCCGCGCCGCTCCGTCGTCAGCCAATGCCATGCCAGCAGGAGGTCCGGCGACTCGCCGGCCATCTTCGTCAGGCTGTCGACCTGGTCGGCGAACACCTGCAGCGCCAGGCCCGCATCGAGCAGGGGGTCGTTACGGCAGTTCCCCAGCAAGCTGCCGTCGTGGTAATGCTTGACCAGGTGGTGGTAGGGGTTGCGCGGGAACGCCAGCGGATTCAGGCGCAAGGTATCGATCGCATCCTTGGCCAGCAGCCGCAGGGTGGGCTGGGCGGCACGCAATTGCGGCAGGTCGAAGGCGATCAGGTTGTGCCCAAGCACGTAGCTGGCCTCGTCGGCGAGACCGTCGAGGGCGCGCAACGCCTCGGGCAGCGTCCCGGGCGGGAAGGCGACGTCACGGCGATGCTTGCCGTGGACGCCGGCAAACCGGTGAATGCGCCCGCTGTCGCGGCCGACCTCGAGGTCGATCGAAACGACGCAGGCCGCGATCGGTTCGGGGCCGTCGGCTGGCCAGGCATGCAGGTTGAGCGTGGCGGAGGACATGGCAGAACTATGTCCCGATTAATTGAGCAATGCAACATTTGGAGATGTATCAGCGCCGGTTTATTTGTACCAGCCGCCGATGCCTCAGTTAATATAACGACAATAATGTTGAACAACCTCTTCCCATGACCGTAGACGAACTCAAGGCATTTTGTAAAACATTCGGCGGTGCGGTCGAAACGCTGCACGGCGCCCCGAGCAATATCCTCACCTATTCGGTGGGCGGCAAAAACTTCGCCTATTTCAAGACCAGCGAACCGGAACAATGGCGCTTCAGCGTGCGGGTCGCACCGGAGCGCTTTCTCGAACTGACCGACATGCCAGGCGTAAAACCGGCCCGCTACATGGGGCGTTTTCACTGGATTACCGTGGTGCGGGTCGAAGCATTCCCCGCCGAGTATTTGACGGAGCTGGTTGAATGGTCCTATCGCAAAGCGTGGGGGGGCGCTCAGCAAGGCGCGCCAGAAAAACATCGGCTAGGCGCGGCAGCAATGTTACTTGCCGAAACTGCAAGTTTGAATTAACCTGCCCGGCTGTTCTAACTATTATGTTGCCATGACCGTTGCCGTCCAGCCGCCCCGCGCCCCCGTCGTCACTTTTGCCCTGATAGCCATCAATATCGTGCTGTACCTGATCCAGGTCGCAGCCGGGCTGGACTGGCTTGACCCGAACTCCGACGACCTGGTGCGCTGGGGTGCCAACCTGGCGGTCTACTCGCTGACCGACGAGCCGTGGCGGCTCCTGACCAGCATGTTCCTGCACATCGGCCTGATGCACCTGGCCGTCAACATGTACATGCTGCTGTCGTTCGGCGCCATGGCCGAGCGCCGCTTCGGGCCGGTGCGCCTGCTGCTGGTGTACCTGCTGTCCGGCCTGGCCGGCAGCGTCGTCAGCGCCCTGTGGCATGCCGACCCGTTCAACCAGGTGGTCGCGGCCGGCGCGTCCGGCGCGCTGATGGGCCTGACCGGCGCCTACCTGGCCGACTGGCTGGTGGCCAGCTGGCACAACGATCCCCATGAAGACGTGAAGATCGGCGGGCCGCTGGTGCAGACCATCGTCATCAACCTCGTCATCGGCTCGGCCATTCCCGGCATCGACAATGCCTGCCACGTCGGCGGCCTGGTCGGCGGCTTTATCGTGGGTGGCGCCTTTGCCATGGTCTCGCCCCGTGCCAGCCGGCTGCAAAGCACGCTGGCCGGCATGCTGATCTGCGCCGGCGCGGTCGCCGCGCTGGTGGCGGCACTGCGCATCGAGCCGTCCGAAGGGCTGCAGATGCTGCGGGAAGTGCACGCCGCGGAGAAGGCCGAGCGTGCGGAGAAGGAACTGGCCGAGCGCAAGAAGAAAGAGCGCCTGGCCGCCATTGTCGAGGAACGCAAGCGCGGCCCGCGCACCGAGACGGACGAAGTCGCGGCCGGGACGTCGATCGCGCTGGAGCACCGCCCTCACAGCCTGTACCTGCTGCCGGACGCCCAGCGCGTGGCCGTCACCGCGGGCTGGAACGCGGTGCAGGTGATCGACCTGGCCGGGCGTACCGGCGGGCCGTGGATCAAGGGGCCGCGCACGCAAGGCATGATGATCGGGTGCGCCCATCCGCCCTGCTTCCCGAACAATCCGAACGCGCTGGCGCTGGCGCCGGACGGCCGCACCGCTTATGCCGCGTCGATGGAAAAGGACGGCATCGGCATCGTCGACTTGCAGACGGGGACGATGACGGGCGCGCTCAAGACCGGCAAAGTGCCGCGCGCCGTGGCGGCCGATCGAGCGGGCCAGCGTGTCTATGTGCTCAACGATGCCGACAACACCGTCGTGGCGGTCGACCTGGGCACGCGCAAGATCGCTGCCCGCTCCGCGGCCTTCGGCAAGAACCGCCTGGACGAATACCACCCGGCCGGCATCTGGCTGGCGGCGCAGGAGCGTGAAGTCTGGGTGCTCGATCAGAGCTTGTCGCGCCTGGTGGTGCTGGACGCCGCTACCCTGGCCGAAGTGGCGGATGTCAGCATCACCTCGGGCTACATGAACGGCGCCTATTTCGATGCCGCGCGCGGCAAGGCCTGGGTGGTGGGGGTGGACGCCATCGACCGGGTCGACCTGGCCAGCAAGAAGGTCGAGACGACCTCGCACTTCTGCCAGGGCGTATGGGCGGCGCCAGTCGCCATCGATCGCAGCGCCAGTCGCCTGGCCATTGCCGCCGGCGGCCGCGTCCTGGTGGTCAGCCTGCGTACCGGCTACATCGTGGCATCCTATCCGTACGACGGCAAGCCGACGGGCCTGCAGTTCGCACCGGACGGCAAGCATCTGTATGCCATCGGCACCGACCCGGAGCGCCTGACCACGCTCGACCTGGCTGTCACGGCCGAACTGGGCGCGCCAGCCGGCTCGGATGACTTGAAGTTGCTGTGTTCTACCCTGGACTGAACGAAGATGGCGCCATGAAGATGCGCAAGAAGGCCGACCTGCCCACCAAACTGTGCGCCCGCTGCGGCCTGCCGTTCAGTTGGCGCAAGAAGTGGGCACGGGACTGGGACAACGTGAAGTTCTGCTCGGAGCGCTGCCGCCGTGCCGGCGGCAGCTGAGCTGCGCACCTACGCCAGCGCCTGCAGCGCCTGCCGCGCCATTTCGCGCGCCCCCTCGTACGATTTCACCGCCGCGATAAAGCGGCCGTTGTGACAGAAAATCGCGTCCGGCACGCCGGTGACGGCGGCCAGCTCCGCGTCGCGCAGGCCCGCCCACGCTGCGGGCAAATCGGCGCGGGCCTCGAAACTCTCGGCACTGACCGGCACGGTATGCAGCAGATAGCGCTGCTCGCCCAGGCTGTGGCTGATCACGAACAGCACCTTCGGCATTTCCTTGCGGACCAGCTGGGTCCACGGCAGTGCGCTGTTCTTCAGGAACAGCACCCTGCCGCCCTCCAGCGCCTCGGACTGGCGCACCTGCTGCACCGCCAGCAGCGCGCCGACGCGGTACTTGACCGAGTTCACCAGCACGTCCGTCAGCAACGCCATCGCGCGGCGGAACTCGACCAGGCGAAACGCCTCCGCCGGCTCGCCGTAGCCCAGTCGTTGCTCGTCGAGCCAGTTCGGGTTGAAGCCCGAGATCACGGCCGACAGGCCATAGCCGCCCGGCGCGTTCTTGGCCGCGCCCACGTCCGACAGGTCCAGGTATTGCACGATATCGCTGTCGATCGCATAGGCCAGCTCGCGCGCCTTGTCCTCGGACAGCTCGTGGCCGCAGTGCGTCAAGGCGACCGAGCGCACGCACTGCCCGCCGAATTCGCGCCAGACCAGCCCGGCGCTGGCGTACGGCACGCCGCTCTGGCGCGCACCGCTGAAACCCTTCTGGTGATGGTCGAAGCGCCCGCTGGCCGGCTCCCAGACACCGCCGACGTCCACGACCAAATCGGCCCGGTCGATGATCGCCTGGTCGCGCGTCCGGACGATCTCGGCCTGCGGATACAGGATGTGCAGGACGGCGACGGCCCAGGCGTCGTCGGCATGGAACTTGCCGTTGTGAGTCACTATTAGCATGGGAAAACTAAATCTTTATTTTTTGTAAATATTCATCATACAGAGATCGGGCCGGGATTGCGATCCCCAATATATTCGCCAAGGCGCGTCGATTACCGCAAACGCGACACAAAATAATGATTTTGGGAACTTCGAATTGCATTTGTGAAAATAAACCGTTACAGTACCGCCCTTCCCAACTGACTAGAGTTTTTTGCAATGAAGAAGTTCGTATTCGCTTTCGCCTCCCTGTTCGCCCTGACGGCCGCTGCTCAGGCCCAAACGGCATCCCCACTGCGTTTCATGGTCGGCGCGGGCCTCAGCTTCGGTGGCGACAAACTGACCACCGTCGAGTTCACCGACGGTCACTCGGAAGACCTGCGGGCTGGCGGCCTGGTGTACCTGACGGCCGGCGCCGACTATCGCATCAGCGAGTCCTTCTCGCTGCAAGGCACGGTCAACTACCACGTCAACAACAGCAGCGGCGACAACGGCGACGTGCGCTTCGAGCGCTTCCCGGTCGAACTGGTCGGCTACTACCACATCAACCAAGAGTGGCGCGTGGGCGCCGGCGTGCGTTACACCAGCAAGCCGAAGATCTCCAGCAGCGGCGTCCTGGACGGCATGGACTTCAAGTTCGACAACACCACCAGCGGCCTGATCGAAGCAGAGTACTTCTACAGCCCAAAACTGGGCGTCAAGATGCGCTACGTCAACGAGAAGTTCAAGAAATCCGGCTACCGCGGTGATGTCAACGGCAGCCACCTCGGCATTTCGGCCAACTACTACTTCTAATCGCCTTTGGCTGCCGCCTGGCCTTGCGCCGGCGGCAGCGTCACCTGCGCGCGCAGGCCGCCTTCGGCGCGGTTCGACAACGTCAGCACCGCGCCGATCCCCTCGGCCAGCTCCTGCGCGATCGCCAGCCCCAGGCCGCTGCCGCCCGTTTCCGCATTGCGCGAGTCTTCCAGCCGGTAGAACGGCTGCAGCACCGCGTGCAGCTGCCCGGCCGGGATGCCCGGCCCCCGGTCCAGCACCGCGATCGTCACACCGCCGTTCGTCAGCCCGGCCACGATGTCGGCGGCGCCTGCGAATTTCAATGCATTGTCGACCAGATTCGTCACGATCCGACGCAGCGCCTGCGGCCTGGACACCAGCGGCTGCCCGACCGTGCCATGCAGCGAGACGGCCCGGCCGGCATCGGCATAGTCGGCCACCACAGCATCGAGCAGCGCATCCGGGTCGAAGCGCACCGCCGGCTCGGCCGCCGCGTGCGCGCTGCGGGCGTAGGCGATCCCTTCCTTGATCAGCGCCTGCATGGCCGCCAGGTCGGCCTGCCATCTGTCGCGTTCCGTCTCGTCATCCATCAGCTCCGTGCGCAGGCGCATGCGCGTGACTGGCGTTTGCAGGTCGTGCGCGATCGCGGCCAGCATGCGCGTGCGCTCCTGCAGGTGGCGGGCGATGCGCGCCTGCATGGCGTTGAACGAGCGGGCCGCCTGCGCCACTTCGGCCGGGCCCTCCTCCGGCACCGGCGCCGCCGCCCGGGCAGGGCTGAGCGCCTCGGCGGCCTGCGCCAGCCGGGCCAGCGGGCGGGTCGCGACGCGCACCGCCAGCCAGCACGACAGTCCCAGCACGCCCAGCTGTGCCAGCAGCAGCGCCGGCAGCCATTGCGCCAGCGGCATGCCGGCCGGCGCGAACTCGATCGCCAGCGGCGTGCCATCGCGCAGGTCGACGACGAGGCGACGCGGCCCGTCCGGCGCGGTCGCGGCCACGTCCACGCGGTAGCGCGGTCCCAGCCACCTGGCCACGCTGGCGGCAGCCGCGTCGTCCGGTGCCGCCGGACCGCGCCGGCCAAGCGGGACACCGAGGCGATAGTGGTAGTTGCGACGTTCCAGCATGGCGAGCCACGCCGCCCGTTCGCCGGCCGGCAGCCGCTCCAGCATGGCCACCGAGCTGGCCACGTCGCGTCCCATGTAGGCATACATCATCGTGCGGGACGCCGTCATGCGCTCGTACCACAGCAGGCCGAACGTCAGGGCCTGCGCCGCCACCAGGCCGCACAGCAGGATCGCGACCAGCCGGCCGAACAGCGTGCGCGGCCCGCGTATCACGGCGCCGGCTCGACGGTCGCGCAGAACACGTAGCCTTCGTTGCGCACCGTCTTGATGTAGCGCGCCGCGCGCGCACCGTCACGCAGGCGCTGGCGCAGGCGGCTGACCAAGAGGTCGATCGAGCGGTCGAAGATCTCCACGCCGCGGCCCTGCGTCAGGTTCAGGAGCTGGTCGCGGTTCAGGACCCGCTGCGGATGATCGAGCAGCACGCGCAGCAGGCGGTACTCGGCGCCGCTCAAGGCCACCATCGTGCCGTCCGCATCGAGCAGGTGACGGGCGGTCGTGTCCAGGCGCCAGTCGCCGAAGCGCAGCAGCGGCGCGCTTTCCGCGACCCGCAGGTTGGGTGGCAGCATGCGCGTGCGTCGCAGCACGGCCTGGATGCGCGCCATCAGCTCGCGCGCCGCGAAGGGCTTGGTCAGGTAATCGTCCGCGCCCATCTCCAGGCCGAGGATGCGGTCGGCCTCCTCGTCGCGCGCCGTCAGCATCAGGATCGGCAGCGCCTGGTGGCGGCCCGCCCGCAACGCGCGGCACAGGCTCAGGCCATCTTCGCCAGGCAGCATCAGGTCCAGCACCAGCAGGTCGACGGGCGTGTCTTCCAGCAACGCGCGCAGCTGGCGCCCGTCGGCGGCCAGCGACACCGTGAAACCGTTCTTGCGCAAGTAGGCCGCCAGCAGCTCGCGGATCTCGCGGTCGTCGTCGACGATCAGGATATGGTCGGAAGTAGGCATACCCAGCTTTATAGCGCATTCCGGCGGCGGCCCGGAACAGATTTATGTCGCAATGTGTCCGGCCCGGCTCTGGACAAATTGGGATGCAAAACGGCCCGGCCCTCGACACATGCCGGACACGCGGCGGGCGTCCAATGACGTCACCGGCCAAGCTGGCCGGCAACCTGACAAGGAGTCGCCATGTCACTGTCCATCCGCCTGCTCGCCGGCGCGCTTGCGCTGGCCACCCTGCCGCTGCACGCGGCCCCCCTGCCCGAACAGGGCCGCTGGATCACCGCCAGCGGCAACCTCGAAGTCGAGATCGCGCCCTGCGGCGAAGCCCTGTGCGGCACCGTCAGCAAGGTGCTGGGCAATCGTTCGATGAGCCATCCCGGCCAGCCCATGCAGGCCGCCGACAGCCGGCCCGCCCTCGGCATGCGGCTGCTGACGGACCTGCGGCCGGCTGCCGACGGCACATGGCAGGGCCGCGTCTACAACCGCGAGAACGGCCAGACCTATGACTGCGAGCTGCGCCTGGTGGCGGCAGACCAGCTGGAACTGCGGCCGCTGGGCATGCCGGCCATGGCGGGTGCGCAGACGTGGCGCCGCGCCGCGGGAGGCATGCCGTGAACGTGGACCTGCCGCTGGCCTTCTCGGCCGGCCTGCTGACGGTAGCGGCGCCCTGCATCCTGCCGATGCTGCCGATCCTGCTGGGCGCTGGGATGAACTCCGGCACGGGCCGCTGGCGGCCGGTGTTCATCGCCGGCGGCTTCGTGCTGACGTTTGCCGGCTGCGCGCTGCTGTTCGGCGCCTTCGCCGACACGCTCGGCCTGGCCCAGGGAGCCTTGCGTAATGGCGCCATCGTCCTGCTGGCGCTGTTCGGCATCTCGATGCTGTGGTCCCGTCCCTTCGAATTGCTGGCGGTCCGCCTCGCGCCGCTGCTGAACCGCATCGACATCGGCCGTCATGCGGGCCCCGGCAACCTGGGCGCCCTGGTGCTGGGCGCCGGCCTGGGCATCGTCTGGACGCCCTGTGCGGGGCCCGCGTTCGCCGCGATCCTGGCGCTGGTGGCGGCCGCGCACAGCCCGGGGCGCTCCGGCCTGCTGTTGCTCCTGTATGCCAGCGGCGCCGCCATCCCGATGCTGGCCATCGCCTACGGCGGCCAGCTGGCGCAGACGTACGTGCGGCACGTGGCACGCCATGCCCATGCGATCCGCGGCGTGGCCGGCGTGCTCATCACCGCCACCGCGCTGGCCATGTACTTCCAATACGACACCCTGGCAGCCGCCTGGCTGACCAACCTTGCATCGGAGGCCTGATATGAAGACACCCCTGTTCGCCATCGCCCTGACCGCCCTGCTGCACCTGGCGCCAGTGCAAGCCGCCACGCCACCGTTGCGCGACCGCGGTCCCGCGCCGGAACTGGCCGGCGTCAAGACCTGGCTCAATTCCCCGCCCTTGAGCTTGCGGCAGCTGCGCGGCAAGGTCGTGCTGGTCGACTTCTGGACCTACTCCTGCATCAACTGCATCCGTACGCTGCCGCACGTGGCGCGGCTGTACGAGACGTACAAGGACCAAGGCCTGGTGGTGATCGGCGTGCACACGCCGGAGTACCCCTTCGAGCGCAGCACGGACAACGTTCGTTCCGCCACCAAGCGCTTCGGCCTGACCTACCCGGTCGTGCAGGACAACGACTATGCCACCTGGAACGCCTTCAGGAACCAGTACTGGCCGGCCGCCTACCTGATCGACCAGGGCGGCCGCATCGTCCACACGCAGATCGGCGAAGGCGGTTATGCCGAGATGGATGCGGCGGTCAAGGCGCTGCTTCAGCGCCGCAGCAGCCAGATGACCAGCGAGACGACGACCGATATGACGAGGCAGGTAACGATGGGGAAGTAAAAACCGCCCCCTTCGCGCACGATGTGGATGTCGCCGGGCAGGCGGCCGAACGGCAGCTTGCCCAGCCATGGCCAGGCCAGGCCAACGGCGGCAATGAGCAGTCCGATGATGATCAAGGTCTTCTGCACGGCTTCCTCCAAGTGAGCGGCACCAGCATAACAAGAGCGGGTCAAACGTGGCGCCAGGACACGCTTGTCTGGCGCGCGCGGGCGCCGGGGGCTGCTAAGATCGGCGTCCGACCACCGTCACCGATCGCGCCATGCCACCACATCTCGGACTCGTCTGCGTCACGGTCTCGAACGAGATCAAGTACCGCACCATCACGCGCAAGCGCTTGCTGGAACAGTCGCCGGACACCCAGCAGAAGCTGCTCGACGATATCTACCGCAGCAATATCCAGGCCTTCGACACGGCCATGCGCTATTGCGAGCGCGAGAACATCGGCCTGTACCGCATTCCATCGTCGATCTTCCCGTTTGCCGACGACGACCTGGGCCGCGACCTGCTGGCCAGCTTCGCCGACACGCTGGCCCGCTCCGGCGCGCGGGCGCGCGAGCGCAACATCCGGCTCGTCATGCATCCCGACCAGTTCGTGGTGCTCAGTTCCGACAGCGAAAACGTGGTCGCCAACAGCGTCAAGATCCTGCAGATGCATGCGGACATCATGGACCTGCTGGGCCAGCCGCGCACGCCGTGGGCGCTGCTGGAAATCCACGGCGGCAAGGCCAATCGCACCGACACGCTGGTGCGCAACATCCTGGCCCTGCCGGACGCGATCCGCTGCCGCCTCGGCCTGGAAAACGACGAGTATGCGTACAGCGCGGCCGAGATCCACGAGGCCTGCGTCCAGAGCGGCGTGCCGATGGTGTTCGACGCCCACCACCACATCGTGCACGAGAAGCTGGACAGCTACGACGATCCCAGCGTGACGGAATGGTTCGACAAGGCGCGCACCACCTGGGCCGTGCCGGAGCACCAGCTGGTGCACATCTCGAACGGCCGTGAATCGTTCAACGACCGCCAGCATTCTGACCTGATCGCGACGATGCCGGCCGCCTACGCGCGCGCGCCGTGGATCGAGATCGAGGCGAAGTCCAAGGAAGACGCGATTGCCGGCCTGCGGCAGTGGCAGACGGCGGCTGGCTGAGCCGCCAAAAGCAACGCCACCCGTGGGTGGCGTTGGGGATCGAACGGCATGACGTTCAATTGAAGAACAGGTACAACAGCACCAGCACGATGCCCGGCACGCCCAGGATCCAGGCCAGGAAATATTTACCCATGATTGCTCTCCTCGTCGATGTTTTGAAAGTTGGTGAAGCCATCATCTGCCAGGACGAGCGCGCGTTCCGTACGTTACTGCACAAAAGCAAGCTTATATTTTCTTCAGCGCATCGGGCTTGTGCGCCGCTTCCGCCCCCGTCTTGTCGCTGACGACGAGGTATTCCGGATTGTCGGGCGATGCCGCCACCTCGTGGCCCTTGATACTGGTGTGCGAGGTCAGCTTTTTCTTGACCGTGCCCTGCACGGTGCCTTGCGACGAATGCCATTCCACTTTGTCGCCGGCCTTGAATGTCTGCGTCATGATGGGTTCTCCGCGATGAGATAATGGCGTCCATTTGACCATGCATTCGCTTAGCACCCCATGAAAATCCCAGTTCACCTGCGGGTCGCCGCAGGCGCCGCCGTGCTGCTGCCCGCGCTGGCCTGCGCCAACGACGGCGTGGCGGCCGTCAGCGCCGGCGGCATCGTTTTCCAGAAAACCGACGCCATCGCGATGAAAAAGGAAGTGCTGACCGTCAGCCATGACCTGATCAGCGTGGACTACGAATTCGTCAACGAGAGCGGTGCCGACGTCGAGGAAACCATCGCCTTCCCGCTGCCGGCATATGGCGCGGCCGAAAGCCCCTACCCGGACTATTATGGCCAGCCGGCGAATTTTTCCGTGACCGTGAACGGCCGGCCGGTGCCCTTTACCCCGGTGCTGCGCGCCCTTCGCGACGGCAAGGATGTGACGGCCGAATTGCGCGCGGCCGGGCTGTCCAGCGAGCGCATCGGCCTGAACGAAACGCTGGCCGGCCACCCTCTGCCGCCATTCACCGCCGCCCAGAAACGGGTGCTGCGCGAACGTGGCTTGCTGGCCGAGGGCATGGATGAACCGGACGAGCCGCAGTGGAAGGTACAGGTCAGCTACGTGTGGCGCCAGCGCTTCCCCGCCGGCGAGATCGTGCGCGTGCAGCACCGGTACCGCCCGTTCGTGGCCGGCGGCCCGGCGGCCTGGGTGCTGGACCAGGGCTTCACGCAGCGCTACTGCGCCGACGCGGCGTTCCTGAAGGGCTGGCGCCGCGCCGCCAACGGCGCCGACCACTTGGCGGCGGAGCACGTCGAATACATCCTCAAGACGGGCAACACGTGGAAGTCCGGCATCGAGGACTTCACGCTCAACATCGTCAAGCGCAAGCCGGAGGAACTCGTCAGCCTGTGCTTCCCCGGCACCTTCCGCAAGATCGACAACCTCACCTACCAGGTGCGCCTGCGCAATTTCCGGCCGGCCGACGACCTGCGCGTCTACTTCGGCAATGTCGACGGCGGCAATGGCGATCCGGGGGTGGCGCCTCAGCTTCCGCGATAAGCGCCGGTTTCTCGGTACGTCGCCTACCCCGCCAGCGTCTGCCGCGCCGCTTGGCTGATCGCCTGGGTGGCCGGATGTTTCAAGCGCCGCTCGGACGTGATCGCGTAGACCTGCTCGCGCAGGCTGGGAATCGTGCCCAGCAGGAGCACGCCATACTGGCCGCAGATGTGCTGGGCGATGGCGCCGGGCGCAAAAAACAAGCCGACGCCCGACTGGCCAAAGGCCTTGATCATCGCGCTGTCATCGAATTCCCCGACCACGTGCAGGCGCTGCACGTGGTCGTGCAGCCAGCGCATCAGGCGCGCGTGCACGGCGAAGTCCTCGCCCGGCAGCAGCAGCGGCGCACCGTTCAGACAGGCCGGGAACGGACCGTCCAGCGTTTGCGCCAGGGCTGGCGCGCCGAACACCGCCAGTTCGCTTTCGCCCAGCAGGTGGTTGTAGCCGCGCACGCTCAGGTGGCTGGGCATCGGACGGTCGGCGATGATCATGTCCAGCTTGTGCACGGCCAGGTCGGCCAGCAGCGCGGCCAGCCGTCCCTCGCGGCAGATCAGCCGGATCGGCTCGGCCAGCGCCAGCGCGGGCGCGACCAGCTGGCAGGCGACCGTCTTCGATACGGAGTCGGAAACGCCGACCCGGAACGCGGTCGCGCTGGCGGCCGACTGGTCCCTTACCGTTTCCAGCAGCGCGTCGCCGGCGCTGAAGATGTCCTCGGCATGGCGCAGGATGCGCCGGCCCGTTTCCGTCAGCTCCAGGCGGCGGCCCACGCGGCGGAACAGCTCGACCCCGAGCGTGTCCGCGAACTCCGTCAGCTGGCCCGAGATCGACTGCGGCGTCAGGTGCAGCTGCGTCGCCGCCCGCGCGATGCTGCCGCTTTTCGCCACCATCCAGAAGTAGCGCAAATGCTTGTAGTTGAGCGTGGCCATGGTTTCTCCCGGGCGTTTTTCAAGCATGCCAACACATCGATTTTCTCGATGCGTTAAGAAATTATATTCGAATTGTACGAACGATCGATCGTCCCTACCATGAAGTTTCAACCACCAAGGAGGAACATCATGGCGATGCAGATCGAGATTCAATCGAATGGCCTGGAACTGACCGACAGCCTGCGGGCCTACGTCAAGCGGCGGCTGCAGTTCGCGCTGGGCTGGTCCCTGGCGCGCCGGCTGGTCGTCTGGCTGTCCGACATCAACGGTCCGCGCGGCGGCCGCGACAAACGCTGCAAGATCCAGGTCAGCCTGCCCAACGGTCGCAAGTCCGTGCTGATCGAGGACACCGAGGAAAACCTGTATGCTGCCATCGACAGGGCGGCCGAAAGGGCCGACCACGCCGTCTCGCGCCAGCTGGCGCGCCAGCGCCGCTTCAGCCACGAGAAACTGCCGCCGGCCGACAGCGGCGGCGACACCGGACACTAACCACCGCACGCGCAGGAGAGAGCAATGGACACGATCGAGAACATCGCCACCGCCCCGATGTGGGCGGGCTTCGTCGGCTTCGTGCTGGTGATGCTGGCGCTGGACCTGTGGGTCTTCGGCGGCAACAAGGCGCACAAGGTCAGCGTGCGCGAAGCCGGCGCCTGGTCGCTGGGCTGGTTCACGCTGGCGCTGCTGTTCAACGCCGGCCTGTGGTGGTACCTGAAGGGCAGCGTCGGGCCGGAAATCGCCGAGCAGAAGGCGCTCGAATTCCTGTCCGGCTACCTGATCGAGAAGGCGCTGTCGGTCGACAACGTGTTCATCTTCTTGCTGATCTTTTCGGCCTTCCAGGTGCGCCCCGAGTACCAGCGCCGCGTGCTGATCTACGGCGTGCTGGGCGCGATCGTCATGCGTGCCGTGATGATCCTGGCCGGCGCCTGGGTGGTCAGCGAGTTCTCGTGGGTGCTGTACCTGTTCGGTGCCTTCCTGCTGGTGACGGGCGTGCGCATGATGTGGGCCGCCGACCATGAGCCGGACGTGCAGAACAATCCGGTGCTGCGCCTGGCGCGGCGCGTGCTGCCGGTGGCGCCGGGCGACCATGGCGAGAAATTCTTCGTGCGCCACAACGGCGTGCGCCACGTGACGACGCTGTTCCTGGTGCTGATCCTGATCGAGGCGACGGACCTGGTGTTCGCAGTCGATTCGATCCCGGCGATCTTCGCCATCACTTCGGACCCGTTCATCGTCTTTACGTCGAACCTGTTCGCGATCCTGGGCCTGCGCGCACTGTATTTCCTGCTGGCCGACATCGCCGACCGTTTCCACCTGCTGAAGTATGGCCTGGCGCTGGTGCTGTGCTTTATCGGCGCGAAGATGCTGCTGCTGCCGTGGGTCCACCTGCCCGTGCACGTGTCGCTGGCCGTCGTCGCCACCTTGATCGCTGGCAGCGTAGTGGCCAGCCTGTATGTAACGCGTAACCAATCGAAGGAGTAAGCAATGCGTACCTATCCGACCGACAGCCCGCGTGCTGCCGCCCGTATCCTGGCCCTGGCGATGATCGTCGACGGCGACCTGGCCCCGGCCGAACTGCGCACCCTGGCGCGCACCGGCGTGCTGGCGCAGATCGACATCGATTTCGACACCTTCCAGGAATTGATGGGAGAGCTGTGCGAGGACATGCTGATCGACGCGGCCGGCCAACGCAACGTGGAGCTGGAGCCCGAGGCGCTCGACCTGATGCTGGCTGAAGTGCGCGATGCCGCGCTGCGGCGCCGGCTGCTGGCCGCCATGTCGCGCATCGCCGATGCCGACGGCAAGCTGGCCGACGCCGAGGCGACGCTGCTGGCGCACGCCGCGGCGGCATGGTCGGGCGACCGCCTGCCGGCCGCCGCGTGATGCGCCGTCAGCCCGGTGCCGGCAGCGGCAGCCCTTCCGCCAGGGCCAGCCGCTCCATCGCGCCCTCGAGCAGGGTGCGGGCGCGGGCCGCCGCCAGTTCCAGCTCGCGATGCAGCGGCGCGTGGGACGGGCTGTCCGCCGCGCAGCGGGCGCTGTAGCGCTCGAACGATCCCACCATCAGCAGCAGGTCGGCCAGGTGGCGCGGGCATTCGCACATGACGCGATTGCCGGCCGCGGTAATGGTGGCCAGCGCGCGCTCGTCGAAGCGGGCCGGCTGCACCAGCGCCGGGCGCTCCGGCAAGGCGACGGCCTGCCCCGCCAGCGCAGCGCGGCACAGCAGCGCCAGTTCGCCCATCTCGGCGGGCACGCGCGCCACCAGGCAGCCATGCGCGCGCAGCTCGCGGATCGTGGCGCTGGCACAAAAGCGGTACAGCACGACAACCGCGCCGACGTCGGTCTGGCGCCGTGCGGCCGCGATCAGCGGCACCGCCTCCACTTCCAGCTCGGACAACTCGACGAGCAGCACGTCCGCCGCGACGCCCGCCAGCAGGGCCGCATCCTCCAGCCGGGCGCAGTGGCGCAGCACGTCCAGCCCCGGCAGGTGGCCGGAGGCGGCGATGCGCCGGCCGAGGCTTTCGCCGATGACGGCCACGCGCACCGGGGCCGAAGCGGCCGGCAGTGCCGCGCGCACACCCGTCAGTTCTTCCAGCCGGTCCATCGACAGCCCGGTCAGCGTGCCGATCGGGTGCCCCTGGTCGACCAGCTGTTTGAGCAGCGCCAGCCGGCGCACCTGCTCGGCGGTGTAGAGCCGCTGGCCATGCTCCGAGCGTTTTGTATCGGACAAGTTATAGCGCCGCTCCCACACGCGCAGCGTTTCCACGCTGAGGCCGGCCAGGCGGGCCGCCACGCCGCTGCGGTAGGCCAGCGGCGGCCGGTCGGTGCCGTCGATCGGGGTGATGTCGTTCATTTGAACCGCTCCTGAACCAGTGATGGGAGCCATTTTACGCGGATTTGTCCAGGACAAACGCACGTTTGACGCGTGATTTGGTCTTTCCTCGGTTCAATAGCTGGGCGACGGGCGCAAAAAAAGCCACCGCTCGGGTGGCTCGTGGGGTCTGTCCCTGCAAGGGACTGACCCCGAAGTTTGCGAGATTGGCGTGACATCGGCGGTGAACTTCAGGGTCAGTCCCCGCTGGGGACAGACCCCGGCTTGTTTGCCGCACCGGCCATCCGACTCACCACATCAGATCATCCGGAATCTGGTAAGCCGCATACGGATCATCCGGATCGACCTCGGTGCTGGGCTTGTTGACCCGCACCACCAGCGCCGGGTCGCGCTCGGCGATCTTGTCCGCGATGACGCGCGGGACCAGCTCCGTGTTCTCGCCCAGGCGCACGATGACGAGCCGGCCGGCCACCAGGTGCTCGCGCACGGCGCTGGAGACATGGATGCGTTCGATCTTGTTCTGGAAGGTGAAGTTGTAGGCGATGTCGCCGTTGCCCTTGCTCTGCCGGTTCTGCTGCACCATCTGCGCGATCTGCGCCATGATGGCCTTCTGCGCGGCGGCCGCGTCGCGCTGCGCGTTCAGCTCGCGCGCCCGTTCGGCGGCCTTGCGCTGCTGTTCCTGCGCGGCCAGCTTGGCTTCGTCCACGCTTTGCGTGCCCGTGCGGCGCTCCACCTTCGCCTGTTTGCTTTTGTCCTGGTTGACCAGTTTGACCTTCTTCTTGTCGACCAGGCCCGCCTTGAGTAGTTGCTCCTGCAACGAGACCATCTGCTGCTCCGTAAAAACGTGGCCGGCAACGCGCCGGCCGCAAACCGCCAGCATAGCAAATGCCCCGGCCCGCCAGCGGAAACTTTGACCTGCGCGACCAGAAAGAAGATACTTGGCAACGTTGCATTCCCGAATTCACAATTCAACATCGCAGTTCCGTATCGAGGAGAATCGTCAGTGAAGAAAGTCTTGCTGGTCACCCTGCTGGCCGCCGCGTTCGCGGCGCAGGCACAGAGCACCCCGGCCACGCCGCAGTTCGACGCGCAGCGCCTGTCGCAGCACGTCAAGGTGCTGGCGTCCGACGCGTTCGAGGGCCGCGGCCCGCATACCGCCGGCGAAACCAAGACCGTCGAATACCTGGTCGAGCAGTTCAAGGCGGCCGGCCTGCAGCCGGGCGGCGACGTCGTCAATGGCAAGCGCGGCTGGACCCAGGACGTGCCGCTGGGCCGCTTCGAGATCAAGGGCCCGGTCAAGCTGACCCTGCACGATGGCAAGAAGAGCGAGTCCTTCACGCAGGGCGAGCAGATCGCCGTGCGCGCCGCGATGAACGGTGCCAAGCTGGTCGACTTCAAGAACGCGCCGCTGGTCTTCGTCGGCTACGGCACCACGGCGCCGGAGCGCAACTGGGACGATTTCAAGGGCGTGGAACTGCAGGGCAAGCTGGCCGTCGTGCTGATCAACGATGCCGACTTCGAGACCGGCCAAGGCGATTTCGGCGGCAAGGCCATGACCTACTACGGCCGCTGGACGTACAAATACGAAGAGATGGCCCGCCGCGGCGCGCTGGGCACCCTGATCGTGCACGAGACGGCGCCGGCTTCCTACGGCTGGGCGACGGTGAAGAACTCGAACACCAATGTCATGTACGACATCGTGCGCAAGGCGCCGCGCGAAGCCCATGCGCCGATGGAGGCCTGGATCCAGCGCGACGTCACCGTGGACCTGTTCAAGCGCGCCGGCCTCGATTTCGAGGCGCTGAAGAAGCAGGCGCAGCGCCGCGACTTCAAGCCGGTGCCGCTGAAGGGCATCACGCTGTCGGCCCACTACGCGGTGGACGCCCAGGTCATCAAGTCGAAAAACGTGGCCGCCCGTATCGAGGGCAGCAAGCGGCCGGACGAAACCGTCATCTACAGCGGCCACTGGGACCACCTCGGCGTCGGCCTGCCGGACGCGAAGGGCGACCGGATCTACAACGGCGCGGTCGACAACGCGACCGGCATCGCCGCCCTGCTGGAACTGGCGCGCGCCTATGCCAAGGCGCCGGCACCGCAGCGCGGCGTGGCCTTCCTGGCCGTGACGGCCGAGGAAAAAGGCCTGCTGGGGTCCGAATACTATGCGGCCAATCCGCTGTACCCGCTGGAGAAGACGGTCGGCGTCATCAATATGGATGCGCTGAGCCCGTACGGCCCGGCGCGCGACTTCACGATCTCGGGCAGTGCCAAGCTGGACCTGCTGGACCAGCTGGTCGCCAAGGCCAGGCAGTACGACATGACCTACGCGCCCGATCCGAAGCCGGAGGCGGGTCACTTCTTCCGTTCCGACCACTTCCCGTTCGCCAAGCGCGGCGTGCCGGCGATTTCGTTCGGTTCGGGTGAAGACCTGATCGACGGCGGCAAGACGGCTGGCGCGAAGGTCGAGGAGACTTACGTGACCGACCACTACCACCAGCCATCGGACGAATGGAATGCGCAGTGGCCCTTCACCGGCATGGCACGCGACCTGGGCCTGCTGTACAGCCTGGGCCGCGACCTGGCCGACGGCAGCAGCTGGCCGAACTGGGCCAAGGACGCCGAGTTCCGCGCCGTGCGCGAGCAGACCGCCGCGCAAAGGAAATAACCGTTCCAGGCAAGGGGACTGTCCCCGGTTTTCATCCGCGGCGTGCCATCGGCGCCAGCTCCGCCATGAAAACCCGGGGACAGCCCCTGCTGCCCTGGCGGCGACTCGAATCTTTTCACGATTTGCTGTGGTGGCGTTACCAAAAGTGACAATGTGTGAGCATTAGCGCCACTTTCCACACGTATACTTGTGTACTTTCAATGAAAGATTTCACAAGGGGATCATGGACGCCTTCACGCTGATCGTCGCTTCGGGCCTGGCCGCGGGCATCATGGCGGCGACCATGTTCCTGTTGTATCGCGCCGGCTCGCGCGCCGCCGGCCTGGTGGACTGGTCGCTGGCGGGACTGCTGTTTTTCTCGTCGAACGCGGTCGCGTTCACCGCCAGCCTGACGCAGGTGCATGACGTCAGCATCGCCGCGATCGGCAACGCGCTGTATATCGCCGGCCATTTCGGCGTGCTGGCCGGACTGCGCCGCCACCTCGGCCTGAAGCCCCGTTACGAAGCACTGCTGGCCCTGGTGCTGGCGATCGTGCTGGTGCACCGCACCGAGTTCGCGCAGGCATCCGTCGCCAACCGCCTGCTCATGTTCGCGCCCGTGATCGTGTCGATCAATGGCGCCGTCGTCTGGCACATCTGGCGGCTGCCGCGCAGCGAGGCGCGTCCCGCCTACCTGCCGCTGATGGCGCTGGAACTGCTGTTCATGCTGCAGATGCTGGTACGCACCGGCTATATCGCATGGCACCGCACGACCGACCTGACGTTCATGGGCAGCCAGGCCCTGCAAACGCTGGGGTCGCTGTCCGTGTTCGTCTTCCTGATGGTCGCCGGCATGGGCTGCGCGCTGATCGTCATCCGCCACCAGGAGCTGGCACTGCGCAAGGCCTCGCTGACGGACAGCCTGACCGGCTGGCTGAACCGGCGCGCCCTGCACGACGTGGCCGAGCGCGAATGCCTGCGCACGCAACGCTCGGGGGAGGCGCTGTCGTTCCTGACGTTCGACATCGACCACTTCAAGGCAATCAACGACCGCTACGGTCACAGCGTTGGAGATAGCGCTATCCGGCACGTCACGGCATTGGCCGCGCAGGCGCTGCGCGGCTATGACGGCCTGTTCCGGCTGGGCGGCGAGGAATTCGCCGTGCTGGTCACCGGCAGCAGCGACGACACGCTGCTGCGCATCGCGGAGCGGGTACGCGACCTGATCGCGCGCACGCCCCTGTATGCGGACAACAAGGCCGTCGCGCTGACCGTCAGCATCGGGCTGGCCAGCCGCACTGCGGGCGACGGCAGCTGGGAAGATGCGCTGCGCCGCGCCGACCTGGCGCTGTACCGCAGCAAGCGCGCGGGCCGCAACCGCGTCACGCTGGACGGCGACAATCTGGATACGCCTGCCGCGGCGTAGCGGCGAAAAACCGGTGACTGTCACCGGTTTTCCTGATCAGAACACCCGGCTGTTGGCCGCGCGCGTGCGTTCGCCGATCGTTTTGTAGGCGTCCACCGCCGAATACAGCACCATGGCCAGGAACAGCCCCGGGCCGACGCACGCCAGCGCGATCGCGCCGCGGCTGTTGGGGGCCGGCGGCGCGCCGTAAGCATTCTCGCCTTCGTCTCCTTTGCCGATTGCCAGCCACAAGGTGACCGCGATATTCAACAGCGGCACCAGCAGCAGCACGCCCCACCAGCCGGCTTTGCCCAGGTCGTGCAGACGGCGGCGGGCAATGACCAGGTTGGCCGCCGCCATCAACGTGCCGACCAGCAGTTGCATCAACCCGGCGGCGACGGCCGGCCCGGCGCCAATCGCACCCAGCAGCGCACCCAGGACGATGGCGACCAACAGCAGCGCGATCATCGCGCCAAAGCTGTAGGCCAGGTAACGCACGCGGCCGATGCGGCCATGCAGCGCGAACGGCTGCGGCTGTTGCACGGCGCCGGCTGGCGCCGCAGGAAAATCGGTCAATCTCGCCTCCAGTGCAATGGTCGGGATACGGCATGCTAGCCCAAAGCGCCGGGCCGCGCCGGACGGCTGTTCCTGCCCCCCGATGGAGACGCTTGCCGGCGTCAGCGGCCGAGTGCCATCAATCCGTCCATGAAGGCCACGACCAGCGCGAGCGGCCCCAGCCACCAGCCGGCCACCGCCAGCGCGAGCAGGCTGGCGAGGACCACGGCGCCGGCCACCTTGTCGAACGCTCCAGGCTGTGCCGGCACGGGCCCGAAGCGGTTGGGCACCGCATTGCCGGGGGCGAACAGCAGGTACAGCATCGCGACGACGCCGCCGTATGGCATCAGCCAGATCAGTGCCCAGAGACCCGAACGGCCCACGTCATGCAGTCGCCAGACCGACACGACGGCGGCAGCGATCTGTTGCCAGATGACCATACCCGCGGCCATCCACACTCCCATGATGGCGACACCACCCGGGTAGGTGCGCAGCGCCAGGCACAACAGGAGCAACACCACGAGCGCACCGACAACGGTCGCGGCAAGCAGATTCAGGTAGCGCAGCCGGCCGACCCGCGCGGCGAAACGTGGCGGTGGGGGCGGCGCGGCGACGGGGGTGTGCGCCGCTTGCATCAGAAATGCCCCCAGGGATCCTGCGGCACCGGCTGAAGCAGCAGCAGGTAAGCCATGCCGGCCATTGTCAGCACCACGACGACACCCGCCAGGGCCTTGACGAGCAGGCTGTTCGCCACGGGCGGGGCGCCGTGCCGGTTCGCGCCGGCCTCCCCCGCCCCCAGGAGCAGCCACAACAGCAGCGCCACGTTCACCAGCGGAGCCAGCAGCAACAGCGCAAACCAGCCGCTGTGTCCCATGTCCATCAAGCGGCGCCGGGCCAGCGCCAGGGCGAAGACCCCCAGCAGCAGGAACGAGATCAGCGTTCCCAACAGTTGAGACAGCAATACCCACGCAGTGGCCCGCAAGGCCAGCCCGGCTGCGACACCCAGCACGACGCTGAGCCAGAACGCGGCGGCCGAGTAATTAATATAGCGCAGCCGCCCGATCCGGCCCGACCAGGCAAACAAACGGGGCGATTGCAAGGCCAGTGGCGGCGAGGAGGTAAAACTATGCAAGGTTGCTCCCATGTATTTTCGGTCTGAAAATCATACTGTTTTTGCAACTCTCCAGCCAGCGCTTTTGTCGAGGGAAGACTCGGAAACGCGCCACGGATCGGCGTCGGCAGCCAGCAACAACGGCAGCTTGTTGATGACTTTTTGGGCGAAACCACGTACCATATTTTCCACCTCGCAATATATATTGCCTTACATACACCCTCCTCGGCAGCATCGTGGCATTCAACGATATGGCGCACTGGCGCACCCAGATCTTCTCCCAACTGCTGTCGATCGTGACGGTACTGGGTATCGTCGCGGCCGTGCCCAGCGTGGCGCTGGCGCTGCACGAAGGGCTGATGGCCATCGTCCTGACCGATATCGCGGCGCTGGCCTGGCTGCTGGGCGTCTGGCGCGCGCGCTGCCTGTCGTACACGGCCCGCGTCGTCAACCTGCTGGCGATCCTGTATTTTGTCGGCGTCGGCCTGATGGTGACGGTCGGGCCGGTCAGTCAGGTCTACCTGCTGGCCCCGCCCGTGCTGGGCGCCGTGCTGCTGGGACTATGGCCCGCCCTGTTCGCGCTGGGCCTTGGTGCGGCCACCGTGCTGGCGCTCGGGCTGACGGGCCATGCGCGGCTGTACGTGACGGGCATGCCGGAACATGCGCTGGCGCCATCGCTGGTGGTCACGTTGAACTTCCTGTGCGTGGGCCTGCTGCTGACGATCTCGTCGAGCGCGCTGCTGCAGCGGCTGGCACGCTCGCTGAAGGACCTGCGCAGTCACGCCGAATCGCTGCAGCACAACCGCGACCGGCTGGCGGCCGTCAACGCCGAACTGCGCCTGACATCGGCCGCCGTGGCGCGCCTGAACGAAATGGTCATGATCGCCGAGGCGGTACCCGGTACGGCGGCCGAGCAGCCGATCACCTTCGTCAACGACGCCTTCCTGCGCCGCACCGGCTATACCCGCGAGGAGCTGATGGGCCAGAGCATGCGCATCATGCACGGGCCACTGACGGACGCACTGGAAGTGCAGCGCGTCGTCGAGGCTATGCGCCGGGTGGAATCCGTGACGGCGGAGCTGATGAACTATACGAAGTCGGGCGAGCCTTACCTCGTCGAGATGGAGATGGTGCCGTTCGCCGACGAAGGCGGTACCAATACGCACTGGGTCGTGGTGGGGCGCGACATCACGGAGCGCAAGCGCGCCGCCGATGCGATCCACAACCTGGCCTTCTACGACGTGCTGACCGGCCTGCCGAACCGCCGCCTGTTGATGGACCGCCTGGAACACATGCTGGCCAGCGCCCAGCGCGATCAGCGCTGCGGCGCCGTCATCTTCATCGACCTCGATCACTTCAAGTACATCAACGACGCCCGTGGCCACGCCACCGGCGACTCGATGCTGCGCAAGGCGGCCCAGCGCCTGACGCAGCTGGTGCGCTCGGACGACACCGTGGCGCGCCTGGGCGGCGACGAATTCGTCGTGCTGCTGCAGAACCTGGGCCGCGACCCCGATGCCGCCACCCACGCGGCGCTGGCGATGGCCGAACGCATCCGCGACGCGATCCGCAAGAGCTTCGAGATCGATGGCCAATCGTATACCTCGTCGGCCAGCATCGGCGTGGCCGTGCTGCCGCGCGGCGGCCAGACGGTGCAGGACCTGCTGCGCGAGGCCGACATCGCGATGTACCGCGCCAAGGCCGAGGGCCGCAATGGCGTGGCGCTGTTCGAATCGACCATGCGCGCCGAAGTGGAACGGCGCCTGACGATGGAGCGCGACCTGTCGATGGCGCTGGAGAACGGCGAACTGCAGATGCACCTGCAGCTGCAGGTCAGCCAGGACACCACGCCGGTCGGCGCCGAGCTGCTGATGCGCTGGCGCCGCGCCGACGGCACGCACGTGCCGCCGGACATCTTCATTCCGGTGGCCGAAGCGACAGGGCTGATCGTGCCGCTGGGTCGCTGGGCGCTGCGCCAGGCCTGCCTGGCCTGGCTGCGGCTGGACGCCGAGGGATCGGCGCTGCCGCTGTCCGTCAATGTCAGCCCGTCGCAGTTCCGCCAGGCCGACTTCGTGGCCGACGTGCGCACGATCCTGGAAGAGACGGGCGCGCCCGCCACGCAGCTGATCTTCGAGGTGACGGAAGGCCTCCTGATCGAGAACCTGGACGACACCATCGAGCGCATGCACGAACTGGCGCAGCTGGGCATCCGCTTCTCGATCGACGACTTCGGCACCGGCTACTCCAACCTCGCCTACCTGAAACGCATGCCGCTGTACGAGCTGAAGATCGACCGCAGCTTCATCCACGACATGCCCGGCGACGCCAACGGCACCGCGATCGTGCAGTCGATCATGGCGATGGCGGGCCACCTGGGCCTGCGCGTGGTCGCCGAAGGCGTCGAGACACACGAGCAGGCCGCCTTCCTGGCCGAGCACGGCAGCCCCGGCATGCAGGGCTACCTGTTTGCCCGGCCGATGCCGCTGCCGGACATGATTGCCTTGCTGGGCACCTCTGCCGATACCTAGCCTCATGACAAGCCCGTGGTGACAGGCACCTGTTTGTGCGTCTCGGACGCGCAAACAGGTGCCTGTCACCAGGGGTTTTCTCGCTATTTCTGCCGTCCGATTGAGCAATATCAAGACGGACTTTATTTTGGCGGAATCCATCAAAACGCTGGCACGAACGGACAATACCGCACGGTCGTGCTTCCGTACTCTCCCACTCCAGCCAGCAGCCTCGGCCATTTCCGCCTCCGCTGCAGTACCCGCAACACCACCGCTGCACCCACGTTTCACTCACCCAGCTTCACTTACACCTCGGAGACAAGAGATGAAATTCAGCAAGTGGAAGAGCTGCACCCTGGCCACGGCACTGGCGCTGGCCGCCGCCCTGCCGGCGCAAGCCGGCAATACCGGCCTGGCATTCGTACATGGCACCGGCAGCCAGACCAATGCCGCCAAGGACTACTGGACCCAGGAGATGATCGACTCGGTCCGGCAAGGCCTGCCGAACCAGTCGCTGTACGTCGTCGTCAACTGCGACTTCAACCAGTACATGTGGGCCAGCGCCGCCGGCGGCTGCCTGGCGGACCAGCTGCACCGCTTCATCGTCAACAACGACATCACGGACCTGGTCGTCGAAACCCATTCGAACGGCGGCAACATCATCCGCTGGATCATGTCCAATCCCACCCAGGACAGCCGCTTCCCCACCATCATCCGGGCGATCCGCTGGGTCAATGCGCTGGCGCCGTCGTCGGCCGGCACCCCGCTGGCCGATGCCGCCATCAGCGGCAACGCCTTCGAGGCGTCGGTCGGCTGGCTGCTGGGCTTCAAGAACGACGCCGTGCGCCAGCAGCAGGTCAGCTGGATGGCCAACTACAACAACACGATGCTGTACGGGACCGCCGGCCGCCCGGCGCTGCCGAAACCGTTCCACAGCGTGGTCGGCACGGACGTCGACAGCTCGCCGTTCGATGGCGACAGCTACTGCGGCGGCTACGCCGAAAACGTGGGCCTGGAAGTGACGCAGGGCTGGCTGAACAGCTGCTCGGACGGCTTCCTGGAATGCACCAGCCAGTCCGCCGCCGGCACCCGCTGGTTCTACGACAAGGATCGCACCAGCGGCGCCGAGCCGCTGTCGCACAACCAGAGCCGCCGCAAGTGCTTCGGCCTGGACGTCATTCTGCGTAACGACATCTGAGGAGCCGCCATGACCATGCAACTGAAACTGCTGGCAGCCCTGTGCTGCACCACCCTGGCCGCCCACGCCGAACTGCTGCCGCAACGCGCCGGCGACCTGACCCCGGCCGCGCTGCGTGCCGCCCCCGCGAGCGGCACGCTGGCCGCCAAGATGCCGTCGGTGACGCGCGAACCCGTGTCGTTCAGCTGGGCCTCGCGCGCCGCCGTCGCCGCGCCGCAGCCGTTCGTCGCGCAAAGCCGCGAAGCCTACTTCACGGTGACGGGCGCCGAGCTGGAACAAGGCGTCGCGCTGCCGACCACCGCGCCGCGCGCCATCGTGCGCCTGCAACCGGTGGGCGAAGCGTCGATCCGCGAGAACGAGGCGATCCATCCTTCCGCGCTGATCCTGATCGACGCGGCCGGGCGTGAGCGCAATGCCGGCGACGGCATGGAGACGCTGGTCTCGGCCGACCGCCTGGCCAAGGCCGACTTGCCGTTCGCCTCCGGCACCTCGGCGTTCCGCCTTGGCGCCGACGTCGGCAGCGGCCCGGTGCGCATGCGGGCGCAGGGCCTGAACCCGGGCCAGCGCTACCTCGTCAACGTGGTGGAGCCGGACAGCCCGCTGGCGCTGACGATGCAGACCACGTCCGCCGCCTACCTGCAGGGCCAGCAGCTGACCGTGCTGGCGCAGCTGCAGTACCTGGCCGACAAGGTCGCCCCTGGCCGCATCGACGCCAGGCTGGTGGCGCCGACGGGCCGCAGCTATCCGCTGGAATTCAAACGCGGTGCCGACGGCCGCATGGCCGCCGTCGTCGCCCCGGCTGCCGCGGATGCCGCCGAACCGGGCCTGTGGGAAGTGCAGGCGAACGTGGAAGCCACGGTCAAAGGCCAGCGTGCCCTGCGCTCGACCCGCTTCGCCGTGCCGGTGGCGCTGCCGACGGCCAGGCTGACGCGCAGCGCCGACCTGGCCGGCGAGAACGGTGCCCTGACGGTCAAGTTGGGCGTGGAGGCCGCGAGCGCGGGCCGCTATGAGGTGCGTGGCGTGTTGTACGGCACCGTGCAGGGCAGCCTGCAACCGCTCGCCGTGGGCAACGCGGCGCAGTGGGTCGAGCCGGGCCAGGCCACCATCGGCCTGCCGTTCGACGCGGCACTGCTGGCCGGCAGCACCGGCCCGTACGAACTGCGCGACCTGCAGCTGCTGGACCAGGGCCGCCTGGCGGTGCTGCAGCGCCAGCAACTGGCGCTGACGATGGCCGAGTCCGACGTGGCCAAGCTGGTGCCGCAGCGTAGCGCCGTGGCGCTGCCTTCCTCGGCACGGGTGAAGAAGGACGTGGACGCCGGCGCCGGCACGGGCGACGTCCAGTAACGGCGGCGTACAGGGGTCAGTCCCCTCGGGGACTGACCCCGAAGTTTGGCTCGCGAGTCGCCGAAGTCTGGGACAAACTTCAGGGTCAGTCCCCTGCGGGGACAGACCCTTTGACGCTCAGTCGCGCAGCCCGCTCGCCAGCCGTGGCGACGACAGCAGCTCCTTGAACGCGGCCCAGCGCTGCGCCCGCGCCTGCGCCGGGTCGGTGCTGGTGACGCGCCGCTCGACCCACGCTTTCACCAGGTCCTTGCCCAGGTTGTAGTTGATCACGTAGCCGCGCACCGCGTCGTAGAACTGCACCCGCTGCCCGGCCTTTTCCGGCGGATACAGCGCCACGTTGGTCAGCCACTCGATGGCCTGCTCGCGCGTGAAGCGCCCCTCCAGGTAGTGCATGGCGATGTCGTTGTCGGCGTAGCTCAATTGCCCCAGCAGCTTGACCAGGCTGCCGTATTGCGCCGCCAGCCTGGGATCGAGGCCGGCCAGCGGATACAGCACGTCGCGCTCGAAGGCGATCCGTTCGTCGTCCGGGAAGGCCATCTCGATGCCGTAGTTGGCGCTGCCCTCGGCCACCAGCGACATCGGCGAATACAACGGATAGACGCTGAACTCGACCCAGTTGCGCTCCTTGACGAGGGCCTGCTCCAGCAGCGCGTTGTAGACGTGGTGGCCCGGATAGCCTTCATGGCAGCCCAGGTCCACGGCCCGCTCGATATAGATCGGGAACTCCGTGTTGATCTGGATCAGGCTATGGGCGTCGCCCTTGTACCAGTTATAGCCGGACCACGGCTTGCCGGTGACGAATTCCAGCACGAAGCTCTCGTTGGCCGGCAGCTTCAGGTACTTCGCGGTGCGCTCGCGGCAAGCCGCGATGGCCGCCTCCATCACCGGTTTCAGGCGCTCCCTGGGCACCGCGAAGCGGGCCCGGAACGCCTGCACGCGCTGCGGCAGCGGGCCCTTGCCCGGCACCAGCCGGTCGATTTGCGCCAGCAGCTTCTCGTAATGCGCGCGGTCGTGGTGCGGCGTGACGGCGTCGTACAGCAGCGCCGTCTCCTCGTCGAACGTGAATTTTTTCCCGGCGAGCATGTCGACCCGGGCCGTCATCGCGCGCAGCTGCTTGCGCAGGAACTCGATGCGCAGCGCTTCGTCGGCGCTCGCGCCCTGCTTGTCCGCCAGATCGGCGATCGCGGCCTGCACGCCGGCGCGGATCGACGGCAAATCCTGCTTGTCGCGCGCGGCCTGCTCCTGCAAGACCGCCGGGCCATAGTAGGCGTCCACGTAGTCCTTGTCGTGCTGGCCCACGGCCAGCACCAGCGTGCGATAACGCTCCGCCACCTCCTGCACCGAGGCCGCCCTGGCGCTGCCGGCCAGCAGCAGCGCCAGTCCACCCGCCACCGCACCCGCGATGACCTTGACCGCCATTTTTTTCATGTCCCCTCCCGCTTGTTGGAAGCGGGTGAGTGTAGTGGAGAGGCCCCTTCGATGCAATCGAAGGGATCGCGCACGATCATCCGGGCCGGATACGCGACCTCGATGCCGCGCTCCTTCAGGCCGCGCAGCACGGCCAGCAGGATCGACTGCTGCGTGTCCATGAAGATGAAATAGTCCGGGCTCTTGATCCAGTAGACCACCTCGAAATTCAACGACCACTCGGCCAGGTCGCGCAGGTGGGCGCGTTCGAACGAAGCGGTCTGCTCGTGCGCCTCGATGATCGCCTTGATCATCGGCGGAATGGCTTCCAGCCTGGCCGGATCGGTGGCGTAGTGCACGCGCAGGATGAAGGCGGCGCGGCGCGTGAACATGCGCGTCTGGTTCAGGATGCGCGCCTTCAGGATGTCGCCGTTGGAGAAGATCACCTGGTCGCCGCCCAGGCCGCGCAGCCGCGTCGTCTTCAGGCCGATGTATTCGACGGTGCCCAGATGCTCGCCGACGATGATGAAGTCACCCACGACGAACGGCTTGTCCAGCACGATCGACAGCGATGCCAGCAGATCGCCCAGGATGTTCTGCACCGCCAGCGCCACCGCGATACCGCCGATCCCCAGGCTGGCCACCAGGGTCGTGATGTTGAAACCCAGGTTGTCCAGGATCATCAACATGAACACGACCCAGACCACCAGGCGCAGCAGGAAGTCGATGATCGCGGTGGAGGCCGCGCTGGCCACGCTTTCCGTGCCCATGGCGGCCTGGCGGTAGCGGCTGCGCCAGGCGCGCACGGCGGTATCGGCCCAGATCGCGGCCTGGATCAGCATGGCCGAGACGGCTACCCGCCACAGCCACAGCTCGTACTTGCGCGGAAACTCCAGCATCAGCGAGCCCAGGTACAGCGCCAGGATCAGGATGAAGATCGTGTAGGTCGCACGCAGCAGGCGCAGGAACCAGTCGTCCACCCGCGTCTCGCTGCGCTCGGCAACCTGGGCCAGCCGGTGGATCAGGAGGTAGCGCGCGGTGTACATCAGCACGGCGGTCGCAAACGCCACCGCCACCGCGGTGCCCCACTCCTCGATCGAGTTGCCCATGAAAACCAGCCGCATGCGTCCCCTCCAAGCTTGATCCAGCCAACCAGTTTACCGAAGCGGGCCGCGGCACCGCGCACACATGCCTGGCCATGGCCTCACCGTACTGTTCAGTTACGCGAGGCAATACGGCGCCAACGTTTTGATTTTTTCGCCATACTTCCTCCCTCGTTCGACTAGCTCACCAATAACATGAAAAATGATGACGAAATTCAAAGCCAGGTGATCGAGTTATGGGGCGGACTGGAAGCAACGGTCAACCGCGTGCGCGATCGGTATTTCAGTCAAATGGACCAGAACGGACACAAGACCCGGATCAGCGACCTGGACCGCTTTGCGGCACTGGGCATCAAGGCGATCCGCTACCCGGTCCTGTGGGAGCTGACGGCGCCGGACGGCGTCGACAAGGCCGACTGGTCCTGGGCCGACGAACGGCTGCCGGCCCTGCGCGACCTGGGTGTCGCGCCCATCGTGGGCCTGGTGCACCATGGCAGCGGCCCCCGCCACACCAGCCTCGTCGACCCCGAGTTCGCCCCGCAACTGGCCGAATACGCAGGCGCCGTGGCGCAGCGCTTTCCGTGGGTGGAGTACTACACGCCCGTCAACGAACCTTGCACGACGGCCCGCTTCGCCGGCCTGTACGGCGTCTGGTACCCGCACGGCAAGAGCGACCTGGTCTTCCTGCAGGCGCTGATCAACCAGTGCAAGGGCGTGGTGCTGTCGATGCGGGCGATCCGCGCCGTCAACCCGAACGCCAAGCTGGTGCAGACCGATGACCTGGGCAAGACCTACAGCACGCCGGAACTGTCCGACTGGGCCGATTTCTACAACGAGCGGCGCTGGCTGGCGTGGGACCTGTTGTGCGGCCGCGTGGACGAAGACCACACGCTGTGGCCATACATCCTGAAGAGCGGCATCGCCGCCGAGGACGTGCTGTGGTTCCGCGACAATCCCTGCCCGCCGGACATCGTGGGCCTGAACTACTACATCACCAGCGAGCGCTGGCTGGACCACCGCGGCGAGCGTTATCCGGCCCGCTACGTGGGCGAGCACGGCTTCGCGGACATCGAGACGGCGCGCGCGCTGGCCACGCCGACCCCGGGCATCGGCCCGCTGATGGAGGAAGTATGGGAGCGCTACGGCCTGCCGATGGCCGTGACGGAAGCCCATATCGACGCCAACCGGGAAGACCAGTTGCGCTGGCTGCACGAAGTGTGGAACGCGGCGCACGACGTGCGCAAAAAAGGCGGCGACGTGCGCGCGGTGACCGTCTGGTCGCTGCTCGGCTCGTACGACTGGAACTGCCTCGTCACCGAGTGCCGCGGCTATTACGAGAACGGTGCCTACGACCTGCGCTCGCCGCAACCGCGGCCGACGGCGCTGGCGCGCCTGATGCAGGAACTGTCGACGGGCCGCACGCCGTCGAACCCGGTGCTGCAGGGATTGGGCTGGTGGCGCCGGCCGGGCCGCTTCCTGTGCCCGCCGGTGGCGACCAGCGCCACGGTGGCCGCCCTTCCCGCCGAACGCCACACGGCGCAGCGTCCCGTGCAGCCGATCCTGATCAGCGGTGCCACCGGCACCCTGGGCAGCGCGTTCGCCCGCATCTGCGAGGAACGCAACCTGGCCTTCCGCGTGCTGACGCGCCAGGAGATGGACATCGCCGACCCGGCCTCCGTCGAGGCGGCCATCGAGCGCTACAAGCCCTGGGCCATCGTCAACGCGGGCGGCTACGTGCGCGTGCACGACGCGGAACAGGACAGCACCGGTTGCATGCGCGCCAACGCGCACGGTCCCGTCGTGCTGGCGATCGCCTGCGCGCGCCACCAGGTTCACCTGCTGACGTTCTCCAGCGATCTGGTGTTCGATGGCGGCAAGGGCGGCCCGTACGTGGAAAGCGATCCGGTCGCGCCGCTGAACGTCTATGGCCAGAGCAAGGCCGAGGCGGAACGCCGCGTGCTGGCGGTCAATCCGGACGTGCTGATGGTGCGCACCAGCGCCTTCTTCGGCCCGTGGGACCAGCACAACTTCGTCACGCTGGCGCTGCAGGCGCTGAGTGCCGGCCGCCCATTCGCGGCCGCCGACGACCTGGTGGTCTCGCCGACCTACGTGCCGGACCTGGTGCAAACCTGCCTGGACCTGCTGATCGACCGCGAAAGCGGCATCTGGCACCTCAGTAACGGCGAAGCGCTCAGCTGGGCCGAGCTGGCGCGCCGCGTGTGCGCGCTGGCTGGCGTGGACAGCGCCGGCCTGGACGCGCGGCCATCGGCGGCACTGGACTATCCGGCCGCACAACCGCGCTTCTCGGCGCTGGCCAGCGAACGGGGCAACCTGATGCCGACGCTGGATGACGCCTTGCAGCGCTACCTGCAGGCGGTGGCCGAAGTGCGCGAGGAAGGCGATACGCACGTGGGAGCGGCGCAGGCCGCGCATTACGGCGGGGTTTGAGATCAGCGCTGCAGGTCGGCAGGAACCGGCCTGCACATCTCGTCAAACCCGCAGGTGGCAGGCACCGATCTTCGAGTCATTCGACTCGAAGATCGGTGCCTGCCACCATGAGTCGCGCTGCAAATTCAGCTGGTGGCCCGCAAATGCCGCGCCAGGTCGGCCAGCCGGTAAGGCTTACCGACGAACGAGAACTCCGCACTGCCCGGCTCCTCGTGCTGCAGCGCCGCCTGTGGGTAGCCGGATGCGATGATGATCTTCATGGCCGGGTGGCGTGCCCGCGCGGCGCGCGCCAGTTCCAGGCCTGTCATCCCGTTCGGCATCATCAGGTCCGTGAACAGCACGTCGATATCGTCGTCGCGCTCCAGCACGCGCAGCGCCGCCACGCCGTCCGGCGCCGTCAGCACTTCGTACCCCATGGTCTCGAACAGCTCGCAGGCTACCGCCATGACCAGCTTGTCGTCTTCGGCGATCAATACGCGTTCGCTGCGCACGGCCGGCAGCCCGGCATCGACCGGCCCCGCTTCCTCGACGGCCGGCAGGTACAGGCTGATCGACGTGCCCTTGCCCACCGCCGTCTCGATGACGACGTCCCCGCCCGACTGCGCGATGAAGCCGTACACCTGGCTCAGGCCCAGGCCCGTGCCCTTGCCGACCGGCTTGGTCGTGAAGAACGGCTCGAACGCGCGCGCCACCACCTCCGGCGCCATGCCGGTGCCGGTATCGCGCACGGTGACGCACACATAGCGACCGGCCGGCAGCCCGCCCACCTGGCTGGCGGCCAGCACCACGTTGCGGGTTTCCAGCGTCAGCGTGCCGCCGTCCGGCATCGCGTCGCGCGCGTTGACGACGAGGTTCAGCAGGGTTGCCTCGAAGCGGGCCTCGTCGACGGAAACGCTGGCCAGGCGCGGTGCCAGGTCGAACAGAAAGGAAACCTGCGGGCCGCCGGCGCGGCGCAACACCGGCTCGAACGCGCCCACCAGGGTGTTCAGCTGGTGGGTGGCGGCCGCCAGCGGTTGCTGGCGCGCGAACGACAGCAGCTGCTGCGTCAGCAGCGCGCCTCGTTCGACGGCGCGGCGCATGCTGTCCAGCACCCGGTTGGCCGTGCTGCCCGGCTGCTGCGCATGCAGGATATCGATCCCGCTGGACAGCACCGCCAGCAGGTTGTTGAAGTCGTGCGCGATGCCGCCCGTCAGCTGGCCGATCGCTTCCATCTTCTGCGCCTGGAACAGCGCATTGCGGGTCTGCTCGAGCGATTCGGCAGCCTTGCGCTGTTCGGAGATGTCGCGCGTGATCTTGGCGAAGCCGATCAGCATGCCCTGTTCGTCGCGGATCGCATCGAGCACCGCGTGGGCAAAGAAGTGGCTGCCGTCGCGCCGCACCCGCCAGCCTTCGCTCTCGTGGCGGCCCGTGCTGCGGGCCGTCTCCAGCGCCAGCTCGGGCAGGCCGGCCGCGCGGTCCTCCTCGGTGAAGAAGCGGCTGAAATGCGTGCCCACCACCTCGGCTTCGCTATAGCCCTTGATACGCTGGGCACCGGCATTCCAGTTGGTGATCAGGCCCTGCGGCGACAGCATGAACAGCGCGTAGTCGGTAACGCCCTGCACCAGCAGGCGGAAGCGCTGCTCGCTCTCGCGCAGCGCTTCCTGCGCCGTCATGCGTTCGGTCGTGTCACGCGTGATCTTGGCGAAGCCGACCAGCGTGCCGTCCGGCGTGCGGATCGGATCGATGACGATGCTGGCCCAGAAGCGGGTGCCGTCCTTGCGCACGCGCCAGCCCTCGCCTTCGAAGCGGCCCTCCTCGCGCGCCGTGCGCAGCGCCAGCTCGGGCAGGCCGGCGGCCCGGTCCTCATCCGTATAAAAGCGCGAGAAATGGCTGCCGATGACGTCCTGCGGCGCATAGCCCTTGAAGCGCTGCGCGCCGGCGTTCCAGCTGCTGACATGGCCTTCCGGATCCAGCATGTAGATGGCGTAATCCGTGATGCTGGACACGAGCAGCTCGAAGCGCTGCTCATAGCCGCTGCTTGCGGGGGGCTTGACGGTCTCGTTATTCATCTTTTCCTGTTAGCCAGTCATTGTCGGCTGCAATGGTCCGCCTCGATTCTCGCCAATTGTAACGCCATCCGTGCGGTGCGCCGGTACGTTACCGGCTACCATGCAGGGATCGGTTTTCCACCACACTGTCATGTTGCGCCACCCGTTTGCGATCCTGCCGATGTTGCTGGCCCTGGCGGGGTCCAGCCTGCCGGCGCCGGCCCAGGAGCCGGTGCCGAACGTGGTCGTCACGGCCACGCGCGATCCCGTCGACAAATCCTACCGCAAGATGGTGCGCGGCATGGAACGTTTCGCGCGCCAGCAGGCGGCGCTGGCGCCGGGCGCCAAACTGCGTTTCCGCCTGCTGCCGCGCCTTCCGGGCACGCGCATGGAGGGCATCGCGCTGAAAGTCGTCGGCGACACGGTCACGCTGCCGGTCGACGTCGCCCCGGACAACAGCTTTACCCTCGCACGCGACGAGCGCGCCTGGCGCGAGGACGCGGCCCTGGTGGCCAACCGCCGCACCACCAGCATGACGTGGCGCGCGGACGTGCGCAGCCCCGGCGTGCCGGATGGCATGCGCCGCCTGGGCGACCTGCGCCTGGAATGCCTGGTCGGCATGGAGGCCGGGCTGGTGTCGAACAACGCCCACCTGTTCAACTGGCTGTCCGACTTGCTGACGGACCCCGACAAGGTGTGCGGCACACCGGACGGCAACTACCTGTTTTTCACGGAGCGCCCCGTGTTCGCCGTGACGCTGCATGCCGGCGCGCGCAGCGCCCAGCTGCCGCCGCGCTTCCTGTACGCCGGCGGCAGTCAGGCCCCGGCCGACCTGCCCTATTGCGACTGCCAGGTGCTGCTCGATCGCAGCTACTACGCGCCGCTGTGGCAGCGCGACTGGCCGGACGACACGCTGCTGTCGTTCGAATACATGGACGAGCCGGCGCCGCCGAACGCGCCGTCCGCGCCGGGCATCGTTCCAGGCCTGGACCGCGCGCAAGTGCGCGCGGCGCTGGGTGCCGGCACGGAAGTGGCCTTCGGCAGCGGCGTGCAGGCGTGGCTGTATCCGCCCGTGCAGCGTAAAACAGAGCCGGAGCAGATGCAGTACCTGGTGCTGTTCGGCGCGGACGGCAAGGTGTTGAAAAGCCGCGCCGTCCTCGCGTTCAAAAGGGACTAGGCAAAGCTGCAACCATGCTGCTATAATTGCGCGCCTTGGCCTGGTAGCTCAGTTGGTAGAGCAGAGGACTGAAAATCCTTGTGTCGGTGGTTCGATTCCGCCCCGGGCCACCAAGATATCTGACCAAACGCCGATCCTTGCGATCGGCGTTTTGCATTGTGGACTACGCAATGCCCGCGCCGGCCTGCCGCGGCGCCGGTGGAACCCGCGGCACCGCGTCCCCCACTCATGCACATCCGTGCGCGGTCTCCCGACCGCCAGACGTTTCCCGCCGCGTTCCAGCGAACGCGGTCGATCGTGTGCAATCCGTGGACCAATCAGATGCCGACTCCCCCGCTTCCCCCCGCTGCTTATTCCAGCTCATCAATATCCCAACCGGGATACCAGGCCCCCGCGCCGACGCGGGCCGCCCGCCGAAACGACAGTTATCCCCCGGCGCAACCGGTCCCGACGAAATGAAGAAAATGCGTGCGCTGGAGCGCAGCACGTCCAGCGAACTGCAGAAGCAGTTCAATAATGTATCGCTCGAAGGTTACAAGCAAACGCTGACCGCCGCGCACGACCATGTCGTAAAAAGTAAAGAGGCATTCCAGCAGGACGACAATCTTCACGTCAGCAGCGCGGCCACCATGCTGGACAGGACACTGTGCCTGGCGAGCAATTTCAATCAAGCCGGCTCCCTGCTGTCCAGTGTCGCGGAGGAAAATAACCACGCAGGTCACTATATCCGCAGCTTCGATCACGACCTGCTGATTTCGAACAAGTCCGATCAACGCCCCGTGACGAACCTCGTGGCGAGACCGAAAGGGGATGCGAAGGCGCTCGCGGCAAATGTCGGCCGCATTCCCAACGTGCCAACCCTGGAGCTCTCCCGGGTGAAGGGCCGGCTGACAGCCGAGCCCTTGCAACGGCGTCCCAAGGCCAGCTCCGCCGCCAATGCCGAACTGTACGATGCATCGCTGGCATACCGGACAGCGTTGTCGGACCATGTCGCCAAGCAGCTGGACGGTGCGAAACGCATCAAGGTCGATGTGTACAACGCCTACCCGGCCGTGATGGTGCATTTCGATGCCAGGTCGCTGCTCCAAGGCTTCAGATCGGGCGCAGACCTGAGCACCCCGGCGGCATCGTTCAATGAATTCCTGATGAGCCATTACCTGGGCATCGTCAACGCCGAAGCGGCCAAGATGGGGCTCGATACGGCGACCGTCGAGCGTTCCAGTTTCGGGCACCTGACACCGTCCGTCGCCGCGACCGGGGAGAGCTTCCGCATCAATCTCGGCATGATGCCGCCCGCCTATGCGGAAGCGCACATCAAGGCCCTGGCTTTGCTCGACCAGGAGCTGGACAGCTTCGCCACGTCCCTCACGCAGAACCATGGCGTCGATCGAAACAAATTCGCAGGCTCGGTACACAGCGGCGATCTGCAGCGCGACCAGAATATCTTGCAACTCGCGTTCACAAAAGTGGAAAGCCAGGGAAAAACGCTGATGACCAGCGCGACGCGCACGCTGAAAGCGAGGAACGCCGTGGACGCCGCGTCCTTCCGGCAGCATACCGGCCCTGCCGCGGCGAACCCGATCGGCGCCACGTTGAGCACGCTTTTTTCCTACGTCACGGTCGCCGAGGATGGCAAGGTGAGCACCAGGGCGCCCGAAGCCACCTATACGATGCCCCGCGCCGACGCGCCGGCCGCGGCCGCGACAGCGGCGCCGGGCGATGCCGCTCAACCGCTGGCAGCTTCTTACCGGAATTACCTGGATAAGTTCAGCAGCCAGCTTGCCACCGTCGCGCAAGCCGGCACGAACCCCACCACCAGCAAGCACATCAGGGCCCTCGCGCAAACGCTGACTTCCAAGAACCCCGATATCGCTACCGCACTGGACGTGGCGAACCAGCTGCTGATGGTGCACACGCTCGACACGATGAAAGCGAAGGCGGCGGCGGTAAAGGACAACGGTGACAACAGCGCATCACACGTCGACGGCGACGCCATGGACGTGGACAAGGCGGAGTACGACCTCGGCCACGGCAGCGACTCCGAGATCGAGGACGACGCCAGCATCGAGGGCCACGCCATCAGGGGAAACAAGATCATCACGCACAACGGCATGCGCAGCCTGCTTGGCGCAACCGATTCGGCACGCGCGTTATTGTTCGCCGGGCGCGGCGATGTGCAGATCGCCTACGAACATCCGTACTATGAAACGCAGAATGCGATCAAGAAGACCCGCATTCGCGTCGAAGAAAACAAGGACAAGAACTCGGAAGCGAAGATCGTCATCAAGGATATCAATGCCTGCATCACAGACGGCGAAGCCAAGACGTCTGCGCCCCTGGCTGAAGCTTTTCCCGATGCGCGCGCCTGGATCATCGATACGACGAGCGCAACGACAGATCAGATGCGCAGCATCTACCAGCAGTTCACGAAGGCAGACAATGCCGAGTTGCTGTACCTGGCGTCCAGTGGCCTGAAAAACGAGCAGGCCGGCGCGGACCAGAACAATTACGGCACGTTGCGCGTGTTTGCCAAGGCGGGCGACGGCGAGGCGAGCAAACAACGGGTGGGGGAAGTGCTGGGCGCGATCGCGGGCACCGACCGTGGACTGGCGCAGTTCTCGCACGAGCACCGCAGAACGATGAAGGCGATGGGCCTGGTGCCGACCAACCAGAGTATCGTCATGCCGGTGCGCAGCGACGTCGTGATGGCCGAGGCGCCGTTCGGCACCAGTTGATGGGGGGCGCGAGCGCCAGGCACGTCACGGGCGCTTCGTGGACGCGACCCCGTCGAGCCATCGACCTTCAAGCCGTTCACGGTAAATGATGCTTTGACCTCTGCAGGACCGCCCTCACTGGTGCGCCACCCGAAAACAATTGCGCCCCGCCCGCTTGGCATCGTACATCGCCTGGTCGGCCGCCTTGACGAGCGCCTCCGGCGTCATCCCGGCTTCGAACCAGGCGACGCCGATGCTGGTCGTGACCGGCAGCGGCGCCCCCGCCAGGTCGAACGGCGCCGCCATCGCGGCCACCAGCTTCTGGGCGATGACGACGGCGTCGCCAGCTTCGTTCAGGCCCTCGGCGATCAGCACGAACTCGTCGCCGCCCAGGCGCGCGATGAAGTCCGCCTCGCGCAGTACCGAGCGGATGCGCTGGGCGAACAGGCGGATGACGCTGTCGCCCACGTCATGGCCGTGGGTATCGTTGATCTGCTTGAAGCGGTCGATGTCGAAGTACATCAGCGCCAGGCCGTGGTGCCGCTGCGCGCGTTTCACGGCTTCCTCCAGCTGGTTGTTGAAGTAGCCCCGGTTCGGCAGCCCCGTCAGCGTGTCGAAATTGGCGCGGCGGAACAGCTCCTCTTCCATGTATTTGCGCGCCGTGATGTCTTCGGTGACGGCCAGTACGCCCATCACCTGGCCCCGGTCGTCCTTCAGCGGGATTTTGCTGGTCTCGATCCAGCACGCTTCGCCGTCGTGGCGCACGTCGCGCGCCTGCATGCGCATGCGTGGCACGCCGGAGCGGATGACCTCCAGGTCCACCCGCCGGTAGTAGTCGGCCATGTCTTTCCAGCGCAGGTCGGCGTCGGTCTTGCCGACCAGCTGGTCCACGCTGTGCAGGCCGGCCGCCTGCAGCAGCGAGCGGTTGCCGCCCTGGTAGACGCTGTCGACGTCTTTCCAGAACACGCTCTGCGGGATATTGTCGAGGATCGCCTGCAACATCTGGCGCGACGCATGCAGCGCGGCCTCGGCCCGCTTGCGATCCGTGATGTTCTCGGCGAAGCCCAGCACGTGGCTGATCGTGTCGCCCGCGCTCATCGGAATCAGGACGACCGACAGGTCGGAGCGCCGTCCATCCGCGCTTTCCACCTGGTGCGTGGTCGCGACAGTATTGCCGGCCAGAACCTCATCGAGAGAGCGCGCCATGGCCTGCCGGTCCGGCCCGGCGATGAACTGCTCGACCGGCATGCCGGACAGCGCTTCGCGTCGCACCCCCAGTTCGCGCGCCATTTGCTGGTTCGCCTGCAGGAAACGGCGCTGCGGATCGAGCGCGAACACGGCAAAGGGATGGTGTTCGAAAAAGCCGGCAAAGCGTTCGCTGAAGTCGCGTACCGCGCGCTTGCCCGACGCGTAGCGCGGCCAGGCCACCGCCGCGTAGCTGGCGATCAGCGTCAACAGCATGCCGACGGCGAATACCAGGGCCGCCTCGTTCAACGCATCCGCCGCCAGTTGCGTGCGCTTGGCATAGAAATACATCAGCCAGGTACGCTCGCCGAAGCGCAACGCGGCCCGGTGCGCCAGCACGTGGCTGCGGTCCGTTTGCAGCGCATGCCCGGCGCCGTCGCCATCGAACACCAAGTTAGCGGCGGAGACGTTGCCGTCGAACACCTCGAGGTCGAACTGCTGCGCGAGCCGGCCGTCGTCGAAGGTTCCGAACAACTGCCGCACGTACAGGGCCGAAAAGATGAAGCCGCCCAGGGCTCCCGGCTCGCCGCGTGCGGCCGCCGCGGGCGGCTTGCGCACCGGCGCGAAGATCAGCACCACGGGACGCTGGCCGGGGTCGCGCAAGGCGGTGTGCAGTTCGGTGGCGACCGGCTCGTCGGTCGCGGCGGCCCGCTGCATCGCGCGCCAGCGCGCCGGCACGGCCCCGAAATCGATGCCCCGCAGGCGCCCCACCCGTAACGGATCGAGCGCATGCTGGCCGTACAGCAGCGGATAGTAGTCGCTGGCACCGCTACGTGGCTCGATCACTTGATAGCCGGGGAACGTGTGTGCCGTTTCGGCCTCGAAAGCGGCCAGCCGTGCCGCCGGAACGCGCGGCAGGTACCCGAACGAACTCATGCCCTCCAGCCGGTCGAACACGCGGCTGGCCTTGATGTAATTGTCGAATTCCTCGGGCGAGATGGCGTACGAAGCGCTGAAGAACGCCGCCAGCGCCCGTGTCGCGCTGACGTATTGTTCCAGCCGCTGGCGCAGCAGCGATTCGTACTGGGCAGCGGCATCCCCCAGCTGGTCGAGCTGATGGGCTTCGCTGCGCTGCCAATACCACTGGCAGGCGTAACCCGACAGTGCCAGCCCGGCGGCAAACACCAGCGCGGGCACGCCCATGCGGCCGGCCGTGATCCTGATGAATTCTGCAAACGACGCCATCGAATCTCCACCATTGCAAGACCGGCTTTCCGTTTCGGTCGTCTCGTGGAGGCTACGCGCTTTTTGTGCGGGATGGCGCGGCGTCGCGTTCTTCGTGCCGACAGGATCGCTATGCCGCGCTGCAACATATATTTGCCGAATGTGACATTTGGAGAGATTTGCTCAGACACACTATCTGTAGAATATTGCGCAAACATCACAAAAATTGCCTCAAGGCATATAATCACACTCCACCAAGGGAAATCATGAAAAACCTGATCATCGCGGCTGCCGCACTCGCACTGACCGGCTGCGCCTCCATTACCGGCAACAAGGCCCAGCCGCTGACCGTTACGACCACGTTCGAGAACAAGGAAATCGCCGGCGTCAGCTGCACGCTGTCGAACGACGCCGGCAACTGGACCGTCACGACACCCGGCACCGCCACCGTCAACAAGAGCACGGCCGCACTGGTGATCAACTGCAAGCAGGACACGCTGATCGGCAACTCGAGCCTGGAATCGTCCGCCAATGTGAACGTCTGGGGCAACATCATCGTGGGCGGCGTGATCGGTTATGTGGTCGACCGCCAGACCGGCGCCGGTTTCGACTACCCGAACACGGTGGCAGTGGCGCTGCGTCCGATCGGCACCCCGGCAGCTCCGGTGGCACCAGCCGCCGCGCCGGCGGCACGCACTACCGCGACCGAGACGGCGCCGCAGGCCGCTGTGCCGGGCCGCGCCGTCGCCGGCGCGCCGCTCTGATGTACGCGGCAGCGGCGCCCTTGCGCGATCGCTGACAGCCAAGGCCGGGTCCAGACCCGGCCTTTTTTTCACCCGCCGCCTCCCTCATTATTTGTCGAATGTGACATTTGGCGAGAATATGGCGGCAACTGTTGCGTAAAATCGCGGATCCACTTCCATTCGACCTGCGTCCGGCGCGAACGTTCGAACCTTCGCCAGCGGAATCGCGGGCATTTTATTGTCAAACTATCATGATCCTCTTCCGCTCCCTCCTCTGCGCGGTGTTCAGCCTGTTGCTGGCCGCTTCCCCGGTCCAGGCCGGCGACACGACGCCGCAACAACTGCTGGCCTCGCTGAAATTCCAGGAAGGGAAAATCGCCCTGCCCGGCGGCATCGCCACGCTGGACCTGCCGGCCGGTTTCCGCTATCTGCCGCCGGCCGACGCGGGCCGCCTGCTGTCGGAAGGCTGGGGCAATCCGCCCGGCATCGAGACGCTGGGCATGATCGTGCCCACGGCCGTCAATCCGCTGACGCGCGAAGGCTGGGGCGTGGTCGTCACCTATGAGAAGGAAGGCCACGTCAAGGACGACGATGCGGACAACATCAAGTACGACGAACTGCTGAAGTCGATGCAGGAATCGATGCAGGAAGCCAACGAGGACCGCAAGAAACAGGGCTACCAGGCGATGACGCTGGTAGGCTGGGCCGAGGCGCCGCATTACGACAAGGCCAGCCACAAGCTCTACTGGGCCAAGGAACTGCACTCGGAAGGCGACAAGGAAAACGGCCTGAACTACAACATCCGCGTGCTGGGCCGCGAAGGCGTCCTGGTACTCAATGCGGTGGCGAGCATGGATCAGATCGGCCAGATCCGCAAGGAGATGAAGACCGTGACGGCGTTCTCCGATTTCACGCCGGGCAACCGCTATGCCGACTTCGACGAGAAGACCGACAAGGTGGCGGAATACGGCCTGGCGGCCCTGATCGCCGGCGGCGCCGCGGCCAAGCTGGGCCTGTTCGGCAAGCTGTTCGCCGTGCTGTTGGCCTTCAAGAAGCTGATCATCGTGGGCCTCGGCGCGCTCGGTGTCGGCATCGCCAAGCTGCTCGGCCGCAAGCGCAAAGTGGACCTGTCCAAGTCCTGACGATGGCCAAGCTGCTCCTGTGGCTGTTCGCGGCCGGCAAGATGGGCAAGCTGCTGACGACGGGCGGCACGATGCTGTTGTCGCTGGTCGTCTACAGCTGGGTGTTCGGCTGGCGCTATGCCGCCGGCTTTGTGCTGCTGCTGTTCGTGCACGAGATGGGGCACTACGTGGCCGCGCGCAACCGCGGCCTGAAGGTGGGCACGCCCGCGTTCATCCCCTTCGTCGGCGCCTGGGTCGCGCTGGAGGACTTGCCGCATGACGTGGAAACGGAAGCCTATATCGGCATCGCCGGCCCGCTGGCCGGCACGCTGGCGGCGATGGCCTGCTATTTCGCCGCGCGCGACAACGACAGCCAGCTGCTGCTGGCGCTGGCCTACTCCGGCTGCATGCTGAACCTGATCAACCTGATCCCCTTGATGCCGCTGGACGGCGGCCGCATCACGGCCATCGTCTCCCCCAAGGTATGGCTGCTGGGCGTGCCGCTGCTGGCGGCGCTGTTCTTCTACCGGCCCAGCCCGATGCTGATCCTGGTCGGCCTGCTGGCGATCCCGCAGCTGAAGGCGGCCTGGCGCGGCGACCCGGGCCCGACGCCGGCCTACTATGACGTCAAGCTGGAAACCCGCGTCAACTACGGCGTGCTGTACTTGGGCCTGGTCGCCTTCCTGGCCGTGATGAGCTACAGCATTCACGACATGATCCGCACATGATGACACGACGTACCGGCCTGCCGAAGTACCTCACGGCCCTGGCGCTGGCCCTGGCCCTGGTGGCCTGCGGCGCACCCGCCACGCCGCCCAGCGGGCCATACGCCCGCTTCCTGAAGGGTGACGAAAGCGTGCGCAAGGTGTCGCAGGAAGGCCCGTTCACCCTGCTCGACATCGACTACAGCACATGCTGCGGCTATCTGTTCGGCGCGCAGCTGGACTACCAGCGCATCCTGTACCGCGACAAGGTGCTGGTCAAGAAGGTGGAACGGGTCGAGCCGTTGCGCGGCTTTGGCCGGCCGGCGCTGGTCTGGCCGGTGCCGCTGGGCGACGGCAAGCTGCAGGTGCTGTCCGAGCATGGCGGCAAGGCGGCGTTCGATACCGTCGATCTCGGGCTGTACAGCCATGACGGCGAGGACGGCTACTACCATGGCTACCCGATCGCGCCGGGCGTGCGCTACTTCCCCAGCAATGGCGGCGTGCTGCTGTCCGGCTTTCCGCTGCGCGTACAGAAGCTGCCCGCGGGCCTCGACTGCTGCACCGGTCATATCGGCCAGTTGGCCGGCACGGCGCCGGACGGCAGCGCCTACGCCTACGCGGATTCGCGCAAGGAACCGGGCGCCATCCTGGTCGTCGATGCTGACGGTACCAAGCGCGAACCGGTGCCGCTGCCGGTGACGCCGACGACTGCTTCGGCGCATGACCTGAGCCCGCATACACCGCTGCTGCGCTGGTTCCAATCCTCGTTCGCCTGGACGAAGAACGCACAGGGCAAGTGGAACGCGGCGCCCGTCACGGCCGCGCCGCAGGGCAAGGGCGTGGCGGCGGAGGACGTGTTCCTCGACGTGCCGGCGGGCTACCGCCGCTGCTTCGCCACCGATAACGCCAGCTGCGAACCGGGCTGGCGCCTGCTGCAGGCAGGCGAGCTGCCTACCCTGTTCAAGGACGGCTACGTGCCGCCCTACAGCTACGCGCCACCGCAGGGCATGCGTGCGTTCGGCGCGCCGGTCACGGCGCTGATCGCCAGCCGGATCGGCTACGGCGGCACCGGCTATTACCTCTACGTCGACGCCAGCGCGGAGCAGGTCGTCGCCACGTTCACGCGGCGGCTGCGCGAACGCAAGCTGCCGTTCGTACGGGTGGACGAATGTCCCCGCACCGAATACGGCAATCCCGACTGCGCGGCGCAACTGGGCGAGCGGCTGGGCTGGCGCCACAAGCTGGACTACTCGCTGGAGGGAGCGCTGCGCTGGCGTCCCGAAACCGGCGCGATGTTCGTGCTGCCGACCATCGCCGTCGCCATCGTGGCCGAGGAAGGCGGCGGAACGCGCGTCAGTACCCTGGCGCGCTACCCGGCGCCGCCGCCGATGCGCGACAACTGATCTATTTGCGCCGCGCCGGCTGCGCCGCCTGCGCGGCCGTGTAGATCGCCTTGGCGTCGGCGTGGGCCTGGTCGACGTTGCGCAGCTTCTCGTCGTCGTCGTGGCGCACGAAGAAGTCCGCGTCCTGCGCCCGCATCACCAGCGTGATCGCCTGCTTCTCTGTCACGTTGTATTTCTCGAAGATCAGCGTGGTGACTTCGTCCAGGTATTCTTCGTAGGTCATGGCGGTTTGCGCTCGCGGTAGGGATCGAACCGGGCATTCTAGCGCAGTGCGCAGGGATGGCGGCTCTTGCGGTATGCTTGGCGTCGCCATTCACCGCATAAGGAAACCCATGTCCCGCTTCATGCAGCCCGCGGCAGCCGCCGTCCTTCTGTCCGCCTGCGCGATGGCCGCGGCGGCACCCGCCGATGCCGGCCTTCCCAAGCGCCAGGCCGGGATCGACGCCATCGTGCGCGAGATCTCGCCGCAACGCATCCACGGCTACATCGAAAAGCTGGTCGGCTTCGGCACCCGCCACACGATGTCGGAAACCGAATCGGAAACGCGCGGCATCGGCGCCGCGCGGCGCTGGATCAAGGCGGAACTGGAGCGCTGCGGCGCCGGCAAGCTGCAGGTGACGTTCGACAGCCACCTGCATCCGGTCGCGCCGCGCCTGTCGAAGCCGACCGAGATCGTCAACGTCGTGGCCACCCTGCCCGGCAGCCAGGCACAATCGAAGGACCGGGTCTACGTGGTGTCCGGCCACTACGATTCGCGCGTGACGGACGTGATGGACTACACCAGCGACGCGCCGGGCGCCAACGACGACGCCTCCGGCACGGCCGCCGTGATGGAAATGGCCTGCGTGATGGCCAAGCGCCAGTTCGACGCAACCCTGGTCTTCATGGCCGTGGCGGCGGAAGAGCAAGGGCTGTTCGGCGCCGGCCACTGGGCCGAGCAGGCACGCAAGAACAACGTCGACGTCGCCGGCATGTTCACCAACGACATCATCGGCAGCTCGGTCAACGAGGACGGCAAGCGCGACAACAAGCAGGTGCGCCTGTTCGCCGAAGGCATCCCGGCCCTGAAGGAAGTGCCGGACGCGCTGCGCACCTTGATCCAGACCGGCGGCGAGAACGATTCGCCGTCGCGCCAGCTGGCGCGCCACGTCAAGGAGACGGGCGAGCGCTACGTGAAGAACTTCAAGGTCACGGTGATCCAGCGGCGCGACCGCTACCTGCGCGGTGGCGACCATATCCCGTTCCTGGAACAGGGCTACGCGGCGCTGCGCTTCACCGAGCCGGCCGAGGATTTCCGCCACCAGCACCAGGACCTGCGCAAGGAAGGCGGCACGGAGTACGGCGACCTGCTCAAGTTCGTCGACACCGACTACACGGCGCAGGTGGCGCGCGTCAATGCCGCCGCCCTGGCGTCGCTGGCGCTGGCCCCGGCCGCACCGCGCGACGTCAAGGTGCTGACGGCAAAGCTGGACAACAAGACCGACCTGGCCTGGGCCGCCAATGCGGAGCCGGACCTGGCCGGCTACCGCGTGGTGTGGCGCGAGACCACGGCGGCCAATTGGCAGGGCGCCAAGTTCGTCGGCAACGTCACGTCGTTCCGCAGCGAGCTGTCGAAGGATAATGTGTTCTTCGGCGTGCAGGCCGTGGACAAGGACGGCAACGTCAGCCCGGCCACTTATCCCTTGCCGCAGCGTTGAAAGAAACCCGCAGGTGACAGGCACCGATCCGCGGGCCTTGCGGCCCGCGGATCGGTGCCTGTCACCATGGGTCTCGCCTGCGTTCCCTTCAGCGCAGCGCCACCTCCACGGCCGCCAGCCCGACCTTCGGGTCAAGCAGGCCGTGGTAGATGTCCGGAATCTCGCGCTCGATGCCCAGCAGCGCGTAAGTCGCCAGCATCGCGCAGCGCACCGAATACTCCACCGTAAACACCACATCTTCCTCCATCTCGACGAACTGGCCCAGGAAGGCGAAGTTCTCCGTGCCGCGCGGCAGCACGGCCGGACGGTCGCCGGGCGCGCGGCAGGCGAACAGCGCGGAGGCATACGGCAGCATCACGGTGGTGACGTCGGTCGTTTCCAGCACGTGCTCCAGGATGTCGTCGCAGCCCAGCTGGCGCACCAGCTCCGTCAGGATTTCGCGGCCCGTCGCTGCGCTCATCGGCTTCTTCACGTAGTCGCCGTCGTTGTCGATCTCGAAGCCATACCCCCACAGCGTGGTCCAGCCCTGCGGCAGGTCGGGGAAGTGCGGCTGGTGCGGCACGACGATCGACAGGTGCCAGCCCGATTCGAACCACGTCATCAGCGCGCCGGTGCCGGGGGCGTTGCCGGTGTAGGCCTCGATACGGCGCAGCAGCACGTCGTCGCGCATCGTCAAGGTGAACGACTCCCACTTGTGCTCGTCGACGTTGCCGTAGAACGCGGCGGGCCGGCCGAAGTCGGGCGCCTTGCGCGCGATGTTCTGCCACAGCGACCAGCCGTGATCGCGCCGGTCGCGGATCAGTTCCGGCACGCTGTCGTTGCCGCCATAAGTGGAATCGGATGTGATCGATCCCAGCGTGAAGAATGCCAGGTCGCCGGCGCCCAGCTCGATCGCGCCGCTGCCCGCCGCCGTCTCGATGGCCAGGCGCGTGGCGCGCCGCATGCCGTTCACGTCGGTGGCGAAGTCGGCATCGACCACGCGGGTGCCGAAGCGTACGTCCACACCCTGCGCCGTCAACCAGCGCTGCAGCGGCACCACCAGCGAGTCGTACTGGTTGTACACAGTGCGCTTGACGCCGGCCAGCGTGTGAATACGGGGGAACTCCTGCACGAAGCGCAGGAAGTAGCGGCGCAGTTCCACCGCGCTGTGCCACTTCTGGAACGCGAACGTGGTGCGCCACATGCGCCAGAAATTCGTCTGGAAGAAATGCTCGTCGAAGAACTCGTCGATGCGGCGGCTGCCGATCAGCGCTTCCGGCAGCGCCAGCAGGCGCAGCATCTGGGCCCGGTTGGCGATCGAAAAGCCCAGCTGCGCGGCGTCCACGACCTGGTGGGCGCGGTCGATCAGCCGCGCCTGCGCATGCGTGCGCACTTCCTCGTTGAAGCGGCGGCATTCCTCGCGCACCGAGATCGATGCATCGCCGCGCGCCGGGATCGTGGCGAACAGGTCCCACAGGCACAGATAGGTTTCGTCGGTCAGCATGCGGCCGCCGCGCGTGACCCAGGCGTGCTGCTTCGGTTGCAGCGGCGCGGCCGCGCCATCGAGCGAGCCGCCGGGCAGCGCGGTCTCTTCGAGGATGTGGATGTTCTTAGCGGGCACCTTGCCGTCGCGGATCGCGAACGCCGCCACGGACATGCCGGCGATACCGCCGCCGACGATCCACAGTTGCACGCTGGCGGGGTCGATGTTCTTGTTCAGGAGTGGCGCTTTCATGCTGGACCTCTTTCGTTCGGTGGACTGCCTGGCTTGGCCAGGGACAGGTCGATGCTACCGATCGTGTCGTTGGGTCAACATTGATCCAGATCAAAACGCCTGGGGTAAAACTAGAGGGGGTGCTCGGGTGAGCAGACGAGACCCCTGGTGACAGGCACCTATCTGCGGGTCTCCGACCCGCAGATAGGTGCCTGTCACCACCGGGTTTATTACTCCAGCGGCACGGTCAGCGCCTGCCGGATCGCCACGCAGCGGCGGTCCTCGTCGTGCTGGGCCAGCAGCGTGCGGCGGGCGCCGGCCGACAAGGTCGTGTACTTTGCCGCGGCATCGGCCAGCCGCTGCACGCTGTGCGGCGTGCAGGCCGCCGGAATCAGGCTGGCCGCATAGGCACGCATGAAGACAGGGCCGGTGCTCTTGTCCAGCTCCGGCAGTTGGGCCAGGCGGCGCTCGGCCGTCTGTTCGGCCAGTTCCGCCTGCGACGCCGGGTACAGGTTTTCCATCGCGGTGCGGATGCGCCCGAACGGCAGCTTGGTGCGCGGATCGCCGATCTGGCCCAGCCACTCGGTCTTGACCTGCGGGTCCGGCCGCACCACGCTGGCCGCCAGCGCGGCGGCGGCCCCGGTGTCCGACTTGTCGCGCTGCTGCTCCGCCGCCAGCAGCGCGGTGCTGCCCGGGGCGTCGCGTTCGACCAGCTTGCGCACGATCGTCCAGCGCACGTCCTGGCTGACCGTCACGCCCTGCGGCACGCCGCGGCCGGCCAGGAGGCCGGCCAGGCGGGCCAGCGCTTCCGGGCTGCCGGCCAGGTCGATGTAGGCCGTCAGCCAGCGGCGCTTGAAATTGGCGTCGGTGCCGCTGCGCACGCCCTGCCACGCCATGTCCTCCAGCGCCTGCGTGGTCTTGCGCGTGTAGGCCGCCCGCGGCGCCATGCGCTGCAGGTAGGCGTGCCCGCCACGCACCTTGTCCAGCACATTGCCCAGCAGGGCGTAATCCGTCTCGCGCGGCGCGTTGTTCAGCGCCGTCTGCAGGAATTCGTTCAGGGGGAGCGCACCGTCGCGCACGCCCTCCCACATGCTTTGCCACAGCATCGCGCGCAGCAGGGGGTCGGCGACCTTGCTGACATTGCCGCGCGCCGTGGCGAACGAGCGCTCGTCCAGCTTGACCTTGACGAAGCCCCAGTCCTGGTAGTTCGGGTAGACCAGGTCCGGGCATGGCGCGCCGTGCAGCGCCGGCACGTCCGTAAGCGCGCCCTGGTACGTCACCGGCACGTTGCGCTCCAGCTTGACCGCCTTGCCCTTCGCATCGAACAGCGCCACCTGCACGCGCTGCTCGCGCAGCACCGGATAGGCCTGCGGCGCCGTTTGGCGCAGCGCGAACGCCTCGACCTTGCCGGCCTTGCAGCTGTACTCGGCCGCGATGGTGTTCACGCCCGGCTGGTACAGCCACTGCTGCGTCCAGGGTCCCAGGTCGCGCCCGGCCGCTTCGCCCAGGCTGCCGATGAAGTCCACCAGCCGCGCATTGCGGAACTGGTACTTGACGAGGTAATTGTGCACGCCCTTGCGGAACGTCTCCTCGCCCAGCAGGTGGCGCAACTGCTTCAGGGTCGAGGCGCCCTTGGCGTAGGTAATCGCATCGATATTGTCGAAGGCGTTGGCGGTCGTCGGCACCGGCACCTCGATCGGGTGCGTGCCGGGCGAATCGTCCTGGCGATAGGCGCCCGCCTTGGCATTCGAATAAAAATACTGCCAGGCGTTCTTGAACTCGGTCGCTTCGGCGGTGCCCAGGGTGCCCATGAAGGAGGCGAAGCTCTCGTTCAGCCACAGGCCGTTCCACCACTGCATCGTCACCAGATCGCCGAACCACTGGTGCGCCATCTCGTGCATGATGACGCTGGCCAGCGCGTGGCGCTGGTCGGTCGTCATCTTGTCCTTGTGCAGGAAGCGTGCTTCGGCGAACGTGATCGCCCCGGCGTTTTCCATCGCGCCGTACAGGAAGTCCGGCACCAGCAGCTGGTCGTATTTGTCGAACTGGTACGGGATGCCGAAATACTCGTCGAAGAACGCCAGCCCCTGCTTCGTGTAGGTGAACCATGGGGCCGGGTCGATCTGCGCCGCCACCGACTGGCGCGCGAACAGGCGCATCGGGTACTTGGCGCTGCCGTCTTCCCAGATCTTGTACGGCCCGGCGTGCAGCGAGAAGTTATAGGCCGACAGCTTCTTCGTGACCGGGAAGGTCCAGCGCTTGCCGCCGTCGGCGTCGCGCACCGACGATTCGCGCGTGGTCGAGACCACGACCCAGTCGGCCGGCGCCGTCACGTTCACCTGGTAGGTCGCCTTCAGGTCGGGCTGGTCGAACAGCGCGAACATCTGGTGCGCCGCGGCCGGCTCGAAATGCGAGTAGGTGTAGACGCGGCCATCGACCGGGTCGACCATGCGGTGCAAACCTTCGCCATTGGTGCTGTGGGCCCGCTCGTAGCTGACGACGACCTCGTTGCGGCCCGCCTTCAGGTCGGCGGCGGCCAGGGTGATGAACCAGTTGTTGTATTGCGGCGCGACGGTCTTGCCGTTCACGGTCAGCGCCTTGATCGTGGCCTTGTCCAGGTCCACCGTCAGCGCCTCGGCGGCGTCCTTCAGGTCGAAGCGCAAGGTGGTGGTGGCGGCGAAGGTTTCCTTGCCCGTCAGCGTGAAGTCGAGCACGTACTCCACGTTCGACACGCGCGCGGCGCGCGCCTCGGCGTCGGCCTGCGCCAGCCAGGCGTTGTCCGGGCGCGTGGCTGCCTGCGCGGGCAGCGCGCCCGCCACCAGGGCGGTACCGAATGCGAGGGCAACAGCTTGCGAGATCAGCGATTTCATCGTTATCCTTTTGGGTGGCTTGCCCTCAGTCGGCCCCGAGTGAGCGGCGCGGGGATGATACCATCGGAGCCACCGAATAAATCGTTGAAAAGCCCCTGTCCAACTATGCAGATATCCTTTGAAACCGCCGACCAGCCGGACGTCCACGCCCTCATCGCCGAACTGGACGACTACTTGTATTCGCTCTACCCCGCCGAGAACGTGTATGCGCTGGACGTGGCCTCGCTGACGCAGCCGAACGTGCTGTTCGCCGTCGCCCGCGCCAACGACGGCGCCGCGCTTGGCTGCGCCGCGGTCGTCGTCACGCCCGCCTACGGCGAAGTCAAGCGCATGTACGTGCGTCCGGCGGCGCGCGGCCAGGGCGCGGCGCGCCGGCTGCTGGAAACCCTGGAGGCGCGCGCCCGCGCCGAGGGCTGCACTTCACTGATGCTGGAAACCGGCCCCACGATGCCGGAAGCGCTGGCCCTGTACGAACGCCTCGGCTACAAGCACCGCGGGCCGTTCGGCGATTATCCGGACGATCCGCTGTCCGTCTTCATGGCCAAGGCGCTGGCATGAGCGACAGCCTGCACGACCTGCGCGCGCGCACCCGCGCCTTCGCGGCCGAGCGCGACTGGCAGCAGTTCCATACGCCGAAGAACCTGGCGATGGCCTTGTCGGTGGAGGTGGCGGAACTGGCCGAGCATTTCCAGTGGCTGGCCACGGGCGCGCCCGCCGAACTGGACGAGCGCAAGCGCGAGGGCGTGCGCCAGGAGCTGGCGGACGTGCTGCTGTACCTGGTGCAGCTGGCCGACCGGCTGGACGTCGACCTGCACGCGGCGGCGCTGGAGAAGCTGGCGCTCAACGCGGCCAAGTACCCCGCGGCGCAGGTGCGCGGCGATGCGCGCAAATACGACGAATACTGATTACAAGCCGAGCGCCTTGCGGATCTCCCGCCCGACGATCGCCCAGGCCGGCGACGTCGCCGCCACCTCGTCGTAATGGCTGGCGCCGGGCAGCACGATGACTTCGGCCGCGTCACCGGCGGCGCGGGCGCGGGCAGCATAGGCGGTGCCGGTGGACGGCGGCGAGACGATGTCGTGCTCGCCGTGGATCAGCACCGTGCGGATCGCGGCCGGCAGCATCTCGGCCGGCGACGTGTCCGCGAACACGTCCGGCCGCGCGGCCGTCGGCTTGCCCGCCAGCTGCGCCGTGTCGCGCTCGCAGCTGCTCTTGATCAGCGCCGCCTGATTGCGCAGGTCGGCCAGGCCGCCCAGGCTGATCACCGTCGGCAGCGCCAGCGGGTCGCGCGCATGCGCCGGGCTCCATGATGGCAGCCGGTGGCGCGACGCGGCCCATTGGGCCAGGTGGCCGCCGGCGGAATGGCCGACGGCCACGATGCGCGCCAGGTCGAGCCGTTGCGCCGGCGCCTCCTGCTTCAGGCGGTCGATGGCGGTGGCGATGTCCTGGTAGGTGCCGGGATAGCCGCCGCCCGTTTCGTCATGACGGCGATACTCCACGTTCCACACCGCGATGCCCTGCGCCTTTAGCGCGCCGGCCATGTTGCGCATCTGCGTGATGCCGCCGAATTCCACCGTCCAGCAGCCACCGTGGATCAACACCACGACCGGGAATGGCCCGTTGCCGGCAGGCCGGAACAGCTCGACGAACTGCGAGGGCGCCGGGCCATAGGCGATGTGCGCGTCGGGCTGCGGCCCGGTCAGGGCCAGGTAGTCCTGCAGCGACATCGGCGCTGACACGGCGGCGCTGGTCAGCAACGTGCCGGCGGCGGCCAGCAGGGAATGGCGGATCGGCTTGCGCATGGCTTCCTCGGCAGTGAAAAAGGGCAGAGCGCAGCATACCGCGCCCTGCCCCGCATGGGAATAGCCGTGCCGAGCGCGAACCGTCGCTTCAGAACTTGAAGCTGGCCCGCGCGTAGTAATAGCCGCCGTTGATGCCGAATGGCGAGAACGACGGATAGATCGTGACGGCGGCGTTGTTCAGGTCGGCCCGGTACGTGGCCAGCAGGTCGGCGTTGACCTGGTCGGGGTACTGGTTGAACAGGTTGTTGGCGCCGGCCGAGACGGTCCAGTGGTTGTTCACCTTGTAGCTCAGCTCCAGGTCGGTGATGGCCGTTGTCTTGATCTCGTTCTTGAAATACGTGCCGCCGTCCGGCGACTCGTGGTTGTAGGACTTGCCGTAGATCGCTTCGCGCAGGTTGACGGTCCACGGCCCCAGCTTCCACAACGCGCCCAGGTTGACGCGGGTGCGCGGCGAGGCCGTTTCCAGGTTCGAGATCGCCGTCCTGTCCAGCAGGCTTTGCGGCGCCAGCTGGGTCGGCGCCTGGTTGATCTTCGTGACGCGCACCTGGTTGTAGTTGGCCGCCAGCGACCAGTCGACCCGACCCAGGTCGCCGTAATTGCTGTTGACGGTGGCGACCAGCTCCACGCCGCGCGAGCGGGTGTTGACGGCGTTCGAGAAGATGTTGATGCCGGTCTCGCTGACGGTGGGATCGAGCACGTTGCCGTTGGCGAGGATCGCCGCCACGACGGCTGGCGAGTTGACGGCACCGCCGGAGCCGTACAGCGCGCCGCTGCCGACGATGCGGTCGCGGATCTTGATCTGGTAGGCGTCCAGGGTCAGCGAAACGTTGCTGGCCGGGTTCAGCACCAGCCCCGCCGACAGGTTGGTGGACGCTTCCGGCTTCAGGCCGTCGATGCCGACCAGGCGCGCGCCGGCGGAGTTCGGCGCCAGCTGCACGAACGCGCTGGTGGGCGAGACGTTGGTGGCCGAGTAGTACTGCTCCGCCAGCGTCGGCGCCCGGAAGCCGTTGCTGTAGGTGCCGCGCACGGCGAACGTCGGCGTCACGTCGTAGCGGCTGGTCAGCTTGCCCACCTTGGCGTTGCCGAAATCGCTGAAGTGCTCGTAGCGCGCGGCCAGGTCGACCGTCAAGCCGGACAGCGGGAAGCTGATGAAGTTGGCGTAGACGGCCTTGTTGTTGCGGCTGTACTTGCCGGCGTCCGTCAGCGAGAAGCCGGGATAGGACTGCGAACCTTCCTTGTAACGCGAAGCCGGGTCGCCGGCGACGATTTCGTAGCGGTCGACGCGGTGCTCCAGGCCCAGCGCGAAGGTGGACGGCTTGTCCCAGCCCATCCGCACTTCGCGGCTGACGTCGAAGTTGTTGGTCCACTGGCTGGCGATGAACTCGCCGGCGGCGAACGAGGTCGGCGTGGCGCCGGTGTCGTTGTACAGCGAGACGTTGGCGCTGTCCTCGACGCCGATCTTGGCCTCGTCGCGGCCGTAGGTGGTCGACAGCTCCCAGTGCCAGGCACCGCCGATCTTGCCGCGCGCCCCGGCGGTGACGGCGTAATCGGTTTCCTTCATCGTTTCCTTCGGATCGAAACCGAGCGGGTAGACGGCCGGCAGCCGGCTGGGCATGCGGTAGTTCTCATGGGCGCGGGCGTGCTTGCGGCCGGCGGTGGCGAAGGCGTACAGCGCGGTGTCGTCGTCGATGTCGTAGCCGGCGTTCAGCGCCAGCGTGTGCAGGTGATACTGTGCGTCGCCGGAGATCTTGTTCAGGTATGGGTAGCCGGGCGCCTGCAGCAAGGGCTGGCTGGCCAGGTTGGCCGGATCGAGTACGCGCGGGTCGATGCCGCCTCGGTCGCTGTAGCCGTGGTAGCGCGATTCGGCGGTCAGGCTGATGAAGGCGTTGGTCATTGGTGCGAAGCCGATGTTGGCGGTGCCGTCGCCGGTGTTGCCGCCACCGTCGCCATAGCGGCCGCCGTTGACGTTGCCGGACAGGCCCTGGTTGTTCGACTTCAGGATGATGTTGACGACACCGGCGATCGCATCGGTGCCGTACTGCGCGGCGGCGCCGTCCTGCAGCACTTCGATATGGTCGATCGCGGCGACCGGGATGTAATTCAGGTCGGCCGCCGCGCCACCCTGGTACGGCCCGCCCAGCACGGCCAGGTTGGCCGTGCCGTGCCGGCGCTTGCCGTTGACGAGCACCAGCGTGTTGTTGGGCGACAGCCCGCGCAGCCGGGCCGACAGCGTCAGGTTGGCGGTGTCGCCGCCGAACGCCTGCGCCGTGAACGACGGGATGTTCTGCGCGATGGCCTGGATCAGGTCCGGCTGGCCGGTGCGCTGCAGCGATGCGGCATCCAGGACCTGGATCGGCGAGGCGCTGTTTTCCGCTTTCAGCCCGCTGGCGCGGGTGCCGGTCACGATGACGGCGCCCACCGTGGCGGGCGCGCCGGCGGCGCCGACCACCTCCGTCTGCGGGTCGGCGGCGGGTTCGGCCAGGGCGAGCCCGGTGTGCAGCAGCATCGCGGTGGCGCTGGAGGTGAGGATGGCCTTGTGCATTGCGTGGTCCTTTATTCTTGTTGACGGAGTGGAAACGGGTGCAGGGACAGCGTTACTTCCTGGCGGCGACCACCTCGATCTCCACCAGCCAGCCGGGCGAATTCAGGCCGGCCACCTGCATCACGGCGCGCGCCGGCAGGTTGGGCTGCGGCCCGGGCTGGGCGCCGGCGCCGAAGAACTGGGTATAGGCCTCCATGAAGCCCTTGATGTCGGCGCGGCCGCCCTTGGCGGGGTCGCCCACCAGGAACACCTGCATCTTGACGACGTCCCCCATTGCCAGGTTCATCGATTTCAGGATCTCGTCGATTTTCTTGAGCACGCCCATCGTCTGCGTCCGGGTGTCGCCATAGGCGGCCAGCGAGTCGGGATGGGCCGCCTTGTCGACCACCGGCGGCACCTGCCCGCTGATGAAGTGGATCGTCGCGTTGGGCGGCAGCGTGACCGCCTGCGCGATGGGAAAGTCGGAACCCGGGATCTTGTGGCGCACGATGTCCTGGGCCTGGGTGCCGGCGCTTGCCAGCAGCAGCGTCATGGCGATGGCGGTGTTTTTCATGATTCCCTTTCAGTGTTTGTTGGACAATTGGCGTGCGGCGAACTGCGTCGCCTTCAGCTCGGCGCGCAGCGTGGCCACCTGCTGCTCGGTCAGCGCACCGGCGCCGTTGCCCCAGCTCGAGCGCACATACGTGAGCACGGCGGCGATATCGGCATCGGACAGGCTGGCGGAAAAATCGGGCATGCCGCCGCGCCCCTTCAGCAGCACAGTGGCGGGGTCCTGCGCGGGCCCCTGCACCTGTCTCTTATACAGAACGCGTTGCCGGCCAGCGCCGGGAACGCGCCCGGGATGCCCTTGCCGCTGGCCTGGTGGCAGGCGGCGCAGCTTTTCTGGAACACGGCCTTGCCGTCCGCCTCGGCGGCGGTGGCCGACATCGCGAACACGGCAAAAGCCAGGGTGGCTGCGATGCGTTTCATGCGCTGGCCCTTTCATGCAGGCGCACCAGCTGCTGCCAGGCCGATTCGATGGCGCCGGCCTGCCAGCCCGTCAGGTAGCTCAGGTGTTCGCCGGCCAGCAGCACCCGGCCCTCCCCTTCCAGCAGCAGCGGATAAGCGGCCTTGCGGCTTGCGTCGGTCCACTCGGCCCAGCCGCCCAGGTTGTACTGCACCCGATGCCAGGCGACCGAGAACGCGCTGTCGAACGACTCGCGGTAGGCCGGGAAGATCTTCTCGCCGGCCGCCAGCGCGAATTCGGCCCGCTCGGCGGGGCTGAGCGCGCTGGTTTCGATGGCCGCCGTCTGATAGTTGTAATACCCCAGCAGCACGCCCTTCTTCTTCTGCCAGCCGGACGACGGCAGCGAGATCGTGTTGATGCCCGGGATGTCGGTCAGCACGTGGCCGCCGTAGATATGGTCGTCCTCTTCCCAGAAACGACGCTTCATCTGCAGGCCGATCTTGCCGACGGGGGCATAGGCGACCGCCTTGATGGCGCCCTTGAACTTCTCGGAAAAATCGGTATCGACCATGCGCAGCACCGACAGCGGCAGCGTGCACAGGCAGTAGTCGGCCGCCACCGTTTGCGCCTTGCCGCTGGCGCTGTCCTTGAACGTCACCATGACGCTCCTTTCGCCATGGCGGATCGCCTGCACCTCGGCGTGGTAGCGGATGAAGCGGCCGACCCGCTTCTCGAACGCCTTGGGAATCTGGTCCATGCCGCCCACCGGCTGGAACATCGTGTTCTGCATCGGGTAGTCCTGCACCGCGCTGTACACCTTGCCGACGCCCGCCGCCAGCAGCTCGGAAAAGCCCAGCGGGTCGGATGGCGTGCCCGGCCCGGGGTTCATGCCGGCGCCGGGATTGACGGCGAAACCGCGCCCCGTGCGGCCCTTGTAGCGCAGGTCGCCAGCGCTCAGCTGTCCCTCGTGCGCCAGGTAGTCCAGCAGCGCGCGCTGGTCGTCCACCGACAGCTGCTTGTCGAGCAGGTGGTCCTGCACCGACTTGGCCAGCAGCTCGGCAACGTGGCCGCGCAGGTCCGCCTTGACCTGGGCGGGACGCAGGCGCTGCTTCGCCAGCGGACCGCCGTTCTCCAGGTAGACGAAGGCGTGGTCGTTATCGTTCACCATCACCTCGAGCGGCACCTCGAACAGGCGCGTGTAGTGCAGCGTGGACTGGTGGTGCAGCGGGATGCGCCACGGGCCGTGGTTGATGTACTGGCCGTCGTCGAACGCGCAGCGCTGCGTTTCGCCACCCAGCTCGGTCAGCTCGAAGCCCTTGCGCGCCGTCTGGCAACGCCCGCCGGCAAAGGCGCGCGCCTCCAGCACCTGCACGCGGTAGCCCAGCTTGTTCAATTCATAGGCGGCCGTCAGTCCCGCCAGTCCGGCGCCCAGGATGACGACGGACTTGCCCTTGCCGCTGCCGCTCAGTACCGGCGGCGTCGCCGTCGTCGAGGCGATGCCCATGCCCCATGCATTCATCGCGTTCAGCAGCAGCCCCGTGCCACCGACCGCGGCGGCACGGTACAGGAAGCCGCGCCGCGTCACCGATCCCACCGTTCCACTTTCCATCAGAGCCCCTCCAGGCGGTTGAAAATCCTCTTGCTTGCATGAAGGTACAAAAGCAATCGATGTGCCATTGGCCGGTTCGAACGCACTGATTTCGATCGAACGAATGAAGTCGCTTCGCGACGGCGATGACGTGGCGCTGCGCGGCCCCGGCGCGGGCAAGCGTCGTCAGCACTTTGTTCGATGTGCGCGGACGCCCGCAACTGTGTTCGCCACTGCTCCCATTTGCCGCCCTGCACCACGGTGGCGCGAGAAACATGGCGGGGCTCGGCGCCAAAAAAAACGCGCCCGAAGGCGCGTGAAGAAAGGGTGGATGCCACCCAACCGAAGGAACCTGTGGATCAGCTGACGAAACCGCCGACGATGCGTGCGTAGCTGGCGTACGGGCCGGCCGGCGCCGGCCCGGGCCGCATTGCCGGCATCACGGCCAGCGGGCGCTGCACGCTGCCTGGCTCGGTCACGTGGCAGCGGTGAAACTGCAATGGCGTGGCCGGATCGAGCAGGTAGGCGCTGTCGACGTTGGCCAGGTCGCAGGCCAGGCGTACCGTCCAGCGGCCGCGCAGGCGGGCCCGCTCGAACCAGCGTTCCTCGACGGCGCGCGCGCAGCTGTAATATGTGTCGTGCAGGCGAATCCCCTCTGGCGTGACGAGCGCCTCGTGCACCGGCAGCAGCAGGCAGTGCACCAGGTCTTCGCGGTACTGCTTCAGTGCCGCGCCGCGCTGGCGCATGCCCCAGTCCCACAATTGCAGCGGGGCCGGCCCAGCGGCCGCCGGCAGCAGGTTGTGCTCGAGCGCCGCATCGATGACGAGGCGGGAGAACTGGTCGATATCGAGCACGCCGTCCAGCGCGCCCAGCTGGGCACCGGTGGCCGGAGCCTGCAGCGGCAGCAGTGCGCAGCGCCGTTCCAGCGCCGCACGCCACGGCAGCGTTTCGTTCTCCGGCGTGCCGCTGATGCAGCGCACGCCGAAGTTGTTGCGCAGCGCGCCGCCGCCGTCGAGCGGTCGCAGCGCCCCCGGCACGACCAGCAGCTCGGGCAGGTGGCGGCACGGCCAGTCGGCGGCCGCGATGGGCCGTCCCAGCCGCTCGCAGGCGCGTGCCTTGTCGGCCGCGCAGTGAGCCAGAGCCAGCACGGCCTGCTGCCAGGACGGCTGTTCCAGGCTGATGTACAGGCCGGCGACCATGCCGCTGAAGATGTCGCTGGCCACGTACACCACCGGGCGGCCGACCAGCCGGTCCCGGTCGCCGCGGGCGACCAGGCACACGTCCGCACGCACGGCATCGAGCCGGAACGCGGCACCGGGCTTGCCGCTCTGCGCCACTGCCGCATCCGGCGGCAACGGCAGCGGCCGCCCCGGCGGCTGTAGCACCTTGTCCTGCTCCAGCCAGTAGCCGAACTGGCCGAAGCTGGGCGCGCCCTCGGGCTGCGCCGCGCGGGTCACACGTCCCGTGGCCGCATCGATGGCACGGCGGCAGAAGAAGTCGCCCAACATCGCGTCATACAGCGTGCGGCGCGACTGGTAGGTCACGCCGGTGGTGGCGGCCACGCGGAAGATGCGCCGCATCGCCTCGTTGACGTTGACGCCGGGCGGCGCGCCGTCCTTGCGCGGCCGCCCACGCTGGATGCCCGCCGTGGACGCGCGCGTCTTGCCGCGCGCGCCGGAGTTGCCGTAGTCGGGCAGCAGCGCGTTCGGGGTCTGGCCGCGCTGCCAATAGCGGCGCAGGTAGCGGTAGATGGTGGGATGCGAGATGCCATGACGCTCGGTGTAGGCGGCGATCAGCTGGCCGCGCCGGCGCGCCTGGTAGATGCCCGGTTCCTGCGCCGTCAGCTCGGCCACGATCTGCCAGGCCCGGTCGCGCAGCTCGACGTGCCGTGGCGGCAGCGCGGCCTGGTCGGCGGCGACGAGATACGGGTCTTCCGCCAGCCGGTTCGCGCGGCCGACGGCGACGTCGTCCTCCAGTGTGGCCAGGCGCACCTGCCGGGCCTCGCAGGCGCGCGCCGCGACGTCGAACACGTAGGCACTGCCGCGGTCCGGCGCGATCCACAGGATGCGGACGATCCGGCGCGGCGACTCGTACTGGAGTAAATCGTTACGCAATAGTGTACGCATGAGCATCTGTCCCCTCGACGAAGGTAATGCAGATGCTTATGCAAGTTCCGGGCCAATGCCTGGACGGCAAAACGCCCGGCGCGGGGCCGGGCGTTTTGCCATGTTGGTGCACCAAGCACCGCGACGTCGCACGAAGCACCGGTGACAGGCACCGATCTCGGGGCGGAGGCCCCGAGATCGGTGCCTGTCACTTGGGGTTCAACCTCAGCGCTTCGCCTTCGGCTTGCCGGCCACGGGCTTCTTCGGCGGCGTGTGTTTGGCCGTCTCCGGCGGCATCGCGTCGGCCAGGCTGATTTTGAGCTGCTGGCCGCCGACCCACACCTTGCCCAGGTGCTGGAAGATCTCCGGCGGCATTCCGTCCGGCATTTCCAGCATCGAGTAGTCGTCGAAGATCTCGATGCGGCCGATGTAGCGCGCTTCCAGGCCGCTTTCGTTGGCGATGGCGCCGACGATATTCGATGGCGTGGCCGCGTGCTTGCTGCCCACCTCGATGCGGTAGGGCCGCATCGGCAGCGTGGCCTTGCCCGGTTTTTCCTTTTTCTTCTTCGGCGGCGCCTCGTCTTCCGTCAGCGCCGATTCGACGATGGTATCCAGGTTCGGCTTGCGCTCGGCGGCCGGCTTGCGCTCGACCGGCTTGCGCGCCGGTGCCTCGGCTGGCGCGGCGGCTTCCGGCGCCGCCTCGCCATCGCGGCGGATGCGCAGCATGCGGCCAGCCACGCGCACGCCGGTCAGCAGTTGCAGCTTCTCGGCCGGCAGGTCGGCCGGCATGTCCAGTACCGTGTAGTCCTCGAAGATTTCGATGCGGCCGATGTGCTTGGAGTCGACGCCACCCTCGTTGGCGATGGCGCCCACGATATTGCCCGGCTTGACGCCATCCTCGTAGCCCACTTCGATGCGGTAGGTCGCCATGCCCGGTTCCGGCTCGCGGTGGATCCGTTCCTTCTTCGGCAGCGCTGGGCGGTCGGCGCGTGGGGCGCGCTCGCGCTCCGGCCGTTCGCCGCGCTCGGCGCGCTCGGGCCGCACGCCATCCTCGTGCCAGCCCTTCTCGGCCTTCTTGTCCAGCAGCAGGGGCGTGTTCCCGCGCGCCATCATCGCCAGGGCGGCGGCGATCTCGGTGGCCGGCACGTCGTGCTCCTGCTCGTATTCCTCGACCAGCTGCTGGAATTGCTCCAGCCCGCCCTGCGCCAGCGTGGCCGTGATCTGGTCCTTGAAGCGGGCGATGCGCACGTCGTTCACGGCCTGCAGGGTGGGCAGTTCCATCTGCTTGATCGGCTGGCGCGTGGCGCGCTCGATCGATTTCAGGAGGTTGCGCTCGCGCGGCGTGATGAACAGGATCGCCTCGCCGCTGCGGCCGGCGCGGCCGGTGCGGCCGATGCGGTGCGTATAGCTTTCCGAGTCGTACGGCACGTCGTAGTTGACGACGTGGCTGATGCGCTCCACGTCCAGGCCGCGCGCGGCCACGTCGGTGGCGACCAGGATGTCGATCTTGCCGTCCTTGAGCTGGCCGATGGTGCGCTCGCGCGCGGCCTGCTGCATGTCGCCGTTGATGGCCGCGGCCGAGAAGCCGCGCGCCTGCAGGCGCTCGGTCAGCTCTTCCGTGCCCAGCTTGGTGCGGCTGAAGATGATCATGCCGTCGAACGGCTCGGCTTCCAGGATGCGCGTCAGCGCGTCCAGCTTGTGCATGCCGGAGACCAGCCAGTAGCGCTGGCGGATGTTTTCCGCCGTGCCCGTCTTGGCGGCAACGGTCACCTCCTTCGGATCGTTCAGGTAGGTGTTGGCGATGCGGCGGATCGGCGCCGGCATCGTGGCCGAGAACAGCGCCGTCTGGCGGTCTTCCGGCGTCTCCTGCAGGATGCGCTCGACGTCGTCGATAAAGCCCATGCGCAGCATCTCGTCCGCCTCGTCCAGCACCAGCGTCTTCAGCTTGGACAGGTCGAGCGAACCCTTGTCCAGGTGGTCGATGACGCGGCCCGGGGTGCCGACCACGACGTGCACGCCGCGACGCAGCGCCGACAGCTGCGGGCCGTAGCTCTGGCCACCGTAGATCGGCAGCACGTGGAAGCCCGGCATGTGGGCGGCATAGCGCTGGAAGGCCTCGGCCACCTGGATGGCCAGCTCGCGCGTGGGTGCCAGCACGAGCGCCTGCGGCGCGCTCTGGCGGATGTCGATACGCGACAGGATCGGCAGCGCGAACGCCGCCGTCTTGCCCGTGCCGGTCTGGGCCTGGCCCAGCACGTCGCGGTTGGCCAGCAGGTGGGGAATGGTGGCGGCCTGGATCGGGGACGGCGCTTCGTAGCCGACCTCCTTCAATGCCTTGATCAGCGGTGCGCTGAGCTCGAGATCGGTAAACAGAATGGGTTCCTGGGTTGTTGCAGTCATTGCGGCTCTCGCTAGAATTATCGGGAACGACGCCGGCTCATGGTGGTGCAGGTTCCCTATTGTTCGAATCGCCCCATGCGACAGAAAGGGCGTAGTTTACTCTGTTCCGGCCAGACTGGCGGAACTGTTCGGAATGCCCGTTGCCGAACCGTTCGGCACAGTTGCCGCATTTGCACTACTATCTGGCGCTCCGTCCCCCGAAACAGCCGAGAGAGAACCATGCTTCGATCCTTGTCCGTCGCCGCCCTGGCCGTCCTGCTGGGCGGCAGTGCCAGCGCCGCGGCCTACGGCCCGGAATTGCAGGGCTTCCGCTATCCCTATCCGCTGCAGCAGTTCCGCTTCAATTCGCAGGGCCAGACGATGAAGATGGCCTACATGGACGTGCGGCCGAAAGGTGCCGGCAACGGCCAGGCCATCGTCCTCCTGCACGGCAAGAACTTCTGCGGTGCCACCTGGGAAGCGTCGATCGCCGCGCTGGCCGGCGCCGGCTGGCGTGTCATCGTACCCGACCAGATCGGCTTTTGCGCCTCCACCAAGCCGCCCCATTACCAGTACAGCTTCCAGCAGCTGGCCCAGAACACGATGGCGCTGCTGCGCAAGGCGGGCGTGACGAAGTTCGCGCTGCTCGGCCACTCCACCGGCGGCATGCTGGCCACCCGGTTCGCGCTGATGTATCCGCAGGCCGTCTCCCACCTCGTCATGGTCAATCCGATCGGGCTGGAGGACTGGAAGGCGCTCGGGGTACCGTACCGCAGCGTCGATGAATGGTTCGAGCGCGAGCTGAAACTGACGGCCGACAGCGTGCGCAACTACGAGAAAAGCACCTACTACATGAACCGCTGGAAGCCGGCCTACGAGAAATGGGTGGACATGCTGGCGGGCCTGAACGCCGGCCCGGGGCACCAGATCGTCGCCTGGAACTCGGCCCTGATCTACGACATGATCTATACCCAGCCCGTGGTGCACGAATTTCCCAACCTGAAGGTGCCGGTGACCTTGATGATCGGCGACGGCGACACCACGGCCATCGGCAGCGACATCGCGCCGCCCGAACTGAAAGCGAAGCTGGGCAACTACAAGGTGCTGGGCAAGGAGGCGGCGAAAAAGATCCCGCAGGCGCACCTGATCGAGTTCCCCAACATGGGCCACGCGCCGCAGATGGAGGACCCGGAAGCGTTCCACCGGGCCCTGCTGCAGGCACTCGAACCGGTCCGCTAGCGATGTAGCGCTACCCCCAGCGGCACGCGCTCGCCGGCGGCCAGGCGCGCCTCGTTCTCGTCCAGCACCGCGCCGAACGCGGTGGCGGGCACGGGCCGGCTGAAATAATAGCCCTGCATCTGGTAACAGCCATGCTCGCGCAGGAACGACAGCTGGTCCAGCGTCTCCACCCCTTCCGAGATCACCTGCAGGTTCAGGTTCGCCGCCAGCGCGATGATGGTGGTGACGATGGCCGCGTCGTCCGGGTCCACCGTGAGGTCGCGCACGAAAGCCTGGTCGATCTTCAGCACGTCCACCGTGAAGCGCTTCAGGTGGGCCAGGCTGGAGTAGCCGGTGCCGAAATCGTCGATGGCCAGCTTGACGCCCAGCTTCTTCAACTGGTGCATGACGGCGATGGCATGCTCGACGTCGTTCATGACGAGGCTTTCCGTCAGCTCCAGTTCCAGGCAGTCCGGGTCCAGGCCGGCTTCCCTCAGCACGTCCGCCACGCTGCCGACGAAGTCGCGTTCGGCCATCTGCCGTGCCGACACGTTGACGGCCACGCGCAAGTTGCGCCGGCCCTCGCACTGCCAGGTGCGTAGCTGCTGGCAGGCGCTGCGCAGCACCCACGCGCCCATCTGCAGGATCATGCCGGTCTCCTCGGCCACGGGGATGAAGCGGCCCGGCGCCACCATGCCCATCTCCGGATGCTGCCAGCGGATCAGCGCTTCCATGCCGACGATGCGGCCGCTGCCGATATCGACCTGGGGCTGGTAGTACAGCACGAACTCGCGCCGCTCGAGCGCCTGGCGCAGCGCGCTTTCCATCTGCACCCGCTCGCCCAGCTGCTCGCGCATCGCGTGCGTGTAGAACTTGTAGTTGTCGCCCCCCAGTTCCTTGGCGCGGAACATGGCGATGTCGGCCCGCTCCAGCAGCATGGTCGGGTCGCCGCCGTGCTCGGGGTAGATCGCCACGCCGGCGCTACAGGCGATGAAGGTTTGCTTCTCGTCCAGCACCAGCGGGCCGTTCAGGCTGGCCAACACGCGCTGCAACTGCTCCACCGAAGGCTTGCCCGCGCCCTCTTCCGGCAGCAGCATCAGCGCGAACTCGTCGCCGCCCAGCCGTGCCAGCGTGTCGATCGGGCGTACTGCCGCCTGCAGGCGTTCGGCGACGTGCTGCAGCAACCGGTCGCCGGCCTTGTGCCCCACCCGGCTGTTGGTGAACTTGAAGCGGTCCAGGTCGATCGACACCACCCACAGGCTGTGTCCGCGCGCGGCCGACTGGGCGATGTTCTGCTGCAGCCGGTCATGCAGCAGCACGCGGTTCGGCAGGCCGGTCAGCGCATCGTGCGTGGCCTGGTGGTGCAGCTCCGTCTCGTAGGCCTTCATCGCCGTGATGTCGTGCTGAATCGCGACGAAATGCGTGACGGTGCCATGCTCGTCGCGCACCGGCGATACGTAGGTCTCGCTCCAGAACAGCGTGCCGTCCTTGCGGTAGTAGCGCAGGGTGGCATTGCCATCGCGCTGCTCGCGCAGCGCCGTGCGGATCGTCTCGGCGCCCGGCTGGTCGACGTCGTCGCGGTACAGCAGCCGCGGGTTGCGGCCCATGACCTCGGCCGCCGCGAAGCCGGTGCTGCGCTCGAAGGCCGGGTTGACGTAGACGATCGGGTAGTCGTCCTGCGCCGCCACGATCAGGATGGCGTTGCGGCTCGACTCGATCGCCCGTTCGCGCAGCAGCAGGTTGCGGTTGGCCTCGGCCAGCTGCGTCGTGCGTTCCTCCACCCGCTGGGCGATGGCGCGATGGCGCGTGGCCAGCGTGTGCACGTAGGCCGTGCCCAACAGGGTGGTCAGGATGCCCAGCACCAGGGTGGACAACGAGGCCAGATGATCGGCCACGAGAATATCGTCGCTCATGCTGGCCACCACGTGCCAGGTGCGCCCGGCCACCTCCAGCGGCACGTCGAGCGGCGCCGGTGGCCGCTGGTACAGCCAGGACAGCGGCGGCGCCAGCGCCGCGCGTCCCCCTTCCGGCGGCGGCGCGTAGTACACCAGGGTCTGGGAGGAGCGCTCCGGCCCCGCATACACGTGCAGGCCGACGCCCTGGATGCGCTGCGCCTGCTGGTGCACCTGGTGCAGGCCCGAGGCCATCAGGATCTTGCTGACCATCTCGGCCGGCAACAGGGTCACGGCCGTCTCGCCGACCAGTGCGGCGCGACGCGCGTCCACGTCGGGCAGCGCCACGTCGAAGCGATACACCGGCATCGAGATCAGCATGCCGACGGTGGAGCGGGCCTGTGCCAGGGTCACGAGCGGGCTGGCCGTCGCCAGGCCGGTATCGTAGGCGCGTTGGCGCGCCACCTCGTCGGCCGAGGAATACAGCGAGTCGAGCCCCAGCGCCGGTTCGTTGCCGCGGTACGGCTCGATGTATTCGATCACGCGGTAGCGCGGGCGGTCGCCGGCCGGCACCACTTCGCCGTCGCGGAACTCGGTCACGCGGGCGCCCAGCGCCTGCCGGGCCAGCGAGGCTTCCATCGCCGCGCGCTCGTCGGCGCGGATGAAGCGCATGAAGCTGTAGCCCAACACGTAGGGATAGCGATCCAGCAGCGGCTGCGTGAAGCGGCGGAATTCGTCGCGGCTGACGTCCGGCTGGCTGACGAACAGCTGGTTGACGGCGCGCAGCCCGTCGATGGCGTTGTTGATGCCTTCCTTCAGGGCGAACTCGCGCACGTGCGCGCGCTGGGAAAAGGCGAGCACGAGACGGTCCTGCTCCAGCCGGCTGACGCCGGTGAACAACAGGCCCGTCAGCACCGAACCGCACAGCAGCGCCAGGGTGGCCGCGACGGGCCAGCGCCGAACAGGCTGTCGGCTGAGTTGAGTATCGGAAATCTGGGCCACCTTTTGACGAGATGGTTGGTACGAGAAGGGTAGCATGGTTTAAGCATGCTGCCGCGCCCTGACGGCAGCCCCGGCACTGCCGCGGTACACGACAGTGGCGCGCGTGGTACGGCGTTGGCCGCTATACTGCGCCGATGCCTGCGGGGCGCCGGTGCCCCTCCCGACCAACCACCGTACAAGGAGAATGCTTTGGACAGCAACACCCAATGGATCGACGTGCAAGGTGAAGACGGCACTTTCCAGGCCTACCTGGCCCTGCCACGCGGCGGCAGCGGGCCTGGCATCGTGCTGATCCAGGAAATCTTCGGCGTCAATGCGCACATCCGCTCCGTGGCCGAGCAGTACGCGGCCGATGGCTATGTCGTGCTGGCGCCCGACCTGTTCTGGCGCCAGGGCGCCCATATCGAACTGGGCTACGACGACGCGGACTGGCAGAAGGCCGCCCAGCTGAAACAGAAGACCGACACCGGCAAGGCCGTGGCCGACGTCGCCGCCACCGTGCAGGTGCTGCGCGAGCGCATCGGCGCCGACCAGAAAGTGATGTCCATCGGCTACTGTTTCGGCGGCCTGCTGTCCTACCTGACGGCGGCCAATGGCACGGTCGACGCGGCCGTGGCCTATTACGGCGGCGGCATCCAGAACCAGCTCGACCGGGCCGACGCCGTGACGATCCCGCTGCTGCTGCATTTCGGCGGCAAGGATCAGCACATCCCGCCAGATGCCGTGAAAAGCATCGCGGAAAAGTTCGGCGACCGCGACAACGTGGAGCTGCACATCTATCCGGACGCCGAACACGGCTTCAACTGCTCGCACCGGTCCACCTACCACCAGCGCGCTGCGGCCGAAGCGCGCGGGCATACCCTGCTGTTCCTGAGCGAAAATCAGGAAGCGCGGCAGTAAGGGCCGCAAGTTTCCTGCTGAGCTGACGCGGCTGGGCTAAAATTCGCCCATGACCCGTTTGCCCATCCTGCTCCGCCGGTGTGTGCTGGCCGCATGCCTGCTTGGCGCAGCGTGCGCCGGCGCGGCGCCGCTGCGCGTGGGCGGCTTTGTCGTGGCACCGTTGATCGTTGGCACGGCCGACGCGCCGCTGCGGGGCGCGCTGCGCGAGTTCCTGGAACGGCGGGTCGTCAGCCAGGGCGTGCCGCTGCAATGGATGCCGCCGACGTCGCTGCGCCGGGCCATGGAAAGCCTGCGCAACGGCACGCTGGACGTGCTGCTGCTGACCAGCGGCGCCACCGACCGCGGCCCCGGCATCGGCACCTTCGGCTGGACCTACCTGCGTACCCGGCCGCACCTGGCGGTGCGGCGCGACAGTCCGCTGCAACGCGTGCCCGCGTTGCCGGCGCTGGCCGGCATGGAAATCGGCTGGGTGGCCGGCTCCGCCATCCCGCCCGGGCTGGACCGGGTGGACATCCACTGGCAGACGCTGGCCGTGACGGACTGGCAGGCTGCCAACCTGCGCAAGCTGCGCGCGGGCCGGCTCGATGCCGTGTTTTTCGAGAACGAATATTCGCCCCGATACTACGCGCGCCAGGAAGGCGTGCCGATCCGGCTCGTGCGCCTGCCGATGCCGGAGCGCCGTTTCTTCATGGCGTATTCGCTCAAGGCCGACCGTGCCGACATCGCCCGCTTCGACCGTATCGCCGCGGCCGCGTTTTCCGACGAGCAATTCCGCCACTTCCTCGACCGCTACACGATCCGTTAAACGGCTGAGTGCGTGTCCGTACAGACCGGCCGCGTCCCGGCTGGCATAGTGGTCCTGCCGGGCGGCGGCCCTGACGGGCCTCCTCGACGCCAGCACCGGCATGGGTCGCGCCTCCCCGGGCGCGATCCCTCCTGGCCCGCAGCGGCTACAATGATGCTATTTGCGGGCGCCGCGCGCCTTCTCACCATGGCCAGACTCAAGCTTGAATTTCCCGAGGACCAGTTCTGCTTTTCGACGCAGCTGACGGTGCGCGTCACCGACATCAACGGCGCCAATCACCTCGGCAACGACTCGATGATCTCGATGATCTCGGAAGCGCGGGCGCGCTTCCTGTACGACTTCGGCGTGCGCGAGACCGAGGCCGACGGTACCGGCATCATCGTCACCGACCTGGCCACGACCTACCGGGCCGAGGCGCACGCGCGCGACCAGCTGCTGTTCGAGGTGGGCGTGATGGACTTCAACAAATACGGCGGCGACATCACGTTCCGCATCACCCGCCCCAGCGACGGCAAGCTGGTCGCCATGGCCAAGTCCGGCTTCGTCTTCTTCAATTACCGGCACAGCCAGGTCGTGCCGATGCCGGACGACTTCCGCGCCAAGTTCCCGCGCGTGAACTGGCTGGACTAGGTCCGCTCAGCGCCTGCTGAGGCGGGTGTCGGCGACAGCCTTATGGAACCAGTCGTCGATCATCTGCTTTTCGTAACGCAGCGCGTCGCTGGAAAAATAGCGGTTCATGCGTTGCTGGTACATCATGTTCGACACCTCGTCGGTACCGCCTTTCACCACCTTGCCGTCCTGCTCGAGCGACCAGTTCACCGTCATGCGCGGCCAGTCGGCGCCGCCGCGCATGATGCGGATCTCGTCCACGGCCCAGCGGCGCGGCTCCAGCCGGCCGGCCAGGTCGAAGTCGGTGATCGTCACGTTCAGCACCTGCCCGGGCGCCAGTTCCTTGCCCAGGCTCACGAAATGCGCGCTGAGATCCTTCAGGATCTGGTCGCGGTCGCGCTCGGCGCGCGGCATGTCGAGAAAGTCGTCCGGCTTGACGTAGCTGACCGTCACGCCTGCCTGCGCGGCGCCGGCCAGCAGGGCCAGCGCCGGTACCAGGCACTTCAATACGTTGCGTGCTTTCATGATGGGTCCTTTCCAATCCAATGGCTTCACTATACGCCGCCGGCCAGGCGCAATGGTTTCCGCTGTCACGAAGGTGTAACAAGTCGCAACTAAGATGCGGGCATTCTTAACAACCCAGGATAGCCTTCATGTCCGAGCATCACGATTCGTCCCGCCGCCGCATCCTCAAATTCCTGTCCGGCGCCCCCCTGCTGCCGCTGGCTGGCGCCAGTACCGCCGCCTCGCTGCTGTCGGCTTGCGGCGGCAGCGACGATGCGCCGCTGGTGACGACGCCGGTGACGCCGGTCACGCCACCGCCCACGGTCACCTCGGTCACGTTCGGCGCGATGCCGGCCCCGGCCCTGACCGACGCCGCCAAGATGGCGACGACTTCGGTGGGTTCAACGCTGTCGGCCACCTACAGCGACGGCACCAAGCAGAACTACACGCTGAAATACGAGACATTCTTCATCACGGGCGCCATGGTGCCGAACGGCAGCGGCGGCACGGTCCTGGCCGGCGGCTACTACGACATCAACAACAAGCCCATCCTCGACAAGACGGACGCCGGCCAGCGCCAGTTCTTCTCCGACTGCCCGGACGGCAGCTCGCTCTTGAAGCTGGCCAACGCCAAGGTGGACGGCGTCAAGGGCAATCCGGTATTTGCCGTGGTGCAGTTCGAGTACACCAGCAAGAACGTCAAGGGCGATTCGATGTACGGCATGCTGCCGTCGCCGATCGCCATCCTGACGCTGGACCAGGACAAGACCACGGGCGCGCTGTCGCTGGTGAAATACCACAACGTGGATACCAGCCCGGCCAACGGCCTGTGGATCACCTGCGGCGCCAGCCGCTCGCCGTGGAACACCCACCTGTCCAGCGAGGAATACGAGCCGGACGCCACCGTCGTCGACAGCGACACCCAGTTCCAGGGCTTTTCAAGCAACCTGTACGGCGATCCGAAGAAGGCGAATCCGTACCACTACGGCCACTTGCCGGAAGTGACCGTCAATCCGGACGGCACCGGCAGCATCAAGAAGCACTACTGCCTGGGCCGCATCTCGCACGAGCTGGTGCAGGTGATGCCGGACGAGCGTACCGTGCTGATGGGTGACGACTGGACCAACGGCGGCCTGTTCATGTTCGTCGCGGACAAGGCGCAGGACCTGTCCGCCGGCGCGCTGTACGTCGCCAAGTGGAACCAGAAGACGGCGGAGAATGGCGGTTCGGCCGACCTGAGCTGGATCCTGCTGGGCAAGGCCACCAGCGCCGAAGTCAAGGCGCTAGCCGACAAGCTGAAGGCGGCCGACATCATGAGCGTCAAGACGAGCGACCCGGCCGATGCGTCATACACCAAGATCCCGTACAGCGGCAAGTCGAACTGGGTCAAGCTGAATCCGGGCATGGAAAAAGCCGCCGCGTTCCTGGAAACGCACCGCTACGCCGCGCTCAAGGGCGGCAGCCTGGGCTTCACCAAGATGGAAGGCACGACCGTCAACGCCAAGGACAAGATCGCCTACTCCGCCATCGCATCGATCGGCTCGGCGATGAAGGACGGCTCGGGCGGCATTTCGATCAAGGGCCCGAGCGCCGGCGCCGTCTACGCGCTGAACATGAAGGGCGGCCAGAAGGACACCACGGGCGCCGCCATCAACAGCGAATGGGTGCCGGTCGACATGGCGGCCGTGCCGGCCCTGCTGTCGGAAGACCTGGCCACGCCGGACGCGCTGGGCAACAAGGCCAACGCCGACAAGGTCGCCAACCCGGACAACATCAAGTTCTCGGAAAAGCTGCGTACGCTGTTCATCGGCGAGGACTCCAGCACGCACGTCAACAACTTCCTGTGGGCATACAACGTCGACACCAAGAGCCTGGTGCGCGTGCTGTCGAACCCGGCCGGCGCCGAATCGACGGGCCTGCATGCCGTCGACGACATCAACGGCTTTGCCTACATCATGAGCAACTTCCAGCACGCCGGCGACTGGGACGTGTCGAAAGACGCCAGCGGCAACCTGAAGGGCCTGCACGCCAAGGTGGCGAACACGCTCGACCCGCTGATCAAGGCCAACTACCGCGACGGCTATGGCGCCGCCGTCGGTTACCTGACGGGCTTGCCGGTGCTGGGCTGATCCAACCGTGTCCTGATGCGTCGGTTTCACGACCGCCGCTGATCCTTTGCCGCAGACAGCGCAAGCTGCCTGCGGTTTTTTTATTGCAAAAGAATTGGGGACAGACCCCATTTTTGCGGCAACATTTCCCGGAAAATGGGGTCTGTCCCTATTTTATGTGCGTGCGCGCACTGCCCGCTCGGGGCTGCCGTTCCAGACTGCGCCTATCGTTGTTTTGCGGAGCGCAGCATGCCGGAAGGTCCCTCTCTCGTCATCCTGAAGGAACTGGCCAAGCCGTATGAGGGCCGTACCATTGCCCAGGCGCATGGCAACAGCAGCGCCGTTCCGTTCGACGAGCTGCCCGGCCAGCCGATCCTTTCCGTGCGCACCTGGGGCAAGCATTTCCTGATCGAGCTGCCGCTCTACAGCCTGCGCGTGCACTTCCTGATGTTCGGCAGTTACCGCATCGACGAGCGCAAGGAAGACAGCCCGCCGCGGCTGTCGCTGGCCTTCGAGGAAGGCGGCGAGCTCAATTTCTATACCTGCTCCGTCAAGACGATCGAGGGCGACCTCGACGAGGCCTACGAATGGCAGGCCGACGTCATGGCGGATGAATGGAAACCCGCGCTGGCGCTGAAAAAGCTGCGCGCCATGCCCGATACCCTCGCCTGTGACGCGTTGCTGGACCAGACCGTGTTTTCCGGTGTCGGCAATATTATTAAAAATGAAGTGCTGTTCCGGCTGAAAATCCACCCGCTATCGACGATCGGCGCCCTGCCTGCGACGAAACTGCGCGAGCTGGTCAAGCAGGCCCGCCAATACAGTTTTGAATTTCTCGAATGGAAAAAGGCCTACGTGTTGAAACAACACTGGCTGGCACATACGAAGCGCATTTGCCCTCGCTGCAATATTGCACTGCATAAGGCACATCTCGGCAAGACCAAACGCCGGACCTTCTGGTGCGAACGCTGCCAGAAAAGATACGGCGAGGTGTTGTAAAGCCGTAGCGAAACTTTTATTACCCGTTGTTAATACCACCAGGCGCAGCTACAATCAAATCGCCGCGCCTCATGACCGCGTGGCGCCATGCCCCAGTCCCTCGCGTCCACTAGCGGAAATTCGCCTTATGTCATTCCTGTCCTCAGCCTCGCCCAAGCTGCCTCCCTGGAAAGTATTATTGGTCGATGACGAACCCGATATCCACGACATCACGAAGCTGACGCTGACCCGCTTCCGGCTCGACGGCCGCGGCCTGACCTTCCTGCACGCCTACAGCGGCGCCGAAGCCAAGGAAGTGCTGGCGCGCGAAAAGGACATCGCCCTGGTCTTCCTGGACGTGGTGATGGAGCGCGAAGACAGCGGCCTGGAAGTGGCGCGCTGGATGCGCGAGGACCTGGACAACCAGTTCACCCGCATCGTGCTGCGCACCGGCCAGCCCGGCCAGGCGCCGGAGGAACGGGTGATCGTCAACTACGACATCAACGACTACAAGGAAAAGACGGAGCTGGACCGCACCAAGCTGTTCACGACGACCTTTGCCGCGCTGCGCGCCTACCGCGACATCATGAAGGTCGAGGAAGCGCGCCAGCAGCAAATGCACTACCGCGAAGGGTTGGAGCGCGTGATCGCGGCCTCCGCGCACATCTTCCAGCAACGCAATCTGAAGGACTTCGCCAACGGCCTGCTGCAGCAGGTCGTGGCGCTGCTGCGCCTGGAGACGAGCATGCTGCTGCGCCTGCGCGCCGCCACCGCCATCACGGGCGAAAGCGACTACGAGGTGCTGGCCCGCATCGGCGAGGACGAGGAATCGCTGCTGACGCCGGCCCTGCTGGCCCAGCTGGACGACGCCAAGAGCAACCGCATCTCGCGCATCGAGGGCGACACCTATGTCGGCTACTTCCCCAACGATAACAGCGGCAAGGCCTCGCTGCTGGTGTTGAAGGGCGTCGAAGAAATCTCCGAGGTCGATGCCAAGCTGCTGGAAATCTTCTGCGGCGGCGTCGCCATCGCGTTCGACAACATCCTGCTGAACCAGGAGATCACGGACACCCAGGCCGAGCTGATCCTGCGCCTGGGCGACGTCGTCGAATCGCGTTCCAACGAAGCGGGCAACCACGTGCGCCGCATGGCCGAGGTCTGCCACATCCTGGCCAAGGCGGCCGGCCTGCCGGACGACGAGACGGCGGTGCTGAAGCACGCCGCGCCGATGCACGACATCGGCAAGATCGCCACGCCCGATTCCGTGCTGCTCAAACCCGGCAAGCTCGATGCGGCCGAATGGGAAATCATGAAGCAGCACCCGACGGTCGGCATGTCGATCCTGGACGGCTCGCAACGCCCGATCCTGAAGGCGGCCGCCGTCATCGCCCACCAGCACCACGAGAAATACGACGGCAGCGGTTATCCGCAGGGCCTGAAAGGCCAGGACATCCACCTGTACGCGCGCATCGTCGCCGTGGCCGACGTGTTCGACGCCCTGATGCACAAGCGCTGCTACAAGGACGCGTGGCCGGTCGAGAAAGTGACGGAGCACCTGCGCGAAGTGGCGGGCCACCACCTCGACCCGCAATTCGTCGAGCTCCTGATCCAGAACATCGACCAGGCGCTGGCGATCAACGAGCGCTTCCCGGACTAAGCTTCCCATTCCAACAACAGCCGGGCTCGTGTCCAACCGCGGGGTCAGTCACCTCAGTGGGACACGAGCCCGGCTGTTTTTACGATACACGCTCCAGCCCGTGTCAGCTTTGGTGCCTGACCCCGATGTGCGACACGGGCTCGGCTGGTGTGACTGCCGGCTCAGGCGGCGGCCTTGGCCTTGCGCTGGTCGCGCGGGAAGCGCAGCTGGTAGTGCAGGCCCATGCCTGGCGCGCTGTGCACCTTGATGGTGCCGCCCAGCGGGCCGGTGACGAGGTTGTACAGGATATGCGCGCCCAGGCCGCTGCCGCCGCTGCCGCGCTTGGTGGTGAAGAACGGGTCGAACAGCTGGGCCAGGGTGGCCTGGTCCATGCCGATGCCGTCGTCGCTGTAGTCGAACTGGACATGGTCGCCATCGAGCTTGCCCGTGATGCGGATCGTGCCGCCATGGTCGTCGTCGAAACCGTGCACCAGCGAGTTGACCACCATGTTCGTGACGATCTGCGACACGGCGCCCGGGAAGCTGTCCAGCTGGATGTCGGCCGGGCAGTTTACCTCCACCTTGACCGGCTTGCCCTTCAGCTTGGGCTGCAGCGACAACAACACCTCGTCCAGGTACTTGGCCAGGTTGAAGTTGCGGATATTGTCGGACGACTGGTCCACCGCGACCTGTTTGAAGCTGCGTACCAGCGCGGCCGCGCGCTGCGTGTTGGTCGTCATGATGCGCAGCGACTGGTCCACCGTGTCGAAGAAGCCGTTCAGGCCCTCCTCGTCCAGCTGGCCGGCCGCCAGGTCTTCCTTGACCAGCTTCAGTTCCTGCACCAGGTGGCTGGTCGCCGTGACGCAGATCCCCAGCGGCGTGTTAATCTCGTGCGCGACGCCGGCGACGAGGCGCCCCAGCGAGGCCAGCTTCTCCTGCCGCACCAGCTCGGACTGCGCCGCCTGCAACTGCTGCAGCGCGGAGTTCAGCGCCGCGTTCTGTTCTTCCAGCGACGCCTTGGCGCGGCGGATCGCCCGGTCCGACTGCATGCGTGCCAGCGCCACCGCGACGTGGCTGGCCATGAAGGCCAGGATGTCGAGGTCATACTGGGTATAGATCACCGAGTCGTCGTAGCTCTGCACGATGATCACGCCATAGGCCTGCTCGCCCAGCAGCATGGGGGCACCCATCCAGCTGGCGATGTCGCGGCTGCCCAGCGGCGCGTCGATCTCGCCCGCCTCGACCAGCTCCGTGTAGCGCACGGCATCGAGCAACTCCGGCCGCTTGTGCCTCAACACGTACGAGCTGGCGCCCTGGCCGAAGCGGAAACGCTTCACGGGTGCCTCGGCATGCTTCTCGTCGACGAAGTAGGGGATGCTGATCTCGTTGGTTTCCGGGTGGTACAGCGCGATCAGGAAGTTGCGTACCGGGATCAGGCTGCTGATGATCTCGTGCAGCCGGGCCGGCAGTGCGCCCGAATCCGAGGCCGATGCCGACAGGCTGGCGATCTCGTACAGCGCCCGCTGCAGGTCCTCGGCGCGGCGCCGCTCGGCCACCTCGTGCTCCAGGCGCAAGGTGCGCTCGCGCACGGCGCGCTCCAGCCGGTCCATGCTTTGCAGGCCCTGCAAGGCGGACGACACGTGGTTGGCGATCAGGGCGAACAGCGCCTGGTCTTCCTCGCTGAAGGTGTGCCGCGCATCGTAGGTCTGGATGACGATGGCGCCCAGCGCCTGCTGGTTGTGGTCCAGCAGCGGGCAGCCCATCCAGTGTTCGGACACGGTGCCCTGCCCGATCAGTTCACCATGGCTCTGGCGCGAGATGTGCTCGGCGGCCGTCATCACGAGACGCTGCCGGTTCATGATCACCCAGGCCGTCGGCGACTGCTCCGGGGATGCCAGTCGCACCACCTCGTCCGGATCGGGCGCGGCGTCCACCTCGTCCACGTAGTAGACGAAGCGCACCGCATGGGGATCGCCGTCACGCTCGTTCAGCGCCACGTAGAAGTTGGCCGCGTACATGATACGGCCCAGCGCCCCGTGCACGGCACGCAGGAACTGGACGATATCGGTGCAGCTGGTGGACAGCTGGCCGATTTCCAGCAGCATGGATTGGACGGCTTCGAGACGGCGCAGGCGGACTTCCATCATATTCCCTGAAATTAATGCATCCGGGCAATATAACAGGGCCGCCAGGCGGAAGCCAGCCACGGCTTCCTAAAAGCAACACTCAGCGGGGTTTGCGGAATCCGTCTTCGATCCAGTCGCTGGCGCTGGTGGGGCTCAGCTTGAAATCCGGCCGCACCCGCACCGATGCCAGTTCGTCACCGTACTGATCGACGGCGGACAGGATGGCGTAGGCGTCGTCCTCGTCCGGCACGATGTCCAGCTTGACGGTGACGGGGCCGTCGTCGGTCGTGACCCGCACGTTCTTGTGCAGCCTGGCGTGCAGTTGCTGCTCGTGGCGGCGCAGCACCTCGTTGGCCGTCTTGACCAGCGTATGGAAGGCCGAGATGTCGAGCGGCTTCGGGTTCTTCTTGTCGCGCCCCATCGTCCAGGGACCGACCAGCGCCGGTTCCGGTTCGCCGTCCTTGATCATGGCGACGGCCCAGCCGTCGTCGTCCTCGTTCTTGATGACGCGGGCCGTCCAGCCCTGCCCCTGCCAGACGCGATCCTCCTGGATCAGGGCGTCTTCCTGTTCGTGCGGTTCGTTTGAATCTTGCATGCTGCGATGTCCTGGGAAAGGCCAGCATCATAGCAGTTGGCGGCATATTTTTCGCGCGCCGGCGCGTTGATGCCGCTCAGGCGCGTGCACGGCACTTCACGCCGCCGAATGCGCCGTCCGTCGCAATCCGTTCGCCCGGCCCGAGCCTGCCACGTACAGTACCACCATCGCACAACGCCCTTCGGAGCCCATCATGAAAAAGCTGCTTGCCGTGACCCTGATCGTCCTGCTGTCGATCGCCGCGCTGAACGCCATCGACGCGCACGACTGGTACTTCCACATCGACGACGATGAAGTGGGTGGCCCGTTCGGCGCACTGCTGGGCATGTTCTTCGCGGGCGGCGGCATCCTGCTGGCCACTTTGATCGTGGCGGCCGTCGGCATATTCCTGTGCTTCCTGTTCGCCGGCCTGGGCGTGCTGGTGGTGGTGGCGCTGGCGCTGGCCAGCCTGCTCGTGGCGGCGCTGCTCGCGCCGCTGCTGCTGCCGGTGCTGATCCCGCTGGGCATCCTGTGGTACATCGTCCGCCGCAACCGCGCCAAGCGCGTCGAGGCGCTGAAGGCGGCCGCCGTATAACCCTGCCGTCAGGCGCGGCGCGCGGCATACTCCCGGTAGCCGCGTGCCCGCAGCGCACAGGCCGGGCACTCGCCGCAGCCATAGCCCCAGTCGTGCAGCGCGCCGCGCTCGCCCTTGTAGCAGGTGTGGGTGTCGGCGCGGATCAGGTCCACCAGCGCCTGGCCGCCCAGGCGCTCGGCCAGCTCCCAGGTCTCCGCCTTGTCGAGCCACATCAGCGGTGTCTCGAGCTTGACCCGCGTATCCATGCCCAGGTTCAGCGCGACCTGCAGCGCCTTCATCGTGTCGTCGCGGCAGTCCGGATAACCGGAAAAATCCGTCTCGCACATGCCACCCACCAGCACGTTCAGGCCGCGGCGATAGGCCAGGGTGGCGGCGACCATCATGAACATCAGGTTGCGCCCCGGGACGAAGGTGTTCGGCAGGCCGTTGGCCTGCATCGTGATCTCGATATCCTCCGTCATCGCCGTGTGCGACAGCTGCTTGATCAGGCCCAGGTCGATCATGTGGTCCTCGCCCAGCCTGGCCGCCCAGTCGGGCCGCTGCGCGCGCAGCTTGCCCAGCAGCTCGGGGCGCATGGTCAGCTCGATCGCATGGCGCTGGCCATAGTCGAAGCCGATCGTTTCCACCCGCGCGTAGCGGTCCAGGGCCCAGGCCAGGCATGTCGTCGAATCCTGCCCGCCGCTGAACAGAACAAGGGCCGCATCGCTTTTCATATTGCTATCTTCCTATCAAACAGAACGCCTTCCGGGCGGGTGTTATCGGAACGCCATCGCGGCGGTTTATCCAGTACCATCCACATATATTCACTCAACCGTTGCCGCAGAGTGCAACCCACCGGAAGAAAACACGAATTTTGGCATATGTCGCGACAAAAGTAATGCAGCGGGTAGCGCTCGCCTGCGCCGCACTGGCCCTGCCGCTGGCCGTGCTGGCCGCCGACGGCTTGCAGTACAACGTGCGCATCAACGCCCCCGGCGATCTGGACGACCTGCTGGAGGAAAACCTCGACCTGCTGCGCTATCGCGGCAATCCACGCACCGACCGCGAGCAGTTGCGCCGCTTGGTGCGCACCACGCCGGCCCAGGCCAAAACGCTGCTGGCCACGGAAGGCTACTACAGCCCGGAAGTGACGGTACGGCTGGACGACAGCGACGGCACGCCCAACGTGACCGTCGACGTCACGCCGGGCGAACCGGTGCTGGTCGGCGCCGTCGAGATCGTGCTGAACGGCTTCGAATCGACGGGCGAAAATCCATTCGACAAGGCAGCGCTGCGCGCCAGCTGGCCGCTGCCCGAGGGGGAAGTGTTCCGCCAGGAGGACTGGGAACGGGCCAAGCGCGCCATCCTGCGCGCCGTCGTGCAGACCCGTTATCCACGCGCCCAGCTGACCGAAAGCGTGGCCACCGTCGATCCGGAAACGCGCCGCGCACTGCTGCGCGTGGCCCTGGACAGCGGGCCGGAAATGCGTTTCGGCGAACTGAAGATCGAAGGGCTGAAGCGCTATCCCGAATCGATCGTGCGCAACCTGAACGTGATCCAGCCCGGCGACGTGTATGACGAAGCGGCGCTGCAGGCCTTCCAGGCCAAGCTGCAGGACACCGGCTATTTCTCCGGCGTCGAAGTCAGCGCCGACCTGAACGCGCTGATCAGCCAGCAGCGCGACGCGGCGGCGGACAAGCAGGCCGGCACGCCGCAACCGGCCACGATTCCGCCGCTGCCGCTGCTGGTGCGCGTGGTGGAGAACAAGCGCAAGAACGCCAGTGTCGGTGTCGGTATCTCGACCAACACCGGCGCGCGCACGTCGGTCGCGTACGACGATCTCGCCATCTGGGGCCTGCGCATGAAAAGCGCGCTGACGCTGGAGCAGAAAAAGCAGAACGCGCATGCGGACTTCTTCTTCCCCACCACGGCCGACGGCTACAACGACAGCTTCGGCGCCGCCCTGAACCGCGAAGACATCGAGGGTGAAACGATCCGCAGCGCCTCCGTGTACGGCAAGCGCGCCTGGGGCACGCCGCAACTGGAGCGCAGCATCTCGGCCGAGTACCTGAACGAATCGCGCAGCGTGGCCGGCGCCGAGCCCACGCATGCCGCCAGCCTGCCGTTCACCTATGCCGTCACGTGGCGCAAGCTGGACAACCTGATCTTCCCTACCAAGGGCTATGTGCTGAACGCCACCGCGGGCGGCGCCGTGCTGCCGATCCTGACGGACGAGAAATTCATCCGTGTCACGGCGCGCGGCATCACCTACCGCCCGCTCAACGCGAAAAACCTGTTCATCTTCCGCGGTGAACTCGGCGCGCTGAAATCCGGCAACAAGCACGGCGTGCCGGCCACCTACCTGTTCCGCGCCGGTGGCGACAATTCCGTGCGCGGCTACGGCTACCAGGAGCTGGGCGTGCGCGAAGGCGATGCCACCGTCGGCGGGCGCTACCTGCTGACGGCCAGCGCCGAGTACCAGTACTGGTTCAAGCCCAACTGGGGCGCCGCCGCGTTCTACGACACCGGCAACGCGGCCGACTCGCTGTCCGGCATCCACCCCAAAGCGGGCTACGGTATCGGCGCGCGCTACAAGAGCCCCGTGGGGCCGATCAACGTGGACCTGGCCTACGGCCATGCCGTGCGCAAGGGCCGTCTGCACTTCTCTCTGGGATTCACCTTCTGATGGCCGGCACCGACAATCAAGACACCACGCCCGAGACCGCGCCAGCCGCACCGAAGCCGCGCCGCTGGCTGCGCCGCACGCTGATCGGGGCCGGCGTCACCGTCGTCGTGCTGGGCGGCGCCGTCTGGCTGCTGGGCCGCGAAACGACGCTGCAGCAGATCGCCCAGCGCGTGGCAAAGGCTTCCGGCGGCTCGGTCACGCTGACGGGCGTCACGGGCTCGCTGTACGACCACATGCACATCGGCCGCCTGGTCTACAAGGGCAAGGGCAGCACGATCACGGCGGACAATATCGACGTCGACTGGTCACCCCTGCAGTTCTTCTCCAGCGGGATCGAGATCAGCAAGCTGCGCGTGGCCAATGTGCTGGTGCAGAGCACCGGCCCCTCTGAACCGCTGGTGATGCCGACGACGCTGGCGCCGCCGTTCCGCATCACGGTGGCGGACGCGGGATTGACGAAACTGGTCATGCTGGACGAAAAAGGCGGCCGCAACGAAGTGAGCGCCATCCACGCCGCCCTGTTCGGCGACAAGAGCCGCTGGCAGCTGAAGAACGCCACGGCCCTGACGCCGATCGGCAAGCTGGCGGCCGATGCCACCATCGGCGCGCAAAAGCCGTTCGCGCTGGAAGGCAAGGCCAGCCTGAGCGAAGTACATTACGCGCCCGGCCAAGCGCCGGCCCAGCTGGCGGCGGCCGTCACCGGCAACCTCGGCCTGATGACGGTGGCCGTCAAGGGCACCTCGGCCAATGCCAATGGCGACGGTGTCGTCACGATCGCGCCGTTCGACAAGATCCCGCTGCGCACGGCGGACGTGCGCGCCTATGGCGTCGACCCTTCCCGCTTCCAGTCGGCCTGGCCGAAGGCCACGCTGAACATGGAGCTGAAGGCGCAGATCGGCAATGGCCAGAACGTCTCCGGCAACCTGGCGCTGACCAATACGGCGGAGCCGGGCCCGATCGACCAGGGCCGCCTGCCGCTGCGCGCCGTCACGGCGCGCCTGGGCGGCACCTTGACGGTGGCCACCCTGGACACGCTGCTGATCGACCTGGGCGCAGCGGGCAAATTCACCGGCGGCGGCAACGTCCGCCGCACGGGGCCGGAAGGCGGCATCGAGACGGCCGAGTTCAAGCTGCACACCGACCGCATCGACCTGCACGCGCTGCACGGCAGCGCCAAGCCGACGGCCATCGCCGGCGACATCACGGCCCGCAGCACGGGCGAGAAGCAGGCCTTCAACGTCAACCTGGCGGAAAGGAACCTGCGCCTGATGGCCCAGGCCACGCTGGACGGCGCCATCGTCGACATCACGCAGGCGCGCCTGCAGGCGCAACGCGGCAGCGTGAACCTGACGGGCCGGGTCAGCCTGAAGGACGACAAGCCGTTCAAGCTGGCCGCCACCGTCGATCACTTCGACCCGTCCGCGCTGGGCGCCTTGCCGCAAGCGGACCTGAATGCGGCGCTGAACGCGGCCGGCAAGCTGGTGCCCTCGTGGAACCTGGGTGCCGACTTCACGATCCGCCCCAGCCGCCTGTTCGGCCAGCCGCTGGCCGGCAGCGGCAAGTTGCGCGCCGACGCGCAGCACCTGACGGACATCGCCGCCACGGTGGTACTGGGCCAGAACACGGCGCAACTGGCCGGTGACTTCGGCCTGCCGTCCGAAAAGCTGAACTGGAAGGTCGATGCGCAGCAGCCCTCCGCCGTGCGTGCCGACCTGGCCGGCGCGGTGAACGCGAGCGGCGTCGCCACCGGCGGCTATGCCGCGCCGCGCACGTCGTTCGATGCGCAGGCGCGCGGGCTGGCGATGACGGGCGCCAAGGTGCGTGCCCCGGAAAGCCTGATCCGCGCCTCTGGCCAGTTCGCCCTGGCGGGCAAGAACAAGCAGCCCGAAGTCACCATGACGGGCAGCGCCAGCAAGGTCAACCCGGCCGCCTTTGCCGCCGAGGCGCCGACCGGCAGCATCAATGCGGAGTTCAGCGGCAGCGCGCGGCTGGCGGCCGACTGGCGCGCCAACGTCGATGCCAAGCTGCTGCCCGCTTCCACCCTGCAAGGCGCGCCACTGGCCGGCTATGCCAAGATCAACGGCAACCACGTCCACGTCGACAACGCCGACGTGGACCTGCGCCTTGGCCCGAACAGCCTGCAAGCCAAGGGCGCGTTCGGCGCGCCGCGCGACCGGCTCGACTGGAAGCTGGACGCGCCGCAGCTGTCCAGCCTCGGGCCCGGTTTCGGCGGCGTGCTGCGCGGCTCCGGCACGGCCGGCGGCACGATGGACAAGCCGCAGCTGTCGTTCGGCCTGGAGGGCAACACGCTGCGCTTCCTGACGCAGCACCAGATCCGCGCCCTGAAAGCCACCGGCACCCTGGGCAACGTGGAAGCGCTGGTGGCCGATATCAACGTGACCGGTTACTCGTCGCCCTCGCTCACCCTGGACCGCGCCCGCTTCCAGAGCAGCGGCACGCGCGCCGACCATAGCTTCGTGCTGACGGCGGCCAATCCCGATTTCGACGCGGCCATGCGCATCCACGGCGGCTTCGCCGTCGACACGTGGACGGGCGCCATCGAGACCTTGCAGAATCGGGGCCGCTTCGCGCTGAACCTGCAGGCCCCGGCGCCGCTGCGCATCGCGGCACCGAAGGGACGCGGCGTGATGGGCCTGGCGGCGCCGGAACAGATCGCGCTGACCAATGCCGTCATCCGCCTGCCCGATGGCAGCGTCCGCGTGGAGAATCTGGAAAAGAACGGCACCCGCTGGAAGAGCCGGGGCGTCGCCGCCGGCGTGCCGGCATCCTACCTGGCGCAGCTGTCGAGTGCCTGGCGCAACAACGTCAAGTCGGACCTGACCCTGGGCGCCAACTGGGCCGTCGAACTGGCGGCGCCTGTCGCCACCGGCGCCGCCCCGGCGCTGGACGGCTCGGTGCAGGTATTCCGCGAAAAAGGCGACATCACCGTCACGGGCGGCGACAAACCGTTCGCGCTCGGCCTGACGCAGCTGCAAGCGGGCGTCAACGTGGCGGGCAACACGCTGCGCATGCAGATGGCGCTCGAAGGCACCCGCGCCGGCCAGGTCAAGCTGGCCGCGGCGGCGCAGCTGCGCAACGGCCGCATCCCGAGCGACAGCCCGCTGAATGCAAGCGGCAGCATCAACATTCCGTCGATTGCCTGGCTGGCGCCGCTGGCCGGCATGGAAGGCCTGGAGCTGGACGGTGCGCTCAAGGGCGCCCTGGCCGGCAACGGCACCGTTGGCGCGCCGTCCCTGAACGGTGACGTGACGGGCACGAACCTGGTCGTCAACTGGGCCGAACAGGGTGTGCGCCTGCGCAACGGCCAGTTGCAGGCGGCCATCGCGGGCGACCGCCTGGCCGTGCAGCGCCTGCATTTCGAGGGCCGCACGGGCCGCGCCGACGCCGAGGGCTGGGCGCGCCTGGCCAATGGCGAGGCCACGATGCAGCTGAAACTCACTGCCGACAAGCTGGAAGCGCTGTCGCGCCCCGACCGCACCCTGGTGCTGACGGGCGAGAGCTCGCTGGTGCGCGACGCCAGGCGCTTCCAGCTGAGCGGCAAGTTTCGCGCCGACCGTGGCGACATCGAGCTGCCATCCGAGAACACGCCGACGATCAGCGACGACGTCGTCATCCTCGGCCGCAGCAAGCCGACGATCAGGGAGGCGGCCGAATCGATGCCGCTGAACGTCGACCTGGAAGCGGACCTGGGCGACGACTTCCGCCTGCGCGGCAAGGGGCTGGACGCCTACCTGGCCGGCGCCGTGCACGTGCGCATGGCCGACCGCCGGCCGCCGCGCGTGAATGGCAGCATCCGCGTGGTCAGCGGCACCTACGCGGCGTATGGCCAGAAGCTGGCGATCGAGCGCGGCGTCATCAACTTCACGGGCGCTTACGACAACCCTGGCCTGAACATCCTGGCCGTGCGCAAGCGCCCGGAAGGCACGGAAACATCGGAGACCAACGTCGAAGCCGGGGTCGAGGTGCGCGGCACGGCACTGGCGCCGCAGGCGCGGCTGGTATCCACGCCGAGCGTGCCGGACAGCGAGAAGCTGTCCTGGCTCGTGCTGGGCCACGGCACGCAGGACATGGCCGGCAACGAGATGGGCCTGCTCAGCACCGCCGCCGGCGCGCTGTTCGGCGGCAAGGGCGGCGGCAGCCTGGCCAACAAGGTGGGCCTGGACGAGCTGGGCGTGGCCCAGGGCAAAGGCAACGGCAACGCCAAGGGACTGGAAAACACGGTGGTCACGGTGGGCAAGAAGCTGTCCTCACGCGCCTACCTGAGCTTCGAGCAGGGCGCGGGCACGGCCACCTCGCTGGTCAAGCTGCGCTACAAGCTCAACCCGCGCATCACGCTGCAGTTGCAGACCGGGACCAACAATGCGCTGGATGTGCTGTACACCTGGGCGTTTGATTAAGACTACGCGGCTCGAGAGGCAATGGGGTCTGTCCCCGCAGGGGACTGACCCCGAAGTCAGTCTGCAATTCGCTGACTTGGCCGACAAACTTCAGGGTCAGTCCCCGATGGGGACAGACCCTTGCGTCAGCGGCTCACAGCGGCAATCACTGCAAGCCCACTTCAGGCTTGTGATCCGGCACCGGATCGTCCTGTTCCAGCGGGCTGTTGGGATGATGCGGGTGGGCCGGCTGGGGGTCGGGCATCGGCTCGTCCACGGGCACCGGCAGGTCCGGCGCCCGGTGCGCCTCGATCCAGCGGCCGGTCGTCATTGGGTCCATGGTTCCTCCTGTCGTCGAAGATAACAAGTTATCACGTCCCCCGATCGGGCGCCGCAGCGTTACAATTTCACCCCTTATCCGTTTACACATCCGTCACCGTGCAACTGACCACCTTCGCGCTGCTGCTGCTGATTCCGCTGCTGATCTGGCGTATCTATTCCCGCGTCAAGCGCCTCTTCGTGCGCCAGGAATCGCTGCTGTGGAAGCACGTCCTGGGCGCCACCTTGTTCCCGCTGCTGTTGCTGACATCGGCCATCTCGCTGCTGCCGGACGTGTTCGCATTGTCGTGCCTCGCCGCCGGCGCGCTGGGCGGCGCATGGCTGGGCGTGTTCGCGCTGAAGAAGACGCGCCTGGAGAACCTGGGCCGGCGCTTCTTCTTCAAGCCGTACGACCGCTTCGGCATCGTGCTGTGCCTGCTGTTTGCCGCGCGCGTACTGCAGATCGGCGTCGAGATCTATATCGCGCGCCAGTCCGAGGTGCCGCAGCCGATCTCCCAGGAGATGGTGCTGCACGACCCGCTGTCCGTCGTGCCGTTCGGCCTGCTCATGGCCTACCTGGCCGCCTTCTCGATCGGCATGTTGCGCTGGCGCCGCGCGCAACCCGCGCTGCCGGAGGTCGAATGATGTCGCTGCTGCCGCACGAACCGCGCATCGTCGACACGGCCCACCAGCAGGTGCTGACGGAACGCTGCCTGCTGCCCGAACTGCCGGCGCTGCGCACCCTGTTCCTGCACCTGCGCGGCACCATCGATGCGACGCTGGCGCCGCGCCAGCCCGTCAAGCTGGGCAAGCCCTACCCGCTCGGCTGCTGTGCCGAGATTTCGCTGGCGCTGCAGCAGGCGCTGCGCGACCTCGATCCCACCCAGTTGCCACCGGCGGCAGTTGCCGGCCACGCCGCGCTGGCGCGCTTCCAGGCGGCAGGCGGCACGTCGCGCCGCGTCTGGGGTTACCAGCGCGGCCGTGGCATGCGTCATGCGCTGCTGATCGGCACGCTGCTGATCGACGCGGCGCAGGACAGCAGCGACGCCAGCCTGGCCCCGGTCGCGCTGACACCGTTCGCCCAGGCCGGCCTCACGCCGCTGCGCGACCATCGTCATTTCGCGCTGCTGGCCGCGGCCGAATGGCAGGCGCACGTGTATCCGAACCACGTGCTGCCGGCACTGGCGCCGTATGCGCCGCTGATCGTGCTGGTCCCTGGCGGCAGTGTGCGGCTGGAGGCCGATGTGCACTACATGCTGGCGCTGGCACGACGCGGCGGCTTTGCCTCCAGCGCGGCGGTGCTGGCGATGCCGGCCATGACGCCGGCGCTGTTCGGCGCGATAGCGAATGTGCTGGCGCAGGCCGGTTTCGAGGTGGCCGCCGATGCGCCGCAGGGCCGGGCGGCGGCGCTGGACCTGTGCCGGCAGTATCGCGATGCCGGCACCCGGGACGCCGATGCCCGGCACGAGGCGACGTTGACGACGCTGGCGCGGGCCAATCGCGCGCTGCAGGTGCTGCAGGTCGCGGCCCGTCCGGCCGGCTGAGCGGCGCTTACAACAGCGCGCCCAGCGCCTCGGCCAGGTCCGGGTAACGGAACGCGAAACCTTCGTCTTGCAGCCGGCGCGGCACGACGCGCTGGCCCTCCAGCAGCAGGTCGGCCTGCTCGCCCAGCAGCAGGCGCACGGGCCAGCCGGGCGTCGGCAGCAAGGCGGGTCGGTGCAAGAGCCGCGCCGCCGTCTGTACGAACGCCTGCTGCGTCGTGCATTGCGGTGCCGTGACGTTCCATGCACCCTGCACGGGTAACTCGGTACTGCGCCGGGCAAGCCACGCCAGCGCGGCCACCAGGTCGTCGATATGCACCCACGACAGGCTTTGCCGGCCGCTGCCCATCCGCCCGCCCACGCCCAGGCGCACCGGCAGCAGCATCGGCGGCAGGGCGCCGCCATGCCCCAGCACGAGGCCGAAGCGGGTACAGGCCACCTGCACGCCATATTGCGCGGCGCGCCCGGCCGCCGCTTCCCACTCCTGGCACAGCTGCGACATGAAGACGGGCTGCGGCGGACTCGCTTCCGTCAGCACGGCGGGGTCATCCTGGCGCTGCACGCCGTAGTAGCCGATCGCGGAGGCCGACAGCAACAGGCGCGGCTTGCTGGCGGCGCCGGCGATCCACTGCACCACTTGCCCGGTCAGCCCGACCCGGCTGGCGCGCAGCACGGCCTTGCGCGCCGGCGTCCAGCGCGGCCCCAGGATGCGCGCACCCGCCAGGTTGACGATGACGTCCACGCGCTCGCCGAGCGGCAGCGCCGCCATGCTGCCGATGCAGCGCACGGCGTCGCCCAGCAGGCGTCGGGCCCGGGCCGTGTGGCGCGTCAGGGCGATGACGTGCTGGCCGTCGGCCAGCAGGGCCGCCACCAGCCGGCGGCCGACGAAGCCGGTGGCGCCGGTAACCAGTACGGTCTGACCCGACGCGCCGAACGACAGGGCGGTGTCCATGGCCTTACCCTTTCAGCCAGGGACTGCCGGGACGGCAGACATTGTCATCGCATTGCGGCGCTGGCGCCGGTGACGACAAGCCGAGCAGGCGCGAAATGCGGTAGCGATGCCGCGCGAACTGCACGTACGCCCACTCCAGCGGCGGGCGCAGCATGCGCACGCGCAGCGGCAGCACCATCCAGCCCAGCCCGACCAGCGCGTAGGCCGCCTGCATGCTGTCCAGGCCGCGCAGCACGCGGCCGTCGCGTGTGACGGAGTGCAGTTGCGCCTGCAAGGCCGCCATGTCGGCGCCCGGCGGGAATTCGCTGAAGCCAGGCGCCGCGATATCGATGAAGGCCAGCGCGCCGCGCCGGTCGCGCCCGCGCAGTGCGTTGACCTCGGCACGGCAGAAGGCGCAGGCGCCGTCGAAATAGATCGTCAATGCGGGTGTGTCCATTTGAGGGTCCTCGTGGTTACAGCAGTTTCGCCACCTTGCCACCCATCGACAGCAGGCGTTTCAAGGTGGCCGGCGGCAGGTGCTTGTAGTCGTCGTAGCTGTCGGTCAGCATCTCGAGGAAATCCAGCACCTGCGCCATGCGCTGGCGCGTCGCATCCTCCATGCCATGATCCTGTTCCGCCTCGATGGCGCACTGGCGCAGCACGGTCAAGGTGGGATCGATCTCCCGCCGCTTGCGCTCCTCGACGATGGTGCGGAAGATCTCCCACACATCCTGCAGCGCGACGAAGTGGTCGCGCCGGTCGCCCAGCACGTGCGTCACTTTCACCAGCCCCCAGCTCTGCAGCTCCTTCAGGCTGTTGCTGACGTTCGAGCGCGCCACGCCAAGGGTATCGACGATGTGCTCCGCATGCAGGGGCGCGTTGGCGAGAAAGAGCAGCGCATGGATCTGCGCCACCGTGCGGTTGACGCCCCAGCGGGTGCCCATCTCGCCCCAGTGCAGGATGTATTTCTGTTCGGTCGGGCTCAACGGCATGATTTCCTTTATTTCTGTTTATACAGAAATTATAGACCTTGCGAGACGGGAGTCAAGCTTCCAAGTAACCGGGACCCGCGCCGCGCTGCGCGTCACCGAAGCGCAATTGCATGCGGCGGTGCAGAGCGATGGGCTGACGGTGGCGGCATATCATCTGCCCAGAAAAATGCCTGCTCAACACCCGTTTGCCCCGCGTCATAGCTGGTTCACTATCCGCTATCAGCAAGCCGAGCCACTAACAATACTGGTTCAGTACGGACGGTAACCGCCCCCCTGGCGGCTGCCGGTGCTCGTATGCAGCCGACGCCCACTGGGATGTGCACCGGCTGGCCAACCACTTGCACGAGGAGTCAGCGATGAAAACAATGCTACGGGGAGCAGTATGCACGGCAGTACTGCTGGTGTGCGCGGCGAGCGCGCGCGCCGATATCACGGTCACGGGGAAATATATCCAATTCGGCGTGAATGACGGCGGCTCGCTGATCGACTTCAACACGTTCACGGGCCTGCGCTTCGATCCCACCGGAGGGGGGCACTGGGATCAGAGCATCGACTTCCTGACGCCAGGGACTCCGTTCGCCTTCTATTCGATTGGCGTCGGCGGCAGCTTCGCCGTCGCCGGCGGTGGCAGCCCGAACAACCCCTTTACCAGCGTGACAGGGGGCTATACGAACGGCATGGAAAGCTTCACGATCACTTCAGGCGGCCACTACAACGGACTCGACATCTCCCAGGTCATCACGTTCAGGACGGACTCCAGGGTCATCCACAGCGATGTCCTGCTGACGAACTCCAGCGGCGGCGACCTGAACAACGTCGTCTATGCCGTAGGCCTCGATCCGGACCAGGATTACAACCGCTACGGTACTTATGACACCTATAACTTCGTGCACAATCAGGGATACAACGCTTCTGTTTTGGCGATTGGACCGGTGTCTGGGTATTCAGTAACATTGACCAATACGAGCGGGCGGGAGAGCGCGGTGGCTAGTGTGCGAAGAGACTGGAGCATCAATCCGTACACGCTGAGTAATGCGGTCGACGATGGCCATGGCGACAACACGATCAACCTGGACTACTGGCTGGGATATATGCCGGCAGGACGGCAGGCTTCGCTGAGTTATGACTACACGCTCGCGCCAGTGCCCGAGCCAGCCACGCATTGGATGCTGACGGGAGGCTTGGGCTTACTGGGGTGGACGGTGTGGCGGCGGCGAGCCGGTGCCAGCCGGCAGGAATGAGCGGAGGACTGCATCGGCGCTCCAGTCGGAGCGTCGATGCCGGTCGCCGGCCCTCCGCCGCCAAGGGGCGCGAGCTGGATCAGGCGGCAGCCTGCTCCGGCTTCCTCCGCTGCAGCACGAAGATCGGCTGCGCCCATTGCGTATCCTTCTTTTTCTTGCTCGTGATGAGCGTCAGTTCGGAAGGGTCGTAGACGTCCGTGTTGTGCGTCAGCGGCGTCGTCATCAGGTATTGGGCGTCGGTGTTCTTCAGGAACTCGCCGACCAGCTGGATGTTGCGGATGTCCAGGTGGGCGAACGGTTCGTCGATGAACACGAAGCCGCCGGAACCGTCTTCCGACTTCAACAGGCCGATCAAGAGCACCAGTGACTTCATGACCTGCTGGCCGCCGGACGCCTCGCCGTCGTTCATGCCGATCACGCCCTTGCCGTCGAACTTGAAGCGCACGTGCAGGCCGGCCTGGGCCAGCAGCAGGTCGTCGTTCTCCAGCTTGACGGGGTCGGCGCTGACTTCGATATTGGCCAGCTCGCCCAACTCCTTGATGTTCTTGGTGTATTGCTTGATCGTGTAGCGCAACCGCTCGATGTAGGCACCACGGGCGTTGGCGGTCGCCTCGATCGCGCGGTTGTTCTGGTAGCGGCGCTCTTCCGTTTCGACCTTGCGCGAGGACAGCTGCTCGTTCAGGCGCTGGTACTGGTCGATGACGGTCGCATCGAGCTCCCAGTCGTCGCGCGCCAGGCTGGCCTGCAGGCTGGCGATGCGCAAATCCACCTGGTGCGCGTTCTGGTGCTGCGCCACCAGGGCCTGGCGGCGCGCCGGCCGGCGCCAGGCACCCGGCAGGTGGCGCCACTGGCGCCGCAATGCCAGCAAGGCGCGGGCGTGGTCGCTGCGCTGCTCCAGCTGGCGCTTGTAGTTCAGGCGCATGCCCGCTTCCGCTTCCGACAGCGCCATGCGTGCCGACTGCCATGCCGAATCGGCGCGCGTGCGCGCCACCGTGGCATTCTTCATCAGGCCCTGCAGCTCGCCCAGGCGCGTGCCCACTTCCAGCCGCTCGGAACGCAGTGGCACGGCCGCGCGCGCGGCTTCGTCGAATTCGTCGGCGCGGGCCGACAGCTCCTTGACCGCATCCACGCCCGCCACGCGCGCCTTCAGCGCGCTGGTTTCGGAAGCGAGTTTACTGATCTGCAGCGTGAACTTGTCTTCTTCCGCTTCCAGCGCCGGCAGGTTGCGCGCGATGGCTTCCTGGCGCTGCGTGCGGCCGGCCGAACCGAAGCGGTAGCGCGACACCTCGACGAACAGCGAGCGGCCACCGCGGCGTTCCTTGTGGTAGGCGTCCGGCGTGATCCATTCCTCGATATTGCCCAGGCGTGCGCCTTCTTCCACCGAGTCCACGCGCGTGATGCGCGACAGCTGGTCGATCAGCCATTCCGGCGCGCGCGCCGTGAAGCGCACCACCGACAGCAGGCTCTGGTTCTTCGGCTCGTGCGCCTTGACGCATTCGGGCACGATGAAGTGGCGATAGCGTTCCTTTTCCGCCAACCGGTACGCGGCCGACGCGTCGGAGGCGTTCTCCAGCAGCACCACGGAGGCGTAACCGCCCAGCACACCCTCGACGGCGCCCTGCCATTTCGGGTCCGTCACCTCGACGATATCGGACAGCATCGCGTGCGCGATATTGGCATCGCGCAGCGCGCGGCGCATGGCGCGCACATTGTCCGGCTCCGGCATCGCGGTCTTGCCCTGCAGCGCGGCGATCGTCGCCTTGTCGGCCGCGATGCGCGACGACACCGCGTCGCGCGATGCGCGCAGCTTGGCCAGTTCCGCTTCCTTCTCTTCCAGCTGCGCGGCCACATCGGCCACGTCGGCGCCGGCTTCGGCGGCCAGCTTCTGCAGGCGCGACTTCTGTTCGATCAGGCTGTCCAGCGGTTTTAGTTTCGCGTTCAACAGCGACAGGCGGCTTTGCAGCGCGGTCGATTCCTGCTCCAGCACCGTCTCCTGCTGCTGCGCATCCTGCAACAGCTTGGCCTGGCGCTCGACGTCCTTGCGCTTGTCCAGGATGATCTGGTCGACCTGGGCCAGCGGCTTCTTCGCCTCGCGCAGCTGGCGGCCGATGTTGTTGGCCTTCTCGCGCGCCTCGTGGTACTCCAGCGAAGGCAGCACTTCCTCCTGCAGGTTGCGCCGCTCCTTGTGCAGCGTTTCCCACTGGTGGTAGTTGGCCACGCGCAGGCGCAGCGCTTCCAGGTTGGCGCGCGAGCCGTCCAGCTCCGCCTCGAAGCGTTTCAGTTCCTCTTCCGTGTCGCGCTGGTGGCGCTTGGCCTCGTCGTAGGCGTCCAGCACTTCCTTGTCGCCGAACACCTGGAACACCAGGTCCAGCAGTTGGCGCGGCGCGTATTCGCACAGCTTGTCCGTCTCGCCCTGCTCCAGCGCCAGCACCTTCGCCATTGCCGGCGACAGGCCGGCTTGCGCCAGGCGCTTGCGATAGTTTTCCACGCCGAGCCAGTCGTTCGCTTCCGTCACTTCCTCGATCTCGACGTTTCCCGGGCGCATCAGGTACTGGCGCTTCCAGTCGCCGCCGTTCTTCTGGATCTGGCAGAACAACGTGACCTCGTCCTCGGCGAAATAGCCGCTGGCGCGGAATGGCCGGTTCGACAGCTGGCGGCCGGACGGCTTGTTGTCGACCACGGCGCGCAACCAGGCGCTCTGCTGGCCCGAATGGCGCGCATAGTGTTTATAGGTGCGGCCCATCGAGCAATCGAGGCCGAACAGCGTGCGCAGCGCGTCCAGCAAGGTGGTCTTGCCGGAGCCGTTCTGGCCCGCGATCGTGATGATCTTCGCGTCGAGCGGGATGTTCTTGATGCGCTGCCAGTAATCCCAGTGGACCAGTTCGAGCGATTTGATGTGGAACATGGGTCAGCCTTCGTTCGGTGTTTCGGGGGTTGCGGCACTGTCGTCGCCTTCGGCGGCGGCGCGGGCGGCGGCGGCATCCAGCACGGCCGCTTCCACTTCGCGCGCCATCGTGGTGGCGTTGCGCGCGGCCTGGCCGGCCCGTTCGGCATCGGCGGCCGCTTCGGCCAGCGCGGCGCGCGGGATATGCACGATCTGCGCCGGCGCGCGCTTGAACACGTCGGCCAGCGCGCCGTTGATGATGCGTTCCTTCAGCAAGTCGGTGTCCATCAACAGGTCCAGCAGCGGGCCTTCGACGATGATGTCGCCGCGCCGCTCGATGAAGCCCAGCTTGGACAGGATGCCCAGGTTCATGTCCATGCGCGTCTTCTTGCCCAGCTTGTCGCCGAAGTCGGCCAGCAACGCCTTGTACGGGATGCCGATCGAGGTGTCTTCCGCGCGCGGCACCGGCTTGTCGGTGCCGAACATGTCGTTCTGGTCGTCTTCCGCGTGCTGGTGCGTCTCCTGGCGCTCACGCTTGGGCAGGATGATCAGCGCCCACAGCACGACCAGCAGGGCGACGCCGTCGCGCGCCAGGCCGAAGTTATTGTTCTGCCACGTGTCGCGCGCGCCGAAGATCTTCGGTTCGATCGTGCGGTGCAGCGCCAGCGTGACGTGGTCGGCATACACGTTGTCCAGCAGTTTCAGGCCGGTCGCCAGCAGGCGTGCGTCCACCTCGGCGCGGAACTGCTCGTCCGACAGCGCGCGCTTGACCAGCTTGTCGTCGCGGCGCAGGGTCTGATGCGTCAACAGGCGCGCGATCAGGATTTGGGAATCGTCATTCATCGGCCTTGCCGCTTTCCAGGTCTAGTGAGAGGGAGGCCAGCGTCATGGCCGCGACCTCGAGGTCGGGCAGCTGCACCATCGTGTCGGTCGGGGTGAAGGTGATCGGCAGGCGCGCCAGTTCGGCCGTGGCGCCCTGCAGGCTCGCCTCCGAGACGTCGCCCAGCAGCGGCAGCAGCGAGGCGCGATACGACGCCACCGCGAAGCTGGCCGGCAGCAGCGACTCGTGCGCCGGGATCTCCTTCGGCGATTCGGCCGCGATGCTGGGGAAGTTGTTCAACGTGGCGAAGTCGGACAGGCGCGCCAGCCAGTCGTCCAGTTCCTTGGCCATCGCCGGGGTGTCGTTGATCGTGGTCGGCGCATCGGTGCCGGACGGCAGGCCGCCCACGGCGGACGTCACGCGTTCCGTCAGCAGCTCGGTTTCGGCCACGTCGATCATCTCGGCCGGCGTGATGAACAGCGGCTTCACGGGCTGGTCGATGGCGTCGTCGGCCAGCGAGGCCAGGTCCTCGTGCGCCAGCAGCCAGCGCTTGATGTCGGTGGTGGACAGGCCGGACTGGCCCAGGTGCACGCGCTGGCGCTCGATCTGGTTCAGCGCGCGCGAGAACATGCCCTGCATGTTCAGGAGCGCGCTCTGGGCCCGGCCGATCGCCTGGGCGGCGCGGTGGGTGGCATGGTCGGCGTTCTCGTCGCTGGTGATCGCCCGCAGGATCTCGCTGCCCTTTTCCACCCAGTCGCACGCGGTGTGCCACTTGGCCTGCGATTCGCGCAGGCGGAATTCGGAACCGGACGCGATAGCGTCGCGGAACTCCTCGGTCAGGTCGACCAGCCGGCCCAGCAGGTGCTGCAATTGCTCCACCGTGACACCGCCGATCGCCTGCGCGCCGGCCACCTGCGACAGCAGGAAGCCCATCTCGGCGTTGTCCTCGTCCTGCGCGGGCGCCAGCAGGCTGTCGATGGCCGACAGCACATTGCGCGCCATCGGCGTGACGCGGTAGACGCCCTGCTGCGCGTCCCATGCCAGCAGCTGGTTCGAGCGCAGGCGCGTCAGCACGGTTTCCAGGCTTTCCGGCAGCAGGTAGGCCAGGCGCGTATTGATGTCGGCACGCGAGAAGGCGGACGTCGTGGTGTCGTTGGCCAGCTCGCGCAGCACCAGCAGGCGCACCAGCACGCTCTCGAAGCCGCCATGGAACAGCGCCGTGAACACCTGCAGCAGCGGCTGCGCGCGCTTCAGGTGGAACACTTGCTCGATTTCGTCGACCGAAACGTGGGGCTGGAAGTGCGCCTGCAGCGCGGCATTCTGCTCGTGCTGCTGCGAAAGGTCCAGGTGCTCCGTGGGGGTCACATCGGCAGCCGAGGCTGCGGTCGCTGCGTTGCTTGCTGCCTTGTTTGCGGTTGTACTCATTCTGCTCCGGGGGTATCTGGCCGGCCCGGTGCAAGTTTGACATCGCCTTGCGGTCCCGAGCGGGGGCGTCAGTATACCAGTTCCGGGATGCAAACCCGCACGGAATGGCAGGTAGTCACCGTGGGTTCCCGGCTTATTTTTTGATGACCTTGTCGAGAAGTTGCTCGAAGGAATCCCCATCCTCTTCGGTGAAGACAAGGCGCACGGGATACCACTCCAGCCCCGGCGCCAGCCACAGGTCGACCTGCTGGCCCTGTTTAGACTTCGGCGGCGCCTTGCTGAAGTGGACCGCCTTGACGCCGCCCTGGCCCGTCTGCACCGTCTCGCTGCCCACCACCTTGAACGTCCACGTCTCGGCGCTGCGGCGGCCGGCCACGTAGATCGACCATTCCGAGCCGGGCGTGAACTTGTCCGGCGTCGCGCGGGCGAATGCCGCCAGCTGCCACGGGGCGCTGCTGCGATCCTGCTCGCCACCCTTGAGCGGCACCGACTTGTCGTTGTCGGCAAAGTCGATGACTTTGGTATCGCGCTTGAACGTCGTGGTGCCGGCACCCTTGCGGATGCGCTTCTCGAAATAGCTCTCCGGCGCCAGGCCGTACGCGTCGATGCCGCCCTCGCTGCGGTATTCCAGCACCTTGCCGAAGATGCCGGAGCGGGCTTCCGTCAACAGCGTGTACTTGCCGCCGCCCTGCTGCCACGTGATCGTGCCGTTGCCGGCCAGCGGAATGCCGTGGCTGTTGGCCTTGACGGAATACACCAGCTCCGCCGAAGGCGGCAGGTTGAATGGCCGCTTCACGCTCGGATGGTCGTCGTCGGCCTGCGCCGTGGCCGCGGCCAGTGCCGCGATGAGTGTCAGTGCTGTCTTGCTACGCATTTCTGGTCCCTTGTTGCTGATCCCTATTCGTTTACCGCGGCCGCACAATCTTCGTGACCGTCTGCGTCGTCACGGCGCCATTGCCCTCGGTGTTCCGGATCTGCACCGGATACCAGTCCAGGCTGGGCGCCAGCCAGATGTCGAGCCGGGCGTTGTAGCTGCCCGGCTTGGGCGGTCGCGCCAGCCGCCACGTGACCAGGCGCCCCATCTTCGTCTCCAGCTCCTCCTCGCCCACCAGCTGGAAGCGGTAGATCGTAGCGCCGCGGTCCTCGCCCACCTGGATGTCGATGTCGCCGGCGAACTGGTTGACGTCGCCGCGACCGATCGCGGCCAGCTGGAACGGCACCGTGGCCTTGTCCTGCGCACCCGCCAGCATCGGCACGCTGGCGCTGCTGGCCGAGAACGTGATGCGCCGCTCGTCCGGGTGGAAGTGCGTGGCCGTCATCGAGCGGGTACGGCGCTTTTCCGTCATCGTCACCGGGGCGATGCCGGCGTCTTCGATCGTGCCCTCGCTGGTCAGCGCCAGCAGGTCGACGCGCGCGATCAGCATGCTGATGCCCACGTTCAGGCCAACCTTGTAGGTGCTGCCGTCCGTCTGCCAGCGCATGTCGGCGACGCCGGACCACTTGCGCCCGTCCGCATCCGTGCGTTTCACCTCCAGCTCGAACGCGGCAGGCGGCGGCACGTTGACGCGGAAGCGCCGCCCGGTCGCCGGTACTTCGGGGGGCGGCGCGGCCGCCGCTGGCGCGGCCTCGGGTGCGGGGGCTGGCGGCTCCGGTGCGGGCGCCACCGCCGGGGCCGGTGCGGGCGCCGGCTCGGCCGATTGTAGCGCGGCTGCGTCGCCGGGGTCGCCGCCTTGCCCGGCCGCGCCCGCGCCATCGTCCACCGGTGCCGCGCTGGCGGGGGCCGGTTCGGGCTTGGGCGCCGCGCGGCGCGGCGGGCGCGGCGCGGCCGGCGCCTCGCTGGGCGCCTGTCGCTGCACCGTCTCGGTGCGGACGGGCAGCGCCAGCCGCAGTTGCGCGCTGACGGTGGGCGGCGTGGCGGGTTCATGGTCCGCCATGCCGATGCGCGCCGCCAGCCAGTCGATCGTGATGTAATGCAGCATCAAGGTCAGCGCGCCAAGCAGCAGCGTGCGGCGGTGCCGGCTGAGGAAGGATTGCGACGTCATGGCGCTAGTGTAGCGCCTGCGCCCGTCCCTTGCCTTTCGCTAGGGGCAAGTTTTTGGACAGGCGGCTTGACAATCTGCTACGCTAGGCGCGCCCCGCCTTTCCCCGTCTGCGAAAGACATCAGGAGACCAAGATGAGCACACCGCAAATGCCAAATATCCCCGGCGCCGCCGCGATGACGGATACGCTGGATTTCGTGAAGAACCTGTGGGGCAGCATGGGCGTGCCCGGCATGTCGCTGCCCAGCATCGCCACCCCCACCTTGTCGGTCGATGAACTGGACAAGAAGATCAACGACCTGAAAGCCGTCGAATCGTGGCTCAACCTGAACACGGCCATGCTGCGCAGTAGCATCCAGGCGCTGGAGGTGCAGCGCAATACGATCGCCACGTTGAAGACGATGGGCCAGACGATGGCCGAGGCGATGCAGCAGTCGGGCCGCCACGACGCCAATCCCTACGCCGCCGCGTTCTTCCAGCACCTCGACCCGGCCAAGGGCGCCGGTGCCGCCAAGCCGGCTGCGAAGCCGGAGGGCGATGACGCGAAGGCAGCGCCGAAGCCGGACGCCGCCACGGCCGCAGCCGCGCAGATGGCCAATCCCGGCGCATGGTGGAACCTGCTGCAGGAGCAGTTCAAGCAGGCCGTGAATTCGGCGATGGTGCCTGACCAGGGCGGCAAGGCCTCGCCGACGGCGCCGGTGGCGACAGCGCAGGACAACAGCGTGCCGCCGACTGTCGCGGAAGGCGAGACGGATGCCGCGGCGGCGGCGCGCAAGCCGGCCGCGAAGAAGGCGGTGGGGCCGAAGCCGAAGGAGTAAGGGTTGGGGACTGTCCCTTCGGGACTGTCCCCGGTTTTTATCCGTGGCGGCGACAAGACATTGCGCTGCGTACCGTCAGCCAATCGGTTCGAGCCAACATAGAAAACCGGGGTCATGGAGCTGGCCTGCAGGCCAGCTCCGCTTCGCCGGCGAAGAGCATGCTCCTCGAAACCCCGGCTACGCTCCCCAGGGGGACAGACCCCAATGTCACGCCGCGGGCTCCACCCCGCGCAACGCATCGATCTCGGCATCGATGGCCTCCGGTGTCTGCGCCCGTCCCGGGATCAGCATCTGCAGCTGCTCCACCAACTGGGCGAAACGCTGCTGGCCGGCGGCCAGCTCGTCCACGTGCATCAGCACCCCGTTCGCCTCGATCATCAGCGCTTCGTCGTAGCCGTGCAGCTGCATGTGGTTGATCAGCATCTGCGCGGAGTTGAACAGGATGCGCATATTGTCCGGCAGGCGCACGCGCGCGTCGCGCATCCATTCGACGGCTTCGGCCAGCTTGCCGGTCTTCCACAGCAGCACGCCCTTGTTCATGATCTCGTTCGCTTCGCGCCGGGCCGCGGCGATGTATTCCATGCCCTCGTCGCCCATGCGCGCCTTGTCGAAGATCTTCTGCACCTCTTCCAGCAGCACGGGATTGTCGTGGTTGTTGCGGATCACGTGACACAGCAGCTCCACCGGCGCGTCCTTGACGCCGACGGCGAACAGCAAGGTCGCCATCTCGATGCAGGTCGCCGTCTGCGGCCGCTTCGGTTCGCGTTCCAGCAGCGCTTCCAGCTCGTCGCCGGACTTGCGCGCGCGGCGGAAGTCGCCGCTCTCGTGGTAGACCAGGCCCTCGGTGATCTTGCTGCGCAACTGCACCAGGTCGCCGGGAAAATCACGTTGGGCGGCCGCCAGCAGGCGCAGCGCCTCCTTGATGTCGCCTTTCTGGCCGCACACGCGCGCCATGCCGAGATACGCGTCGACCGTGCGGGCGATCGAGTATTCGCCGATGGCGATGCACTTGCGGAAGGCGTGTTCGGCCAGCTGCACATTCCCCAGCCGCAGCGCCGTGTTGCCCAGGCTGCGCTGGCGCGGCACGGAATTGGGCGACAGCTTGGCCGCCTTTTCCAGCACGCCGCAGGCGTCCTCGTGCCGGCCCAGCAGGGTCAGCGCCGCGGCCAGCTGGTCGTAGGCATCGATATAAAAACGGTTTTCCGCGATCACGCCCTGGAACATCTGGCGCGCCGCCTCATGGTCGCCGTTGGCCATGCGGATCTTGCCCAGGCCCGTGCGCGCCCAGTTGTACTCGCGCTCTTCCAGCAGGCGCTCGTAGACGGCGCGCGCCTTGTCCGGCTCGCCCGCCTTCAGCAGCAGGGTTGCCTTCATGCGCATCAGGTCGATCTCGTGCACCTTGTGCTGCGCCACCTGGGCGTCGCACAGCTTGGCCGCGCGCAGGTAGTCCTTCTCGATATACGCGGCGTCAATCTCGCGAAACACCTGTTTTTTGTGCCAGACGCGGTTCAGGCGCGTCAGCAGCACCCCTTCCGTGATCGGCTTGATGATGTAGGCGTCCGGCTGGTGCTCGGCCGCGCCCATCACGGACTCCACGCTTTTTTCGGCGGAGACCATCAGCCACACGCTGCTGGGGATCATCAGGTTGCGCACGCGCGCTTCCTCCAGCACCTGCTGGCCGTTCTTGCCTTCGCCCAGGTTGAAGTCGCACAGCACCACGTCGTAGTGGGTGCGCAGCAGCAGCGTCATCGCCTCGCCGCCGGACGAGGCCTGGTCGATGTGCTTGGCGCCGATATTGCGCAGCGATTCGCGCAGCAGCTGGCGGATGCCGACGAAGTCGTCGACGATCAGGTAGCGTTTCTCGGCCCAGTCGACGTCGGCGATGTCCGCGCTGGGTGCGCCGCTGGCCGTGATGTAGGTGGTGGTCATGGCAATGTCAGCACGAAGCGCCCGCCGCCCAGCGGGCCGCCGTTCTCCAGGCGGATGGCGCCGGCGACCTGGCGCCGCTTGTGCATGCGCGCTACCTCGCTGGCGAAGAACAGTCCCAGGCCGCTGCTGTTGGTCAGGAAGTTGACGCCCTGGCCCACCAGCGCGCCCGCCTCCAGCATCGACGGCGGGAAGCCCATACCGTTGTCCGCCACGGCCAGCTCCAGCAGGCCGTCGCGCTCGACGATCGTCAGGCGGATACGGTCGCGCGTGTAACGCACGGCGTTGTTGACGGCATGCGCCAGCACGCCGATGACGAGGTCCTCGTCGAAGGTCCACAGCAGGTCAGCGGGGAACTCCAGCTCCAGCGCGATCTGCTTCGATTCCAGCAGCACGCGCGCCTGCCCGGCCACCTGCTGCACCAGCTCGCGCACGGGCACCGTGTTCGGCTCGAACGGGTAGGTGGGCTTGCCCACTTCCTTGTACAGCGCCAGCAGCTGCATCAGGTTGTCGGACAGGCGGCGGGTCTGGTACAGCATGTGCGCCATCTGCGGATAGGCGGGGTCGCCCTGCTCCGGGCCCTTGCCGTGGTCGAGCAGGTTCTCCAGCGTGCCACCCAGGACGCTGATCGAATTCTTCATGTCGTGCACGGTGGACGCCAAGAACATGAACAGCTCGGGCGAGCCTTTGTGATCATCCATCCTGCATTTCTCCAACGGGAATTTGTCGGAGGCATTATATCGCGATGCCGCAAGGCAACATTCACGAAAACGGCCCGCAAGCCCTGAAAAATCAATGCTTATGGCGCGCTTGCGACACTCGGCAGGCCCTGGCGTTTGCGCTCTTTCAACAAAAACCGGGCCGGGTCCAGCGCCGCCGCCAGGCTGGCTTCGACCGGCAACGGTTCGTCCTCCAGCATGGCGGCCAGCAGCTCGGCCGCCAGCGGCGCCCAGATCAGCCCACGCGACGCATAGCCCAGCAGCGCATGCAAATTCGGCAAGCGTGCCACGTCGCGCAGCCGCTCGGGCCGGCCCGGCGCCCCGTAATCGGGCAATGCGCCCACCAGCGGCAGCCGGTCCGGCGCCATGCAGCGCAGGCCGACACGCCCCTGCAGCGGCAGGTCTTCCGGCACGCGCGCGGGGCCCAGGATCTCGCGCGCCCGCGCCAGGTTTTCGGCCTGGCTGGCCGGGCGCAACACGCGCTCGTCATCCTTGTCGTAGGTGGCGCCCACGCTGACGATGCCGCCCACCGGCGGCGTCATGTAGGCTTCGCGGCAGATCACCAGCGGCAGCGCGGCAAAGTCGGCGGCGGCCACGTGCGTGACCTGCCCCCGCATCGTGTACAGCGGCAGCGCGGCCGTCTGCGCCAGGGTCAGCGCGCCGGCACCGTTGGCGACGATGGCGTGGGCTGCGCTGGCCAGTACCGTGCCGTCGGCGCCGATGGCGTGCCACCGGCCGTCGCGCCGTTCCAGGCGCACCGCGGCGGCGCTGAATACGCGGCGCAGCCGGTCGCCGCAAGCGGCCAGCATGGCGCGGCAGATCGAGGCCGGGTTGGCCCAGCCACCCTGTTCGAACAGCCAGGCGCCATGCGGCGTGGCGCCTCCCAGCAGCGTGGCGGCGGCGCCGGCATCGAGCCAGCGCACGAACTCCTGCGGATAGCGCCAGTGCTCGACGATCTCGCGCTGCAAGGCGGCATGGTCGGCGTCGCGCGCCAGTTGCAGCACGCCGCACTGGTCGCCCAGCATCGGCTCGCCTGCCGGCGCCAGCCCGCCCAGGCGTTGCCAGTGGCGCAGCGCGTACAGGTAGGCCGCCCGGGTCAGCCGGGTCGGGATATTGTCGTCGCGCGACAGCAGCGGCATGAAAATGCCGGCCCGGTTGCCGGAGGCTTCCGTGGCCGGTTCGGCATGCCGTTCCAGCAAGGTCACCTGCCAGCCGCGCGCGCACAGCCGCTCGCAGGCCGCGCTCCCGGCGACGCCGGCGCCGATGACGATGGCGCTGCGCTCGGGCGGCACGGGCCGTGGCGCCTGCGGCTTGCGGCCGGTATAGCGCGCCTCCAGCCAGCCGGATTCGCCGCCCTCCTGCCAGGAGAAGCCGGCCGCACGCAAGCCGCGGCGCCACGTGTCGCCGCCATCGCACACCGCCAGGCGCGCGCCGGGCAGCGCCAGCTTGCCCAGCAGGCGCGGCGACGCCAGTGGCGTGGGCACGAAGAACTCGTCGACCCGCGCCGTCACTTCGCCCAGGTTGGTGTCGACGTCGCCCAGCAGGAGGTCGAGCGTGGTGCGGCCGCCGTCCAGCTCCAGGCGGTGCAGCCCCGGCACGGCGGTCGGCCAGGCGGCGCGCAGCTCGGGATCGGCAATCGCCTGGGGGGCCGGCAGTTCGGCCAGCAGCGCGATGTAGTGCAATGGCGCGCCGGCGGCACGCGCCGCGGCCAGCTGCTCGCCATGGCCGAAACCGGTGCCGAGGACGACGCGGCGCATGTCAGCGTGCCAGCGCGGCGCACGCGCGCTGGCGGAAGCAGCCGGCGGCGTGGTCATTGACCATGCCGATGCCCTGCATGTAGGCGTAGACGATGGTCGAGCCGACGAACTTGAAGCCCCGTTTCGCCAGGTCCTTCGAGATGCGGTCGGACAGCGCCGTCTTGGCGGGAAATTCGCCGCTGTTCTGCAGCGGCTTGCCGTCGACATAGGCCCACAGGAAGCTGTCCAGCGTCTGCCCTTCCGCGCGCAGGCGCAGGTAAGCCTGGGCGTTGGCAATCGCCGCCGCCACTTTCAGGCGGTTGCGCACGATGCCGGGGTCGGCCAGCAGCTGCGCCACCTTGTCCGGGCCGTAGGCGGCGATTTTCTCCGCGTCCCAGCCGTCGAACGCGGCGCGGTAGGTCTCGCGCTTGTTCAGGATGGTCTCCCACGACAGCCCGGCTTGCGCGCCTTCCAGGTTCAGCATCTCGAACAGGCGCAGCTCGTCGTGGCAGGGCACGCCCCATTCCTCGTCGTGGTAGGCCAGGTAGCGGGGATTGGCGGGATTGGCCCAGCGGCAGCGCTGGGGTGGGGCGGACGGTTCGGCGTGATTGGGCATGGTCGTGCGCGACGTTTCGGAGTTTCGCAGTATAAAAGAATCCAGACACCAGACAGGGGAATTGGCATGGCCGCTACCGAAACATCCGACGCCACCGCTGAGCTCAGCGGCGCCCACTGGGTGCAGCGTTTTCCCGGCAGCCGCTCGCCGGAGGACCTGGCGCCGCCGTTCCGCGAATCCGTGCTCGCCTTTCTCGACGCGATGGCGAAAGCGAACATCCGCGTGCGCATCGCCGCCACCCTGCGGCCGCGCGAGCGTGCCTACCTGATGCACTGGAGCTGGAAGATCGCCCGCGGCAAGGTCGATCCGGCCGACGTGCCGGCCATGACGGGCGTGCCGATCCGCTGGGTCCACCCGAACCCGAAGGACAGCGTGCGCGCCGCGCAGGACATGGTGGGTGCCTTCGGCATGAGCGGGCTGCGCACGGCGCCCGCGCTGATGTCGCTGCACATCGACGGCCGCGCCATCGACATGACGATCTCCTGGCGCGGCGTGGTGCGCATCCGCGACGCCGCCGGCAAGGAAGTCATCCTCGACAAGCTGCCCCGCTCCGGCATGAACCCGCAGCTGATCGCCGTCGGCAAGACCTACGGCGTGATCAAGTTCGTCGGCGGCAGCAGCGACAAGCCGCACTGGTCGGCCACCGGGCGCAAGACGCTGGGGCGCAATGCCTGAGACGCGGTTAGAATTGCCGGATTGATCACTTCCCGGGAATCACCATGGACATCGCGTCGCGCGCGGGCAAGCTGGCGATCGACAGGGTCTGTATTGACACCGTTTGCGACGGCGCCAGCGCCGGGCACAACGAAGACCTGGTCGCCGTATTCGAGCAGGATGACATGACCGACGTGCTGGTGCTGGACGGCGCCACTTCCGTGGCCGACGTCGACTACGTCGACCTCGGGCAGGGCGACGTGACGTGGTTCGTCCACGAATTCCGCCGCTGCCTGGCACCGCACCTGCGGCGCGACCGCGCGCAGGGCGACAGCGCGCTGCTGGCCCTGGCCGACGTGCGCGCGGCCTACCGCGCCCGCACCGAAGAGGGCGCGGTGCCGCCCTACGCCTGGCCCATCGCCGCCCTCACCTGGTTGCGCTTCCTCCATGCCGGCGAAGGCTGCACGCTGCACGCCTGGTGCGTGGGCGACTGCAAGACGCTGCTGTTCGACGGCGACGCATCCATCAACGATCTCGACCCGTACGTCAATCCGCAGGAGGCCATTCTGCAGACGCAGATCGCGGCGCTGGCGCAGTCCGGCATCGTGGACGGAGCGGCGCGCAAGGCCGCCTTGCTGCCGATGCTGCGCGAGCGGCGCGTGGAACAGAACATGGCGCTTGCGCCCACGATCCTGTGTCTGGCGCCGCAAGGTCCGATCGCCGCACGCACGTTCACCGTGCCGCTGGCGCCCGGCGCCGCCGTCATCGCGATGACGGACGGCTTCTGGCGCCTCGTCGATCCCTACCGTTTGCTGACGGCTGGCGAGCTGGCGCGCCGCTGCGTGGCCGACGGCGCGGCCAGCGTCCTGGCGCGGTTGCGCACCTTCGAGGCGGACCAGGGCCGCGCCGACAGCCTGGCCGTCAAGCGCGCCGACGACGCCGCGGCGGCCGTGTGCCGGGTGCACTGACATCGACCACCCAACCATGTACAGGAGTTTCCATGCAATTCGAAGCACGATTGGAATGGCAGCGTAACGGCCAGGATTTCCTCGACCAGCGCTACAGCCGCGCGCACGAGTGGATCTTCGACGGCGGCCTGCGCGTGCCGGCGTCCTCGTCGCCGCTGTCGGTGCCGCTGCCGATGTCGGTGGCGGACAATATCGACCCGGAAGAGGCATTGGTCGCGGCCACGTCCAGCTGCCACATGCTGTTCTTCCTGTCGATCGCGGCGCGGCGCGGTCATGTCGTGGAAAGCTATACCGACAGCGCGGTCGGCCTGATGGAGAAGAATGCCGAGGGCCGCGTGGCGTTCACCAATATCACGCTGCGTCCGCAGATCGTGTTCGGCGGCAGCGCCTGGCCCAGCGAAGAGGAAATCGCCGCGATCCACCACGAGGCGCACGAGAAGTGCTACATCGCCAACTCGCTGAAGGCGGAGATCACCATCGAACCGGCCATCGAGCCCGATGGCAGCGACGAGCTGCCGGAGCAGACGCTGGGTTGACGTAGCCCGCGGTGCCGCTGTCGGCTTGCGAGAAGTTCGTGGTGACTTGCTCGCGCCGCTGACTGCTTTCGAAGGGTCTGTCCCTGCAAGGGACTGACCCCGAAGTTCGGCTGGGCGGCCCGATAATCGGCGCGAAACTTCAGGGTCAGTCCCTAATGCCGCTAAGTTAAGGAAAATTATCAGCCAGCCGCGGACGTCTTTGCCCCCAAAAGCGGAGAGCTGGGGTCAGACCCGGCGGGTGTATAGCCGGGACACATAGGTAACACATGTCGGGAGACATGGGTTACACATGAAATTGCATTTTACGTCACGGCCTTGAGGTCCAGCTCCATTACTTTGTGATGGCAGAACCGGACCTCAAGAAGGCCGTCGTTGTCAGGATCGGGCCTGATCGCGACCGGCTGTCCCTGCATGCCCTCTCCGATGTAGTGGCGTTGATTGGCATACGAGATGTAGCCTTTCGCATCGACCTTTCTCACAATATCGCTGGATAGGTACTCGATGGGCCGCAAGACACTGGGCAGTTCGCGTCCGCTGCGCTCATACCGTGTGATCGGCGGCTTCATGCCTAAAGCGTGGTGGGGGCGAAGCATGTTGTATTTGTCACGCCACTCATCGAAGGCCAACTGGCACTGAGCAATCGAACCGAAGCCGCGACGATCAAGCAGCTCTAGCTTTAGAGTACGATGGAAGCGCTCATCTTTACCTTGCGTTTGCGGATGATACGGACGGCTATGGCTGATGCGGATACCGAGTCGAATGAGCCACACCTTGAGCTTTGTCAGCCCTTTGAGACCAGTACTTCCCCAAGGTGGACCGTTGTCAGCAGTAATTCGATCAGGCAGCCCGTAGCGCTCAAACGTCGCTTGCATCCCTGCCTGGACAGAGCTGAATCGCTCGTTAGAACAAGCGGTAAGGCAGACGCTATAGCGGGAATGGTCATCAAGGATGGTCAGCGCATGGCATCGCCCTGCGGCCTCTGTGGTCAGCCCGAAATGTCCTTTGAAGTCCATCTGCCAAAGCGAGTTCGGTAGGTCATGCTCGAAGCGTGTCGAGGCCAAATCCTGTTTAACCGGCGCCCCAATAACCTGGCAGCCATGGCGCTTTAAGATCGCGTCAACAGTGCTGTGGTGGGGGCGTGGCAGATGCTCGGGCAAGAGCTCACGCAGCTTGCGTGAGCCCCAGCATGGATTCTCCAAATGCAGCGCTAGCACCTGCAGCTCTAGTTCATCCGACGAGCTTGCAGGCGATGAGTGGGGTCTACGCGATTGCTCGAACAGCCCCTCCGCACCATGGTTGGCATATCGATCGAGCCATTTGTATGCAGTCTTCCGGCTGATTTGGAACGCCCGGCAGAGGGCAGCGATGTTAGCTTCCGGAGCTTGGGCGAGCATGACAAACTCGAGTCGGGACGACATAGTGGTGGACTCCTTCCAAGGTATAAGAGACGCCTGTTAGTTGCTGTGCAATGATCATAAAAGGTGTTACCTATGTCTCCCGACAAGTGTTACCTATGTCTCCCGCCCAAACACCCGGCGGGTCTGACCCCGGTTTTGAGCCTGGGGTTGAGGGATCCGCCTGCGGCCCTGTGAGTCTTACATCCTTAACTTACTTGACCGGCTTGGTGGCCGGGTTGGACGGATCGGCCGGGTTGTCGGTATTGCCGCTGCTCTCCTGTGCCTTCTGCACCTTGTCTTTCGATGCCGGCATCGTCGCGCTGCTGCCCGTCTTGCCGCTGCCGCTGGCGCCCATGGCCGTGCCGCTGTTGCCCTTCAGGCTGGCCGAGAGCTGCTGCACGTGGCCCATGTGCTGGTCGATCGTCGGCTGCAGCTTCGCTGCCAGGCCCTTGACGTCGCTGTCCTTCGCGTTCGACTGGGCCTTCGTCACGATCGTCTTGGCTTCCTTGTGGCTCTTCACGCCCGCGTGCTGCAGGTAGGCCATGTCGAACTTCTGGCCGGACAGGCCTTCCAGTTTCTTCGCCATCGCCTTGTGTTTGGCGTCCAGCTCGGTCGGCAGCGCCACGTTCTTGGCCTGGGCCACGGCTTTCACCTCATCCAGGCCCTTGCTGTGATCGTCGATCATCTGCTGGGCGAACGTTTTCACCTCGGCGTTCTGGGACTTTTGCAACGCCAGCTTGGCCGTTTCCACCTCGGCCATATTCGCCATCGCCATGTCCTTCAGCGATTTCTCATCCGCCTTGCCCAGCGACTGCGCATGGGCCGCGCCAATGCTCATCAACACCGCCAGCAACGGCACGCCCAGGAAACTCTTCCACATCCTTGCCTTGTTCATTCTGATTCTCCTATTGGTTACAGGTCAATCTACCGAAGAGGCCGCTTCCAGGATCTTATTCTTTTCTCACGTATGGAAATTCATTCTACGTTGGATGGCAGGGGAAGGTCGCACCGCACGCGGGTCAGCGGCCGGGACAAAAAAAGCCCGGGCGCCGGCCGCACGAAGGCGGCCGAAGCCCGGGCAACAGATGTCCGCGGGGGGCGGTTACAGCTGTTTGGCGGCCTGCGTCAGGCGCATGCGCATCACCTCGTTGGCGGCTGGTCCAGGCGCGAACATGTAGTCCTCGTCGCAGATGGCCCGGCCGCTGTTGGCGTCGATCAGGATCTGCGTGGCGGGTTCGCCGGTCTCGCGATTGACGACCAAGAGGCTCGCGCCTTCCGGCGCCAGGTGCTCGTTGCCCCAGGCGATGAAGGCCAGCAGCACGGGTTTGAAGGCGCGCCCCTCCTTCGTCAGCAGATATTCATAACGAGGCGGACGCGCGCTGTACTGACGCTTTTCCATCAGGCCGCCCGCGACCAGCCCTGCCAGGCGGCGCGTCAGCATATTGGGCGCGATCTTCAGGCTCTTCTCGAACTCGTCGAAGCGCGTCAGTCCATAGAACGCGTCGCGCAGGATCAGGATGCTCCACCATTCGCCAACCTTGCCGAGGCTGCGCGCGATCGGGCAAGGCATCTGGCCAAAATCGGTATGTTTCATACTTCCCTCCTACTGTTGCGTTTTAGTGAATCAGGCAGCTAGCCGTGAAGGCTATGTTTTAACCTGAAAAGGGCGTCCAGAAACTCACGAATAGTCACGTCTGCAGGATTTCACAGGGTAACCGTGCATCTATTATGTTGCACTGCGAGATGAGGCGCTTTTGCGGGAAGTGACAACGCCTTTGCCAGAGGCGAAAATAGATAAATATTTTTAAACTTGGGCATAATAGACAGCAAACTCATATGTAGTAGCCACGCCATGTACCTCACCAGCGATGCCACCGTACGCAATATACTCATCGTTGAGGACTCGGCATTCGAGCAGCGCATGCTGGTCGATCTGCTGAGCGAGATGCCATATCGCGTGTCGGTGGCGTTCAACGGCGAACAGGGTTATCAGCTGGCGCTGTCGCAGCACCCGGACCTGATACTGCTCGATGTGCGCATGCCGAATATGGATGGGTATGCGTGTTGCCGCTTGTTAAAAGCCAATCCGGTCACGCAAGATATCCCGATTATTTTCGTCAGCGGTATCGACTCGGCCGAAGACCGGATTACCGGGCTTTCCATCGGTGGCGTCGATTTCGTCTCCAAGCCTTTTACGCCGGGCGAACTGGCGGCGCGCATCCACGTGCACCTGAATCTGATGCGCCGCGCGCCCAGCCCACCGCCGGCCGATCCGGCCGCGCCCGTCGATCCGGATGCCGTGACGGTGCGCGCCGCCATGCACCTGATCGCGGACAACCTGGGCGCCCTGCCCAGCCTGGCGGAGATCGCCCGCAGCGTGGGGACCTACCGGGAAAAGCTGAGCCAGCTGTTCCGCGCCCACACGGGCAAGACGGTGTTCGCCTTCATCCGCGAAGAGCGCATCGCCCGTGGCCTGCAACTGCTGCGCGAAACCGACATGGACATCCAGGACATCGCCCTGCTGGTCGGCTTCCGCAACGCCGGCAACTTCGCCACCGCCTTCCGCGAGAAGATGGGCGTCACGCCAAGCGCCTACCGTCACGGTGCGGCGGAGGGCAGCCAGAACTAAACCTTTCGGTTTAGTCTTCTCGCTGGTCTGAGCCTGCGCTTCGGCTTTTCATCGAGAATAAGTATACATTTCGGTCTAGTTTGGCTATGCTGTCCAAAACACAAGGACAGCGATGAAACGACCCGACACCCCCAAACCCACCGCCGCCGAGCTGGAACTGCTGCAAGTGCTGTGGCCCCTGGGCGCCGCCACGGCGCGTCAGGTGCACGAGGCGATGCAACTGGAACGACCCGACCTGGCCTACGGCGCCGTGCTGCGGCTGATGCAGGTCATGCACGGCAAGGGCCTGCTGATTCGCGACGACAGCCAGCGCTCGCACATCTACGCCCCCGCCCAGCCGCGCGACGCGCTGCAGACCAGCCTGTTGCAGGACCTGCTGCAGCGCGCCTTCGCCGGCTCGGCCAAGGCGCTCGTGCTGGCCGCGCTGAAGACCGGCATCTCGAAAAAGGAGCGCGAGGAGATCGAGCGCATGCTGAAGGAGGACGAGCAATGAGCGCCCTGGTCGATGCCCTCGGCTGGACGCTCGTCCATTTCCTCTGGCAGGGTGCGCTGATCGGCCTGGCGACGGCCGCCGTGCTGGCACTGCTGCGCGACGCCGCGCCGCAGCAGCGCTACCTGGTGGCGTGCGTCGGCCTGCTGCTGTGTATCGCATGGCCGACCAGCCAGCTGACGCTGCGATTGCAAGGCGACCTGATGGTCCATGACGCGTATGCCGCGCTGGCCCCGACCGGGGTCGCCGCGGGCGCGCTGGCATTGAAACCCTATATGACGTGGATCGTGGCGGCATGGAGCGCGGGCAGCCTGGCGCTGGCGCTGCGCACGGTATTGGGCCTGGCCTGGATCGGCCGCAGCGCCCGGCACGGCGGCCGCGATCCGGCGTGGCAGGCCCGGCTGGCCGAGCTGGCACAGGCGATGGGAATGCGGCGCCCGGTACGGCTGCGCGTCGTCGAGCGACTGGCCAGCCCCGTCACGGCGCTGTGGTGGCGCCCCGTCGTGCTGGTGCCGGCCAGCCTGCTGTCCGGCCTGCCGCCCGAGCTGCTGCAGGCGTTGCTGGCCCACGAACTGGCCCACGTGCGCCGCCACGATTACCTCGTCAACCTGCTGCAGAACGCGATCGAGACGGTGCTGTTCTACCACCCGGCCGTCTGGTGGCTGTCGCGCCGCATCCGCCATGAGCGCGAGCTGATCGCGGACGCCATCGCGGCCGACCACGCCGGCGGTCCGCGCCGGCTGGCCATTGCCCTTTCCGAACTGGAGAAACGCCAGTTCACCCACCCCGAACCGGCCCTCGCGGCCAATGGAGGAGACATGATGGACCGCATTACCCGACTGCTGCGCCCCGCCCCCAGCCGTAAAGGCCCAGCCACGCTGGCCGCCGTCCTGCCCGCACTGGCACTGGCCACGGTCTGCGTCGCCAGCCTCGCGCAGGCCGGTGTCGATGTACCGGTGGAAAAGCCCGAGAAGCAGGCCTATATCGACTTCGCCACCTGCGCCAAGCCCGCGTGGCCGGCCGAAGCGCTGGCGGCAAAACAAACCGGCACCGTCACGCTGCGCTTCCTGATCGATCGCGACGGCAGCGTGGCCGACTCGCAGGTACGCAAGTCCAGCGGACATCCGTCCCTGGACGAAGCGGCGCGCGCCGGCATCGCCAAATGCCGCTTCAAGCCGGCCAGCAATGGCGGCAAGCCGGTCAAGGCATGGAACATGATGCAATACGTCTGGGTATTGGAATGATGCGGTCGATCGTCGTCGCTGGCATCGCGGCGCTGCTGGCAATGCCAGCGGCGGGCGCGGCGGAACTGCCCTCGTACCCTCTGGTTTCCACCGCCGGCAAAGCGCAAGCCTGGCTTCCCCCGGATCAGGGCGAGCTGCAGTTCGAGACGGGCGCCCAGCACACCAGCGCGGAGGCAGCCAGCGCCGCGCTGGGCGAGCTGTCCACCACCATCGCCACGCTGCTGGCGCAGCACGGCGTGGCCGACGCCGACGTCGACAGCGCGGAGCTGGCCAAGAAAACGGTCGGGCTGAGCAAGCCGGCGGCGGACGGCGCCACCTCGGCCTATGTGCTGACGCGCCACTACCGCGTGCAGGTGCGCGAGCTGGCGCGCTGGCCGGCGCTGGTGGCCGCACTGCTGGCGACGGAGCACGTGGACAGCCTGGGCGTCTCGTTCGACCGCAGCGACAGCGAACAGCTCAACCGCGACCTGCTGCGCCAGGCGGCCGACGACGCCCGCGCCAACGGCACGGCGCTGGCGCGCTCGTTCGGCCGCAAGCTGGGGCCGGCGATGGCGATCACACGCGGGCCGCTGGACAAGCTGTCGGCGCCCTTCATCGCGCAGGCGGCCGGCGGCGAGACCCTGCCGCGCGCGCCCGCCATGGCCAACTACGCTGTGCCGCCGTCGATCCCGTTCGCGCAGTCGGTGACGGCGATCTTCCGGCTGCAGTAGGCGTTCAGGTGGCGGTGCGCATCTGCCGCCGCCACCACCACCACGACACCAGCGCATTGACCCAGTACGCCGCGTACAGCACGGCCGTCAAGTTCAGCCCACGGCTGGCGTACAGCGGCACCGAGATCGTGTTCACCAGCAGCCAGACGGGCCACGTCTCGATGCGGCGCCCCATCAGCAGCAGCTGCGCGATCACGGAAAACGCCAGCACGGCGGAATCGATGAACGGCGCGTAGGCGTCCGTGAACTCGCGCAGCATCAGGCCATAGGCGGCGGTGGCCGCGATGCCGGCAACCGCCAGCTGCGCCAGGGTACGCACGCTGGCGGACGTGATCGGCAGCGGCGCGCCGCCCCCGCCGCGCAGCCACTGCACCCAGCCGACGATGCAGGTCAGGATGAAGAACACCTGCAGCGCCACGTCGGCATACAGCCGCACGTCGTGGAACAACACCGCGAACAGCGCGCAGCCGACGATGCCGAGCCACCAGGAATGGACATTATTGCGGCCGGCCAGCACGATCGAGACGGCCATGACGGCGTTGGCGGCGATTTCCAATGTCAACACGCGGCGACCCTTTCAAGTGAGGAGCGGCCATTGTCCCGGATGCGCCCGCAACAATCAATCGCTTGAGCACCAGGGCGCGACAGCGCTGCTATAGTCTGCCGAGCTTCCCACATTCCGGGACTGTCCCGGATTTTTTCGACGCCAACAATGCCCTTGTCACGCCTCGCCTCTCTCTTACTTCTGGCCGCCCTGACCGGCTGCGCTACGCCGTCCATGCCACCGTGGCAGCCCGACCAGGGCGACGGCACTTATCGCAATCCTGTGCTGCACGCCGATTATTCGGACCCGGACGCCATCCGCGTGGGCGAGCGCTATTACATGACGGCTTCCAGCTTCAACTACGTGCCCGGCCTGCCGCTGCTGGAGTCCGATGACATGGTCAACTGGCGCCTGGTCGGCCACGCGCTGCCGCGCCTCGTGCCGGAAGGGACGTTCGCGACGCCCCAATTCGGCAAGGGCGTGTGGGCACCGTGCCTGCGCTGGCACGACGGCAAATTCTGGATCTTCTATCCCGACCCGGACCACGGCGTGTACGTCATCACCGCCGAGCGTTTCGCCGGCCCATGGAGCGCGCCGCACCTGCTCCTGCCCGGCAAGGGCATCATCGACCCGACCCCGCTGTGGGACGACGACGGCAACGCCTGGCTGCTGCACGCCTGGGCCAAGAGCCGCGCCGGCATCAACAACATCCTGACCTTGCGGCGCATGGCCCCGGACGGCCGCACCCTGCTGGACGACAAGGGCCGCGACATCATCGACGGCAACCGGCTGCCGGGCTACCGCACGCTGGAAGGCCCCAAGTTCTACAAGCGGAACGGTTACTACTATGTGTTCGCCCCGGCCGGCGGCGTGGCCGAAGGCTGGCAGAGCGTGTTCCGCGCCCGTTCCATCGAGGGCCCGTACGAGGAGCGCATCGTGCTGGACCAGGGCCGCAGCGCCGTCAACGGCCCGCACCAGGGCGCCTGGGTGCGCGCGGCGGACGGCAAGGACTGGTTCCTGCATTTCCAGGACAAGAAGGCCTACGGGCGCATCGTGCACCTGCAGCCGCTGCGTTGGGCCGACGGCTGGCCCGTCATTGGCACGGATGGCCTCGCGCCGCACAAGGGCGAGCCGGTCGCACGGCATGCCAAGCCCGCCGCCGGGGCCGTCGCCGCGCCCGCGACCAGCGACGAGTTCTCGTCCACTACGCTGGGGCCGCAATGGCAATGGAACGCCAATCCGCAACCCGGCTGGCATTCGCTGTCGGTGCATCACGGCGCGTTGCGGCTGTTCACGCAGGCGGTGCCGGCCGCGCGCGACTTCGTACGCGGTGCGCCGATCCTGTCGCAGAAGGTGCCGGCGCCGGCGTTCAGCGTGCGCACCCACGTGGCCTTGCACGACGCGCTTGACGGCGACCGCGCCGGCCTGATCGTCGACGGCATGCAGTATGCGTGGATCGGACTGCGCCGGCAGGCGGGCCGCACGCAGCTGGTGTATGCGCAGTGCGCACCGGCCGTGATGCGCTGCACGGAAGCGACGCAGGTGCTGCTGGCCGATGCGCCGCCCGCAATGCACCTGCGGCTGGACTGGGCCGATGGCGCGAGGGTGCGGTTCTCGTACAGCGCCGATGGCGCGGCGTGGACGCCGGCCCCGGGATCGTTCGCCGCGCAGCCGGGGCGCTGGGTCGGGGCGACGCTGGGGTTGTTCAGCGTTGGCGAGCACGCCGGCGGCTATGCCGACTTCGATTATTTTCGGGTGAGCCGCTAGAGACCCAACGCGAACACCAGCCCGGCGACCGGTTCGCCGCTGTCCTCGCGCAAGGTGCACGCCACCTGCTCGCGCACCGTGAAACCGTGCCGCGCGGCGAGCATGGCAAGATATTCGGCCGCGTGCGCATACCGGCCCGACGCGCGCAGGGAATAGCCGTCGCCGTCCAGCGCCTCGACCGAGAACACGAACGTTCCGCCAGCGCGCAGCCCCTGCCGCGCCGCCGCCAGCACGGGATCGAGGTCGCCGACGTAGACCAGCACGTCGGCGGCCGTCAGCACGTCCCAGCGCGCCGGCGTCTGCGCCAGATAGGCCGTCAGCTCGCCGCAGGCCAGCGCATCGTAGACGCCCAGCTCGCGCGCCTGCGCCAGCATGCCGGCCGACAGGTCGACACCTTCCAGCTGACGCGCCAACGGCCGCAACAGCGGCCCGCACAGGCCCGTGCCGCAGCCCAGGTCGAGGATATCGAGCCCACTGCGGCCTGCCAGCTGGCGCGCCAGCACGTCCGCCAGCAGCGTTGGGGTGCGATAGCGCAGCACGTCGACCAGGTGGCGGTCGAAGCGGCCGGCGTATTGGTCGAACAGCGCCGCCACGTAGCCGGCGGGCGAGGCCTGCGGCGCGGGCGCGGCGCCCAGCGACGCGAGCAGGTAGGCCACAGTGGCGCCATCGGCGCCGCAGGCGGCGGCCGCCTCGTAAGCGGCAATGGCCTCATCGCGCCGGCCCAGTGCACGCAACGCGTTGGCCCGACCCAGCTGGGCACGCGGATGGCCGGGGCGCAGGCGCAGCGCCTGGTCGTAGCTGTCCAGCGCCGCGTGCGCCTCCTGCGCACGCAGCAGCAAGGTGCCGCGGCTGCACCAAGACGCCACGTAATCGGGTTGCGCACGCAGCGCGCGGTCGAACGCCTCCAGCGCATCCTCGGCCTGGTCGAGCGCCGCCAGCGAGACGCCGGCACCGTGCAAGGCCTCCGCATATGCCGGCCGCTGCGTCAGGGCCGCGCCGAAAGCGTCCAGCGCGTCGGCATGCCGGTCCAGCGCCTGCAGCGCCAGCGCGCGGTTGCAGAACGCCTCGGCATAGCTTGGCGCCAGCGCCAGTGCGCGCTCGTAGCTGGCCAGTGCTTCGTCCAGCCGGCCCAGGCGTCGCAGCGCATTGCCGCGATTGCACAGCGCCATCGGATAGTCCGGCTGCAGCGCCAGCGCGCGTTCGTAGCTGGCCAGGGCGTCCTGCTCGCGGCCGAGGTCCTGCAGCACGGCGCCCAGGTTGCAGTGGGCGATGGCACGGCCGGCGTCGATGGCCAGCGCCTGCGTGATCAGGTCCAGCGCCAGCTCCGGTGCCTGGCGCTGGCGCGCGATCACGCCCGAGAGATGGAGCGCATCGAAATTGGCAGGGTCGCGCGCCAGCACGGCGGCATACAGCGCGTCGGCCTGGGCCAGCTCGCCGCGCTGGTGGTGCGCCACGGCCTGGCGCAGCAGCGCGCCGATGTCGGAAGGGTCGATGGAATGCATGGCCCGCATTAGACCACAGCGGCGCGGCGTTGCATGTCATCGCCGCGTAAAAATCGGCATGCACAATACGCCTCGCTCAGTGGAGAGGGCAATTGGCGGCGCGAGCCGCCACTACCGGCGCCGGCGGTCGGGAAATATACCGGCACCACATTCCCATGCGGCTGTCCCCGCCATGACAGTTGCGCTAAACCTGGTGACAATATCGCGACCTTTCCCCTCATCGCGATGCTACACTTTGACAAGCCTCAGACAGCCGGCGCTCCGCCAGTGGCGCCGTCTGTGCAGTCCCCATACTGGCTCGCAAAACGCGAATACAGAGGGAGAATATGATGAAAAAATACGTGGTCCTGAGAAGCAGTGCGCCCGCCGAAGCACGCGTGCAGCCCGGCCTGGCCGGCACCCGGCTGTTCGAGACGCTGCGCCATGCCGCCGCCCAGCCGCAAATCACCGTCGAGCGCCTGAGCGACAGAGAGCTGGCGCAAGCGCGCGCCGAGCCGGATGTGCGCCTGGTCGCACCGACGATGCCGACCCGCCTGATCGAGCCGTTCAAGAGCGCCGCCCCGGCCGCCGCGGCCGACAGCTGGGGTATCGCGGCAGTAGGCGCGGACAAGAGCCGCTTCACGGGCGCCGGCGTCACCGTCTGCGTGCTCGACACGGGCATCGACGCGAACCACGCGGCATTCAAGGGCGTCGACCTCGTCACCAACGACTTCAGCGGCGACGGCATCGACGACGTGGTCGGCCACGGTACCCACTGCGCCGGCACGATCTTCGGTCGCGACGTCGGCCGCCGCATCGGCATCGCACGCGGTGTCGAGAAGGCGTTGATCGGGAAAGTGCTGGGCAACGACGGCTCCGGCAGTTCCGAGATGCTGTTCAACGGCATGACCTGGGCGCTGCAGCAGAACGCCAACATCATCTCGATGTCGCTGGGCTTCGACTTCCCCGGCATGGTGGAAGAGCTGACGAAGGGCGGCATGCCGGTCGCGCTGGCCACGTCGCAGGCACTGGAGGCGTATCGCGGCAATCTGCGCATGTTCGACGCGATCATGGCGATGCTGGACGCGCAGGGCGGGCTGGGTATCGAACCGCTGGTCGTGGCGGCCGCGGGCAACGAAAGCCGGCGCGACGACAACAAGGACTTCCGCATCGCCGTCTCGCTGCCGGCGGCGGCGAACGACGTCGTCAGCGTGGCCGCGATCGGCAAGCGCAACGACAAGCTGTTCGTGGCCAATTTCTCCAACTACATGGCACGCATCAGCGCCCCCGGCGTGGACATCACGTCGGCCTTCCCCGGCGGCGGCTTCGAAACCTGGAGCGGCACCAGCATGGCCTGCCCGCACGTGGCCGGGGTGGCCGCGCTGTGGTGGGAGGCGCTGCAGAAAGGCGGCGGCCAGGCCGACGCCCGCACGGTCGCGGCCAAACTGTCGGCCACGGCACGGCGCGACGTGTTCCCGGCCGATATCGACGGGACCGATATCGGCGATGGGTTCCTGACGGCGCCTGAGTAACGGAAGGCCGGCTGCGCTTGCACGGCGCCTATGGCAGCCTGCCCGGGTGGACTGCCATGGGCACGGCGTCGATCGGCTTGTCGCAGGCCAGCGACAAGCGCATGTCGCCCGGGCCGGCAAGGGGCACCGTGGCGCCGGCACGACCGCAGTCTGCCCGGATCCTTTCATAAGCTTGAGCGGCGTTGTCGCGCAAGTCGATGGCGAAGGCGTGGCTGATCGTCGGCGAATCGCTTACCGTCCTGCAGTTGAACCGCCCGTCCAGCCGGAAGCCCTCCGGCAGCGTCCAGTAGCCTCGCCCGCCCGAGCAGTCGTTTGCGAGCAGATAGTGCAGTACCGCGCGCGCATACACCGCATTGGCGTGCCTGCCACTCGTATTCACGATCCCCAGCTCGGTCATAACCGTCTCGAGCGGCGTCGTGTCATCGAGGCGACCGGCCGCCAACAGCTGCCCGATATACGCATGCGCGCTCGGCACGGCATCGCGGGACAGTCTGTTCATGAGGTTGACGACCGCATCGCCATCCAGCTGCAACACCGGGGCCACCGCCTTGAAATAGCTCCCTGCTCCGTCGGGCTGGACCTGGCTGTAGCGATCATACAGCGCAAACGCCAGCGTGCCACAGTCATAGAACAGCCGTTGCTCGCTCGACGTGGGTTCGACAGCGGTGAGCGAACGGTTGCCGAGGCGTGCCAGGCACTGGTTGATGCGCTCGTCCAGCGCCTCGACGACAAACGGCGTGCCCGCCAGGCGCGTGGCACGCAGGGCCTGCAGCGCCGCATACTCGGCCATTCCTTCATGAATCCATGGGCGCCCGTGATCGGCACCGCCCCCATCTTCGCGTTCAAATACATGAAACAGCTCATGGGCCAGCATCTGGCGCAGCATCAGCCGGCGCTGTTCCGACGGCGTTTGCCAGTCGCCCCCTGTCAGTGCGAGGCGAATCGACTGGCCGGGCAGCACGTCGCCGCGGTAGCTCGCACCGGGCTGCTCGGGTGCCGCGACGACCAGCATGATATTGGGCCGCAATGGTCGGCGCCACCCGAGTGCCTTGACGTAGTAATGCGCCAGCCTTGGCAGGGTCGTGCGCAGCTCGGTCGTGACCCATGGCGGCGTGCGCCGGTCGAGCAGGATGGAGCCCCCTGCCAGTCGTTGCGCAGTGAGTGGCCCCATGTATAAATAAGCGCCTTCTTGCGGCACCATCGCCGCACCGGCAGCTATTCTGTTACCGCGCACATAACCGGGTTTGGCGAGAACGAACGCGGTCGGCATCTCCAGTTCCAGGTACGACGAATAGACCGCTACGCCGCCGTCGCCGAAATCGACCAGCGCGTCATAACTTCGCAGCCGGCCTTGCTGCGCTCGGCCGATGACCAAGCGCAGGCGGCTGATTTCACCGCCATCGGCGGCGGTGACGGCGTTGCCCTCCATGACGAGGCCGGAATCGGCGGGCAGCCACCGACGCCGCGCCGCATCGACGGTGGCCTCCTTGAACCGGACGACCCTGGTGCCGGCGGGCAGGTGAAAATCCGCCGTGACGTTGCCCTGTCTGTCGATGTCGAGATTGACGACAGCTCGCGGCGACGCCATCGCGCTGCCGCCGCAAACCAGCCATAGGACGATAGCGCATACGCAGGCGCGCGCGAGCCGGACGCAGCGTGACATCAACACGCTCTCACCTCTGCCACTGGTTTCTCCACGGTTCACACCGGCTTCATGCAGCCGGCTAGTGCCTCATCTTCGGCACTTTATACGAAAGCGATGCAGGACGGGCTCCTCTGCCAGGGCGAGGAGCCCAGGAGAGCATGCCCGTCCAGCAGGATGGTTACGCGAACTTGGTGAAATCCGGCTTGCGCTTCTCGAAGAAAGCCATGAACGCTTCCTTCGCTTCCGGCGCCAGCAGCATCTCGCCGAACAGCTTGCTTTCCTTGGCGATGATGGCATTGAGCTCTTCCTTGCGGCCCTGCGTCATCAGGCTCTTGGTCGTACGGATCGACGCGGCCGGCAGCGCGACCAGCTTGGCCGCTTGCGCGCGCGCGTAGTCCAGCACTTCGGCGGCCGGCAGCACTTTCGAGACGATGCCCATGTCGTAGGCTTCCTGGGCCGTGAACGGCTCGCCCAGCATCAGCTTCTCGGCGGCGCGGGCGTGGCCGGCGGCCAGCGGCATCAGCATCGACGAGCCGAATTCAGGGCACAGGCCCAGCTGCGTGAACGGCACGGAGAACTTGGCGCTGTCGCCGGCGTAGACCAGGTCGCAATGCATCAGCAGCGTGGTGCCGATGCCAATCGCCATGCCGCCGATCGCCGCCACCACGGGCTTGGTGGTGCCCGACAGGGCGCGCATGAACTGGAACACGGGACGGTTGGCGAATTCCTCGGCCGTACTGGGGCGCGCGGTTTTCATGAAGTCGTCCAGGTCGTTCCCGGCCGTGAAGATCTCCGGCTTGCCGGCGATCAGGATGGCGCGCACTTCGTTGTCCGTCTCGGCCGCGTTGATCGTGTCCGCCATGGTCTGGTACATCGCGGAGGTGATCGCGTTCTTGCGCTCGGGGCGGTTGAATTCCAGCGTGAGGATGCCGCCTTCCTTGCTGACGAGGATGTCCATGTCTCTTCTCCTTGTTTTGAATGATGAAGGGCGCCCGGTCGAAACCGCGGCGCCCTTCTTTATCTAGCGAGCCGGAAGCTCATATTTAAACCCAAGGCCAAGAGCCGGGGTCAGACCCGACGGGTCTGACCCCAGATTTGGGTTCCGGGTTTGAGCCATGAGCCGCCGGCTCTTTGTATTACACGCGCTCGATGATACCAGCAGCGCCCATGCCGGCGCCGACGCACATCGTCACCATGCCGTACTTCAGGTTGTTGCGGCGCAGTGCGTGCACGACGGTCGCGGCGCGGATCGCACCGGTCGCGCCCAGCGGGTGGCCCAGGGCGATTGCGCCGCCCATCGGGTTGACCTTGCTGGTGTCCAGGTTCAGGTCGCGGATCACGGCCAGCGCCTGGGCGGCGAAGGCTTCGTTCAGCTCGATCCAGTCCAGCTGGTCCTGCGTGATGCCGGCGGCGGCCAGCGCGGCAGGAATCGCCACCTTCGGGCCGATGCCCATGATTTCCGGCGGCACGCCGCGCACGGCGAACGACGAGAACTTGGCCAGCGGCGTCAGGTTGTGTTCCTTCAGGATCTTCTCCGAGACGACGATCAGCGCGCCGGCGCCGTCCGACATCTGCGACGACGTTGCCGCCGTCACGGAACCCTTGGCGGCGAAGACGGGCTTGAGCTTCGCCATGCCTTCGATCGACGCGTCGGCACGTGGGCCTTCGTCCGCATCGACGGTGCGCTTACCGATCTTGATCTCGCCGGTACGCAGGTCAGGCGTGCGGGTGATGATTTCTACCGGCGTGATCTCGTCCTTGAAGTAGCCGGCCTGCTGGGCGGCGATGGCGCGGCGGTGCGATTCCAGGCCGAAGGCGTCCTGGTCTTCGCGCGACACCTTCCATTGCTTCGCCACGTTCTCGGCCGTCAGGCCCATGCCGTAGGCCAGGCCCACGTTCTCGTCCTTGAACGTGTCCATGTTGATCGACGGGTGGTGGCCCATCATCGGCACCATCGACATCGATTCGACGCCGCCGGCGATCATCACGTCGGCTTCGCCGACGCGGATGCGGTCCGCCGCCATCGCCAGGGCGGTGATGCCGGAGGCGCAGTAGCGGTTGACGGTGACGCCGCCGACCGTGTTCGGCAGGCCGGCCAGCACGACCGAATTACGGGCGATGTTGAAGCCCTGCTCCGCTTCCGGGAACGAGCAGCCGACGATCGCGTCGACGATCAGGGCCGGGTCCAGGTTCGGCACGGCGGCCATGGCGCCGCGGATCGCGTGCACCAGCAGGTCGTCCGGGCGCGTCTTGTTGAACATGCCGCGTGGCGCCTTGCCGATCGGGGTGCGGGTCGCTGCGACGATGTATGCGTCTTGAAGTTGTTTGCTCATGTTATTCGTCCTAGTAGTCGCTTAGTTCCGCACTGGCTTGCCGGTCTGCAGCATGCCCATGATCCGCTCTTGCGTTTTCGGGTTGTTCAGCAGTTCCAGGAAGGCTTTACGTTCCATGTCCAGCAGCCACTGCTCGGACACCACGCTGCCTTGGTCGATGTCGCCGCCCGACACGATCTCGGCGATCATGTCGCCCAGCTTGTAGTCGTGGGCGGAGATGAAGCCGCCGTCGCGCATGTTGACCAGCTGGCCGCGGATCGTGGCCCAGCCGTAACGGCCGGTGACCGGGACCGGGCGCTGCAGCGGTGCGCGGTAGCCTGCGTCGAACATAGAGCGCGCGGTCACTTTGGCCACGTGCAGCAGTTCGTACGGGTTGAAGACGATGATGTCGTCTTCCTTCAGGTAACCCATCGCCTTCGCTTCCAGGGCCGACTTCGACACGTTCGCGGTGGCCGCGTTGGTGAAGCCCGTCTTCAGGAATTGCAGGATGTCGTTGCCCTTGGCTTCCTTGGCAGCGCGCACGGCCGCTTCCTTCAGGCCACCACCGGCAGGGATCAGGCCCACGCCCACTTCGACCAGGCCGATGTACGACTCGATCGAGGCGACGCGGCGCGACGCGTGCAGCGCCATTTCGCAGCCGCCGCCCAGCGCCAGGCCAGCCACCGCGGCGACGACCGGTACGTTCGAATACTTCATCGCCATGAAGGTGTTCTGCAGGTCCTTGATCAGTGGATCGAGGGCTTTCGCGCCGCCGGCCATGAAGGCTGGCAGGGCCGATTGCAGGTCGGCGCCGGCGGAGAACGCGCCGCCTTCGGCCGCATCCGTACCCCAGATCACCAGGCCCTTGAAGTTCTGTTCCGCTTCCTTCAGACCGCGCTTCAGGCCGTCGATGACGCCCTGGCCGATGACGTGCATCTTGGTCTTGATCGAGGCGACCAGCACTTCGTCGCCCGAGTGCCACAGGCGGATGCTGTCGTCTTCGAACACGGTGGTGCCGGCCTTGGTTGCATCGGTGGCGCCTTCGCCCAGTACCGGTGCGCGGAATTCCTGGCGCTTGTACACGTCCAGGTTCGAACGTGGCACGAATTTCTTCGACGCGGCGGAGTACGAACCTTCGGCCGTGTGCACGCCGTCCACTTCGAAGACCCAGCTTGGGAGCGGTGCGTTGGTCAGCGCCTTGCCGGCGTCGATGTCTTCCTTGACCCACTCGGCGATCTGCTTCCAGCCGGCGGCTTGCCACGTTTCGAACGGGCCGATCTTCCAGCCGAAGCCCCAGCGCATGGCGAAGTCCACGTCACGCGCGTTGTCGGCGATCGATTCCAGGTGGTAGGCGATGTAGTGGAACGCGTCGCGGAAGATCGCCCACAGGAACTGGCCTTGCGGGTTGGTCGATTCGCGCAGCGCCTTGAACTTCTTGACCGGATCCTTTTCTTTCAGGATGCGGGCGATGATGTCGGCCGCTTTCGCGCCGCCGGCCACGTATTCGCCGCTGGCGAAGTCCAGGCGTTGAATCTCCTTGCCGACCTTCTTGTAGAAGCCGCCGCCAGCCTTCTGGCCCAGCGCGCCCTTCTCGATCAGCTTGGCCAGCACGTCCGGCGTCTTGTAGACGGCGGCGAACGGGTCGTCCTTCAGGTTGTCCTGCATCGTCTTGATGACGTGGCCCATCGTGTCCAGGCCCACCACGTCCGCCGTGCGGAACGTGCCGGACTTGGCGCGACCCAGCTTGGCGCCGGTCAGGTCGTCGACGACGTCCACGGACAGGCCGAATTTTTCGGCCTGGTGGATCGTGGCCAGCATGCCGAAGATGCCGACGCGGTTGGCGATGAAGTTCGGCGTGTCCTTGGCGCGCACGACGCCCTTGCCCAGCACGGACGTCAGGAACGTTTCCAGCTGGTCCAGGATTTCCGGACGGGTCGCTTCGGTCGGGATCAGTTCGACCAGGTGCATGTAGCGCGGCGGGTTGAAGAAGTGCACGCCGCAGAAGCGCGCCTTCAGGTCCGCGTCGAAGCCTTCGGCCAGCTGGTGGATCGGCAGGCCGGACGTGTTGGAGGCGAAGATGGCGTTCTGGCCGATGTGCGGCGCGACCTTCTTGTACAGGTCGTGCTTCCAGTCCAGGCGCTCGGCGATCGCTTCGATGATCAGGTCGCAGTCGGCCAGCTGGTCCAGGTTGTCTTCATAGTTCGCGACCTGGATCAGGGCGGCGTCTTCCTTGTCGCCCAGCGGTGCTGGCGACAGCTTTTTCAGGCCTTCGATGGCTTTGAGGACGATACCGTTCTTCGGGGTGCCTTCTTTCCCAGGCAGGTCGAACAGCACGACCTGGACCTTGGCATTGACGCAGTGGGCGGCGATCTGCGCGCCCATCACACCGGCGCCCAGGACGGCGACTTTTTTTACACTGAAGTTGCTCATGTTTTTCCTCTAGTTTTTAGAACAGGTCGGCGTCCAGCGCCATCAGGTTCGCGGCGCCGGAACGGGCCTGGCGGATCAGCATTGCGGTTTCAGGGTACAGGCGCGCGAAGTAGAAGCGCGTGGTCTGCAGCTTGGCTTCGTAGAACTTGTCGCCCGAGTCTTTCTTTTCCAGCGCGATCTTGGCCATCTGGGCGAAGAAGTAGCTGTACACCAGGTGACCCACGACGCGCAGGTAAGGCACGGCGGCCGCGCCCACTTCGTCCTGGTTCTGGAAGGCCTTCATGCCGATTTCCATCGTCAGCTTGCCCACTTTTTCGCCCAGCTCGCCCAGCGGCGTGACGAATTCGGACATCGCTTCGTCGGTGCCGTTTTCTTCGACGAAGGCACGCACCTTCTCGCCGAACTTGCGCAGCTTGGCGCCGTTGTCCATCAGGATCTTGCGGCCCAGCAGGTCCAGCGACTGGATCGTGTTGGTGCCTTCGTAGATCAGGTTGATGCGGGCGTCGCGCACGTACTGCTCCATGCCCCACTCCGAGATGTAGCCGTGGCCGCCGTACACCTGCATCGCTTCCGAGGTGGCGATCCAGGCGTTGTCGGTGATGAAGGCCTTGATGACAGGGGTCAGCAGCGCGACTTCGTCGGCGGCTTCCTTGCGCACTTCTTCGTCAGGGTGGTTCAGTTCGCGGTCGATCTGCAGCGCGACGTAGGACGAGAAGGCGCGCGCGCCTTCGGCGTAGGCCTTGGCGGTCAGCAGCATGCGGCGCACGTCCGGGTGCACGATGATCGGGTCGGCCGGCTTGTCGGCAGCCTTGACGCCGGACAGACTACGCATTTGCAGGCGGTCCTTGGCGTACACCAGCGCGTTCTGGTACGCGACTTCGGTCAGGCCCAGCGACTGCATGCCCACGCCCAGGCGGGCCGCGTTCATGAACACGAACATGGCGTTCAGGCCCTTGTTCGGCTGGCCGATGATCCAGCCTTTCGCGCCGTCCAGGTTCATCTGGCAGGTCGAGTTACCGTGGATGCCCATCTTTTCCTCGATGGCGCCGCAGAAGATCGGGTTGCGCTCGCCGACCGTGCCGTCGTTGTTCGGCAGGTACTTCGGTACCAGGAACAGCGAGATGCCTTTCGAGCCTTCCGGTGCGTCCGGCACGCGGGCCAGCACCAGGTGCAGGATGTTTTCCGACATGTCGTGCTCGCCGGCCGAGATGAAGATCTTGTTGCCGGTGATGGTCCAGGAACCGTCTTCGTTCGGGATGGCTTTCGTGCGCAGCAGGCCCAGGTCGGTGCCGCAGTGTGGTTCGGTCAGGCACATGGTGCCGGTCCATTCGCCGGAGACCAGCTTCGGCAGGTACAGGCGCTTCTGCTCGTCGGTGCCGTGCTCCTTCAGGCACTCGTAGGCGCCGTGCGACAGGCCCGGGTACATCGTCCAGGCCTGGTTGGAGGAGTTCAGCATCTCGTAGAACGAGTTGTTCAGCACGACCGGCAGGCCCTGGCCGCCGAATTCCGGATCGCATGCCAGCGCGGCCCAGCCGCCTTCGACGTATTGCTTGTACGCTTCCTTGAAGCCCTTCGGCGTCGTGACGGTCTTCGTCTCGGCGTCGTGCTTGCAGCCTTCGCGGTCGCCGGAGTGGTTCAGCGGGAACAGCACTTCGGACGTGAATTTCGCACCCTCTTCCAGCACCTGGTTGATGATGTCGGCATCCGTCTCGGCGTGGGCCGGCAGTTCCTTGAGCTGCTCTTCCACCTTCAGGAACTCATGCAGCACGAATTGCATATCCCGGATTGGCGCGACGTATTGACCCATGTTTATCTCCTGACGACTAAAGGCTAAAGTTGTTTGTTGAGGTGCCGCTGTATCTGATCTGACTACGCGCGGCGTTAGGACTGATAGTTTTCGATAAGACGGTTGAAGCCGACGCTGGCCCGTTCCACGCTGCCGGGAATGCGCAGGAAGCGGGCATCGTGATGGACGGCCAGGATCAGGCCATACATCTCGTACACCAGCTGCTGGGCATCCGTACCGGCCTTCAGGTGGCCGCACTCGATGGCCTGCTGGGCCGCGCGCAACAGCGCGCTCTGCCACGCACCCACCATCGACACCAGCTCCTCGCGGATCGGACCCGGACGATCGTCGTACTCGACGGCGCCGCTGATATAGATGCAGCCGGACGCGATCTCGATGCTGACCCGCTTGACCCAGTGCGCGAACATCGCGCGCAGGCGCGGCAGGCCGCGCGGCTCCTTGATGCTCGGATAGAACACATCCTGCTCGAAGCGGCGGTGGTACAGCTTCAATACTTCCAGCTGCAAATCTTCACGCGAACCGAAGTGGGCGAACACACCCGATTTGCTCATGTTCATCTTGTCCGCCAACAGACCGATGGTCAGGCCTTCCAGCCCGTCACGGCTGGCCAGGTCCAGGGCCACGTCCAGGATGGCGGCACGGGTCATCTCACCCTTGCGCATGAATTTTGTCGAGGTATTAATAACTAGGGCACTCACTTGGAATCCGGCTCGAAGAGAAAAAAGTTCATTCTCTCTCCGGGGATAAGCATCGTGTGAAAAAAATTACGAACGCTCGTACTATTATCCAGAGCAGGATAAATGTCAAACGCCATTGTTAGAGGTGGCGTTCTATTTTGACGGGGGCGCTTGCCCCCATGTTTGACGTTGCCAAAAAAATGGGGACAGACCCCAATTTCTCGGCAATGTTTCCTGAAAAATGGGGTCTGTCCCCATTTTTTGAGCAACTACTCTCCCGTGTCGATACGTTCGCGCACGCGCCGGTCGCGCTTGGTTGGCCGGCCCTTGAAGTCGGCGGCCGGTTCGGCGAACAGCCGGCGCCGCTCGGCTTCCTTCTGGCGCCGCGCGATCGATTCTTCGGACTCCTCGTACAAGGTGCGGGCGATGGGCGCGCCCTGCCGTTTGTCGGACAGCCCCAGCACCAGCACGTCCCACTCGTCCGAGCCGTTGTCGATGTGCAGCTTCTCGCCCAGCTTCAGCAGGCGCGCCGGTTTCACGCGGTCGCCGCCGATCTTCACTTTACCGTTGTCGATCGCGTCGATGGCCAGGTTGCGCGTCTTGAAGAAGCGCGCCGCCCACAGCCACTTGTCGATCCTTACATTGTCCATCAAGCGTATTTCCCCACTGCGAAAATGCGCATCAGCGTCTTGTAGACCACGTACGCGATCTCGTAGCCGATGCGGCGGAAGCGGCCCACGTGCTGGTATTCGTGCGGATGGATTTCGACACCCTCCGCCACCGCCGCCTCGATATGCCGGCGCAGGTCGACGGCAAACGCGGCGTCCTTGATCACGACGTTCGCTTCCTGGTTTAAAAACAGGCTCAACCCGTCCACGTTGGAAGAGCCCACGGTGGCCCAGTCATCGTCGATGACGGCCACCTTGGCGTGGAGCTGGGTCTTGTGATATTCCACCACCTTCACGCCAGAGGCAAGCAGCTTCGGGTAGAACGAGTGCGCCACCGCATCCTGCAACCAGTGCTCGCCCACGCCGATCAAGAGCACGACCTCGACACCGCGCTGCGCCGTCTGCGACAGCGCGCGGCGGAACTTGCGGCCCGGTGCGAAATACGGGTTGGCCAGCAGCACGCTCTTGCGCGCCCGGCCCAGTGCGTTCAGGTAGGCCTTCTGGATGGTCTGGCGGTTGCGCAGGTTGTCGCGCACGACAAAGCCGGCCCGCACCGTCGACTCGGCCGCGACCTTGTTGGCGCGGCGCAGTTCGTTGTACAAATGAATACGATTTTTCAGCGTCATCCGGCCCAGCCGCAGCCATTGCGCCTCCGCTTCCTTGTGGATGGCGGCCACCAGCGGGCCCTCGACGGCCACGGCGAAGTCCCAGCGCGGCGCGCACAAGGCCTTGCTGTGGTCGTAATCGCAATACATGTCGTCATTGACGTTGATGCCGCCGACAAAGGCAATGCAGCGGTCCACCACGCAGATCTTGCGGTGCGTGCGGGTGACGCCGCGGCGGAACCACGGATTGAAGATGCGGTGCTCGACGCCCGCTTCGAGCAGTTGCGCGTGCATGCGTTTCGAACGGCCGTTGCCGGTGCCGAACCAGTCGGTGATCACGCGCACGGTCACGCCCCGTTGGCCGGCGCGCATCAGCGCGGCCAGCACGGCCTGTCCCGTTTCGTCATCGGCGAAGATATAGGTTTCGAAGTACACGTCGTACTGCGCGGCATCGATGGCTTCCACCATGGCGGGGAAATATTCGGTACCGCAGTGCAGGAGTTTGACTTCGTTATCGGCGATGAATTCGACGGGACGCATGGTCAAGCAAGTTTCAGGGTAGCCACAATCGGCGCATGGTCCGACAGCTTGGCCCACAGCTGGCCATGCAGGACCTCCGCCGATTCTACCTTGAAGCCGCGCACGTAGATACGATCCAGGCGGAAGAAGGGCAAGGCCGCCGGGAAGGTGCGGGCCGGACGAATCGCCGCCTGGCGCCGCGCCAGGGTACGGACCAGGTCGCCCAGGCTGGAGCCGGCGCCGACCTCGTCGAAGACCTCCACCACGCCCAGCGCCTTGCGCAGTTTGGCGCTCAGGGTATTGCGCCAGTCGTTGAAGTCGCCGGCGATGATCACCGGCTCGCCGTTCGGTGCCGACAGGTTGACGGCATCGATCAGCGCCTCCACCTGCCGCACCCGGCTTTTCTCGAACAGGCCCAGGTGGATCACGTAGCAGTGCACCGTGCCCTTCGGCGTCTCGACGATGGAGTGGAGGATGCCGCGTGCCTCGTAGGCGTGGTCCGAAATATCCGTGTTGGTCCACTTGGTGATGGGAAAGCGCGTCAGCAGCGCATTGCCGTGGTGGCCATGGTCGTACTGCGCGTTCAACCCGTACACCGACTGGTGCGACTCGCCCGCGAAGAACTCGTGCTGGCTGCCCTGCGGCCAGTGCCGGTGCCCGTGCCGTTCCTCGCCGTAGCGGGCCGCGATGCGGTCGTGCTGCCCCTGCACTTCCTGCAGGAAGATCAGGTCAGCGTCGAACGCGGCGATGGCCTGCTTGAGGGCGAGCACCCGCGGCTTGCTGCGGTAAGACACGCCCTTGTGGATGTTGTAGGTGGCGACTTTGATCTTCATGGAATGATTTTAGCCCCAACCGTATCCTTTTCTCCTCGGCAATCGTGCGGCGGCGTGACGATTCTCCATTGCAATTTGCAAGACGACTTCAACGAAAACCCAACAGTCGAGCTGCGCACAGTACATTGCTGAAGACAACGGTTGAGTTATGACCTACATTAAGGTGTACAAAAAAGCATCACTCATGTTCTGACGGCGGGGCGGGGAGGCCACTATGGCGATCAGAAGCAAACGGGCAGGCGTATTGGCAATGCTGGCGTGGATGGGGTGTGCGGCCGGTCCGGCGATGGCGTCACCGATCCTGCTGGACTGGAGCCCGCAGGCCTTGCTGGGCGCGACGTCCGGCGATGCATACAGCAATATCAACCGGGGCCAGCATTTCGCGGAAGTCGTGTCGTTTGCCGTCAATACGCTGGTCGATGGCATGGCAATCTACTCAGGCATTGGTTATGGCGGCGTCGGCACCCTCGTCGACATCGCCATCTGGGCCGACGACGCCGGCCGCCCGGGCGCGCTGCTGGGCCGCTTCGGCAGCGCAATCGACCTTGTCGACATGGACGGCGCCAGCGGCGGCAACGTGCGCAAGCACGCGCAATTTGCCGGCTTCACGATGGCGGCGGACGTGTCGTACTGGATCGGCATGGCGGGCCACAGTGTGGAGCTGGCGCAGACGGCCATCCGTAATGCCAACGGCGGCGACGGCCAGATGGCCCAGTTCACCGGCCGTGGCAGCTACCTCGGCCAGGCCGGCGTAGGCGACATGGCGTTCCGGCTGTACGGCACCCCATTGGGACCGCAGCAGCACGTGGCCATTCCGCTGCCCGGCACCCTACCCCTGTTCGGGCTGGCCGGTGTGGGCCTGCTGGCGGCGCGCTGGCGGCGGTCAGGCTGACAGCTTGCGCAGCTGGCGCGGCAGCTGCAGGATCGCCTCGGCATTGGACGGGCTGAAGCATTTGTCGGCCGCGGCCAGGTAGGGCAGCCAGACGTAATCGACGTGCTCGCGCGGCGCCAGAGTGATGGCGATGTCGCGCGGCACCTCCACGCTGAACACATGCTCCGTGTTGTGCGTCACGCCCGGCGCGTAGCGATGGCGCCAGACCGGGTAGATCTCATAGACATTCGACAGCTGCCAGTCGCGCAGCACGATGCGCTCGCCATCGGCATGGATGCCGGTTTCCTCGAACAATTCACGGGTGGCTGTGGCCAGCAGCGGCTCGTCCGGCGCGTCCAGCGAGCCGGTGACCGACTGCCAGAAGCCGGGATTGCCGGCGCGCTCGATCAAGAGGACGTCGAGGTCGGCGGTGTGGATGACGACTAATACCGATTCCGGGATTTTGTGGGAAGTAGTCATTGATGCGGGCGGTTGGGGACTGTCCCCAAAGGGGACTGTCCCCGAAGTTTTGTTCGCGTTGAGATGACGTTTGCTGGCTTGGGGTCTGTCCCCGGTAAGGGTTGGCATCAGCGCTTGCCTGTGGCGGCGTCAGGGGACTGACCCCGGTTTTCATCGCAGGCCCCGAGGGAGGCTGGTTCATTTCCGCCGCCGATAAAAACCGGGGTCAGTCCCCTCGATCCGCCAACAATCCCGCTGCAGCCAACACTTACCGGGGACAGACCCCTGCGGATCCGCAGCCAACAGCCCAAAAAAAGGGCGCCGCAGCGCCCTCTTTTTTAGCCAGCCACCTTCGGCTCGGCCGCGCGCAGGCGGATGTGCAGCTCGCGCAGCTGCTTCTCGTCCACTTCCGACGGTGCGTGCGTCAAGAGGTCCTGAGCGCGCTGCGTTTTCGGGAACGCGATCACGTCGCGGATCGAGTCCGACTTCGTCATCAGCGTGACGATACGGTCCAGGCCGAATGCCAGGCCGCCGTGCGGTGGCGCGCCGTATTGCAGTGCGTCCAGCAGGAAGCCGAACTTCAGGCGTGCTTCTTCCGCGCCGATCTTCAGCGCGCGGAACACCTTCGACTGCACTTCCTCGCGGTGGATACGGATCGAGCCGCCGCCCAGTTCCCAGCCGTTCAGGACCATGTCGTAGGCCTTGGCGATGCAGGCGCCCGGGTTGGTTTCCAGCATGTCCTCGTGGCCGTCCTTCGGTGCCGTGAACGGGTGGTGGGTGGCGGTCCAGCGGTCGTCTTCCTCGTCGTATTCGAACATCGGGAAGTCGATGACCCACAGCGGTGCCCAGACGTCGTCGAACAGGCCGTTCTTCTTGCCGAACTCGCTGTGGCCGATCTTCACGCGCAGCGCGCCGATGGCGTCGTTGACGACCTTCGCTTTGTCCGCGCCGAAGAAGATCAGGTCGCCGTCTTCGGCGCCCGTCAGTTCCAGGATCTTGGCCAGGGCTTCGTCGTTGATGTTCTTCACGATCGGCGACTGCAGGCCGTCACGGCCCTTGGCCTTCTCGTTGACCTTGATGTAGGCCAGACCCTTGGCGCCGTAGATGGCAACGAACTGGGTGTAGGCGTCGATTTCCGAACGTGGCATGTCGCCGCCCTTCGGTACGCGCAGGCCGACCACACGGCCGTTCGGCAGGTTGGCCGCGGCGGAGAACACCTTGAAGTCGACGTTCTTCATCACGTCGGTCAGTTCGGTGAACTCGAGCTTTACTCTCATATCGGGCTTGTCCGAACCGTACTTGCCCATCGCTTCGGCGAAGTCCATCACCGGGAACGGGTTCGGCAGGTCGATCGACAGCGTGTTCTTGAACACCTTGCGGATCATGTCTTCGAACAGGTCACGGATTTCCTGTTCGTTCAGAAACGACGTTTCGCAGTCGATCTGGGTGAATTCCGGCTGGCGGTCGGCGCGCAGGTCTTCGTCGCGGAAGCACTTGGTGATCTGGTAGTAGCGGTCGAAGTTGGCGACCATCAGCAACTGCTTGAACAGCTGCGGCGACTGCGGCAGCGCGAAGAACTGGCCGGCGTTGACGCGCGACGGCACCAGGTAGTCGCGCGCGCCTTCCGGCGTGGACTTGGTCAGGGTCGGCGTCTCGATGTCGATGAAGCCCAGTTCGTCCAGGTACTTGCGCACTTCCATCGTCACCTTGTAGCGCAGGCGCAGGTTGTTCTGCATCTGCGGACGGCGCAGGTCCAGCACGCGGTGCGTCAGGCGGGTGGTTTCGGACAGGTTGTCGTCGTCCAGCTGGAACGGTACGGCCACCGACGGGTTCAGCACTTCCAGCTGCGAGCAGATCACTTCGATCTTGCCCGACTTCAGGTTGTTGTTGACGGTGCCGGCCAGGCGGTCCTTGACCGTGCCCGTGATGCGCAGGCAGAACTCGTTACGTACGGCTTCGGCGGCCTTGAAGACTTCCGCCTGCTCCGGATTGCAGACGATCTGAACCAGGCCTTCGCGGTCGCGCAGGTCGATGAAGATCACGCCGCCGTGGTCGCGGCGACGGTGCACCCAGCCGCACAGGCTGACGGTTTGGCCCAGCAGTGCTTCAGTGACGAGGCCGCAGTAATGAGTACGCATAGACATGGTTAATTCTCGGTTCAGGTTAAGTTCGTTAATTCAGTCGAAAGCGTCAGTCGGGAGCGACGACGCCCATCGACACAATGTACTTCAAGGCGGCATCCACGGTCATGTCCAGCTCCACGACCTGCGAGCGCGCCATCATCAGGAAGAAGCCGGAGGTCGGGTTCGGCGTCGTTGGCACGTAGACGCTGACGTAGTCGCCCACCAGGTGGTTCTTGACGTCGCCGCCGGGCGTGCCGGTCAGGAACGCGATCGTGTACGAGTTCGCGTGCGGGTACGGGATCAGCACGGCCTTGCGGAAGGCGTTGCCGGACGACGAGAACAGCGTGTCCGACACCTGCTTGACGCTGCCGTACAGCGAGCTGACGACGGGAATCCGGTGCAGCAGCTTTTCCCACAGGCGCAGGATGTAGTTGCCGATCAGGTTGTTGGCCAGCAGGCCGACGCAGAACACGATGACGATCGTCAGCACCGCGCCCAGGCCAGGCACGTTGAAACCGAGCAGGGTCAGCTTCGGCCGCCAGTGTTCGGGCAGGACCAAAAGCGACTGGTCCAGCGTGCCGACGATGATATTGAGCACCCACAGCGTGATCGCCAGGGGTACGAGGATCAGCAGACCGGTAAGAAAGTATTTGCGTATCGTGTTCATCGTTCCTGGGATTTACTTCGTGTCGCCGCCGGACGTGGTCGTCGCGGCAGGTGCCGGGGTGGCCGGCTTGGCGTCGCTGGCGGGCGCAGCGGCGGGCGCATCGGTCTTCGCGGCCACGCCGGTGGCTGGCGCATTGCCGCCTCGGAAATCCGTCACATACCAGCCGGTGCCCTTCAACTGGAAGCCGGCAGCGGTAAGCTGCTTTTTAAAAGTCGATTTGCCGCAGGCCGGGCACTCGGTGAGCTGAGGATCGGAAATCTTCTGCAGCACGTCCTTGGCAAAGCCACATTCCTCGCAACGGTAAGCGTAGATAGGCATCGGTTACTCCGCAAAAATCGTCAAAAACCCTGAATTATAAAGCTTTTTTGCGGCAACAAGACAGTTGACAACGACCGCCGGGATCGTGAGTTGCCGGAGAAATGGGGACAGACCCCATTTCTCCGGCAACTGTTTCTCAAAAAATGGGGTCTGTCCCCATTTTAGGAGCAACTAGCGGCGGCGCCACTCCAGCCAGCGCTCGCGGCCCTCGAACACGGGCAGCGAGTCCTTGACGGCTTCGTCCGCTTCCAGTTCGAAATGCGGCGCCAGCAGTTCGTCCAGCCGGGCGCGCTCGATGCCGAATGGCGGGCCCTTGGGCGTGGCGCCCAGGAAGAAGTAGCCGGCCAGCAGGCCGCCGCGCGGCAGCAGCTGGGCCCAGCGTTCGGCGACTTGCGGCCACATGTCCGGCGGCAGCGCGCACAGGAAGGCACGCTCGTAGATCACATCCAGCGGACGCGGTGGCTGGTACGTGAAGAAATCGGCCTGGACGATGCGCTCGGGCCAGCGCTTGACGACGTGCCGGGCCCGCTCGACGGCGGCTGGCGAGAAATCGATCGCGGTCGCGTCCCAGCCCGCCTCGCACATCAGGTCCAGCTCGTAGGCGGAGCCGCAGCCGGGAATCAGCGCGACGGGCGGCACCACGGCCGCATCGGCCGCCGCGTCGCGCTCGGCGACCAAGTGGCGCAGGCGCTCGGGTATGCCGCCTTTGTCCCATGGCATGAAGCGCTGGGTGAAACGCTCGTCCCAGAACGCCGCTTGCAGGGGATCGCGGCTCTCGAAATCAGGGTTGGCAGGCTCGGCCATCACATCACTCCTTGCCAGCGCAGCCAGGCCTGAAAGCCCACCGCGCCGGCGACAAACGCACCGACAAAGAACACGAAGAAACTCAGCAGACGATTGGTGCGGCGCTGCTCCTCGGCCAGCTGACGCAACAAATCGTTGGTATGCGGATCGCGGTCGCTGATGGCCATCAAGGCCTGCTGCGTCAACCGCGGCAGCGTCGGCAGGATGTGCGAGTAGCGCGGCGCTTCCGCCTTCAGGCGGTCGATCAACCCGCGCCAGCCCACCTGCTCGGACACCCAGCGCTCGAGGTGCGGCTTGGCCGTTTTCCACAGGTCGAGGTCGGGATCGAGCACCCGCCCCATGCCCTCGATATTGAGCAGTGTCTTCTGCAGCAGCACCAGTTGCGGCTGCACTTCGACATTGAAGCGGCGCGACGTCTGGAACAGGCGCAACAGGATCTGGCCGAACGAGATGTCCTTCAGCGGCCGGTCGAAGATCGGCTCGCAGCAGGCGCGCACGGCCGCTTCCAGCTCGTCGACGCGGGTGGTCTTCGGCGCCCAGCCCGATTCGATGTGGGCCTCGGCCACGCGCTTGTAGTCGCGCCGGAAGAAGGCCAGGAAGTTCTGCGACAGGTAATCCTTGTCGTAGTCGTTCAGGGTGCCGACAATGCCGAAGTCCAGCGCGATGTAGCGGCCGAACGTGGCCGGGTCGATCGACACGAGGATGTTCCCCGGGTGCATGTCCGCATGGAAGAAGCCGTCGCGGAACACCTGGGTGAAGAAGATCTCCACGCCGTCGCTGCCCAGCTTCTTCAGGTCGACGCCGGCCTCGACCAGGCGATCGATCTGCGACACGGGAATGCCATGCATGCGCTCCATCGTGATGACATTGCTGGAACAGTAGTCCCAGAACATCTCCGGCACCATCAACAGGTTCGAATCGGCGAAGTTGCGGCGCAGCTGGGCCGCGTTGGCCGCCTCGCGCATCAGGTCCAGCTCGTCGTGCAGGTACTTGTCGAACTCGGCGACCACTTCCTTCATCTTCAAGCGCTTGCTGTCGCGCCACAGCCGGTTGATCCAGTCGGCGGCCAGGTTCATCAGCGCCACGTCCTCGTCGATCAGCTTTTTCATGCCGGGGCGCAGCACCTTGACGGCCACCTGCGTGCCGTCCGGCAGCGCGGCGAAGTGCACCTGGGCGATCGACGCGGACGCCACCGGGATGCGCTCGAAGCGGGCAAACAGCTGGTCCGGATGCGCGCCCAGCGACCGTTCGATCTGCGCGACCGCCAGGTCGGAATCGAACGGCGGCACGCGGTCCTGCAGCTTGGACAGCTCCACCACGATATCGGGCGGGATCAGGTCGCTGCGGGTGGACAGCACCTGGCCCAGCTTGACGAAGATCGGGCCCAGCTCTTCCAGTGCCATGCGCAGGCGCACGGCGCGCGGGCTGGACAGGTTACGCCAGAAGAATGCCGTGTCGATCACGCGGGTGATGCCGGGCTTGTCGAAGCCGGAAATCGCGATCTCGTCGAGCCCATATTTGACGAGTACGCGCAGAATCTTAAGCAGGCGAAGAAATTTCAGGATCATCGAGTTTCCGTGTCGGGGGTGGTGCCGGCAGGCGCTTGCGCAGGGTGCCGTTGCGCGAATTTCTGTTCCAGCTTCTCCAGCCGCTTGATGGCGCGCTCGACATCGTCACGCAAGCGCGTGACGCCCGCTGCGAACTCCTCGGTCACGGCGGGCCGTACCAGCAGCGGCTGCTCCTCCAGGAAATACTCGGCGACGTTTTCCGTCAGCTTGCGCTGGCCCGTCTGCAGCGACGCCAGCGCCGACTTCGCGCCGGACACCAGCCGCACGGCGGCGATCGGCCCGACCAGCTTTTCCAGGTCGTGCTCGGCTTCCCAGCGCAGCGACTGCGACAGGCGCGAGATCGCATTGGCGAACTCCGCGTCGCCTTCGATCTGCACGTAGGAAAACGCCCGCTCGCGGTTCTGCGCGATCAGCGGCAAGTCGGAGAGTTTCAGCCGGATCGTCACGGCCGGTACGACATCGCTCGAGGCGGCCTGCACCATGCCGTCGGCGGCGACCATCAGGCGCAGCTCGGCCGGCGACGCGTCGATGCGCGCGACCTTGCCCGCATACTGTTTCAGTTCGGCGCGCGCCCAGTCCTCCTGCGCCAGCAGGTGGTTGATCGTGGCCGCGGCCGGCATCGACAGGGTCGGCAGGCCGGACAACTGCCCCGGGAAAGGCAGCAAGGCAAACAAATTGGGAAGCATATCGGGAGCCCAAAAAACAAAACCGCCCTGGAAAATCCCGGGCGGTCTTGATCTTACCAGTTTGCAGGAGTTTAACCCTGCACAAAGAACACTTTCGTGGGTCGGCCCCGTCAGGCGACCTGCTGGATACCGCCCAGCAGCCAGCCCGCATTGCCTTGCACCGGCTTGACCAGGTTCCACACTTCGTGGAAAGGCTCGGCCAGCGCGTCCGGTGCCGGCTTGATCTGGCCACGGAATTCCACGCTGGCCAGGTAGTCGGTACCGTTGTTCTCGATGCCCAGCAGCTCGGCGTCGATGTGCACGACGTCCGTGTAGTCGGCCTTGCCGCCGCGCTCCGCGATCTGCATCTTCAGCTCGGCAAACACTTCCGGCGTGGTGAACTCGCGGATATCGGCCACGTCACCCTTGTCCCAGGCCGCCTGCAGGCGGATGAAATTGCCTTTGGCGTGGCGCAGGAAGCTTTCCTTGTCGAAGTCGGCCGGCACGCCCCATGGGGTATGGGCCGGGGCCGGCTTGTTCAGGTCGATACCGGACGAGACCGGCTGGTACGACGACGGCTGCAGGCCGGAACCGATTTCCGGCGTGGCGACTCCCCGGCTGACCGGCGTATCGAAGCTCTTGTTGTTGCCGAGGCCGGCACCACCGAAGCCGCTGCTGGCGCCCGTGCCGCTGTAGCCGGCCATGGCGGGACGACCGCCCTGGGCACGATTGCGGAACATGCGCCAGATCAGGAAGATGGCACCAGCGATCAGCGCGAACGTCAGGATCGTGCCGATGGCACTGGCCAGCGCGCCGCCGATACCGAGATGCGACAGCAGCGCGCCCAGGCCGAGGCCCAGCAGGGCGCCGCCCAGGATGCCCTTCCATGGGCTCGGCCGCGGCGGCGTCATGCCCGGCGTCGGCGCCGGCGCGGCGGCCGGACGGTTGACGCCCTGCTGCGGCGTGGCGGCCGGTGCCGGCCGTGGCGCCATCTGCTTGACGCTTTGCGACTGGCGTCCGATGGAACGGCCGCCGCCCATCGGCCGGGCAGCGAGCTCGGCCATCATCGACATGGCCGACAGTGCGATCGTCGCGCCGATCAGGAATTTTTTCAGTTTCATTTGGCAGTTCCTTACAGTTTGATGCCAGTGTGTAAAGCGGCCACACCTGCCGTCAGGTTGTAATACTGGACCCGCTCCAGGCCCGCCGCCTGCATCATCGTCTTCAGGGTTTCCTGATCGGGATGCATGCGGATCGACTCGGCCAGGTAGCGGTAGCTGTCCGCGTCGCCGGCGATCTTCTGCCCCAGCCACGGCAACACGGAGAACGAATACAGATCATACGGCTTTTGCAGGGGCTCCATCACTTTCGAGAACTCCAGCACCAGCAGTTTGCCGCCCGGCTTCAGGACGCGCCGCATTTCGGAGAGTGCCACGTCCTTGTGCGTCATGTTGCGCAGGCCGAACGCGACGCTGACGCGGTCGAAATAATTGTCCGGGAACGGCAGCTTTTCCGCGTCGCACAACAATGTGGGGGTAACGAGGCCACGGTTCAAGAGCCGATCGCGGCCCACGCGCAACATCGATTCGTTGATGTCGGTCAGCCACACCTCGCCGGTCGGGCCAGCCTGCTTGGCGAACGCCTTGGCCAGGTCGCCCGTGCCGCCCGCGATGTCCAGCACCTTGAAGCCCGGCCGCACGCCCGCGTTGGCGATGGTGAACGTCTTCCACAGGCGGTGCAGGCCGCCCGACATCAGGTCGTTCATCACATCGTACTTGGCGGCGACGGAATGGAAGACCTTGGCGACTTCCTTGACTTTCTCGTCTTCGTTGACGGTCTTGTAACCGAAATGGGTGGTGTTGGTCATGGTGAGGGGGCCTGTTGAACTGACAGCATTATACAAGCGCCACCGCCTCCATCCCGCCGTCTTGACGAATCCTGCAAAATCGCTTGACTTATTTGCAATTTCAAGCATTTCGCGAAATGGCTGTCAACCGGCGTGCTCAACGCTGCGTTAAGTGATCAGTCAGGCCCAACAGCCAAGTCAACAACGGAGGAACACCATGCAAGTTCAACATCAACTCCCGAAGGATATCTATTTCCCGGAGATCGATGAGGCAACCCGTCAGATGATCGACGCCACCGACGCGCAGGCCCGCCGCGCGCAGGCAGACAAGGTCCCGGCGCCGATGCCGTTCAATGCAGAAGCCATCCGCACCCTGCCGCCGGCAGCCCGCGCCGCCTTCCGCTACATCTGGGAACGCGAACAACGCCGCTACGAAGAGTTCATGCTGAACAACCGCGCGGCCGCGAACTGAGATAAGTTGCCAAAAAATCGGGGACTGTCCCCGATTTTTGGCAATATTGCATTACAGCTTCAGGTGGCCGCGCAGCGTGCTGCTGTCGTAGGCCGTGCGGAACAGCCCGCGGCGCTGCAATTCCGGCACGACCAGTTCCAGCAGGTCGTCCAGGCCGCCCGGCAAGGTCGGCGGCATCAGGTTGAAGCCATCGGCCGCCTCGTTCTCGAACCATAGCTGCATCTGGTCCGCCACTTGCGCTGCCGTGCCGACCACCGTCAGGTGGCCCCGGCCACCGGCGATGCGCTCATACAGTTGCCTTATCGTCAGGTTTTCCCCTTGTGCAAGTTGGGTCAGCAATTGCTGCCGGCTGCGCTGGCCGTCCGCCGTTTCCGGCAGTGCCGGCAGCGGGCCGTCGAGCGGATAGCCCGACAGATCGAAATTGCCGATCATCCGGCCCAGCAGCGCCAGCCCGGCCTGCGGTTCGATCAGGCCCTGCAAGGTGGCGAACTTGTCCCGGGCTTCCCCTTCCGTTTTGCCGACCACCGCGAAGATGCCCGGCGTGATGCGCAGGCTGTGTGCCGTGCGGCCCTGCTGGACCACCCTTTCCTTCATGTCGCGGTAGAACGCCTGCGCGGCCGCCAGCGACGGCTGCGCCGTGAACACGACGTCCGCCGTGGCCGCGGCAAGCGCGCGCCCCGGTTCGGAACTGCCGGCCTGCACGACCAGCGGCCGGCCCTGCGGGCTGGGCGGCACGTTCAGCGGCCCGGCCACGCGGAAGTGCTCGCCCTGGTGATCGAGCTGGCGCACACGGCCCGGATCGAGCAGCTTGCCGGCCGCCTTGTCGTTGACGAAGGCGCCCTCCTCCCAGCTGCGCCATAGACCATCGACCACTTGGTGAAACTCGCGCGCGCGAACATAGCGCTGGCCGTGCTCGACGTGCCGGTCGCGCCCGAAGTTGGCCGCCTCCGCCGCATTGTCCGAAGTGACCAGGTTCCAGCCCGCGCGGCCATTCGAGATGCTGTCCAGCGAGGCGAACAGCCGCGCCACGTGATACGGCTCGTTGTAGGTCGTCGTCGCGGTGGCGATCAGCCCGATACGCTCCGTCACGGCGGCGAGCGCCGACAACAGCGTGATGGGCTCGAGCGACGGCGCGCCGGTCAGCGCCACGCTGTCGGCAAAGAACACGGCGTCCAGCGCCGCGCGTTCGGCCTTTTCCACCAGCTCGCGATAGACGGCGAACGGCGGCGCCACCAGGTCCGTGTCCGGATGGCGCCATGCAGCGACATGGTGGCCGTGGCGCAGCAGGAAGGCGCACAGGCTCATCTGGCGGGTTGTCATCAGAACTCCTTGCGCGCCGTGATGCCGAAGTAGCGGCGATCGTCGCGCGGCACCGCGCGCGTGACGTAACCGGTGGCGCTGACGAGGTTCGTCGCATACGACTTGTCGGCCAGGTTCTTGCCGACCAGCGCCACCTTCCAGCCATTGGCGGACGACGAGAGCTCGATGGCCGCGTTGACGATGCCGTAGGCCGGCTGGATCGCATCGGGCGACTGGAACAGGTCGTATTGCGTGCGCGTCTGGTACGAGTAATCGGCGCTGACGTCGGCGTTCCAGCCGTTCGCCAGCGGCAGCGCGTACGCTGCGCGCACGAAGCTCTTGAAGTGCGGCGCGAACGGCAGCGTCCTGCCGTTCAGGTTGCAGGATGCGGCGGCGGCCGGCGGGCAGTTGAACCGGTCGATGCGCGCGTCCGTGTAGGCCAGCGCGGCGCTGACGGTGACGCGATGGGTTGGCCGCGCGCTGACGTCGATCTCGGCGCCGCGCGTGGAGACGTCGCCCGCGTTGATGAGGCGCGTGACGACGGCACCGGCCACGGTGTCGTAGAAATTGGCCTGGTAGTTCGCGTACCCGGCATGGAACAACGCCACGTTGACAGTCAACCGGCGCTCGAACGCGCTGCCCTTGATGCCGGCCTCGAACGAGTTCGACGTCTCGGGGGCCAGCGCCAGTGCATCGCGCGGCAGCATGTTGAAGAACACGTTATAGGCCGGCCCCTTGTAGCCACGCGACCAGGTCGCGTACGCCGTCGCGTTGGCGGCCAGGTCGTGCTGCACGCCCAGCCGGCCCGAGTAACCCGTCTCGGACGTGTCGCCAGCGCTTTGCGTGCCCGGCTGTACGCCGGGGAAGGCCACCGTGCGTGTCGAGCTGCGGACGTGATCGTAGGCCAGCTCGTCGCGCGTCCAGCGCGCGCCGGCGATCAGGCGCCACGCCGGCGTCAGGTTGAAGGTGCCTTCGCCGAACAGCGCGTAGCTGTCGCTGTCGATGCCGTAGTCGGCGCGACCGCTGTCGGTGGCGCTCGTGGTGACGCCGGTGGTGACGATACGTCGGTACGTTTCGCGATCGCGCCCATGCAGGTAGAACGCGCCGGCCACGTATTCGACGGCCTGTCCGCGCGGCGACACCACGCGCAGCTCCTGCGATACCTGGCGGAAGTTGAGCGTGCCAATGTCGCGCGTGGCCGGATAGGCGCTCGTCACGCGCGCGACGTCGGCGCTGTTGCCGATCGGGGAAGTGGTCGTGCGCTGCGTATTGTCCCAGTCGCGCAAGGCCGTGATGAACGTGACCGTGTAGCCATCGCGGCGCCATTCGACCTGGGCCGAGATGCCCTTGTTGATGTCGGCGATGGCGTTGACCAGGTCGGCGTTGACCTGGCGGTTCTCGACGCCGGCGACGACGGGCAGCAGCGCCTGCGCAAAGGCCGCGCTGCTCTGGCGATACACCGTCTGCGTGGGCGTGCTGTCCGACTTCAGGTAATCCGCGATCAGCGCGATATCGAGGTCGGCGTTCGGCGTGAAGTCGAGCCGGCCGCGCACGCCGCGCCGCTCGTAGCCGTTGACCCTGCCGCCGCCCTGCACATTGTTGACGTTGCCGTCGTAGTCGGACAAAACGGCGCTGACCGCGCCACGCAGCACACCCGGCTTCAATGCCCCGGTGACGCCGGCGCGCACGCGCTTTTCCTTGCCCTGGTAGTAGGACGCGTCGACAAAGCCGCCGGACTGCTCGCTGGCCGCGCGGCTGACGATATTGAGCACGCCGGACGATGCGTTCTTGCCGAACAGCGTGCCCTGCGGCCCGCGCAGCACTTCGATGCGATCGATGTCGAGCAGGTCGATCGTGGCCTGGCCCGGGCGCGCGTAGACGACGCCGTCCACCACCGTGGACACGGTCGGTTCCACGCCGGGCGAGGTCGAGATGGTACCGATCCCCCGGACGAACAGGGTGGAATCCTTGTTACCGCCCTGCTGGCGGAACGTCGCGCTCGGCACTTCCTGCACCACCGTATCGATGCTGGTGCGGTTGCTGCGCTCGAGCCGTTCGCCATCGACCACCGACACCGCCAGCGGTACCGACTGCAATGACGCGCTGCGGCGCGTGGCCGTCACCGTCACGCTGGCGACGGCCTCGCCCTGGCCGGCGTCAGCCGCATCGTCTTCCGCGGCTCCCGCCAGTGCCGCACTCAACACCAAGCCGCTACCGACCGCGAACCGGACCCTTCCCGACTGCTTCCTCATGACCTCTCCATATGCGAAAAACCGCGCTGCAAAGCCGGAAAACCAGCTTTGCTCCGGCCCCCTGCGCTGTTAAGATTTTTGTATGGTACCGATACCGCCGCAGTGTCCGCGACGGTCAGAATGAAGTCAAAGAATTAAAAAAACCTTCGATATGTCGATTGAGAATATGAACCAACCCGCCCCACGCAAACGCCGCGGCGCCGGCCGCGCGACGATCCACGACGTGGCCCGGCTGGCCGGCGTCGGCTCCATCACCGTGTCGCGCTACCTGAAGAAGAACGGTTACGTGTCGGCCGAACTGGGCGCGCGCATCGACGCCGCCGTGGCGCAGCTGAACTACGTACCGAACCTCGTCGCCGGCGGCCTCGCTTCGGCGCGTGGCAAGATCGTCGGCATGGTCATTCCGAACATCTCCGGTCCCATTTTCGCCCCCACCATCCAGAGCTTTTCCGACACGCTCAATCGTCATGGCTACCAGGTGCTGCTGGCGTCGAGCTACTTCTCGGCGGAGCAGGAGGAAAACGCCGTGCGCACGTTTCTCGGCTGGTCGCCGGCGGCGCTGGTCGTCACGGGCCGCTTCCACACCAAGGGCACGGAAGCGTTGCTGACCGGCGCTGGCGTTCCCGTCGTCGAGACCTGGGACTACCATCCGCGCCGCAAGCCGATCCAGGTGGGCTACTCGAATGCCGAGGTGGGCGCGCAATCGGCGCGCTATCTGCTGGACAAGGGTTACCGCCGCATCGCCTATGTGCTCAACAGCGCGGCGGGCGACCTGAGCGCGGTGGACCGGCGCGACGGCTACGCCGCCATACTGCGCGAGCACGGCCTGGAACCGTGGACCTACACGCCGACGGAACCGGCGCCGTTCGACGCGGGCCGCCAGGCACTGGAGGCGCTGACCCGTGGCCGGCGCAAGGCCGATGCCATCGTGTTCGCCAACGACAACCTCGCCGCCGGCGCCCTGCTGGCGTCGCAGCGCGCCGGCATGCACGTGCCCGAACAGTGCGCGCTGATGGGCTTCGGCGATTACGCGTTCTCGCCACTGCTGTTGCCCAGCCTGACGACGATCCGCCCGCCCGGCCGCGAGATCGGCGAACTGGCCGCGCGCCGCATCCTGCAGGCGTTGGGTGAGCTCGAGCCGGACCGGCGCAACGGCCGCTTGAATTTGCTCGACTGCGAGCTGCTGGCGCGCGAGAGCGCCTGACCCCGACTGGAGAGACCATGCAACGACTGCTTACCCTGTTCTTCACCCTCATGTTGGCCGGCACCGCCCACGCCGCGGACACGCTGCGGATCGGCTTCCAGAAAGGGGGCGGCCTGCTGACGCTGCTCAAGCAGCAAGGCGCCGTCGAGAAGGCGCTGCCCGGCACCACGGTGCGCTGGATCGAATTCCCGACCGGACCGCAGTTGCTGGAGGCGCTCAACGCCGGCAGCATCGACTTCGGCACGACCGGCGCCCCGCCGCCCATCTTCGCGCAGGCCGCGGGCATCGATGTCGTTTACGTGGGCGCGGAGCCGCCGCCCGTGCAGGGCGAGGCCATCGTCGTCAAGCCGGGCTCGCCGATCCGCACCGTCGCCCAGCTGAAGGGCAAGAAGGTGGTGTTCGCCAAGGGCTCCGGTTCGCACCTGCTGCTGGTGGCGGCGCTGAACCGGGCCGGCTTGTCGCTGCGCGATGTGCAGCCGGTGTTCCTGGGTCCTGCGGAGGCGCGCGCCGCCTTCGATGGCGGCAGCGTGGACGCGTGGGTGGTGTGGGACCCGTACCTGGCGGCGGCGCAGAAGGCCTACCACGCGCGCGTCGTGGCGGACTACACCGGCCTGCCGCAGGCCAACGGCTTCTACCTGGCCTCGCGCGCCTTGACGCAGCGCTCACCGCGCACGATCGGCGTGCTGCTGGAGCAGATCGCGGCGGCGGGGCAGTGGGCCAATACACACCAGCAAGAGATGATCGCGCTGATGGCGCCGCAGGTAGGCGTGCCGGCGGATGTCATCGCGACGTGGCTGGGCCGCGCGCATGCGGGCGTGACGCCGGTGACGCCCGCCATCGCGGCCAACCAGCAGCGGGTGGCCGACCTGTTCTACCGCGAGAAGCTGATTCCGCGGCCGGTGACGGTGGCTGGGCAGGTGTGGAGCTGGCAGCGCAGGTGAGCCTTGCTGACGGCTGTTGCGACCCGGGGTTCGCTGGCTGATCCGAGGCGAAACCCGATGGTGTCAGGCACCTGTTTGCGGGTCGTCGACCCGCAAACAGGTGCCTGACACCAGGCGTCTTGTTTCAGTGGTGATGGCCGCAGGCGTGCGGCTTGCCGGCGGCGCCCGGCAGCACCGTGCCCGGCTCGCGCCCACTGTCGCCGTCGAAGCCTGCGGCATGCAGGCGGGCCATGTAGTCGGCCCAGCGCTCCTCGAGGTTCGCGCCCAGGTCGTACAGATATTCCCAGGTGTACAGGCCCGAATCGTGGCCGTCGCTGAACGTGGGCTTGACGGCGTAGTTGCCGACCGGTTGCAGGTCCAGCAGGGTGACGTCGCGCTTGCCGACCTGCAGCACTTCCTGGCCGGCGCCGTGGCCGCGCACTTCGGCCGATGGCGAATACACCCGCAGCAGCTCCAGCGGGATGTTGAACGTGCGGTCGTCGTCGAAGCCGATCTCGAGGACGCGCGATTTGTTGTGGACGGTCAGGCCGGTGCAGGCAGGCATGGTGGAGCTCATTTCAGTTGGTCGATGATGGCCGCGTGCAGCCGAGGCAGCAAAGCGGCACGCGCTTGCAGCGCCTCGGGCAACGCGTCGCGCTGGCGCGCACCCCACGTGGGGTTCGGGAAGTGCGCGTCGTCAGTGTAACGCGGGATGACATGCCAGTGCACGTGCGGCGTCATGTTGCCGAAGCTGGCCAGGTTGACCTTATCGGGCGCCATGACCGCGCGTTGGGCCTCCTCGACGGCGAAGACCGCCGCCATCACGTGCGCGCGCTCGGCCGGCGCCAGGTCCGTCATCTCCTTGACGTGCGCCTTCCAGACCACGCGCGTGAAGCCGGGGTAGCCCGGCTCGTCGACGGCGACCACCGCCAGCCGGTCATCCTGCCAGACGACCGCGCCGGCGGGCGGCGCCGCCAACAGCTGGCACAGGTCGCACGCGCTCACACCAGCACCCGCTCGATGCCGCCGTCGTTGGCGCGCCTGACGTAGTCCGGCAGCCAGTTCTCGCCCAGCAGGTGCTTGGCGATCTCGACGACGATGTAGTCGGCCGTCGTACCGGAGTCCTCGTTGTAGCGCGACAGGCCCTGCAGGCAGGACGGGCAGCTCGTCAGGATCTTGACGTTGCCGTCGAAGCCGTCGGCGCGCAGCTTGTCCGAGCCCTTGACCATCTCCTCTTCCTTGCGGAAGCGCACCTGCGTGGAGATGTCCGGCCGCGTCACGGCCAGGGTGCCCGACTCGCCGCAGCAACGGTCGTTCTTCTCGATCTTGACGCTGTCCACGGTCTGCACCAGCGCATTGACCGTCTTGACGGGGTCCTGCAGCTTCATCGGCGTGTGGCACGGATCGTGGTACATGTAGCGCGTGCCGGTCACGCCTTCCAGTTTCACGCCCTTCTCCAGCAGGTACTCGTGGATGTCCATGATGCGGCAGCCCGGGAAGATCTTCTCGAACTCGTACGTGGACAGCTGGTCGTAGCAGGTGCCGCAGGAGACCAGCACCGTCTTGATGTCCAGGTAGTTCAAGGTGTTCGCCATGCGGTGGAACAGGACGCGGTTATCCGTCATCATCTTCTCCGCCTTGTCGTAGTCGCCGGAGCCGCGCTGCGGATAGCCGCAGCACAGGTAGCCCGGCGGCAGGACCGTCTGCACGCCCACTTCCCACAGCATGGCCTGCGTGGCCAGGCCGACCTGCGAGAACAGCCGCTCCGAGCCGCAGCCGGGGAAGTAGAACACCGCTTCCGTATTGGCATTGGTCTTCTTCGGATCGCGGATGATCGGGATCATCTTGTTGTCCTCGATGTCCAGCAGCGCGCGCGCGGACTTCTTGGGCAGGTTGCCCGGCATCTTCTTGTTGATGAAGTGGATGACCTGTTCGCGCACGGGCGGCTTGCCGGTCGTCGGCGGCGGTGCCTTGGTCTGCGCGCGCGCAACCTTCTTGAACACCTCGTTGCCCAGGCGCTGGGCCTTGTAGCCCCAGCCGATCATGGTCTGGCGCGCCGCGTTGATCGTGCCCGGATCGGTCGCGTTCAGGAAGAACATCGACGCGGCCTTGCCGGGGTTGAAGGAACGCTTGTCCATCTTGCGCAAGAGGTTACGCATGTTCATCGACACGTCGCCGAAGTCGATGTTGACCGGGCACGGCGTCACGCACTTGTGGCACACGGTGCAGTGGTCGGCCACGTCCTCGAACTCCTCCCAGTGGCGGATCGAGATGCCGCGGCGGGTCTGCTCCTCGTACAGGAACGCCTCGATCAGCGACGACGTGGCGAGGATCTTGTCGCGCGGCGAATACAGCAGGTTGGCGCGCGGGATGTGCGTGTTGCAGACCGGCTTGCACTTGCCGCAGCGCAGGCAGTCCTTGATGCTGTTGGCGATCTCGCCGATGTCGCTCTGCTGCATGATCAGCGACTCGTGACCCATCAGACCGAACGACGGTGTGTAGGCGTTGCGCAGGTCCGCATCCATGCCCGGCAGGTTCAGCAGCTTGCCCTTGTTGAAGCGCCCTTCCGGGTCCACGCGCAGCTTGTAGTCGCGGAACTCGCCGATTTCCTCTTCGGTCAGGAACTCCAGCTTCGTGATGCCGATGCCGTGCTCGCCCGAGATGACGCCGTTCAGCGAACGGGCCAGCCGCATGATGCGGGCCACGGCCTGGTGCGCGTCCTGCAGCATCTCGTAATGGTCCGAGTTGACCGGCAGGTTGGTGTGCACGTTGCCGTCGCCGGCGTGCATGTGCAGCGCCACGAACACGCGGCCGCGCAGCACGGTCTTGTGGATCGCCGCCGCCTCATCCAGGATCAGCTTGAACGCGGCGCCGTTGAAGATCTGGCGCAGCGGTGCGCGCAGCTCCTGCTTCCAGCTGACGCGCACGGTGCGGTCCTGCACGATATCGAACAACGTGGCCTGCGGCTGCGTTTGCAGGCGCTGTTCGAACGCGCCGCCCAGCTCCTCCAGGCCCAGCTGATACAGCTCGACGCGGGCGTCCGCCAGCGGCTTGTCCAGGTTCGCCAGCAGGTAGGTCCAGCGTGCCTGCACCTGCTCGATCAGCGCCAGCGCCTGCTGCGGGCGTTCGCCCAGCATCTCGGCGTCGCCGACCTTGTCGTCGCTGGCGTCGTCGCTCTTGCCGATCGGGAGGTTGCCGGCGGCGATGAACGCGCGCAGCGCCTCGGCGAACTGCAGCTTGTTCTTGATCGACAGCTCGATGTTGATGCGCTCGATGCCGTCGGTGTACTCGCCCATCCGGTTCAGCGGAATGACGACGTCCTCGTTGATCTTGAACGCGTTGGTGTGCTTGGCAATCGCCGCCGTGCGGGCGCGGTCGAGCCAGAACTTCTTGCGCGCTTCCGGGCTGACGGCCACGAAGCCTTCGCCCACGCGGGTGTTCGCCAGGCGCACCACTTCCGAGGCGGCCAGCGCGACCGCGTCTTCGTTGTCACCGACGATGTCGCCGAACAGCGCCATCTTCGGCAGCACCCCGCGCTTGGACTTGGTGGCATAGCCGACCGCGCGCAGGTAGCGCTCGTCCAGGTGCTCCAGGCCGGCCAGGCGCAAGGTGGCGAACTGCTCGCCCTGCGCGGGCAGGCCGTCCAGGTAGTCCTTGATCTCGACGATCGACGGGATCGCGTCGCGCGCCTGGCCGAAGAACTCGAGGCAGACGGTGCGCGTAAACTTCGGCATCTTGTGCAGGATCCAGCGCGCCGACGTGATCAGGCCATCGCAGCCTTCCTTCTGAATGCCCGGCAGGCCGGCCAGGAATTTGTCGGTGACGTCCTTGCCCAGGCCCTCCTTGCGGAACTTGCGGCCGGCGATCTCCAGGATCTCCGTCTTGAAGGGCGCGCCCTTCGCTTCGCCCTTGGCGTTAGGATGCGTCCACTCCAGCTGGAAGCGGGCCACCGGCGCGTCGTGGATCTTCGACAGGTTATGGTCCAGGCGCGTGACCTCGAGCCAGTCGCCGTTCGGGTCGACCATGCGCCACGAGGCCAGGTTGTCCAGCGCCGTGCCCCACAGCACGGCCTTCTTGCCGCCCGCGTTCATCGCGATGTTCCCGCCGATGCAGGAGGCGTGCGCGGAAGTCGGGTCGACGGCGAACACGAAGCCGGCCTTCTCGGCCGCTTCCGACACCTTGTTGGTGATGACACCCGCTTCCGAGTAAATGGTCGCGTATTCGCGGTCCACGCCCGGCAGCACCTTCATCTCGACCTGGCCGAGCGTCAGCAGCTTTTCCGTGTTGATCACGGCCGACATCGGCGACAGCGGAATGGCGCCGCCGGTGTAGCCGGTACCGCCGCCGCGCGGGATGATCGTCAGTCCCAGCTCGATGCAGCCTTTCACCAGGCCGGCCATCTCGTCTTCCGTGTCCGGCGTCAGCACCACGAACGGATACTCGACGCGCCAGTCGGTGGCGTCGGTCACGTGGGTGATGCGCTTCATGCCGTCGAAGCGGATGTTGTGCTTGTCCGTGTAGCGCGACAGCACCTTGACCGCGCGCTTGCGCAGGTCGTACATCTGGCGGAATTCCTCGCCGAAGTCGGCCACGGCCTTGTTGGCGGCGGCCAGCAGCTTCTCGACGTTGCCGCTGCGGCGCGCGGCGTCGCCGCCCGCTTCGTCGGCATCGACCGTCAGGCGGCGCTTGTCCACCTCGGCCAGGCGGTGATGCAGCGCGTCGATCAGCGCCTGGCGGCGCTTCGGATTGTCCAGCAGGTCGTCCTGCAGGTAGGGATTGCGGCGCACGACCCAGATGTCGCCCAGCACTTCGTACAGCATGCGCGCCGAGCGGCCGGTCTGGCGGGCGCCGCGCAGCTCGTCCAGCAGTTGCCAGGACTCTTCCCCCAACAGGCGGATGACGATTTCGCGGTCGGAAAACGACGTGTAGTTGTAGGGAATTTCACGGACGCGGCTCGGTGCATGACCGTCGGGAGATTCGGCGAGAAGTGCCTGGATTTGTGCTGGGGCGTTCATTATGCTGGAGGAACAGAAGACGCTAGGAGGGCCATTCTAGCGTATTGCGGCGCACAACGCGGCAACAGCCCTCGGTTTGGCCGGGGTTCCGTTAACGTCAAGTGACAGAATAATATTTGGAGGAATATCCGCCGACAGCCTCTGCTGACGGTTTCACAAGCTTGCAATAACGAAAATTCGTCGTTGTAGTGGAATTACAAAATAAGCTGCAGCGCAAGATGGCGCATCAGCCGCCCAGCATCTGCGCCACGCCGCGCCAGAAGCCGTCCGGCACATACAACAGCGCCACCGTCATCGTCAGGTAGCGGGCGAACTTGCCGATCGCCATGTAGATGACGGCCGGCCAGAACGGCAGCTTCAGCCAGCCGCCCAGCGTGCACAGCGGGTCGCCGATGCCGGGCACCCAGGACAGCAGCATCGTCTTGGCGCCGTGCCGCGCCAGCCAGCCGAACCAGCGGCTCTCGCGTTCCTTGGCGAACGCGGCCTTGGCGTAGTAGCCCATCCAGTAATCGACGACTCCGCCCAGCGTGTTGCCACAGGTGGCCACCGCAATGGCGGGCCAGAACATGGCCTCGTTGGCCTTGACGACAGCGAACACGGCCGGCTCGGAGCCCAGCGGTACGAGGGTGGCGGAGACAAAGCTGATCAGGAAGACCGACGTCAACCCTACCGCGGGCGCGGCCAGGAACGCGAGCAGCCAGGCGATCGCCGATTCGATCATGGCGTGGTCCGGTTCCGGTAGGGCTGCTGCGGTGGCGCTGGCGCGGTGTCGGTCATCTCGATTTGAGGGTGGCGGGAAGAGTCCATTATAATGATTCGCACCCAACGCATCCCGCACGAATGAACTGCCCGGCAGACCCGCCCGGCCTGTATTCGCTGCTTCTCTCCGGTTACCCGCCGTTGACATGTTGTCTCCTCCGGAACGATCCGGCCAACCGACTTTGCAGACCATGACAATCGACTACCTGAAGAAAATCCTGACCGCGCGCGTCTACGACGTGGCTTCCGAAACGCCCCTGGAACTGGCGCCGACCCTGTCGCAGCGTTACCAGAACCGAATTTATTTCAAGCGTGAGGACATGCAGGACGTGTTCAGCTTCAAGGTCCGCGGCGCCTACAACAAGATGGCCAACCTGACGGAAGCGCAACTGAAGCGCGGCGTCATCTGCGCCTCGGCGGGCAACCATGCCCAGGGCGTGGCGCTGTCCGCCGCGCGGCTGAACTGCCGCGCCGTGATCGCGATGCCGACCACCACGCCGACGCTCAAGATCGAGGCGGTCAAGGCGCGCGGCGGCGACAACGTCGAGATCGTGCTGCACGGCGAGTCGTACACGGATGCCTACAACCACGCGCTGACGCTGGAACAGGAACAGAAGCTGACCTTCGTGCACCCGTTCGACGATCCGGACGTGATCGCCGGCCAGGGCACCATCGGCATGGAGATCCTGCGCCAGCATTCCGGCCCGATCCACGCGATCTTCTGCGCCATCGGCGGCGGCGGCCTGATCTCGGGCGTGGCGGCGTACGTGAAGCAGATCCGGCCCGACATCCGCATCATCGGCGTGCAGTCGCTGGATTCGGACGCGATGGCGAAAAGCCTGAAGGCCGGCGAGCGCGTGACGCTGCCGGACGTGGGCCTGTTTTCCGACGGCACCGCGGTGCGCCTGGTCGGCGAGGAAACGTTCCGCCTGGCGCAGCAGTACGTGGACGAGATCATCATCGTCGACACGGACGCCATCTGCGCGGCCATCAAGGACGTGTTCACGGACACCCGCTCGATCCTGGAGCCGGCCGGCGCCCTGGCGGTGGCGGGCGCCAAGGCCTACATCGAGCGTTCCGAGCTGACCAAGAACCCCATCAAGAACGAGACGCTGGTGACGATCGCCTGCGGCGCCAACATGAACTTCGACCGGCTGCGCTTCGTGGCCGAGCGCGCCGAGCTGGGCGAGTTCCGCGAGGCGGTATTCGCCGTCACGATGGCCGAGCAGCGCGGCAGCTTCAAGCGCTTCTGCGCGCTGGTGGGGCCGCGCAACGTTACCGAGTTCAACTACCGCATCAGCGACAAGGAGCAGGCCCATGTGTTCGTCGGCGTGCAGATCGCCGATCGCAACGAGTCGAGCGCACTGGCGCGCCGCTTCGAGGAGCACGATTTCAAGACGCTGGACCTGACCAACGACGAACTGGCCAAGACCCACCTGCGCCACCTGGTGGGCGGCCACAGCGCGCTGGCCAAGGACGAGCTGCTGTACCGCTTCGAGTTCCCGGAGCGCCCCGGCGCGCTGATGCGCTTCCTGGACAGCATGGCGCCGAACTGGAACATTTCGCTGTGCCACTACCGCTCGCAGGGCGGCGACGTGGGCCGCATCCTGATCGGCCTGCAGGTCCCTCCGGAAGAGATGGACGAGTTTGCCAAGTTCCTGGCGACGCTGGGCTACCGCTATTGGGACGAGACGCAGAATCCCGTCTACAAACTGTTCCTCTAACATCTTGCTGCAAAAATGGGGACAGACCCCATTTTTGCAGCAATAGTTGCCGGGAAAATGGGGTCTGTCCCCATTTTTCTGGCAACTGCGCTGGCGCCGCTTTTGCGCTACCATGGCAGGCTTTCCCGCACTAAAGCCGCACCGCCATGACCAATACCGCCGACCAGTCCCCCCTGGGCAAGAACTCCGCCTACCGTACCGATTACGCGCCCGAGCTGTTGTTCCCGATCCCGCGCCAGGGCAAGCGCGACGAGCTGGGCCTGACCGGCACCCTGCCCTTCTTTGGCGTCGACATCTGGAACGCCTATGAGCTGTCGTGGCTGAACATGCGCGGCAAGCCGCAGGTGGCGGTGGCGCGCATCACCGTGCCGGCCGATTCGCCCAACATCATCGAATCGAAATCGTTCAAGCTGTACCTGAACTCGTTCAACCAGACCCGCCTGGGTGGCCCGGACGCGCTGCGCGACCTGCTGCAGCAGGACCTGTCGGCCGCGGCGGGTGCCAACGTGCACGTCGTGCTGACGTTGCAGGAGGACTTCGGCACGCTGCAGATGGGCGAGCTGGACGGCTTGCTGCTGGACCGCCTGGATATCGAGGTCGACAATTATTCGCCCCAGCCCGAGGTGCTGAAGGCGAATTTCGACGAGCTGCCCGTCGAGGAAACGCTGGTGTCGCACCTGCTGAAGTCGAACTGCCTCGTCACGGGCCAGCCGGACTGGGGCAGCGTGCAGATCACGTATGCGGGACCGCAGATCGACCAAGAAAGCCTGCTGAAATACCTGATCGGGTTCCGCGACCATAACGAGTTCCACGAGCAATGCGTCGAACGCATCTTCACCGACATCCTGCGCCAGTGCCGGCCCCAACACTTGAGCGTGTACGCGCGCTATACCCGTCGTGGCGGTCTTGATATCAATCCGTGGCGCACCAACTACAGCAAAGGCGGCCGACCGTCCAACCTGCGCAACGCAAGGCAATAAACTGTTCCCAGTCAAAACTTTTTCGCCTGCAAACGCTCTGCTGGATCGCAAGCGGAGTAGGATGGGCACAGACGCGCAAAAAATCGGCGGAAGGTCAGATCGTCAAGCAAAAAGCAGGTGGGCAGCCGGGTTTTGACGTACAAATTGCCGTCAACTGGACCGGTGCATTTCTCATCATTTTGTTGTCAGGTGCAGAACGCTCCCGGTATTGTCCAAGACACAAGCCGGGCCGAGCAATTTCGAGTTACACGACGGACAAAGAGGCCTATAATTCTGCTCGCCAGTCCCTTTTGTGCGCCGCACCATATCACGTCGCGTTATGAACAACCTGAGTAAAATCCTGTCGCCCGAGAACGTCCAGCTGGATCTGGAAGTCTCGAGCAAGAAGCGCGCTTTCGAGCAAGCCGGCCTGATCTTCGAGAACAACTGCGGCATCGCCCGCTCCACCGTTTCCGACAACCTGTTCGCGCGCGAGCGCCTGGGCTCGACCGGCCTGGGCCATGGTGTGGCGGTGCCGCACGGACGCATCAAGGGGTCGAAAAGCCTGAAGACGCCGCTGGCCGCATTTGTCCGCCTGGCCGAGCCGATTCCGTTCGAATCGCCGGACGGCAAGCCCGTCAGCCTGCTGTTCTTCCTGCTGATTCCCGACCACGTGACGCAGCAGCACCTGGAAATCCTGTCGGAAATTGCCGAGATGTTCTCGGACGACAGCTTCCGTACGGCGCTGGCCACCGACCCGGATCCCCGCTCCGTGTATCGCCGCATCGTCAATTGGCAACCCAGCCTGCAGGCGGCAGGTTAAACTAAGGGATCGATATTTTCTGCGGGTAACACCATGTTGCAATCTCCTCTGACGATCCAACGGCTGTACGACGATAATCGGGAGACTTTGCAACTGGGCTGGTTCGCCGGCTTCCCCGGCGGCGAGCGCCAGATATCCGGCGACGCCGCCTCCGCCGCCGACCAGGTCGGCCACCTGAACACGATCCACCCCGGCCGCATCCAGGTGTTCGGCCACCAGGAAATCAATTACTACCACCGCCTCAAGGCGCTGACACGCGCCCACGTCATCGGCGAGCTCATCGCTGGCGGCCCGCCCGCGCTGATCATCGCGCAGGGGCTGGAAACGCCGCCCGACATCCTCGCGATCTGCGACGAAAAGAACATCCCGCTGTTTTCCACGCCGCTGCCCGCGGCCCAGGTGATCGACTTCCTGCGCGTCTACCTGTCGAAAAAGCTGGCGCAACGCATCATCATGCATGGCGTGTTCATGGACGTGCTGGGTGTGGGCGTACTGATCACGGGCGATTCCGGCCTGGGCAAGAGCGAGCTGGGCCTGGAGCTGATCTCGCGCAGCCACGGCCTGGTGGCGGACGACGCTGTCGAGTTCTCCCGCATCGCCCCGAACATGATCGAGGGCCGCTGCCCGCCGCTGCTGCAGAATCTGCTGGAAGTGCGCGGCCTGGGCCTGCTGGACATCAAGGCCATCTTCGGCGAGACGGCCGTGCGCCGCAAGATGCGGCTGAAGCTGATCGTCCACCTGGTGCGGCGCTCGGCACTGGAGGAAGAGGTGGAACGGTTACCGTTCCAGTTCCCGACGGAGGATGTGCTGGGCCTGCCGATTCGCAAGGTCGTCATTCCCGTGGCGGCTGGCCGCAATATCGCGGTGCTGCTGGAGGCGGCGGTGCGCAACACCATCCTGCAGTTGCGCGGGATCGATACGTTGCAGGAGTTCATGGAGCGGCAACGGCAGGCGATGAGCGGCGACTGACGCTAGGGTCTGTCCCCAACGGGGACTGACCCTGAAGTTTGCTCGCCGATCTGCGAACTCCAGGCAAACTTCGGGGTCAGTCCCCTCTGGGGACAGACCCCAACTACGCAGCCTCAAGCGTAACTACGCAACCGCCCCGCATACCGCCGCAGCGGCTCGCACGCCGACGCCTCCGCCTTCGCGCACCACGCCGTCAGGCTGGCCAGCAGTTGCTCCGGCGAGGCGTGCGAGCGACGCCATAGCGCGGCCAGCTCGCTGCGCAACTCGTGAACATGGCGCAATACGTCGCTGTGTGCCAGCACGGCCTGCAGCCGATGCAACTGTTCTCCGTCCAGGTAGCCCGGATCGCGTGGCAGCAGCGCGCGGGCATGGCGCCACAGCGCCGGATCGAAGCGCCGCAAGGCCGCCGTTTCCTCACGCCACACGCGCCCCAGCGCGCCGCTCAATTCAGCCATCACGCGCGCCCGGTTGGCCAGCACCACCGATAATGTGTCCATGTCCACTTCGCGCTTGCCCGGCAGGGCCCGGGGCCGGACGGGCAACGGCCGTACTTGCGCCAGGCCCAGCCAGCGCAGCAAGGTGATAACCATCCAGCCCGCGTCGAACTCGTACCAGCGTACCGACATCTTGGCCGAGCTGGCGAACGCATGATGGTTGTTGTGCAGCTCCTCGCCGCCGATCAGCAAACCCAGCGGCAGGAGATTGGTCGCGGCCTCCGGGCAATCGAAATTGCGGTAACCCCAGTAATGCCCGGCCCCATTGATGACGCCGGCCGCCAGCACGGGAATCCACAGCATTTGCACGGCCCACACCGTTGCACCGATGACCCCGAACAGCAACAGATCGAGCACCAGCAATACCCCCACGCCCTGCCAGGTGAAGCGGCTGTACAGATGCCGCTCGATCCAGTCGTCCGGGGTGCCAGCGCCATAGCGCCGCACCAGCTCGCCATCGGCCGCGGCCGTGCGATACAGTTCGGCCCCCTCCAGCAAAACCTTGCGTATGCCCAGCACGACGGGGCTGTGCGGGTCCTCGGGCCGTTCGCAGTGCGCGTGATGGGCGCGATGCACGGCCACCCATTCCCGCGTCACCATACCGGTTGACAACCACAGCCAGAAGCGCAGCACGTGCGCGACGGCCGGGTGCAATGTCACGGAACGGTGCGCTTGCGAACGGTGCAAATAAACAGTGACGCCGATAATGGTCAGGTGCGTCGTGGCAAGCGTGTACAGCACGATGCCCCACGCGCCCGCATGCGCAAGGCCGGAAGTCAGGAATTCCATCAGGCACTCCTTGGTAACGCCGGCGCGGCGAATCCGCGTGACGACCAAGCCAGTCTACGCCGTTCGTGCCGCCCAGGCCACCGATTCCGCACCCTGCAAACCGCACGCACCAGCGTGCCTGCCGCCGTGCGGCGTGCTACGCTGAAGACCAGTCGAAGGAGCCCGATGAACCGACCGCCCCCGTTGCCGATCCTGCCCGCGCTGTCCCACCGCGGCCGCCCACTCCTGGTGCCGCGACCTTGAACCCGGACCCGACACCCCTGTCGAGCGCAATGGCCAACTACCAGTGGTTCCTGCTGCTGGGATGCCTGATGCTGGCGCGCGGCTTGTGGGGCACGCCGATCGCGCGGCTGCCGTTCACTTCCGCCATCATTTACCTGGCGATCGGCCTGGTGCTCGGGCCGCTGGGGCTGAATTTCTTCGCCTTCGACGTCTTTGCCGCCGCCCCGCTGCTGGAGGTGCTGACGGAGGTGGCCGTGCTGATCTCGCTGTTTTCGGCCGGCATCAAGATGCCCGTGCCCGTCACCTTGCGCCGCTGGGGCGCACCGATCCGTTTGGCCTGGGTCGCCATGGCGCTCTCCGTCGGCCTGATCGCCTTGTTCTGCTGCGCCGTGCTGGACATGCCGCTTGGCGCCGGCGTGCTGCTGGGCGCCCTCCTCGCCCCGACCGATCCGGTACTGGCCTCGGACGTGCAACTGCGCCACGCCGGCGACAGCGACCCGCTGCGCTTTACGCTGGGCTGCGAGGCGGGCATGAACGACGGCAGCGCCTTCCCGTTCGTCATGCTGGGTCTGGGGCTGCTCGGCCTTCACGACCTTGGACCCTGGGGCTGGCATTGGGTCGCCGTGGAATTGGTGTGGGGCACGTTGGGTGCCGTGCTCATTGGCGGCCTGTGCGGCATGGCGCTGGCACGCGTCAATTTCGCGCTGCGCCGCAACCGCCCCGGCCACGAGGTGCTGGACGACCTGATGGGCCTGGGCCTGATCGCCGTCGTCTACGGGCTGGGCCTGGCCGCGCACGTGTGGGGCTTCCTTGCCGTGTTCTGCGCCGGCGTCGCCCTGCGCCAGACCGAGCAGACACTGGCGCGGCGGGCGACTTCGCGCGCGGCACAAGAGCGGCCGCTGACACCGGACGACCGGGCCGACACGACACCGCCCACCGTCAGCGACGGTACCCTGCTGTTCAAGGAGCACCTGGAGCGCCTGTCGGAACTGACCCTGGTGCTGCTCCTGGGCGGCGCCGTGACGACCTTGCTGTTCGACTGGCGCAGCTGGGCCGCCGCGCTGTTCCTGTTCTTCGTGGCGCGCCCCGTCAGCGTGCTGCTGGCGCTGGTCGGCAGCCCGACCAGCCCACGCATGCGCGTCATTGCCGCCTGGTTCGGCGTGCGCGGCATCGGCTCGCTGTACTACCTGATGTACGCGATCAACCACGGCCTGCCGCAAACGCTGGCGCAGGACCTGATCAACCTGACACTGGCCGTCATCGTGCTGTCGATCGTCATCCACGGCACCAGCGTCACGCCCTTGCTGGACCGCTTCTGGCGCAAGTGAGGCCGCCGGCGCGGCGGCGCGGCCGGCGGATCGGGCGAATTGGGTTATCATGCGCGCATGCGTATCGTCCTCATTACCGGCATTTCCGGCTCGGGCAAGTCGGTTGCCCTGAACGTCCTCGAAGACACTGGTTTCTATTGCGTGGATAACCTGCCGCCCGCACTGCTGGCCAGCCTGGTCGCCACCCTGAGCGAGGAAGGTACCCAGGCGCTGGCCGTCGCGGTCGACGCGCGCAGCGCCGCCTCGCTGGCGACCCTGCCGGGCAATATCCTGAAACTGAAGGAAGCGGGACACGACGTCAAGGTGATGTTCCTGACCGCGAACACGCATTCGCTGGTGGCGCGGTTTTCGGAGACGCGGCGCAGCCACCCGCTGTCGCACGAGCTGCATCCAGGCCAGAACCCGGCGGCCCGGCGCACACTGATCGAATGCATCCAGGAAGAGCGCGAGCGCCTGTCCGCCATCGAGCAGCTGGGCCACGTGATCGATACGTCGGAACTGTCCGCCAACAAGCTGCGCGGCTGGATCCGCGACCTGGTCGAGAGCGAGAACGCGCCGCTGACCTTGTTCTTCGAATCGTTCGCGTTCAAGGTGGGCGTGCCCCAGGATGCCGACTACGTGTTCGACGTGCGCGCGATCCCGAACCCGTATTACGACCTGACCTTGCGGCCGTTGACGGGGCGCGACGCCCCCGTGATCGCCTTCCTCGATGCGCAACCCAGCGCCGAGGAGATGTTCCTCGACATCCGCGCTTTCATCGAAAAATGGCTGCCGGCCTTCAAGAAGGACAACCGCAGCTACCTGACGGTCGCCATCGGCTGCACCGGCGGCCAGCACCGCTCCGTCTACATGGCGGAGCGGCTGGCGCAGTACTTCAACGACGCCGAGCGCGTCGTGCTGCGGCACCGCGAGCAGTCCTGATCCTCGCGGCGGCCGCGCCGCTGGCCTGACGCCGCTATTGCCGCGCCGGTTCGCGCAGCCGGGCGACACGCTGGCGACGCCGGCTGCCGGTCTGCTCCGGCGAGCGCAGGTACGGCGCCACGTTCCGGGCGATGCGAGTCCATTCCGCTTCCGTCATCGGCAGCTGGCGGAACGCCGCCCAGCCTTCGCGCGGGCGCAGGTTCTCGCCCGATGCCGCGTCGGACCCGTACAGGATGCGGTCCACGCCGATCTGGCGGATGCGCTGCACCAGGTTGGCCGCATCATGTTCCTTCATGCCGGGCCGCGCCAGCGACGCCACGTCGAAGTACAGCCGGCGCGTGCGGCGGTCCTGCTTCGCCACCGCTTCGGCCAGCACCGACAAGGCATCGTCCGCCGCCGGATCGTCGTAGCCCGGCCCCGTGCCCGCCATGTGCGCCACCTGCACCGTCACGTCCGGCGCGGCCGGCAGCAGCTCGTCCAGGAACACGCGGGCCTGCACGGCGCCGTACGGACGGCGCTTCGAGACCGAGGCACGCAGGTGCACGGCGAGCGCCATGCCGTGCCGGTTGGCGGCGGCGAACACCTCCTTCAGCCGTTTCGCATGCTCGGGGTTTTCCAGCTGGATGTCGGAATTGCCGAAGTGCAGCTTCAGCCCATGCCGCAACTGCGGGTCGGCGGCGCAGCGCGCGAGTTCGTCGAGCGCATAGTCCTTCAGCGGATTGACGCTGCAGAATGCGCGCAGCCGGTCCGGGAACAGCGCCGCCTGCGCGCCGTTCCAGTCGTTTTCGGCCCGCACCTTGGCGTATTCGTCGTCGATCCTGCGTACCGGGCTGCCGTACACATACGCCACCGACAGCAGCACGGCGCGGCGGATTCCCGCCGTATCGAGCAGCGCGATGACGTCGCTGGCCGTGATCGTGGGCGGGCCGCTGCCGGCACCGGTGTCCAGCAGGCGCGCCATCGCGGGGCTGAACAGGTGCTGGTGGTGGTCGGCGGCCGGGGCCGGCGCGTCGGCCGCCCACGCCGGCATTGGCGCGGCGGCAGCGCACAGCAGTTTCAGGAGGTCGCGGCGCTGCATTGTCCCCTCCCCGTCACAGGTGGCGCAGCGGGTGCGCGTGCGCCGGCCAGGGCGGTTCGAACAAGCGCGCCACCATCTCGTCCGTCACGTTCGCCAGCGCCGGCGGATTCCAGCGCGGCGCATTGTCCTTGTCGATGACGAGCGCGCGCACACCCTCCAGCACCTCGCCGTGCTCGAACGTGCGACGCACCAGGTTGCGTTCCAGGCGCAGGCAATCCGGCACGTCCAGTGCCGCGCCGCGCTTGAGCAGCTCGAACGTCACGCACATCATCAGCGGCGAGCGCTGTTCCATCGCGCGCAGCGCCTGGCGTGCGAACGAGGCATCGTCACCGCGCAACGAGTCCATGATCGCCGCCACCGAAGCGTGGCCGAAATGGCGGTCGATCAGCTCGCGCTGCGCCGCCAGCTCGCTTTCGCCCGCCGCCGCGCGCAGCGGCCGGGCAAACGTCGCCACCGCCTCGCGCAGGCCGCCGCCCGCCGTGGAATCGATCAGGTCGGACAGCGCGGCCAGTTCGGCCTGCGGCACGTAATGGTCGGCCAGGCCCAGGTACAGCGCATCGGCCGCGCCCACCGTCAGCCCGGTCAGGCCCAAATAGAAACCCAGGCGACCCGGCGCGCGCGACAGGAAATGGCTGCCGCCCACGTCCGGGAACAGGCCGATATTTACTTCCGGCATCGCCATCTTGGTGCCGTCCGTTACGATGCGCACGCCGCAGCGCGGGCCGCCCTGGGCGATGCCCATGCCGCCGCCCATGACGACACCGTCCATCAGCGCAATGTACGGTTTCGGATAGAAATGGATCAGATGGTTGAGCGCGTACTCTTCCGTAAAGAAATCTTCCAGCAAAGCGCTGCCGCCCTGCGGCGTGGCGTGACCCGCTTCGTGGAAGAAGCGGATGTCGCCGCCGGCGCACAGTGCCTTGGCGCTGCTGCTGCGCACGACGACGGCCGCCACGGCGGCATCGTCGCGCCAGCGCAGCAACGCTTCCGTCATGGCGCGCACCATGTCGAGTGACAGCGAGTTCAGGGCCTTGGGACGATCGAGCGTGATGAAACCGGTACCGTTACCGACGCGTGTATGGACGTGTTCGCTCATGGCAGCAGGAATAGTGAAAGGAAACCTATTCTAGCGCGGTGCCGGGCGAATATTGTGTTGAAAGAAGCAAGCGAAACAGCGTTGGGTTGCCCGCTACGGCCGGGCCTGTGTCAACATTCGTGCCTGACCCCGATGTTGACACGAGCTCGGCCGTATGGCGGATCGATTACACGCGTTCCAGCGCCAGCGCGATGCCCTGGCCGCCGCCGATGCACAGCGAGACGACCGCGCGGCGCTCGCTGGTGCGGCGCAGCGCGTGGGCGACCTTGGTCAGCAGGATCGCGCCGGTGGCGCCGATCGGGTGGCCATGGGCGATCGCGCCGCCGTCGACGTTGAAGCGCTCGGGGGCGATGCCCAGCTCGTCGCGCACCACCAGGCCGACGGCCGCGAACGCCTCGTTGACTTCGAAGCGGTCGACGTCCTGCACCTGCCATTGCGCCTGGGCCAGCGCCAGCTTGATGGCCGGTACGGGACCGAAGCCGAACAGGCCCGGTTCGACCGCCGCCACGCCGATACCGCGGATCACCAGCTGTGGCTGCAGCCCCAGCTCGGTCGCCGTGGCGTGCGAGCTGACGATCATGGCGGCGGCGCCCGCGTTCAGGCCGGGCGCGTTGCCCGCCGTGATGGTGCCGTCCTTGCGGAACGCCGGGCGCAGTTTCGCCAGGCCCGCTTCCGTCGTGTCCGGCCGGTTCGCCTCGTCCTTGGCGAACACCGTCTCGCCCTTGCGCGTGGTGATCGTGACGGGCACGATTTCCCCCTCGAACCAGCCGGCCGCCTGGGCCGCCGCGAAGCGCTGCTGGCTGACGGCGGCGAAGCGATCCTGCGCCTCGCGCGACACTTCGTATTTCGCCACCAGGTCTTCCGTGTGCCAGCCGGAATGCTGGTCGGAGAACGCGTCGTTCAGGCCATCGCGCAGCAGCGCGTCCAGCGCCTGCGTGTGGCCCATGCGCGCGCCGTGCCGCAGGGACGGCATCAGGTACGGGGCCTGGTCCATGTTCTCGACGCCGCCGGCGATCACCAGGTTCGACAAGCCGGAACGGATCTGCGCATACGCCGTCACGACCGCCTGCGCGCCGGAGCCGCACACCCGGTTGACCGTGTGCGCCGGCACGGCGACCGGCAGGCCGCCGTTGACGGCCACCTGGCGCGCCACGTTCATGCCATTGCCAGCTTGCAGCACGTTCCCCATCACCACTTCGTCAACGCGCTCTGGCGCCAGGCCGGTGCGCTCCAGCAGCGTCTTGACGACGTGCGCGCCCAGCGCGGCCGCCGGAGTGTCCTTCAATGTGCCCGAGAAGGCACCGATCGGTGTACGCAGCGCGGAACTGATGACGATTTCATCTTTCACGAGGCTCTCCTAAAAGGTTGGAACAGCGGGTTAAGGATGCGCGGGATCAGCCGCGCGCCGGTCCCAGAAAATCCGCCACGATACCCACCACGCCCGGGTCCTTGAGCAAGCGACGATGGCCCAGGCCGCTGGTGGTGTGCAGTCGCGGGTTGGGCAAATGTTTGACGAGCGTTTGTGCCGCCCCATGCGGCACCGTTGTGTCCTCCAGGTCGTGCACGACGAGCGTCGGCAAGGCGATGCGCGGCGCCAGGTAGGTGGCCGCGATCGTGTCGAACGGCACGCGTTCGCGCGCCTCGATGTGGGCGATGGTCTCGGCCAGCACCCGCTCGGACAACCGCAAGGCCTGGCCCATCGAGCGCGTTTCGTCGGTCAGCGACACCGGCGCGGAAATCAGCACCAGCTTGTCGGCCGCCAGCCCCTCCACCACCGCGTGGGATATGGCCGCCCCGCCCATCGAATGGCCGACCAGCGCGTGCAGCGGGCCCAGGCGTGCACCGACGAAACGCAACGCGCGCGAGAACTGCTGCAGGTTGCCGGTCCAGCCGGCACTGCGGCCATGGCCCGGCTGGTCCATCAGGATCACCGCCCAGCCGGCCGCGCTGAGCGCCGCGCCGACGTTGGTCAGCTGCAGGCCGTAACCGGCCCAGCCATGCGTCAGCAAGACCCGCGGCGCATCGCTCGCTGCCGGATAGTGGTACAGCGTGACCGATGCGCCCTCGAACGGCACCTGCTCGACGCGCACGCCCGCCGGCACCTTGGCGCCACGGGTCGCGCGCTTGGTCGGCAGCGGCGTACGGAACAGCAGCGCCGCTATCCTGACCGCCGTGCCGGGCGCGACCCGTTGCGTCACGCCCAGCGCCAGCCGCAGCAGCGCCAGAATCAGGTTGCCGGATGGCTTCTTCGACGGCCGCTGCGCGGCAGGACCCGCCGCGCCAGCGGTGGAGTCGTTGGTATCGGTGTGCATGGTCCTGCCTCCCTGTCACGCTGCCATCGGGTCACGGCCGCTGCCGGTGCAAGCCCGGCAGCTCAGAATTCCACCATCGTGAAATCCTCTTTCTTAACACCGCATTCCGGGCACGTCCAGCTGTCCGGAATGTCGTCCCAGCGGGTGCCCGGGGCCAGGCCGTCTTCCGGTGAACCGTCCTTCTCGGAATAGATCCAGCCGCACACCAGGCACATCAGGGTTTTGTATTCAGCTACGGTTTCAGTCATTGCCAGATTCCAGTTCAGTTGAGGTCAGTCGGGCGTCGCCGACGAAGCGGGTGATCGATTCCTTGACCGGGGCGGCCGACAGGATGCGGCTGTGCCCCAGCCCGGAGGTCTGCTCCAGGCGCACGTTCTTCAGGCTGCGCAGCAGGCGCTGCGCCTCGCTCAGCGGCACGACGGGATCGAGCTCGTCGTGCACCACCAGCATCGGGATCTCCAGCGCGGCGCCCAGCACGCTGATGTCCCAGTGGCTGACCGGCACGCCGTTCTGCACCAGCAGGCGGTCGTAGATCCGGTCCGTCACCGCACGCGGCAACTGCTGCTGGTGGCTGTTGGCCCAGCGCTCCAGCACCGTGGACAGCGACACCGGCGCGGCGATCAGCACCATCCGCTGCACAGCCTGGGCGTGCTCCGGGCTGGCCTTGGCGACGGCGGCCACCGAGGCGATCGACCCGAGCGAGTGGCCGATGATGACCTGTACGTTGCCGAGCGACTTGATGGCGGCGCCGACGGCCGCGACGAAGCGCGTCATCGTGGTCTTGTTGCCAGCCGATTCGCCATGGGCCGGCGCATCGAACGCCGCCACCTGGAAGCCCAGCGCCAGCAGCGGCTTGACGAAGCCGATCATGCTGCTGCTGTCGGAACCCCAACCGTGCACCAGCAGCACGGTGGGGCCGTCGTTCGCCCATAGGTAGCCGCGCCGCACGTCGTCGTTGCCGGCGATGTCGAACGTGCGCGCGCCCAACGGCATGCGGAACTCGGTCCGCCCGCCTTTCGAACGCGAGCGACCGAACGCGTCGGCCGCGATCCGGCCCGCCAGCTTGGGCGCCAGCCGGCCGCCCAGCCGGTAGCCGGCTTGGGCCAGCAATGCGCCGATGCCGGGCGCCGGCGGTGCCGCCGGCTGTTGCGCCAGCCGCGGCGAGGGTGATGTGATGTCAGTCATAGCGTCAGGTCCTGCGGTTGCCCGGCACGGTGGAAAGATCAGGTATTCGGCACGGAGGAAGCGGTGCGGGGGACGACCGCGCGCCGCTCCGCCGAATCCGTGTAGTAGCCCGAATCGAGATCGTAGAAGTGGCAGTTGCGGATGACCCACCACAGGTCGCCGAAGCTGAAGTTCTTTTCCCGGATCATCCCTGGATAGGCTTCCTTCAATGCCGCCTGCGCCTTCTGCAGGTTATAGAACGGCACCACCGGCGCCACGTGGTGGGCGGTGTGGATCGTGATGTTGTGGGTCAGGAACAGCAGCCATTGCGGATAGCGGTAGTCCGTCGTCACCAGCATGCGGCTGGCGTTGGTGCTCCAGTGCTCCGACGTCAGGAACGGGATGTCGGCCGACGTATGGTGCATCAAGGTCGTCATGCTGAACCAGGTGTGGATGGCGATCCACGGCAGGAAGAACAGCAGGAAGAAGCCCATCAGGCCCGTGAAATAGATCAGCGCGCCGAAGTAGACGATCGAGGCCAGCACCACGAACGCGATCGAACGCCGCACGTCGCTGCGCATGTCCTTCTTCGGGAAGAAGCCGGGACGGAAGCCCGACACGATCCAGTAATTGATCGTACCGGCCCAGAACAGCCAGGTGCGGGTGCCCATGTAGACGAAGCGCTGGCCCAGCGACATGCGCTTGTACATCTCGCGCGGGATCGGCCGCCAGTCGGTATCCATCTCCAGGCTGTTGGTATGGAAGTGGTGCAGGTTGTGCACGTGCTTCCACGAATAGAACGGATACAAGAGCGGCAGCAGCGACAGGTGGCCGATGACGATATTCAGCGTCTTGTTGCGCGAGAACGAGTTGTGCCCGCAGTCGTGGGCGATGCAATGCAGCCCCCAGCCGCCCAACCCGGCGATAACGTACAGGGGCAGGTAGAAGCCCCAGTGCGGCGCATAGGCGACGCCGACGATGGCGCCGATGTAGAGCGCGTAGCTGACGAAGAAGCCCAGCAGGCCGCGCCAGACGCGCGGTTCGAAATACGCTTTCGGGATCGCTTCGGCCAGGCGTTCGCCTTCGAGCGTCTTGCTCTTGTCCAGGAACGCCTCGAAGTCGGGCCCCGGCGATGATGGGTAGCTTTTTGCGGACGGCATTGTTGTCTCCCAGTTTAGGCGGTTGCGTTGAGTCCGAGTTCCGTGGCCAGGTGAGCGCTCAGCTCATCGATGCTTGGGTGCTCGAACAGCAGCGCCGGCGACAGGCGCTGCTCGACCAGTTTTTCCAGGTCGCCGGAAACCTGCACCGCCACGATCGAATCGAGGCCGTACAGTTCGAATTTCTTGGCCGTGTCGATCTCGCTCGGATCGACCTTGACCTGCTTGGCCAGGCGCTTGACCAGCCATTGGCGGATGACTTCCTCGCTCAGCGGCTCATTGCTTTCCACTTCCTTCCCGCCTTTGCGGAAGAAGCCGAACAGGCCTCCCTTGTTTTCTTGAGACATGAATTTCTCCTGGGTGAATGTGAATCAAATAGTGCTTGTTTATAGTTATAAGGTCAGGTTATTGGGTCAGCGCGCGCTTGCGCATCTTCTCGATCGTCTTCTGGTCCGGCTCGCGCAGGTTCCAGACGACGCCAAGCTTGCCCAGGCCGTACAGCAGCCAGCCGCTCAGGTCGGGCTCCCACCACTTCACGCCGTGGCGGAACGAGCCCGGGAATGCGTGGTGGTTGTTCTGCAGGCCTTCGCCGAACGTCAGGATGGCGACCGTCCAGTTGTTGGCGCTGTTGTCGTCCGTCTTGAACGGCTTGCTGCCGATCATGTGGCAGATCGAGCCGACGCACCATGCCGCCTGGTTGGCCAGGAACACACGCGCCAGGCCGCCGAACAGGAAGCCGCTCCACGCCGCGTCCCACGTGCCGCCGATGGCGCCGCCGATCGCGGCCGGCAAGGCCAGGCCGAGCAGGATCCACAGGCCGTAGGTGCGGTGGTAGAAGAACAGCTTGCGGTTGGCCAGGATGTCCGGCGCGAAGAAGTTCCAGCCAGAGACGTCCCGCGCCAGCATCCACGGCATGTGCGCATACCACAGGCCGCGCAGGCGACCCAGCACGCCGGGACCATGCAGGTTCGGCGTGTGCGGATCGCCATGCTGGTCGCTGTAGGTATGGTGACGGCGGTGCGTCGTGACCCAGAACATGATCGGGCCCTGCGCGGCCATCGACCCGCAGATCAGCAGCAGGCCTTCGAAGAACGGCGACGTGTTGAACGTCTTGTGGGCCAGGTAGCGATGGAAGCCCATCGTGATGCCGCCCATGTGCAGGAAATAGAACACGCCGAACAGCACCACGTCGGTGGTCGACATGCGCCCTTCCAGCGCGCGCTGCACCGCGATCACGAATCCCACCAGCGGAATCAGCATCACGGCCAGCGCCGTGACCTGCTTGATGGTGGCGCCGATGCCCGTCAATGGCGCGATGCCCGGTCGCAGGGCGGGGCCGGCGGCGCTGGCCGGCTTGGGCGGTAAGGTCTTGGTTTGCGTAGTCATGGCGTTTCCCCGACGATGGTTATTTATTGATGGTTTCCGGTCCCGCGGACGGTTCGGTGTTCTGGCGCTGGCGGATGTCCCAGGCCAGGCCGAGCAGGCCCAGCGTGCGGATCACCCAGGCCGTCGTGTCGATCTGCCAGAAGTGGTAGTCGTTGTGCGCCAGCGCCGGATTGGCGTGGTGGTTGTTGTGCCAGCCGCCGCCGGCCGAGACCAGCGCCAGCCAGCCGATATTGCCGCTGGTGTCGCGCGTCTGGTTGGGCCGCTTGCCGAACGTGTGGCCGATCGAATTGACCGCCCAGGTCACCTGGTCCAGCAGGAAGACGCGGGCCAGGCCGCCCCACAGCAGGCCGCCGACGGCGCCTTCGACGCCACTCAGCGCGCCACCGATCGCGGTGGGGATCGCCAGGCCCAGGAACACCCAGCTCAGGTAGTGCTGGTTGACGAACAACACCACGCGGCTGGCAAACAGGTCCGGCACGTAGCTGCTCCAGTTGCTGCGCTTGACGGTGAACAGCCAGCCCACGTGGCCGTGCCACAAGGCTTTGAGGCGGCCGCGCCAGCCCGGGGTCAGCACGCGTGGCGAGTGCGGATCGCCGTCCTGGTCGGTAAACACGTGGTGCATGCGGTGCGTGGCCGCCCAGAACAGGATCGGCCCCTGCGCCGCCATGCAGCCAAGGATGCCGATGATGGCTGTCGTCACCGGTCCCGCCTTGAACGAACGGTGCGAGAAGAAGCGGTGCAAGCCTCCTTCGACGCCGAACGACGTCAGGAAGTACATGACGCCGAGCAGCACCATGTCCTGCTGCTTCAGGCCGAAATGCAGCGAATACCAGATCGCGGCCACGAAGCCGATGGCGGGCGTCAGCACCGTGATGTAGGCCAGGCGGCGGGCGCGGCTGTCGCCATCCTTCTGCGCCTGCATGCTGGCGCCGGTCGCTGCCGCCGTGGGGGTTTTGGTCGTCGTCACTGCTTTACTCCTGTGGCAAGAGGGTGCTGGTGTCCGCTTCGGCGGCCGCCGCCGGCGTGGGCCGGGGCTTGACGAGGGCCAGCGCGCCCGCGTTGAAGGCGTCGCGGCAGGCACTGCGGCGCACCTTGCCACTGGTCGTCAGCGGGATCGTCGAGACCGGCGCCAGGTGCACCGTGTGCGGCGCCACGCCGTGGCTCAGCGTGATGGCGGCGGCGATCGCATCCTCGACGTTTTCCAGGTCCTCGGCGTTCAGCTTGGCCGAGCGCAGGATCTCCGCCACCACGACCAGGTGCTCCTTGTCGTCGCGCGTCACGGCGAAGGCCGCCACGCCATTGGTGCGGATGGCCGGATGGCAGGCCTGCGCCACCGCCTCGATGTCCTGCGGGTACAGGTTGCGGCCGGCGAAGATGATGACGTCCTTGATGCGGCCGGTGATATACAGCTCGCCGTCCATCATGAAGCCCAGGTCGCCCGTGCGCAGGTACGGACCATCCTGCGCGTCGCGCGCGAGGTGGGCGCGGAACACTTCGTCGCTGACCTCCGGCTTGTTCAGGTAGCCTTGCGCCACGCTGGCGCCCTTGAACCAGATCTCGCCCACCGTGCCCTCCGGCATGGGCTCGCGCGTTTCCGGGTCGACGATCATCATCACGTGATCGGTGGCTACCGTACCGCAGCTGATGATCGCCGTGGCGGGCGCGTCCAGCGTGGCGGGCGCGATCACGCCGGCGGCCAACGAGGCCTGGTCCAGCAGGATGCGGTGCGGCACCGCGCTGCAGTCGGCCTTGCCCGAGATGAACAGCGTGGCCTCGGCCAGGCCGTAGCACGGCACGTAGGCGGTGCTGGAGAAACCGGCCGGGCCGAACTTCTCCGCGAAGCGGTCCAGCGTGGCCTGCCGCACCGGCTCGGCGCCGCAGAACAGCAGCTTCAGGCTGCTCAGGTCGAGACCGTCGACCTCCTCGTCCGTGATCGTGTCGACGCACAGGTCGAGCGCGAAATTGGGACCGACCGAGCTGGTGACGCGGTACTTCGACAGCCCTTTCAACCAGCGCAGCGGCCGCTGCACGAAATGGGCCGGCGTCATCATCACCAGGGTGAAGCCGCTGTACACGGACAGCAGCAGCGCGCCCATCAGGCCCATGTCGTGGTACGGCGGCAGCCACGTGAAACCCACGTGTTTTTCGGCCGTGCCCATGCGGATGTCCAGCACGCGGCTGTTGCTGATCAGGTTAGCGGCGGACAGGATCACGCCCTTCGGATCGCCGGTGGAACCGGACGTGTATTGCAGCAGCGCCGGAAACTCCGGGTCGGCATTGGGTGCGCCCTGCGCCACTTCCGACTGCGCGTCGAGCGCCTCGAAGAAGTCGGCACCGGCGAACAGCCATGCCGGCACCTTGCCCTGGGCGGACAGCGCGGCGTTCAGGCGCTCTTCGGAAGCGCGCAGGCTGCCTTCGGCGATCACCAGCTCTGCGCCGCAGTCGTTGCAGATGCTGGCGAAGCGCGACACGGCACGGGTGCCGACCGGCGGGAACGACGGCACCGCCGTGGCGCCCGCCTTGAAGATGGCGAACAGCGCGGTGACATAGTTCAGGCCCGGCTCCAGCACCAGCAGCACGCGTGCACCCGGTGTCAGCTGCTGGCGCAGCTGGTGGGCCAGGCGGGCGGCGCGCTGGTCGAGCTGACGATAGGTCAGGTCGACGACGTCGTCTTCACCGTTTCTCAGGAAGCGCATGGCCACCTCGTCCGGCGTCGCCGTGGCGCGCCGGCGCAGGACCGCGTCCATGTCGACGTCCTGGGCGTGGACCGGTGCGGTCGCCGTCGTCGCGCTTACCGCTGTACTGATGCTCGAGCTGGAAGTCATCTGAAACTCCGTTGTGTGATGTCCGAAAAACGTCGTGCTGCCGGGCGAACGGCGACACGCTGCCGCGCCGCATCCGATGGGAGCGGTTCGACGTTGTACTGCGCTGGTTCACCGCCGCCAGCCACGCGCTGTTGGCATGGCGGCCGCGTGTCGATGGGCGGCGCCCCGCTTAGGCTTGCGCCCGTTCGCGCACAGCCGCTTCGGCGGCCGGCTCGAAATAGGAGTCATCGAGGAACGGCAATGTGCGCGCCTTCATCCGTGCCTGGAACAGTTCGACGACGGGCCATGGCCGCATCGCCATCGCCATCAGCTTCACGTGCTGCTGGTCCTGCCAGTGGATGACGTTGGCCACCTCCAGCGGCAGCCCCGCGACCTCACCCGTCCACAGGCTCAGCGTGGTCGGTCCGACCGTCAGGCGCGGTCCGCTGGCCCGGCCGCCATAGACCTTGATCGAGTGGCCGCAGATGCGCACCACGTCGGCAGCACCGTTGATCGGCTTGACGGCTACCGGGCTGGTCAGCTGGGCGTCGTCGGTCAGCTGGAACGCCAGCTTCGGATCGAGCACTTCATCGGCCGGCACCGGCGGCAGCGCGGTATCGATCCCCGCTGGCAGCGACCAGTGCTCGGCGGCGATCAGGCTGCCGCAGGCTTCGCGCAGCGCATGCCGCACCGGTGCCGGGAAGGTGGCGAGGAAAATGTCGACCTCGACGCGCTGGCCGTAGCGCCGCGCCACCGTCATGCCGCGAATGCGGCGGTCGTGGATCTGGCCGTGCCACTCGCGCCCGCCGATATCCGGACCGCTCCAGCTGTGGGCCGGTTCGACCGTGGCGAAGACGCCGCCGGTCGCGGCGGCCAGCTGGTCCACCCGGGCGCGGCCGGCGGTCTCGCCGAACGTCATCGGGTGGCGCAGGATGACCTCGTCCCTGGCGGTCGTCTCGAGCTCGCGCAGCAACTCGTCGACATAGAGACTGGCGTGTGCTTGGTGGTTCATCGTGATGGCTCTTTCTGCAAGGGTTGAGGAGTCAGACCGTCGCGCGGATGGCCGCGGTGGCGCCCATGCGCTCGAGGATGCGCCGCGCCGCATAGGCCGGCCGGTCGAGCTGGATGTCGATCATCGGCGCCGTGGCGCTCCAGTTCGCCTGCAGGCTCTCGGCGACATCCTTGTCTTCCATGACGGTGTTGAACACTTCCTTGGCCGTGAATTCCGTGAACATGTGGTTGTCCACGTCGAAGTCACGGTGCATGCCCACGAACACATGGCTGGTGGTGTCGGTGGCCGGCGTGAAGATCGTCGTCGTATAGACGTGGTATACCTTGCCGTCCTCGTCGCCGCAGGCGTGCGCGCGCGTCTCCACGCGCGTGTTGCCGATCGGCCAATACAGCACTTCCTGCGAGCGGTCGATGTACTCCATCTGCAGGATGCGGGTGTACAGCGGCGGCGTTTTCTCGCGGCGCATGTAGCGGCGCACGCGCACCTCGTTCTCGCCGATCAGGATCTCCGGCGGCGTTTCGACGATGTCGAGCGAGCCCAGCGTCTTCTGGTGCACGAAGGCCGCATGCGAGATGTCGAGGATGTTGTCGATCCCGAACAGGTAATTGCAGTTGATGGTGCAGTAGCTCATCTTGCCCGCCAGCTCGGGCGCCGCGCACACCCAGTGGTCCGGGATCGTTGCCTCGTCCGCCTTGGCCGGATCGCCAGGCCACAGCCAGACCAGGCCATGCTTCTCGACCACCGGAAAAGCGCGCACGCGCGCATTGATCGGGATCGTGTTCTGGCTGGGGATGCTCACGCACGCGCCCGAGCAGTCGTAGCGCAGGCCGTGATACCAGCACTGCAGTTCGTCGCCCACCAGGCGACCGCGCGACAGCGGTACCTGACGGTGCGCGCAGCGGTCTTCCAGGGCCACGACCTGCTCCGTCGAGGTACGGTACATGACGACTTTCTCGTTCAGGATCGACCGGGCAAACGGCTCGCGCTTGATTTCACCGGACAGGGCTGCTGCGTACCATGCGTCTTGGATGTACATGTTTCCTCACTTGCCGCGCAGGCGGCGTTCTGCCACGGCCGGGCTGGAACCGGCATGGCGGGACATTCAAAAAATTGTTGTTATTTGTTGGCGACGGCGACCTTCGCGTCGCTGCCCTGCGTGTTCGGGTCCGCATCGCGGTCGAGGCGGCCGTCGGCGATCCGTTCGATGAACTCGTCGGCCACCGGCTGCATCTTCACGCAGGGGTACTGGAAGCGTCCCGTCGTGTAGCGCAGCGCGCCGAAGAACGTCGGTTCGACCTGGGCGTTCTTGCCCTCGAGCACACGCATCGACTTCAGGTAGCGGTGCAGCTCGGGCAGCCGGTAGCACGGCACGGCCGGATACTGGTGGTGCTCGAGATGGAAGTTGCTGCCGAAGAAGAGCAGCGTGTACAGCGGCGACGTATAGCTGCGGCTGTCGACATAGCGGCCCGGCACCGTGCCCGTGTGTTCGATGTAGGCGCGCATGCTGCTGAGCACATACAACGTGGCGTAAGGGATCAGCATGACCGTGAAGCCGAGCCAGGTCGAGTGGTACCAGATGAAGCCGTACACGGTAACGAAGAACAGCACCAGCGCGGCATTGATGCGCGCGATCCAGCGCATCTCCAGCGGCGTGAACGGCAGCTTGGTGTTCTCCGGCCAGTCGCGGCCGAACGCCATGCCCAGCGCGTTCTTGGTGTACACCCGCACGCTGGCCGAGCGCGCCACGAAGAAGCGCGACCAGAAGGTGCGGTACTGCGAATAGATCTGCACGTCCGGATCGATTTCCTGGCCGGTGAAGCGGTGGTGCTTCCAGTGCGTCATCGCGAAGCCGACGATCATGAAGAGCGGCACCATCGAGGCAAACACCAGCGCGATGCCGGCGCTGACGTACTTGTTGCGATGCAGGTTCGTGTGCATGCCTTCATGGCCCACGAAGGTCAGCAGGTGCATGCCGTGGCCGCCGATGAGCCCGAGGCCGATCGCGGTCGCGATGCGCACCGGCGTCGACATCGGCACGTCGACAATGGCGAACGCCACGATCGCCGGCCCCAGGAAGAACACGAGGGCGTGCGCGAGGTAGAGCAGCGTGGTGACGTGGCTGATGCGGTGGAACTTGGCGGGAAGCCGGTGCCGCGCGAATGCGGCGCTGGTCCCCAGCGTTGCTTCGATGGTCATGGCCGGACTCCTTGGTTGGCTGGACGGTTGCCCCGCGCATGCCGGCACGGCAACACGAGGAAGGAAAAGCAGGCGCCGGTTCTTGCGATTGTCCGGTACGAGTCATCGCCGACCTTGATTTCGGTCATGATCCCTGCCGATGGCAGGGGCGCGGTGACGAGCTGTCCATGGGGACGAGCCAGGGCTGGGCGGCAAGATGCCGGTAGCGAGTCCGCGCCGTGCACGATGGCCCGCTTGCGGACGCGGTGAATCTCAAGCTCGGCACCGCCTCGGCGGGCCTGATCGATCAGGGGATGTAACACGCGGCAATTCCTTTAGAAAATGAATCAAACCGGGATTACGACTGACGCGGTGTCAAACCAGCCCGCGCTCACCGACTGGGCCCTCGAGCTGCGCTCAATGGCTGCGACGTTTCCGAGCGATCACCTGATACTGCGGCTTGCAGAGTGTCCGCGCGGGGCTGCCGCGAGACACGTTCACCTCCAACAAGCTACCTGCATCGAGTGGCATGACATCGGAATTAGTGAATCTTTTTGCAAGATTATTCTCCGTACTTTTGGATTGATATCGCAACCTGTCAACGTTGACGGTTTCCTTCCGCTGCGTGCTGCAGCGCACCGTAAGCGCTCTATGAAAGCGTGCTCAGCAGTGATGGCGCCTCGCCTGCGCAACCGGTACGAATTCCGTTGTGATCGTTCCACAATGCCAGTCACCGCCGGTGGATGTCGTCCACGGACCACGGATGTAACTATTAGTAATAGATTTAAACTCAGCGGGCTACCGCTCCGTCCACCGCCACACCCGGCCGCCGTCTCAAGCGTCAGGCCAAAGATTAAGGGCTGGCGGCGAGAATGGATATCGGCAGATCGTATTCGTTTGAAAGAAATTGTCGGGACAATGTAATCAACTCAGCCTTAAGAGCGCTCGGCCGTAGCGGCCGCGGCACGCCAGCTGCTTGCAAAACGGAGGATGGAAAGTTCCGTTAAATCAGCCATGTACAGCGTGGCTTTGGTAACTTCCAGTTGGCAAGGAAACGGCTGGCGAGCCAGGTCGATTTGTAACTCAGCCATTGGCGAATGGCGCTGCGGAAGGATGGGCGGAAGGACGCCTGGGACGTGAGGCGGGCTGTGCGGTGCACAACAAAAAAGGGCGCTGTCTGCGCCCTTTCGTCCGGTACTACACAGCTGCCTTATGCAGCGGGTACATCGCTTTCGGACAGATGCTTGATCGAATCATGGTTGTGATTCTGCACCTTGTCCTTGTATTTCATGACCGAGCGGTCCAGCTTATCGATCAGCGTATCGATGGCCGCGTACAGGTCCTGTGCCATGCTCTCTACAAATATGGTCTTGCCCGACATGCGCAGGTTGATCTCTGCTTTCTGGCGTTTCTCTTTCTCGGTGAGGTTATCTACAGTCAGGATGACAGCGACGTCGATCACTTGATCGAAATGTCGTTTGACGCGCTCCAGCTTGTTCTGCACGTATTCGCGGATCGCTGGGGTGACGTCGATATGATGTCCACTGATGGTGAGATTCATACACACTCCTAAAGATGATGTCGCTCTACAGGTTCATGCGATGCTCCGCCGTAAAAAAGCTGGCGGCGCAGAGGAACCCATGCACTACAAGGACTTGCGGAGGCTGACGGGAGGGATTTTCAGGGCTTCACGATACTTGGCAACAGTTCGTCGCGCAATCACCATGCCCTGTTCTCCCAGCATGTCCGCAATCTTACTGTCGGATAAAGGGTTCTTCGGGTCTTCGGCTCCTGTGAATTGCACGATCAGCGCACGGATCGCAGTCGAGGAAGCTTCTCCCCCAGCTTCGGTTGCGACGTGGCTGCCAAAAAAGTACTTCAACTCAAACATGCCATGTGGGGTCAGCATATATTTCTGAGTTGTCACCCGAGAGATGGTGCTCTCGTGTAGCCCCAGTGTATCAGCTATTTCACGCAACACAAGGGGTCTCATCGCCACGGCGCCGTGCGAGAAAAAGTTCTTCTGGCGCTCGACGATCGCCTGGGCGACGCGAAGGATCGTGTCGAAGCGCTGGCGCATGTTCTTGATCAGCCACTTCGCTTCCTGCAGTTGCGCGCTCATCTGCGACTCGCCCTTGCCTTGCTTCAGCAGGCTGGCATACAGCGCGTTCACCCGCAGGCGCGGCATCACGTCGTTGTTCAGCGTGACGACCCAGCCATTGCGGCCCTTCTTCACAATCACATCCGGTACGACATAGTCTGACACGTCGGACGCGAACGCGGCGCCCGGATGCGGATTGCACTGGCGGATCACGGCCTGCGCTTCGCGCAGGTCCTCGTCGTCGCAGTCGAGCGCCTTTTTCAGCTTGTTGAAGTCGCGCTGGGCGAACCAGGCCAGGTGCTTCTCGACGATGCACAGCGCCATCCGGCGCGTCACCAGCGGCACGCCCGGCATCTTGCGGATCTGCAGCGCCAGGCACTCGGACGCACTGCGCGCGCCCACGCCGACTGGGTCGAAGCTCTGCAGCAGCGCCAACGCCGTGCGCAGCTCTTCCATTTCCACTTCCAGCTCTTCCGGCAGGCGGCCGTGGATCTCTTCCAGGCTTTCCTCCAGGTAGCCGTTCTCGTCCAGCGCGTCGATGATGAGCTCGACCAGGGCGCGGTCGCGCGGCTCCTGCACCGTCACACGCATCTGCTCCATCAGGTGTTCGCGCAGCGTGTGCTGGCTCGCCTCCAGCTGCGGGCGGGCGTCGTCGTCGTCCGGCCCCTTGTTGCGACCGACGTCGCTCCAGTCGCTGTCGCCTTCCGGGCCACCTTCGCCGTCGTACGGTTCCGCTTCTGCCGGGGCGGGGGCGTCGGCCTGCTGCGGCGGGCCCTCGGCAGGCGCCTCGGGTGCGCTCTGCTGGCCGATGGCACCATCGGCCAGCAGCCGCAGCGAACGGTCGAGCGGGTCGTCCAGGCGTTCCAGCAGCGGGTTATCGGTCAGCAGCTGTTCCAGTTCCTGATGCAGCTCCAGCGTGGAGAGCTGCAGCAGCCGGATCGACTGCTGCAGCTGCGGGGTCAGCGCGAGGTGCTGCGACGTTCGCAGTTGCAGAGACTGTTTCATGAGGGGTCACATACGGAAGTGTTCACCAAGATAGACACGACGCACCGACTCGTCGGCGATGATGTCGTCCGGCCGTCCGGACGCCAGGACGCTGCCCTGGTTGATGATATACGCGCGGTCGCAGATGCCCAGCGTTTCGCGCACATTGTGGTCGGTGATCAGGACGCCGATGCCGCGCTCCTTCAGGAAGCGCACGATGCGCTGGATCTCGATGACGGCGATCGGATCGACGCCGGCAAACGGCTCGTCCAGCAGCACGAAGCGGGGATTGGTGGCCAGCGCGCGCGCGATCTCGACGCGCCGGCGCTCGCCGCCGGACAGCGACAGCGCCGTGTTCTGGCGCAGCTTCTCGATCTGCAGGTCGGCCAGCAGCGTGTCCAGGCGCTCGTCGATCTGCGCCTTCGTCAGCGCACGGCCATCGACCTTCTGGATCTCCAGCACGGCGCGGATGTTCTCCTCCACCGTCAGCTTGCGGAACACCGAGGCTTCCTGCGGCAGGTACGACAGCCCCAGGTTGGCGCGCTTGTGGATCGGCAGGCTGGAGATGTCGGTGCCGCTGATGTCGATGGTGCCCGCGTCGGAGGCGACCAGGCCGACGATCATGTAGAACGACGTCGTCTTGCCCGCGCCGTTCGGTCCCAGCAGTCCGACCACCTCGCCGCAGGCCACCTGCAGCGAGACGTCGTGCACCACCTGGCGCTTGCCGTAGCTCTTCTGCAGGCCGCGCACGATCAGCGTGCTGCCGCCGGTACCGGTTGCCGTCGCCGTGTTCAGGTCCGCCATCGTTATTTCTCCGCCGCCGGCGCGGCCTCGGGCTGCGTGCGCTTGGGCTGGATCACCATCGTGCCGCGGCCGGCGCCCGGCTTGTTGTCGCCGGTATTGGTATTGCGCACGCTGAAGAATTCCTTGCGGCTGTCGTAGGAGATGAACTCGCCCTCGACCTCGTCGCTGGGCTTCTTGCCTTCCAGGCGGCGGATCTTGGCCTTCGAGTACAGTTTCACCAGCTCGGCCTTCTCGTCGTATTCCATCCGTTCGGCCTCGCCTTCCATCCACTGGTCGCCTTCGCCGTCGCGCTTCTGGCGGAACGATACCTTGCGCGCGCCGCCCGTCAGGGTCGCCAGCTGGTAGCCGTCCGGCGTATAGGTGACGACGGCCTTGTCGGCCTTCATCAGCAGCGTGCCGCGCGTGAGCACGACGTCGCCGGTGAAGGTGTAGATCTGCTTGACGTCGTCGATGTCGAGCGAACGGTAGTCGATCACCGTCTTCTGGTACGAGTCGGCCTTCTCGGCCGCGGCATAACCCGTTGCGCCCAGCAGCAATACCGCCGCCAGTATGAGTTTCTTCATGTCTTGATCCTATTTGGTCTGTTGCCCGCGCGGCGGATACACGAGGGTGCCGCGCCCGGCCAGGTGTACCTGGCGCGTCGCATTGTTCGCTTGCATGCCCGTCCCCGTGGCCGTGGCGTCGCCGAACTGCAGCCGTACCGGCTGATCCGTCTCCATCCGGTCTTCCTCCGGATACACCGTCAGCGCCTGGGTAGCCAGGTGCATCTCGCGCGAGTCCTTCGACGCCGCGCGGTCGATGCGCACGTCCTTCGTCAACGTCACGCGCGTGTTGTCCTGGTCCACGCGGGCGAATTGGGCGCGAATGTCCATCGGCGGGTTCTCGCCGGACAGGCTGCGCACCACGGGCTTGACGATGTCGGACGAATCGTCGACCGGACGGTGCGTCAGCTTGGCGCCCGAGATGATGTAGCTGGGCTGGCCCGTCTTCGTCATCCGCACGAACGAGAAGTTCTCGACGATGTAATCGGGCTCGTTCAGCTTCAACCCGGCCTGCATCTCCTCGCCCGCGCGGTTCATCAGCTCGACCAGCCAGAAACTGCCGAACGCGCCGAACAGGCCGAGCACGAGGCCGACGGACAGGCGATAGCGGTGGGCGACCCTTTGATTACGCATGGCGAAACTCCGTCAGACCAGGAACTGGGCCATGATGTTGTCATAAAGGCCCTGCGCGCGCAGCACGAATTCGCACACTTCGCGCACGGCACCCCGTCCGCCGCCGTTTTGCGTGACGTGGTGCACGCGCGTCATCACCTCCGGCCGCGCGTTCGGCACGCCGACGGCGAAGCCCACGCGCGACAGGATCGGCAGGTCGACGATGTCGTCGCCGATGAAGCCCACCTGTTCGTTGCTCAGCCCGAGCTGCGCGACCAGCGCGTTGAAGGGCGTCAGCTTGTCGTGACCGCCCTGGTGGACGAATTCGATGCCCAGGTCCTTCGCCCGCGCCGTCACCTGCGGCGAGCGGCGCGCACTGATGATGGCCGTGCGAATCCCGCCTTCCTGCAGCAGCTTGATGCCCAGGCCGTCCTGCACGTTGAACGTCTTCAACGCCTCGCCGTCGGCACCGTAGTGCAGGCTGCCGTCGGTCAGCACGCCATCCACGTCGAAGATCATCAGGCGCACGTTGGCGGCACGGGCCACGTTGTCCATGTCGTAAGCCTGCGCCATCAGATCACCTTCGCGCGCGTCAGGTCGTGGATGTGTAGCGCACCCGTCAGCTTGCCGGCGTCGTCGACGACCAGCATCTGGTTGATGCGGTACTGTTCCATGATGGCGACGGCGTCCACCGCCAGCTTGTCCGGACCGATCGTGCGCGGGTTGGCGTGCATCACGTCGCCGATGATCACCTTGCCGAAGTCCTGCACCTTGTCGATCATGCGGCGCAGGTCGCCGTCGGTAAACACGCCCACCGGCCGGTAGTCTGCATCCACCACGGCCGTCATGCCCATCCCCTTTTGCGTGATCTGCATCAAGGCATCGGGCAATGCCGTATCGGCCGTGACGGCGGGGATCGCGTCGCCGCTGCGCATCACGTCGCGCACGTGGGTCAGCAGGCGCCGGCCCAGCGCGCCGCCCGGGTGCGAGCGGGCGAAGTCCTCTTCCTTGAAGCCGCGCAGGTCCAGCAGTGCGACGGCGATAGCGTCGCCCAGCGCCAGCGTGACGGTGGTGGACGCCGTCGGCGCCAGGTTCATCGGGCAGGCTTCCTTGGCGACCGAGACGTCCAGGTGAACGTCGGCCAGCCGTGCCAGGCTCGATTCCGGCTTGCCCGTCATCGAGATCACGGTGCCGCCCATGCGCTTGACGACCGGCAGGATCGCCATCAGCTCGGCGCTTTCGCCCGAGTACGAGATAGCGATGAAGGCGTCGTCCGGCGTGACCATGCCCAGGTCGCCGTGCGCCGCTTCGGCCGGGTGCACGAACAGGGCCGGCGTGCCGGTGGAGGCCAGGGTCGCGGCGATCTTGCGCCCGATATGGCCGGATTTGCCGATGCCGGACACGACAACGCGGCCCTTGCAGTTCAGCAGCAGCGAAACGGCTTTCCCTACGCTCTCGTCCGTTGCCAGACGGGCATGCAGGGCGACCAGCGCGTCTGCCTCGATTTGCAGGGCCTCGCGCGCCAGTTCCAGCGCACGGCTTGCGGTTGTTGCATCAAAAGCTTTCAGCATTGTTTTTTCATGGGTTACACTCATGCCGAAAGTATAGCCGAATTGGGAAAGCAAAAAACTTGCCAGATGTTACAAAACATCCGCACCGACGGAGCGGGCCGCCGCTGATCGATGTTCTCACCCCTTGAACTGACCCTCCTGCTCCTGGGCAGCGCGGTACTGGGCGTTGTGGCCTTCCGCATGCTGCACCTGCCGCCCATGCTGGGCTATCTCGCCGTCGGCATCCTGATCGGCCCCCATGCGCTGGGGCTGGCCGAGGAAAGCCATGCGACGCATTCGCTGGCCGAATTCGGCGTCGTCTTCCTGATGTTCTCGATCGGCCTCGAATTTTCCTTGCCCAAGCTGAAGGCCATGAAGGGCATCGTGTTCGGCCTTGGGCTGGCGCAGGTGGTAACGACGATCGCCGCCACCGTGCTGTTCGGCTGGGTGATCGCGCAGACGCTGCCGCCGACGATCAAGGTCAGCTGGCAGGCCGCATTTGCCCTGGGCGGCGCGCTGGCGATGTCGTCCACCGCCATCGTCGTCAAGATGCTGACCGAGCGGCTGGAACTGGAATCGGAGCACGGCCGCAAGATCGTCGGCATCCTGCTGTTCCAGGACCTGGCCGTGGTGCCGCTGCTGATTTTGATTCCGGCGCTGGCCCGTAACCCCGACAACCTGGGCCCCACGCTGGGCTGGGCCGCGCTGAAAGCGGTCGCTGTGCTGGTGCTGCTGCTGTTCTTCGGCCACAAGCTGATGCGCGGCTGGTTCACGGTGGTGGTCAAGCGCCGTTCCCAGGAGCTGTTCATGCTGAACCTGCTGCTGGTGACCCTGGGCGCGGCCTGGATCACGGAGCGCGCCGGGCTGTCGCTGGCGCTGGGCGCGTTCGTCGCCGGCATGCTGATCTCGGAGACGGAATATAAACACCAGGTGGAAGAGGACATCAAGCCGTTCCGCGACGTGCTGCTCGGCCTGTTCTTCATCACCGTCGGCATGCTGCTCAACGTTCAAGTGGTCCTGGAGAACTGGTGGCTCGTGCTGGTGCTGCTGATCATTCCCGTGCTGATGAAGTTCGCGCTGATCGCGGGCCTGGCCAAGGCCTTCGGCGCCTCGGACGGCGTGGCGATGCGCACCGGCCTGGCGCTGGCGCAGGCGGGCGAATTCGGTTTCGTTTTGCTGAACGTGGCCGGCGGCATGGAGCTGGTCGATCCGTTCGTGATCCAGGTGGTGCTGGCGTCGATGGTGCTGTCGATGCTCGCGGCTCCATTCCTGATCGAGCAGTCCGACCGCCTCGTGTTGAAGTTCTCCAGCAACGAATGGATGATGCAGTCGCTGAACCTGACGCGGATCGCGGCGCGCACGATGTCCACGCAAAAGCACGTCATCGTGGCGGGCTTCGGCCGCAGTGGCCAGAGCCTCGCGACACTGCTGCAGGAAGAACAGATCGAATACCACGCGCTGGACCTGGACCCGACCCGGGTGCAGGAAGCGCAATCGGCCGGCGCCAACGTCTCGTATGGCGACGCGGCCCGCCGGGAGAGCCTGGTCGCCGCCGGCATCTACCGCGCCAGTGCCGTCGTCATCACCTACGCCAACACCCAGTCGGCGCTGAAGGTGCTGCACCTGGTGCACGAGCTGGCGCCCACGCTGCCCGTGATCGTGCGCAGCCACGACGATACCGACCTGCACCGCCTGAAGGACGCCGGCGCGGCCGAAGTGGTGCCGGAACTGCTGGAGGGCAGCCTGATGCTGGCCTCGCACGCGCTGGTGATCCTGGGCGTGCCGCTGCGGCGCGTGGTGCATCGCGTGCAGGCCGCACGCGAGGAGCGCTACGACTCGCTGCGCGGCTACTTCCATGGCATCAGCGACGTGGGCGACGACGCTGACATGGAGCGCCTGCACAGCGTCACGCTGACGGACCATGCGGCCGGCGTCGGCAAGGCGCTGGGCGAGATCGACCTGGCCGCGCAAGGCGCCGAGGTGACGACGGTCCGGCGTGGCAAGGAGCGGCTGGCCGTGGGCCCGGAGACGGTGCTGGCCGTGGGCGACGTGGTCGTGCTGCGCGGCGGCGCCCAAGCGGTCGCGCGCGGCGAGGGGCTGCTGCTGGGGTAAGCGCCCCGGCCTGCCACGTGCGGACAGCACCTTTCGCTGTCGCTGCCTCATCTTCGGCATGCCAGCCATGCCCCGGTTGGCGCCCCCCTGCTGGCACTGGCCGCGGTTCCACCGGCTGCGGGCGCCATCCCTGACTTTGCCGCAACGGCACAGTTTTAACTGGTCGCGGCCACCCTGCCTCGATCAGTTCCTTAGTCCCTCAACGACAAGACCTCCGCCGCGCCGGAGCGGCGCTTTATTGCGCTTATAAACGGCACCTCCCCCCGGCACGACCAATATAAAAACAGCCCCCTCAACAAAAATCATATGGTTATATCGAAACATTAGTTGTTGGCATCAGGAACCATCTTTATTATTCGCATCACTCTTGCACAATTAATATTTAAGACGCTCAAGGAATTAATGACCAGCCATCCGGCTGGGCATCGATCGGTACAGACTTCCGTTCAAGTCTGGCATTTTTACTTAATTGGAGTAGTTTGCATGGCAATTCGTGAATTGGCTGTAGAAGAGTTTGAAATCGTCAGTGGCGCGGGCAGTTTCTGCGAGGACCTGTACACCGGTTTCGGCGGTGGCGTTGGCGCGGTGCTGGGTTCGGGCGGTGGCCCGGCCGGCACCATTATCGGCGGTACGCTCGGCGGCGCCGCGGGCGGCTGGCTGGGCCGCAAATTCTGCACCAACTGATTTATTCTGATTAATTCGGCCGGCCCGCTTTGATATATATAGGGCAGGCCGTCCGATTAATCTCCGGCCAGAAAAACGAACAACAACTCATCAGAAAATGGCGTCGGCAACAAAGAATAATATTTTCCGCCCCCAGGCCCTGTCCGGGAATAGCTACGGCAATTTCGGTGAAATTCGCCTGGTGCACACCATGTCGGGCTGGGCGATCAGCTCGGGCTGTCTGATCATCGCGCTGGGGCTGGTGCTGCTGCTGGTGTATGGCAGCGTGTCCAGGAATGCCGTGGCCATCGGTGTGACTGAGACGGCAGCCAGCACGCAGCCTAATGCTCCTGTTGTTGCCCGCATATTCGTACCGGTCATCGACGCCGCGGCGCTCGCGCCTGGCCGGCAGGTCACCCTGCATTACGACGCTTTTCCCTATCAGAAATACGGCTTGCAAACCGGTGTCGTGCGCGCGGTCGACAGCGCTTATCTGCACGCCAGCGCTCTGCCAGCAGGCATCCAGGCCAAGCTGCGTCGCACCACGCATGCCGTCGATCCCGACACCATGACGTACCGCCGCGTGACGCTGGCGCTGCTGTCGCCACAACTGCGCCGTGACGGCGTGCCGCAAGACGTGCCCGCCGGCTTGCTTCTCGAGGTGAACCTGCCGCAAGCGCCCACGCCGCTGTCCCGCTGGCTGTTCGGAGGCCGGCCATGAAATCCAAACTCGTCCTGCAGGGTGAGTCGAGCGAATGCGCTCTGGCCTGCCTGGCCATGATCGCATCCCATCACGGCCAGGTGCATGACATGGCCGCCATGCGGCGCCGCTTCGACACCAGCCAGCGCGGCGCCACCGTGGCGGAACTGGTGCGGCATGCCAGCGCCCTGGAACTGGCGGCGCGGCCCGTGCGGCTGGAACTGGAAGACCTGCCGGAGCTGAAACTGCCCTGCATCCTGCATTGGAACCTGAACCACTTCGTGGTGCTGACGCGGGTCCTGGCTGGCGCGCGCGGCGTGATCGTGCTGGACCCCGCGCTGGGTGAACGCCGGCTGTCGATGGCGCAGGTGTCGCACAGCTTTACAGGCGTCGCGCTGGAGTTTACGCCGACCCCGCGCTTCGAGCGCCACGATCATTCGACCCCGCTGTCGCTGCGCGGCCTGGTCGGCCCGGTGCGCGGCCTGCGCCGCGCCACCGTGCAACTGCTGCTCTGGTCGGCCGCGCTGGAGCTGTTTGCCGTGATGCTGCCGATCTTCAACCAGGTGGTCGTGGACGAGGTCATCCTGTCCGGTAACCGCCCATTTCTGACGACACTGTTCTGCGCCTTCCTGCTGCTCGTCGCGGTCTACGCCGGCATCGACTACGCACGCTCCCGCTTCCTGATGCGCTGGAGCTTCGAAGTCAATCTGCAGTGGGTGGCGCGCGTGTTCAGCCACCTGACGCGCCTGCCGGTGGCCTATTTCGAGAAGCGCCAGCTGGGCGATATCACGTCGCGCTTCGAGAGCATCACGATCGTGCAGAACACACTTACCAGCCTGATGCTGGAGACCGTGCTGGACCTGGTGCTGGCGCTGTTGTCGCTGGCGATGCTGCTGGCCTATTCCTGGCAATTGGCGGCGCTGACGCTGGGCTGCGTGCTGGTGTACGGTGTCATCCGCGCGCGCTTGCAGGAACCGCTGCGCAACGCCACCAACGACGGCTTGCTGATGCACGCCAGGGAGCGCAGCTATTTCATCGAGACGTTGCGCACGATGACGGCCATCCGCCTGTACGGACAGGAAAGCGATCGCACGGCGCGCTGGCTGAACCTGAAACAGGATGCGGCCAATTGCGAGGCGCGGCGCCAACGCATCATCGCGCTGGCGAAGGTGCTCAATACCGCAGTGTTCAGCATCGAAGCGCTGGGCATCTTCTACCTGGGCGCCGGCCTGGTGATGGACCGGGCCATGAGCGTTGGCATGCTGATGGCCTGCAGCGTGTATGCGGTGATTTTCTCCAACCGTGCCACGCGCCTGATCAACCTGCTGGTGGACCTGAACATGGCGCGGCTGTATGCCGAACGCCTGGGCGGCATCGTCCATGAACCGGCGGAGCCGACCGAGACGGCCGCGTTCGATCTCGGCCAGATACGCGGTGCCATCACGCTCCGGCAAGTACGGTTCCGCTATTCGCCGGCCGACCCATGGATACTGGACGGCATCGACCTGCACATCGATGCCGGCGACAGCGTGGTGCTGACCGGCGCCAGCGGTTGCGGCAAAACGACGCTGTGCAAGATCCTCATGGGCTTGCTCGAGCCCAGCGAGGGCGAGATGCTGGTGGATGGCATCCCCGTCGCCACGCTCGGGCTGGCGAACTATCGCAGGCTCGTCAGCGCGGTCATGCAGGACGACAGCCTGCAGCAGGGTTCGATCGCCGACAACATCAGCTTCTTCGCCCACGACGCCGAACCGGCACGCATCCGCGCATGCGCACGCCAGGCCGCGATCGACGACGAGATCATGGCCACGCCGATGACGTACCAGACACTGGTCGGCGAGACGGGCAACGTCTTCTCGGGCGGCCAGAAGCAGCGCATCCTGCTGGCGCGCGCGCTGTACAAGCAACCGCGCATCCTGGCCTTGGACGAGGCCACCAGCCATCTCGACAACGACAACGAGCTGCGCATCAGCCACGTGGTGCGCCAGCTGCGCTTGACCCGCATCATCGTGGCCCATCGCTCTGGCGCCATCGCCGAAGGCGACCGCATTTTCGAGATGCAGGCAGGCAAGCTGCACGAGCGGTCTGCCGCCCTCCCGCTGGCGCAGGCCGCCAGCTGAGCGCGGCCCGGCAGCCGCCGATTCACTTCTTTTTCAATGGACCCAAGCATATGACTATCTCCCAAACTGGCACACCCGTTCCACTGACGCCGGAACGGCCGTCCTTCAATACCCTGTTCAGCCAGGCGATTACCCAGCCGCGCCAACTGTTCGCGTCGCTGGACAGCCATCCCGTCTGGCTGGCGCCGCTGTTGCTGCTGGCCTTGAGCACTGCGGCGGTGTCGGCCTGGTACTACAGCGTGGTCGACTTTGAATGGCTGAAGGAACAAGCACTGTTGAGCATCAGCGACGTCAACCTTCGCGAAAGCGCCCGCCTGTCGATCCGGCGCGAGGCAATGCTGACCAGCACCCTGATCCACGACCTGGTGCTGCTGCCGCTGGGATGGCTGCTGATGGCGCTGTACCTGTTCGGCGTTTCCAGGCTGCTGGCATTCCAGCGCTCCTTCCGCCAATGGTTTTCGCTCGTGGTATGGAGCAATATGCCGCACTTCATCCTGCTGGCATCGGGCGCGGTACAGCTCCTGCTGAACACCGACGGCCACATCAGCAATGCGCAGCTCCATCCGTTGTCGCTCAACCAGCTCGTGCTGCGACTGCAGAGCGGTCCATGGATGGGCCTTGCCGAGGCAATCGACGTGGGCCTGGTCTGGAGCATTGCCCTGCTCGCGCTGGGCGTACATGACTGGACGCGTCGCGGCTGGGCCAGCGCGCTGGCGATCGCGCTGCTGCCGCCCCTGCTCGTCTACGGTGGCTGGGCGCTGCTGCTGGCTCAGGGCATCACGCAGTGACTCGACGTGTCATCGTGGTCGCCGTCCTGGGCGCCGCCATCGCCGCGCCTGTCGTGATGCGCACGCTGCGGCCGGCGTCCGCCCAGGCCGTCACGCTGGAGGTGGCGGCGCCGCGCGAGATCCACGCTTCGGTGCTGGCATCGGGCTCGCTGGTCTATCAGCAGCAGGTACAGCTGTCGTCGGAAGTGATCGGCCGTGTCGCCGCCATCCTGGTGCAGGAGGGCGAGCAGGTCGCGGCGGGGCAGGCACTGCTGCGGATCGACGATGCGCTGCCGCGCGCCGAGGTGGCGCAGCAGCAGTCGGTGGTGCGCCAGCAACAGATCAATATCGACAACCAGCGTCTGGCCCTGGCCAACCAGGAAAGCCAGTACCAGCGCAAGCAGATGCTGTACAGCCACCAGATGATCGCCGCCGCCGCGCTGGACGATGCGCGCTACGCCCTCGACCAGGCCAGGATTCAGCTGCGCAACAGCGCCGAGGCGCTGCAGCAGACGCAGGCGGCGCTCAAGCAGGCGCTCGACCGCGCCGCCAGGACGGTGGTGACTGCACCGCTCAGCGGCACGGTTACCGCGATCGACATCAAGACGGGCGAAACGGCCGTGCCCAACCAGGTCGGCTACCGCGGCTCGAGCCTGCTCACCATTGCCAACACCGCTACGCTGATGGCGGAAATCAGCGTCGACGAAGCCGACATCGCGCGCGTCCGCGCGGGCCAGCAGGCGGCCATCTTCACGGCCGCCCATCCGGACCTGGTGCTGCGCGGGGCGGTACGCAGCGTTGCATTGTCCCCCCAGCGTAACGAGGGCGGCGCGGGCAATGGCGCGCTGGCGCGCAGCTACCTGATCAAGCTGTCGCTGGAAAACCCCACGGGTGTCGCCCTCCAAGCCGGCATGAGCTGCCGCGCAGAGATCTATACGGCCAGTGCCAAGGCGGCCCTCAGCGTCCCGCTGCAGGCCATCCTCAGCCCGGCGGGCGAGAAGAGCGACGGCGCCGAAGCCATGTTGGGCGAGCGCCGCACCGCTGCCAAACGCCAGCGTGACGGGGGCCACTATGTGATGGTGGCGCGCGCCGGCCAGGCACTGCGCAAGCCCGTGCAACTGGGCATTGCGGACGACGAGCGCCAGCAGGTCACCAGCGGCTTGGAGCGGGGCGACGCCGTCATCACCGGGCCGTTCAAGGTGCTGCGGCAACTGAAAAGCGGCGACCGCGTGGCGACCGCGGCGGAGACATCGTGAGCACGTTGCTGGCATTGCGCGACGTCCAGCGCAGCTTCCTCATGGGCAGCGAACGGATTACCGCCCTCGACGACATCAACCTGACGGTGGCGGCGAACGACTATCTGGCCCTGACCGGGACCTCGGGCTCGGGCAAGTCGACGCTGCTGAACATCCTCGGCTGCCTGGACCGCCCGACGGGTGGCAGTTACCTGTTCCGCGGTGCCGACGTGGCCACCATGAGCGACGCCCAGCTGGCGGCCTTGCGCAGCCGCGAGATCGGCTTCATCTTCCAGCATTTCCATCTGCTGACGCGGGCGACCGCGCTGCAGAACGTCATGCAGCCACTGGTCTACCAGGGGGTACGACGCGGCGAGCGCGAGGCGCGCGCACGCGCCGCCCTTGCCAAAGTCGGTTTGGCGCACCGCCTGCACCACCTGCCCAGCCAACTCTCCGGCGGGCAGCGCCAGCGCGTGGCGGTGGCACGTGCCCTATGCGGAACGCCATCCCTGCTGCTGGCCGACGAACCCACCGGCAATCTGGACAGCAGCACCACGGCGGAGATCATGGCGCTGTTCGACGCGCTGCATGCCGAGGGCCATACGCTGATCATCGTCACCCACGACCCGGCCATCGCGGCCCGGTGCCGGCGCCATGTACGGCTGCTCGACGGCAGGATCGTCGCCGGCGCCAGCGGCGCGGAGCACGGCCGTGTCTAATCTGCTGGACAGTTTCGGCCTGGCGCTGGCCAGCATTCGCAGCCATGGGTTCCGCAGCGTGCTGACCATGCTGGGCATCATCATCGGCGTTGCCTCCGTCATCGCCATCGTCGCCTTGAGCCAGGCCATGGGTGACATCATCGCCAGCAATTTCAAGGGACTGGGCAGCAACAGCATGAGCCTGCGCTCGCTGACGACGCCGGAACAAGCGCTGCAGGGCAAATTCAACCGCATCACCCTCAACGATTACCGCCACATCCTGCGGCACGTGGGCGACATCGACGACATCGCGCCGTCCTTCTCGCCGTTCGGCGATTACGGCACGGCGATCAAGCACGGCTCGACCACGGTGTTCGCCCGGGTCAGCGCCGTCACGCCCAACTATCGGATCCTCAGCCAGGCCACGCCGCAATATGGCCGCTACATCAGCAATGACGACGTCGCCACGCGCCGGCGCGTCTGCGTGATCGGCCGCAAGCTGCGGGAAAAGCTGCACCTGCCGGCCAATCCGGTCGGCCGCTTCATCGAACTGGGCGGGCAGTGGTTCAAGGTGGTCGGCGTCACCGAGCCGCGCACCGAAGCGTTCGGCGGCGCGCCGGACGATCACGCCGTGATTCCCTTCTCGACCGGACAGTCGCTGGTAGCCGATCCGGCGCAACTCGATCTCGCCATCACCTTCAACGTCATCGACAGCGAGCAGTTGGCGGCGGTGCAGGATCGCACCGCAAGCCTGCTGCGCCAGCTGCATCGCATCGCGCCCGGCCAGAAAGACGACTTCGAGATCTTCACGGCCGTGCAGTTGCAGGAAATGCTGTCGCGCGTGGTGGGATCGATGACGATGGTACTGGCCGGCATCGTCGGCATCTCCCTGCTGGTGGGCGGCATCGGCATCATGAACGTGATGCTCATTTCCGTGACCGAACGCACGCGCGAGATCGGCATCTGCAAGGCGCTGGGCGCGCAGCGTCACCATATCCTCGTCCAGTTCCTGATGGAGGCCGCCATGCTGTCGCTGGTGGGCGGCATCATCGGCGCGGTGCTCGGCTACCTGCTGGCACTGCTGGCCAGCAGCCTGGTGCCCGGCCTGGCGGCGCCAACGATCCCCTGGTGGGCGATGGTGCTGGCGCTGGCATTTTCCACCGTGGTGGGACTGCTGTTCGGCATCCTGCCCGCGGCCAAGGCCGCCAACCTGGACCCGATCGAAGCCCTGCGCTTCGAATGACCGACTCTTTCGACAATACCTATGTCCGACTTTGACAACCCTGCTCTGGCCCTGCGCGGGCTCAGCAAGAAGTTCGACCGCACGGTCGTGGCTGCGCTGGACCTGACCGTCCGGCGCGGCGAGATCTACGCCCTGCTGGGCGCCAATGGCGCCGGCAAGACCACCACGCTGCGCATGGCGACCGGCCTGCTGCTGCCGGATGCCGGCAGCGTGCACATCTTCGGTGTCGACCTGCACGCCCAGCCGGAGGCGGCGAAACGGCCGCTGGCCTACCTGCCGGACGAACCCCTACTTTACGGCAAGCTGACGCCGCGCGAGTACCTGGTCTTCATGGCCGGGCTATGGAGCATCCCCGCCAGGCAGGCCGCCGCCAGCGCGGACGAGCTGCTGGCGCTGCTCGGGCTCGCCCCGCACGCGCGGCAACTGACCGAAAGTTTTTCGCGCGGCATGAAACAAAAACTGGCGCTGGCCGGCGCCCTGATCCATCAGCCGGCGCTGATCATCCTGGACGAACCGCTGACCGGACTGGATGCCCACGCGGCGCGCCAGGTCAAGGACCTGCTGCAGCGCCACGCCGCGGCGGGCGGCACGGTCGTGATGACCACGCACATCCTGGAAGTGGCGGAACGCCTGGCCGATCGCATCGGCATCCTGCAGCATGGCCGCCTGGTCGGCCAGGGCAGTCTCGATCAGTTGCGGCACCAGGCGCAGCGGCATGAGGCCTCGCTGGAAGATGTCTTTCTGCGCCTGACGGGAAGCGCCGATGCCACTGCCTGACTTCCTGTCGCCGCGCCCGGGCGGAGCGGCGTGGTTGATGCGACACGAACTGCGCCTGTTCGTCGCCGAGTCGGCGGCGGCCGTCGGCCGCGCCCTGCAGCGCGCCCCCAACCAGCGCGCCCTGCCGGCACCGATCCTCGGGTGGATCGTCACGGTCTACCTGGTGTTGCACGTCGCCGCCTGGGGTGCGCTACCCACCCTGCCCTACTGGCGCCCGGCGGAGGGCACCGCCCAGCTCCATCTCGACGGTGCCGCCGCTGCCGTGTTGTTCGTGCTGATGCTGTCGGCCGCGATGATACGCTGCGTCCACGTGATCTACCGCCGCGACGACATCGATCTGCTGCTGTGCGCGCCCGTCCCGGCCGCGACCATCCTGCGCGCGCGGCTGGGCGGCGTGGTGCTGGGAACGCTGCTGCTCGCGCTGTTCCTGATCAGCCCTGTCATCCACGTCGGCGTCGTGAGCGGGCGGCCGCGGCTGCTAATCCTGTATCCTGGTCTGGCGGCGCTGGCCACGCTCGCGGCCAGCCTGGCGATGCTGCTCGCCATCCAGCTGGCCCGCTGGATAGGGCCGCGCTACACCGCCATCATCGCCCAGGTACCAGGCACCGCCGTCATCGTGGGCCTGTATTTCCTGCCCCAGCTGCTGCACAAGCTACCCGCCGGCATGCGCGCTGGACTGTCCGGCCTGCTGGAACAGGGCGCCTTGCTGGGCCCCGCGAGCCCGCTCTGGCTGCCAGTGTGGGCGCTGCAGGGCGATCCGGCAGCATTGCTGCTGCTTGGGCTGGTCGCGTCGGGACTGGCCTACGCGGCCACGGCGTGGCTGCGGCATGGCTTCCTGCACCTGCAGCAGCAGGGCCGCCACCTGCCGTCGTCGACATCGGCCAATCCGGTCGGCGTCGGCTTGCGGTTCGGAACCGGCCTGCGGCAGCTGGTGCTGTACAAGGAATGGCTGCTCATCCTGCGCCAGCCCCTGGCGTGGGGCCAACTGGCCAGCCGCCTGATCTGGCCGGCCGTGACGCTGCTCGCGGCCGGCACCAGCAGCCTGCGCCCGCTCGTCATCGCCGCCATCATCGTGTATGGCAGCGCGGCGCTGGCGGGGACGTTGACGCGCCTGATCGAAGCCGGCGAGCAGGCCTGGGACCTGCTCGCATCCGCCCCGGTAGCGCCAGTCGCGATCGCCGCGGCCAAGCGCCGGGCCGCCCTGATCCCCGCACTGGTGCTGGCCATGCCAACGCCGCTGTGGTTGGCGAGCGCCGATCCGAAGCTGGGCGTGTTGACAGCCGTTGTCGCGGCTGGCGCCTGCATCTCGGCCAATCATCTGAACCGTACCGACCGCGCGCTCGCCGTGGCCCCGAACGGACCACGACTGGCGCCGGTGGCGCCATCGAACGCGCCGCTGCCCGAAGTGCTGAGCAGCGGCCTGTGGGTCGTCCTCTTGCTGATCGCCTATGCGATCGTGGAATAAACCGAGACCTGTCACACCATGCGCACATCGCTCATCAAGCTGCCAGGACTGGCCTTGGCCGGCTTGCTGGCTGCCTGCACGCCGCCGGACCGTCCAGCAGCCTTTACGGAACTGCACATCGCCCGCGACCGCCTCGCGCCAGCTGGCGACGCCATCGACGTCACCGAGTTCTTCATGTATTCATGCGGCCATTGCGCCGCGTTCGACGCGCCCCTGCATGCCTGGGCGGGCCAGCGCCAGGCAGTCCGGTTGCAGCGGCTGCCGATCGCGTTCAGCGACCGCGACGTTCCGCTGCAAAGGCTGTATTTCGCCGTCCAGGCCCTGCCCGATCCGCAGCGGCTCCATCGACGCATCTTCGACGCGATCCATCGCCAGCACCTGAAGCTCGACAGCGAAGACGCGCTGGCCGATTTCATGGCCGCACAAGGCATCGACCGCGCCGCCTTCCTGGCTGCCTATCGCGCCCCGGCGGTACAGGGCCAGCTCGATCGCGTACTGGCGCTGCGACATCGCTACGCGGTCAGGGCGGTGCCGACGCTTGTCGTCGCCGACCGCTTCGTGACCTCGCCTGGGATGGTCGAAAGCAGTGCCTTGGCAGAGGATGCCGGACAGACGGTCGAACAGGCCACGCTGCGCCTGGTCGATCGGTTGCTTGTGTTGGCGCGCACGGGCGTCCCGGGGGGCTGAAGCAGGCAGGTACCGCTGTATAGCGCCAGGCGGGCCGGGAGTTACTGCCGAGGCGAATGCTCAGGCGCTCCGGGCAAGCTCGTCGTCGCCCGAGGTACCGGCGTACTGGCGATCCTTTCCCTCGTCGTGCTGCTGGTCGTTGTGGGCGTAGCGGTATTTTTCGTCGCCGCCCAGGTAGATCACTCGCAGGCTGACCGCGAGCGTAGCCTGGCGCCCCAGCAGGGATGCCGGCGCCAGGCAGGCGCTGGTGGACAGGGCGATGACATCGCGCGCGCCGGTCTCCTGCAGTGCGTCGGTCGCGGCAAAAGCCTCGACCAGCAGGTGCTCGTCGTCCGCGCCGCCATCGAGGTGGAGTTCGTACAGGCGCGACACGCTGGAAAATTGCGCGAGCGCCGCGCCGATCCGTTGAATGATTGCGTCGGACATTGCAACGTTCCGGGGGCAAAAGTTATTGATTGTAGCCACGGTCCCCAGCGTCAGGCAATGATTGCACGTTGTCGCATGCCACTTACGGAATAGGCCTCAGTTGCCGAGTTCAGCCACTGCCACAAGCAGCACTGTAGCGCTACCCGCCACCAATAGTCTAGAAGACCCACTCTACCGTACGTTACAAACGTGCTTCCTATACTGGCTCGACCGTAACCGCCAGAAGGAATCTGATGAGTCACGACCAACCGACTTATGTCCGCTACCACCCCGGCCTGGAAGTCAAGCAGGCCAACGAAGACGCCATCATCGACACCATCGTCGAATCGATGCTGCGGGTGAACCAGAAGGTCTTCGACAAGCACCGGCACGCCACGCGCGATGCCCACGCCAAGAGCCACGGCGTGCTGAAAGGCCGGCTCGACGTCTACGACAACCTGCCCGAGCCGCTGCGCCAGGGCGTGTTCGCCAGCCCGGCCAGCTATCCCGCCGTGCTGCGCCTGTCCACCGCGCCGGGCGACCTGCACAGCGACCGCATCCCGGCGCCGCGCGGCATGGCGATCAAGCTGCTGGGCGTACCAGGGCCGCAACTGCTGCCCGGCCGCGAGCACGCCCACACGCAGGACTTCCTGCTGGTGAACCACCCCGTGATCGCGTTCGGCCACGCGGCCGCCTACCTGAAGACCCAGCAACTGCTGGAGAAACACGCCGACGATCCCGAGGCCGTGCGCAAGCTGCTGGCCGCGCTGGCCCATGGCGGCAGCAAGGCGCTGCACCTGCTCGGGATCGAGAACCCCACCGTCGACACGCTGGGCGCGCCGAACCATCACATCCTGGGCGAGACGTTCTACAGCATGGCCGCGCTGCGCCACGGCGACTACGTGGCCAAGTTGTGCGCGGCACCGCTGTCGGAGAACGTGCGTGCGCTGACCGGCCAACCGCTGCGCGACGATGCCGGCGACTCGGAACTGCGCGACCTCGTGGTCGACTTCTTCCGCCAGCAGGGCGCCGAATACGAGCTGCGGGTGCAGCTGTGTACCGACATCGAGAAGATGCCGATCGAGGACGCGTCGGTGCGCTGGGACGAGGAAGCATCGCCCTATCTGCCGGTGGCGAAGCTGACGATCCCGCCGCAAGAGGCCTTCAGCCCCGCGCGACGCGTGTTTGCCGACGACGTGCTGTCGTTCAATCCATGGCAGGGCATCGAGGCGCATCGCCCACTGGGTTCGATCATGCGTGCGCGCATCCGCGCCTACGAGACGTCGAGCCGCTTCCGCCACGAGATGAACGCGCAGCCGCGCATCGAGATCGACGACCTGGCCCAAGTGCCGGACTGACCATCAAGGAGTAATCAATGACCGAACCACGCAACGACCTTGCCGACATCAAGCGCAAGGTGGAAGAAGTGCTGGGCGACGCGCCCCAGCTGTTGAAACTCGCACTGGAAAACGTGCTGCGCGAGCACGATCCCCATGCGGACGCGCAGCCCGGCTCCGCCGGCCGCGTCGGCCGCCAGTCCGGCAAGGTGTCCGAGCTGACCGCCATCGCGCCGCTGAAGCCGGGCGGCGCCGACCGCCTGCGCCGCATCTTCAAGCTCGTCAACGGCAATTTCGCCGGCGCGCAGAAGGTCGCGACCCTGCATGACATGCGCTTCGTCTTCTTCGAGAACGACACCAAGATCCTGTTCGCCACCACGTATGACGGCGACTGGGACACCTATATCGACGACTTCGCCACCAAGATCCCGGACCTGATGGACCTCTTGTTCTCGTCGGTCGAAGGCTGGCCCGGCATCAAGGACCCGGGCGTGAAGGACTTCATCGCCAGCCACCAGCTGACGGCCGATGGCTGGTACGTCGCCAACCCGCATCTGTCCGTCGTCGACACGCGGCGGCTGCAGCGCATCAACGACGCGCTGCAGGAATTCCTCGACAAGGTGAGCGGCCATGTCGATTCTTGAGAAGGTCAAGGCGCTGGTCCACCATGAGGCCGCGGGGCCGGCGCTGGAACTGGACGACATCCAGGCCACCGTGCTGTTCGACCGGCCCGACCCGTACTTCGGCACCCACGTGCTGCTGCGCTTCGACACGGCAGCCGGCGGCCGCGCGCTGCTGGCCAGGCTGGCACCGCACGTGCGCAGCGCGGCCGACGCGCGCGACAACCAGGAGGCATGGATCGCCGTCGCGCTGAGCCACGCCGGCCTGCGTGCACTGGAGCTGGACCCGACCGTTCTGGACAGCTTCCCGGCGCCCTTCCGCGCCGGCATGGCGGACCGCGCCGATCACCTGCAGGACGTCGGCCCCAATGCGCCCGACCAGTGGGAAGCGCCCTACGGCAGCGGCCAACTGCACCTGGCGGTCTCGATCTTCGCGCCGGACGAGGCATCGTGGCGCGCCGCCATGGACACGGCGCGCGCGCAGTTCGCCGGTCTGGAGGGCGTGACGCTGCTGGGCTCCCACGACTTCGGCGCCCAGCCGGACAGCCGCAATCCGTTCGGCTACCGCGACAACATCAGCAATCCGGCCGTCGAAGGCGGCACGGCGCCTACCTGGCCCGGCCAGGGCCGGCCCGTCAAGGCCGGCGAATTCATCCTGGGCTATCCGGGCGAAGCGGGTGTGCCGCTGGCGCAGCCGGGACCGGACCAGGATTCGATCGGCCGCAACGGCAGCTATGTCGTGCTGCGCAAGTACCGGGCCGACATCGCCGCGTTCAACCGCTTCCTGCGCGAGCACGGCGGCGACGCGGACGGCCAGGAACTGCTGGCAGCCAAGCTGGTGGGCCGCTGGCGCAGCGGCGCCCCGCTGGCCCTGGCACCGGAACGGGACGACCCCGCCCTGGGCGCGGACCGCCAGCGCAACAACGACTTCACCTATGCCAGGGACCAGGAAGGGCTGCAGGTGCCGCACGGCTGCCACATGCGCCGCATGAACCCGCGCGACAGCAAGCTGGCGATCCTGACGGACGTCAACCTGCACCGGCTGATCCGGCGCAGCACCACGTTCGGGCCGCCCTACGATCCGGATCTGCTGAAGGACGACAGCGCCGAGCGCGGCCTGTTCTTCATCGGCCTCTCCGCCAAAGCACACGAAACGATGGAGTTCATGCAGCAGGAGTGGATCAACCACGGCAACTTCATCGACCTGGCAAACGAGCGCGATCCGATCGTCGGGCAGCAGCCGGAAGGGGCCATCTTCACGGTGCCCGAACGGCCGGTGCGGCGCCGCATCCACGGCATCCAGAGCTTCTGCACGCTGCGTGGTGGCGAGTATCTGTTCATGCCGGGACTACGGGCATTGCGGCGGCTGGCGCAGGGGTAGTCCACCCCTGGGGACAGGCGCCAATCCGAGCGCCACGTGGGCCTCGGATTGGCGCCTGTCCCCGCTGTCATGGCCGCGGACCCTTGCCCTGCTCGTTCAAGCGTGCCAGGCCACGCTGCGCATCGGCATCGCCGGCGGCGGCGGCCGGCGTGTACAGCGCCAACGCCTGCGCACGGTCACGCTGCACACCCGTGCCGGTTTCGAAGCAGTACCCCAGCAGCGTCTGCGCCGCCGCGTTGCCCCTGGCGGCGAGCGGGCGCAGCGCCGCCACCGCGGCAGGCGGATCGAAGGCCGCCTGTGCTGGCGTCAGCTGGACCCGCGCGAGCCGCAGCACCGCGTCCGGCGCGCCGCCCGCCGCGGCCTCGCGCATCGTCTTGAGTGTCGCCTCGTCGTAGCGCGGCGTGGTGTCGAGCGTCCAGACGTACTGCAACTTCATCCATGACTCGACCGGCTGGCCGTCCTTCGTGGCGGGCTTGAAGCGGCAGCGGCGGATGCCATCCTGCGCCGCCACGTCCAGCAGCGGATAGCCGCTGGAGCCGGCAATGCGTGCATCGCGCACCGCGCCGTCCTCGCCCACCAGGAATTCCAGCGTCACCTTGCCGTGCTGCCCCAGGCGCAAGGCCTCCTTCGGCCATTCCGGCTTGGCGCAATTGTTGATATCGGCGGCGGCGGGGGCATCGGCCGCGCAGGCGGCGCCGGACAAGCCAAGCGCCAGCAGCGCGGCGCGGAGCAGCGATCGGGTAACGCTCATGATTTCCTTCAGCTGGGGGTGAATCGCATCACGCGGTTGCGCCCGCCCGACTTGGCCAGGTACAACGCCTCGTCGGCATGGGCGATCAGTTCCAGCGCGGCCGCTTCGGCCGGGCCGTCGTCGGCTTCGTCCAGGCAGGCCACGCCGATCGATCCGGTGATCGACAGCTGCACGCCCTGCGCCAGGCCGATCATGCTGGCGGCGATGCTGGCGCGAATACGCTCGGCGACGAAGGCCGCGCTGTCCAGGTCCGCGTCGATCAGCAGCACGACGAATTCCTCGCCGCCGAAGCGGGCCAGCGCGTCGGACAGGCGCAGTTCGGCCTTGATCCGGTTCGCCACCTCGCGCAGCACCTCGTCGCCGCCCTGGTGGCCGACGGTGTCGTTGACGCGCTTGAAGTGGTCGATGTCGATGTACATGAACGAGATGGCGTACTTCTGGCGGCGCGCACGGCCGATCTCCTCCAGCAGGCGGCGGTCGATGTAGCGGCGGTTGTAGACGCCCGTCAGCGAATCGGTCAGGCCGATGTACTTCAGCATCTCGTTGCTGATCACGTTTTCCAGGCAGATCGCGATGATCGACGCCATGTGTTCGATGAAATCGGTGCCCAGGCTGGGTGTGAAGCGCGCCGGGTCCGCGCTGCCCAGGTTCAGGCTGCCAATGATGCGCTTGTTGCGCAAGAGCGGCACGATGGCCACGCTTTGCAGGCGCCGCGCCGGCTGCGGGAACTGGCGCGCATGGCGCACGGGATCGAACATGCCCAGCATCGGCTTGGGCGGCGGCGACAGCGCATGGCGCGTGCCCAGGTCGAAACCCAGCTGGTCGATGCCGGGCACGAACAGCAGGTCGGGGAACGCGGCGAAATCGACGCCCAGCTTTTCCATCACGGTGCGGATGTCCGCGTCCTCGTCGATCAGCGACAAGGTCACGCTGTCCAGCTCCGAAATCGCCGGCAGCGAGCGGAAAATGCTGCCGATCAGTTCCGGAAAACTGCCTGCGCCGACGATCTCCAGGTCGAAGGCCTGGTGGCGCATCATGATGGAGTGATTGCGCTCGGCCTGTTCGATCATGTAGGCCATGCGCGCGCGCAGCTGCTGGTTTTCGACCGCGAGATCGGTGGCCGATGCGGGCGCGGGGGGCTTGCCGGGAATGGTATGGGACATGCGGCCCCGCTCAGAATGCCAGCGTGACGTCGACCGGCTGGCCGACCTCCACGCGCTGGCCCTCGCCGGCCAGCAGGATGTTGTTCATGCCAAAGCAGATGGCGCCATCCACTTCCGGCTTGGCACGGTAGCCTTGCAGGATGTCGAGCGGGTCGGGTCCGTACTGGCCGGTCTCCTGGTCGATCGACGGCATCGGGCAGCGCGGGCATGGCTTGACCGGTTTCAGTACCGCTTCACCCAGCTGGAACGTCTCGACGTAGTCTTCTTCGAATGCCTCGATACCGTCCACCACCAGGTTGGGACGGAAACGGTTCATCGGCAGCGGGTCGCGGCCGGCCGCCCGCAGCTTGCCGTTCAGGTCACGCAGCGATTCGGCGCCGATGACGAGCAGCGGATAGCCATCGGAGAACAGCGTGGGCGCCTCGACGCCACCGGTCCACTTCGGGCTGGCCAGGCGCTGCGCGTCCGCATGGAAGCGCACCAGGCGGCACGGCACGCCCAGATAATTGGTGAACCAGGCCGCCGTCAGGGCGTCGCAATCGTAGGCCTTGACGCGGTCTTCCCACACTTCCACTTCGATAGCGACCGAAGCGTCCGGGTCCGGCAAACCGAGCGGAATCTCCAGCCGCAGCATGCCGGGCGCGCGCAGCTCCAGCGTATCGGCCTTCAGGCGCGGCACGATCAGGGCCATTTTCGGATGTTCGCGTTGGGTCAGGCACTGGCCGTTGGCATCGACCACCATCCATTCGCGGTCGTAGATCTGGTCCGTCATCAGGCCGGCACGGGTCAGCGTGGCAGCACGCAGCGCGATGCCGGCGCACGACTTGATGGGATAGAGGGTGAGTTCGGACAGTGTCGCCATGAGGATGCCGCCATAATGATGCCTGGACCCGCAGTATGGCAGCAAAGCGGCGGCCCGTAAATCGGCGGGGCCACCTTGGCGGGGCCACCTTGGCAGGGCGGCCGCGGCCGGGACGGGAATGCCCCCGCCCCGGGCGGGCGCCGCTCAGGCTTCTGGCTTGGCCTTCGGTTTGCGCGGCAGGCGGCTGCGCGCCGGAGCCTTGTGCGTGCCGGGCTTCCTGGCCCGTTTCGGCGCCGTGGCGCCTTCCGGTGCCTCGGCCGTGTCGGCCGCCGTGCTGTCCACCGGAGCGGCCTGCGCGTCGTCGCCTGCCGGGGCAGGCTCGCTGGCCGGCCCGGCTTCCGGCTCGGCCGCGGGGACCTGGGCCAGCGCGGCCTCGACCGCTTCTGCCGCGTCCGCCGCGGCCTTGGCGACCTTGCTGGTGCGGGCCGGCTTCTTGGCCGCCGGCTTGCGTGCGCCGCGCGCTCGCTTGGCCGGCGCGGCGTCGGCTGCGACCTCGGCTTGCGCCGCGGTCTCGACCGGCTCCTGCGCATCCGCCGGGACGGCCGGCGGCAGGTCGTCTGCCAGCGCGGCCTGTTCGGCCACCGTGCCGTCATCCTCCTCCGGCGCCAGCTCCTGCAGCGCTTCCTCGGCCGAACGTACCAGCGCCGCGTAGTCGGCGGCCGCCGATTCCAGCGCCACCGCCACTTCCTGCGTTTCGGTCTCGCTCATCGGTGCGCCCGACTGCTCGGCCGGATCGGCCGCGCCACCGCGACGGTTGCGGCCACCGCGGTTGCCGCGGCCACGACGGCCCTCGCGCGCCTCACGGCTCTCGCGCGGTTCACGCGCTTCGCTGCCTTCGACTGCCGGTTGTTCGCCCGCGACGTCCGGCTCGGTACCGACCTCGGTCGGCGACACTGCCACCGGCAGCGTGCTGCTGCGGTAGACGTAGGCACCGGATTTCTCGTCACGGCCGAATTCGAGCAGGCCGCGCGCCTTCATTTCTTCCAGCAGGTTGCCGAAGGTGCGGAAACCGTAGAACGATTCGCTGAAGTCCGGCTTGCGGCGCTTGATCGCTTCCTTCAGCACGGAGGCCCAGATCTTGCCGCTGTCGCCCCGTTCGGCCACGAGCGCGTCGAAGGTCTCGAAGGCGATGTCCACGGCCTGGTTGCGGCGCTTGTCCATCTCCTCGCGCTTGCGCTTTTCCTCTTCCGGCGAACGCTTCGGCGGCTGCTCGCGCGAATCGCGCTTGGCCATGCGGCGGCTTTCACGCACCAGGTCGTCATAGAAGATGAATTCGTCGCAGTTCGCCACCAGCAGGTCGGAGGTGGAGTCCTTGACGCCCACGCCGATCACCTTTTTCGCGTTCTCGCGCAGCTTCGATACCAGCGGCGAGAAATCGGAGTCGCCCGAGATGATGACGAAGGTGTTCACGTGCGCTTTGGTGTAGCACAGGTCCAGCGCGTCGACGACCATGCGGATGTCGGCCGAGTTCTTGCCGGACATGCGCACGTGCGGAATCTCGATCAGTTCGAAGTTCGCCTCGTGCATCGGGCCCTTGAAGCCCTTGTAGCGATCCCAGTCGCAGTAGGCCTTCTTGACCACGATGCTACCCTTGAGCAGCAGGCGCTCGAGCACGGGCTTGATGTCGAATTTTTCGTAGTTCGCGTCGCGCACGCCAAGCGCGACGTTCTCGAAGTCGCAGAACAGCGCCATGCTGACATTGTCGTTGGATGAAGCCATGGGTCTCTAGGTAGCAGTGAACCCGCCGATTATACAGGCAGCATTGGCTGGCACCGCGCGCTGGTGTATTCTGCGCCATCCCTGCTCAACCGGAGAACACGATGAAGAGCGCCCTCGCCTGCTCGACCCTGGCCGCCGTGGCCCTGCTGCTGTCCGTGCCGGCCTGCGCGGCCGAGCCGCCAGCCGCCACGACGGCGACCGCGCCGGACGCGGCGTTCGTCCGCCAGGTCAACGCCTTTGTCGACGGCTGGCATGACGACGCGGCGCACACGCGGCCGGCCTACTTCGACAAGATCGCGCCGCAGGGCGTCTACATCGGCACCGACAAGAGCGAGATCTGGACGCGCGATCAGTTCAAGGCCTGGGCCCGGCCGTTCTGGGAACGCAAGAAGGCCTGGTCGTTCACGGCGCAGAAGCGCAATGTGTATTACTCGCCCGACCGTCGCTACGTGTGGTTCGACGAGCAGCTGAGCACGCAGATGGGCACCTGCCAGGCCAGCGGCGTGCTGCGCAACACCGGCGACGGCTTCCTGGTCGAGCACTACCAGCTGTCGATGGCCGTGCCGAATGCCCTCAACGCGGGCTTTGCCAAGGCGATCGCCGAGTACGAAAGCAAGGCCCCGCGGTAAATGGCGCGCATCCTGTTCATCCACCAGAATTTCCCCGGCCAGTTCCGCCACCTGGCGCCGGCACTCGCCGCCGATGGCCACAAGGTCGTCGCGCTGGGCATGACGGACAAGGGCGAAGCCCTGCCGGGAGTACGCTACCTGCGCCACCAGGTGCGCGTGCCGGCCGAGGCGCGCCAGCAGCTGCCGCAGTTGAAGGACCTGTACAGCAAGATGCTGCGCGGCGAGTCGTGCGCGGCCGAACTGGCGCGCCTGAAGGCGGAGGGGTTCATACCCGACATCGTGTTCGTCCACCCCGGCTGGGGCGAAGGCCTGTTCGTGCGCGACGTCTTCCCGCGCGCGAAAGTGCTGGTGTATGCCGAGTATTATTATGAGAGCGAAGGCGGCGACACCTACTTCGATCCCGAGTTTTCCAGCCCGCCGGGCCTGGCCAGCCTGCAGCGGATGCGCTTGCGTAACACGCACCTGCTGCATGCGATGTCGGCGGCCGATGCCGGCCTGTCGCCCACCGTGTTCCAGCGCGACCGCCATCCGGCCTGGTTCCGCGAGCGCATCCGCGTGATCCACGACGGCATCGACACGGAACGCTTCCGCCCCCGGCAGGACGCCCGCGTCAGCCTGGCGGGGGCGCGCGTGACGCTCAAGCCGGGTGACGAGGTGGTGACGTTCGTCGCGCGCCAGCTGGAACCCTATCGCGGCTACCACACCTTCATGCGCGCGCTGCCGGCCCTGCAGCGGCTGCGCCCGAACGCGCGCATCGTCATCGTCGGCGCGGACGGCACCAGCTATGGCGCGGCGCCGCCGCCGGGCCAGACCTGGAAAGCCATCTTCCGCGACGAGGTGGCGGCGCGCCTGGACATGCGCCGCGTGCACTTCGTCGGCCGCCTGCCGCACGAGCTCTTGACGCAGCTGATGCAGGTCTCGGCCGTGTACACCTACCTGACCTATCCGTTCGTGCTGTCGTGGTCCCTGATGGAGGCGATGAGCACGGGCTGCCTGATCGTCGGTTCGCGCACGGCGCCGCTGGAAGAGGTGATCCGGCACGGCGAGAACGGCCTGCTGACGGACTTCTTCGACCACGAGGCGCTGGCCGCGACGATCGCCGATGCGCTCGAGCGCCGTGCCAGCCTGGCGCACCTGCGCGAGGCCGCGCGCCAGACGGTCGTGGACGGGTATGACCTGCAACGCATCTGCCTGCCGGCGCAGAAGCGGTTCGTGCTCGAGTAAGCGCAGCCGGGCGCCTGCGTGCGCGGCGCGCCTTGGCCGCAAAGTAAAAAAGCCGCGTCGAAACGCGGCTTTTGCTGAGATGTCGGGAATCAGACGTTGAACAGGAAGTTCAGCACATCGCCATCCTTGACGACGTATTCCTTGCCCTCGGCGCGCATCTTGCCCGCTTCCTTGGCGCCCGCTTCGCCCTTGTAGGCGATGAAGTCGTCGAAGGCGATGGTCTGGGCGCGGATGAAGCCGCGTTCGAAGTCGGTGTGGATGACGCCGGCCGCTTGCGGCGCCGTGTCGCCCACGTGGATCGTCCAGGCGCGCACTTCCTTGACGCCGGCCGTGAAGTAGGTCTGCAGGCCCAGCAGCTTGAAGCCGGCGCGGATCAGGCGGTCCAGGCCCGGCTCGTCCATGCCCATGTCGGCCAGGAAGGCGGCCTTGTCCTCGTCTTCCAGGTCGGCGATTTCCGCTTCGATGGCGGCGCAGATGGCGACGATCGGGGCATTCTGCTCCTTGGCGTAGGCCGTCAGCTGGTCCAGCAGCGGGTTGTTGGTGAAGCCGTTGTCGGACACGTTGGCCACGTACATGGCCGGCTTGGCCGTGATCAGGCACAGTGGCTTGATCAGCAGCATTTCGTCTTCGGTCAGGCCCAGGGCGCGCACCGGCTTGGCGTCGTTCAGCGCCGGCATGATCTTTTCCAGCAGCGCGACCAGCTTGGCCGCGTCCTTGTCGCCCGAGCGCGCCTTCTTGTTCTCGCGGTGGATCGCCTTCTCGACGGTGCCCATGTCGGCCAACGCCAGTTCGGTCTGGATCACGGCGATGTCGTCCAGCGGGCTGACCTTGCCGGCCACGTGGATCACGTTCTCGTCCTCGAAGCAGCGCACCACGTTGACGATGGCGTCCGTTTCGCGGATGTGCGCCAGGAACTGGTTGCCCAGGCCTTCGCCCTGCGACGCGCCCGCCACCAGGCCGGCGATGTCGACGAATTCGACGATGGCGTTGACGATGCGCTCAGGCTTGACGATTTCCGCCAGCTGCTTCAGGCGCGGATCGGGTACCTCGACCACACCGACGTTCGGCTCGATCGTGCAGAATGGGTAGTTCTCGGCCGGGATGCCGGCCTTCGTCAGCGCGTTGAAAAGAGTGGACTTGCCGACGTTGGGCAGGCCGACGATGCCGCATTTGAGACTCATGGAATTCCTTGTGAAATGTGAATGCCGCCGCCGGGCGCGAACGCAGGGGCCGGTAATACCGCCATTATAGCGCCCGGCGGGCCTGGGCAAGCCCTTCGGGGCCGGCCCTGGCCGGCAAAATCATGTGCCCGGCGCCACGCCCCCATCCACCCGCACGCAATCGCGCCCCGCATGCTTGGCCGCGTACAGTGCGGCATCGGCGCGCCGGATGGTCTCGCCGATGTCCGCCTCTTCCGGCCGGTACTGCGCCACCCCGATCGACACAGATAGGCGCAGGCCGGCCATGCCGGGCGGCGCCGGCTGGGCGGCGACGCGGCCGCGGATGCGTTCGGCCAGCTCGCTGGCCGCCTGCGCCGTCGTGTGCGGCAGCGCGACGATGAATTCCTCGCCGCCGTAGCGGGCCGCGACGTCGCCCTCGCGCGTTTGTGCCGTCAGCACGGATGCCAGCAGTTGCAGCACCGCGTCGCCGGCCGGGTGGCCGTATTCGTCATTGATGCGCTTGAAGTGATCGGCGTCGACCAGCAGCAGCGCCAGCGGCGTGCCGTGGCGCTTGGCGATGCCGACCATGGCGGCCGCGCTGTCGAGGAAGAACGCGCGGTTGGCCATGCCGGTCAGGCTGTCCGTGATCGACTTGCGGCGCAGCTCCTCGCTGAGCAGGCGCAGTTCCTCGTTCTGCTGCCCCAGCGCCCGGTGCGCCCGTTCCAGGCGGCGGCGCGAGCGCTTGCGTTCGCGCACCCGGCTGCGCAGCTGGGCCAGCAGCACGCCCAGCATCAGCAGCAGCGCGATGCCGGCGGCCGCCGTCAGCGCCCCGACCCGCGCGATGTCCTCCACGCGGGCCATCGGCATCAACAGGTTGGCGTTCCACTCCGAATCGGCGATACGGCGGCGCACGAGCAGCCAGGCCGACGCGACGCCGTCACCACCGCGCAGGCGGACGATTTCCGCGCCCGCCGCCAACTGGCGGCCGGCGGCCGACGCCAGCGGCGCTTTCAGCACGCCTTCGTACTGGCGTGTGCTGCGCAGTTGCGCCGCCGCCGCCGGGGTCACAGGCCGGATCGGCCGGTAGTTCCAGTCGGGCCGCGAGCTGAGAAAGGCCACGCCGGCGGCGTCGGTCACGAGCATCTCGCCGTTGCTGCCGCCCAGGTCGGGCAGGCGCAAGTCGATCTTGACGACGGCCACCCCCAGCGTGCGCTCGCCTTCCTTGACGAGGTACGAAAGGTAGTAGCCCGGCTTGTGCGACGTGACGCCCATGGCGAAAAACCGGCCGGCGCCGTCGCGCAAGGCATTGGTGAAATAAGGCCGGAACGCATAGTTGCGCCCCACCAGGCTGTCGGCCGCGTCCCAGTTGCTGGCCGCGACCGTGGTGCCGCGCAGGTCCAGCAGGTACAGCAGCGACGTGCCGGTGCGCTCGTTCAGCTGGTGCAGGAAGGCGTTTGCGGCACGCACCCGGGCCGCATCGTGCGGCGCGCGCAGGGCGTCGTTCAGGATGCGGTAGTTGGCCAGCAGGTTGGGCAGGTAGCTGTAGCGCTCCGCGGGTGCCAGCAGCAGTTGCGACAGCTGGCGCAGGCGGCCGTCGGCATTGGCTTGCAGCCGCGCGATCTCACGCTCGCGAATGCCGGTGTAGGACAGCCAGACGACGCCCGCCGACGCCACCAGCAGCACGGCGACCAGGGCCGCACGCGGCACGATGCGCCAGCGCAGCCGGCGCCGGACGGCGGCAAGCCCCTTGGTTTTCATGGTTGGACGGGTCTCAGGCGCTGTGCAGTTCCATCGTCGCCTGCGCCATCTTGCCGGCGACGGCGAGCGGAATGATCTTCAGGCTCTTTTCGATCGCTTCGTCGATCAGCAGCTGCTCCTCGCGGCGCGGGCGGTGCAGCACGAAATCGGCCACGTTCTGCGTCAGGTTCAAGGTGCGCGGGTGGCCGATGCCGATGCGCAGGCGCCAGTAGTCCTGCGTGCCCAGCGCCGCCGTGATGTCCTTCAAGCCGTTATGGCCGCCGGAAGAGCCGCCCTTTTTCAGCTTGGCCACGCCCGGCAGCATGTCCAGTTCGTCGTGCACGACGAGGATCTCGTCGGGATTGATCTTGAAGAAGCGCGCCAGGCCGCCGACCGACTGGCCGGAGCGGTTCATATAGGTCTGGGGCTCGAGCAGCCACACTTCCTGGCCGCCGATCGACGTCTTCGCGGCCAGTGCGTTGAAGCGGCTCTCGCGCTGCAGGAAGGTGCCGGGCAGGCCGCGCGCGAGATTGTCGACCAGCCAGAAGCCGGCGTTGTGGCGGGTTTGTTCGTATTCGGCGCCGGGGTTGCCGAGGCCGACGATCAGGCGGATGGTCATGGGAAGCGCATGCGGGGAAAAGCGCGATTATCCCGGAGTTTCAGCGGCCACGCCACCATTGCCGCGCTTCGTACAACGCCATCCCCATCAGCATCGCCGCGACGAACAACCAGGGCGCGCCATCGGGCATCGACAGCGACGCCAGCGCCGGCCCCGGGCAGTAGCCGGCCAGGCCCCAGCCGGCACCGAACATCACGCTGCCGGCGATCAGCGGGCGGTCGAGATGGCGCGCCGTCGGCAACTGCAAGGGCGCACCGTCCAACGTGGTGCCGCGCCGGCGTGCGACGTAAAACGCGGGCAGCGCCACCAGCAACGCGCCACCCATGACGAAGGCCAGCGACGGATCCCAGGCGCCGGCCACGTCGAGGAACGCCGTGACCTTGGCGGGATCGGTCATGCCGGACAGGATCAGACCGACGCCGAACAGCAGGCCGGCCAGCAGGGCGAACAGGTTGGGCATGTCAGCCTCCCACCAGGTGGCGCAGCACGAACACGGTCACGGCACCGGCCAGCATGAAGGTGACGGTGGCCGCCAGCGAGCGTGGCGACAGGCGCGCCAGCCCGCACACGCCATGGCCGCTGGTGCAGCCGGCACCCAGCCGCGTACCGAAGCCGACCAGCAGCCCGGCCAACACCAGCGCGGCGTCGCCAGCGACCGGATGCATCGCGGGCAGCGGCGCGATGCCGCGCCACAGCGGTGCGGCCAGCAACAGGCCGCCCAGGAAAGCGAGGCGCCAGCGACGGTCCGTGCGCGGGGCGCGCAGCAGGCCGCCGAGGATGCCGCTGATGCCGGCGATGCGGCCGTTCAGCAGGATCAGCAGCGCGGCGGCAGCGCCGATCAGCAGGCCGCCGGCCAGCGAGGTCCAGGGAGTGAAATGAAGCCAGTCGATCGTCATGGTGGCAAGTATGAACGAAAAAAAACCCTGCCGGGGCAGGGTTTTCGATCCGCAGCCGCGTCGCCGCGGCGGCAGGATTACTTCTTCTCTTCGGCAGCCGCGTCGGCGGACACCTGGCCGGCCGGTACCGAAGCGGTAGCGATCGTCAGGTTGTTGCCGTGGGTGACAGCGGTCACGCCAGCTGGCAGCGTCAGGTCGTTGATGTGCAGCGTGGTGCCGACGTCCATTTTCGACAGGTCGACCGAGATGAACTCAGGCAGGGCCGATGGCAGGCACGAGATTTCGATCTCGTTGGCCACGTGGCTGATCGTCGCGCCGTGCAGTTTCACTGCTGGGGAAACGTCGGCGTTTTCGAAGTGCAGTGCCACTTTGACGTGCACTGGCTGGTTCGCGTCGACGCGCTGGAAGTCAGCGTGCAGGACCAGTTGCTTGTATGCGTGCATCTGGAAGTCGCGCAGCAGCACTTTCTGGACTTGGCCGTCCAGTTCCATGTCCAGCACGGCGCCGTGGAAGGCTTCTTTCTTCAGCGCGTGGTACAGCGCGTTGTGGTCCAGGGCGATCGTCACCGGGGCTTCGGTGCCGCCGTAGATGATGCCAGGGGTCTGGCCGGAATTACGCAGGCGGCGGCTCGCACCCGTGCCCTGCAGTTCGCGTTTGAATGCAACAACTTTCATTTGATACTCCAAAAGAGTCGGGGCTTGCGCCCTCGGTTATAAAGCCTCCCGCGACCAGGATGGCTTCGAAATCGGCGGCCAGACAACGACCACCGGATAAAACATCGGCGGCGCGCCAGTAAAACCGGCGCGCCGCCTGAAATTGCTCGCGTTCGGGCGACTTAGTCGACGAACAGGGAGATCACGGAATCGCCCTTGATGATGCGCTTGAACGTCTCTGCCAGCAGCGGTGCGCAGGTCAGTTGACGGATCTTGCCGCAGGCCTTGCCGGCTTCGGACAGCGGGATCGTATCCGTCACGACCAGCTCGTCCAGCGACGAATTGGTGATGCGGTCGATCGCCGGGCCGGACAGCACGGGGTGCGTGCAGTAAGCGATGACTTTCTTGGCGCCGCGTTCCTTCAGGACTTCGGCGGCCTTGACCAGCGTGCCGGCCGTGTCGACCATGTCGTCCATGATGACGCAGTTGCGGCCTTCCACGTCGCCGATGATGTTCATCACTTCGGAGACGTTGGCTTTCGGACGGCGCTTGTCGATGATCGCCAGGTCGCAGCCCAGGCGCTTGGCCAGCGCGCGGGCGCGCACCACGCCGCCGACGTCCGGCGACACGACCAGCAGGTCCTGGTGGTCTTTCTTCTGCAGGTCGCCCAACAGGATCGGCGATGCGTAGATATTGTCGACCGGGATGTCGAAGAAGCCCTGGATCTGGTCGGCGTGCAGGTCCATGATCAGGACGCGCTCGACACCGGCTTCTTCCAGCATGTTGGCGACGACTTTTGCCGAGATGGCCACGCGGGCGGAACGCGGACGGCGATCCTGGCGGGCATAGCCGAAGTAAGGGATGGCGGCCGTGATGCGGCCAGCGGATGCGCGTTTCAGGGCATCGACCATCAGGATCAGTTCCATCAGGTTGTCGTTGGTCGGCGCGCAGGTCGATTGCAGCACGAAGACGTCTTTACCGCGGACGTTCTCGTTGATTTCGACCATTACTTCGCCGTCCGAGAATTTCGAAACGACCGCTTTGCCAAGGGGGATGCCGAGATTTTTTGCGACCCCTTCTGCCAACGCAGGATTAGCGTTGCCGGTAAAAACCATCAGGTTTTCGTAAGCCATGGGAGTCCCAGGAAGGTAAGCATTGAACTTGAAATACCACCGGATTCAATCCGGCGCGGAATAAAAAAGCCCCAGCTCGGCAGGGGCATTTTTTTATTTTTTCCGGCTGGACGCCTGCGCATCGACAGACCGGAGAAAAGGGTGGCAGGGGAACAAGGATTCGAACCTTGGTATGCCGGAATCAAAATCCGGTGCCTTAACCAGCTTGGCGATTCCCCTACTCTTGACTGACTGCTTTCTGTCAGATGGCGAGCATTATACTGCACTTCCAACATAAAGCCAAATCTTTTTACGCTTCACAACTTTCAGTGCCTGGCAACATATCCAGCAGCGGGTGATGTCGCAGCGCTTTCGCTTTCCAGCCGGTCCAGGCGTCGGGCACTTTCGCAAGCACCGCATCGGCCTGTTCCTCGCTGTCGAACGCGCAGAACACACAAGCTCCGGAGCCAGTCATCCTGGCATCGCCGTACCCACCCAGCCATTCTACCGCCTCTGCTACCGGCGGGAACAAGCGGGTGGCCACCTGTTGTAAATCGTTCCTTCCAAATCCCTGCAAACCGTTTCGTTTTGCGAGGTAGCTGGAAAAGTCCGACATTATGACGAGCGGCGTGTTTCTTGTCAAATGTTCCGACGTAAAAATCTTTGCGGTGGGCACGGCCACGCCCGGCTCGATGACGACATACCAGCAATCCGGCACCTCTACCGCTTGCAGCGCTTCCCCCACGCCTTCCGCAAACGCGGTGCGGCCGAACACGAAGAACGGGATGTCCGCGCCCAGCGGCAGGCCCAGGTCCATCAGCTCCTGGCGCGACAGGCCGGCCTGCCACAGCGCGTTCAGCGCCAGCAGCGTGGTGGCCGCATCGGACGAGCCGCCGCCCAGGCCGCCGCCCATCGGCAGGATCTTGTCGATGGCGATGTCGACGCCGGGCGGCGTGCGGCCCGTGCGTCGGATCGCCTCGGCCTGCAGCAGGCGCGCCGCGCGCACGATCAGGTCCTGCTCTTCCGGCACGCCCGGCACGTCCGTCGCGCGGCGGATCGCATCGTCGTCGCGCAAGGTGAAGTGCAGTACGTCGCCCCGGTCGATCAGCTGGAACACCGTCTGCAGCAGGTGGTAGCCGTCCGGGCGCCGCCCCGTCACGTGCAGGAACAGGTTCAGCTTGGCCGGCGCCGGGCAGTTCAGCAACTGCCTCATGACGCGCTCGCGGCCGGGCGGATCGCGATGCGGATCTCGATTTCCTCGATATCGCCGCCGGGACCGCGGCGGGCGATGATGCGGCGCGGCTGCGGCGCCGCGCCGCTGTTGCCCACATCCCCGTCCTGCCAGGCGTCGAACTGCAGCTGCCAGCCGTCCGCCGTGGTGACGCTGCTGTTGGCCGGGCTGGCGGCGAAGCGCTTGCCGCCGACGGCGGTGGCATAGCCCTGCAACCAATCGCGCAGGCCGGACACGGGCAGCGGCCAGCCCAGCGTGCGGGCGGACAGCGTGTCGATGTCCGGCGCGCTGCGCGGCGGCTGGTTGCCTTCGTGGTAAGTGGCCTGCTGCGGCGTGACGGTGATGGCGGCGATCTGCTGGCCCAGCGGCGAGGACAGGGTCACGTCGGTGCGCGGCCCCTGCTGCTGCCAGGTGAATTTGCCGGACAGCGACTCGCGCTTGCCTTCCTTGACGTAGTTGACGCTGAGGGAGCCTTCCAGCGCCAGCGTCTCGCGGTACGGCGCGACGGCGGTGCTGGACAGCGGCGCCGTCGGGCTGGTGGCGCAGCCGGCCAGCAGCACGGCCGCGCCCAGGATCAGGGGGTAAATCGAATGCTTCATGCGGTCCTTATAGGCTGGTGTTCAGGCGCGCCAGCGTATCGCGCAGCGCGTCGCTCTTCGGGTCCTTGGCGCGGGCCTCGCGCCACAGCTTCTGGGCTTCGGCGCGCTGGCCCTGCTGCCACAGCACCTCGCCCAGGTGCACGGCGATCTCGGCATCGTTGCGAAGGGCGTAGGCGCGGCGCAGGGTCTGTTCGGCGTCCTTCAGGCGGCCCATGCGGAACTGCACCCAGCCCATGCTGTCCATGATGTACGGGTCGCCAGGCGCCATCGACAGCGCCTTCTCGATCAGCGCGTACGCTTCCTCCAGGCGCTCGCCCCGTTCGGCCAGCGAGTAGCCCAGCGCGTTGTAGGCGTGATGGTTGTCCGGCACGGCTTCCATCACCTTGCGCAGCGCCGTCTCCATCTCGTCCGGCTTGCCCTGCTTCTCGGCCGCCAGTGCGAAGTCGTACAGCAGGTCCGGGCTGTCCGGGAATTTCTTGATGGCGTCCGCCAGCAGCGCGTAGGCCTCGGCGCCGCGGCCGGCGTCGCGCAGCAACTGGCCCTCCGTCTGCGCCACCTCGGCCTGCTCGGCCGGATCGACGGCGGGGATGGCGCGCAACTGCTTCAGTGCCGCCTCCAGGTCGCCTTTCTTCGACGTCAGGTGGGCGCGCTTGAGCTGGGCCGTCAGGGCGATGCGCGGGTCGCCGCTGTCGATGCGCTCCAGCCAGGCCAGCGCGCCATCGATGTCGCCGCGCTCCTCCGTGATCTGCGACAGCAGCATCACGGCCTTGGAGGCGTCGCCGTCGCGTTCGCCGTCCTCCTGGCGTTGCACCAGCTCGACGTGGCGGCGCAGGTACTGCTCGGCCGCCTGCGGGTCGCCGGCCTGCACGGAAATGATGCCGAGCGCGTACAAGGTAGCGGGATTGTCCGGCTGCTCCTTCAGGATGGCCTCGAACTGGGCACGCGCCCTGTCGTAGCGCTTCTGCTCGACCAGCAGGCGGGCGTAGGCCGCCCGCACCTCGCGCGCGCCGGGGTTCTTCTCCAGGAAGCCGCCGAACAGTTGGCCCACCGCGTCGACATCGCCCAGCACCTGCGCCATCGTCAGCACGGCCAGTTCGGAGTCGGGCTTCAATTCGAGGGCGCGGCGCGCCTCGCGCAGCGAGCGCTCCTTGTCGTCGGCAGCAAAGGCGCCCTGCGCCAGCACCAGGTGGCTCTCCATCATGCCCGCATACGGCGCCAGCACGCGCTCCATCAGCGCGAACGCGGCCGCCTTGTCCTTGGCGCGCAGCAGGTACTGCTGCATCTGGAACATGACGAGGCCGCGCGCCTGCGGCGGCGCGCGGTTCAGGCGCTGGGCGAAGACCTGCTCGGATTCGGTCAGGTCGTCGCCCAGCACGGAAAAGCCGAGGAAGTACTGTACGGCGTCGTCGGAATCGGGCGCCAGCTCGCGCCACAGGCGGATCGCCGCCAGCGCCTCGTTGCCCTGCTTGGCCGCCAGCGCCATCTCGGCGGAGCGGCGCGCCAGGCGCGGATCGCGGGTCTGCTGGGCCAGCACCATCATGCTGACGTACGCGCTTTGCCATTGGCCGCGCTTGAAATCCAGCTCGGCCTTCGTCAATTTATAGAACAGCTCGCTCGTCAGCTCGACGGCCGGCAGCTTCTCATCCGGCTTGGTGACGGCGGCAACGGCCGTGGCCGCGGTGTCCGGCGCCGGCGCATCCGGCGCGGTGGCGGACGGCGCCGGTTCGGCTGCCTGTTTTTGCGGCGCAACAGCGCAAGCGGACAGCAGGGCCGACAGCGTTACAATGGCGAATGCGTTTTTCAAGGGTGATCCTGCAAAGTCGGGCTCGATCCCTGATTTTACGCCCAACCTACCGCTTGCGACATTTGCACGTGTAACAGATGCTTACCAGGAGCATCGCAGACCAAGTCATCCATGCCAGAACTGCCAGAAGTTGAAGTGACCCGGCGCGGTGTCGCGCCCCATATCGAAGGCCGTGCCGTGCGCGACGTCGTGCTGCGGCGCGCCGGCCTGCGCTGGCCCTTCCCCGCCTGCCTGCCGGAGGTGCTGGCCGACCGCACCGTCGTCACGACGGGCCGGCGCGGCAAGTACCTGCTGGTCGAATTCGAACACGGCACCCTGATCATCCACCTCGGCATGTCCGGCCACCTGCGCGTGTTGCCGCCCGGCGTGCCGCCGGAAAAACACGACCATTTCGACCTGGTCGTGGAAGGCGCCGAGGGCCGCCAGGTACTTCGCATGACGGACCCGCGCCGCTTCGGCGCCGTGCTGTGGCACCCGAAGGACGAGGGCGACGTCGATGCCCACCTGCTGCTGCGCGGCCTGGGCGTGGAGCCGCTGGGGCCGGACTTCACGGGCGAGCTGCTGTACCGCCAGACACGCGGGCGCAGCGCCGCCATCAAGCAGGTACTGCTGGCGGGCGACATCGTGGTCGGCGTCGGCAATATCTACTGTTCGGAAAGCCTGTTCCGCGCCGGCATCAACCCGAAGACGCCGGCCGGGCGCATCGGCCGGGCGCGCTACGACAAACTGGCGCAGGCGATCCGCGACGTGCTGGCCGAGGCGATCGTCCAGGGCGGCAGCACGCTGCGCGACTTCATCGCCGTGAACGGCCAGTCGGGCTACTTCCAGCAATCGTATTTCGTGTACGACCGGGCCGACGTGCCGTGCCGCGTGTGCGCCACGCCGATCCGCCAGATCAAGCAGGGCCAGCGCTCCACCTTCTATTGCATCAAGTGTCAAAAATAACGTAGAGGACACGATGGTCAGGGATCTCGAACAGTACAGCGCGTGGCGGCAGGGCGTGGTGGCGGCACTGCAGGAGTACCGCGCCTGGGTCGCGGCCGCCGGGCTGCTGGACGGCGCCACCGAGCAGCGCCTCGCCGCCACCTTGGCGCGCCTGGCGGACGACAAGCTGTCGGTCGCGTTCGTGGCCGAGTTCTCGCGCGGGAAGTCGGAGCTGATCAACGCCATCTTCTTTGCCGGCTACGGCCAGCGCATCCTGCCCTCGGCCGCCGGGCGCACGACGATGTGCCCGACCGAGCTGTCGTACGACCCGGCCCAGCCGCCGTCGATCCGGCTGCTGCCGATCGAGACGCGCGCGACCAACCTGTCCACCAGCGACTACCGCGACGACCCGCGCGCCTGGACGGTGCTGCCGCTGAACGTGGACGCGGCCGACGAGATGCACGAGGTATTCCGCCAGGTCAGCCAGACGCGCCAGGTGAGCGTCGAGGAAGCGCAGCGCTACGGCCTGTACGACGCGGACGATCCCGACCTGCCCGTCACCCTGAGCGAGGACGGCATGGTGGAGATCTCGCGCTGGCGCCATGCGATCATCAATTTCCCCCATCCGCTGCTGAAACAGGGCCTGGTGATCCTCGATACGCCCGGCCTGAACGCCATCGGCACGGAGCCGGAGCTGACCTTGAACCTGATCCCGCACGCGCACGCGGTGCTGTTCATCCTGGCCGCCGACACGGGCGTGACGAAAAGCGATATCGAGGTCTGGCGCGAGCATATCGGTGCCGGCGCGGGCCGCCTGGTCGTGCTGAACAAGATCGACGGCATGTGGGACGCGCTGCGCAGCGATGCGGAAGTGGACGGCGAGATCGGCCGTCAGCAGGAGCACGTGGCGCACCTGCTGGGCGTGGCGATGCGCCAGGTGTTCCCGGTCTCCGCCCACAAGGCCCTGGTGGCGAAGATCACGCAGGACGACGACCTGCTCGAGCGCAGCCGGATCCACGCGCTGGAGACGGCGCTGTTCCAGGAACTGATCCCGGCCAAGCAGGACATCGTGCGCCGCCGCCTTGCCGACGACCTGGCTTCCTTGAACGAGGCGCAGCAGGCGCTGCTGGCGGCACGCATGCGCGGCTTCACGGAACAGCTGCACGAGCTGCGCAGCCTGCGCGGCAAGAACCAGAACGTGATCGCCCTGATGATGCGCCGGGTCGACGCCGAGAAGAAGGAATTCGACGCCAGCCTGTTCCGCCTGCAGGCCACGCGCGCCGTGTTCACGCGCCTGTCCACGGAGCTGTACGGCACGCTGGGCATGGACGTGCTGCGCGACCACGTGCTGCACGTGCGCGACGCAATGGGCCGCAGCCGCTTCTCGACCGGCATGCGCGACGCGGTGCGCACGTTCTTCGACAGCGTGCAGGCGGAACTGGAAGCCTCCGAGCGCAAGGTGGCCGAGATCCGCGACATGATGGAGGTCATGTACCGCAAGTTCGCCGGCGAGCATGGCCTGGCGATCACGCCGCCGCTGCCGTTCTCGCTGGCGAAGTATCGCAGCGAGATCTCGGAAGTCGAGGCGATCTACCAGAAGCAGTTCGGCACGGCCACGCTCTTGATGACGAGCCGCGTGGTGCTGATCGAGCGCTTCTTCGACACCATCGCCTCGCAGGTGAAGCGCTGCTTCAAGGCCGCCAACGCGGACGCGGAAAGCTGGCTGAAGAACATCATGGCGCCGCTGGAGGCGCAGATCCGCCAGCACAAGGACCAGCTGAAGCACCGCCAGGCCTCGATCCAGCGCATCCACGATGCGACGGATTCCCTGGAACAGAAAATCGAAGCGTTCGAGGCCAGCCAGGCCGCGCTGGAGCAGCAGAAGGCCCGCCTGGCCGAACTGGCCGCCGCCATCGGCCACGCCGTGGACGCGCAACGCATCGCCGCCGCGGCCTGAAGCCCGGCGCAAACCACCGAAGGACAACCTTGCAGTACCAAGAAATCGACACGACCCTGCACGACCCCAGCTTCGCCGACGCCCTGATCGCCTGGCAGAAGCAGCACGGCCGCCATACCCTGCCGTGGCAGAACACCCGCGACGCCTATCGCATCTGGCTCTCCGAGATCATGCTGCAGCAGACGCAGGTCGCCGCCGTGCTGGGCTACTACGCCCGCTTCCTGGAGCGTTTCCCCACCGTGCACGACCTGGCCTCGGCGCCCGTCGAGGACGTGATGGCGCAGTGGAGCGGCCTGGGTTACTACACCCGCGCGCGCAACCTGCACAAATGCGCCCAGCGCGTGGTGGCCGAATACGGCGGCGTGTTCCCGTCCGATCCCGCCCTGCTGGCCGAGCTGCCCGGCATCGGCCGTTCGACGGCGGCGGCCATCGCCGCGTTCTCGGCCGGCGCGCGCGCGGCCATCATGGACGGCAACGTCAAGCGCGTGTTCGCGCGCGTGTTCGGCATCGACACCTATCCGGGCGAGCGCCGCACCGAGGAAGCGATGTGGCGCCGCGCCGAGGCGCTGCTGCCGGCCGAAGGCATCGAGGCGTACACGCAGGGCCTGATGGACATGGGGGCCACGCTGTGCACGCGCAGCAGCCCCGATTGCGCACGCTGCCCGATGCAGCCACGCTGCGTGGCCCACGCCACGGACAGGACCAAGGAACTGCCGGTGCGCAAGCCCAAGAAGGCGACGCCGGAAAAGCACGCGGCCATGCTGCTGCTGGTACACGACGGCCAGGTGCTGCTGGAGCAGCGGCCCGCGAGCGGCATCTGGGGCGGTCTGCTGTCGCTGCCGGAAGTGGCCGGCCACGTGGCCCTGGACGACGACGAGCAGCCAGACATCGACGAGGATGCGGTCGCGCGCGCCGTGCAGCCCTTTGGCGTGCCCGAATCGCGCGAACGGCTGCTGCCGGTCACGCACGGTTTCACGCACTACAAGCTGCACATCGTGCCGCTGCTGGTCACGCTGGCGCAGCGTGCTCCGCTGGCGGGTGACGGTCGTTACGTTTGGCTGGATATCGGGGAGATCGGCCAGGCCGCATTGCCGGCGCCGATCAAGAAGCTGCTGCTGGAGCTGCTGGGGAACCGGGCCGATGCGCAAGCCCGGATGTTTTAGAGGAATTTGCCGGCCGTGAAGGCGACGGCGGCCAGCGAGACCGTGGTGGCGAAGAACCAGCGCACCATGCGGCTTTCCAACTCTGCCATGGTGGCATCCAGGCGGCCGAAGCGGTCCAGCAGTTTGAGTTCGACCCGAGCAATGTCTTCCTTCGTGCAGTAATTCGACACCAGCACTGCCACGTCGCGCTCGATCGCGGCAAAGCGGCGCTCGGTGCCGCCGCCATTGCCCGCGGCGCCACCGTGGCAGCGCGTTTTCGCATCGACTTCCATGGTCTCTTCGCTCATGACAGTCTCCTTTGCTTGATGACTCATCGTCGGCCAGGCAAGCTGTCAAGTCAAGCGGAACACTACTTCAGCTTGGTACAGATCAGAGTTCTTCCAACGAATACAAACGGCTGTGCTCGCGGATGGCGTAGCGATCCGTCATGCCGGCGATATAGTCGGCAATTCGCCGCGCTTGCTTCGTCGCATCGCCGCTGCTGTCGCGGTAGTCCGGCGGCAGCAGTTGCGGGTCCTGGGTGAAGGCGTCGTACAGCTCGCGCACGATGCGGCTGGCCTTCAGGCGCATGCGGTTGACCTTGTAGTGGCGGTACAGGTTCTCGCGCAGGAAGCGCTTCAGCTCGGTGGCATCGCGCCGCATCGGGTCGGAAAAACGGATCAGCGGCGGCCCGGCGCGCACGGCGTCGATGTCGCGCGGCGCCACCTCGGCGATGCGCTGCTGCGACGTGGCGATCAGGTCGTCCGCCAGCGCCGTGATCAGGCGGCGCAAGGTCTCGTAGATGGCGCGCCGTCCCGTCAGGCCGGGGAAGGCGCCCTGCACCTCGCGCCACAAACGGCCGAAGAAATCGACCTGCTCCATCTGCGCGATCGTGATCAGGCCGGAGCGCAGGCCGTCGTCGATGTCGTGGCTGTTGTAGGCGATTTCGTCGGCCAGGTTGGTCAGCTGGGCTTCCAGCGACGGCTGGGTCTTGTCGAGGAAGCGCTGCGCCACCTCGCCCAGCAGCCGGGCGTTGTTGACGGAGCAGTGCTTGAGGATACCCTCGCGCGTCTCGAACATCAGGTTCAGGCCATCGAACGCGCCGTACTGCTCCTCCAGGTAATCCACCACCCGCAGGCTTTGGAGGTTGTGCTCGAAGCCGCCGTGGCCGGCCATGCATTCGTTCAGCACGTCCTGGCCCACGTGGCCGAACGGCGTGTGCCCCAGGTCGTGGGCCAGCGCGATGGCTTCCACCAGGTCTTCGTTCAGGCGCAGGTTGCGCGCGATCGAGCGGCCGATCTGCGCCACTTCCAGGCTGTGCGTCAGGCGCGTGCGGAACAGGTCGCCCTCGTGGTTCAGGAAGACCTGGGTCTTGTACTCGAGCCGGCGGAACGCGGTCGAGTGGATGATGCGGTCGCGGTCGCGCTGGAACTGGCTGCGCGACGCGTGCGGGGTTTCGTCGAAACGACGGCCGCGCCCTTGTTCCGAGTGCGCGGCGTAGGGAGCGAGCGCGTCTTCCATGCTTACTCCACGCAGGCGGCGATGGTCTCGAGCAGTGCGGCTTGCGGCGCGCTCGTGACCAGGGCCGTGCCCAGGGGTTTCAACAGGATGAACTTGATGGCGCCGCCCTCGTTCTTCTTGTCCACTTCCATCAGCTCGAGCCAGCGCTCCGTGCCCAGGTCGGGCGCCGTGACAGGCAGGCCGGCCGCGGCCACCAGCGCGCGGATGCGCGCCACCGTGGCCGGGTCGATAAAGCCCAGACGCTGCGACAGCTCGGCTGCCATCACCATGCCGCAGCCGACGGCTTCGCCGTGCAGCCAGTGGCCGTAGCCCATGCCCGCCTCGATGGCGTGGCCGAACGTATGGCCGAAGTTCAGGATGGCGCGCAGGCCGCCTTCACGCTCGTCCTGGCGCACCACGTCCGCTTTGATCTCGCACGAGCGCGCGATGGCATAGGCCAGCGCGGCGCGGTCGCGCGCGACCAGCTTGCCGATATTGGCCTCGATCCAGTCGAAGAAGGCGCTGTCGATGATGGCGCCGTGCTTGATCACTTCGGCCAGGCCGGCCGCCAGCTCGCGCTGCGGCAGCGTCTCCAGCGTGGACGTATCCGCCAGCACCACTTTCGGCTGGTAGAACGCGCCGATCATGTTCTTGCCCAGCGGGTGGTTGATGCCCGTCTTGCCGCCCACCGACGAATCGACCTGCGACAGCAAGGTGGTCGGCACCTGGATGAAGTCGACGCCGCGCATGTACGACGCGGCGGCAAAGCCGGTCAGGTCGCCGATGACGCCGCCGCCCAGCGCCACCAGCGTGGTCTTGCGGTCGCATTTGTTGGCCAGCAGCGCGTCGAAGATCTGCATCAGGCTGGCCCAGTTCTTGTGTTCCTCGCCGTCTTCCAGCACCACGGCGATGACTTCCTTGCCGGCCGCGGCCAGCGGTGCGCGGATGCGCTCCAGGTACAGGGGCGCGACGGTGGTATTGGTGACGATCGCGACCTTGCGGCCGTTGACGTGGCGCGCCAGCAGGTCCGGGTCGTCCAGCACGGCGGGGCCGATGGAAATCGGGTAGCTGCGCTCGCCCAGGTCGACATGGAGAAGGATATTGGTCTGTTCGTTCATCGAAGGTAGTGGATGCGTCGTGCAGTTGGGCGCGGCCTGGCAGGCCCGCGCCTCGAGCTGGTTGATGATGATCTGGACCATCGATTGTACGTTAGGTCGGCCGGTATCGACGACGAGGTGCGCCATTTCCAGGTAGAGCGGCTCGCGCTGGGCCAGCAGCTCTTCCAGCTTCCTGCGCGGATCGGCCGTTTGCAGCAGGGGGCGGTTCTTGTCGTGGCTGGTGCGCGCCAGGATGCTGCCGATGCTGGCGCGCAGGTAGATGACGGTGCCGCGCTGCTGCAGCAGCGCGCGGCTCTCGGGATTCAGGATGGCGCCGCCGCCGGTGGCCAGCACGATGCCTTCCTGGCCGCACAGCTCGCGGATGACCTCCGCCTCGCGCCGGCGGAAGCTGCCCTCGCCCTCGATTTCGAAGATCCACGGGATCGTGGCGCCCGTGCGGGCCTCGATCTCATGATCGGAGTCGACGAAGCGCATGCCCAGCTTGCGGGCCAGCATGCGACCGATGGTCGTCTTGCCCGCTCCCATCAGCCCTACCAAAAATACATTCCCCATCGAGTTCCGTCTCGCCAATGTGTCACAGTCGTGTCATTGTAATCCGAGCGGCCCCGGGCGCGCCCAAACGGGACGGGTCAACGCAAAACGGCCGGGCTGCGAGGCAGGCCGGCCGTTCGGTCAAGACAGTCGAGGCCGTGTCCCACCGCGGTGTCAGTCACCGCCGTGAGACACGAGCTGATGGGTAGATCAGCGCGCCGACAGGCGCTCGGCGACCACCTTCGGCGTGATGAAGACGAGCAGTTCGGTCTTCTCGCTGGTCCGGCTGGTATTGCGGAACAGGTGGCCGACCACTGGCACGTCGCCCAGCAGCGGCACTTTCGATACCGTATTGCGTTCGGTCTGCTGGTAGATCCCGCCCAACACCACGGTGCCGCCGTTCTCCACCATCACCTGCGTCTTGACGTGCTTGGTGTCGATGGCGAAACCGGCCCGGGTCTCGGCGCCCACGCTGTCCTTGTTGACGTCGACGTCCACGACCACATTGCCGTCCGGCGTGATCTGCGGCGTCACTTCCAGCCGCAGGTTGGCCTTGCGGAACACGATCGACGTGGCACCGCTGCTGGTCGCCACCTGGTACGGCAGCTCCAGGCCCTGCTCGATCAGCGCGACGGACTTGTCGGCCGTGACCACACGCGGGCTGGAGATGATCTTGCCGGTGCCATCGGCCTCCAGCGCCGACAATTCCAGATTCAGGAAGCGATTGGCGGCGGCGTTGAACAGGCTGATGGCCAGGTTGCCGGCGGCAACACCATTGATCGGCGCGGCCGGCAGGTTGATGAACTGGGTGTTGCCGAAGTCGCCGATCGAGTCGCTGGTGGCCACCTGCCCCGTGACCTGGCCGACGCCGTTCATGTTGCCGCCCACGCCGACACGGTTCCCGCCCAGCGACCAGCCGGGCTGGCCGCCGCGCAGGCCGCGCATGTCGGCAAAGCCCAGCTTCGCGCCCAGGTTACGGGTGAAGCCGTCGTTGGCCTCGACGATGCGCGCTTCGATCAGCACCTGCTTGGTCGCCACGTCGGTCTTGGCGATCAGCTTGCGCACGTCCTCCAGCTTCGATGCCACGTCGGTGACGAACAGCTGGTTGGTGCGCGGCTCGATGATGGCGCTGCCGCGCTTGGACAGGATGCGGTTGCGCGAATCGCCGCCTTCCAGACCGAACACCGTCTTGAACGCTTCGGCCTTCTGGTAGTTCAGCTGGAAGATCTCGGACTTGAGCGGCTCCAGGTCGGCAATCTGCGCCTTCTGTTCCAGCTCCAGTTTCTCCTTCGTCAGCAGCTCTTCCTTCGGCGCGATCCAGATCACGTTGCCGTTCTTGCGCATGTCCAGGCCCTTGGCCTGCAGGATCACGTCCAGCGCCTGGTCCCACGGCACTTCCTTCAGGCGCAGGGTCAGGTTGCCCGCCACGCTGTCGCTGGTGATGATGTTCAGGCCGGAGATGTCGGCCACGGCCTGCAGCGCCGCGCGCACTTCCACGTTCTGGAAATTGAACGACAGCTTCTCGCCGCGGTAGCCCTGCGAGCCCTGGGTCAGCTTGTTCGGGTCTTCCTTGATCGGCTTTACGTCCACCACCAGCTGCGTGTCGCTCTGGTACACGCTCTGCTCCCACAGGCCCTTGGCTTCGATCTGCATGCGCACGTTGTCGCCCTGCGGCGTGGTGGTGATCAGCGAGACCGGCGTACCGAAATCCGTGACGTCCAGGCGGCGGCGCAGCGATTCGGGCAGCGCCGTCTTCAGGAAGTCCACCGTGACGCCATTGGCGCCCTGGCGCACGTCGACAGCGACCTGATTGCCGGGCAGGTCGACGACGATGCGGCCCTCGCCATTGCTGCCGCGACGGAAATCGAGGTCGCGCAACGCCGGGCGGGCGGCCGCCTTGACGACCGGCGCTTCGGCCTTCGCGACAGGCAGGCCGCGGCTGTCCACCGCCGTGGCCGTGCCGCCGGAGGCATCGATGGTGAGAATGACGTTCTTGCCGTCGATGGCGGTGGCGTAGTTCAGCGGCCGCTTCAGGTTGAACACGAGGCGCGAGCGTTCGCCCGCCTGCACCACGTTCACGCTGCGCAGGTCGCCCACTTCCATGTCCTGGCTGGTCTTGCCGGTGCCGTTGCTGGTCTTGCCGAAGTCCAGCGCGATGCGCGGCGGATTGGTGATGGCAAAGCCGATCGGCAGCTTGTCCGGTGCCTGGTCGAGCGCGATGCGGACGATCACGTTCGAGCCCTGCTGATTGGCCGTGACGGATTCGATCGCGTTCTGCGCCCAGGCGGCCGCGCTGGCCAGCGCCAGCGCCAGCGCGACGCCGGCCCGGCGCAGGGTTGTGATGGCGATCATTGCGTACTCTCCTTACTGTCCTGCAGTTCCAACTTCGATGTGCGTTCGACCCACTCGCCGGCCGCATCCTGTACCAGTTCCCGGATCGTCACGGCGTCTTCCGTCACCGCCGTGATCCGGCCGAAATTCTGGCCCAGGTGCTGCCCGGTCCGTACCTGGTACAGGGTACGGTCGATCTGCAGCAGGCCCCAGACGACGCCGCCTTTTTGCAGCGTGCCCACCATCTTCATCGTGTCGAGGGGGAAGCCCTCGAGGAATTCCTTGCGGCGGCCCATGTCGGGCTGCTCGCCGCCGCCGGGGCGGGCCTTGGCCAGCTCCGTCAGCAGCTTGTTCGGGTTGAACGGGTCCGGCTGCTCCTGTGCCGCGTAGGCGAACGGCACGAAGGTCTTCGGCTCCGGCAGCGGCTTGACGGCCGGCTGCGTGCTCGCGTCCACTTCCTTCATCCACTGGCGCACTTCCTGCACGTCGCTGTCGCCGCAACCGGCCAGCAGCGCGCAGCTCACAAACCATGTCGCAACGTGCCTCATGGTTTCGCCTCCTTCTTTTTCTTGGCGGCGGCCTTGCGCTGCGCCGCCACCTCGTCCTGGTCCAGGTAGCGGAAGGTCTTGGCCACCGCGTCCAGGGTCAGGGTGCCGTCGCGGCCCGTCGTCAGCGACATATTGTTCAGCGTGACGATGCGCGGCAGATTGGCCATGTCGCCCGCGAAGGCGCCGATGTCGTGGTAGTTGCCGGACACCTTGATGTCGATCGGCAGCTCGGCGTAATAGTCCTTGACGACGACCTGGCCCGGCTTGAACAGCTCGAACTGCAGGCCACGGCCGATGCCGGCCTGGTTGATGTCCGACAGCAGCGCGGCCATTTCGGCCTTGCTGGGCAGCTGCTTCTCCAGCCGCACCACGTACTGGTCGACCTGCGCCTTCTGGGCTACCAGCGCCGGCAGGTTGACCGCCTGCGCCGTCTTCATGCGGTATTCGGTGCGCAGCGTCTGTTCCTGCGCCGCGCCGGCGTCCTGCTCCTCGAACTGGCCGCTCCAGTAGCCGAAATAGCCCAGCACCACCACGCCCAGCGCCACGCCGACGCCGCACAGCACGCGCGGCGCCAGCGGCCACTGGCCGGGATGCACGCCATTCAGGCCGCGAAACTGCGCGGCGATGGGTTCGATCAGATCCTTGATATCCGTTGCCATGTCGTCACGCCGCCTTGTCCGGCGCCGGCTGTTGCGCGCCCGCCTTGCCGTCGTCTTCCGGTTTGTCCTTGTCGCGCGGGCGCTTGATGCCGACGATGACGGTGAATTCCACCACCTTGCGCGCCACCTTGCCCTGGCCGATCGTGCCGGCCTTCGCTTCCACCAGGTCGGGCCGCTCCAGCCACGGCGAAGCGCTCGACATATTGCGCAGCAGTTCCGACACGCGTTCCTGCGACTGCGCGTAGCCGTTCACCGTCACGCGCTGGCCTTCCTGGCGAAACGCCTTGAGGAACACGCCGGGCGGCGTCTGGCGCACCAGCTCGTCGAGCAGGTAGACCGGCTGGTTGCGGTCGCCCTGCAAGTCCTCGACGGCCTGCTGGCGCGCCTTCAGCGCCTCGATCTCCTGCTTCAGTGTGGCGATTTCCTTGATCTTGCCGTCCAGCGCGACGATCGCCGTCTTCAGCTCGCGGTTGCGGCCTTCCTGCACGGCGATTGCGCGCGCGTTGTAGCCGCCCACCAGCAGCACGATGCCGGTGCCGATCAGGGCCGACAGCACCATCAGCGCGACAAAGGCCGCCTTGCGCTGCTTGCGCTTTTCCTCGCGGTGCGGCAGCAGGTTGATGCGAATCATCCGAACCTCCGCAAGGCCAGGCCGCAGGCCACCAGGTAGGCCGGCGCGTCGGTGCGCAGCTGCTGCTCGCGCACGGTGCCCGCCAGCTTCATGCCCTGGAACGGCGCCACGATCGCGGTCGGGATGCGCGTACGGCTGGCGATCATGTCCATCAGGCCGGGCACCAGCGCACAGCCGCCGGCAAGGTGGATCTGGTCGATCTTCGTGTACGGCGTCGAGGTGAAGAAGAACTGGATCGCGCGCGTCACTTCCAGCGCGGCGCTTTCCAGGAACGGCGCCAGGATGTCGGTGGTGTAGCTGTCGGGCAGGTCGCCCGTCTTCTTGCGCGCCTCCGCTTCCTCGTAGGCCAGACCGTAGGCGCGCACGATGTCCTGCGTCAGCGAATTGCCGCCGAACGGCTGTTCCTTCTCGTAGACCGTCACGCCATCGGCCATCATCGAGCACTGCGTGATCTGGGCGCCCATCTGGAACAGCGCGATGACCTGGCCGGCGCCGGCGCCCGGCGCCTGGGCGACGATGCGGTCCAGCGCCGCGCGCGCGGCATAGGATTCGATGTCCATCACGCTAGCCTTCAGGCCGGAGGCCTCGGCGACCGCCACGCGGTCCTCGACCTTCTCGCGGCGCGCGGCGGCCAGCATGACTTCGATATCGTCGGCCGAACTGGCGACGGGACCGATCACGTCGAAGTCCAGGCTGACCTCGTCCAGGGCGAACGGGATGTACTGGCTGGCTTCGGATTCGACCTGCACTTCCAGCTGCTCTTCGGACATGCCGGCGGGCAGGATGATCTTTTTCGTGATGACGGCGGCCGGCGGCATGCCCAGCGCGACGTTGCGCGCCCGCGTGCCGCTTTTCTTGACGACGCGGCGCACCGCATCCACGACCTGGTCCAGGTTTTCGATATTGCCGTCGGTGACCGCACCGCGTGGCAGCGCCTCGCTGGCATAGCGTTCCAGGCGCAAGCCGTCCTTGCCCGCATCGGCCAGCTCGACCAGGCGCACGCAGGTGCTGCTGATGTCGAGCCCGACGAGGGGCGGCGCGGCACCGCCGAACAGGGCTTTCAGGTCGGGCATCATGGCCGCGCTCTCCGCCCGGCGCGGCACGCGGGCCCGGTTGCGGGCCACACCAGAGATGTTTGCATAATGTCAGAATTCGCTTCTAAAACAGGCACTTGGGCCTGGGACAGGGCTTGATGTTGAATCCTAGCAATAGCGCTGAGCGGGTGTAAAGGTATTTCTGTAGGGAATTTTTGTGACACTGTGCCTGTTCCACCACACAGTTTTCAAGACGACTAGCCGTGCCGATAACAAAGTTGTTTTGTTTCCTACGGAAAACTTTGCGACACCAGAGGGAGGCTGGCGTGCGTGCCCCGCGAAATGGGGGTGCCTTATAATGCTTGCATAAAATTATGAAAGTTGCCGTCGCATGACTCCTCCAAACAACGCCGCCAAGTCCAAGTCCCCCAAGAACATCCTGCTGCTCGCTTTAGGCTCCGTCGTCGGCCTCGTGCTGGTCGCGGTGTTGCTGGTCGTGTTCGGCCTGGCACTGGCCTACCCCAGCCTGCCATCGCTGGACACGCTGACCGACTACCGCCCCAAGATGCCGCTGCGGATTTATTCGGCCGACAACGTGCTGATCGGCGAATTCGGCGAGGAGCGCCGCAATCTGGTGCGCTTCAAGGACATCCCCGACGTGATGAAAAAGGCCGTGCTGGCCATCGAGGACGACCGCTTCTACGAACACGGCGGCGTCGATTACTGGGGCATCCTGCGCGCGGCGCTGCACAACGCGACGGGCGGCGCGCGCCAGGGCGCTTCGACGATCACGCAGCAGGTGGCGCGCAACTTCTTCCTGTCCAGCGAGCAGACGCTGAAACGCAAGGCCTATGAAGCGCTCCTGGCCTGGAAGATCGAGCAGAACCTCTCCAAGGACCAGATCCTGGAGGTCTACATGAACCAGATCTACCTGGGCCAGCGCGCCTACGGCTTCGCCTCCGCCGCGCATATCTACTTCGGCAAGGACCTGCGCGACATCAGCGTGGCCGAGGCGGCGATGCTGGCCGGCTTGCCCAAGGCGCCTTCCGCCTACAACCCGGTGGTGAACCCGAAACGCGCGCGCATCCGTCAACAGTACATCCTGCAGCGCATGGCGCAGTTGGGCTACATCACGCCAGCGCAGTTCGAGGAGGCGAAAAACGAACAGCTGAAGGTGAAGACCGACAGCAGCGAATTCGGCGTTCATGCCGAATACGTGGCCGAGATGGCGCGCCAGCTGGTGTACGAGCAGTTCAAGGACGACACCTACACGCGCGGCCTGAACGTGTTCACCACGATCACCAAGGCCGACCAGGATGCCGCCTACCTGGCGCTGCGCCGCGGCGTGATGGACTATGAGCGCCGCCACGCCTACCGCGGGCCGGAAGCCTACGTCGACCTGCCGAAGAACCGTTCCGAGGCGGACGAGATCATCGAAACGGAACTGGCCGAGCATCCGGACAGCGACGACATCGTCGCCGCCATGGTGCTGAGCGCTTCGCCGACCAAGGTGACGGCCGTGACGGCATCGGGCGAGGAAATCACCATCACCGGCAAGGGCCTGGACATGGCCAAGGCCTGGTTGTCCGAGAAGGCGGCACCGAACCGGCGCGTGCGCCGCGGCGCCGTGATCCGGGTGATGCAGGAAGAGAAGGACTGGGAAATCACGCAGATGCCGGAGATCGAATCGGCCTTCGTGGCGGCCAGCACGGAAGATGGCGCGATCAAGGCGATGGTGGGTGGCTTCGACTACAACCGCAACAAGTTCAATCACGTGACGCAGGCTTGGCGCCAGCCCGGTTCCTCGTTCAAGCCGTTCATTTATTCGGCCTCGCTGGAGCGCGGCCTGTCGCCGGCCACGATCATCAACGACGCGCCGATCTCGTTCGACGCGGGCCAGACCGGCGGCCAGGCGTGGGAACCGAAGAACTACGACGGCAAATACGAAGGCCCGATGACGATGCGGCGCGGCCTGACCAAGTCAAAGAACATGATCTCGATCCGCATCCTGCACAAGATCGGCGCCCGCTACGGCCAGGAATACTCGACCCGCTTCGGCTTCGAGGCCGACAAGAACCCGCCCTACCTGACGCTGGCCCTGGGCGCCGGCGCGGTGACGCCGCTGCAGATGGCCGGCGCCTACGCCGTCTTCGCCAACGGCGGCTACAAGGTCACGCCCTACCTGATCTCGAAGGTGACGGACGCCAACGGCCGAGTGCTGTCGCAAGCGGCGCCGGACCGCGCCGGCGTGGAGGGCAACCGCGTCATCGACGAGCGCAACGCCTTCCTGATGGACAGCATGCTGCGCGACGTGGCGCGCTACGGCACTGCGGCCAAGGCCCAGCAGGTGCTGAAGCGCCCCGACCTGGCGGGCAAGACCGGCACGACCAACGACTCGATCGACGCCTGGTTCGCCGGCTACCAGTCCAAGCTGGTGGGCATCGCCTGGATCGGCTACGACCAGCCGAAGAACCTGGGCAACCGCGAAACGGGCGGCGGCCTGGCGCTGCCGATCTGGATCGGCTACATGCAGAAGGCGCTGAAGAACATCCCGGTCGAGGAGCGCCCGGTACCGGACGGCATCATCATGGCCAACGGCGATTACTACTATGCCGAGAATCCACCGGGCGTCGGCGTCGAAAGCCTGGAGGGCGCCAACCGCGGCACCCCGGCCGAGGAAAAGGCGCGCGACGCCGTCAAGAACGAGCTGTTCTGATGGAATAAAAAAAACCGGTGACTGTCACCGGTTTTTTTTGGCGTCTGCAACCCAGCCGCTACAGCTGGCCGACAAACATCCCACATCGGCACCACAAAATCCCCACAGCCGCCGCGCCCGCCGCGGCGTACGCTGGTTCTTGAGCGTCGCAGTCCCTACCGGCCGCGCCGCCGCAGGCCGACAGGCCTTTCCTTCACTTTAACAGGATGTGCGCCGAAAGGCTGCGCCGGCGTAGCGACGCCCACGCGCAGGCGGGGAAGCGCTCACGCAATATGGCTCGTTCAATCAGGGTGCTGTACCGCAATGTGCACGGCCGCGTTCGGCGCAATTTCAACTGGCCGCCAATCCAGGAAAGGTCCGCCATCATCATCACGGCCGCCGAGTGGGCGCCGGGCAATCCCATCCCGGGCGATCCCAGCCCGGGTCGGCCCCATCTCGGCGAAGCCAATGTGTACGTGACCAACGTCGGCCCGCACGATCCGGAGGGCGGCAGCGGCGGGGTCGAGTTCCACCTGCACGTGGACTGGCCCTCGCCGCTGGACGTGATCGTGACGATCAGCGTGCTGGAGGACGTCGAGAACTTCGTCGTCGTTGGGTGAAAAAAAAACCGGTGACTGTCACCGGTTTTTTTATTGCCTCAAAACAGGGGTCGGTCCCGGGTTTCAGGGGTTGGTGCTGACGATCACCGGGGAGCCGCCGGACTGCTCGGTGGCGATCTGCGACAGCGCGTCGAACAGCTCGGTGCCGTCGCGCGTGTCGATCCATTTGCCATCCACGTAGCGGTAATGGAAGCCCCCGGAGCGCGCCGCCACCCACAGCTCCTGCATGGCGGCCTGGCTGTTGACGATGACCTTCGAGCTGTTGTGCAGGAACTCGATCTCCAGCACGTTGCCGCTGCGGCTGCACTCGACGTCGATGCGGTCCTCGTCGGTCAGGCGGTCCAGCGCGGTTTCGATGGCGGACAGGGTGCTGTCGGCCAGGTCCAAAAATTCCGTTTCGGTCATGCTACACTCCAAGGGTTCTGTACATACCGAGATTCTAATCGTGAAGTTCACTTTAGCGTTGCCCGTTGTCGTCGCGACCGTCCTGCTGACGGCTTGCGGCCAGACCGGCCCCTTGTATATGCCGAAGCCGCCGAACAAGCCGGCCAGCGCCACCGAGTTGGGCAAACCCGGCGTGGCGCCCGCTTCCGCTCCCGTTCCCTCGACGCCTCCCGCTTCCCAACAGTAACCGCACCCATGTCCCATTTCGACTACCAGAACGGCGTGCTGCACGCCGAAGGCGTTGCCTTGCCCGCCATCGCCGAACAGTTCGGCACGCCCACCTACGTCTACTCCAAGACCCAGCTGTTGGAAAACTTCGACGCCTATGCCAACGCCTGCGCCGGCCGTGACGCACTGGTCTGCTACGCGATGAAGGCCAACTCCAACCTGGCCGTATTGAACCTGCTGGCGCAGCGCGGCGCCGGCTTCGACATCGTCTCGGGCGGCGAACTGCTGCGCGTGATCGCCGCCGGCGGCGACCCGAAGAAAGTGATCTTCTCGGGCGTGGGCAAGAGTGTGGACGAGATGCGCCTGGCCCTGGAGCACGACATCCTGTGCTTCAACGTGGAGTCGATTCCCGAGCTGCACCGCCTGAACGACGTCGCCGGCACGCTGGGCAAGAAGGCGCGCGTGTCGCTGCGCGTGAACCCCAACGTGGACCCGAAGACCCACCCATACATCGCCACCGGCCTGAAAGCCAGCAAGTTCGGCGTCGCCTTCAGCGATGCACTGGACACCTATCGCGTGGCCGCACAGCTGCCGCACCTGGACGTATCCGGCATCGACTGCCACATCGGCTCGCAACTGCTGGACGACGCGCCGCTGCTGGAAGCGCTGGACCGCCTGATCGAGCTGATCGACGCGCTGGCGGCCGAAGACATCCACCTGCACCACGTGGACGTGGGCGGCGGCCTGGGCATCGACTACGGCGTCGCGGGCGAGGAAGCGCCGGCACCGGCGGGCGACTACGTCACGCGCGTGTTCCGCCGCGTGGACGCCTGGCGCGCCGAGAAACACGACGGCAAGGGCATCAAGGTGATCTTCGAGCCGGGCCGCTCGATCGTGGGCAATACCGGCGTGCTGCTGACCAAGGTCGAATTCATCAAGCACGGCGAAGAGAAGAACTTCTGCATCGTCGACGCGGCCATGAACGACATGGCGCGCCCGGCGTTGTACGAGGCCTGGATGGACATGCAGCCCGTGAAGCAGGCCAGCGGCGAAGGTGCCGTGTTCGACGTTGTCGGCCCGATCTGCGAGTCGGGCGACTGGCTGGCGCGCGATCGCGCGCTGCCGGTGGAAAGCGGCGACCTGCTCGTCATGAAGACGGCCGGCGCCTACGGCATGGCGATGGCCTCGAACTACAACACGCGCGGCCGCGCCGCCGAAGTCATCGTGGACGGCGACCAGGTGCACCTGGTGCGCCGGCGCGAGACGCCGCAGGAGCTGTTTGCGCTGGAAAGCGTGATCCGTTAAGAAAAACGGTGACAGTCACCGTTTTTCAAACCCCAACTGCAAACCCTGGGGTCAGACCCGGCGGGTCTGACCCCGGCCTTGCGCCGTTGGGTTGGCTTGCTTTTGGCGCGCCCACCACACCCGCATCCCCAGCAGCAGTGCCACGATCACCACGAACAGCATCGGCTCTGCCAGGTCGTGCTTGGCCGCCTTCATCCACCAGAAGTGCAGCACGCCCAGCGGCGCGACGAGGTAGACCAGCCGGTGCAGCCACAGCCAGCGCTTGCCGCCGAGGCGGCGCACCATCGCGTTGGTGCTGGTGATCGCCAGCGGAATCAGCAGCACGAAGGCAATGAAGCCGACCAGGATGAACGGCCGCTTGCCCACGTCCTTCAGCATCTCGGCCACATCGAAGAAATGGTCGAACCACAGGAACGTCATGAAGTGCAGCAGCGCGTAGAAGAACGCGTACAGCCCCAGCATGCGGCGCAGTTTGAGCACCCAGTTCCATTTGGCCAGGCGCCGCAGCGGCGTCACCGCCAGCGCGATGCACAGGAAGTACAAGGTCCAGTCACCGGTCGAGCGCGTGATGAACTGCAGCGGTTCCACCAGCGCCCCCGTCAACGTCAGCCAGACCAGGCGCGCCAGCGGCACCAGCGCCAGCACGAAGACGGCCGCCTTGATGACCGTCAGCTGTTTCGGCGAGGGTGTCATCAGAAGTTCTTCTTCAGGTCCAAGCCCGTGTACAGCGACGCCACGTCGTAGCCGTTGAACATCAGGGTCTTGCGCTTGCGCGACAGGAACGAGTCCTCGCCGATGCGGCGCTCGGTGGCCTGCGACCAGCGCGGGTGATCGACCTCGGGATTGACGTTCGAATAAAAGCCGTACTCGGACGGCGCCGAGCGGTTCCACGACGTGCGCGGCATGTCGCGCGTGAAGCGGATCTTGACGATCGACTTGGCCGACTTGAAGCCGTACTTCCACGGCACCACGACCCGCACCGGCGCGCCGTTCTGGTTCGGCAGCACCTCGCCGTACATGCCCAGGGTCAGCAACGTCAGCGGATGATTGGCCTCGTCCAGGCGCAGGCCTTCCGTGTACGGCCAGTCCAGCACGCGGCTGGCCACGCCCGGCATCTGCTTGCGGTCGGCCAGCGAGATGAACTCGACGTATTTCGCGTTGCCCGTCGGCTCGACCCGCTTGATCAGTTCCGACAGCGAATAGCCCACCCATGGAATCACCATCGACCAGCCTTCCACGCAGCGCAGCCGATACACGCGTTCTTCCAGCGGCGCCAGCTTCAACAGCGCGTCCAGGTCGAGCGTCAGGGGCTTTTTCACTTCGCCCTCGATCGACACCGTCCAGGGCCGCGGCCGCAAGGTGCCGGCGTTTTCCGCCGGGTCGCTCTTGTCGGTGCCGAATTCGTAGAAGTTGTTGTAGTGGGTGGCGTCGTGGTACGCGGTCGGCTTGTCCTGCGCGGACAGCGCCGCATTGCGCCTGGCCGCCAGTTTCGGGTTGACGCCCTGGGCGAACGCCTCGCGCGACAGCATTTCCAGCAGCGCGCCGCCGGCGATCGAGCCGGCCGCCATCTGGCGGATGAAGGCGCGCCGGTTCTCGAACACGGCACGCGGGGTGATCTCCGACGGGAACGGCAGGTCGATGCCGTTGGGGGAACGCTTGATCAACATGACAACTCCGAAATGGTGGTGGTTTATCCTGGACAAACGTTACACCATTCCGGAGGCTCCCCGGATTACAACTGGATTACATTGCGCTGAGCATTACAGCGCGCTCACAGTGCACCATAGGAGTGCAGGCCGGACAGGAACATGTTCACGCCCAGGAAGGCAAACGTCGTCACCAAGAGGCCGACCAGCGCCCACCACGCCGCCGCACGGCCGCGCAGGCCCGACATCAAGCGCATGTGCAGCCAGGCCGCGTAGTTCAGCCAGACGATCAGCGCCCAGGTCTCCTTCGGGTCCCACGACCAGTAGCCGCCCCAGGCCTCGGCGGCCCACAGCGCGCCCAGGATCGTGGCGATCGTGAAGAAGGCGAAGCCGGCCGAGATGGCCTTGTACATCACGTCGTCCAGCAGCTCCAGCGACGGCAAGCGGTCGACCAGGTAGCCGTGCGATTTGAGCAGGTAGGCCGTGGCCACCATCGCAGCCAGCGCGAACGTGCCGTAGCCGATGAAGTTGGCGGGCACGTGGATCTTCATCCACCAGCTCTGCAGCGCCGGCACCAGCGGCTGGATCTCGGCCGCGTCGCGCGACACCGTGTACCACAGCAGGAAGCCGACGGCCGCCGAGATCACCAGCATCACGAAAGGCCCCAGCTGGCGCGTGCCGTAGCGCTGTTCGTAGTACAGGTAGAACATCGCCGTGATCAGGGCGAACAGGATGAACACCTCGTACAGGTTGGAGATCGGGATGTGGCCCACGTCCGGACCGATCAGGTAGGACTCGTACCAGCGCACCATCATGCCGGTCCAGCCCAGCACCACGGCGGCCCAGCACAGGCGCGAGCCGATCGAACCGCCGGCGCCGGAGCGGCTGGCCAGTCCGATCAGGTAGAACAGCGTGGCCAGGAAGAAGCACACGCTCATCCACAGGATGGCGGACTGGCTCGACAGCATGTAGCGCAGCCAGAAGCGCTGGTTGGCCGCCTCCAGGTTGCCGTCGTACAGGGCGATCGCGCCCAGCGCCAGCAACGCGACCAGCGGCATCAGCCAGCGCACCGGTTTCCAGTGCCAGCCCAGCGCCGCGAACGTGGGCGCGGACAGCACGAGGATGACCTTCTCGTACACGTCCATATAGCTGCCGTAGCGGTTCAGCGCGAACAGCGCGCCGCCCAGCAGCGCGGCGGCGAACAGCCAGTCGGCGATCGTCAGGCGGCGGAAGTAACCCGGTGCCGCGCTGTATGTCGCATCCTTGGTCTGGTGTTGAGTGATGTCCATATCGGTCTCCAACCTCTCTTGTCCCTAAGCTTACGCCGATTGCGGCAATTGCCGCTTCAGCGTGTCGAACTCCCTGTCGAAGTCCAGTGTGCGGCGCTGCGTGCTCATCGCCATCAGCGCGTGCGCGCCCTGGTCGTCGTCGCGAATCCAGACCCACAGCCGGCGCTCGCGGATATAGAACATCGCGAACACGCCCAGCACCAGCAACGCGCAACCGGTGTAGACGACGGCCTTGCCGGGCGAGCGCGTCACCTGGAACACCGACGCCTTGACCTGCGTGAACTCGTCCAGCTGCAGGTAGACGGGCGCGCCGTAGAAGAAGCTGTCCGACAGCGCATTGGTCGCCAGTTGCAGGAAGCGCGCGTGCTGCTCGTCGGCCTTGGCCGGCGCCAGGCCGTCCTTGGCGCGTGCCACCTGCCACAGCTCCCACAGGGTGCCGTTCAGGATCTTCATGAAGATGTCGGCCGCCTTTTCCTGCTCGGCCGCCGGCACCTTTTCCAGGAAGCGGCTGACGGCGACAAAGCCGGCCGCCTGTGCATTGCCGGCAAAGATCTCCAGGCTCTTCGTGGCCGACAGCGCCAGCTGCGATTCCATCGCCTCGGCGCGGCTGGACTGCGGCATCGCGCGGCGCGCATACGCCTGCGCGGCCTGGCTGCGCAGCGCCGGATCGTGCAGCGCGGCGCGCAGGCGCATCCAGTCGCGCACGCTGTGCTCGTCGTCGGCGGGAATGCGCAGGTAGCTGAACGGGTCGGCCGGGCTGGAACGCACGCCCGCCAGGAACACCGTCGCGCCGTCCACCGTGACCGGCTGCATGTAGTTCTGGAACTCGCGCGCCTGGCCGGTCTTGTCGCGCAGCTTGTACTGCACGCTGGGGCCCACGTTCTTCAAGTCCTTGTTGTTGGCGTTCTTCGCCGCGGAGCCCAGCTGGCGGGCGAACGCGCTGTCCAGGCTTTCGCCCTTCTTCACGTCGCGCGCGTCGCGGCTGGCCATGTTCTCCACGTTGAACGGCCGGAAGTCGGTCCACTCGACCGTGTAGGCGTCGTCCAGCTTGGTCGAGGCGCCGACCTCGCCCGCCATGGCGAATTGGCCCGCCTGCGCTCCCGTCATCGGGAAGCCCGTCAGTTTCAGCTTGCTGCCGCCATCCTCGAAGCTGGACTGGTACACGGCCAGGCCCTTGTACACCAGCGGCTTGTTCACTTCGATGGTGGCCGGGAAGGTCTTGCCCGTCTCGTGGTCACGCACCACCACTTCGCTGGCAAACAGCTTCGGCATGCCGGTGCTGTAGAAATCGATATTGAACTTCTTCAGTTCCAGGGTAAAGGGCAGCTGCTGGATCAGCACCCCGTCCGCGCGCGGGATCACGGCCGTGTCGCTGGCCTGCCCTTCCGGCACCATCGCGTTGCCGCGGAAGGTGGGATTGCCCAGGCCGAGGCGGTGCTTGGCCGGAATCTCGGCGATCACGCCGCTGCCCTTGAACGGCTCCTTGCCCAGTACCCATTCCTGCACGCGGATCGGCACGTCCGAATCGAGCAGGCCGCCCACGCAGATGACGACGATGGCGCTGTGCGCGAAGATGTAGCCGAACTTGTTGGCCGCGCCGCGCTTGGCCGCGACCAGCGTGCCGCCGTCCTTGTCCACGATCCTGGTCTGGTAGCCCGCATGGGACAGCCGCGCGGCCGTCTGCTGCGCCAGCGCGGCGCGCGCCAGCGGCGCCTGCCATTCGACCTTGTGATGGAAGTTGCGCAGCGATTGTTCGCGCACGTTCTCGCGCCAGCTGCGCATGTCCTTCATCATCTTCGGCGTGTTGCGAATGATGCACAAGGTGGTGGATGTGACCAGGAACGCCATCATCAGCAGGAACCACCAGGCCGAGTAGACGGCGTACAGCCCGAGCTTGCCGAACACCTCGAACCAGAACGGACCGAACTGGTTGATGTAGTTCGGCATCGGCTGGTTCTGCTGCATGATCGTGCCGATGATGGCGGCGATCGCGATCATCATGAGCAGCGCGATGGCAAAACGCATCGACGACAGCAATTCGAATGCTTCGTTGAGCAGCGGACGGCGGGTATGCAGACGGATTCCGGTGGTCGAGGTGGAGCTCATGCCTTGCTTTGGGTACAGGTGAGTGGAGCGCACTGCATACTAACAAATCGGAAGCCACAAGGGGGGCCGCGCGCCGGCGTGCCTAGCCGCGCGCGCGGAAGCACTAGTCATTCCGGCCAGGTAGGCAATAACAAAAAGGGCAGCCAGCTCGCGCTGCCGCCCTTCCTCGTGTGTTTCCTTCGCCGGCTGCTTATTTCAGGCCCGCCACGTAGTCGGCCACCGCCTTCATCTCGTCGCTGGACATGCGTTCGGCGATCGTCGTCATCTCGGCGCTGTTCTTGCGGCCCTTGGCCTTGAAGCCTTCCAGCTGGGCGATCGTGTAGTCCTGGTGCTGGCCGCCGATGCGCGGATAGCGGGCCGGGTTACCGGCGCCGGCCGGACCGTGGCAGCTGGCGCAGGCCGGCACGTTCTTCTCGGCGATGCCGCCGCGGTAGATCTTCTTGCCCCATTCGACCGTGTCCTTGTTCTTGGCGGCGCCCGGCTTCTGGCCCTGCGTGGACAGGTAGGCGGCGATGTTGCGCTTCTCCGCGTCCGTCAGCATCTTCGAATACATCGTCATCACCGGGTTCTGGCGTTCCGGGGTCGTGAAATCGACCAGCTGCTTGTACAGGTAGCCTTCCGGCTGGCCGGCCAGCTTCGGATTGGCGGCGATCGTCGAATTACCGGCGGCACCGTGGCAGGACACGCAGGCCGGCAGGCCACGCGCCGTGTCGCCATCGGCATACAGGGACGAACCCTTGGCCGGATCGACCTTGACCGCTGCGGGATGGGCCGCGTCGGCGGCGAACGCCGTGCCCGAGAAAATCATCAACGCTGTGAATATGGAATGTACCACCGGTGTAAACGCACGATTCATTCAGACACCCTACAGAGACGAGTCGATAAAAGGGCCGCAGCGACGCGGACCGCAAGCCAGGTAATTCCTTATTGTACAATAGCTTCCCCGGCCAAAAAGCCTGTCTCCCTAGCGTTTCCCCTGATCTCCATGTCCAAGCTCTGGCAAGCCCGCTTCTTCACGACCGTCAATCACCTGCGCGACCTGCCTCGCACGACGGTGCCCGAAATCGCCTTCGCAGGGCGCTCGAATGCGGGAAAATCCACTGCAATCAATATCTTGTGCAACCAGAAGGGTCTCGCGTTCGCGTCCAAGACGCCGGGCCGCACGCAGCACATCAACTTTTTCTCCATCGGCGGCGCCCACGTGGCAATGCACCGGAAGGACGAGACCAACGTAGCCGAAATTCGTTGCCTCCTGGCCGATTTGCCAGGGTACGGCTACGCCGAAGTATCTGGTGATGCGAAGTTGCATTGGCAGCGCCTGTTGGGCGATTATGTACAGCGACGCGAACAGCTCGCGGCGCTGGTCCTCATCATGGACGCGCGCCGCCCGTTCACCGACCTCGATATCCAGATGCTGGAATGGTTCGCCCCGACGGGTAAGCCAATCCACTGCATCCTGACGAAGGTGGACAAGCTCAATCGCAACGAATCCGTCAACGTGCTGCGCCAGGCACAGGCCAAGCTCGATAGCTATGTCGACGAGGAGGGCGAAGGCTTCCCGTTCACCGTGCAGCTGTTTTCGGCGCTGAAACGCATCGGCATCGAGGAAGCCACGGCGAAGATCGAGGAACTGCTTGGCCTGAACGTCGACGTGGCCGGCCTGGCAGCGCAGGACGAGGACGACGCCGAACAATAAACCACTGCTGAATGGACCACACCGCGATGCACAGCCCTCACTTCTCCGCCCAGTTTCCCGCCATGCGCATGCGCCGCATGCGCCGCGACCCGTTCTCGCGCGCCCTGATGCGCGAAAACGTCGTCACCGCCGCCGACCTGATCTATCCGGTGTTCATCCTGGAAGGCAGCAACCAGCGCGAACCCGTGCTGTCGATGCCGGGCGTGGAGCGGGTCTCGGTGGACCTGTTGCTGAAGGTGGCCGAGGAGTGCGTCGACCTGGGCATTCCCGTGCTGGCGCTGTTCCCCGTGATCGATTCCTCGCTGAAGACGCCGGACGGCATCGAGGCGACCAATCCGGAAGGGCTGGTGCCGCGCGCCGTGCGCGAGCTGAAAAAGCACTTCCCCGAGCTGGGCATCCTGACCGACGTGGCACTCGATCCGTACACCAGCCATGGCCAGGATGGCCTGATCGACGACAACGGCTACGTCATCAACGACATCACGACCGACATGCTGGTACGCCAGGCGCTGGCGCAGGCCGACGCCGGCGTGGACGTGGTGGCGCCATCGGACATGATGGACGGCCGCATCGGCGCGATCCGCCAGGCGCTGGAAGCGAAGAACCACATCCACACCCGCATCATGGCCTACTCGGCCAAGTACGCGTCGGCGTTCTACGGCCCGTTCCGCGACGCCGTCGGCTCGGCGAAGAACCTGGGCAAGGGCGACAAGAACCAGTACCAGATGGACCCCGCCAACAGCGACGAAGCGCTGCGCGAAGTGGCGGGCGACCTGCAGGAAGGCGCCGACATGGTGATGGTCAAGCCCGGCATGCCCTACCTGGACATCGTGCGCCGCGTGAAGGACGAGTTCAAGGTGCCGACCTTCGCCTACCAGGTCAGCGGCGAGTACGCGATGATCAAGGCGGCCGCGCAGAACGGCTGGCTCGATCACGACAAGGTCATGATGGAAGCCATGCTGGCCTTCAAGCGCGCCGGTGCCGATGGCGTGCTGACGTACTTTGCGCTGGATATCGCGCGCAAGCTGAAGCAGGCATAACCCATGGTGTCAGGCACCTGTCTCAGGGCGTTCCGCCCTGAGACAGGTGCCTGACACCGGTGTTTGCTCCCAGGTCCGGCTCGGCACGAAGCACCTGCTCCACCCACTCCCCGAACACCCGCACCTTCGGCGCGGCCATCCTCCCCTTCGGATACAGCAGCGACACCGGCATCGGGGCCGGCGGCGTCTCGGGCAGCAGCTCGACCAGCGCGCCGCTGGCCAGGTGCCGCCGCACCTGATACGCCGCGGCCTGCGTGATACCGATGCCCTGCAGCGCGCACAGCACGTTGGCATCGGCATCGTCCACCGCCACCGGACCGCCCACCTGGGCCGTCTCGATCCGGCCATCCACGATAAAGTCCCAGTCGAACGGCCGGCCCGTGCGGCCCGAGTAATGCACGATGCCGCGGTGCGCACGCAAGTCGGCGATCGTGCGCGGCGTGCCATGGGCGGCCAGGTACGCCGGCGCGGCGCAGGTGACGAAGCGCATGCTGCCGACCTGCCGGCCCACCAGTGCCGAGTCCTGCAGCGCGCCGACCCGCAGCGCGCAATCGATGCCCTCCTGCGTCAGGTCGGCCAGCCGGTCGGCCAGGCTGACCGTGACCGTCAGCTCGGGCCAGGCAACCAGGAATGCCGCCAGGTGCGGCAGGACGACGTTGCGGCCGACGGCGCCGGGCAGCTCGACGCGCAAGGTGCCGCGCGGCCGCGCCGCCGCCGTGCCCCGGAAGCACTGCTCGGCGGCGTCGATGGCAGCCAGGATCTGCACGCACTGGTCGTAGTAGGCCGCGCCATCGGTCGTCAGCGCCAGCTTGCGGGTGGTGCGCAGCAGCAGCGTGGTGCCGAGATAGGCTTCGAGCTTCTGGATCGTGGCCGTCAGCGCGGCGCGGGGCAGGCCCAGCGTTTCGGCCGCCTTGGTAAAGCTGTTGGCTTCGACGATCCGTACGAACGTCTGCATGGCCTTGACCTTGTCCATGAATTGTTCATCTAAAGTGAAAAGTAAAAGCGCATTATGCGCTGATTATCTTTGCCGGCGACTCCCCTAGACTGGCCTCGTCCCTTCCCCCTCACGAGGTAATCATGAACTCTTCCATTTCACGCGGCATGGTGTTGCTGCTGGCCGCCGCCGCCGGGCTGATCGTTGCCAACCTGTATTACGCGCAGACGCTGGTCGGCCCCATCAGCGCGGCGACCGGGCTGTCGCCGGCAGCGGCCGGCCTGATCGTGACCTTGACGCAGGTGGGCTATACGCTGGGCCTGCTGTTTGTCGTGCCGCTTGGCGACCTGCTGGAGAACCGCCGGTTGATCGTCACGGCACTGGCCGCGGCGGCGGCGGCCTTGCTCGTGGCCGCGTTTGCCAGCAGTGCCGCGGTGTTTCTGGCCGCTGCGCTGGTCATCGGGCTGTCTTCGGTTGCCGCGCAGGTGCTGGTGCCGTTTGCCGCGCACCTGTCCAGCGAGGCCGAGCGGGGCCATGTCGTCGGCAAGGTCGTCAGCGGCCTGCTGCTGGGCGTGATGCTGGCGCGGCCGGCCGCCAGCCTGGTGGCCGACTACGCCAATTGGCACGTGGTGTTCGGCGGCGCGGCCGTGCTGATCGCGCTGCTGGCACTCGTGTTGCGGGTCCGCCTGCCGCAGCGGCGGCCGACGGCAGCCCTGTCGTATCCCAAACTGATCGGCTCGCTGTGGACCTTGTTCACGAGCACGCCCGTGCTGCGCCGCCGCGCCGCCTACCATGCCGGCCTGTTCGGCTCGTTCAGCCTGTTCTGGACTGTCGTGCCACTGGTGCTGGCCAGCCCGGCGTTCGGCCTCTCTGGTGCCGAGATTGCCGTCTTCGCGCTGGTCGGCATGGCGGGCGCCGTCGCGTCGCCCATTGCCGGCAAGCTGGCCGATGCCGGCCACGGCACGATTGCAACCGCGGTCGCGCTGGGCCTCGGGGTGGCCGGTTTCGCGCTGCCGCTGCTGGTGGCGGGCACGCGTTCGGTTGCGCTGGCCGTGCTGGTGGTCGCGTCGATCGTGCTCGACATGGGTGTCGCCGGCAACCTGGTGCTGGGCCAGCGCGCCATCTTCATGCTGGGCCACGAGGTGCGCAGCCGGCTGAACGGACTGTACTTTGCCGTGTTCTTTGCCGGCGGCGCGGCAGGCTCCGCGCTGGGCGGCTGGGTGTACGCGCAGTACGGCTGGCATGCCGCACTGCTGGCGGGGCTGGCGATGCCTGCGCTGGCGCTGTTGTACTGGGCGGGCGAAGCGTTGCCGTTCGGGGCGGCGCGCAAGGCGGCATAGGTTGCCGCTTGAAAATCGGAGGCTGTCCCCGATTTTCCGAACGCCGTAAATCGAAATCGGGGACAGCCTCCGCATTGGCCGCTTGTTTCGCGAAAACCCGGGTCTGTCCCGGTTTTTTACGCTTGCATGAACTCGCCCAGTTCGGTCGCGATGCGCTGCGCCAGCTGGTGGATGTGGAAGCCGTCGACAAAGCCATGGTGCGCCTGGACCGAAAACGGCAGTTGCAGGCGGCCGTTCGGCGCGTCGCGGAACTTGCCCCAGGCGATCGAGGGAATGTCGGGCGAGCCGAGTGCGGCGGTCGGGTGCTGGATCGACGTGAAGTCCAGCCAGGGGATGCAGGTGATGAAGACCTGGTCGCGTGCTTCGCGCGGCGTCATCGTGCGATAGATCGGGTTCAGTTCCGCCATGGCGGAAGCTTCGGCCCGGGCCGCCAGGCCGCGCGCGACGAATTCGCGCAGGTCGTCCGACCAGGCAAACTGGGCGAAATTGAGGTCATTGTGCTGGTTGATGACGGTAAACGACGGCACCAGCCGGTCGATGCGCAGGATCTCGCCGTCGAGTATGCGGTAGCGGAAGTTTTCCACGGCCAGGGTGGCGCGCAACACCGCGCACAGCAGCACGTGGAACGGTGCCAGGCCCTGCTCCTGGCACCAGGGCCGGAAGTCAGGCAGGTCCAGGTTGAACGTCAGGTTGAGGGCCGGACTGTCCATCCGGTCGAACATCTCGAAGCGGTCGCGCCGCCGGTCGATCAGCTGCATGTCGTGCGCCTTGGTAAAAAGCGCATTGTCGCACAGCATCAGCGCCCGGCGGGCCGTACGTATTTCGGATACATCTCTTTCAGCAGGAAGGCGCGCAGCTCCGGCTCATCCTCCTTGCGCGCGCTCATCTTGACGACCCGGCCCAGGCGATGCGACTCCCACTCGAAATCGCCCGGCTTTTCCTTGCGGATCAGCTCGATCATCTTCGTCACGACGGCGTTCTCGATGTCGATCTCGTTGCCCAGCTCGACGTGCACCTGCTGCAGCCAGCGCCGCTTGAAGTTCGTGTTCCAGCCGCGGAACTTGACGTCCGCGCTGTTGAAGGTCTGGTTCTGTACGTCGAAGATGCCGCCCGTGTCCTCGCGGTCGCCGGCGGCGTTGCGGCCCTGGGCGCCCATGATGTTGGCAATGGCGCGCGCCTTGGCCTTCGCGTCCTCGCTCTCGGCCGACTCGGCCGGCGGACTTTGCGTGGCGCCGCGGCGACGGCGGTTCTGTTCGATCAGCTGCGACATGTCCGTCACATCCGGTGGCGGCGGCGTCAGCTTGGCCTGGACCGGTGGCGTCTCCTGGCGGCGCGGCTCCGTGATCGCATCCGGATTGGTGCGCGGCAGCGGCGCCGGCTGCGGCCGCGGCTTGGCCTGCGCCGTGCGCTTGGGTGGCTGCTGCTGCGGGGTGGGCGTGGGCCTGGGTGTCGGTGTCGGTTTCGGCGGCGTCGGGGTCGGCGCGACAGGCGCGATCCACACCATTTCGCCGGCTTTCGACGGCGGCCGGATCTTGACGAACGTCTGCGGATTCATCAGCACGACCAGCAGGAGCAGCACGTGCAAGCCGATGGCGATGCCAAGGCCGACACGGTTCGGCTGCTTGCGTCCGTATTGCAATGGCAGCCCGCCCGGTGGCAGGGCCTGGCCGCAGGTGGGGCAATACTCGTCGTGACCGTGGGTATGACTGAATTGGAACAAGATAAACCGTCTTCTGTGCGCGAACCGGCAAGCCGGGCCAAAGTCGAGCAAGCTTACGCGAGCTTGCGCTTAACGGATGTTACCGTATGTATCCTCCCGGCGGGCGCGACGCTGCACCGCACCATGGCCGAGTCCGTGTCGCACAACGGGGTCAGGCACAAAAGCTGACACGGGCTCGAGTGTAGTGCCATTACTGCGGAGCTCATGTCAACATTCGTGCCTGACCCCGAGGTGGGACACGGGCTGGGCCGTCAGTGCTTGGCCAGGTGGACGGCTTTCAGTTCCACTGTTTGCGGTGGCGGCGTGGTGTCGTCCAGGTCGGTGTCGCTCATCGGGCCGCTGCCGCTGTACTTGTCCAGGAACAGGTAGATCACCGGTGTGATGTACAGGGTGATGACCTGCGAGAAGATCAGGCCGCCACACACGGCCAGGCCCAGCGGCTGGCGCAGCTCGGCGCCTGCGCCCAGTCCCAGCGCGATCGGCAGCGCGCCCATCAGTGCCGCCAGCGTCGTCATCATGATCGGGCGGAAACGCAGGATGCACGCTTCACGGATCGCCTCGACCGGCGTCTTGCCCTCTTCCCGCTGTGCCTGCAGCGCGAAGTCGATCATCATGATGGCGTTTTTCTTGACGATGCCGATCAGCATCAGGATGCCGATGATGGCGATCATCGTCAGGTCCATGTTGAAGATCCACAGGGTCAGCAGCGCGCCCACAGCCGCGGATGGCAGGCCCGCCAGGATCGTCAGCGGGTGGATATAGCTTTCGTACAGCACGCCCAGCAACACGTAGATGACGCCCAGCGCGGCCACGATCAGGATCACCTGGCTGCTCTGCGAGCTCTGGAACACGGCCGCGTCGCCGCCATAGGTGGTGATGATCGATGGCGGCAGGCCGAACTCCTGGCCCATCGCGTCGATCTTGGCCGTTGCATTGCCCAGCGGGACATCCGGCGCCAGGTTGAACGACAGCGTGATCGCCTGCAGCTGGCCCTGGTGGTTGACGGCGGTCGGCCCCACCGTGCGCTGCACCGACGCAAAGCTGGACAGTTTCACAAGCTGGCCGGCCGTGTTGCGCACCGAGACCTTGGTCAGCGCGTCCTCGAAGCGGCGGTCCTCGTCGGCCGCCTCCAGGATCACGAAATAACTGGCGGCGGACGAGTAGATCGTCGACACCTGCCGCTCGCCGAACGCCAGGTACAGCGCCGTGCGGATGTCGCTGAGGTTGACGCCCAGGTTGTTGGCCTTGTCGCGGTCGATCTTGAGCGAGGCCTGCAGGCCCTTGTTTTGCGAATCGCTCGTCACGTCGCGGAAGTCCGGGTCGGCGCGCATGCGCTCCAGGTAGCGCTCGGCCCATTCGTTCAGCGCATCCGGGCTGACCGACTGCAAGGTGTACTGGAAACGGCTCTTGCTGGGGCGCCCGCCCAGCTGCAGGTTCTGCACCGGCGACATGTAGACGGCGATCCCGGCCACCTGGCGCGTGGCCTTGCGCAGGCTTTCCAGCACCTGCGGCATCTTGTCGCGTTCGGCACGGTCCTTCAGCACGACGAACATCCGGCCCGTGTTGCCGCCGCCGGTAAACGACACCACGTCCTTGACGTTTTTGTCGGCCCGGATCAGCGCGGCCACCCGGTCCTGCAATGCCAGCATCGCCGTCGACGAGATGTCTTCGGAGGCTTCCGTGTTGATGCGGATCTGGCCGATGTCTTCCTCGGGGAAGAAGCCTTTCGGGATGACGCTGTACATGACGATCGTCAGCGCGAACGTGCCCACCGCCACCGCCAGCACCACATAGCGGTGGCGCAGCGCCGTGTCCAGCGTGCGGGCATAGCCGTCGCGCACCTTGGTGAACGCGGCCTCGAAGTGGCGGCCGATAAAGCTGTCGTCGCCGGACGTCTCGTGCGAGTCGGCCGGCAGGAAGCGCGAGGCCAGCATCGGCACCAGGGTCAGCGACACCGCCGCGGACACCAGCACCGACAGCGCGACGATGACGGCAAACTCATGGAACATCAGCCCCATCACGCCCGGCATGAAGAAGATCGGGATGAACACGGCCACCAGCGAAATGGAAATCGAGACGATGGTGAAGCCCATCTCGCGCGCGCCGATCAGGGCCGCCTGCAGCGGCTTCTTGCCGTGCTCGATGTGCCGCACGATGTTTTCCAGCACGACGATGGCATCGTCCACGACCAGGCCGACAGCCAGCGTGATGCCCAGCAGCGAGATGTTGTCCAGGCTGTAGCCGAACGCGTACAGCAGGGACAACGCGCCCAGCAGCGAGATCGGCATCGTCACGGCCGGGATGAAGGTGGCCGCGGCGCGGCGCAGGAACAGGAAGATGACGAGCACGACCAGCACGATGGTCAGCGCCAAGGTCAGGTTGACGTCGTGCAGCGCTTCTCGGATCGACACCGAACGGTCGTTGACGAGGGCGATATTGATCGACTCGGGCAATTGCGCCTTGAAGCGCGGCAGCAGCGCCTTGACGCCGTCGACGACCTGCACGGTGTTGGCGTCCGGCTGGCGCTGCACCAGCAGCACGATGGCGCGCTCGCCGTTGTAGCTGCCGAACGATTTGATCGACTGGAAACTGTCCTCGACAGTGGCCACGTCCTTCAGCCGCACCGGTTCGCCGTTGCGCACGGCGATGATCAGGTCGCGGAATTCGGACGCCTTCATCATCTGCGGATTGCCCTGGATCGTCAGCGTCTGCGACGGCCCGTCCAGCACGCCCAGCGGCGTGTTGGCGTTGGCGTTGCGCACGGCCGCCTGCACGTCGGCCAGGGTCAGGTCGCGCGCGTTGAGCAGGTCGGACTTGGCGCGGATGCGCACGGCGAAGCGCTTCTGGCCGTTGACGGTGACCTGCGCCACGCCGGGCAAGGTGGACAGGCTGGGCGCGATCAGGTTTTCCGCGTAGTCGTTCAGCTCGGACAGCGAGAGCGACGGCGAGTTCATCGCCATGAACAGCACGGGCGCGTCGGCCGGATTGATCTTGCGATACGACGGCAGGTCCGTCATTTCTTGCGGCAACTGGCGCTGGGCGCGCAGCAGCGCGGCCTGCACGTCCACGGCCGCTTCGTTGACGTCGATGCTGGAATCGAATTCCAGGGTCAGCGACGTGTTGCCCTGCGTGCTGGTCGACGTGATCATCGTCAGGCCGGCGATCGTGGAGAACTGCTTCTCCAGCGGCAGCGCCACCGAGGATGCCATGGTCTCCGGGCTGGCGCCCGGCAGGTCGGCATTGACGTTGATGACCGGCGTGTTGTAGCTGGGCAGCGCCGCGACGGGGATCTTCAGGTAGGCCAGCACGCCGGCCAGGATCAGGGTCAGCGACAGCAGCACCACCATCACGGGGCGCCGGATGGAGAGCTCGGACAGGTTCATTCGACACCTTTCGATTTGCCCTGCTCGGCCACGCGCGCGTCGGCGATGCGCACCTTGCCGCCCGGACGCAAGTTCTGCTTGCCTTCGACGATGACCTTCTCGTCACCCTGCAGGCCGCGTACGGCCGCGTCGCCGCCAAAGGCATGCAGCCGCTCGATGTTGGCGACCTTGGCCGTGTTGTCCGGCCCCACCGTGTAGACGAAGGTGCCGCGCGTGTTGGTGATGATGGCATTTTGCGGCAGCACCAGCGCGTCCTTCAGCGTCTGCACCGTCAGGCTCGTGTTGACGTACTGGCCCGGCCACAGGCGCGTGTCCTTGTTGTCGAACTGCGCCTTCACGCGGATGACGCCGGCGACCGGGTCCACCGTATTGTCGATAAAGCTCAGGTGGCCTTCGATCGGCTGCTCGGAATTGTTCTGGAACGCCTGCACCGGCACTTTGCCCGCGCGCTGGGCATCGAGCAGAGCCGCCAGGCTGTTTTCCGGCAAGGTGAACGCCACGTTGATGGGGTCCAGCTGGGTAATCGTCGTCAGCGACGTCGCCAGCTGCACCAGGCTGCCCGGATAGACGTTGATGGCGCCGACCCGGCCGGTCATCGGCGCCCGGATCGTCGTGTAGCTCTGGTCCACGCGGACGGCGCGGGCGGCCGCGATGTCCGCTTCCAACAGCGCGCGGGCCGCGTCGACCTGGCTCTTGAGCGTATCGACGGCGCCCTGGGCGATGAATTTTTGCGCCAGCAGTTCCATGCTGCGCTTGTACTGGCGCTCCAGGTCGGCCAGACTGGCGCGGTCGCGCGCCACCTGGGCGTCCGCCTTCTGCACATTGGCCGCCTCGCTGCGACTGTCCAGCGAGAACATCAGCTCGCCCTGCTTGACGAACTGGCCTTCCTTGACGTGCACCTTGACGATCGTGCTGGTGGTCTGCGGGTGCAGGTCGACGGTGCTGATGGGGCTGACGGTACCGTTGGCCTGCAGCAGCACGGGCACGTCCTGCCGCTTGGGCTGGACGATGTTGACGGTCGTCGGTCCCTGGAAACCGCCCTTGCCGCCGGCCTGCTGCGCCGGCGCGGCGGGACGGGTAAAGTGCCAGGCGCCGGCCGCAACGGCGACGGCGACGCCGACGAGAACTCCCAGAGTTTTCTTTTTCATTCTAGTGAACTGCAGTGATGAGTAAGTAGCATGAGCCGGCGGCTGACACCGGCCCTCCCAATTCTTGTTTTGATCTTATTGCTCTACGGCATTAAGCCCGACATTGTGGCACTGAACCGTGTCGGGCTGATTACTTGCCAGCATAAAATTCCGGCAGGGTCAGTACGGCTTCCAGCCCGCCGTGGTCGCTGTTGGCCAGGCTCAGCGTGGCACCATGCTGCTCGGCGATATTGCGGGCGATGGTCAGTCCCAGCCCCGTCCCCCCGGACGTGCGCGAGCGGGAACTCTCCAGACGATAGAACGGTTCGAACACGCGCGCCAGCTGGTCCGGCGGAATACCGGGTCCTTCGTCGCGGATGCGCACGCGCGCCGCGCCCGCCAGACGCTCGACCGTCACGTGCGCCTTCTGGCCATATTTGACGGCGTTGTCAATCAGGTTGACGAGGCAGCGCTGGATGTCCAGCGGCCGGCCCAGCAGGGCCATGCCGGCGGCGCCCTTCAGTTCCACCGGCTGGCCCGCGTCGGCGGCATCGGCGCAGACGCTGTCCAGCAGCGAATCGAGGTCCAGTTTCTGCATTGCGCCACCCGCATCCATGCTGCGCGCCAGGTCCAGGCCTTCCTTGACCATCGCCTGCATGGCGGACAGGTCGCCGATCAGTTTCAGGCGCAAGTCGTCGTCCGGCACCTTTTCCAGGCGCAGGCGCAAGCGGGTCAGCGGCGTCTGCAGGTCGTGCGTGATCGCCGCCAGCATTTCCGTGCGCTGCGCGATGTACTGGCGGATGCGTGCCTGCATCGCGTTGAACGCGGCGCTGGCCTGGCGGATCTCGCTGGCCCCCGTCAACTCCAGCGGCGGGTGGTTGATGTCGTTGCCCAGGTCCTTCGCGGCCTGCGCCAGCTGTTTCAGGGGTCGTACCGTCATCCGGGTGACCAGGTAGGCCAGCACGGCAATACACAGCAGGAACGGCACGAACACCGCGTATTCGTTGTGGCCCGTTGGCGCCGGGGCCCGCGGTGGCAGGACCGACAATTTCAGGAGTTGCCCGTCCGTCATGGCGATCTGCACGGACTCGCAGGTGCCGCGCCATTGGGTGGCGCCGAACACCGTATTGGTGGCCACGGGCCGGTCGCACGCCGCCGGACGCTCGGCCAGCGGCGTTACCTGGAACTCGCGGCCCAGGCGCTGCGACAGCGCGGCCAGAAAATTCCGTGGGCGGATGCAGCGCGGGGCGCTCCTCGCTGGCCAGCTCCAACTGGACGCTGCCCTTGCTGGCCACGGCCAGGTATTGCGCGCGCGACTCCGGGCGCACCACGTCCGCTGTTTCGATGATCTGCTCGGCCCGCTCCAGTGCGTGGAAGTTGCGGTAGCGTTCAAGGGTGCGCTGGCGTTCGTTGAGGGCCAGCCACTGCGTCAGCGCGGCCGACGCGATAATCCCCAGCATCAGGGCGAAAAACACCCGCCCTGTCATCGAATTGAAGAAGGCTTTCACACGCGCGGCTCCACCGAGACGGTGCCGGCCAACACATAGCCGCCATTGCGTACCGTCTTGATGATTTGCGGCACGCGAGCGTCCTCGCCCAGCTTCTGCCGCAGCCGGCTGATCTGGATGTCGATGGATCGGTCGAACGGGTCGGCGTCGCGCCCTTGTGTCAGGTTCAGCAACTGGTCGCGGTTCAGCACGCGGTTCGGATGTTCCAGGAAGACCTTGAGCAGGCGGAACTCGGCACCGGACAGCATGATCACCATGCCATCGGGGTTGAGCAGGTGGCGCGCCGTCAGGTCCAGGGTCCAGCCCGAGAAACGGATCTGGGCGGCCTTGTCCGCACCGCCGGCGCCAGCGGTGTTCGTACGGCGCAGCACGCTGCGGATGCGCGCCAGCAGCTCGCGTGGCTCGAACGGTTTCGGCAGGTAGTCGTCGGCGCCCATTTCCAGGCCAAGAATGCGGTCCAGCGGCTCGCTGCGGGCCGTCAGCATGATGACCGGCAAGCTCGAATGAGCGCGCAGCTTGCGGCAGATCGTCAGGCCGTCCTCGCCCGGCATGTTCAGGTCCAGCACGATCAGGTCCGGCTTGGTCTCGTCCAGCAGCTTCCACATGGCCGCGCCGTCCTGCGCGCCTAACGTGCGGTAGCCGTTCGTTTCCAGGTAATCGGCCAGCAAGGTGCGGATATCGCGATCGTCGTCGACGATCAGAATGCTCGATGTAGGTTCCATGCCTCAATTATCGCCACTTCGGCCGCCGCTGCCTAACGGGTGTTTGTATCGTCTTGTATATGTGAGCTCAGCAATAGGGAAACAATCGGATACAAATCGCCGGGCTGGGGACACTTCGCCGAAACACATCGCTGTCAAGATGGTTCCCATGTGCAGAGCGGTAAATGCACATCCACTTGCTGCTTAATCGATCGGAAGGATGAACCATGAATACCCTGCGCAAATCTCTTATTATCGGCATGACGGTTATCGGCATGGGCTCGGCTGTTGCCAGTCACGCCCAGGAAGCGACCACGCCAAAACATCGGGAATATGCGGCGACGAAATTCGACCCCGCCAAGCGCGCCGAACATTTCGCCCAGCGTCAGCAAAAATTGCATGATGCGCTGAAATTGACGGCAAACCAGGAAACGGCCTGGAATGCATATATCGCCGCGATCAAACCGCAAACGCCGGTGGGTCGCCCTCAACATATCGATTTCAAATCGCTGCCGGCACCGGAGCGTATGGAAAAACGGATCGAGCGCCAGAAAGAGCGCCTGGCGAAACAGGAAACCCGTCTGGCCGCGCTGAAGACGTTTTATGCGGTGCTGACACCGGAACAGCAAAAGACCTTCGACCAAGCGACGCAACACGAGGGTCGGCATCACGGCATGCATCGGGCGTTGCGCAAACAGCAAGGCTGAGCAGCATATCGATTAGTAACCGTAGCTGGTACCTGCGGTGCCTTCGGGGTGGCTTCGGCCGCCCCCTTTTTGTCCAGTGCGTGCCAAGTACAAGCTCGATTGCGCCAACTTTTAGCTCATTGTCAGCGAAGTACTGGGGCCAGACCCGCTGGGTCTGACCCCGCCCCTGCGAAAGACCGCCTGCGCACGCCTATATAACAGGGCGCCATTGGCGCCCTGTTTTGGCTATCGCATTCTCTGCAAAGAAACCAGGAATTTTTCGGCATTCTGGAAGCCGATCACCCGTGAGTCCGGTATTTCGCGCCCATCCGTACCAAACAGGATAATACCCGGTGGCCCGAACAGCCCAAAGCGTTTCAGCAGCGCCTTATCGGCATCGCTGTTTGCCGTCACGTCCGCCTGGATCAGGATCGTATTACCCAGCTTTTCCTTGACGGCCGGATCGACAAACGTCAGCTTTTCCATTTCCTTGCACGATACGCACCAATCGGCATAAAAATCCAGCATGACGGTTTTACCGCCCGTATTCGCAAGAATATTGTCCAGCTCATCGACATTGGCGATCCGCTTGAATGCCAGCGGTGCCTCGGCATTACCACGCAAGTGCGCCAGCGGCGCCAGGGGATCGCGGCTGCCGGTGGCCACGCCGATCATCTGGCCTACACCCAGTAAAATCGCCAGCACCGCAACGGTTTTCGCCGCCCAGCCGTTTTTCTGACGGATCAGATAGGTACCGTAGCCGATACCCAATACAGCCCAGCCGGACATCTGCACGACCGGAGGCAATACCGGCGACACCAGCCACCATGCCATGGCCAGCAATAAAACACCAAAGAAGCGCTTTACGGCATCCATCCAGGCACCAGCACGCGGCAGCAGTGCACCGGCGGACAGCCCGACCAGCATCAGCGGCACGCTCATCCCCACCGCCATGGCAAACAGCGCACTACCGCCGATCAGCACATTACGGGTCTGGCTGATGTACACCAACGCGCCGGCCAACGGGGCCGCCACGCATGGGCCCACGATCAAGGCGGAAATGGCTCCCATCGCAAAGACGCCGGCCAGCTTGCCGGCGGACTGGCGCCCCGAAGCGGCGGCCAGGCGGCTTTGCAGGGCGGACGGCACCTGCAGCTCGTACACCCCGAACATCGACAGTGCGAGCGCCGCCATCAACAAGCCGAAAGCGCCCAGTACCCAAGGATTCTGCAGCGCGGCCGCCAGGCCCTCTCCGATCAGCCCCGCCGCGATGCCCAGCGCCGTGTAGACGATCGCCATGCCCAACGCATAACTGCCCGACAACACGACGCCGCGCTTGCGCGTCGTGCCGCTGCCTTCGCCCACGATAATCGAGGACAGGATCGGCACCATCGGCAGCACACAAGGCGTGAACGACAGGCCCAAACCCAGCAGCAGGAACAGCGGTACGATGACCGCCAGCCGGCCGCCCTGCAACGCGCTGTCGATGCGGCCCAGCTCGCTTTGTGGCGCCGGCGGCGCGACGTCGGGCGGCGCTGCGACCGCCATCGACGCAGCTGGCGGCGCCGCGCTGCCTGGGCTCATTTGCAGGCTGAACGGGGCCGCGGCGGGCGCGGCAGCGGCCACGCCCACATCGCCCGGCGCGCCGCCCAGGCGTACCGTCGCATCCTGCGGCGAATAGCACAGGCCCTTTTCGGAGCAGCCCTGGCCGGTTGCCGTCAGCGTGAACGGTCCGCTCGCCTCGACCGGCACCCGCATCACGACGCTGCCGTGATAGGTCTCCACGTCCTTGGCAAATGTCTCGTCGTATTTCACCTTGCCGGGCGGGATCTGCGCGGCGCCCAGGCTGGCGCCCTGCGCACGGAACGCGAAGCGTTCGCGGTACATGTAGTAGCCGTCAGCGATCTTCCACGTCACTTCGACGGTCTTTGCGTCCGCCATGCGTGCGGACATCTGGAAGGCAATGTTCGGATCGAGGAATTCTTCGTCCGCCCGGGCGGGCGCGGCCGGCAGCAGGGCCAGCACGGCGGTCAGGACGGCAAACAGGCGCAGCAGGAAAGGCATGTGATCTACTCGGCAAAAGGACAATCCGGGAGCATGGTACACCCGCTGCCGCCGGCAAGCGACTGTCAGGCCAAAACTCGGGACAGATCCCGGTTCTGCGGCAGTGGATGCATCGTCATGGTGCCGCAAGTGGGCCGCGCCGATTGTCTTCGTCTGTCGCAAAGATGTCGCAGCAAACATGCCGCACCAAAAGAAAAAGCCGGGCGGACCCGGCTTTTTCATGGAACGCTGATGAATTACTCAGCGGTCGGTGCAGCTTCGACTTCGGTTGGTTCCGGACGGTCCAGCAGCTCGACGTAAGCCATTGGAGCGTTGTCGCCAACACGGAAACCCATCTTCAGGATGCGCAGGTAGCCGCCGTTGCGGTTAGCGTAGCGCGGGCCCAGTTCGGCGAACAGCTTCTGAACCATTTCACGATCACGCAGGCGGGCAAACGCCAGGCGCTTGTTTGCCAGGGTGTCGGTCTTGCCCAGGGTCAGGATCGGCTCGATCACGCGGCGCAGTTCTTTTGCCTTTGGCACGGTGGTCTTGATCGCTTCGTGACGCAGCAGCGAAACGGTCATGTTGCGCAGCATTGCCAGACGGTGGGACGAGGTACGGTTCAGTTTACGGAGGCCGTGACGGTGACGCATGGTACTTCCTTTCAATGATGTTTATATCCGAGCTCTTCGATCGCCAAGCGTGAGCTAGGCGCGGGCCGGTTAGTAGGGAAAACGCCCGCCACGACATGTGGCCGGCGGTGGTGCAAATTACTTCTCCAGACCTGCAGGCGGCCAGTTTTCCAGCTTCATGCCCAGGGTCAGGCCGCGCGATGCCAGCACTTCCTTGATCTCGTTCAGCGACTTGCGACCCAGGTTCGGGGTCTTCAGCAGTTCGTTTTCCGAACGCTGGATCAGATCGCCGATGTAGTAGATGTTTTCGGCTTTCAGGCAGTTCGCGGAACGGACGGTCAGTTCCAGGTCGTCCACCGGACGCAGCAGGATCGGATCGACCAGCGGCGCACGCGACGGTGCTTCGGCGGCGGCTTCCGTGCCTTCCAGCGCAGCGAACACGTTCAGCTGGTCGACCAGCACACGCGCCGACTGGCGGATCGCTTCTTCCGGCGTGATGACGCCGTTCGTTTCGATGTTGATGATCAGCTTGTCCAGGTCGGTACGCTGTTCCACACGTGCCGATTCGACAGCGTAGGAAACACGGCGCACTGGCGAGAACGATGCGTCCAGGATGATGCGGCCGATCGTCTTGTTCGTGTCTTCCGACAGGCGACGCACGTTACCAGGCACGTAGCCGCGGCCCTTCTCGACCTTGATCTGCATGTCCAGCTTGCCACCGGCGGTCAGGTGAGCGATCACGTGATCCGGGTTGATCAGTTCCACGTCGTGCGGCAGGTCGATATCCGATGCCAGCACGGCGCCTTCGCCTTCCTTCTTCAGGGTCAGCGTGACGGAATCGCGGTTGTGGACCTTGAAGACCACGCCCTTCAGGTTCAGCAGCAGGTCGACCACGTCTTCCTGCACGCCGTCCAGCGAGGAGTACTCGTGCACGACACCGGCGATGGTGACTTCGGTCGGCGCGTAGCCGATCATCGACGACAGCAGCACGCGACGCAGGGCGTTGCCCAGCGTGTGGCCGTAGCCGCGCTCGAACGGCTCCATCACGACTTTGGCGTGACCGGCGCCCAGGGCTTCGACGTCGATGATACGTGGCTTCAACAAACTGTTTTGCATTGAAATGTCCTTTTCATTACCCTCGGCTCGTTACACCGATAAGGCTGATGGCATTAGTGAAAACGCCCGCTCGAATGAGCGGGCGGGTATTACGGGTGAACTAAGCGGTGTGCCAGCTCAACTGTTACTGCGATTAACGCGAGTACAGTTCGACGATCAGCGATTCGTTGACGTCGTTGGCGATTTCGCTACGCTCTGGCAGGGACTTGAACGTGCCTTCCATTTTCTTGGAATCGACGGACACCCATGCCGGCATGCCGACTTGTTCGGCCAGCGACAGCGCTTCGACGATACGGGTCTGCTTCTTGGCCTTTTCGCGCACGGCGATGACGTCGCCGACTTTGACGGCGTAGGAAGCGATGTTCACGACGTTGCCGTTCACGGTGAAGGCTTTGTGCGAGACCAGCTGACGCGCTTCAGCGCGGGTCGAGCCGAAGCCCATGCGGTAGGCGACGTTGTCCAGGCGGGTTTCCAGCAGGGACAGCAGGGTCTCACCGGTGTTGCCCTTGCGACGGTCGGCTTCGGCGAAGTAGCGGCGGAACTGACGTTCCAGGATGCCGTACATACGCTTGACCTTCTGCTTTTCGCGCAGCTGGTTGCCGTAGTCGGAGGTGCGGGCACCCGACTTGACGCCGTGCTGGCCTGGCTTGACGTCCAGTTTGCACTTGGAATCCAGCGAGCGGCGGGCGCTCTTCAGGAACAGGTCGGTGCCTTCACGGCGGGACAGTTTTGCTTTTGGTCCGATATAACGTGCCACGGTAATTTTCCTTAAATAATAAATGACGCCCCAGAATCCATCGACGCGCGCGTCGATACGACCAGGCGCTAGTCTGACCCTCTAATCCGTCAGACGGTGGCTCAACATTTGGGCCCGACCGTCAGCCCCGGGAGGCGACGAACAGGCAAAAATAGCCGGACAGTATAACCGTTTCCGATTTACTGTTCCAGCGATTTTTACATCAGGGCGACGGTGGCCGGCCCACACCGGACCGGCCATTGTCTTGCTGTGCCGAAGATGCGTCTCGTACGCTAGGTACGAATCCAGCAATCCGAATCGGATTGCTTAGATACGACGACGCTTCGGAGGACGGCAACCGTTGTGCGGCACTGGCGTGACGTCCTGGATCTCGGTGATCTTGATACCCAGGTTGTTCAGTGCGCGAACAGCGGATTCACGGCCAGGACCTGGGCCCTTGATACGGACTTCCAGGTTCTTCACGCCGCATTCCTGAGCAACTTTACCAGCCGCTTCAGCAGCAACCTGCGCTGCGAACGGGGTCGACTTACGGGAGCCCTTGAAGCCGGCGCCGCCCGAAGTTGCCCACGACAGGGCGTTGCCCTGACGGTCGGTGATCGTGATGATCGTGTTGTTGAAGGAAGCGTGCACGTGGGCGATGCCTTCAGCGACGTTCTTTTTGACTTTCTTACGAACGCGCGCTGCTGCTGCGCTGCTTTGTTGCTTAGCCATAGTTGTTCCCTAGATTATTTCTTCAGCGATTGAGCGGCTTTGCGCGGACCTTTGCGGGTACGAGCATTGGTACGGGTGCGCTGACCGCGGACCGGCAGGCCCTTACGGTGACGCATGCCGCGGTAGCAACCCAGATCCATCAGACGCTTGATGTTCATCGACAGTTCACGGCGCAGATCGCCTTCCACCACGAACTTGCCGATTTCGTCACGCAGCTTTTCCAGCTCGCTGTCGTCCAGGTCTTTGATCTTCTTGTTGGTCGGAACACCCGTCTGGGCGCAGATGAACTGCGCACGTGGGCGGCCCACGCCGTAGATTGCCGTCAGGCCGATCACGGTGTGCTGATGATTTGGGATGTTAACCCCTGCAATACGTGCCATTCGTTATTCCTCGATTAACCTTGACGCTGTTTGTGACGCGGTTCGACGCAGATAACACGAACGACGCCCTTGCGCTTGATGATCTTGCAGTTGCGGCAGATCCGCTTGACTGAAGCGTTAACTTTCATTTTTGCACTCTCTTCTTGGATTCGATTACTTAAAATTACTTGGTCCGGAACACGATACGAGCCCGGGACAGGTCGTACGGCGTCAACTCCACCGTCACCTTGTCGCCAGGGAGAATGCGGATATAGTTCATCCGCATTTTACCCGAAATGTGGCCGAGTACCACGTGGCCGTTTTCCAGCTTTACTCGAAATGTTGCATTCGGCAGATTCTCCAGAATCTCGCCCTGCATCTGTATGACGTCGTCTTTTGCCATGTTGACCTGTTCGCTTAGCGGGTCGGAATGCCGCCCTTGAAGTTTGCCTTGCGCAGCAGGGATTCATATTGCTGCGACATCACGTAGTTCTGGACCTGGGCCATGAAGTCCATGGTCACAACCACAATAATCAACAGAGAAGTACCACCGAATACGAAGGATACTTTCCACTGGGCTTGCATAAACTCCGGCAGCAAACACACCAGGGTGATGTAGACGGCGCCAGCCAGGGTCAATCGGGTCAGGATCTTGTCGATGTAACGGGCAGTCTGCTCACCGGGACGAATCCCTGGCACAAAGGCCCCGCTCTTCTTCAAGTTGTCCGCAGTCTCCTTGCTGTTGAACACCAGTGCGGTGTAGAAGAAGCAGAAGAACACGATTGCCACGGCATACAGCAATGCATGGATAGGCTCGCCTGGGCTCAGCGATGCAGCCAGATCTTTCAGGAAGCGCACAACAGGGTTGCTGTTGTCCGCGCCACGCGAGAACCAGTCCACGATAGTGGCCGGGAACAAGATAATCGACGATGCGAAGATCGGCGGGATCACGCCTGCCATGTTCAGCTTCAGCGGCAGGTGGCTGGTTTGCCCACCGTAGATCTTGTTACCGACCTGACGTTTGGCATAATTCACCAGGATCTTGCGCTGGCCACGTTCCACGAACACCACCGCATAGGTCACGGCTGCGACCAGGATGACGATGATGATGGCGGAGATCGCGCTGATCGCACCGGTCGACACCTGGGTGAACAAGCCACCCAGCGCGCCCGGCAGACCGGCTGCGATACCGGCAAAGATGATGATCGAGATGCCGTTACCGAGACCGCGCTCGGTAATCTGCTCACCCAACCACATCACGAACATGGTGCCGGTCAGCAGCGTCACGATGGACGTGAAGCGGAAGGCCAGACCGGGATCGAGCACCAGGCCAGGCTGGGCTTCCAGCGCGACCGAGATGCCGAATGCCTGGAACAGGGCCAGGAACACGGTGGCGTAACGGGTGTACTGGGTGATCTTGCGACGACCCGACTCCCCTTCCTTCTTCAGTGCTTCCATCTGCGGCGAAACGATCGACACCAGCTGCATGATGATCGAGGCCGAGATGTAGGGCGTAATGCCCAACGCAAACACCGTGAAGCGCGACAGGGCGCCGCCGGAGAACATGTTGAACATGCCCAGCAGTCCACCCTCCTGCGACTTGAACAGTGCGGCCAGCTGTACCGGGTCGACTCCCGGCACCGGGACGTGCGCCCCGATGCGGTAGACTACCAGAGCGCCCAGCAAAAACCACAGACGGCCCCAAGGGAACCCGGCTGCGGCACTTTTAGCAAGCTGCGGATTAGTCGCCAATTTTCGCTCCGTTCAAGCTTAAGCGTCTCAGGCTACCGAGCCGCCGGCCGCTTCGATGGCCGCTTTCGCGCCGGCGGTCACTTTCAGGCCCTTGATGGTAACGGCCTTGGTGATTTCACCGGATGCGATCACGCGCACGTCGCGCGCCAGCACTGGCAGTACGCCAGCCTGCTTCAGGACCAGCACGTCGACTTCGCTGACCGCCAGGGCGTTCAGGTCGGACAGGCGCACTTCGGCCTTGAAGGTGGCGTTCAGCGATTTGAAGCCGCGCTTTGGCAGACGGCGCTGCAGAGGCATCTGACCGCCTTCGAAGCCGACTTTGTGGAAGCCGCCCGAACGCGATTTCTGACCTTTGTGACCACGGCCGGCAGTCTTGCCCAGGCCGGAGCCGATACCGCGGCCAACGCGGCGCTTAGCGTGCTTCGCGCCTTCGGCTGGTTGAATGGTATTCAATTCCATTGTGTTCTCCAGATCGTAAGCCGGGGCTTACGACACGACTTTAACGAGGTAGGCGACCTTGGTGATCATGCCGCGTACCGATGGCGTGTCCTGCAGCTCGGAAACCGAGTTGACACGACGCAGGCCCAGGCCACGCACGGTTGCGCGGTGGTCTTGACGGGTGCCGATCAGGCCCTTCACCAGTTTGACTTTGATAGTGCTCATGGTCATCCTCTTAAGCCAGAATGTCTTCCACCGACTTGCCGCGTTTCGCAGCGATGTCAGCAGGAGTGCTCATTTTCGACAGGCCGTCCAGGGTGGCGCGCACCAGGTTGTACGGGTTGTTCGAACCGGTGGATTTCGCCACCACGTCCGTCACGCCCATCACCTCGAAGATTGCGCGCATTGCGCCACCGGCGATGACGCCGGTACCTGGCTTGGCCGGGCTCATCATGACGCGCGATGCGCCGTGGCGGCCGGTTACCGAGTGCTGCAGGGTACCGTTCTTCAGAGGCACCTTGATCAGGTTGCGACGGGCTTCTTCCATTGCCTTCTGCACACCGACCGGTACTTCCTTCGACTTGCCCTTGCCCATGCCGATGCGGCCATCGCCGTCACCAACCACGGTCAGCGCCGCGAAGCCCATGATCCGACCACCCTTGACCACTTTGGTCACGCGGTTGATCGCGATCATTTTTTCGCGCATGCCATCATCCGGCTTGTCGCTTTGCATTTTTGCTTGCATTTTTGCCATGATCGTACCCTTAGAACTTCAGACCGGCTTCACGCGCGGCTTCTGCCAGCGCCTTCACACGGCCGTGGTAACGGAAACCGGAGCGGTCGAACGCGACTTCGGTGATTCCTGCTTTCAGTGCCTTTTCAGCGACGCGCTTGCCAACCAGGGCTGCAGCGGCGGCGTTGCCACCCTTGCCCGATTTGCCGGCCAGTTCCGCGCGAACTTCTGCTTCCACGGTCGACGCCGAAACCAGAACTTTAGCGTCCGGGCTGATCAGGTTCGCGTAAATGTGCAGGTTGGTGCGGTGGACCGACAGGCGGTTCACTTTCAATTGCGCGATCTTGATGCGGGTTTGACGTCCGCGGCGCAGACGAGATTCTTTTTTGTCCATCGTCAGCCCCTAATTACTTCTTCTTGGTTTCTTTAAGCTTAACCACTTCGTCCACATAGCGGACGCCCTTGCCCTTGTAAGGCTCAGGGGAGCGGTAAGCGCGCACTTCAGCGGCGACCTGGCCAACCTTTTGACGATCGATGCCCTTGATCAGGACTTCGGTCGGCGTCGGGGTAGCGACGGTCACGCCTGCTGGCATGTCGTGTACGACAGGGTGGGAGAAGCCCAGGGACAGGTTCAGCTTGTCGCCTTGTGCTTGCGCCTTGTAACCCACGCCGACCAGGGACAGCTTCTTCTCGAAGCCCTTGGTGACGCCGGTGACCATGTTGTTCACCAGGGCGCGCAGCGTGCCGGACATGGCGTTCGCTTCGCGGCTGTCGTTGGCCACGTCGAACGTCAGCGTGCCATTGTTGTTTTCAACTTTGACCAGGCCGTTCAGGCTCTGGGTCAGGGTGCCCAGCGGGCCCTTGACGGTGATCGCTTGCGCGGAGATGGCGACTTCGGCGCCAGCCGGCACGGCGATCGGCATTTTAGCTACTCGAGACATGTGTTACTCCTTAAGCCACGAAGCAGATGACTTCGCCACCGACACCGGTAGCGCGCGCTTTGCGGTCGGTCATGACGCCTTGCGGAGTCGACACGATGGCCACGCCCAGACCGTTCATGACGGTTGGAATCTCATCCTTGCCCTTGTAGACGCGCAGGCCCGGACGGGACACGCGCTCGAGGCGCTCGATGACAGGACGGCCCACATAATATTTCAAACCGATCTTCAGTTCCGACTTGCCTTCGTTCGAAGACACGGCGAAATCTTCAATGTAACCCTCGTCCTTCAGGACGTTGGCAATCGCTACTTTGACTTTCGACGATGGCATGGCCACGGTCGCTTTTTGCACGCCTTGGGCGTTGCGAATGCGGGTCAGCATATCGGCGATAGGATCGCTCATACTCATTGCTTATTCTCCTATTACCAGCTGGCTTTAGTCATACCGGGAATCTCACCACGCATGGCGAATTCACGGAGTTTGATACGGCCCAGACCGAATTTACGGAAGGTGCCGCGTGGACGACCGGTCATGGCGCAGCGGTTGCGCTGGCGGGTCGGGTTCGCGTTGCGTGGCAGGGCCTGCAGTTTCAGGCGGGCTTCGTAACGCTCTTCTTCCGACTTGGACTGGTCATCGATGATGGCCTTCAGAGCGGCGCGCTTGGCGGCGAATTTTTCCACCAGGTCAGCACGCTTCTGTTCACGGTTAATCAGTGCGAGTTTTGCCATGATCGTTTTAGTTCCTGAACGGGAATTTGAATGCGGCGAGCAGAGCTTTCGCTTCGTCGTCGGTCTTGGCGGTCGTGGTGATCGAGATGTTCATGCCACGCAGCGCGTCGATCTTGTCGTACTCGATTTCCGGGAAGATGATCTGCTCTTTGACGCCGATGTTGTAGTTGCCGCGACCATCGAACGAACGGCCGGACACGCCACGGAAGTCGCGCACGCGCGGCAGGGCCACGGTGATGAAGCGATCCAGGAATTCATACATACGGGCGCCGCGCAGGGTCACCATCGTACCGATCGGGTAGCCTTCGCGGATCTTGAAACCGGCGATAGCTTTACGGGCCTTGGTCACGACAGGCTTCTGGCCGGCGATCTTCGTCAGGTCGCCAACAGCGTGCTCGATAACTTTCTTGTCGGCCACGGCTTCCGAGAGACCCATGTTCAGGGTGATCTTGGTCAGGCGAGGCACTTCCATTACCGACTTGTAACCGAATTTCTCGGTCAGTTCGGCAACGACCTTGTCTTTGTACAGTTGTTGCAGACGGGCCATTTCTGATTACCCTTTCACTACTTCGCCGGAGGACTTGAAGACGCGGACTTTTTTACCGTCCACTTCTTTGAAGCCCACGCGATCGGCCTTGCCGGTCGCAGCGTTGAACAGAGCAACGTTGGACACGTGAATAGGCATGGTCTTGTCGACGATGCCACCAGTAACGCCAGTCATCGGGTTAGGCTTGACGGCTTTCTTAGCCACGTTCACGCCTTCCACCACGACGTGCTCAGCGTCTACACGCTGGGTCACTACGCCGCGCTTGCCCTTGTCCTTACCGGTCAGGACGATGACTTCGTCGTTTTTGCGAATCTTATCCATTACGACTCCTTACAGGACTTCCGGTGCCAGGGACACGATCTTCATGAACTTCTCAGTGCGCAGTTCACGCGTCACTGGGCCAAAGATACGGGTACCGATCGGTTCCAGCTTGGAGTTCAGGAGGACAGCGGCATTGCCGTCGAACTTGACCAGGGAACCGTCCTGGCGACGCACACCCTTAGCGGTGCGCACAACCACGGCGTTATAAATTTCACCTTTTTTGACACGGCCGCGAGGCTGAGCCACCTTAACGGTGACTTTGATCACGTCGCCAATGCCAGCATAACGGCGCTTGGAACCGCCCAACACCTTGATGCACATAACTTCTTTCGCACCGGTGTTGTCGGCCACTTCGAGCCGGCTTTCAGTTTGAATCATAGTATTCTCTTTCCCAACTTAAGCCGAAGAATCCACACAATGCGGACCTCTCGGTCAGTCTTGGTCCCGCCAGAGACGCGCAGCGTCACTGTTTGGGTGCTTGACCTTCATACAGTACTGACCGCGAGGCGCGTCTGCGGAGAGACACTTAGCGGCGATACATGAACGAAGCCCGCAAGTATTACATATAACCTGCGGGCCTGCAAGAACTAATTGGAAACCGGTCCGCCGCATCGCTGCGCCGGACCCGGGTTCTTCTTAGACGATTTGTGCAGCTTGCACTACACGCGTCACCGTCCACGCCTTCGTCTTGGAGATCGGACGACCTTCCGCGATCTCGACCGTGTCACCGGTCTTGACCTGGTTGGTCTCGTCGTGCGCGTGGTACTTGTTGCTACGCACGATGATCTTGCCGTACAGAGGGTGCTTCACGTGACGCTCGATCAGTACAGTAACGGTCTTGTCCATCTTGTCGGACACCACTTTACCGATCAGCGTGCGCTTGAGCGACTGTTTCACTGGTTCGTTCATTTGGCTTCCTTCGTGTTCATTACCGTTTTGACGCGTGCGATATCGCGGCGGACCTTCTTCAGCTGCGAGGTGTTGCTCAGCTGCTGGGTTGCGCTTTGCATACGCAGGCCGAACTGTGCTTTCAGCAGGTCGTTCAGCTCTTTTTGCAGAGCTGCCTGGTCTTTGCCGCGGAGTTCAGATGCTTTCATATTTCACTCCAATTATTGGCCAACCTGGCGCACCACGAAGGTGGTAGCCAGCGGCAGTTTGGCAGCAGCCAGGCGGAACGCTTCGCGTGCCAGTTCTTCGGCCACGCCGTCCATTTCGTACAGGACCTTACCTGGCTGGATTTCAGCCACGTAGTATTCCGGATTACCTTTACCGTTACCCATACGGACTTCGGCAGGCTTGTTCGAAATTGGCTTGTCCGGGAAAACGCGGATCCAGATACGGCCGCCACGCTTGATGTGACGGGTCATGGCACGACGCGCTGCCTCGATCTGGCGGGCGGTGATACGACCGCGCGCCACGGCCTTCAGACCGAATTCGCCGAACGACACGGCGGTGCCGCGCGTGTGCGAAATACCGGTGTTACGGCCTTTCTGCTCTTTACGATACTTTCTGCGTGCTGGTTGCAGCATGATTATTCTCCTGCTTTCTCAGCCGGCTTCGCAGCAGCGCGGCGAGCGGCTGGGGCGCCTGGTTTAGCGCCCGGACCTGGACGTGGACGGCCACCTGGTTTGCCATCGTCGCGACGTGGGCCGCGCTTCTTCTCGTCAGGTGGGGTGTCGATGACTGGTGCTTCGCCGGTGGCGGAGCGGTCACCCTTGTACACCCAGACCTTGACACCGATGATGCCGTAGGTGGTCGACGCTTCGGACGTGCCGTAGTCGATGTCCGCCTTCAGGGTGTGCAGAGGCACGCGGCCTTCGCGGTACCATTCGGTACGGGCGATTTCGATACCGTTCAGACGGCCGGACGACATGATCTTGATGCCCAGGGCGCCCAGACGCATCGCGTTCTGCATCGCGCGCTTCATTGCGCGACGGAACATGATGCGCTTTTCCAGCTGCTGCGAGATCGAATCGGCGATCAGCTGCGAATCGATTTCCGGCTTGCGGATTTCCTCGATATTGACGTGCACTGGCACGCCCATGATCTTGGTCAGGTCCGACTTCAGCACTTCGATGTCTTCACCCTTCTTGCCGATCACAACGCCCGGACGGGAGCTGTACACGGTGAAGCGGGCGTTCTTCGCAGGACGCTCGATGACGATGCGGCCGACGGAGGCGTTCTTCAGTTTCTTCTTCAGGTAAGCGCGCGCCTTCAGGTCTTCGTTCAGCATCGAAGCGAAGTTGCCGTTGGTCGCGTACCAGCGGGAAGCCCAGTTACGGGTAACGGCCAGACGGAAGCCGGTTGGATGAATTTTCTGTCCCATCTTGGCTCCTTAGTTACCGACCGTCACGTAAATGTGGCAGGACTGTTTCGAGATACGGTCGCCTCGGCCCTTTGCACGCGCGGTGAAGCGCTTCAGGATCGGGCCCTTTTCGACGTAGATCGTTTTCACGAACAGCTCGTCGATGTCGGCACCGTCGTTGTGCTCGGCGTTCGCAATAGCGGACTCCAGCACTTTCTTCAGGATGGCCGCGCCTTTTTTCGGGCTGAACTGCAGGATGTTCAGCGCGGCGTCGACTTTCTTGCCACGGATCAGGTCAGCGACCAGACGGCCCTTCTGATCCGACAGGCGCACGCCTTTGAGGATAGCTTTGGTTTCCATTATTTCTTAGCCTTTTTGTCAGCAGCGTGGCCCTTGAACGTACGGGTCAGCGCGAACTCGCCGAGCTTGTGACCAACCATGTTCTCGGAGACGTACACGGGAACGTGCACCTTGCCGTTGTGCACGGCAATCGTCAGACCGATGAAGTCAGGCATGATCGTCGAACGACGGGACCAGGTTTTGATTGGCTTCTTGTCCTTGGTCGCTTGCGCGGCTTCGACCTTCTTCACCAGGTGGGCGTCGCAGAACGGCCCTTTTTTCAATGAACGAGTCATGGTTTATCCTTATTTCTTGCCGCGGCGCGAGACGATCATCGAAGAAGTGCGCTTGTTCGAACGCGTCTTCTTGCCCTTGGTCTGCTGGCCCCATGGCGATACTGGATGACGACCAGCTGCGGTACGGCCTTCACCACCACCGTGCGGGTGGTCGATCGGGTTCATCACGACACCGCGGACGGTCGGACGAACACCGCGCCAACGCATCGCACCGGCTTTACCGATCTTGCGCAGGTTGTGCTCGCCGTTGCCGACTTCGCCAACCGTGGCACGGCACTCGATGTGCACGCGACGCACTTCGCCGGAGCGCAGACGCACCTGGGCGTAAGTACCTTCACGGGCCATCAGCACGACGCCGGCGCCGGCAGTACGGGCCATCTGGGCACCTTTACCTGGCAGCATTTCGACGCAGTGCATCGTGGTGCCGACTGGGATATTGCGGATCGGCAGGCAGTTACCGGCCTTGATCGGGGCTTCGGAACCGTTCATCAGCGTATCGCCGACGGACAGGCCTTTGGAAGCGATGATGTAAGCGCGCTCGCCGTCGGCGTAGCACAGCAGGGCGATGTGCGCCGTGCGGTTCGGATCGTATTCGATACGTTCCACTTTCGCAGGGATGCCATCCTTGTTGCGCTTGAAGTCGACCAGACGGTAGTGCTGCTTGTGACCACCACCGATGTGACGGGTGGTGATGTGGCCGTTGTTGTTACGGCCGGCGGTCTTCGATTTTTTCTCAACCAGGGCAGCGAACGGACGGCCTTTGTACAGGTCGGCGTTAACTACCTTCACCATGCCGCGACGGCCTGGGGAGGTTGGCTTCATCTTAACGAGTGCCATTATTTAGCCTCCTCGGAGAAATTGATTTCCTGGCCGGGCTTCAGGCACACGAAAGCACGCTTGGTATGGTTGCGACGACCGACGAAACGGCCCGAACGCTTCACTTTACCTTCGCGGTTTACGGTCTGCACCGATTCCACTTCTACCTTGAACAGCAGTTCAACGGCGGCCTTGATTTCTGGCTTGGTCGCGTCCATGGCAACACGGAACACGATCTGTTCGTTCTTTTCCGCGACCATGGTGGCCTTCTCGGAAATGACCGGCGCCAGCAGCACCTTCATCAGGCGCTCTTCGCTAATTTTTACGGCGCTCATGCCAGCAACTCCTCAATCTTGGCCAGTGCCGCTTTGGTAACCAGGACCTTCTTGTAGAAGACCAGCGACATTGGATCTGCGTGACGCGGTTCCACGACCAGCACGTTCGGCAGGTTGCGGGAAGCCAGCAGCAGGTTTTCTTCGATGTTGTCGGTGATGATCAGGACCGATTCCAGACCCATGCCGGTCAGCTTTTGCGACAGCAGCTTGGTTTTTGGCGCTTCGATCGTCAGATCTTCGATCACGACCAGGCGTTCCTCGCGGGCCAGCTGGGACAGGATCGAGCACAGACCTGCGCGGTACATCTTCTTGTTCACTTTGTGGGTGAAGTTCTCGTCAGGCGAGTTCGGGAAGATGCGACCACCGCCGCGCCACAGTGGCGACGACGACATACCAGCACGAGCGCGGCCGGTGCCTTTTTGGCGCCATGGCTTCTTGGTCGTGTGGTGGACTTCTTCACGGTCTTTCTGCTTGCGGTTGCCGCTACGGGCGTTGGCAGCATAGGCGACCACGATCTGGTGGATCAGCGCTTCGTTGTAATCACGGCCGAAGACGGTGTCAGCGGCGGCAACGTTGGAGGCAGCTTGACCTTGCGCGTTCAAGAGCTTGAGTTCCATCGATTAAGCTCCCTTCTTAGCTTTGACTTTGACGGCTGGCGATACAACCACCTGGCCGTTTTTCGCGCCTGGTACTGCACCTTTCACCAGCAGCAGCTGGCGGTCAGCGTCGATACGAGCGATTTCCAGATTCTGGGTGGTGACGGTGACGTCGCCCAGGTGACCGGTCATGCGCTTGCCTGGGAAGACGCGGCCCGGATCCTGTGCCATACCGATGGAGCCTGGTACGTTGTGCGAACGGGAGTTACCGTGGGTAGCACGGCCGGATGCGAAGTTGTAACGCTTGATGGTACCGGCGTAGCCTTTACCGATCGAGACGCCCTGGACGTCGATCTTCTGACCGACTTCGAACAGGGAAGCGGCGATGACTTCGCCAGCTTTCAGTTCTGCTGCTTTAGCAGCGTCAACACGGAACTCTTTCAGCAGAGTACCGGCTTCGACACCAGCTTTGGCAAAGTGACCCGCAGCGGCTTTGGTCACGCGGGAAGCGCGACGTTGACCGAATACGACCTGAACAGCGGAGTAACCATCCGTTTCAGGAGTTTTGATTTGCGCAATACGGTTGTTCGATACATCCAGCACGGTGACAGGGATCGAATCCCCATCGTCCGTGAAGATACGCATCATGCCAACCTTGCGACCGAGGAGGCCAAGGCTCATTTTTTCTCCATTCCCACCTACGATTGGGCAGGGCTATGTTGAACTACAAAAAAAGGTACAGACAAAAAAGTCGATTCCATACCGAAGCCGGCTAGTGTACTTCGCTTCGCCCCTTGACGCAACAAGTAATTACGAGGTATGTCGTTGTTGTTGCGTAAAGATTGCGCAGCGCCGCCAGCGGGGGCGGAACGCTACCTGGCCAGGGCCTGGTACAGCAGGTTGGTGACGCGCGCGGCCGGCTTGCCCGGGTCACCCAGCACCTTCTGCGGCTGGTGCTGCAGCATCAGCACGGCCACCAGCCGCTCCTGCCGGTCCACCGTGAACCAGGTCGACTGGGCGCCCGTCCAGCCGAACTGGCCCAGCGAGCCCAGGCGGCCGCGCCGGGCCAGGTCCAGCACGACGCCACCGCCCAGGCCGTAGCCTTCCGCGCCATGCTGATCCCAGGTCGGGTTCGGCAGATGCGACAGGTGGTTCTGCATCATCAGCTCGACGCTTTTGCGGCCCAGCACCATGCGGCCCTGCAGCACGCCGCCATCGAGCAGCATCTGGGCAAAGCGGGCGTAGTCCTCCGCCGTGGAATACAGGCCAATCGCCCCGTTCAGGTAGGGCGTGACGCGCTGGCCGTTGGCGGCCGGTGCCGGCAGCAGCTGACCGTCCGCATCGGTGGTGGTGACGGTCGCCAGGCGCGCGCGCTGCCCGGGTGCCAGCACGAAGCCTGTGTCGCGCATGCCCAGCGGCTGGAAGATACGCTTGTGCAGGAACGCGTCCAGCCGCAGGCCCGAGATCGCTTCGATCACGCGACCGGCGACGACGGCGCCGATCACGTCGTCGCGAAAGCGCGTGCCGGGCTCGGCCGCCAGCGGCAGCGCGGCCAGGCGGCGCACGTAGTCGTCCAGGTCCGGCGCCTGGTCGAGCGACGAATCGCCGCCGAAACCGGCCGTTTGCGCCAGCAGCTGGCGCACCGTCAGGACCTCGCGCGGGGCCTTGCCGTCGGCCAGGCGCAACGCGCGCAGCTCCGGCACGTACGCGGCGACCGGGTCGTCCAGGTTCAGCCTGCCCTCCTCCATCAGCATCAGCACGCCGGCGGCCGTGACGGCCTTCGTCATCGCGTCGATGCGGAAGATAGCGTCGCGCGCCAGCGGCTCGCGCCGCTCGAGGTCGCGATGGCCCCAGGCGCGCCAGTCGACCACGCGGCCGTGGCGCAGCACCAGGGCGACGGCGCCGAGGTGGTCGCCGCGCGCCACGCTCGACTCCAGGTAGCGATCGAGCCGCTCCAGCCGCTCCGGTGCGATGCCCTGCGTCTGCGGCGCGGCCTCCGGCAACGGGGCGGCGCCAGCGCTACAGGCGGCAACGAGCAGGAGCAGAAGGAGGCGTTTCATGGCAGGTTGAGCGAAGTGGTAACGACCCATTGTACTGCCGGTGCCGCGCGCGCCCGGCAGCGGGACAAGCGTCGGTGCGATAATCGCCACATGACCTCCTACATGCTCCTGAAACTGCTGCACGTGCTCAGCTCGACGGTCCTGTTCGGTACCGGCATGGGCATCGCCTTCTTCAAGTGGATCACCGACCGCACGGGCGACGTGCGGGCGATTCGCATCGTCACGGAACGGACGGTGCTGGCCGATTACGTCTTCACGACGCCGGCGGTGATCGTCCAGCCAGTGACCGGGCTGGCCATGGTCTGGCTGGCCGGCTATCCGCTGCTGAGCACCTGGATCGTCTGGTCGATCGGCTTGTACCTGCTGGCGGGCGTGTGCTGGCTGCCCGTCGTCTGGCTGCAGATCCGGATGCGCGACCTGGCGCGGGTGGCGGATGCGGCTGGCAGCGCCCTGCCGCCGCTGTACTGGCGCTACCAGCGCTGGTGGTTCGTGCTGGGCATTCCGGCGTTCAGCGCGCTGGTGGTGATTTTCTGGCTGATGCTGAATAAACCTGTCTGACAATATAAAACCGGGCCCGCAGGCCCGGTTCGCGGCGGCTGCCGAGACGATCAGAACGCGTAGCGCGCGCTGACGGTGAAGTAACGTCCGAAATTATTGTGCAGGCCCTGGTTATAACCAGCCTGGGCGACAAAGCTCGTGCTGATACCCTGCGACGGATCATACGGGGCGCGCTTGTCGAACAGGTTTTGCACGTTCAGGTTCAGCGTCAGGTTCTTGAAGCCGGTGTACGTATAGCCGAGCCCCACCGTAATCCAGCGGGCGATCTTGCAGTCCGGATAGTACGCTTCGTACAGGGGCACGGTACCGTTCCGGTTCGGCTCGGCATCGGTCGGCTGGGCCGTGCCATAGTGGCAGAAAGGCTGATCGTAGATCGTTTCGGCGTTGACATAGCGCTTCAGCGACACCGTGCCGACGTAGTTCACGGAAGCATTGACGGCATGGTCGCCCCGCGTCCAGGTGCTGGCGACGTTGAACTTCAATCGTGGCAGGTCGATGCCGCTGGACAGGTTCCAGTCGTAGATGCCGGCATTGCCGCCCACCAGGTTGTGTTCGATGTCGCCCGGATGCTGCGCCAGCGAATAGTGCGTCATGTAGGTGCCGTTCAGCTTGGTGCTCAGGCCACCCCACTCGCCCAGCTTGGCGCGATGGCGGACTTCGAAGTCGATACCGCGGACTTCGGTCGAGCCCTGGTTTTCCCATGGCAGCCTTACCATCAGCAGCGGGCCGGTGTTCGGGATCGGCGTGCCGTTGGCATCGGTCACCCAGTTCGCCGGATTCGGATCGCGCACGACGTTGGCGGGATTGCGGTCTTCGTTCTTGATGGCTTCAAAGGCCGAACCCTGCACGACCTCACCCTCCTTGCGGATACGGAAGTACTCCACCAGGAAGTCCAGGCTGCTGTTGGGGGAGTAGATGGCGCCGAGGGAGAAGCTGCGCGATTTTTCCGGCACCAGGTCCGGATTGGCACCGCCCGTCCCTGCAGCGGATTTGGCGCAGTCGACTTCGGTGGCACCCGGCTTCGGCGTGCGCTCATCGGCTTCGCAGCGGCGACGGTCGAACAGGTCACGCAGGAAGACCTGCGATCCGCCTGGCGTGACCTGCACCAGGGCCGGCGCGCGGAAGCCTTTGGCGTACGTGCCACGGAAGGCCAGGCCGTCGAAGGCCGTCCACTTCACGCCTACCTTCGGCACGTAGTTCGTTTTGATGCCCGGGTATTTGTCGGCACGGCCCGCGAAGTCCATTTCCAGGTTCTTCAGCAGCGGCGTGCGCAGTTCGACGAAGGCCGATTTCACATCGCGCTCGCCGTCGATAATGGAATTGACCAGGCCGTAAATATCGCCAGCGGCCAGTGCGGGCGTCGGATCCAGCTCGATCTTCTCGCGCCGCAACTCAACGCCGAGCGCCAGACCCATGGCACCGCCGGGTAGCTGGCCGAATTCGGTACTGGCCTTGGCATCCCACTGCAGGATCGAGGCCCGTCCTGGATTGGTAACGTCCTGTGCAATGGTCGGGTCTGCAGCCAGCGCGGCCAGCGACGTTCCGGTGTTGAGCTTGCGCAGAGTAGGCAGGTAAAGCCGGTCGTAATACGTGTCTTCTTTCTCAGAACGATTCCACAGCAAGCCGGTATCCCACGTCCAGCCGCGCAATTCCCCATTCGCACCGATCAGCACGCGCGTACTCTCGTTGATGACTTCATTGCCGCCACGCAGGTTGGCGAACCGGTAGCCCACCGAGGCGCGGGCGTTCGGGAAGGGGTTGTCCGGATGCCCGATCTCCAGGATGGCCTGGAATGGCTCGGCGACGCCAGTCGCCGTGAAGTTGTTGACCGAGGATTGGCCCAGCGTGATCGGCGTGCCCGTGTAGCTGCGTTCCGAACGCGAGTACGCCACCTCGGCGTAGGCGCGGGCGGTTTCTCCCAGTTTCAGCACGCCGCGGCTCATCACGGTGGCGTCCTTGCCCTCGCTCTGCGCTTCGAGGAACTGGTTGATATCGTAGTTGCAGAAGGTGCGGCCTACCCACACACTGGTGGTCGGAAAGCCCATCTGGGTCGAGCCCACGAGTTGCTGGGAGGGGTCGCACGCCAGCGTCGTCCGCAGGCGGTCGGCGGCATTGGCGCGGTTGACCCCGAAGTTCTTCGATCCGGGCGAGCTCTCCCGGTAGAAGGTCGGGTATTGCGACACCTGGCTCCCATACGGTGTCGCGAAGCGGCCGTTGAGCTGCTGGTACTGGGCGAAGGCAATGTCCTTCACGTCCCGCAGCGCGGTGCGGTCGCGCTTCGAGACATCGGCGGTGAAGAAGATGTTATAGCCATCGTCTTTCAGATCGCCTTTGCCCCAGGACGCCGTGGCACCACGACGGGCGAATTCGCCGTCATCGTTGGCGCTGGCGCGCGCGCCGAACTCGAAGCCCTGGAAGTTCGATTTCGTGATGAAGTTGATGACGCCACCGATCGCGTCGGAGCCGTACACGGCCGAGGCCCCGTCCTTCAGGATCTCGACCCGGTCGAGCGCCGTGATCGGGATGCTGTTCAGGTCATACAGAGTGGAATTGCCATCGTTCGGATCGGCATAGGCGGATGGCGTCATGCGCCGGCCATTCAGCAGGATCAGGGTCGATGTGGACGAAAGGCCCCGCAGCGATGCCGTGGCGACGCCGCGCGAGAAGCCACCGTCGGTCGTATCGTAATTGCTGTCACTGCCAATGGCAGGAACGAAGCGCATCAGTTCCTGGACCGTTTGTGCGCCCGTGTCCTTGATGTCCTGTGCCGTCACGACCTGTACCGGCGATGTGCCTTCCTTGTCGACGCGCTTCAGGTTGGAACCGGTGATGTAGACGGTCTGGCTCGGCTGCGCGGGTGGGGTCTGCTGTGCCAGGACGGCGGGGGTGGTCAGTGTCATCGCTACCGCAACGACACTCTTCTTCAAAGTGAACTGCATGCGTTTCGCTCCCGGATATTGTGATTTGTGCGTCCCATTAAGATGTCCTAATGGTTCTTAGCAATTTCTCACAGGTACGGTTGGGTTATCAAAAGGTTTAGCCTTTCTTGTAGTTTTTGGACACTTTGTGTTGCGCTTTTACGCCACTCGGATTTGATTATTCTGCCTTCGCGTGGCGCGACCATATTTTATTTAGAAGCCATGCTTATTCCGTTATGCGCGAGGCGCATATGGACGAGCAGAAGAAAGACGGGAGGATTGTCGGCCGAAGTGTTCGGCCCAAAAAAAAACCGGAGCCAAGGGCTCCGGTTTTTCAGGCGGGACGGCGAACCGTCCGGCACGAATCGATTACTGCAGCTTGATTTCGACGTCCACGCCAGCTGGCAGGTCCAGCTTCATCAGGGCGTCAACGGTCTTGTCGGTCGGATCCACGATGTCCATCAGACGCTGGTGCGTACGGATTTCGAACTGGTCGCGCGAGGTCTTGTTGACGTGCGGGGAACGCAGCACGTCGTAACGCACGATACGGGTCGGCAGAGGAACCGGACCTTTGACCACGGCGCCGGTGCGCTTGGCGGTGTCAACGATTTCCAGAGCGGACTGGTCGATCAGTTTGTAGTCGAAAGCCTTCAGGCGGATGCGGATCTTTTGATTCGGGGTGGACATGCTAATTCCTTAAAAAGAACGAACCGGGCAAGGACGCGCCGGCAATGTGTAAGGTCGTGCAAAACGGGTACTGCGCAGGGCTGCAAACAACGGTAAGGCTATCTACAACTGAGCGGGACCGGCATGATAGCACGGTCCCGCCCTGTACTGCTATCGCTGAATCGCCGAAGTGGCGATCAGCGACACCTTGGCATGATTAGCCCAGGATCTTGGCAACAACGCCGGCGCCGACGGTACGGCCACCTTCGCGGATTGCGAAGCGCAGACCTTCTTCCATCGCGATCGGGTTGATCAGCTTGACGGTGATCGACACGTTATCGCCTGGCATGACCATTTCCTTGTCCGCTGGCAGTTCGATCGAACCGGTCACGTCCGTCGTACGGAAGTAGAACTGTGGACGGTAGTTGTTGAAGAACGGGGTGTGACGGCCGCCTTCGTCTTTCGACAGAACGTAGATCTCGCCCGTGAAGTGGTTGTGCGGCTTGATCGAGCCTGGCTTCGCCAGAACCTGACCACGCTGAACGTCTTCACGCTTGGTGCCGCGCAGCAGCAGACCAACGTTGTCGCCGGCTTGACCCTGGTCCAGCAGTTTGCGGAACATTTCCACGCCGGTGCAGGTGGTCTTGACGGTGTCGGTGATGCCGACGATTTCGATCTCTTCGCCGACCTTGATGATGCCGCGCTCGACACGACCGGTCACCACGGTACCGCGGCCGGAGATCGAGAACACGTCTTCCACTGGCATCAGGAAGGCGCCGTCCACAGCGCGCTCAGGCGTTGGGATGTAGCTGTCCAGAGCGTCGGCCAGACGGATGATGCAGTCTTCGCCCATTTCGCCTTGCTGGCCTTCCAGCGCCATACGTGCCGAACCCTTGATGATTGGCAGGTCGTCGCCTGGGAACTCGTACTTCGACAGCAGCTCGCGCACTTCCATTTCGACCAGTTCCAGCAGTTCCGCGTCGTCGACCAGGTCGCACTTGTTCAGGAACACGATGATGTATGGAACGCCAACCTGACGGGCCAGCAGGATGTGCTCGCGGGTCTGTGGCATTGGGCCGTCAGCGGCGGAGCACACCAGGATCGCGCCGTCCATCTGGGCAGCACCGGTAATCATGTTCTTGATGTAGTCGGCGTGGCCTGGGCAGTCGACGTGAGCGTAGTGGCGGGTAGCCGTTTCGTACTCGACGTGGGCGGTGTTGATCGTGATGCCGCGTGCTTTTTCTTCCGGAGCAGCGTCGATCTGGTCGTAGGCTTTGGCTTCGCCGCCGAATTTCTTCGACAGAACGGTTGCGATTGCCGCGGTCAGGGTGGTCTTGCCGTGGTCGACGTGACCGATGGTGCCAACGTTCACGTGCGGTTTAGTCCGCTCGAACTTTTCTTTTGCCATTTTAATTCTTCCTTAGAACTATGATTTAAGGTTGTCCGGCCCGGGGGATGGCCCCGGGCCGGCAGAGGGCCGAGGCCCCCTTGCTACATGCTGTTACTTGGCTTTCGCGGTGACGATAGCGTCGATCACGTGCTTCGGTGCTTCAGCGTAGTGCTTGAACTCCATCGTGTACGTTGCACGGCCTTGCGTTGCGGAACGCAGCGAGGTCGAGTAACCGAACATTTCCGACAGCGGTACTTCGGCCTTGATGATCTTGCCGCCGCCGCCCGGGATTTCGTCCATGCCCTGCACCATACCGCGGCGGGACGACAGGTCGCCCATCACGTTACCAGCGTAGTCTTCCGGCGTTTCCACTTCCACGGCCATCATCGGCTCCAGGATGACTGGCGATGCTTTGCGGCAGCCTTCCTTGAATGCCATCGAGCCGGCCATGCGGAACGCGTTTTCGTTCGAGTCGACGTCGTGGTACGAACCGAAGGTGACGGTAACTTTGACGTCAACGACCGGGTAGCCAGCCAGCACGCCGGTGTTCAGCGTTTCGCGCACACCCTTTTCCACCGCAGGGATGTATTCGCGAGGAATCACACCGCCCTTGATGGCGTCGACGAACTCGAAGCCCTTGCCTGGCTCTTGCGGTTCGATCGTCAGCACGGCGTGGCCGTATTGACCGCGACCACCGGACTGCTTGACGAACTTGCCTTCCACGTCGGTGACGGTCTTGCGGATCGTTTCGCGGTAAGCAACCTGTGGCTTGCCGACGGTCGCTTCCACGCCGAATTCGCGCTTCATGCGGTCGACGATAATTTCCAGGTGCAGCTCGCCCATACCACCGATGATGGTCTGGCCCGATTCTTCGTCGGTCTTGACGCGGAACGACGGGTCTTCCTGTGCCAGGCGGTTCAGCGCCAGGCCCATTTTTTCCTGGTCGGACTTGGTCTTCGGCTCGACTGCCTGCTGGATGACCGGCTCAGGGAACTCCATGCGTTCCAGGACGATCATCGAGGTCGGGTCGCACAGCGTTTCGCCGGTCGTCACGTCCTTCAGGCCCACGGCAGCGGCGATGTCGCCAGCGCGCACTTCCTTGATCTCTTCACGCTGGTTGGCGTGCATCTGCAGAATACGGCCCAGACGCTCCTTACGGTTCTTGACCGAGTTCAGCACGGTGTCGCCCGAGTTCACGGTACCGGAGTACACGCGGAAGAAGGCCAGCTGGCCGACGAACGGGTCGGTCATGATCTTGAATGCCAGCGCCGAGAACTTCTCGTCGTCGGCGGCCTTGCGGGTGGCAGGCTGCTCTTCTTCGTCCGTACCAGCGACCGGCGGGATGTCCAGCGGCGACGGCAGGTATTCGATGACGGCATCCAGCATGGCCTGCACGCCCTTGTTCTTGAAGGCGGTACCGCACATCATCGGCACGATTTCCGATGCGATGGTGCGCTGACGCAGGGCCTTCTTGATCTCGGCTTCGGACAGGTCGCCCTCTTCCAGGTACTTGTTCATCAGGTCTTCGCTGGACTCGGCAGCGGCTTCGACCATCTTCTCGCGCCACTCGGCGGCGGAATCAGCCAGCTCGGCCGGGATGTCCACGTAGTCGAACTTCATGCCCTGGGACGCGTCGTCCCAGATGATGGCCTTCATCTTGACCAAGTCGATCACGCCCTTGAAGTTTTCTTCGGCGCCGATCGGGATCTGGATCAGGACAGGGTTGGCCTTCAGGCGGGCACGCATCTGCTCGTAGACCTTGAAGAAGTTGGCACCGGTACGGTCCATCTTGTTCACGAAGGCCAGGCGAGGCACCTTGTACTTGTTGGCCTGACGCCACACGGTTTCCGACTGTGGCTGCACGCCGCCCACTGCGCAGTAGACCATGCAAGCACCGTCCAGCACGCGCATCGAACGTTCCACTTCGATGGTGAAGTCAACGTGGCCCGGCGTGTCGATGATGTTGATGTGGTGCTCTGGGAAGTTGTTGGCCATGCCTTTCCAGAAGCAGGTGGTCGCCGCGGACGTGATGGTGATGCCGCGCTCTTGCTCCTGCTCCATCCAGTCCATGGTTGCTGCGCCGTCGTGGACTTCACCAATCTTGTGGTTCACGCCGGTGTAGAACAGCACGCGCTCGGTGGTGGTCGTCTTACCGGCGTCGATGTGAGCGGAGATACCGATGTTGCGGTAGCGCTCAATGGGGGTCTTGCGGGCCATAATTAATCCTAAATCTTTTAATGGACAAAACCGAGCAGCATTTTTTCAACCAAAAATGTGCCCGGCTTGAACAACAGATAAGGCCGGAAATTCCGGCCGGAATTTTTAGAAGCGGAAGTGCGAGAACGCCTTGTTCGCTTCTGCCATGCGGTGCACCTCGTCACGGCGCTTCATCGCGCCGCCGCGGCCTTCCGCAGCTTCCATCAGCTCACCGCCCAGGCGTTGTGGCATGGATTTTTCGCTGCGCTTGTTGGCGGCTTCACGCAGCCAACGCATGGACAGGGCCAGGCGGCGTACTGGACGCACTTCAACCGGCACCTGGTAGTTGGCGCCACCGACGCGGCGGGACTTCACTTCCACCAGCGGCTTGGCGTTGTTGATCGCTGCGGCGAACACTTCCAGAGGATCCTTGCCGGACTTCTGCTGGATGTGGTCGAACGCACCGTAGATGATGTTTTCAGCGACGGACTTCTTGCCCGACAGCATCAGAACATTGACGAACTTGGCGACTTCGGTGTTGCCGAACTTTGGATCCGGCAGGATTTCGCGCTTGGGTACTTCACGACGACGTGGCATTTCTATTTCCTTCCTGTCTTCAGTTGAGTGCCTCTGGGCACTCGCGCAAGGCCATCATGACCTCACACTTACTCGGTCTCGCGACCGCCTCAACTCAATTAAATTGCAAGAAATTACTTCTTGGCGGCTTTAGCGCGCTTCGCACCGTACTTCGAGCGAGCCTGCTTACGGTCTTTGACGCCCTGGGTATCCAGCGAGCCGCGAACCATGTGGTAACGCACACCTGGCAAGTCTTTCACACGACCGCCGCGCAGCAGCACGACGCTGTGTTCCTGCAGGTTGTGGCCTTCACCGCCGATGTACGAAATGACTTCGAAACCGTTGGTCAGACGCACTTTGGCGACCTTACGCAGAGCCGAGTTAGGCTTCTTCGGAGTGGTGGTGTACACGCGGGTGCACACGCCACGCTTTTGCGGGCAGTTTTCAAGTGCCGGCGATTTGCTCTTCACGACCGCGGCGGTACGTGGGTTGCGAATCAATTGATTGATGGTTGGCATCGTTCTAAATCCAACAAAATTGCTGCTGTTGACATCCCGGGTCCGGCGGACCGCCCCGGGGGCTAAAACCTGATCTCATCCGCGCCTCGCGCCTTGCCCCGGTCGATGCAGGCAGCGCGTATACCATGCGCAGACTAAAATGAGAACTCGCGAGTATAAGGCTTGCTCATGGCCCAGTCAACCAGTTTGCAAATTAATTAGGCAAGGCAACCATGGGCCCGCGGGCGCGGCCGGATGTGCGGCCCGTCCGGCGGAAAAGCACTGATAATAGCGGGCAATTTCCTTGCTATTTGTGTATGCGACCGTTGCTGCGCCCCGCCCCCCTGTTCGTCCTGCTGAGCTATCTGGCCTTGTCGGCAGTGCCCTATCTGCCCCTGTTGCTGGGCAAGCCCATGCCTGCGGCCTGGCCCGTGCTGGGCATCGAAATCGTTGCCTGGACGACGGTTTGGGCGCTGTTCGGGCGTCCGGCCAGGTTCCATTGGCTGCTGATTCCTGCCTTCATGGCGCTGCCGACGGAGATCTACCTGCTGGTGTTCTACGGCCAGGGCATCTCCACGCACCACCTCGGCATCCTGGCCGAGACCAGCCCGATGGAAGCGATGGAATTCCTCGGCAGTAAAGTCTGGTCGATGCTGGTCATCATGGCCCTGGTCGCGATCTGGTGGGTGCTGGCGTTCCGCGCCGCGCGCCAGAGCCCGGACCTGCACTGGCAGGGCGCGTCGCGCTGGACGGCGCTGGGCCTGCTGGCCGTGTTCGGCACGCTGGCCGCCTATGGCTGGGAGTTCGGCACGACACGGCCGCCTGCGCCGTCCGCTTCCGCTTCCGCTTCCGCTGCGGCGTCGGCCGATCGCGGCGTCCACCTGACCGGGCTGGCATTGCCGCCCCTGCCCGGCTGGGCGCAGCCGCCGGCGCGCTTCGACGCGTTCATCGACTCCTGGCCGTTCGGCCTGGTCGCACGCGGTGTCGATTTCTACCGCGAGCGCCGCTACCTGGCGGCACTGAACGAAACCAGCCGCAATTTCCGCTTCGGCGCGCACCAGGCCGCGCCGGACGACACGCCGGAAACCGTGATCATGGTGCTGGGCGAATCCTCGCGCCGCGACCGCTGGAGCCTGTTCGGCTACGCCCGCCCCACCAACCCGCTGCTGGCGCAGGAACCGAACCTGGTGCCGCTGAACGACGTCATCACCTCCGTCTCCGCCACCCGGCTGTCCGTGCCCGTGATCATCTCGCGCAAGCCGGCGCGGCAAAGCCTGGAGGACGGCTTCAACGAGAAATCGTTCCTGACCGCCTATAAAGAGGCCGGTTTCCGGACCTGGTGGTTGTCCAACCAGATCTCGTTCGGCAAGTTCGACACGCCTGTGTCCGTGTTCGCGCGCGAGGCCGACGTGGTCCAGTTCACCAACCTGGGCGGCTTCACCAACCGCTCCAACTTCGACGAGGTGCTGTTCGAACCGCTGCGCCTGGCGCTGGCGGACAAGGCGCCGAAAAAACTGATCGTGCTGCACTCGCTGGGCAGCCACTGGAACTACAGCCAGCGGCATCCGAAGGCGTTCGACAAATGGCAGCCGTCGCTGTTCGGCATCGACAAGCCCGTCTACACCGACCTGGCCATCAAGCCGCAACTGAACAACAGCTACGACAATTCAATTCTCTACAGCGACTGGTTCCTGGCCCAGGTGATCGGCCAGCTGAAGGCCTCCGGCCGCTCGGCCGCGCTGCTGTACGTGGCCGACCATGGCCAGACGCTGTACGACGGCAACTGCAAGTTCGCCTTCCACGGGCACAACACCCAGCACGAATTCCGCGTGCCGGCCTTCATGTGGTACTCGGACCAATACCGCGAGCGCTATCCGGACAAAGTGAAGCAATTGGTGCGCCACCGCAAGGCACGGCTGGCGACCGAAAACATGTTCCACACCCTGCTGGACGTGGCCGACATCCGCTATCCCGACGACCGCCTCGACTGGAGCTTCGTCAACGGTGCCTGGAAGAAGCACACGCGCTACGTCGACAGCTACGGCTGGACCGACTACGACAACGCCACCGTGCGCGGTGACTGCCGCGAGATCATCGCGAAGAAGCCGGCACGCAAGCGGTAGGAATGCGCCAGGACAGTCCCGGACCATGCCGACACCACCGCCGAGTCCGTGTCAGCTTTCGTGCCTGCCCCCGATGGCAAACACGGCTGCTTGCCGCAGACACTGTTGCACCCAGCAGCAGAGAGCTGGGGTCAGACCCGCCGGGTCTGACCCCGGTTTCCGGTCTCGGGCTGGAAATGCGCCAACGCTCCTCAGAGCACCGGCGGCGGCCCCGCCTCTTCGCCCCGCGCATGCCGGCTCAGCCACTGGAACACCGTGACCGCGTTGCATTCGATCGCGCTGTCGAAGCCGCTGTCGGCCAGCAGGCGGATGCCGTTGGTTGCGCGCAGTACGCCGGGGCGCACCGTGACGCCCTCCCCTGCCGCCTCTACGCAGAATGGCGCCAGCCGGTCGCGCAGCAGCGGGGCCAGCTCCAGGTTGTGCGACGACACCAACACCAGGTGGTGCCGCGCCAGTTCGTGCAGCACGGCCGTCGCCGCCGACACCGATTCCAAGTGATTGGTGCCCCGGAAAATCTCGTCGATGACGAACACGGCCGGCCCCAGCCGCGCCAGCGCCAGCAGTTCGCGCGCGCGGCGCAGCTCCGCCATATATAAGCTCTCGCCGCTGTCCATCGCGTCCTCGCTGTGCATGCTGGCGTACACCGGCAGGTTGGGCACCTGCGCTGAAGTCGCGTAACAAAAGCCGAACGCACGAGCAACGACCAGGTTCAGGCCGAGCGTGCGCAGCAGCGTGCTCTTGCCCACGCCATTCTGGCCCGAGACGAACGCGCCCGTCCCAGCAACCAGCCTGAAGTCCACCGGCGCCGGCCGGGCCAGCAGCGGATGGACGACGCCGCGCAAGTCCACGGCGCGGTCGTCGGACTGCCCGGCCCAGCAGAACGTCGCACTGGCCTCCAGGTGCCGCGCCAACGTGCAATCCGCTTCCAGTTCCGCCACCAGCCGGTAGCTGGCACGCAGGAAGTCAAGATGCTGTACCAAGGCCGCGCGGCTGGCGAAATAGCGTTTGAGGTTGGCCTGCAGCAGCCAGTCGCGGTACTCGCGCTGGCCGGGGATGCTGTCCGCCAGCGACAGCGCAAAGCGGCGCCGCAGCTTGCCGGCCTGCGCCGCGTCCGGCGCGAACGGGGCCAGCAGGCCGGTCGGGTCGGGCAGATTGCCCAGTGCCTGGTGGACGTCCAGCAAGGTGCGCAGCGGCAGCAGGACGCTGTCCCATTCCTGCGTCCGCTCATGCCAGCTGGCCTGCAGCGCCACCAGCACAAAGGTCAGCGCCACCGCGCCCACCCAGCCCAACGGGACGAAAAACGCCAGCACCAGGCTGGCCAGCCACGCGACCGGCAACAGCGGCAGCCAGCGTGCCCAGCCCGGCGCAGGCGCCAGTGGCGTGCCGAACAACGAGGGAACGACGTCGGCCTCGGCCCGGCGCAGCGGCCGGCATGCCTGCACCAGCTGCGCCAGCAGGTCGGGCGCAGCCAGCAGAGCACGTATGCGCGCCGGTTCGGCGGGCGCGGCACCGTGCAGGCGGCGGTGCAGCGCCTGGCGGCCGAACAGGCTGCTGCCCGCGCCCAGTCGGTCGGCATAGTCGTCCAGCAGCAGGTCGCGCGTCGTCTGCGCATCCATGCCACGCTCGTCCGCCGCCGCTGTCAGCAGATGAAATCGCGCGATCGCGGCGCGACCGAACGGGTGGTCGACGATACGGTCGTCGCCATTGGAAAACAGCCAGCCCATGCATACCCCAGTGGATTAACATTGAGCAATATGCGACGGATTGCCAATAAATCAAGCGAGCAACGACGCGGACAGCCGCGGACAACGCCGGACAGCGGACAGTCAACAGCAAAGTCACGCAAAATCAGCAACTTATAATATGGCACGGTTCCTGCAACGCAAGCGGCACCGAGCCACTCACCACGTTTGCCATGATCCGCGACACATCTCACCAGGACACCGTCATCGCCGCCCCGCCCGGCAGGGCCCGGCGGCGGCGCCTGCTGCTGGCCGCCGGCGCGCTCGCCGTGGCGGCCGCCTTTGCCGCCGCCTTCGGCAGTTGGCGCGGCAGCGAACATGCCGTCAGCGCCAGCCGCCTGCGCATCGCCGAAGTCACGCGCGGCACGCTGGTGCGCGACGCCGCAGTCAACGGCCGCATCGTCGCCGCCGTCAGTCCCACCCTGTATTCGACGGCACCGTCGTCCACCGTCACGCTGAAGGTGCGCGCCGGCGACACCGTGCAACGGGGCGACGTGCTGGCCGTGCTGGAATCGCCCGACCTGACCGACGAACTGAAAAAGGAGCAATCGAGCTACCAGGAGCTGGCGGCCGAGGTGGCGCGCCAGCGCATCCTGGCGCGCAAGCAGAAGCTGCTGGCGCAGCGCGATGCCGACACCGCCGAGATCGAGCGCCTGTCGGCCCAGCGCACGCTGGAGCGCTATGACGGCGTCGCCAACGAAGGCGTCGTCGCCAAGATCGACTACCAGAAGGCCAAGGACGCACTGCGCGCCGCCGAGATCCGCGCGCGCCACGCCGGCCAGGCTTCCAACCTGGAACAGGACGATGTCGAACTGGCGTTGAAAACCAAGTCGGCGCAGCTGGAACGCCAGAAGCTGACGCTGGCCAACGCCCAGCGCCGCGTCGACGAGCTGACGGTGCGCGCGCCCGTGAACGGCTTCGTCGGCACCCTGAACGTGGCCAACCGCAGCGTGGTGCAGGCCAACACCCCTTTGATGACGCTGGTCGACCTGTCGGCGCTGGAGGTGGAGCTGGAAGTGCCGGAGACCTACGTCAACGACCTTGGGCTGGGCATGCGCGCCGAGATCACCGTCAACGGCGCCACCGCCACCGGCAAGCTCTCGGCGCTGTCGCCGGAAGTCGTCAAGAACCAGGTGCTGGCGCGCGTGCGCTTCGACGGCCGCCAGCCGGACGGCCTGCGCCAGAGCCAGCGCGTGCAGGCGCGCCTGCTGATCGACGAGAAGCCGAACGTGCTGCTGCTGCCGCGCGGCCCGTTCGTCGAATCCGAAGGCGGCCGCCACGCCTATGTCGTACAAGACGGGGTAGCCGTGCGCACGCCGGTGCGCCTGGGCGCCACCAGCGTCAACGCCGTCGAAATCGCATCCGGCCTGAAACAGGGCGACAAGGTCGTCGTCGCCGGCACCGAAACGTTCGAGAACGCCGCGCGCGTCTCCATCAACCGCTGACCCAACATCACCAGATCACGAGGCCACCATGCTGCGCATGCAAAACCTGAGCAAAGTCTATCGCACCCACATGATCGAGACGCACGCGCTGCGCGGCTTCGAGATCCACGTCCGCCAGGGCGAATTCGTCACCGTGACGGGACCGTCCGGCTCCGGCAAGACGAGCTTCCTGAACATCGCCGGCCTGCTGGAAGAATTTACCGATGGCGAATACATCCTCGATGGCGTCAACGTCAAGGGCATGGACGACAACGCCCGCTCGCGCCTGCGCAACGAGAAGCTGGGCTTCATCTTCCAGGGCTTTAACCTGATCCCGGACCTGTCGCTGTTCGACAACGTCGACGTGCCGCTGCGCTACCGCGGCTTCAACGCGGCCGAACGCAAGGAGCGCATCGAGGACGCGCTGGCCAAGGTCGGCCTGGCCTCGCGCATGAAGCACTTCCCGGCCGAACTGTCCGGCGGCCAGCAGCAGCGCGTGGCCATCGCGCGCGCGCTGGCCGGCTCGCCCAAGCTGCTGCTGGCGGACGAACCGACCGGCAACCTCGATACGCAGATGGCGCGCGGCGTCATGGAGCTGCTGGAGGAGATCAACGCGCAAGGCACGACGATCCTGATGGTGACGCACGATCCGGAACTGGCCGCACGCTCGCAGCGCAACGTGCACATCATCGACGGCCAGGTGTCCGACCTGGTGAAAAAGTCGCCCACGCTGGTGGCGTAAGGAGCGTCCATGTTCGCCTATTACTTCAAGCTCGGCCTGCGCAACCTGCGCCGCAACCCGGCCCTGACGGCGCTGATGGTGCTGACGCTTGCCGTCGGCGTGGCGGCCAGCGTCAGCACGCTGACGATCCTGCACGTGATGTCCGGCGATCCGATCCCGCACAAGAGCGATCGCCTGATCGTGCCGCTGATCGACAACGGCCAGCTGCAGGGCTACGCGCCGGGCGACAAGCCGGACGACGACCAGATCAGCTACCGCGACGCCATGAATCTGCTGGCCAGCAAGCAGGGCATTCGCCGCACGGCCATCATGGGCACGGGCGGCGCGATCGAACCGGAGCGCAAGGACATGCCGTCCTTCGCCGCCACCGGCCTGGCACCCACGCGCGACTTCTTCGCCATGTTCGACGTGCCTTTCCTGTACGGCCAGGCGTGGTCGGAAGCGGACGACCGCGCCGGCGCCGACGTCATCGTCCTGTCGCGCAAGCTGGCGGAAAAGCTGTACGGCGACGTCAATCCGGTCGGCCGGCGCGTGCGCTACAACGGCTTCGACTTCCAGATCGTCGGCGTGATCGAGCGCTGGAACCCGATTCCGCGCGCGCACCGCATCATCGGCAAGGGCGCCTTCGACGACGAGGACGAGCTGTTCGTGCCGATGGCCAGCGCCACCCGCCACGAATGGTTCAACAACGGCAGCACCACCTGCTTCGACGACCGCGGTCCCGGCTACCAGGCCTGGCTCGATTCGGAATGCACGTGGATCCAGTTCTGGTTCGAGCTGAACACCGTGGCCGACCGCCCCGCCCTGCAGCATTGGCTCGACGCCTACGCTGCCGAGCAGCGCAAGCTGGGCCGGCTCAAGCGCAATGCGCCGAACAAGCTGTACGACGTGATGGAGTGGCTGGCGTACCAGAAAGTGGTCGGCAACGACAACAAGCTGTCGGCCTGGCTGGCCTTCGGCTTCCTGCTGCTGTGCCTGGTCAACACGATCGGCCTGCTGCTGGCGAAGTTCTCCGTGCGTGCCCCCGAGGTGGGCGTGCGGCGCGCGCTGGGCGCGTCGCGCCGTGAGATCTTCCACCAGTTCCTGACCGAGACTGCCGTCGTCGGCCTGGCTGGCGGCGTGCTCGGGCTGCTGCTGGCCTGGGGCGCGCTGGCGCTGATCGCGCTGCAGTCGAAACAGCTTTCGCTGGTCGCCCGGATGGACTGGACGATGCTGCTGACGACCTTCGTCATGGCGGTGGCGGCGGCCATGCTGGCCGGCCTGCTGCCCACGTGGCGCGCCTGCCAGGTGACGCCTGCCCTGCAACTCAAATCCCAATGAGGCCGTATATGGAGTTCCGTCCCATCCTGTCGTCCCTGCTGCGCAACCGCACCGGTCCCCTGCTGGTGGCCGTGCAGGTCGCCCTGAGCCTGGCCATCCTGGCCAATGCGCTGCACATCGTCAGCGTACGCCAGGCCGTCGTCTCGCGGCCTTCCGGCGTCGAACGCGAAAGCGACATCTTCCACGTGCGCGTGGCCGACCTGCGCGGCGGCGGCACGTTCAACGAGGTGCTGGCCGGCCAGAAGCGCCAGCTCGAACTGCTGCGCGCGGTGCCCGGCGTTGAATCGGTGGCGCAGACCAACCAGGTGCCGCTTTCGCAGTCGGGCAACAACACGGGCCTGGCCGCCGACCGGCGCCAGATCCGCCCTACCACCGGCGCCTCGTTCTACGTCTCGCCCGACTCGCTGGTCAAGACCTGGGGACTGAAGCTTGTCGAGGGGCGCGATTTCCTGCCCACCGAGGTGCTCGACATCGACACCAGGACCAGCACGGAACAGGCGAAGATCGCCATCGTCACGCAGGCGCTGGCGCAAAAGCTGTGGCCCGATGCGACCAGCTATGTCGGCAGGACCTTCTACTTCGGCACCGGCGACACGGCCGAGGCGGCGCGCGTGACGGGGGTGGTGGAACGGCTGCAGTCGACCAGCGCGGAGCTGGGCGAGCGCGGCGAGATGTCGCTGATCATGCCGATGCGACGGGTCGGTGAACCGCGCGCGATGTATACCGTGCGCACGGAACCCGGGCAGCGCGAACGCGTCATCAAGGAAGTCGAGGAAACGCTGCGCAAGGACGCCAACAACCACGTGATGATCCGGCCGAAAACCTTCGACGCCGACCGCAAGGACCGCTACCGGGCCGATCGCGGCCTGGCCTGGATGCTGGTCACCGTCAGCGTGCTGCTGATGCTGGTCACGGCCAGCGGCATCGTCGGCATGGCCAGCCTGTGGGTGACGCAGCGGCGCAAGCAGATCGGCGTGCGCCGCGCGCTGGGGGCCAGGCGCATCGATATCCTGCGTTACTTCATCCTGGAGAACGTGATGATCACCAGCGCCGGCGTGGCCGCGGGCCTGCTGGGGGCGCTGGCGCTGAACCACCTGCTGGTGTCCACGCTGGAGCTGGCGCGGCTGCCGGCCGGCTACCTGGTGGGCGGTGCGGCGATCTTCCTGGCGCTGGGCATCGCCGCCGTCTATGGCCCGGCATGGCGCGCGGCCAGCATCTCGCCGGCCACGGCAACCCGGGGCGTCGTATGAACCGTCGGCTTGATGTATGCTGACGGCCATGCCAACTGTACTCATCATCGACGACAACGCCGCCATCGCCATCGCGCTGGAAGTGCTGTTCTCGCTGCACGACATCGACACACTGCGGGCCGCGTCGCCGGAAGAAGGCCTGGCGGCGCTGGACCGCGCCGGCGCCACCGTCGACCTGGTGATCCAGGACATGAACTTCACGGCCGACACCACCTCCGGCGAGGAAGGCGTGGCGCTGTTCCGCGCCATCCGCAAGCGCCATCCCGACCTGCCGGTGATCCTGTTGACGGCGTGGACGCACCTGGACGCGGCCGTGGACCTGATCAAGGCCGGCGCCGCCGATTACCTCGCCAAGCCATGGAACGACCAGCGCCTGATCGCCACCGTCAAGAACCTGCTGGAACTGGGCCAGGCCAACCGCGTGCTGCGCCAGCGCCTGCAAGGGGAACTGCGCCAGCGCCGCGAGCTGGAACAGTACGACCTGCGCGGCATGGTCTGGCGCGACCCGGCCACGGAGCGGGTGATCCACCTGGCCTGCCAGGTGGCGCGGGCCGACGTGCCGGTGCTGATCAGCGGTCCGAACGGCACCGGCAAGGAACGCATCGCCGAGATCATCCAGGCCAACTCCCCCGTGCGTGATGGCCCGTTCGTCGTGCTCAATTGCGGCGCCCTGCCGGCCGAATTGATCGAGGCCGAGCTGTTCGGCGCCGACGCTGGCGCCTACACCGGCGCATCGAAGGCGCGCGAAGGCAAGTTCGAGGCGGCCGATGGCGGCACCCTGTTCCTCGACGAGATCGGCAACCTGCCGCTGGCCGGGCAGATGAAACTGCTGCGCGTGCTGGAGACCGGGCGCTTCGAGCGGCTCGGCTCGAACCGCGAGCGGCAGGTACAGGTGCGCGTGGTCAGCGCCACCAATGCCGACCTGCCCGCGATGATCCGCGCCGGCACCTTCCGCGAGGACCTGTACTACCGCCTCAACGTGATCGAACTGAAATTGCCGCCGCTGGCGGGACGGCCGGGCGACATCCTGCCGCTGGCCCGCCACTTCCTGGGCGGCGCCAAGACCTTGCGCGCGGATGCGGAAGCGGCGCTGCTGGCGCATCCATGGCCCGGCAATGTGCGCGAGCTGAAAAACGTCATGGCGCGTGCGCGCCTGCTGGCGGCCGACAGCGAGATCGGCGTGGCCGACCTGGGCCTGCCGCCGGCCGCCGCGCTGCCGGCGGGCGCGGCGACGGCGGACGCGGAACCCGACCGCGATGCCATCAGCCAGGCGCTGGCGCGGGCCAACGGTGTCGTCGCGCAGGCGGCCGCGGAACTGGGGCTGTCGCGCCAGGCGCTGTACCGGCGCATGGAGCGGCTGGGCATCGGCCGGCCCTGATGGCGCGTCCACCGGGCCCGCCGGGCCGGCGCCCTGCGCTGCGCCTTTCCCTCTTGACGCGCTGGTCGGCGCTGGTCGGCACGCTGCTCACGCTGGGCATCGTCATTGCGCTGGCGCTGGAGCACTGGTTCCCGAACCGGCCGTTGGTGGTCCTGGCGGTCTGCCTGCTGTGCGTGGTGCCGCTGTCGATCATCACCATCCGCTCGCAGCTGGCGCCGATGCTGTCGCTGTTCCGGGCGCTGGCCGGCACCGTCACCAGCTACCGTGACGGCGACTTTTCCTTCAGCCTGTACTGGCCGCAGAACGACGAACTGTGCGACCTCGTCGCCGCCCACAACGAACTGGGGGAAGTGCTGCGCGCGCAGCGCCTCGATCTCGTGCAGCGCGAACTGCTGCTCGACACGATGGTGCAGAACACGCCCGTCGCCATGCTGCTGGTGGCGGACAACGGCCCGGTCGTCTACGCCAACATCGCCGCGCGCCAGATGCTGGGCGAGGGCCGCAAGCTGGAAGGCCAGCGCCTCGATGCACTGCTCGCCACGGCGACACCCGCGCTGGCCGAGGCGTTGGCCCGGAGCGGCGACGGCCTGTTCACGACCGGCGATGGCGAGGACGAGGACGTGTTCCACCTGGCGCGCCGCCGCTTCAACCTGAACGGCCGGCGCCATGAACTGCTGCTGCTGCGCCAGCTGACCTCCGAGCTGCGCCGGCAGGAGGTACAGACGTGGAAGAAGGTCATCCGCGTCATCAGCCACGAACTGAACAACTCGCTGGCGCCGCTGACGTCGCTGGCCCATTCCGGCGCCGAGCTGGTGCGGCGCGGCCAGACCGAACGGCTGCCGCAGATCCTGGCGACGATCGAAGAACGCACGCGTCACCTGGAAGGCTTCATCCTGGGTTATGCCCGCTTCGCCAAGCTGCCGGCGCCGCGGCTGGAATCGCAGCATTGGGCCGGCTTCATTGCCCGCCTGGCCGAACAAGTGCCGTTTCGCATCGTCGGCGAACTGCCCGCCGAGCCGTGCGCCTTCGACCCGGCCCAGCTGGAGCAGGCACTGCTGAACCTGCTGAAAAATGCCCACGAATCCGGCTCGCCGACGGATGCCGTCACGATCACCGTGCGCCGGGTGCAGGACGTCATCCGGATCGACGTGCAGGATGCCGGCCCGGGCATGAGCGACACGGTGCTGACCAACGCCCTGGTGCCGTTCTATTCGACCAAGCGCAGCGGCACCGGCCTGGGCCTGGCGCTGGCGCGCGAGATCGCCGAAGCGCACGGTGGCCGCATCACGCTGGCGAACCGCGCCGGCGGCGGACTGGCCGTGACCTTGATCCTGCCGTCGGTTTCCTTGACAGTTTGATACCCCTCATCGGGCCCGGCCATAGCGTTTGCAATCGCCGGGGTGCGGCCTATCGTGACTGTATGCGGGCCGCGGGGGCCTGCTTTCCAGCGGGGAAACACCATGAAACTCTCTACGATTGCACTGACTGCAGCGTTGCTGGCCTCCGGCGGCGCTTATGCGGACGACATTACGACCAACGTCAACCTGGCGGGCGACTCGCCACCGCACCTGACGGGCGCGTTCGGCATCACCCACTACGAAGGCGGCGAGTTCACGGACAGGATCACGTTCTCGCCCACCTACGGCGAGTGGTTCGTGGACTCGAGCCTGATCACGATCGGCTTCAATCCGGCCACCAACATCAACTTCAGCTATGCCGAGATCAACGGCCATGCGATGTCGCTCAGCCCCACGGGCGTGTACGAATATGCGTACATGGTGCAGGAGCCGATCTGGGGGCCGCTCGTGCTGACCGTGCACGGCACGGTCGACACCGGCGACTGGTCGGCGTCGGCCTCCTACGCCGGCACCATCAATATCGCGCCGGTGCCGGAACCGGCCACCTACGGCATGCTGATGGGTGGACTGGGCATTCTGGCCTGGTTGGCACGTCGCCACAAGCAAAGTTGACCCGGATCAACTCCAGCAGCAAAGGACGCCTAGGCGTCCTTTTTTGTTGTGCACTTAAATTTTTCCAACAGACATGGTAATAAACGATTGACAACAAGTGATAGCACAATGTATCTTAGCAACTCGATAACCAATCTGGCATTTGAGGAAACCTTAGTATGAAACTGCAATCGATCGTTCTGGCAGCACTCCTGAGCACCGCCGTTGGTGGCGCCATGGCTGAAGACTACACCGCACCGACCGTGGCGATGTCGCTGGAAGACGGCAACTACTCCGCCGGCTTCAACGCAACCCACAGCACCGGCCTGTTCACCGACACGTTCACGTTCTCGTACTCGGGTCTGCCAGGCGAAGCAGTCGGCTTCGCTGCGAACTTCAAGAACAAGAAGAGCGACATCAACTTCTTCAGCGCTACGCTGAACGGCAAAGACCTGGGCGTGCTGAACTTCGGCAGCGACTCCAAAGTCTTCTTCGAAGAGCTGCCGGTCAGCGGCCTGCTGACCCTGGTCATCAAGGGCGAAGCCTTCGGTTCGGCTTCGTACGCCGGCACGATCGACGTGACGTCGGCCGTTCCAGAGCCAACCACCTACGGCATGCTGATGGGCGGCCTGGGCGTGATGGCCTTCCTGGCACGTCGTCGCAAGCAGGCTTGATGGCGCGCCGGTGCGCCGGTTGCCCATGAAAAAAAGACGCTCCGGCGTCTTTTTTTTCGTCCCTGGTAAACTGACGCCATGCAGAACCGACGTTTCGACCAGCCCGGCCACCCTCCCGCCACCATCACCGAATACCAGGGCGTACGCTCGCTCCACCTGGGCACCTCCTGGGTGCAGGGCGCCATGCGGCTGTCGCGGCCCGACGCCATCGAGCTCGAATACGTGCAGATGATGATGATGTGGCTGCTGTTCAACGACGACCCGCGCCATATCGTCCAGCTGGGCTTGGGCAGCGCGGCGCTGACCAAGTTCTGCTACCACCGCTTCCCCCGCGCCCGCGTCAGCGTGGCCGAACTCAATCCCAACGTCATCGCCATCTGCGGATCGCTGTTCGGCCTGCCGCCCAACGACGCGCGCCTGAACGTGCGCGAGATGAACGCGCTGGACTTCGTCAATGACGCCGCCAACCACGGCAAGGTGGACGTGCTGCAGGTCGACCTGTACGACGAAGAGGCGCGCGGCCCCGTGCTGGACTCGCCCGAGTTCTACCAGGCCTGCGCCGACTGCCTGGGCGAGGACGGCATCATGACCGCCAACGTCTTTGGCGACTTCAGCAACTACGACAAGAATCTGCAGCACATGGAACTGGCATTCGACGCCGTGGTGTGGCTGCCGGAAGTGCACGACGCCAACATCGTCGTGATCGCATTCAAGCGCGCGCCCGTGCTGGATTTTTCGGTGTTGTACGAACGCGCGGCGGCCATCCGCAAGGCCTACAACCTGCCCGCCAAGGCATGGGTCAACGGGCTGAAATCCTGGATGCAGGACCAGCAATAACGCGCGCGTTTACTCAGCCGTGGAAGTGTCGTAAAAATGCCGCGCCGGGTGACCGATCCGGCACTCTGCCAGCCCATGAGGCCGATTAGAGTACGGCAGATTTTGCAATAAAGCACGCAAAATTTGCCATACGTACAAAGTACGCAACAGTATGCTTTTATCACTCTGTTCGCTCCCGGAAGCGACGGTTAGTATCGGTGAGCCCGGACACACTGTCCCGTCCGATATTTCTGCGTCACCACCGATTACACGAGAGAGAACGAGACACATGAAGCAGACCATCCCAGCCTTCCGCCGCACCCTGCTTGCCGGCGCCGCCTTGCTGCTCACGGCGCAGGCCCACGCCCAATCCGTCGATACCGCCACCGCGCCCGCCAGTGCCACGCCAGCCGAACAACAGACCGTGGTGGTGCTGGGTTCGCGCTCGGCCGCCAAGACGGCTCTCGATACGGCCGCCCCGGTCGGCCTGATCAATATGAAGGACATGCAGAACGCCGGCCCGCTGGAGCTGGGCAAGCTGATGCAGACGCTGGATCCGTCGTTCAACTTCTCCTCGACGTTCATCAGTGATGGCACCGACATCATCCGCCCTGCCACCCTGCGCTCGCTCGGCCCGGACCAGTTGCTGGTGCTGATCAACGGCAAGCGCCGCCATCAACAGGCGCTCGTCAACGTGCAGCAGACCGTCGGCCGTGGCTCGGCCGGTACCGACATCAACGCCATCCCGCTGTCCGCGATCCACCACATCGAAGTGCTGCGCGACGGCGCGGCCGCGCAGTACGGCTCGGACGCCATCGCCGGCGTCATCAACATCGTGCTGAAGTCGAACATCAACGAGACGCAACTGTCGGGCCAGCTGGGCACCACCTCGGAGGGCGACGGCGACAATTATTCCGGCAGCGTCAACCGCGGCTGGGCGCTCGGCAGCGACGGCGGCTTCATCAACGTTTCGGCCGAAGGCCGCGTGCGCAAGGAAACCAACCGCGCCGGCCTGGACACGGCCCGCACCAACCCGCCGCGCGTGACGCAGCGCATCGGCGACAGCGACGCGAAAGACGCCTACCTGTGGCTGAACGCGGCCCTGCCGTTCGGCAAGGATGGTGGCGAGTTCTACGCGTTCGGCGGCGCCTCCAAGCGCAAGGGCGACTCGTCCGGCTTCTTCCGCGCGCCGGGCGACGGCCGCACCGTGGCCGCCGTCTACCCGAACGGCTACCTGCCGAACATCCGCACGACCGTCAAGGACGCTTCGCTGGCGGTCGGCTACCGCCAGGACCTGCCGAACGACTGGAAGGCCGACATCAGCGTCAACCACGGCCGCAGCGAACTGGGCTTCAACGAGAAGCAGACCATCAACGTCAGCTACTGGTACGAGCCGAAACCGGGCGGCGGCATCTACGCCGAGTCGCCCCTGGAAGCAGACACCGGCAAGCTCAAGTTCGACCAGACCACGTTCAACCTCGACTTCAAGGGCCCGCTGAACCTGGGCGGCGCCAACCTGTTCTTCGCCACCGGCTTCGAATGGCGCGAGGACAATTACCAGATCGTCGCGGGCGACCCGGTCTCCTACCAGTACGGCCGTACCAACAACCCCGGCATCGTGATTCGCGACGCCACCGGGGCCATCGCCGCCTCCGGCACGCAGGGCTTCCCGGGCTACACGCCATCGACCGAAGTCGACGAAGGCCGCCACAACATCGCGCTGTACGGCGACCTGGAATACCGCCCGACCTCCGAGCTGCTGCTGGCCGGCGCCGTGCGCTACGAAAAGTACTCCGACTTCGGCAACACCACGACGGGCAAGATCACGGCGCGCTGGGACCCGTCCAAGCAGGTCGGCGTGCGCGGCAGCTACTCGTCCGGCTTCCGTGCGCCGGGCGTGCAGCAGGCCTTCTACAGCTCCGTCTCGACCAACCTGGACGCCAAGGGCGTGCTGACCGAAACGCTGACGGCGCGCCAGAACAGCGCCGTCACGCGCGCCCTGGGCATCGCGCCGCTGAAGGAAGAAACCTCGCGCAACGCCAGCGTCGGCATCGTGCTGCGGCCGATGCAGAACTTCTCGTTCACGGCCGACGTCTACCAGATCAAGATCAAGGACCGCATCGTCTTCTCCAGCAATATCTCGGAGTCGATCAACGGTCCGGTGGTCGGTGCTGTCCTGAATCCGCTGAAGGTGGGCCAGGCGCAGTTCTTCACGAACGCGGTCGACACCACCACGCGCGGCCTGGACATCGTCACCGACTACAAGATGCCGCTGCCGGGCGCCACCCTGACCCTGTCCGCCCAGCTGGGCTTCAACAAGACCGAGGTGACGGGCCGTCATTCGACGTCGTCGATCCTGTCGGGCGAGGAGCTGTTCGACGCGTCGCAGGTCACGCTGATCGAGCACGGCCAGCCGCGCCGCCACCACGTGCTGGCGGCCGACTACACGCGCGGCCCTTGGAACGTCAACGCCCGCGCCAACTACTACGGCGAAGTCAAGGGCCAGGGCTTCACGCCAGGCTTCATCCAGACCTGGGACGCGAAGTGGATCGCCGACCTGACCCTGCGCTACAACTTCACCAAGAAGCTGAGCATCGCGGGCGGCATCAACAACCTGTTCGACACCTACCCGACCGAGTGGGACAAGAAGGGCGCCGCGCCGTTCCCGCAGCTGGGCTTCACGCACTGCTGGGAAACCTGCCCGTTCGGCATCAACGGCCGTTCGATGTACGTGCGCGCGGACTACGCGTTTTAACCCCGCCGGTGACAGGCACCGATCCGAGGGCGGTAACGCCCTCGGATCGGTGCCTGTCACCATGGGTCTTGTTTGCTTCATACGCGGCCAGATAGATCACGGCCGCCAACCGCCTCACCAGCTCCTCCATCCGCTCCGCCGGCACCTGCGCGTAGCCCAGCATCAGCCCATTCCAGGCAGTCGTACCCTGCACCGCGTGCGTCGACAACGCATTGACGACGATGCCTTCCCGGCGCGCCCGTTCCACGATCGCCAGGTCCGACAGCGCAGCATCGGTAAAGCGCAGCGACAGGTGCATGCCGGCCGACGCGCCATCGACCGTGGCGATGCGGCCCAGGTGCCGGTCCAGCGCCGCCACCAGCGCATCGCGCCGCTGCCGGTACAGCCGGCGCATGCGGCGCAGGTGCAGCGCGAACTGGCCACTGGTCAGGAACTCGGCCAGCGCCAGCTGCTCGGCCACGCGGCCCGCGGCGGCCGACTGCGCGCGCATCGTGGCCAGCTGCGGCGCCAGCTCGGGCGGCACCACCAGGAAGCCGATGCGCAGGCCGGGAAACATGGTCTTGCTGAACGTGCCGCAGTACAGCACCGGCGCGTCCGGCGCCAGGCCCTGCATCGCTGCCAGCGGCGGACCGTCGTGGCGGAATTCGCTGTCGTAGTCGTCCTCCACGATCAGCGCCCCGCAGGCGCGCGCGCCGTCGATCAGCGCCATGCGCCGCGCCAGCGACAGCACCGTGCCGACCGGATACTGGTGCGACGGCGTCGCATAGATCAGTTTCGGCCGGCGCGTGCGCCAGTCCTGCGGCGTCGGCGCCATGCCGTCGCCATCGACGTCGATGCCTTCGACCGCCAGCCCGGCGCCGCGGAACGCGGCCAGCGCGCCGCCATAGCCCGGGTTCTCCATCCAGACGATATCGCCCGCGTCGGCGCAGGCATGGGCGCACAGATCCAGGCTGCTCTGGCTGCCGTCGGTGATGAACACCTGCGCCGGCTCGCACACGACGCCGCGCGACGCGCGCAAATGGTCGGCGATGGCCGCGCGCAGCGCCGGCACCCCGGCCGGGTCGCTGTAGTTCAGCTGGGCCGGCGTCAGGCCGCGCCAGGCCCGGTCCAGCAGGCGGCGCCACAGCGCCAGCGGAAAGCTGGCCAGGTCCGGCACGCCCGGCACGAACGGCACGCCGTCGCTGGCATCGTTGCTGACGTGGCGCAGGTTGCGCGCCCGCCGCGACAGGCCAGCCTGCGGCACCGGCGCGGTCCTGCGCCGCCCCGGCGCGGGTGCCAGCGTGGCCACTACGGTGCCGCGCCGGTCCGGCACGACAAACCCTTCGCTGGCCAGCTGCTCATACGCATACAGCACCGTATTGCGCGCCACGCCCAGTTCCGCCGCCAGCGTGCGCGTCGCCACCAGGCGTGTGCCCGGCGCCAGCTTGCCATCGCGGATCGCCCAGCGCAGGCATTCGTGCAGCAGCCGCTGGCGCGGCCAGCTGTGGTGCCCGTGTTCCCGGTCGAAGCTTGACAACAACAGCGCGTAATCCATCCTGGCTCCATCGAAATGAACACCCCTGGACCTGTCGCAGGGGCCAACGCGACCATTATATTGCGCGCTCAACCAACCGAATGGAGATCATGAACAAGCCTACCGCCCCCACGCCCCGCACGCAGGTGAAACGCGTCGCCGAGTATGCGTCCTACGATGCCGCCCTGCTGCACGCCATCGTCGACAGCGCCTACGTCTGCCACATCGCCTTCGGCGACGCCAACGGCAGCCACTGCATCCCGACCGCCTGCTGGCGCCTGGGCGAGTACCTGTACATCCACGGTTCGAACGGCAGCCGCATGCTCAAACGCCTGCAGGAACAGGAGTGCTGCGTGACGATCACCCACGTGGACGGCCTGGTGCTGGCGCGCTCGGCGTTCAACCACTCGATGAACTACCGCTCGGCCATGATCTACGGCCGCTTCGAAGCGGTCGACGAGGCGCACAAGCGGGTGGCGATGGAAGCGTTCATGGAGCACATCGTGCCGGGCCGGCAGGCCGAGATCCGGGCGGGCAACGACAAGGAGTACGCCGCCACCACCGTCATGCGCATCGCGCTGGCGGAAGCGGCATGCAAGACCCGCACGGGGCCGCCGAACGACGATGCCGAGGACATGGACATGCCCGTCTGGACCGGCGTGCTGCCGCTGGTGACGACGCATGGCGCGCCGGTGGTCGAGCAAGGCTGCACGTTGCCGACGCCGGCTTACGTGGCGGCCTGGGACGCTTGAAGCACCGGGGTCTGTCCCTGGACAGGGACTGACCCCGAAGTTTGCTTGCGTTAGGTCGGCGCTGAACTTCAGGGTCAGTCCCGCCAGCGGGACAGACCCTAAGCGGATCCCTGTCTCCAGTGTTTTCTCAGCGCCGCTCGCGCCACCAAAGGCCGAGTAACGCGGCGGCGAACAGCACCGCGAACGGCCACGCAGGCAGTGTCGGTGCGCCAGCCGTGGTACCAGTATCACCCGGCAGCACGCGCGCCGCATACCGCTGCGTGGCCTCCTGCCGCAGCGCCCGCTGCCACGCCGGCCAGTCGTCGGCACCGAACACATACATGTCCGTGGCCTCCTTGCCGCTGCGCGCCGCGATCCAGCCGACCTGGCGCGGCCAGAAGGCGACGCAGGCGGCACCACCCTGGTCGGTGCGCGCCTGCCACGCCAGCGCGGCTTGCCCATCCACCGCCACCGTGCCGCCAGGCCGCACCCCGTGCGCGCACAGCTCCGTGCGCAGGCCCGCCACCGGCAGCGGATCCGGCTTGACCCAGCCGACCGACCGCAAGCTGGCGCGGGAGGACGCGTCCAGCACCTGCTGCCACCACTGGGCCAATGCCGCCGGCGCCGTGATCGCATGGCGGTGCCAGCCAGCGACGCCCAGCCAGACGATGCGCCCCTGGCGCCAGGGCCGCTGCCACAGCCACGGCTTGCCATCCTGGTCCGCCGCCAGCACCGACCAGTCGCCGCCCGCCACCGGATGCCATGACGCCGGTGGCAGCGCCAGCACCGTGCCGGCCGCCGCGACATGGCGGGTGTCCTCCTGCTCCGTCGTCACCGGCTGCTGCGCCAGCCGTAGCGCCAGCGCTTGCTGCCACACGGCCGGCGCGCCGGCATTGCCGCCAACGACCAGCAACGGCATGCCTTGCGCCACCTGGGCCAGCAGGGCGGCACGGGCCGTGCCGCCCTGGCTCTCGAACCAGCTGGCGTCGATGACGGCGGCGTTGGCCGGCGCCGGCAAGGCTGCGACGCCCTCGCTGCGCGTGACGGCCTTGCCCAGCACGGTCTGCCAGTCGAGCAATGCGCCGCCGTCGTGCAGCAGCTCGTTCAGCACGCGCGTATCGAACGACGGCGCGCCGAAACGCCCCACCACGTGCAACGGCAAGGCTGGCACGACGGTCAGCGGCACCGGTCCTTCCTGCAGCGTCTTGCCGGCGTCGTCCAGCAGCCGCGCGCGCAACAGCAGGCGCTCGGCCAGCGGCGGCAGCCACCGCACCGTCAACTGGGCGCCGCCGCCACGCGCCTCATGCAGCACGGCGCCGTTCTCGGCCAGCAGTTGCAGGCGCCATGGCCCGCTGGCGGGTTGCCGGCGCACGGTCAGTGCGAACGTGCGGCCCAAGGCCAGCGTGCGCGGAAAGTTCAGCCACAGCAGGTCGCCACTGGGTGCCTGCCAGGACAGGGGCCGGAGCGGCAGGTCGCGCCACTGGGCCTCGCGCAATCCATGCCCGGACACGACGATGCGGCCCGCCTGCGCCACGTCCGCCGCGACCGTGTCGTCGGTGACCGTCACGGCATCCATGACCGGCGTCACACTGGACGGCAACGCCAGCAAACCAGCCAGCGCCAGCCCCGCCGTCGCGGCCAGCCCGGCATCGACCCAGCGACGCCGGCGCAGGTACAGCGCCGCGCTGGCAACGCCCGTCGCGGCGGCCACGATGACGACCGGCGTCATCGCCCTCCTCCGGCGCTGCGCCAGGCGCGGTCGAATGCGCTGTCGGCCGCGGGCTGGGCCTGCAGCACCGGCGCGGCCGGCACCGTCGCGCGCAGCCAGGCGCGCAGCGGGCCGCGGCACGGCACGCAGCCGTCCGCCACGTCCTGCACGGCACGCTGCGCCGCCAGGCGCTGCTCGTCGGCCGGCAGGCGTGCCACGGCCGCCAGCGCCTGCTTGCGCCACAGCGCCGGCAGCGCGCTCTCGCCCGATAGAGCCTGCACCAGCGCCGGCACGTCGGCCTTGCCTGGGTCGATCGCATCATCCTTGCCGCGCGCGCGCCGGTAACTGGCCGCGCCGGCGGCGTCGCCGGTCAGGCGCTTGTCCTCGCGGATCGCCGGCGGCTCGAATGCGGCGCGGTGCAGGTACACGCGTTCGGCCTGCTGCAGCTCCTTGATCGCGGCCAGCGCCTTGTACTCGGGCGGCAGCGCGCTGCCCGGCGCAATGGCGCGCAGGGCCTTTTCGGCATCCCACATGGCCGCCAGCGCGCGCCGCAGCACGGCCTTGGTCTGCGGATCGAAGATCGTCGCGTTGTCTTCCATGTCGTGGGCGTGGCCGAACTGCGCGGCCAGGTTGGTGTTGCCGTTCATCGGTTCGTGTGTCTCTTCGCCATGTTCGTCATGGCCCTCGTGCTCGTCGCCGAACAAGGTCGATTCCTCGCCCAGGAACTGGCCGTAGCGCCGGCGCAGCTGCGCCTGGTCGGCCGCGATCCCTTCGCTGCGTTCGCGCAGCACGGCGGGCGGCAGCTTGCCGCGCATGTCCGCCACCAGCAGTTCCGTGTCGATGATGATCTGGCGCTGGCTGCGCAGGTTCTCCGGTTTCACCATGCTGGGCAGCGCGGACGAGTCCAGCGCCTGCGCTTCCGGCCCCGGCAGGCGCAGCGTGTGGGTGGGCGACTGCACCGTGTGCGGGTGTTCCGGATCGTTGTCGGTGGCGCGCACGAAGAAGTACAGCTCGTCGCCCGGTTCCATGCCCAACTCCGCCAGGGGCCAGTCCTTTTGCCAGTCGCGCCGCTTGGGGTCGCGGCCCTGCGGCAGCGGCAGCTCGCGGTCGCTGAAGCGGATGTTCTCGCCGCTGCCGCGCGCCAGGGTCAGGTGCAACGTGGCGCGGGCGATGCCGTAATCGTCCTTGGCCGCCACCGCGATCCGCACCGATGTCGTGCCGGGTGCCAGCAGGTGCACCGCTTCGACCGGCGCGGCCACCGTCACGGTGGGCGGCTGGTCGGCCGTGACGCGGACATCGTGGCGCACCGCGCCGCTGCGCCACGACACCGCGTCCAGCGCGCGCCACGCCGCGCAGCCTGCCGCAGGCACGGGCAGCACGGTGCCGTCACCCAGCTCGACGCGGGTGGCGCCCGTGGCGCACCAGTTGACGGTGCTGTAGCGCGGTACCTGCAGGTCGCGCGGCGCCGTCTGGTAGGGTTGCGCACCCGTGTAGGCTGGCGGCGTCACTCTCAGCGTGAGCGCGGCCGTGGCAGGCGTGGCGGGCTTTGCGGACAGCGCCGCTACCGGCGGCATCGGTCGTGGTGCCGGCACAAGCCACAGGGCCGCCGCGGCCACGGCGCTCAGCGCCAGCGGCAGCCAGCTGGGCCGCGTGCGCGCGCGCGCGATGGCGTCGAACTGCGCGGGGCCGACGGCGGCCGGTAGGCGCGCGGCCAGGCGGGCGCGCTGCAACCGCGCCAGCGGCGCTGCCGGCTCCTCCGCCAGCAACCGGCTGCTGTCCTCCAGCGCCGGCACCGCATCGTCCAGCCACGTGGGCCACTGCGCGGCGGTGCGGCGGCGCCATCGGCGCGCGTCCCATGCCGCCCAGGCGCCCGCGGCACCCAGCAGCGCCAGCCCGGCCGGCCATGCCGCAGGCAACGCGGCCAGGGCCGGTGCCAGCGGCGCCAGCCACCATGGCAGGCGGCGGCGCACGACGGCGCGCCACAACGGCCGCTCGATGGCATCGCGCAGGTCAGCTTCGGCGTGCATGGGCCAGTAATCTCTCGGTGAACAGCAAGCCGGCCAGCAGCCAGGGCCACCAGGCGGCGCGAGAACCGCCCGCCGGCGTCACGCCGCCAGTCGGCGCCAGCGCCAGCGCGGGCAGCGGATAAGAGGCAGGCGCCACGGCCAGCGCCTGCCAGGCATCGTACAGCGCCAGCGCCTGCGTCTCATCCCGTGGCGGCCATGGCATGCCAGTCCATACTCGCCCTTGCGGCGTGTCGGCATAGGCCAGCGGCAAGCCGGCGGCCGGCACACGCTGGCCGGCCATCGCACCGGCGCGCCACCAGTGTGGCGCGCGCCATGCGGGCGGTGGCGGATCGGCGCGGTCCCACACGATCAGCGCCGTGCGGGCATCCGGTGCGGCCACGAGTTCGTAGCGCGCGCCGCCGCTGCCAAATGCCTTGAACAACGCCTGCCAGCGCGCCAGCCGCTCGGCCGGCGCGGCCACGACAACCCGGTGCACGGGCGGCGGTGGCGACACGGCGGGCGCCAGCCGGAACGTGACGGCGTGGGCCAGGCGTGGCGGCCGCGCAGGCATCGGCACGGTGCCGGTACGGGCCAGTACCAGGATGCGAGCGTCCTTGCGCCATTCGTGCTCGTCGCGGTGCAGCCTGTCCAGCGGCGGCAGCTCCGACACCAGGCGCTCGGCATGCGCCATGCCTGCCGCCGCGACCTCGCGCTCGACCCAGTCGGCTGGCAGCCCGGGCGCCAGCAGCACCGTATCGCCGCGCCATGGGAACACGGTGACGGCCAGCCAGGCGATCAGCGCCGCCAGCAGCAACAGGCGGGCGAGCAGCAACAGGACATCCGTCCAGCGCCAGATGCGGCGCTGCTGCGGCGCGGACGACGGCAGGAACCGGGCCGTCGCCAGCAGCTCGGCCGCCGTGCGCTGGCGCTTCTGGCGGTGCCACCAGAGCGGCAGCAGCAGCGCGGGCAACGCGGCCCACCACCACGGTTGCAGGCTCGTCATCGCCGTGCCCCCGGCGCGGCCGGCGGGCGCAGCCAGCCGCGCAATACCGCCTCCAGCGGTTCCTCGATGCGTGCCTGCGTCAGCGCGATGTCGTGCTGGCGGCAGTGCGCCGCGACGCCGGCGAAATGGTCGAAGACGCTGTCGCGATAGGCTGCGCGATCCGTCGGCAGCAGGCGGTGCAACCCTTCGCTGCCGTTGCTTTCACGGTCGCGGTACGCGACACCGGACGGAAAACTGCCATCCACCTCGGCCTGCGTGCGCAAGGCCAGCAAGCGCACGTCATGGCGCAGGTGGCGCAGCCGCTGCAGCGCTTCGGACAGCGGCGACGGCCAGTCCAGGCAGTCGCTGGCCGCGAACACGACGGCCGGCGCGGCGGCGATGCGCAGCGCCGTCTTCATCGCGTCGGCGGCCGGCAACGCGCCGCTGGCCGCAGCGCGCGTGAATGCCGCCAGCACCCGCTGCAGTTGGCGCGGCCCGCGCGCTGCCGGCGTCACCTCGGCGCGCCCGTCCGCGCAGACGACCAGGCCGAACGCATCGCCCTGGCGCTGCGCGACGGCAGCCACGCAGGCCAGCGCCGTGCGGGCAAACCACAATTTGTCGAGGCCCGGCACCGCGTAGCTGGGTTCGGCCATCGAAGCGCTCGCGTCCAGCCACAGCCAGGCCGCGACATGGCTGTCGCGCTCCGCCTCGCGCACGTAATACCGGTCGGCGCGCGCCAGCAGCTTCCAGTCCACGCGGCGCCACTCGTCGCCCGGCGCATAGGCACGGTATTCGGAAAACTCGACACCGGCGCCGCGCTCGCGGCCCGCATGGATGCCGTGCCCGAGCCCCGCCAGCACGTGGCGGATGACCAGGTCGAGATTGGCGGCATGGGCCAGCAGCGCGGGCGTGGGCAGCATCGAGGCTTACGTCGGCTTGATCTGGTCCAGCAGGTGCACCAGGATGTCGGCCATCGCGATGCCGTCCGCTTCCGCCTCGAAATTGCGCAGCACGCGGTGCGCCAGCACCGGCAGCAGCATGGCGCCGATATCCTCGCGCGTGACGGCCAGCCGGCCATGGATCAGCGCGCGCGCCTTCGAGGCCAGCACCAGCGCCTGGCCGGCGCGGGGACCGGCGCCCCAGCCGACGTGCTTTTTTACCGCCTCGACCAGCGTCTCCGCCGGCCGCGTGGCGCGCACCAGGCGGGTCGCGTAGCGCAGCAGGTGCTCGCCGATTTCGATGTCGCGCACCAGCGCCTGCAGGCGCAGCAGCGCGGCCACGTCCATCGCTGCCGGCGCGTTGCGCAAGGCGCCGTGCGTGGTGTTGGCCACCATGGCGATTTCCTCTTCCTCGCTGGGGTAGCCCACGTCGATGCGCAGCAGGAAGCGGTCCAGCTGCGCTTCCGGCAACGGATAGGTGCCGGCCTGCTCGATGGGATTCTGCGTGGCCAGCACGAAGAACGGCTGCGGCAGCCGGTGGGTCTGGCCGGCAAACGTCACCGCGCGTTCCTGCATCGCTTCCAGCAGCGCCGACTGCGTCTTCGGCGGCGCGCGGTTGATCTCGTCGGCCAGCAGCACCTGCGTGAACACGGGCCCCTGCTGGAAGCGGAACTCGCGCTTGCGCGTGGCCGTGTCCTCTTCGAGGATCTCGGTGCCGACGATATCGGAGGGCATCAGGTCCGGCGTGAACTGCACGCGCCGGAATTGCATATCGGTGGCCTGTGCCAGCGATTTCACCAGCAGCGTCTTGCCCAGCCCCGGCACGCCCTCCACCAGCGCATGGCCGCCGGCCAGCAGGCAGATGATCAGCGATTCGATCACCTCAAGCTGGCCGACGATGACCTGGCCCATGCTGGCGCGCAGCGCCGCGACCTTGGCCGTCAGTGCCGCGATCTCCTGTTCGTTCCATTGCGTGTTCATGCCGCTTTCCGCCATGCCGTCAGGCTCCCAATGCGTATTGAATGATGTTGACCGCGAAGCGGGTGTTGTCCACCGCCAGCCAGCGCTTGTTGCGGAAGTCGTAGTCCCATTCGCAGCCGTAGTCCTTGTTGCTGTACAAAACGCCGATGCGGCCCTTGACCTCGATCGCCTGCAGGTACTCGTGCACCAGGTCGTCGCCCCAGCCGTTCAGCTCCATGCCCGTATTGGGCGGGCCGTCGAAGCGGAAGAAGCACGAATACAGCGGATGCGTGTTCGGAATCCTGTGCAGCGCCTTGGCGCCGAAGATGCGCGCCATCTCGGCCTCGAACGACTTGGCGAACAGCCCGTCGATATCGTGGTTGCAGTCGTCCACGAACACGAAGCCGCCACCCTTCACGTAGCGCTCGAAGTTGTTCCGTTCCGCCGCCGTGAACTGCACCAGCTTGTGGCCGGCCAGGTAGCAGAACGGCGCCTCCAGCATCTTCGGGTCGGACAGCGCGACGATGCGCTCCACCGTATCGACCTTCAGCGTGGTGTATTCGACCAGGGAGTGCAGCACGTTGCTCGGCATGCGGATGTCGACATCCCAGTCGCCCGACTCGTAGGTCAGGCGCGTGAAGTAGAAATCGTAGGCCGGCACGTGCTGTTCCTCAGACAGCGTCCGACAGCGACGTGAAGTTGAAGTCGCGCACCCGCATCGCCGGGATCATCATGCGGAAGCGCGAGCCGGCGTCGCCGATCAGCATCGGCTTGCCCAGCTCGTCGATATTGTTCAACATGACGACGGGACTCTCGTTGAAGCGGAAATTCTTGATCGGGTGCTTGATCTGGCCATTCTCGATGTAGAAGGTGCCATCGCGCGTCAGCCCCGTCAGGAGGACCGACTGCGGATCGACCATGCGGATATACCAGGTGCGCGTGACGAGGATGCCCTTCCTGGTCTCGGCGATCAGCTGCTCGGTCGACTTGCTGCCGCCGGCCATGATGATGTTGCCATGGTCGGCGCTGGCAGGCTTGCCCGTCTTCTGCGCCCAGTAGCGGTCGTAGTCGAGCGAGGCGACCTGGCCATTCCTGATAAGGTCCGTCTTCTGGCGCGCCAGCATCGACTGCTGCTCCCACGGCAGCACGGGCGCGTTGGCGTCCCACGGATCGGCCCACACATTGACCTTCTCGTCGAACAGGCGCTCGCCCAGCCGGTTGCCGCCGCCCTTCTTGGCCAGGAAGCTGCGGCCTTCATCGGCCTGGCGCGCATCGAAGGCGGTAAACATGAAGTTGAGCAGGTCGGACGATGCCGACGGTTCCAGCACCACCGTGTAGCGGCCCGGCTCCAGCGCCTTCGCTTCCACCGAGCGCAGCGCCTTCTCGATCGCGATCTCGGACGCGGCGCGCGCGTCGAACTGCTTCGGGTCGTAGGCGGCGCGGTTGACCCAGCCGGAACCGCGGCCGTCTTCCGTGCGCGTCGTGACCGTGAAATTCAGGCTGGCCAGCTCCTGGTAGCCGAACACGCCGTTGGAATTGGCGATGCATTCGAAGCCCGTGCTGTCCGAGAAGAAACCGGCGGCGACGAGGCCCTTCTTGCGGGCCGCGTCGATGCTCTGGAAGGCGACTTCGGCGCGGTACTCCGGCGTAAATTCGCTGGCGTTCGGGTTGAAGGTGGCCGATGGCCGGAACGCCTGCTTGGCGATGGCCGGCATGAATTCCGGGTTTTCCGGCGCCAGGCGTGCCGTTTCCTCGGCGCGGCGCACGGCCTTCTCGAGCGACTTGTCGTCGAATTCGTTGACCTGCGCCGTGCCCTGCCGCTTGCCGTAGGCCACCGCCACCGTCAGCTGCGTGTCCTCCACCAGCCCCGCCGTCGAGACGCTGTTGCGCGCGTAGCGCACATTGCCCTTGCGCGATCCGGAGAGCGTCACGCGGCATTCGTCCGCCTTCGTCAACGCCATCACCTTGTCCGTGATGCGCTTGGCGCTGTCCTGGTCCAGTAGTTTCATGCTTATCCTTCCAGTCAAGCGATCTTGCGTGCGGTGTTGATGACGTTGATGCCGTTGAAGCGGGTCGTGCTGGACCCGTGCGACACGGCGCTGATCTGGCTCGGCTGGCCCTTGCCGTCGAAGAAGGAACCGCCCATGCGCCAGTCCCGTTCGTCGCACATGGCCGTGCAGGCGTTCCAGAATTCCTGCGTGTTGGCCTGGTAGGCCACGTCGCCCAGCTGCTGGGTGATCTTGCCATCCTTGATCTCGTAGAACAGCTGGCCACCGAACTGGAAGTTGTAGCGCTGCTGGTCGATCGAATACGAGCCGCGGCCCAGGATGTAGATGCCCTTCTTGACGTCCTTGACCAGTTCGTCCGGCGTGAGTTTTTTACGCCCCGCCTGCAGCGACACGTTCGGCATGCGCTGGAACTGCACGCTGCTCCAGCTGTCGGCGAACGAGCAGCCATGCGATTGATGCTCGCCGATGATGTGGGCCTGGTCGCGCGTGGCCTGGTAGTTCACCAGCACGCCATCCTTGATGATGTCCCAGCGCTTGCCCGGCACGCCTTCGTCGTCATAGCCGACCGCGCCCAGTGAACCCGGCGTGGTGCGGTCCGCCACGAAATTGACGATGTCGGAACCGTACTTGAATTTCTTCGACTGCCACTTGTCCAGCGTGGCGAAGCTGGTGCCGGCGTAGTTGGCCTCGTAGCCCAGCACGCGGTCCAGCTCCGTGGCGTGGCCGACCGATTCGTGGATCGTCAGGAACAGGTGCTCGGGCGACAGCACCAGGTCGTACTTGCCCGGCTCGACGCTCTTCGCGGTCAGCTTCTCGCGCGCCTGGCGTCCGGCCGCTTTCGCATCCTCGACGATGTCGTAGGCGCCGTGGTACAGCGTGGTCACGCCGCCGGCGGCGCGTACCTTGTGGCGCGGCTGCGCGTCGAAGAACTCGTAACCCATGCCGGCCGGCGACGACAGCCCGTCGCGCGTGCGGAACTTGCCGCTGGCCTTGTCCACCGCCGTCGCCGTGAACGGCGACCACAGGCGGTGGATGTCCTGGTCGATGTAGGAGCCGTCGGTGGAGGCGAAGTACTTCTGCTGGTTCACCTGGAACAGCATGGACGTCATGAAGGTGGCGCCGGTCGCCAGCGCCGCCTTGTTGGCGGCGATCAGCATCTCGGCCTTGTCCTTGACGGGCACGGTGCGCCAGTCCTTCGTGAACGGAGTCGCCCACGCCACTTCGCCCACGCCCTTGACCGGGGCGAGGCGCACCGGTTCGCTCTGCAGGCGCGCGTTGGCGCGGGCGATCGCCACCGCCTGGCGCGCCGCTTCCGCCACCGCGTCGGCCGTCATCACGTTGGTGGCGACGAAGCCATAGGCGCCGTTGGCCAGCACGCGCACGCCCACGCCGGACGATTCGGTATTGACGATGTTCTCGACGTTGGTGTCGCGCGTCGTGATGAACTGGTTCAGGTAGCGCCCGATGCGCACGTCGCAATACGACGCGCCGGCCTTGGTGGCGGCGTTCAGCGCGGCATCGGCCAGCGCTTTCTTGAACTGGATGGCCATGGGATTGACCAGCTCTTCGGCCGCGATGGCGTTGCCGAAGACCGGCACCAGCAGTGTGCCGCCGGCGGCGGCGCTGACTTTCAGGAAGGTACGACGTTCCACTTCTGCTCCTTGGGGACTGCTTGGGGACTGTCCCCGCAGGGGGACTGTCCCCGAATTTTTGCGATACTCGACTTCGGGGTCAGTCCCCGTTGGGGACAGACCCCAGGCCTCCGGTGCCGCGGGTTACACCGCGTCCGACAACGACGTAAAGTTGAAGTCCCGCACCCGCATCGCCGGAATCAGCAGCTGCAGCGGCGTTTCGTCGCCGGCCAGGATCTCCGGCCGTCCCAGCTCGTCGATATTGTTCAGCATCGTGACCGGGCTTTCGTTGAAGCGGAAGTTCTTGATCGGGTGCTTGATCTTGCCGTTTTCGATGTAGAACGTGCCGTCGCGCGTCAGGCCCGTCAGCAGCACCGATTGCGGATCGACCATGCGGATGTACCAGGTGCGCGTGACCAGCACACCCTTCTTCGTGTTGGCGATCAGCTCCGCGGTGGACTTGCTGCCGCCGGCCATGACGATATTGCCCGGCTGGCCCACGGCGCGCGCCCCCTGCTTCTTGGCCCAGAACGGCGAGTACTGCAGCGCGGCGATCTTGCCGCCCTTGATCAGGTCCATCTTCTCGCGCGGCAGCATGGTCTGGCTGTCCCACGGCAGCACCGGCACGTCCGGATGCCATGGGTCGGCCCAGACGTTGACCTGCTCGTCGAACAGCTTGTCGCCCAGGCGGTTGCCGCCGCCCTTCCTGGCCAGGAAGCTGCGGCCTTCGTCCGCGCTGCGCGCGTCGAACGCGCCGAACATGTAGGCCAGCAGGTCGGCCGTCGCCGCGGGTTCCAGGATCACCGTGTAGCGGCCCGGTTCCAGCGCCTTGGCTTCGACCGAGCGCAGCGCCTTCTCGATGGCGACATCGGCCGCTTCACGCGCGTCGAACTTGCTCACGTCGCTGGCGTCGCGCCGCACCCAGCCCGAGCCGCGGCCGTCCTCCGTGCGCACCGTGCAGGTGAAGTCGACGCTGGTGCGCTGCTGGTGGCCGAACACGCCGCGCGAGTTGGCGATCGCCTGGAACGCGCTTTCGTCGGTGAAGAAGCCGGCGGCGACCAGCTTGTTCTTGCGGCAGGCCTCGATGCTGTAGGCCGCCACCTGGGCGCGGAACTCCGGATCGATGGCGTCGGTCTTGTCACTGAACGTGGCGGAAGCCTTGAACGCGGCGCCGGACGGCGTCGGCATGAACTCGGGGTTTTCCGGCGCCAGGCGCGCCAGGTCCTCGGCACGGCGTACCGCCTTTTCCAGCGACTTGTCGTCGAATTCATTGATCATCGCGGTGCCCTGCTGCTTGCCGAAGGCGACCGACACGGCCAGGCTGGTGTTTTCCACCAGGCCGGCGGTGGAGACGGCATTGCGGGCATAGCGGATATTGCCGGTGCGGCCGCCGTCGATGGTGACCGTGCACTCGTCGGCCTTCGACAACGACAACACCTTGTCGGTGATGCGCTTGGTGTCTTCCTGGTTCAACTTCTTCATCTGCCTGTCCTCTCTCAGCCGATCTTGCGGGCGGTATTGATCACGTTGATGCCGTTGAAGCGCGTCGTCGCGGCGCCGTGCGAGACGATGCTGACCTGGCTCGGCTGGCCCTTGCCATCGAAGAAGGAACCGCCCATGCGCCAGTCACGCTCGTCGCACAGCGCCGTGCAGGCGTTCCAGAACTCCTGCGTGTTGGCCTGGTAGGCCACGTCTTCCAGCGGCTGGGTGATCTTGCCGTCCTTGATTTCGTAGTACAGCTGGCCACCGAACTGGAAGTTGTAGCGCTGCTGGTCGATCGAGAACGAACCGTCGCCGACGATATAGATGCCCTTCTTGACGTCCTTGATCATCTGGTCGGGAGTCAGTGGTTTCTTGCCCGCCTGGAGCGACACGTTCGGCATGCGCTGGAACTGCACGCTGCTCCAGCTGTCGGCGTACGAGCAACCGTGCGATTGATTCTCGCCGATGATGTGGGCCTGGTCGCGCGTGGCCTGGTAGTTCACCAGCACGCCGTCCTTGATGATGTCCCAGCGCTTGCACTTGACGCCCTCGTCGTCGTAACCGACGGCGCCCAGCGAGCCCGGCGTGGTCTTGTCGGCCACGATGTTGACCAGGTCCGAGCCGTACTTGAATTTCTTCGACTGCCATTTGTCCAGCGTGGCGAAGCTGGTGCCGGCGTAGTTGGCCTCGTAGCCCAGCACGCGGTCCAGCTCGGTCGGGTGGCCGACCGACTCGTGGATCGTCAGCCACAGGTGTTCGGGCGAGAGCACCAGGTCGTATTTGCCCGGCTGGACGGATTTGGCCGTCAGCTTCTGCTTCGCCTGCTTGCCGGCCGCGCGCGCGTCCTCCACCAGGTCGTAGGAATTGCGGTACAGGGTCGTGACGCCGCCGGCGGCCAGGAACTTGTCCTCCTTGCGGCCGTCCAGGTACTCGTAGCCCATGCCGACCGGCGTGGACAGGCCGGAACGGGAGCGGAACTTGCCGCTCTTCTTGTCCACGGCCGTGGCGAAGAACGGCACCCACAGGCGGTGCAGGTCCTGGTCGATATACGAGCCGTCGGTCGAGGCGAAGTATTTTTGCTGGTTGACCTGGAACAGCAGCGACTGCATGAACGAGGCGCCGCCTTCCATGCCGGCCTTGTTCCCGGCGATCAGCAGCTCGGCCTTTTCCTTGATCGGCACCAGGCGCCAGTCCTTCTTGAACGGCGTGGCCCAGGCCACCTCGCCGACGCCCGGCGTTGGTGCGAGCTGCACCGGTTCGGCCTGCAGCTTCGCGTTGGCGCGGGCGATGGCGACAGCCTGGCGCGCGGCGCCGGCCACGCCGTCCGGCGTCATGTCGTTGGTGGCGGCGAAGCCGTAGGCACCGTTGGCGATGACGCGTACGCCGACACCGGCCGATTCGGTGTTCGTGACATTCTCGATATTCAGGTCGCGCGTCGTGATGAACTGGTTCAGGTAGCGGCCCACGCGCACGTCGCAATAGCTGGCGCCCGCCTGCGTGGCCGCCTGCAGCGCCGTATCGGCCAGCATCTTCTTGAATCTGGTGTCCACGGGTTTGACCAGGTCCTCGGCCGCGATGGCGCGGCCGAAGGGCGGCAGCAGCAGGGAGCCGAGCGCGGCGCCGCCAAGATTGAGAAATGCACGTCGTTCCATAAAGTCTCCAGGTGAGTAAAACAGAGCGCATGATTGACCGGCAACCTTACCAGCAAACCAACGCGTCGGACATGCAAACTTCATGCCATTTTGAAAGTGTTGTGTCGGTGCCAAACCCTCCTGCGCGGCCTCATCGACGGGGGCGTCCGCCCGGTGTCCACGCCGTGTCCGCGGTCGTCCGGTGCGGACACTTGACCGTGCCGGCTTATTGACTGATGATCAACTTGGGCGGCCAGGGTGCCGCCGCACCCGACCATTCCACAGGAGACCACGCATGAAACGATTCCTCGCCGCCGCCTTGCTGGCCGCGGCCAGCAGCGCCCCCGCCTATGCCGCCGACGACGCGGCCCTGAAGGCCGCCATCGCCAGCAGCTCCCGCACCCCGGACAACGTCAAGCGCGACGTCTACCGCCACCCCTACGAGACGCTGACCTTCTTCGGCATCAAGCCGGACATGACGGTGGTCGAGCTGTCGCCCGGCGCCGGCTGGTACACGGAGATCCTGGCGCCCTACCTGCGCGACAAGGGCAAGCTGATCGCCGCGGGCGCCACGCCGGAATCGAAGAGCCCGAATACGGCCAGGGCGGGCGAGAACTTCAAGAAGCGGCTCGATGCCAATCCCGCCGTCTTCGGCAAGGTGCAAATGGGTGCATTCGAACCGGGTGCGCGCGTGTTCACCTACGCGGCGCCCGGCAGCGTGGACATGGTGCTGACGTTCCGTAACCTGCACAACTGGATGGAGCCCGGCGACGAGAAGATGAAGGCGCTGCTGGCCAGCGTGCACACCGCGCTGAAGCCGGGCGGCGTGTTCGGCGTCGTCGAGCACCGCCTGCCGGCCGCGAAGAAGCAGGATGCGACGGCCTCGTCGGGCTATCTGCACGAGGCCTATGTGATCAAGACGATCGAGAGTGCCGGCTTCAAGCTGGCCGAGAAATCCGAGATCAACGCCAATCCGAAGGACACGGCCGACCACAAGGAAGGCGTGTGGGCACTGCCGCCGACCTACGCCAACAAGGACGTGGATCGCGCCAAGTATGCGGCGATCGGCGAGAGCGACCGGATGACGCTCAAGTTCATCAAGAAGTAACGGCGCGGGCCAAACAAAAAGGCCACCGGAACGAACGTTCCGGCGGCCTTTTTAACGAATGGGGTCGCCTCAGCGGCGCTGGAGCAGGCTCATCAGGCTGCAAAATGCGACGAAACCGGCGACCATGGAGCCGCACACGACGACAATCGACACAACCAGCTCGTTCATGCGGTGACAACTTTCATCTTATGACAAGAACGCGATTATGCTGCATTTGCACATGAAAGGGGTTCACTGAAACGCCCTGTTACATCTGTTTTTGCTGGTTTTTCCTCCAAAGCTGGCAGGTTTGACAGGGCGGCAACCCTTGCTTACTTTGCCGCGGCCTTCGCCTTCACCGGCGTGAACGCCAGGTCGTGGAAGTCGTAGCTGAAGTCCGTCTCGGTGGAGATGGCCGCCATCTTCATGCGCTCGATCGAGCCGTCCGGGTTCAGCGCGAACGTCACGTAGGCGTCGGCATTGAAGTTGCGCTCCTTCCAGCGCACGATGAAGGTGTCGTGCTGGTAGTGCTCCATCTCGCCCGTCAGGTCCGGCGTGCGCGTGAACGAGAAGATCTGCTTCTTGCCCTCGTGGCGGATGATGGCGCTGCCGTACCATGGATCGCTGTACTCGCCGTCGTAGGCGGTACGCGGCAGCGAAGGTTTCGAGCCTGCCGCGCGCGCCGCCGTCGCCTTGGCCTGGCGCGCCAGTTCGTCGCGGTGGTTCTGCTGCTGCTGCGCCGCGTAGATGCCGATCCAGTCGGTCGGCGTCACGCCCAGGTAATGGTCGATGATGCGCCAGCCCAGCGCCGCCATCGAGGCGCCGTTCTCGGCGTTGGTGAAGATGGCCACGCCCAGTTTCTCGTCCGGCAGCATCATCACGCGCGAATAAAAGCCCTGCAGCGCGCCGCCGTGCATGACGAGCTTGCGGCCACGGTAGTCGCGCACGTAGAAGCCCAGGCCGTACGAATTGAAGTTGGCGCGCGTGGCCGCCAGCGGCGGTTTCGGCTCCACGATCTTGACGGGCGTCTGCGGCGTCCACAGCTCGCGCGCCTGCGCCGCGCTGAACAGGCGCGTCTCGCCCGCCGTGCCGCCGGCCAGCAGCGCGTTCATCCACTTGGCAAAGTCCTCCGCGTTGGTGTTGATGCCAACCGCGCCGATCGCGTTCTCGACCGGCATCGGCTTGACGACGCTGATGCGGTCGTCGATGCGGCTGTGCGGCGCGGCGTGGTCGGGCGACCGCCACATCGCCGCCACGCTGGTGGTCGTACCGGTCATGCCCAGCGGGCCCAGGATGCGCGCCTGCATCGCCTCGCCCCAGCTCTTGCCCGTCTTCTGCGCGATGATGCGGCCGGCCACGATGTACAGCAGGTTGTCGTAGGCATAGCTGGCGCGGAAGCTGGTGGCCGGCTTCACGTAGCGCAGCCGGTGGATGATCTCGTCGGTGCTGAACGTCGTCGTCGGCCACCACAGCAGGTCACCCGCGCCCAGGCCCAGGCCGCTGCGGTGCACCAGCAGGTCGCGCACCGTCATCTCCTGCGTCACGTAGGGGTCGTACATGCGGAACTCCGGCAGGTGCTTCGTGACCGGGTCGTCCCAGGCCAGCTTGCCCTCGTCGACCAGCTGCGCCAGCGCCGCGGCCGTGAAGGCCTTCGAGTTCGAGGCGATCTCGAACAGCGTCTTGCCCGTCACGGGCGCCGGATCGCCCAGCTTGCGCACGCCGAAGCCCTTGGCGGCCACCACCCGGCCATCCTTGACAATGGCGATCGCCATGCCGGGCACGTCGAATGCCTTCAGCATCGCATTGGCGTCGCGCTCCAGTTCGAACGGTGCCGCTGGCGCGTTGGTGACGACGGCGCCGCTGGTGTCGGCCGCGAGCACGGGAATGTGCGACACGGCCGCGCCGCAGGCGGCCAGCAGGATGGCCGCGATAAAGGGTCTTTTCAGATGCATGGGCATGACTTTCCTGTCATTTCTTCAGCAGCTTCGTCACGGAAGCCTGGGTCTCGGGATGGTAGCGCGGCCGCGCCTTGGCGAATACGTCGCGCGCCCAGGCGGCCTGGCTCGGGTTCTTCAACAAGGCGCTGTACAGCGGCACCACGAACTTCTGCCGGCCCACGCTCATCAGGAAAGCGTTCAGCGGCTGGCGCACGTCGTAGTTGGCGTGCACGGCGGCCAGGTAGAAGCGGTAGGCGATCTCGTTGTTGCGGCTCGTGCGCAGGCCGAACGTCTGATCCAGCTCGCGCAGCTGGGCGGCATTGGCCTTGTTGTCGATATCGTTCAGGAAGTGCATCCATTCCATCGCCGTCCAGCTGCGCGCCGTCAGGTCGGCGGTGGCCTGCTCGCCCTTCAGCCAGGCGTCTCGCTGGGCATCGACGGCCACGAAGCGCTGCGACACCACGCGCTTGGCACTGGCCGGGATGCCGGCGCCGTACAGCCACTCGTCCAGTTCCGCCTGCGTCATGATTTCCGGATGCTTGTCCAGCAGGTTGGCGCGCAGGTAGGCCAGGAACTGCTCGGTCGTGACGGACTGGAACGCGTGCTGGTCGAACCAGCCGCGCAGGAACGGGTCGAACACCTCGCGGCCGGCGCGCTGCTCCAGCGTGCGCAGGAACCAGGCACCCTTCGGATAGGCCAGGCCTTCGTCCGTGTAGGTGTCCGGATTGACGTCCGGGTCGCGCGTCAGCAGCGCCTGCTTGGCGACGGGGATCTCCTTCAGCGAAGCGATGGCCTCTTCCTGCTCGACCTGCAGGTTCATGTCCGCCACTTCGCTGCCGTACAGGCTTTCGATGACGCGCGTCGTCACGTAGGTGGTGAAGCCTTCGTTGAGCCACCAGTGCTTCCACGACGCGTTGGTGACCAGGTTGCCGGACCAGGAGTGCGCCAGTTCATGGGCGATCAGGTCGTTCAGGCTGCGGTCGCCGGCAATCATCGTCGGCGTCAGGAACGTCATGCGCGGGTTTTCCATGCCACCGATCGGGAACGACGGCGGCGCCACCAGCATGTCGTAACGGCCCCACCGGTACGAGCCGTACAGCGATTCGGCGGCGGCGATCATCTTCTCCGTATCGGCCAGCTCGAACGCGGCCGCCTCGATGCGGCCCGGCTCCGCGTACACCGCCGAACGCGGTCCCAGGTTGCGCACCTGCAGTTCGCCGATGGCGATCGCCAGCAGGTAGGAGGGAATCGGCTGCGGCATGCGGAAGGTCCAGCCGCCCTTGCCGCTGCCCTGCTGGTCGTTTTCCGCGCTCATGACGACGCGCATGCCGTTCGGCGCGGCCACGCGCGCCGTATAGGTGAAGCGCACGGCCGGCGTATCCTGCACCGGCACCCACGAGCGGGCATCGATCGGTTGCGACTGGCTGAACATGAACGGGCGCTTGCCGGACAGCGTCTGCGCCGGCGTCAGCCACTGCAGCGCGTTGGCGCTGGGCGCCGTGTGGTAATAGATGCGTACCTTGTTCGGCTGGTCCTGCAGCGAGATGCGCAGGGCCTGGCCCTTCTTCGGATCGGCTTTGTCCAGCATGTACGACGCGGGGCGCCAGCCGCCCGAAGGCGTCTGCACCTGCACCCGCGCGATGCTCAGCTGGCGCGTGTCCAGCACCAGGGTGCGGGCGTTCTTGTCCAGCCAGTTCAGGGTCAGTTCGGCATAGCCGGCCAGCGTCTTGCGGCCGAAATCGGCCTTCAGGTCCAGGTGCAGCGCGGTGGTGCGCACTTCGTTGTAGCGGGCATAGCTCAGGGGATCGGCAAACGCGGAGACGGGGCCGAGCAGCGCCAGCATGATGGCGGCGCCGGCCGCGCGCAGTGTGAAGGGTGTTCGCATGAAGTCTCTTTCCTATTGACGTGGGCCGGCCCCGGGTCGCGGGCGGCGCGCTGAGAATAGCATAGAAGCGACATTTTCCAGTGCCGCCGGGCTGGCTCTGCTATCATGTGCGCGTTCTTGGGGAGTAGCCTCCTTCCGCCCGCGCGCGAGAAGAACCTGCGTCAACATGATCGGTCCGTCCGGGCCGTGGTGCAGGTGGCCGAAAGGCTTGGCGAGACCAATGATCCACGGGCGGCCGCTTGCGGGCCGGGGCTGCCCATGGGTCCTTGGTAAACGTCCGGCCCTAGTCATTTAGCCACCTACATGGAAGCCTTCCTCGTCTCCACCGGTATCGTCGCCCTTGCTGAAATCGGCGACAAGACCCAGCTGCTCGCCTTTGTCCTCGCCACGCAGTTCCGCCGCCCGCTGCCCATCGTCTTCGGCATCTTCGTCGCGACCGTCGTCAACCACTTCTTCGCCGCCGCCGTGGGCAGCTGGATCACCAACGTGCTGGGACCGGACGTGCTGCGCTGGGTGCTGGGCCTGGGCTTCCTGGCCATGGCCGCCTGGATCATGGTGCCGGACGAGATCGACGAGAACGAGCCGCACACCAGCCGCTACGGCGTGTTCGCCGCCACCGTGATCGCGTTCTTCCTGGCCGAGATGGGCGACAAGACGCAGATCGCGACCGTGGCGCTGGCCGCGCGCTTCGAGCAGATCGTGCCCGTCGTGGTGGGCACCACCCTGGGCATGATGCTGGCGAACGTGCCGGCCGTGTACATCGGCAAGCGGGCCGCCACCGCTGTCAATTTGAAGCTGGTGCATGGCATTGCGGCCGTGATCTTCGTCGCGCTGGGGGTGGCGACGTTGATGGGGGTTGGGCAGGCTGTCGGCTTGTGAGGGGTTGGGGTCTGACCCTGCGGGTCTGACCCCGAAGTTTGCATGCCTTCTGGTACCTTGAGTAAACTTCGGGGTCAGGCCCGAAGGGACAGACCCCGATGCTTCATGCGGCGCTGATTCGCAGCTCCACCGCATGTTCCTTGCCATCGTCCACCAGAGCGATAACGCCGTCGGCAATGAAGTCGCCGTCCACCACGACCGCCGTGGCGCCGCGCGTCACGCGGACCAGGTAGCGGCTGCTGCCGTAGCGGTAGCTCAAGGTAAAACCGTCCCAGTCGGCCGGCAGGCGCGGCGCGACGACGAGACGATCGCCCGTGCGCCGCACACCCAGCAGCGACTCCAGGATCAGCCGGTACATCCAGCCGGACGATCCCGTGTACCAGCTCCAGCCGCCGCGGCCCACGTGCGGTTCGACCGCGTAGATGTCCGCCGTCACCACGTAGGGCTCCACCTTGTAGGTCGCCACGTTGTCGCCATTGCTGGCGTGTTGCACCGGATTGATCAGGCGCATCAGCTCCCACGCCTTGTCCGTGTCGCCCAGCTGGGCGAAGGCCATCACCGTCCACACGGCGGCGTGGGTGTACTGGCCGCCGTTCTCGCGCACGCCCGGCACGTAGCCGCGGATGTAGCCGGGATTCAGGTCGGCCTTGTCGAACGGCGGGTCGAGCAGCTGGATCAGGCCGAAGTCGCGCCGCACCAGGCGCGCGTCCACCTGCGCCATCGCCTGGCGGGAACGCTCGGGATCGGCCGCGCCGGACAGGATGCCCCAGCTCTGCGAGATCGAGTCGATCTGGCATTCGGGATTCTCGTGCGATCCCAGCGGCGTGCCGTCGTCGAAATAGGCGCGGCGATACCATTCGCCATCCCATGCGTGCTGTTCGACGTTGGCGGCCAGCTTGTCCGCTTCGGCGCGGCATTCGACCGCGAAGGCCGCGTCGCCGCGCCCTTCCGCCAGCGGCGCGAAGCGGCGCAGCACCTCGATCAGGAACCAGGCCAGCCACACGCTCTCGCCCTTGCCTTCCGCGCCCACCCTGTCCATGCCGTCGTTCCAGTCGCACGAACCGATCAGCGGCAGGCCGTGCGCGCCGAACTTCAGGCCGTTGCGGATCGCCCGCACGCAGTGCTCGTACAAGTCGCCCGCCTGCGCCGAGCGGGCCGGCAGGTCGTAGTACGAATCCTCTTCCGGCTTGACGGGGCGCCCTTCCAGGTAGTGCGCCTGTTCGTCCAGCACGGCCGCGTCGCCCGTCACCTCGACGTAGCGGCTGGTCGCCAGCGGCAGCCACAGGTAGTCGTCCGAGCAGTGCGTGCGCACGCCGCGGTCGGCCGGTGGGTGCCACCAGTGCTGCACGTCGCCCTCGACGAACTGGTGCGCGGCGCACAGCAACAGGTGCTCGCGCAGCAGTTGCGGCTCGGTGTGCACCATCGCCATCGCATCCTGCAGCTGGTCGCGGAAGCCGAACGCGCCGCCGGACTGGTAGTAGCCGCTGCGCGCCCACAGCCGACAAGCGATGGTCTGGTACATCAGCCAGCCGTTGGCGATGACGTCCAGCGCGGGATCGGGCGTAGCCACCTGCACCGCCGACAAGGTGCGATCCCAGTGCGCCCGCACGGCGTCGAGCGCCTCCTGCGCGGCGGCGGCGCCGCCATGCTTCTGCACCATGGTCGTGGCGTCCGCGTTGCGGCGGCCGCCCAGGCCCAGCACGAAGACGATCTCGCGTTCCTGGCCCGGTAGCAGCTCGAACGGCACCTGGATGGCCGCACAGCTGTCCAGCCCCGTGCCGACCTTGCCGGACAGGCGCTGGCGCCCCAGCGCGGCCGGATTGGCCAGGCTGCCGTTGCGGCCGATGAATTCCGTGCGGTCGGCCGTCACCGTGCGGTTTGGCGCGTCCGCGTTGAAGAAGGCCACGCGGCCGGAGAACTCCGTGTTGTAGGCGTTGCGGGCGAACAGCGCGCCGCTGACGGGATCGACCTCGGTGACGACGTGCATGCCGGACTTCGAGCGCATCTCGCCCAGCACCCACTCGACGTAGCCGGTGGCCGACAGGCGGCGCGGCACCGGCGAATCGTTGCGCACCCGGATCACCGTGTAACGCACCGGCGCGTCATGCGCCACGTACGTCGTCAGGCGCGACGTGATGGCGGCCTCGGTATGCTCGAACGTGCTGTAGCCGAAGCCATGGCGCGTGACGTAGTCGCCGGCGCCGCGCGCGGGTAGCGGCGTGGGCGACCAGAAGTGGCCGCTGGCTTCGTCGCGCAGGTAGAACGCTTCGCCGCTGGCGTCGCTGATCGGATCGTTGTGCCATGGCGTCAGCCGGAATTCGTGCGCATTCTCGTGCCAGGTATAGGCCTGGCCGCTTTCGGAAATGACGCTGCCGAATTGCGGATTGGCCAGCACGTTCGACCACGGCGCCGGCGTGCGCCGGTTCGGTCCCGTGACGATCACGTATTCGCGCCCGTCCGGCGTGAAGCCGCCGATGCCATTGTGAAGAATCAGGTCGTGCGGCACGAGCGTCACGGGTCCCGCATCGTCGTACTCGCCCGAGCTGTCGGCCAGCAGCGGCGGCATGCGCAGCGGTGCCGGACCGCTGCGCTTGACCTGCTCGACCAGCGAGCCGCGGCCATCGCCGACGATGACGCGCGCCACCGTCTGCAGCAGTATGCGGTCTTCGGGCGAGATCTGCTCGAGCGGACGCACGAAGATGCCACCGGGGCGGTCGATCGACTGCGCCTCGATGCCGGAAGCGATCAGGCCCATGATCTGGTCGTGCAGCGCCTGGCGGTAGCCGGACGTGTCCTCGTACCAGATCACCAGGTCCACCGTCAGTCCCTTCAGGCGCCAGTAGGCGTGTGCCTGTACCATCTGCCGGGCCAATTCGATATTGGCCGAGTCCTTCACCTGCAGCAGCACGATCGGCAGGTCGCCCGAGATCGCGTACGGCCACAGGCCGGACTGGCCGCGCTGGTTGCGGATCAGCACCGCCGGCTCGGCGCGCAGCGTGGCGTTCGGGTAGATCACGTGATTGGCCAGGCGGCTGTACAGCTGGCCGTCCGCCTCGCTGGCGTTGAGCTGGCGCAGCACCACCTGGCTGTGCGTCCAGGCCAGCTCGAACACGCGGTCGGCCATGTGGCGGTCCTGGTACTTGTCGATCAGGTATTGGGCCGCCTCGCGCGTATCGGCCATGCCGGTCGCCAGGTCGACGGTGGCAACCTGGTCGGGCTGCAGCACGATCTGGTAGCGGATCGCGACGACCGGATCGAGCACCGAGCCGTGGCCGCCGGCCAGCGGTCCCGGTTCGAGCAGCGCGCGCGGCGCCTGCACCGAGTTGCCTCGACCGATGAAGTGGGCGCGGTCCGTCTCGTACGACACCTCGACCACCTTGGCGTCGTGCACCGTCATCAGGTGCAGCAGGAATGGCGCGTGTTCGCCCTTGCTGCGGGGGCGGCGCGTACACAGGATCGCGCTTTCGTCCGGCACGATCTCCGTCTGCACGAACAGCTTGGAGAACGCCGGATGGGCCGCATCGGCCGCCGCCGGCGCGATCACCACCTCGGCGAAGCTGGTCAGCTCGATGGTGCGCTGGCGCTCGGACTTGTTGGTGATGCGAATGCGGCGCATCTCGATATCGTCCTCGGGCGAGACGACGATTTCCGTGTACAGGTCGATCCCGTGGTCGCTGCGGCGCACCTCGGCGCGGCCTTCCGAGAAGATCACCTCGTAGCGCTCGGGCTCGGCCAGCGTGGGCTGGTAAGTGGCCGACCAGAACTGGCCGCTGGCGACGTCGCGCACGTAGCAGAAGTTGCCCCAGTTGTCGCGCGTGCTGTCCTCGCGCCAGCGCGTCACCATCAAGTCTTTCCAGCGGCTCGAGCTGCCGCCGGCGGCCGTCACCATCACGTGATAGCGGCCGTTCGACAGCAATTGCGTCTCCGGCACGGCCGTATCGGGCCGCGTCAGGATGCGCATCGGGCTGGCCTGTTCCTGCGCGGCCGCCTCGCGCAGCACCGGCGCCTGCTCGGCGCTGCTGGCGTAGAATGCGCCCACGCGCGGGCTGCGCTCCTGCAGCATGAGCAAGGCCGATTGCAGCATCGGGTCGGACTCGAAGCGGCGCTGCATCGGCCGGTCGTGCAGCAGGTAGGACAGCGACAGCAGCCCCATGCCCTGGTGGTGCACCATGAACGACTTGACGATGACGAAGGCCTGGCCACGCGGCAGCCGCGCCGGCGTGTAGTCGACCGCCTCGTAGAAACCGTAGCGTCCCATGAAGCCCAGCTCCGCCATCCGCGCCAGGTTGGCGCAAGCCGCCTCCGGCTCCACCATCAGGCCCATCATCGTGGCGTACGGCGCGATCACCAGGTCGTCCGCCAGGCCGCGCTTCATGCCGGTGCCGGGCACGCCGAAGGCACGGTACTGGTAGTTCATCGCCGCGTCCACCGTGGTGTAGCCGGATTCGGAAATCCCCCACGGCACGTTGCGCTGGCGGCCGTATTCGATCTGCGCCGCGACCACGGAGCGATAGGTCTGGTCCAGCAGCGTGTGCGGATAGGTCGGCATCACCAGCAGCGGCATCAGGTACTCGAACATCGAGCCGCTCCATGACAGCAGCACCGGCTGGCCGTGCACGATGGCGAGCTGCCGGCCCAGCGCGAACCAGTGCTCCTGCGGCAGCTGGCCCTGGGCGATGGCGACGAAGCTCGCCAGGCGCGCCTCGGAGGCCAGCAAATCGTAATAGCTGCCGTCCAGCCGCCGTTCGCTGACGTTGTAGCCGATCGCCAGCAGCTTGGTGGTGCGGTTGAACAGGAAGCTGTAGTCCAGCTGGGCGAACTCGCGCGCCTGCGCCGCCAGCGACTGCAGGGTCGCCAGCCGCTCGCGCGCCGCCGCCGCGCCCTGCTCGACCAGCACGGAAAGGTGCTGGCGCCGCTCGCGCTCCTCCGGCGCCAGGTCCGTCAGCGCGGCGCCGGGCAGCGGATAGCCGGCCAGCTCGCGCAGGGTCGGGATGCGCAGCAGGCTGGCGTCGAACACGCTGCCCGCCTCGGCGCCCGTCCATGGCGCCAGCAGGTTCACTTCGTCGAGCGCGGCGTGGCATTGCGCGGCCAGCGCCGCGGCCCACTGGCCGACGCTGCCCTCGGCCGTGGCGCTGCCGGCCAGGAAAGCGTCCGCCGCCGCCACCGCCTCGGTCACCCACTTGCGCAGCTCGACCAGGTTGGACGGATAGCGCGGCGGCGTGGGCGCCAGCGTTTCGCGCAGCGCCGCCAGCTGTTCCGGTGGGAGGCCGGCGCTTGCCGCCTCGTCGGCCAGGATGCGGTACGTCGTCGCCAGCCCGTCGGCCAGTTGTGGCCCCAGGATCGGTTGGTCGGCCAGGCCGAGCAGGCCGGCCTGCAGGGTCAGCAGGTGGCCGGCCAGGTTGCCGCTGTCGACGGTGGAGATATACATCGGCTGCAGCGGCTTGGTGGTCTGCGTGTCGTACCAATTATAGAAATGGCCCTGGTAACGTTCCATCGTGCCCATCGTGCGCAGCGTGTTGGCGGTGCGGCCGATCAGCTGCTGCACCGTCACGTAGCCGAAATCGTACGCGGTCAGGTTGGCCAGCAGCGCCATGCCGATATTGGTGGGCGAGGTGCGGTGCGCGATGACGGTGCTGGGGTGCTCCTGCACGTTGTCGGGCGGCAGCCAGTGGTCCTCGGGGCCGACGAAGGTATCGAACCAGGCCCACGTCTTGCGCGCCAGAGCGTGCAGGAAGTCGTGCTGCTCGGAAGACAACTGTGCCTGCAGCGGCTCGATCGGGCGGCTGATCCACCATGCGACCAGCGGCGCCACGAACCAGGCGACCAGGAAGATCGTGGCGGCTTCGAAGGCCTGGATGCGCGTCATCGCCAGCGCCGCGCCGGCCACCAGCGCCAGTGCGGGCGAGATCCACATGGTGCGCCAGGACGCGGCCAGGCCGCCGTTGGAGCGCGCCAGCGCCGATGCCCGCCACTCCAGCAAATGGCGGCGCGAGATCGCCATGCGCCAGATGGTGCGCGCGATGGCGTCCAGGCTGAACCAGGCCTCGTACGGCAGGAACACCAGCATCAGGATGCCATGGGCGAAGTGCAGGCCGCTGCGGCGCAGGGAGTTCGGCACGTGCTGGCGCCACAGGGTATCCGGCGCCTTGTGCGCCAGGTCGTACAGCGCGGCGGCCAGCGCCGGCACGAAGATGATGGCCAGCACGACGCCGGTCCAGAACCACGGGTGCGGCAGCGCCGCGAACGCCAGCAGCAGCGCCAGGGTCAGCACCGGCGCGACCAGGCTGCGGCGCAGGTTGTCGAACAGCTTCCAGCGCGACAGCGCGGACAGCGGGTTGCGCTCGCGCGCGCCCGTGCCGGTGCGCACGCGGCCGGCCAGCCAGCCGGCCAGCTGCCAGTCGCCGCGGATCCAGCGCTGCCGGCGCGTCACGTCGTCGCGGTAGCGCTGCGGGTATTGCTCGTACAGCTGCGCGTCCGACAGCAGGCCGGCGCGCAGGTAGCAGCCTTCCAGCAGGTCGTGGCTGAGGATGCGGTTTTCCGGGAAGCGCTCGCCCAGCACCTGCTCGAACACGTCCACGTCGTAGATGCCCTTGCCGATGAAGGAGCCTTCCGCGAACACGTCCTGGTAGACGTCGGACACGGTGCGGGTGTAAGGGTCGATGCCCGGCTCGCCGCCGCACAGTTTTTCGTACAACGAGGCGTTGGCACTGGGCAGGCTGACGGACACGCGCGGCTGCAGGATGCCGTAGCCCTCGACGACGCGGTTGCGGCGCGGGTCGATGCGCGGCAGGTTCAGGGAATGGCGCATGGTGGCGACGAACTGGCGCGCCGAGTCGCGCGCCAGCTGCGTATCGGAATCGAGCGTGATGACGTATTTGATCGTGTGCAGCTGCGACGTGTCGCCGACGACCAGCATGAAGCGCTCGCGCGCGCCGCCGCGCAGGAAGCGGTTCAATTCGCCCAGCTTGCCGCGCTTGCGCTCGTAGCCGATCCAGGCGGCCTCGCCCTCGTTGTAGGTGCGGTGCCGGTGCAGCAGCAGGAATGGGCCGCCGTCGCCTTCGTCATACTTTCGGTTGAGGTCCTCGATATGGTGGCGGGCCCGCTCCAGCAGCGCGGCGTCGGTGGGCAGCGTTTCGCTCGGCGCATCGTTGAAGTCGGACAGCAGGCAGAAACGCAGGTTCGGATCGCGGTTGGCCAGGAAGCGCACCTCCAGCTGCTCGCACAGCTCGTCGATGTTGGCCGCGCTGTACAGCAGCGACGGCACCACGACCAGCGCGCGCGCATCGGACGGGATGCCTTCCTTGAAGTCCAGCCGCGGCAGCGGGTTGGGCCGCACCAGCAAGGTGGCGACCCAGTTCACCAGGGCCAGCGCCAGCTGGCTGCTGCCCAAGAGGCCCAGCACCGCCAGCACGACCAGGGCCCAGCCCTGCACGCCGTCGCGCACCGCGCGTTCCAGCATCAGCGCCGTCAGCACGACGGACAGCACCGCGGTGCCGCCCAGGTAGGAGGCCAGTGGCGCGGCCCGCAACGTCTGGCGCAGCGCCTGGCCGGGCGTGCGGCGCATGCCGGCCTGCCGCTCCAGCAGCATCACGCCCTTGCCGATCAGGTAGAAGCCGACGTGCGCGTGGCGGGCATCGTCGCTGTTCGTGTGCGCGCGTGCCAGCTCGATCGCCTGCTGCGCCACCTCCGCCTCGGACAGCTTGCTGCGCCGGGCGATCTTCTCGATCACGTGGCGGTACTGGTCGCGCGTGACGAAATCCATGGTGCCGTACACGCTGGCCGGATCGGTGCGCAGGATGTGCTCGACCTTGCTCATCGTCTCGACGAACTCCTGCCAGTCCATCGTGCCCAGGAAGCGCAGGCTGCCGATGCTGTTGGCGATCGAGACCTGCTCGGCGGCCTGCTGGCCGATCTCGGCCTGGATCTGCTGCTCGATGGTCTGGCCGGCGTCGGCCAGGCGGTACGTGACCCAGGTCAGCGCCAAGGTCAGCGCCGGGCTCTGGCCCTGCAGGCGGCGCGACAGCTCGGCCACGAAGGCGCTGGTGATGGGCGGGTTGGAGCGGGCCATGTCCGCCACCACCAGGATCAGGCCACTGGGGTTCTTGTCGGCCACGTCGACCATCTGGTCGGCCCAGCTGTTGGCCAGGTCGCGCTGGTAGCGGTTTTCCGCCACGCGCGCAGCCGCGCGGCGCAGGTTCTCCAGCAGCGCCAGGCGCAGCATGATGGGGATGGCCCACAGCTCGCCCAGGGTCAGCGGCGCCACTTCCTGGTAGGCCTCGACGAAGCGGCACAGGCTTTCCGGGTCGACGCGGCCGTCGCCATGGGCGATCACTTCCAGCGCCAGCCGGTAGACACGCGGGGTGTCGGCTTCCAGCGCCAGGCGCGGCAGCTCGCGGCTGTAGTTCTTCGGCAGGTGCCGCCGCGCGATGCGGACCTGCTCCTCGATCAGGTAGTAGTTATCCAGCAGCCATTCGGAGGCCGGGGTGACCTGGCGGCCCTCGCGCACGGCCGTCGTCAGGTCCTCGATGGTCTTGCGCAACACGGCCGCGTTGGCCGTCAGCCGGGCCAGCAGGCGGTCCGGGCCGCCCTTCCCGCTGAGCTGGTGCGACATGGCCAACGCGCGGCCGTGATTGGCCATCTGCTGCGCGCTGAACAGTTCCGCGCGCAGCGGCAGGTCATCTTCGGCGGGGGTCTCGGGCGGCGTCTGGGTCACTGTGGCCTCGCTGGTGCGACTGAAAGTATGTTCCAGCCGATGTTAGGCGGGCGCAGGCGAAGCCACTGTACGCCAGCGTACATATAGCCAAGAAGAAATGCAAAAGATGCAACCCAGCACTTACCGGGTCGGCAGCCAGCGCGGCTTGGTGTCCGTAAACAGCTCTCGCTCGACCGGGCCGTCGTACGCCGGCTCCAACGTGCCCAGCGTGACCGCGATGCGTTGCGGCGCCTGCGTGCTGCGCCAATATAAGGTCGAGCCGCACACGCGGCAGAAGCCGCGCCGCCCGTGGTCGGACGAGGCATATTCGGTGACGAGGTCCTGGCCCTGGTCGAAGACGAAGCCGGCGCTGTCGACGTTGGCGTAGGTGCCGGCCCCGGCGCCATGCTGCTTCTGGCACATGGTGCAGTAGCAGTGGCTGCTGTGATGGACGGGGCCCGCGGCCCGGTAGACGATGCCGCCGCACAGGCAGCTGCCGTGGAGTTGCTGCTCGCTCATGCCGTCTCCTTCAGAATCGTCCGGGACAGTCCCGGACTTTCGGCCATGGTGCCAGAAAAACGGTGACAGTCACCGTTTAAAAAAAGGCGGCCACGCAGGCCGCCCGAAAGGCAAAACCAACTACGAGGATGCTTATGCGGCCAGCGCGACACCGCCGGCCAAGTGGTAGGCCTGGCGGTAGCCATGGCGGCGCAGGCACTCGGCCGCGCGGGCGCTGCGGTTGCCGCTGCGGCAGACGAATACCAGCGGTGCGTTGTCGGCGCGGCCCAGCCAGGCGGGCAGGTGCGCGGCGAGACGGCTCAGCGGAACGCTGACGGCCGGCAGGCCGGGGACACCGCCGGCCGCGTGCTCGTAGGCCTCGCGCACGTCCACCAGCAGCGCATCCGGATGGGCGCGCAGCAGCGCGTCGAGCGCCTGCCCATCCAGATGCATGTCCGCTGTCGCGGATGCGGTCTGGCCAGCCAGCGCCACGCGCAAGCTGGTACAGCACGCACTTTGCTCTTCGAAACCGGGGCACAGCAGCGTTTCCGGCGGCAGCAGTGCCGCCAGCGCGGCCGGTTCGGCGCCGCCGGCAAAGGCGTGCGACGGCGTGCCGTCGGCGCTGTCCAGCACGTAGCACAGGCTGGCCGGGCCCAGCGCCATGCGGCGCAGCCGGCGCGCGCCCAGCACCAGCACGTCGCCCTCGACCGGCCACGAGGCGCCGTCGCGGGTGGACAGGCGCGCTACTAGCCGGAAGCCGTGGCCGCCCAGCAGCGCATCGACCCGCGCCGTCAACGCCGCCTGCGGATCGATCAGCACGCAGGCGCGGCTGGCAGCGTCGCATACCAGCCAGGTATGCGCGCCGGCGGCCGTCAGTTGCAGCGGGCCATCCAGCGCCGCCGTGCCGGCCATGCCTTCCGCCAGCAGGCCGGCCAGGCGCAGCGCGTCGCCGCAGCGCACGATGCGCTCGCACGCGGCCGCGATGGCCGCGGCATCGGTGGCGGGGCCGAACGACAGCCGCACCGCGCTGCTGCTGCGCCATGCCGGCAGGCCCATCGCCTCCAGCACATAGCTGGGCGCGGCCTTGGCGGCGGAACAGGCGCTGCCGGCGGAGACGCGGATGCCGGCCGCGTCGAACACGTCCAGCAGCTCCTTGCTGGACAGGCCCGGCACGGAAAAATTGATGGTCGTCGGCAGCGCCTGCTCGAGCGGCGCGTTGAAGACGATGCCGGGCAGCGCCTGGCGCAGGGTGGTCACGACCTGGTCGCGCAGCGCGGCCAGCTCGGTTGGAGTGCGGAAGGTGCCGCCCTCTTCCAGCGCGGCCAACACGGCGCCCAGCGCGGCGATGCCGGCCATGTTTTCCGTGCCGGAGCGCTGCGCGCCTTCCTGGCCGCCGCCCATCATCAGCGGCGTGAACGGCGCGCCGGCGCGCACGTACAGCATGCCGATGCCTTTCGGCGCATACAGCTTGTGGCCGGAGAACGGCGCGTAGTCGATCCGGGTCGACGCGAGGCGCAGCGGCAGCTTGCCCAGGGCCTGGACGCAATCGACCATCCACAGCGCCGGGCTGCCGTCGAGGGCCGCGGCAATGCCGTCCAGGTCCGAGATGACGCCCGTTTCGTTATTGGCCGCCATCGTGCAGACGAACGCCGCCTCCGGCGCGACGGCGCGCAGGCCCGCCAGGTCGTGGCGGCCATCGCTGCCGACCGGCAGTTTATGCAGGGTCAGGTCCAGCCCCAGCAGGCGATTCCAGTGCGCCAGGCTTTCCGGCACGGCCTTGTGTTCGGTCGCTCCATACACCAACAGCGACCCTGTGGCCAGCCCGGCCGCGCGCCGCTCGCGGATGGCGCACAGCGCGGACAGCACGGCCGTCTGGATGCCTTCGGTGGCGCCGCTGTTGAATATCAGGCGGCCGCTGTCGGCGCCCAGCACGCGGCGGGCACGCGTGCGCACGTCGTCCAGCAGCGCCTTGGCTTTCAGCCCGGTCGCGTGGCTGCTGCTGGGATTGCCGTAACAGCGCTCCATGGCCTGCACGGCCGCACGCAACGCCGCCGGCAGCACGGCGGTGGTGGCATTGCCATCCAGATAGATTTCAGTCGTCATCCGGGTAGCTTAAGTGTTAATCGCGAAGAATCCGTTCTAAAATGCCTGCTTGGAGCGCCATAAACAGCATATACATTCTTCTTAAATGGGGATTTTTAGCATGAACCATCTCGACAAGTTCGACTACGCGATCCTTGGCGCCCTCCAGGTGGACGGTACGCTGTCCGTCGCCGAGCTGGCCGAGCGGGTCGGACTGAGCAGCACGCCCTGCTGGAAGCGGCTGAAACGGCTGGAGGAAGACGGCTACCTGGACAGCCGTGTGGCCATCGTCAACCGCCACAAGACGGGCCTGCCCGTGACCGTCTTCGTCAGCGTGCGCACCAGCCAGCACGACGAAAAATGGCTGCAGCGCTTTGCCGCCGCCGTCATCGCGCTGCCGGAGGTGCTGGAATTCCACCGCATGAGCGGCGACGTCGATTACCTGTTGAAGGTGGTGACGACCGATATCGCCGGCTACGACCGCTTCTACAAGAAACTGATCCGCACCGCCAACCTGACCGGGGTGTCGTCCGCCTTCTCGATGGAGCAGATCAAATACACCACGGCCCTGCCGCTCGAGCTCGTCTCCCACGGCAGCATGGGGTAGCCCTGCAGCAACGGCTCAGCCGTGGGATAATGGAAAGATGCCTCTTAAATCTTTCTTTACCGCATTCATCCCGGCGGCAGGGACGGCCAGCGCGGCCGAACGATTACGCGCCTGTGGCGGCGCACTGCTGGGTTTGTTGATCACCGGCCTGTCCGCCCACCTGCTGCTGGGAGAGGACGCCATCTGGCTGGTCGCGCCGATGGGCGCCTCGTCCGTTCTACTGTTCTGCCTGCCGGCCAGTCCGCTGGCACAGCCCTGGTCCGTGGTAGGCGGCAACGTCATCTCGGCGCTGGTCGGCGCCGCCTGCGTGCGCTGGCTGGGCCATGCGTTGCCGCTGCCCGCGCTGGCCGCGCTGGCGACGGCCCTGGCGATCGGCGCCATGTTCAGCCTGCGCTGCCTGCATCCGCCCGGGGGTGCCGCCGCGTTGACGTCCGTCATCGGCGGCCCGGCCGTCCATGCGGCCGGCTTCGGTTTCGCGTTCGGTCCGGTCCTGCTCGATTCTTTGCTGCTGGTGGCAGCCGCGATCATGTACAACAACCTGACCGGTCGGCGGTATCCCCACAGCCAGGTGCTCGCGCATCCGAATCCCCACGCGACCAAAGACGCGGTTCCGACCGTGCGCCTGGGCTTCCGGCCGGAGGACCTGGATGCCGTGCTGAAGCGCTATGGCCAGGTGCTGGACATCAGCCGCGACGACCTGGAAGCGCTGTTCCTGCAGACCGAGCTGCGCGCCTACCAACGCCGTTTCGGCGTGATCAGCTGCGGCGACATCATGTCGAAGGACGTCATCACGGCCGAGTTCGGCACCAGTTTGGTGACGGCCTGGCGCGAGATGCGCGGCCACCATATCGCGGCCGTGCCGGTGCTCAATCCGGCGCGGCGGGTGATCGGCATCGTCACGCAGGGGGATTTCCTGCGCCATAGCGGCCTGGACGATTACCGCTCGATGCGCGAACGGCTGGTCGAATTCCTGCGGCCCAGCGGCAAGTCCCATTCGGAAAAGGCGGAAGTGGTGGGCCAGATCATGACGGCACGGCCCAAGGTCGCGCGCCTGGATACCCCGATCGTCGACCTGGTGCCGCTGATGGCCGATGCCGGCCTGCACCATATCCCGGTCGTCGACGACGAGGAGCGCTTTGCCGGCATCGTCACCCAGTCGGACGTGGTGGCGGCCCTGTACGAACACCGCCTTGCCGAGGCCGAACCGGCCGCCGTGCCGGCCTAAGCAGCCTTACGAAAAGACTTCCGCCTGTGCCGGGCGGCGGAACAGCCCCAGCCCGACCAGCAAGCCGGCCACGGCCAGCATGGCCCAGCCGGCCGGTTGCGGCGCCGGCCGGGGCGGTACGCGACGGGCGACAGAGGTGTTTTCCGGCTTGGCGACGGGTGCCGCGGCGGCGGGCAGCGCCAGGGTGGCGGCCAGCATCAGGGCAGTCAACTGCTTCATCGAATTCCTGTTCTTGTTCTTGATCGGTTGCAAAAAGTTCCTTGCAGCATGATAGCGATGTTTCAACCGCAACAACACAGTTGAGACAAACCATTACAAATTGACATACCGTCGAGACAACTTCTTTGCCGCCGGGTGCTTATCGCTTATGCTGTCGCGTTTGTTTTCAACTCATTAATAAACGGAATTCGCATGAAATCTCTCCGCGTCACCCTGTGCGCCGCCGCGCTGCTGCTGGCATTTGGCCCCGTCCAGGCCGCCGCCCCTGCCCCGGCCAAGGGCAAGGTGTCGGCCGCCGTCGCCGATGCGGCCGGCAAGCGCTTCCTGCAACTGGCCGACGAGTACTACGACGCCATCGCACGCTTCGAGCCGGTGGGCGCGACCGAAAACGGCGACAACCGTTTCGACGACCAGATCGGCATGGCCATCGCGCCTGCCGAGCGGGCCCGTCAGTACGAGCGCTACCGTCAGTACCAGAAGCGCCTGAACGCCATCGACCGCCGCGCGCTGGTGCGCAGCGACCAGATCAACTACGACGTGCTGGCGTTCGAGCTGAAGACCCTGCTGTCGCTGGAGCCCTATCCGAGCCACCTGCTGCCGATCAGCCAGATGGACAGCATGCCGATCACCTTGGCGAACTTCGCCGGTGGCGAGGCGTCGCAACCGCTGACCACCGTCAAGCAATACGAGGCCTACCTGAATCGCCTGACGCAATTGCCGGCGTGGATCGACCAGGCCATCGTCAACATGAAGGAGGGCATGCGCACGGGCGTCACGCAGCCGAAGGCGATCATGGTGTCCGCCCTGCCGCAGTTCCAGAAGCTGGTCAGCGCCACGCCCGAGCAGAGCATCTACTACACGCCGATCAAGAAGATACCGCCCAGCTTCGGCGCCGCCGACAAGGCGCGCCTGACGGCCGCGTACCGCGCCACGATCGGCACCAAGCTGATGCCGGCGCTGGCACGCCTGGCCACCTTCCTCGAGCAGCAATACGTGCCGGCCTGCCGCACGTCGACGGGCCTGGCGGACGTCCCGAACGGCCCGGCCTGGTACAAGGCGCGCGTGGCCGACTCGACCACGACCAACCTGACGCCGGAGCAGATCCATGCGATCGGACTGAAGGAAGTGGCGCGCATCCAGGGCGAGTTCGCCCGGCTGGGCCCGAAGCTGGGTTACGACGGCCCTGCGGCCGGCCTGCCGGTCTGGGTCTCGCAGCAGCCGCGCTTCTTCCCGTTCAAGACGGAAGAGCAGGTGCAGGCTGAGTATCACAAGCTGAACGACTTGCTGGACACCAAGCTGCCGTCGATGTTCACCCTGCTGCCGAAGGCCAAGCTGGACCTGCGCCTGGAGCCGGAACTGAGCCGCGACACGGCCTCGGACCATTACACGGCGCCGGCGGCCGATGGCTCGCGCCCGGGCGTGTTCTGGTCGGTCGTGACGGACCCGAAGAAATACGGCAGCACGGGCATGACGACCTTGTTCCTGCATGAAGGCAAGCCGGGTCACCACTTCCATATCGCGCTGATGCAGGAACTGGGCCTGCCGAACTTCCGCAAGTTCGGCGGCAACACGGCCTTTACCGAAGGCTGGGCGCTGTACGCCGAAACGCTGGGGCGCGAGATGGGCCTGTTCGAAGATCCGGCGCAGTACTTCGGCCACCTGAACGACGAGCTGCTGCGCGCTACCCGCCTGGTCGTCGACACGGGCATGCACGCCAAAGGCTGGACGCGCGAACAGACCATCCAGTACATGAAGGACACGCTGGGCTACGATGCCGTCGCGAAAAGCGAAACCGAGCGCTACATGGCCTGGCCGGGCCAGGCGCTGGCGTACAAGATCGGCGCGTTGAAGATCATGGAACTGCGCCAGCGCGCGCAGGCGGAACTGGGCGACAAGTTCAGCCTGCCGGCCTTCCACGAGCAGGTGCTGGGCGACGGCACCCTGCCGCTGAGCTTGCTGGAAGCGAAGATCGACCACTGGATCGCGCAGCAGAAGGTGGCCGGCCGATAAGGCGGCCCTGGGCGGCTACAGATAGACGCCGCCCAAGCCCACCAGCAGGGTTGCCGCGCCCAGCGACAGCAAGGCCAGCAGCAGCCAGCCGGCAATGCCGCCCAGCAGTGCTGGCGCCCAGCGACGGCGGCGATAATCGCCGCCGGTGGTCATCCACACGTAACGGCAATGCTCGCGGGCAGGAAACCCACACCATGCAACCGTCAGGGCGGCGCCGGCCAGCCAGGGCAGGTGCCGCGCATACAGCTCGAACAACGCGGCCGCCACGCCCGACAGCAGGATCGTCGCAATGACGAGCCAGCTCCAGCGGCGCGCCACGACGGCCTTGTCGGGCCGCCCCAACGCGTGCCAGTTCGCGGCATGCAACCATGCCCCGAACGCCGGCGAAAACAACAGGCTCCAGCCGGCGGCCGCCCACGGGTTCCACAATTTGCACCTGTCCTGCTTCATGGTACCTCCGAAGTGGAGTAATCTTCAGTGTACCCTGCAAGCCAAGGATGGCATTGCCCATGAGCAAGCTCTTACTTGGACAGCGCATAGCGCTTGATGCGTTTGATGACCAGTTCCGGCAACGCGGTGATCTGCTTGCTGTGGTTGGCGAACACGATTTGCTGGCGCCCGATCGAGACCGGCGCGCCGTTGGCGTAGAAGCGGAATTCCAGCCAGAAGGAGCAACGTTTGACGTCGTAGGCATTCACCTCGCAGGTGATCTCCTGGAACGGGAAGGTTTCGGCCAGGTAGTCCTGCTGGGCATGCTTGGTGATGAACACGCCTTCCTGTTGCAGCATGTCGCGCGAGATGCATTCGTAGAACCATTTTTCGCGGCAGATGCCTTGCCACTCGAAGTAGCGGGCGAAGTAGGTATTGCCATAGGCATTCGAATCTTTCAGGTAGATCGACAACTGGTGGTGGAACGTCAATTCGGCGCTATTGCATACGTCATTGCTTGCATCGTTCGCTACGTTGGCGTGCATGAACATGAATTGCTCCCTAGGATTAGTGGCCGTCCGGCTCTAGTGTCCGGTGGCGTGCGGCATCAGTTGCCGAACACCTTTACTTTTTGCCTGAATGCATGGAGCACTTTTGATTTAACGCAACTCCGCATTGATTAGGGCCAACTTAGCCAGGACATCGCCACATTCCGTTGTTAAGATCGCTTGCCTGCTTCGGTTTCGTTACTCTGGCGAGAGGACCGCATGTATTCCATTCTGCCGGGCCTGGTGTCGTTGCTCTTCATTGGCTACGGCGTCTATGTGCTCAATTCACGTGGTGTCAACCGTGTCAGCATGACCTTCTTCCTGGTCTGCTTCACGACCTTCTTCTGGCAGGCCGCCTGGGCGGTGCTGTTCCAGGTCGACGATCCCGTCCTGGCCCTGAACATCGCCCGGCTGGGCTACCTGCCCATCCTGTTCCTGCCCACCACCTTGTATCACTTCATCACGGAACTGACGGGTCACCGCAGCGAGAAGCCGCTGGTGCACGGCAGCTATGCGCTGGCGGGCGCGCTGGCCGTGATGATCGCCACGACCGACTGGTTCATCGCCGGCATGCACACGTATTTCTTCGGCCACTACCCGCAGGCCGGCTGGCTGCATCCGCTGCACCTGGTGCAGACCGTCGTGGTCGTCACGCGCGGCCTGTACCTGCTGTACCGCCGCCAGCAGGTCGCCCTCTCGACGGAAAAGGCGCGGCTGCGCTACTGCCTCGTCAGCATCCTCATCTATTTCGGCGCCGCGGTGGACTACCTGTGCAACTACGGCGTGGAGCTCTACCCGCCGGGCGTGATCTTCATCGCCACCAGCCTGGGGCTGATCGCGCAGGCCATGGTGCGGCACAACCTGCTGGCCGACCCCATCGCCACGGCCGCCAGCATCGCCCATGAAGTGCGCACGCCGCTGGCCACGATCCGCAGCCAGTCGCGGGTGCTGGCGCGCAGCCTGCCCGAGCTGATCGCCGGGTACAAGCGCTCGCAAGCGCCTGGCTTGAATGCGCAGCAACTGGAATACCTGGGCGAGATCGCCCAGCACATCGAGGCGGAAGTGTCGCGTTCGAATTTCATCGTGGACATGCTGCTGGCCTCCGCCCGCGCCGGCTCGCTGCAGCGTGACGGTTTCGCCATCCATTCCGTCAAGCGCTGCGTGGACGAGGCCATCGCCTGCTATCCGTTCTCGGAACGGGAACGCGAGCGCGTCAGCGTATCGATCCGCGACGACTTCCGCTTCTTCGGCTCGGACACCCTGCTGGTCTATGTGCTGTACAACCTGCTGAAGAACGCACTGCAGGCGTTGAAGGGGGCCGGCCGCGGTACCGTGCTGATCGAGTGCCATGCGGGCGCCAGCCAGAACCTGCTGGTCGTCACCGACACCGGCCTGGGCATCGCCGCCGACGTGCTGCCGCACGTGTTCGATCCGTTCTATACGACCCGCCATTCCGGCGGCGGCACGGGCATGGGGCTGGCGTTCTGCCACAAGGTGATCACGGCCTTTGGCGGCACCATCGGCTGCGAATCGGAAAAAGGGTCATTTACCCGCTTTACCGTCGGCTTTCCGACGCACTTGCCATCGCGGGCCGCCGACGAGCCGGTCCCCGACCATTATCCGATGCCCCATCAGGCGAAATGAATTCAGGAGGGCGATTCCTCGGCCGCGCCGCGGACCACATCGTCCAGGTCTGTTTCATCGCCCAGCACGAATATCTTCCGTTCGCTCAACACGTTCAGGATAAAACCCTGCTGCTCGCGCAGGCGCCGATGGAAATCGGGCAGCGAATACAGGTTCGGATTGATCTTGCGGCGCAGCAACCGCTCCGCCACGGGCAGGCGGCTCAGCAATTCTCCATACGTCGTATTCTCGCCGATCAGCAATAGCTCGATCGCATCGGCCGAGGCTTCCTGTTCCTTCGCCGTTTTTCCATACACGAACGCCACATTCAGCGATTTGCGCATCGGTGCCAGCGCGGAATTGAGGACGCTGACCAGGCCGAAGGTTTTCTTGACGATGCTGGTCAATTCCTCATACACGACGTTTTGTTTATTCGGGCGGAACTGGCGCACGTTGCCGATGCGTTCCGACACGATCAGGCCTGCCTCATGCAAACGCTTTAACTCGCGCTGCGCGGAAGCGCTGCCCAATCCGGTCAGGCGCATGATCTCGTTGAGGTGAAAACCCTCGTTGACACGCACAAACAGCAAGCCCAGCAGTTTTTGCTGGGCGGGAGTAAACAAGGCTGAGGCAATCATGGCCAAATACTAGCATGAAGGCGCTGGAAGCTGGCACGATCCAAGGCCGCGTACGCGCGTTACAATAACTGATTGCTATCTTTTCCAGGTGACCCATGCAGCGTACGCTTGCACTGCTCCTCTCCCTCGGCCTCGGCGCAACCGTTCCGCTGACCAGCGCGGCACCGGCCAAGACACCCGCCGTGTCGCAGCCGGCTGTGTCCTTCGACCGCAAGGCATATTCGATCCCGCATCAAAAATTCGTGCTGCAAAATGGACTGACCCTGATCGTGCATGAGGACCACAGCGTGCCGTTGGTGGGCGTCAATATCTGGTATCACGTGGGATCGCGTAACGAAAAGCGTGGAAAGACCGGGTTCGCGCATTTGTTCGAGCATTTTTTCTTCAACGGCTCGGAAAACCATCCGCATGGTTTCCGCGAGGCGATGGACGACTTGGGCGCCAATAACCGCAATGGCACCACCAATACCGACCGTACCAATTTCTATGAGGACGTGCCGACATCGGCGCTGGAGCGCACGCTGTACCTGGAAGCGGACCGCATGGGGTTCCTGGGCAATTATATTTCCAAGGAGATGCTGGAACGGGAGCGGGGCGTGGTGCAGAACGAAAAGCGCCAAGGCGAAAACCAGCCTTATGGCCGCGTGCACCTGGAAAAGTCGGCCAAGATGTATCCGTATTCCCATCCCTATTCCTGGCCGGTGATCGGCAGCATGGACGACCTGAACGCGGCTTCGCTGGACGATATCCGCGAGTGGTACCGCAGCTATTACGGCCCGAATAACGCGGTGATTTCGCTGGCCGGCGACATTACGCCGGAACAGGCACTGGCGCTCGTGAAGAAATACTTCGAGCCGATCCCGCCCGGGCCGCCGCTGCCGCGCATGGCCAGCTGGATTCCGCAACTGGACCGCAACCTGCGCGACGAGATGGAAGACCAGGTGCCGCAGGTGCGCATCTACCGCAGCTATCACCTGCCCGGCTGGCGCGATGCGGACATGACGCGCCTGGGCCTGCTGTCCGACGTGCTGGCCAACTCGAAAAGCGCGCGCCTGAACCGGCGCCTGATCGACGACAAACGCCTGGCCACCGCCGTGGCAGCAGGCGTGGATGCCAGCGAACTGTCCAGCACGTTCGACATCGTTGTCACCGTGCGCCCCGGTGTCGATCCGGCCGAGGCCGAACGGGAACTCGACGCCGTGCTCGATCAATTGCTCGACCAGGGGCCGACCGCGGCCGAGGTGGCGCGGGTACGCACGATGACGCTGGCCAATTTTGCCCGCGGCATCGAGCGCCTGGGCAGCCGCGCCGACGTGCTGGCCGAAAGCATGACCTATGGCGGCAGCCCGGATGCCTACCTGCGGCAGCTGGACATCGTCGGCAGCGCCAAGCCGGCCGAGCTGAAGGCCGCCGGCACGAAATGGCTGCGCGCACATCATTACACAATGACGGTCAAGCCATTTGCCAAGCTGGCCGCGGCCAGCAGCACGCTCGACCGCAAGGTGCTGCCGGCGCTGGGCGAGGCGCCCGACGTCAAGTTCCCGGCCATGCAGCACGCCACCCTGGCCAATGGCCTGAAAGTCATTCTGCTGGAGCGGCATGGTGCACCGATCGTCAACGTGGCGCTGGCCGTGGATGCCGGCGCGGCGGCCGATACGCCGGCACAGGCCGGGCTGGCCTCGCTGACCCTGGAGCTGCTGGACAAGGGCACCAGCAAGCGCGACGCCTACCAGATGTCGGACGCGCTGGAAGCGCAGGGCGCGCGGCTGAGCACCGGCACGAGTGCCGACCTGTCGCTGGTGAAGCTGCAGGCCACGTCCGCCAACCTGGCACCGTCGCTGGCGCTGCTGGCCGAAGCGGCGCTGCGCCCGGCCTTCCCGCAGGATCAGTTCGCGCTGTCCCAGCAACGCCGCCTGGCCCAGATCGCGCAGGAAAAGGCGCAGCCAAGCGCGCTCGCGCAGCGCGTGCTGCCGGGCCTGCTGTACGGCCCCGCCAACGGCTACGGCCGGCCATCGTCCGGTTATGAGGACGCGGTGCGCCAGCTGACCCGCGCCGACCTCGTCAAGTGGCACGGCGACTGGTTCAAGCCGGGCAGCAGCACCGTCATCGTCACTGGCGACACGACGATGGAAAAAGTGAAACCGATGCTGGAAGCGGCATTCGGCAACTGGCAGGCCGGCCGCGCGCCCGCCAAGGCGACGGCAGCCGCCACGCCGGCGCCGCGCAGGATCTACCTGCTCGACAAGCCGGACGCGCCGCAGTCGACGATCGTCGCCGCCCACCTGGCACTGCCGCAAGGCCAGCCGGAAGACCTGGCGATGGAACCGGTGATGCAGAACTTCGGCGGCATGGCCACGTCGCGCCTGAACCGCAACCTGCGCCTGGACAAGCACTGGAGCTACGGTACCAGTGGCCGCCTCACCAACGTGCGCGGCCAGCGCAGCTTTGTCGTGCTGGCGCCCGTCCAGACGGACAAGACCACGGAAGCGATGGCGGAAGTGCAAAAGGAAATCCGCGCCATCGCCGGCGCACGGCCGATCCAGGGCGGGGAATTCACGAGCATCATGCGCAACATGACGTCGCGCCTGGCCGGCCGTTTCGAGTCGATCAACGCACTGGAAGCGGCCGCGCTGGAGACCGTCAACCTGGGCCTGCCGGACGATTATTGGACCCGCTACGCCAGCAACGTGCGCGCGCTGACGCCACCGCAACTGGCCGCCGCAGCCGGCAAGTTCATCCGGCCCGACGACCTGGTCTGGGTCGTCATCGGCGACCTGCGCAAGATCGAGCCGCGCATCCGCGCGCTGGGCTGGGGCGACGTGACGGTGCTGGACAGCGACGGCCAGCCGGTGCGCTGACGATGACGACCTATCACGGCAGTTGTCACTGCGGCGCCGTCCGCTTCGAGGCCGACTTCGAGCTGGCCGACGGCACTGTGCGGTGCAACTGTTCCATCTGCAGCAAATCGCGCTGGTGGGGCGCAATGATCCCGCCGTCGCAGTTTCGCTTGCTGGCAGGTGAAGGCGCGCTGACGCAGTACACGTTCGGCGCGCATCTGCAGCGGCACCAGTTCTGCCGACATTGCGGCGTGCGGATGTGCGAGTTCGGCACGTCGCCGCTGCGGGGCGAGTTCGTCGCGCTCAACGTCATGACGCTCGACGGCGTGCCGGACGAGGTATTGGCGGCAGTGCCGATCCGGTATCTCGATGGGCGGGATGAGCGGTGGCTGGAGTCGCCGGCGGTCACTGCGCACCTGTAGCGTGTCAGGCTTGGGGTCTGTCCCTTCGGGACTGACCCCGGTTTTTATCCGCGCAAGCAGCCCAGCTAAGGCTATTCGCTAGTTCTCAGCTATAAATCCCACAACAATTCCCCCTGCGGCGTACTGACAACAGCCACACTTTAGTTCTCCGATGTTTGAGAAAAATCAAAGGTGCGCCAAAAACCCAGCCTAGCCTGAAAGAGCGAGCTGCGCATCCGCGCGGCCGCGTACCTACTGGGGGACATATGGAAGAGACCAAAAACCGCGGGTCGGAGAAATTACTGGCGGCCTGGAAGGGGCGCGCACTGACCGACGAGTCAGTGCGCGAAATAGCCGATGCGCTGGCGCAGTCGGCCGGCACGGTGGAGCGCGCCGCCATCGTCGGCGGCGCCGATGGCAACGGCGCACGCGTCAGCCTCAGCTACAGCGGGGACGACACGCCCATCTGCGGCAACGACATCGCGTTCTGGGTGAAGTGGCACCTGCGCCATGGCGGCACGCCACGGCCGCCCCGCATCATCATCGACGGGATTCCCTTCCCGGACATCATCCGGATGGAGCTGGACTTCGGCAACGTCCAGCCGATCGAAGGCCCGCGCGAGCTGCCCGTCGCCGGGCTGAACATCGGTGTTTAACGACAATCCCACCGGCGGCATGCCGGTGTTGCAGCTCCACCCTTCACGGCGCTGCAACCTTGCATGCCGGCATTGCTACTCGTCGTCGGGGCCGGATATCCGGCAGGAACTGCCGATCGCCATGCTGGCGGCCTGCCTCGACGACGCGTACGCAGCGGGCTACCGTCAGCTCGCCGTATCCGGCGGCGAGCCGCTCATGTATGGCGAGCTCCACGCGCTGCTGTCGCATGCGCGCGAACTCGGCATGACCACCACGATGACGACGAACGGCATGCTGGCGACCGCCCGCCGCTGGTCGCCGCTCGCGCCGCTGGTCGATTTCCTGGCCGTCTCCATCGACGGCCTGCCGGCGGAGCACGACGCGATCCGCGGCCAGGCCGGGGCATTCGACAAAACGGTGCGGCATCTCGACGTGATCCGCGCATCGGGCACGGCGTTCGGCTTCATCTTCACCCTGACGCAGCACAACGTCGACAGTCTGGAGTTCGTCGTCCGCCTCGCCGCGCAGACAGGCGCCCGCGCCGTCCAGGTACATCCGCTGACGATGGATGGCCGTGCTACCGCCATGTTGCCACAGGCTCGTCCAGATGGATTGGAACTCATCGTCGCGCTGGTCGAGGCCGCGCGGCTGGGCGCTGCGCTTGGTGTTGCGGTGCACGTCGATGCGGTCACTGTGGAGCAGTTGATGCGGTACAGGTCGAGGTTCGTGCCGGCCCTGCCGGTAACTTCGCTTACACAGATAGCGCCGATCCTGGTGGTTCAGGCGGACGGCATGGTCGTGCCGCTGACGCATGGCATCGCTGGGCGTTTTATGCTGGGTTCGCTCGGTACCGCGCGGCTGGCGTTGCTGGCTGAGCGTTGGTTGGAGAGCCAGCGGCCCGACGAGCTGGCGCAGCTGTGCCGTCGGACGTGGGAAGATCTGACGGCATGCGAGACGGCGCCTGCTGCGCTCTATTGGTATGAGGAAGTGGCCGTGGCCAGCCGGGCGTTGATTGCCGAGCTGCCGCGCTGGACGCTGGGGTCTGTCCCTGCATAGGGACTGACCCCGAATCTTGGTCGAGCCGTCGCCTGCCGATTAACTTCGGGGTCAGTCCCGCAGGGACAGACCCCAACTGCAGACGCGCTGCGGACGAAAAAAAACGGCACCCAAAGGTGCCGTTTTCATTTACATCAGAGAGAAGAAGCTTACGCCTCGCCACCCTCGTCCTGCGTCATGGTCGATGTCTCGATCGCCTCGACGTCCGCACCGCTCATCGCTGCGCGCTCGGCTTGCAGCAGGGCGTTGCGTTCTTCGGCTTCCCAGACTTCCTTCTCGCGACGGGCGCGGTGGAAGGCCAGGCCCGTGCCGCCTGGGATCAGGCGACCGACGATGACGTTTTCCTTCAGGCCGCGCAGACCGTCGCGCTTGCCCATGATCGCCGCTTCCGTCAGCACGCGCGTGGTTTCCTGGAACGATGCGGCCGAGATGAACGAGTCGGTCGACAGCGATGCCTTGGTAATACCCAGCAGCACGTTCTCGTACGTCGCTGGCAGCTTGCCGGCGGCGATGACCTTGTCGTTTTCTTCCAGCAGCTCCGAACGCTCCACCTGCTCGCCGACGATGTAGTCGGTGTCGCCGGCGTTGGTGATCTGCACGCGGCGCAGCATCTGGCGCACGATCACTTCGATGTGCTTGTCGTTGATCTTCACGCCCTGCAGACGGTAGACGTCCTGCACTTCGTCGACGATGTAACGTGCCAGCGCTTCGATACCCAAGAGGCGCAGGATGTCTTGTGGATCGGCCGGGCCGTCCACGATCATCTCGCCCTTGTTCACGACTTGACCGTCGTGGACCAGGACCTGCTTGTCCTTGGTGATCAGGAACTCGTGCTTGTTGCCGTCCATGTCCGTGATTTCCAGACGCTGCTTGCCCTTCGTTTCCTTACCGAAGGCCACCGTACCGGTGACTTCGGCCAGCATGCCCGCGTCTTTCGGCGAACGTGCTTCGAACAGCTCGGCAACGCGCGGCAGACCGCCGGTAATGTCGCGGGTCTTCTGCGATTCCGTCGGGATACGCGCCAGGACTTCACCGACCGATACTTGCTGGCCGTCTTTCACCATGATCAGCGCGCCGACCTGGAAGCCGATCGCCACGGCGTGTTCCGTGCCGGCGATCTTCACTTCGTGGCCGTCGTCGTTCAGCAGTTTCACCTGCGGACGCATCGTCTTGGTCAGCGAACCGCGACGCTTCGCGTCGATCACGACCAGGGTTGCCAGGCCGGTGACTTCGTCGACCTGACGGGCCACCGTGACGCCTTCTTCCACATTCTCGAAGCGCACCGTACCGGCGTACTCGGTAATGATCGGACGGGTCAGCGGGTCCCACGTCGCCAGCGGCGCGCCGGCCTTGATCGCCATGCCATCCTTGACGATCAGCGTGGCGCCGTACGGCACCTTGTGACGCTCGCGCTCGCGGCCGTGGTCGTCGGTGATCAGCACTTCGCCGGAACGGGAAATGACGATCTGTGCGCCCTTGCCGTTCGTGACGTAACGCATCGTGGCCGTGAAGCGCACGGTACCGTTCGACTTGGCTTCGACCGACGAGGCCACCGCTGCACGGGACGCCGCACCACCGATGTGGAACGTACGCATCGTCAGCTGGGTACCCGGTTCACCGATCGACTGTGCCGCGACGACACCGACGGCTTCACCGGCGTTGACCAGCATGCCGCGGCCCAGGTCGCGGCCGTAGCACTTGGCGCACAGGCCGTAACGCGTGTCGCAGGTCAGCGGCGTGCGGACCTTGACTTCGTCGATGCCCATGCGTTCGATTTCCTCGACCATGTCTTCGTCCAGCAGCGTGCCGGCTTCGTACGCCGTTTCCTGGGTCTCAGGATTGACGATGTCCGTGCCCGCCACGCGGCCCAGGATACGGTCGCGCAGTGCCTCGATGACTTCACCGCCCTCGACCATCGCCTTCATCAGCGTGCCGTTGGAGGTGCCGCAATCGTCTTCCGTCACGACCAGATCCTGCGTCACGTCGACCAGACGACGGGTCAGGTAACCCGAGTTTGCCGTCTTCAGTGCCGTATCGGCCAGACCTTTACGAGCGCCGTGGGTCGAGATGAAGTACTGCAGAACGTTCAGGCCTTCGCGGAAGTTTGCCGTAATCGGCGTCTCGATAATCGAGCCGTCCGGTTTCGCCATCAGACCACGCATACCGGCCAGCTGGCGGATCTGCGCTGCCGAGCCACGGGCGCCCGAGTCGGCCATCATGTAAATCGCGTTGAACGATTCCTGGGTCGTCTGGGTGCCGTCGCGCTTGACAACGTCTTCCACTTTCAGCTGGTCCATCATGGCCTTGCCGACTTCGTCCGAGGTCTTGCCCCAGATGTCGACGACCTTGTTGTAACGCTCGCCGGCGGTGACCAGACCCGAGGCGTACTGCTGCTCGATCTGCTTCACTTCCGATTCGGCGGTCGCGATCAGCGATTTCTTCACGTCCGGCACCAGCATGTCGTCCACGCAGATGGAGATACCGGCGCGGGTCGCCAGGCGGAAGCCCGACTGCATCAGCTGGTCGGCGAACACGACGGTCGCACGCAGGCCGCACTTGCGGAACGACGTGTTGATCAGCTTCGAGATTTCCTTCTTCTTCAGGGAGCGGTTCAGCACGCTGAACGGCAGGCCCTTCGGCAGGATCTCGGACAGGATCGCGCGGCCGACGGTCGTCTCGTAACGGGTGACCGTACGGACGAACTCGCCCGTCGCCGGATCACGTGGATGCTCGACGATACGCACGGTGATGCGGGTGGCCAGCTCGACTTCCTTGTTGTCGTACGCGCGGATCACTTCCGACACGTCCGGGAACAGCATGCCTTCGCCCTTGCCGTTGATGGCTTCGCGGGTCGCGTAGTACAGACCCAGCACGATATCCTGGGACGGCACGATCGACGGTTCGCCGTTCGACGGGAACAGGATGTTGTTCGACGCCAGCATCAGCGTACGCGCTTCCATCTGTGCTTCGATCGACAGCGGCACGTGGACTGCCATCTGGTCACCGTCGAAGTCGGCGTTGAATGCCGCGCAGACCAGCGGGTGCAGCTGGATCGCCTTGCCTTCGATCAGCACCGGCTCGAACGCCTGGATACCCAGGCGGTGCAGCGTCGGCGCACGGTTCAGCATGATCGGGTGTTCGCGGATCACGTCTTCCAGGATGTCCCAGACGACCGGTTCCTGGATCTCGACCAGCTTTTTCGCGGCCTTGATCGTCGTCGCCAGGCCCATCAGTTCCAGCTTGTTGAAGATGAACGGCTTGAACAGCTCCAGGGCCATCAGCTTCGGCAGACCGCACTGGTGCAGTTTCAGCTGCGGACCCACCACGATGACCGAACGGCCCGAGTAGTCGACGCGCTTGCCCAGCAAGTTCTGACGGAAACGACCGCCCTTACCTTTGATCATCTCGGCCAGCGACTTCAGCGGACGCTTGTTGGCGCCGGTCATCGCCTTGCCGCGACGGCCGTTGTCCAGCAGCGAGTCCACTGCTTCCTGCAGCATGCGCTTTTCGTTGCGCGTGATGATCTCTGGAGCACGCAGCTCCATCAGGCGCTTCAGGCGGTTGTTACGGTTGATGACGCGGCGGTACAGGTCGTTCAGGTCGGACGTGGCGAAACGGCCGCCATCCAGCGGGACCAGCGGACGCAGTTCCGGTGGCAGCACCGGCAGCACTTCCATGATCATCCACTCGGGCTTGATGCCCGAACGCTGGAACGCTTCCAGCACTTTCAGGCGCTTGGCGTATTTCTTGATCTTCGCTTCGGACTTCGATTCCTTCAGCTCGACGCGCAGCGTCTCGGCATCGCGGTGGATGTCGATCGAACGCAGCAGTTCACGGATGCCCTCGGCGCCCATGTACGCGGTGAAGTCGTCGCCGTACTCTTCGTACTTGGCGGCGTAGTCGTCTTCCGACATGATCTGGCACTTCTTCAGCGGGGTCATGCCTGGATCGGTCACGACGTAGGCTTCGAAGTACAGCACGCGCTCGATATCGCGCAGCGTCATGTCCAGGACCATGCCCAGGCGCGACGGCAGCGACTTCAGGAACCAGATGTGGGCGGTCGGCGATGCCAGCTCGATGTGGCCCATGCGCTCACGACGCACCTTCGCCAGCGTGACCTCGACGCCGCACTTTTCGCAGATGACGCCGCGGTGCTTCAGGCGCTTGTACTTGCCGCACAGGCACTCGTAGTCCTTGATCGGGCCAAAGATCTTGGCGCAGAACAGGCCGTCGCGTTCCGGCTTGAAGGTACGGTAGTTGATGGTTTCCGGCTTCTTGACTTCGCCGTAGGACCACGAACGGATTTTTTCAGGCGAGGCGAGACCGATCTTGATCGCGTCAAAGGTCTCGTTCGTCTGTACTTGCTTGAATAGATCGAGCAGGGCTTTCATGTATCACTCCAGGTAGTGATGAATTCTTCAGTTTTTTCGCGGCTCTTTGCCAGCGAGTCGTGCAGGCTTTTCACCCAGAGGCAGAAACCTGGGGTCAGACCCGGCGGGTCTGACCCCGGCATTTGCCGTTGGGTTCGGCAATTGCCGTTTAGGTGCGTTCCAGGTCGATGTCGATACCCAGGGAACGGATCTCTTTCACCAGCACGTTGAACGATTCCGGCATGCCGGCATCGATCACGTGATCGCCCTTGACGAGGTTCTCGTACACTTTGGTACGGCCGTTCACGTCGTCGGACTTCACGGTCAGCATTTCCTGCAGCACGTACGATGCGCCGTACGCTTCCAGTGCCCACACCTCCATCTCACCGAAGCGCTGGCCACCGAACTGGGCTTTACCGCCCAGCGGCTGCTGCGTCACCAGCGAGTATGGGCCGGTCGAGCGGGCGTGCATCTTGTCGTCGACCAGGTGGTGCAGCTTCAGCATGTGCATGACGCCGACCGTGACCTTGCGCTCGAACGCTTCGCCCGTGCGGCCGTCGTACATCGTGACCTGGTTCTTCGAAGGCGTCATGCCCAGCTTGGTTGCGATCTCGTCCGGGTACGCCAGGTCCAGCATGCGACGGATTTCGGACTCGTGCGCACCGTCGAACACCGGCGTCGCGAACGGCACACCCTTCTTCAGGTTGTGCGCCAGGTTCATGATCTCTTCGTCGCTGAAGTTGGCGATGTCCTCTTTCGCACCGGTCTCGTTGTACACGGTGGTCAGGAACTTGCGCATCTCCTCGACCTTGATCTGCTGCTGCAGCATTTCGCCGATGCGGATGCCCAGGCCCTTGGCCGCCCAGCCCAAGTGCGTTTCCAGGATCTGACCCACGTTCATTCGGGACGGAACGCCCAGCGGGTTCAGCACGACGTCGGCCGGCGTACCGTCGGCCATGTACGGCATGTCTTCCACCGGCACGATACGCGAGACCACACCCTTGTTACCGTGGCGGCCTGCCATCTTGTCGCCCGACTGCAGGCGGCGCTTGACGGCCAGGTAGACCTTGACCATCTTCTGCACGCCAGGCTGCAGCTCGTCGCCTTGCGTCAGCTTCTTGCGCTTCTCTTCGAAGGCCAGATCGAACTGGTGGCGCTTCTCGGCGATCGATTCCTTGATCGCTTCCAGGGCCGTGGCCGCATCGTCGTCCGCCGGACGGATGTCGAACCAGTGGTACTTGTCCAGGTCGGCCAGGTATTCCTTGGTGATCTGGGCGCCCTTCGCCAGCTTCTTCGGACCGCCGTTGACGACTTTACCGATCAGCATTTTTTCCAGACGCTGGAAGGCGTCGCCCTCGACGATACGCATCTGGTCGTTCAGGTCCAGGCGGTAGCGCTTCAGCTCGTCGTCGATGATCTGCTGGGCGCGCTTGTCGCGCGGGATGCCTTCGCGGGTGAACACCTGCACGTCGATGACGGTACCGACCATGCCCGAAGGCACGCGCAGCGACGTGTCTTTCACGTCGGATGCTTTTTCGCCGAAGATCGCGCGCAGCAGCTTCTCTTCCGGCGTCAGCTGGGTTTCGCCCTTCGGCGTCACCTTACCGACCAGCGTGTCGCCAGCCTGCACTTCGGCGCCGATGTAGACGATGCCCGACTCGTCCAGGCGGGCCAGCTGGTTTTCCGCCAGGTTCGAAATGTCGCGGGTGATTTCTTCCGCGCCCAGCTTGGTGTCACGTGCGACCACCGACAGTTCTTCGATGTGGATCGAGGTGTAACGGTCGTCCTTGACGACGTTTTCCGAGATCAGGATCGAGTCCTCGAAGTTCAGGCCGTTCCATGGCATGAACGCCACGGTCATGTTCTGGCCCAGTGCCAGTTCGCCCAGGTCGGTCGATGCGCCGTCGGCGATGACGTCGCCCTTGGCCACGCGGTCGCCCACTTTGACGATCGGACGCTGGTTGATGTTGGTATTCTGGTTCGAACGGGTGTACTTGATCAGGTTGTAGATGTCCACACCGACTTCACCGGCTTGCGCCTCTTCGTCGTTGACGCGGATCACCACGCGGCCTGCATCGATATAGTCCACCACGCCGCCACGCAGCGCCTGCACGGTCGTGCCGGAGTCGACTGCCACGGTGCGTTCGATACCGGTACCGACCAGCGCCTTTTCAGGACGCAGGCAAGGCACGGCCTGGCGCTGCATGTTGGCGCCCATCAGTGCACGGTTCGCGTCATCGTGTTCCAGGAACGGAATCAGCGAGGCTGCGACCGAGACGATCTGGCCAGGCGCCACGTCCATGTACTGGATGCGCTCTGGCGACACCAGGATCGTTTCGCCGGCTTCACGAGCCGACACCAGCTCGTCGACCAGCTTGCCTTCGTCGTTGATCTTGGCATTGGCCTGGGCGATGATGTAGCGGCCTTCTTCGATCGCGGACAGGTAGTCGATCTTGTCGGTCACCATGCTGTTCTCGACCTTGCGGTACGGCGTTTCCAGGAAGCCGTATTCGTTCAGGCGGGCGTACAGTGCCAGCGAGTTGATCAGACCGATGTTCGGACCTTCCGGCGTTTCGATCGGGCAGACGCGGCCGTAGTGGGTCGGGTGCACGTCGCGCACCTCGAAGCCGGCGCGTTCACGCGTCAGACCACCCGGGCCCAGTGCGGAAACACGGCGCTTGTGGGTGATCTCGGACAGCGGGTTGGTCTGGTCCATGAACTGGGACAGCTGCGACGAACCGAAGAATTCGCGGATCGCGGCCGAGATCGGCTTGCTGTTGATCAGGTCATGCGGCATCAGGTTGTCGGCTTCGGCCTGGCCCAGACGCTCCTTGACGGCGCGCTCGACGCGCACGAGACCGGCGCGGAACTGGTTTTCGGCCAGTTCGCCCACGCAACGGACGCGACGGTTACCCAGGTGATCGATATCGTCGACTTCGCCGCGGCCATTGCGCAGCTCGACCAGGATCTTGATCACGGCCAGCACGTCTTCGTTCGACAGCGTCATGGCGCCGGTCAGTTCATCGCGGCCGATACGGCGGTTGAACTTCATGCGGCCCACGGCGGACAGGTCGTAGCGGTCGGCGCTGTAGAACAGGCCGTTGAACAGGGCTTCGACCGACTCTTCGGTTGGCGGTTCGCCAGGACGCATCATGCGGTAGATCGCGATGCGGGCGGCGGTCTGGTCGGCGGTGTCGTCGATGCGCAGGGTCTGCGAGATGTAGGCGCCCTGGTCCAGGTCGTTGGTGTACAGCGTCTGGATGGCCGAGATGTTCGAATCGCGCAGGCGGTTCAGCACTTCTTCGGTCAGCTCGTCGTTGGCCGAGGCCACCACTTCGCCCGTTTCCGGATCGACGATGTTCTTGGCCAGCACGCGGCCCAGCAGGTAGTCTTCCGGCACGGAAATGTGCTGGATACCGGCCGCTTCGATTTCACGCACGTGCTTGGCGTTGATGCGCTTGTCCTTCGTGACGATCGTCTTGCCATCCTTCGGATTGACGATGTCGAAGCGCGCGACTTCACCGCGCAGGCGTTCGGCGACGAATTCCATCTCGCCGCCTTCCGAGCGCAGGTTGAAGTTGTCGAACACGAAGAAGTTCGCCAGGATCTGTTCCGGCGTCATGCCGATGGCCTTCAGCAGGATCGACACGGGCATCTTGCGGCGACGGTCGACGCGGAAGTACAGGATGTCCTTCGGGTCGAACTCGAAGTCCAGCCACGAGCCGCGGTAAGGGATGATACGGGCCGAGAACAGCAGTTTGCCCGACGAGTGCGTCTTGCCGCGGTCGTGCTCGAAGAACACGCCCGGGGAGCGGTGCAGCTGCGAAACGATCACGCGCTCGGTACCGTTGATCACGAACGAACCGGTGGTCGTCATCAGGGGCAGTTCGCCCATGTAGACTTCCTGTTCTTTCATTTCCTTGACGACCGGCTTGGTCGGCGATTCCTTGTCCAGGATCACGAGGCGCACTTTCGCGCGCAGCGGCGATGCGAAGGTCAGGCCACGGAGTTGGCACTCTTTCACGTCAAACGCAGGGTCGCCCAGCACGTACGACAGGAATTCCAGGCGTGCGAAACCGTTGTGCGAAACGATCGGGAAAATGGAGGTAAAGGCCGATTGCAGGCCTTCGTTCTTGCGGGAGGCAACCGGAGTGTGCTCCTGCAGGAAGTTTTCGTAAGACTCGAGCTGGGTCGCCAGCAGGAACGGAACGTTGTGGACGTTGGCGCGTTTCGCGAATGATTTGCGAATGCGTTTCTTCTCAGTAAATGAGTAGTGCATGGACACTCCGTGAGTGACAGGAAAGGATAGAAAATTCAGGTTTCAGCTTGTATGCTTGACAGCACGCGACTGCATGTCACACAGGCGAAACCTCAAGGCACTACCTTTTCAGGCCAGGACGACAAAAAACGGCAAGAACAGGGGCAAAAATACAACAAATACGACAGAGACGACAAAGGAGCCAAAGCCGGATCTCCTCCCTTCCGGAAGGAAATCCGCAGCTTTGGCTCAGGCGCTAAAGGATACCGGCGCCGGTAATACTAAATTACTTCAGGTCGGCCTTGGCGCCAGCTTCTTCCAGCTTCTTCTTAGCGGCTTCAGCGTCGGCTTTCGACAGGGCTTCCTTCACGGTCTTCGGTGCGCCGTCGACCAGGTCTTTGGCTTCTTTCAGGCCCAGACCGGTGATTTCACGCACGGCCTTGATGACGCCGACTTTGTTCGCGCCGACTTCGGACAGGACCAGGTTGAATTCGGTCTGCTCTTCAGCAGCAGCAGCGGCGCCGCCGCCAGCAGCTGCAGGAGCTGCCATTGCAGCTGCCGACACGCCGAACTTCTCTTCGAAAGCCTTGACCAGGTCGTTCAGGTCCATCACGGACATTTCGGACACTGCGTTCAGGATATCGTCTTTGCTAATTGCCATTTGAAACTCCTAATTGATTTGTATGCTACAGAATTGATTACTTGACGAGAACGTGCGGCAATTACGCTGCAGCGGTTTCTTCGGCTGCTGGAGCAGCTTCCGAACCTTCGCTCTTCTTGGCGGCCAGTGCGGCCAGACCACGTGCAAAGCCCGATACCGGTGCCAGCATGACGCCCAACAGCTGCGAGATGAGGACTTCACGGCTTGGAATGCTCGCCAGTGCAGTCACGCCAGCCACGTCGAGCTGCTTGCCTGCATAGTTACCTGCCTTGATGACCAGCTTGTCGTTGGTTTTGGCGAAGTCGTTGATGACTTTCGCTGCTGCCACGGCGTCGTCCGAGATCGAGTAGATCAGCGGACCGGTCATTGCATCGGCCAGGTTGGCGAACTGCGTGCCTTCCACAGAGCGACGAGCCAGCGTGTTCTTCAGAACACGCAGGTACACGCCCTGGGCACGCGCGGTTGCACGGAGTTTCGTCAAGTGAGCAACCTGGATGCCACGGTACTCAGCCACGACGATCGTTTGCGCAGTTGCTACTTTTGCGGAAACCTCTTCGACGACGGCCTTTTTGTCATTCAGATTAAGACCCACGGTCAATCTCCTTTAAGGACACAGGAAAAGCTCCTGCATCGGTTTCGAACAACGGCGTCCGAGGTTAGGAGTCCAATGGACTGCAAAACTGGTTCGGGTACACCATCTGCGTTGGGCGCCGGCTTGCGCCGACAATTAACCGGAAACCTGCCTGCTGCTTCCAGCCCAACGGTCTTTGATTGCCTGGCAGGCACTTGCGCACCTGCCAGCCCAAAGATGTGCCCGGCTAGTGTTCCGCCGGGGCTTGATTCTGTTGTTGCCTCAAAAATGGGGACAGACCCCATTTTTCGGACAACTTACGCTGCCAGGGTAGCCTGGTCGACGCGCACGCCGGCGCCCATCGTCGAGGACAGCGAGACCTTGCGCAGGTACACGCCCTTCGAGGAGGCTGGCTTGGCCTTGTTCAGGGCTTCGATCAGAGCGACCAGGTTGGTCTTCAGATCGGCGTCGCTGAACGACTTGCGGCCGATGGTGGCGTGGATGATACCGGCCTTGTCGGTACGGTACTGCACCTGGCCTGCCTTGGCGTTCTTGACGGCGGTGGCGACGTCAGGCGTCACGGTGCCGACTTTCGGGTTCGGCATCAGGCCGCGTGGGCCCAGGATCTGGCCCAGGGTACCGACGATACGCATCGTGTCTGGCGAGGCGATGACGATGTCGAACGGCATGTCGCCGGCCTTCACGCGTTCTGCCAGGTCTTCCATGCCGACCACGTCCGCGCCAGCTGCCTTGGCGGCTTCAGCCTTGTCGCCGGAAGCGAACACGGCCACGCGAACGGTCTTGCCGGTGCCTGCTGGCAGCACGACGGAGCCGCGAACGACCTGGTCCGACTTCTTCGGATCCACGCCCAGCTGGACGGAGACGTCGATCGATTCATTGAACTTGGCGGTAGCCAGTTCCTTGATCAGGGCGACGGCGTTGTCGAACGGGTACACTTTGGTACGGTCTACTTTAGCCTTGATGGCTTGTGCGCGCTTGGACAGTTTTGCCATGATCAGATACCCTCAACGGTGATGCCCATCGAACGCGCGGAACCGGCGATGGTGCGCACAGCGGCTTCCAGGTCGGCAGCGGTCAGGTCCGGGGTCTTCAGTTTTGCAATTTCTTCCGCTTGAGCGCGGGTCAGCGTGCCAACCTTGTCGGTATGTGGCTTCGGCGAACCTTTTTGCACGCCCGAGTGCTTCTTGATCAGGAACGTTGCCGGCGGGGTCTTCATCACGAAGGTGAAGGACTTGTCCGCGAAAGCGGTGATCACCACAGGGATCGGCATGCCTGGTTCCATACCTTGGGTCTGCGCGTTGAACGCCTTGCAGAATTCCATGATGTTCAGACCGCGCTGACCCAGCGCTGGGCCGATCGGAGGGGATGGGTTTGCCTTACCAGCTGGCACTTGCAGCTTGATAAAGCCAATGATTTTCTTTGCCATGATGGCTTTCCTATCGTTGGATTTGAGTGGTAGCGCCCCGCCGGTACAGCATGGCAGGGCTCCTCGTGCGGATTTTCCAGAAAACCGGAACGCTCCGTGAAGCGCTTAAACCTTTTCGACTTGACCGAACTCGAGTTCGACGGGAGTCGCGCGGCCGAAGATGGTGACCGAGACGCGCACTTTGGACTTTTCGTAGTTGACTTCTTCCACGTTGCCGTTGAAGTCGGTGAACGGGCCATCCTTGATGCGGACTTGCTCGCCCACTTCGTACAGCACTTTCGGCCGTGGCTTTTCCACGCCTTCCTGCATCTGCGTCATGATCTTTTCGATCTCGCGGGCAGGAATCGGGGTCGGCTTGTTCGACTTGCCGCCGATGAAGCCGGTGACCTTGGCGGTGTTTTTCACCAGGTGCCAGGTCTCGTCCGTCATTTCCATCTCGACCAGGACGTAGCCTGGGAAGAAACGACGTTCGGTAACGGACTTCTGGCCGTTCTTCACTTCCACGACTTCTTCGGTCGGGACGAGAATCTGGCCGAACTGATCTTGCATGCCGGCGCGCTCGACGCGCTCCATCAGCGCACGCTGCACGCTTTTCTCCATGCCGGAATAAGCATGCACAACGTACCAGCGCTTGTTGCTGACTGGCACGCTGAGCGGAGCGCCGGACTCTTGCGCCGGCGCGTCGCCCGGTACGGGCTCGCCGGATACGTCGTCTTGCACGTTTTCGCTCATTATTTTTTCCAACCCAGGATTACGTCGTACAACAGGAATTCCAACAGCTTGTCTGTGCCCCACAGGAACACTGCCATCACCAGCACAAAGCCGAACACCAGCATCGTGATCTGGGTTGCTTCTTTACGCGTCGGCCAGACGACTTTCTTGGTTTCGCGAACGGATTCCTTCGCGAAATTGAGGAAATCACGGCCGGAGGCGGAGGTGTAAGCAATGCCGACGGAAATAAGCAAACCAACCACAAGCGCAGCTGCCCGCACCAGGGTTGGTTGACCTGCCAGAACAAAGAATCCGGCTACGCCTGCAATCGCTGCAACCACCGCCAACACGACCTTGAGCTTATCGCCGGACGTGCTAACGGTTTGCACGGATTGATTAGACATTCGTTTTTACTTTCGGTGCCCTGCACCAGAATTCGGTGGCAGGGGCGGAGGGCATCGAACCCCCAACCTTCGGTTTTGGAGACCGACGCTCTGCCAATTGAGCTACGCCCCTACGTAAAACACTACAGTGGAATCCGTTATTGTAGCACCCAACCGGGGTTGGGCGCTAGTACTGCTTGGCAGGATTCCGGTTTCGGGCGATTAGCCCAGGATCTTGGCAACGACGCCAGCACCCACGGTACGGCCACCTTCGCGGATTGCGAAGCGCAGACCTTCTTCCATCGCGATCGGGTTGATCAGCTTGACGGTGATCGACACGTTATCGCCTGGCATGACCATTTCCTTGTCCGCTGGCAGTTCGATCGAACCGGTCACGTCCGTCGTACGGAAGTAGAACTGTGGACGGTAGTTGTTGAAGAACGGGGTGTGACGGCCGCCTTCGTCTTTCGACAGAACGTAGATCTCGCCCGTGAAGTGGTTGTGCGGCTTGATCGAGCCTGGCTTCGCCAGAACCTGACCACGCTGAACGTCTTCACGCTTGGTGCCGCGCAGCAGCAGGCCAACGTTGTCGCCGGCTTGACCCTGGTCCAGCAGCTTGCGGAACATTTCCACGCCGGTGCAGGTGGTCTTGACGGTGTCGGTGATACCGACGATTTCGATCTCTTCGCCGACCTTGATGATGCCGCGCTCGACACGACCGGTCACCACGGTACCGCGGCCGGAGATCGAGAACACGTCTTCCACTGGCATCAGGAAGGCGCCGTCCACAGCGCGCTCAGGCGTTGGGATGTAGCTGTCCAGAGCGTCGGCCAGGCGGATGATGCAGTCTTCGCCCATTTCGCCTTGCTGGCCTTCCAGCGCCATACGTGCCGAACCCTTGATGATTGGCAGGTCGTCGCCTGGGAACTCGTACTTCGACAGCAGCTCGCGCACTTCCATTTCGACCAGTTCCAGCAGTTCCGCGTCGTCGACCAGGTCGCACTTGTTCAGGAACACGATGATGTATGGAACGCCAACCTGACGGGCCAGCAGGATGTGCTCGCGGGTCTGTGGCATTGGGCCGTCAGCGGCGGAGCACACCAGGATCGCGCCGTCCATCTGGGCAGCACCGGTAATCATGTTCTTGATGTAGTCGGCGTGGCCTGGGCAGTCGACGTGAGCGTAGTGGCGGGTAGCCGTTTCGTACTCGACGTGGGCGGTGTTGATCGTGATGCCGCGTGCTTTTTCTTCCGGAGCAGCGTCGATCTGGTCGTAGGCCTTGGCTTCGCCGCCGAATTTCTTCGACAGAACGGTTGCGATTGCAGCGGTCAGGGTGGTCTTGCCATGGTCAACGTGACCGATGGTGCCAACGTTCACGTGCGGTTTAGTCCGCTCGAACTTTTCTTTTGCCATTTTAGACTCCTAACAATTTTAAGATATTGCTGGGCACGCGCCCGACTGTCAGATGATGTGTATTACGATACTGCGAATTCTGGTGCCCTTGACGTGGATTGAACACGTGGCCTCTCCCTTACCAAGGGAGTGCTCTACCACTGAGCTACAAGGGCTTTTGTACAACTAGCGATATTGACTATCGACTGCAACAAAACTGGAGCGGGTGAAGGGAATCGAACCCTCGTCTTAAGCTTGGAAGGCTTCAGCTCTACCATTGAGCTACACCCGCGAGGTTCCGTTTCACTACACTATCACTCAGTTTCCTTGCAAAAACTTGGTGGAGGGGACTGGATTCGAACCAGTGTACTCATAAGAGGGCAGATTTACAGTCTGCTGCCTTTAACCACTCGGCCACCCCTCCGCGAGGAACCGCAGAGTATGAAGCATAAAATCAAAACTGTCAACGCTTTAACACAAACATCTTCGTGTCTCGCAGCTAACTGTCTGCTTCGGGGCGAGATTGTAGCGGCTCCCCCTGCACAATTGCAAGGGTTGTTTTTGCGAGATCATCAAAAATCTGGCAAACCCTGATTCCATGCGGGTTGTAGCCCAATAAAAATCTTTCCTCCACCCCTTTCGTTGCCTGCATTGCTATAGAATCGCCCCGGCGCCGCGCGGCTGGCGTCCTTGTTTGCGCCTCCCCGCATGCCGTTTCTCGCCTGGAGTCTCGATTGAACACCCGACTGCGCAGCTGGCCCAGCCTGCTGCTGGCCAACCTGTTACTGGCGGCCGCGTACGCCGCGACCGGCCGCGCCGGCATGCAACTGGCGCTCGCGCCAGGGTTTGCGACACCGCTGTTCCTGCCTGCCGGCATTGCGCTGGCCGCCCTCGTCAGCGGCGGCGCCCGCCTGCTGCCCGGCGTTGCCCTCGGCACCGCCGTCATGAGTTTGATCACGCTGCCGCTGGTCCAGCCCGACCTGGCCCTGCCCGCCCGGCTGGGCGCCGCCGCGCTCGCGGCCGGCACCGCGTCGCTGCAGGCTTACATCGCCATGCATGCCTTCCTGCGCTGGATCGATCCCGGCATCGACTCCGGGCGCGACGTGCTGCGCTTCCTGCTGCTGGCCCCGGTGCTTGCGCTGACGAGCAGCACCCTGTCGCTGTGCGGCCTGGCGTTGCTGGGCGTGCTGCCGGGCGGCGACCTGGGGCCGAACTGGCTGGCCTGGTGGGTCGGCGATACGCTGGGCATGCTGCTGGCGGCCCCCCTGGTCTGGATCCTGTGCGGCCGGCCGCGCCGCCTGTGGCGCCGGCGCCGCTGGCTGGTCGGCCTGCCGCTGCTGGTGCTGACCGCCATGTTCGTGACGATCTTCGTCAACGTGCGCAGCTGGGAGTGGAACCAGCAGATGCAGACGGTGCAGCTGAAGGCGCAGCAGGCCAGCGACCTGCTGCAGGCCAAGCTGTCCGAACACGAGCGCTTCCTGTTCGCCATGTCCAGCGCCATCAATGGCCATGGGCTGGCGATGAAGGGCAAGGATTTCCAGCGCGTGGCGCAAGGCTATCTGGCACGCCATCCGGAAATGCTGTCGATGAGCTGGCTGCGCCCGGTGGCGGCGGACGAGCGCGACGCTTTCGAACGCTGGGGCCGCGAGCATGTCGATCCTGGCTTCGCCATCCGCGCGCCGGACGAGAACGGCGTCATGCAGCCGGTCGGCGCGCGCCCCGAATACATGGTGGCCACCTTCATCGAGCCGCGCGGCAACCGCATCTACCTGGGGCTGGACATGCTGGCCGAGCCGTCGCGCGCCGCCGCCGTGCGGCGCGCCCTGCAAAGCGACGAGCCGACCGCCAGTGCGCCGCTGCAGCTGATCCGCAAGGACCTGAAGCCCGGCGTGGTGCTGCTGCAGGCCGTGCGGCCGCCGGACGGCGGCGACGCGGTCGGCATGCTCCTGATGTCGGTGCAGCTGGAGAGCTACCTGGCCAGCGTGCTGCAGCAGGTTGGCTTCCCGCACCTGGTCGCCAGCATCGACGACGTGGCCACGGGCACCCGACTGGCCATGGCCGACGATGCCGGCGCGCCCCACCCGGCCGGCACGCTGCGCCAGACCATCCACTTCGGCGGGCGCGACTACCTGCTGACCTTGACGCCGACGGCCGCCTATGTGGCCAGCCAGCGCGGCTGGCAGAGCTGGTCCGTGCTGGCGGCCGGCCTGCTGCTGACAGGTCTGCTGGGCGGCTTGCTGCTGCTGTCCAGCGGCGAGCGGGCGCAAATCCAGGCCCGCGTGGAGGAAAGCACGGCGCGCCTGCAGGAGCGCGAGGCGCGTCTCCAGGCCATCCTGGACAAGGCGGCCGACGCCATCCTGACGATCGACGGCACCGGCATGCTGGTCTCGGCCAACGGCGCGGCCGGCCGGCTGTTCGGCTACGCGCCCGAACAAATGGCCGGTCTGCCGCTGGTGCAGCTGCTGCCGGCCACGCACGGCGAGGCGCCGGCCGCCCTGCTGCGCCGCATCGCCGCCGGCGCCAGCCAGTCGTACGAGGCGACCGGCTGGCGCCGCGAAGGGGTGTCGTTCCCGCTGGCCGTTTCCGTCAGCGAGGTGGAGCTGCCGGGCGAGCACCTGTTCGTGGCGATCCTGCACGACCTGACGGAGCAGCAGCGCGCCCAGGAACGCATCTACCGCCTGGCCCACCACGACCCGCTGACGGGCCTGGACAACCGCCTGTCGCTGAACCTGCGGCTGGACCAGCTGCTGGCGCGCACCCGGCGCGAAGGCGGCAGCGCGGCCGTGATGTTCCTCGACCTGGACCACTTCAAGAAGATCAACGACACCCACGGCCACCAGACCGGCGACCAGCTGCTGATCGCCGTGGCGGGCCGCCTGCGCGAGCTGCTGCGCGACGTCGACACCATCGCCCGCCTGGGCGGCGACGAATTCATCGTGCTGACCTCCGGCACCGTCACGCCGGACATCGTCAGCCACCTGGCCAGCCGTATCGTCGAGGTGCTGGCGCGGCCGTACCAGTTGCAGGGCCTGACGGTGCACAGCGGCGCCAGCGTGGGCGTGGCCATGTTCCCGTCCGACGGCGACGACAGCAGCACCCTGCTGCGCCACGCCGACACGGCGATGTACGCGGCCAAGAGCTGCGGCCGCGGCAATTTCCAGTTCTTCTCGGCCGAGATGAACGCCGCCACGCACGAGCGCCTGCTGCTGGAAAACCGCCTGTGGCAGGCGCTCGAGCAGGACGAGTTCGAGCTGTTCCTGCAGGCCCAGATCGACCTGCGCAGCGGCGCCGTGATCGGCGCCGAAGCGCTGCTGCGCTGGCACCATCCGGAGCTGGGCATGGTGGGACCGGACCGCTTCATTCCGATCGCCGAGGAGTCCGGCCTGATCCTGCCGCTGGGCGACTGGGCGCTGCGCCGCGCCGTGCAGCTGCTGGACCGCTGGCGCGGCCTGGGCCTGGGCCACCTGCGCCTGGCCGTCAACCTGTCCGCGCGCCAGTGCCACGGCACCGGCCTGCTGCCGCTGCTGGACCGCCTGCTGCGCGAGACCGGCATCGATCCGGCGTTGCTGGAGCTGGAGATCACGGAAACGGCCGCGATGCAGGACCCGGAACGCAGCCGCGAGCTGCTGCAGCAGCTGCGCGCGCGCGGCATCAAGGTCGCCATCGACGATTTCGGCACCGGTTACTCGTCGCTGTCGTACCTGAAGCTGTTCGAACTGGACCGGATCAAGATCGACCGCGGCTTCGTCAAGGACATCGAGACCGACCCGGACGACGCGGCCATCGTCTCGGCCACGATCGGGCTGGCCCACGCGCTGGGGCTGGAGGTGATCGCGGAAGGCGTCGAGACGCAGGCGCAGGCCGACTTCCTGCGCGGCAAGCGCTGCGACGAGGCGCAGGGGTATCTGTTTGCGCGGCCGGTTACCGTGGCTGAGTTCGAGATGCTGGCCAGCGCCGCCGAAACTGTGTGATGTCTGGGGTCTGTCCCTGCGGGACTGACCCCGGTTTTATTCGCCGGCTCATGTGTCGCGATGAAAACCGGGGTCAGTCCCCATCCGGGGACAGACCCCAACCCTCAAGCGCTGACGATGTCCTCCAGCGCGGCCACCACCTCCGGATCGAACTGCGTGCCGCTGCGCTCGCGGATGTACTGCAGCGCCGCCGCCTGCGGCCATGCTTCGTTGTAGGTCCGCTCGTGCATCAGCGAATCGTACACGTCCACCACCGCGACGATGCGGGCGGACAGCGGAATGGCGTTGCCGCGCAGGCCGTTCGGATAGCCGCTGCCGTCGAAATGCTCGTGGTGCGCGCCGGCGATCTCGGCGCCGTAGGTCAGGTAGCTGACGCCGTCGACCATGCCGGCCGCCCGCTCCAGCACCTTCTGCCCGACCGATGCATGCGCCTGCATGTGCGTGCGCTCTTCCTCCGTGTGCGCGCCCGGCTTCAGGAGGATGTGGTCCGGCGTGGCCACCTTGCCGACGTCGTGCAGAATGCTGGCCAGGCCGATCATGTCCAGCAGCTGCGGCGTCAGCTGGTCCGGGTAGGCGCCCCGTTCCTTCATGCGCGCGGCGATGCTCGACGACAGCTGCTGCACCCGCCGCACGTGGCCCTTGATGTCGCCGTCGCGGAATTCGGCCAGGTCGGCCAGCGCGATCACCGTTGCTTCCTGCGCCTTGCGCAGTTGGCCGAACATGTACAGGTTGTCGAAGGCGGCGGCGATGCGTTCGCAGAACACTTCCAGCAGGTCGCGCTGGATCTGCGCCAGCGGCCACGGTGGCGTGACCGAGATCGCCACGTCGCGGTGCTCCTGGGTGCGGATGTACAGCACGTTGGCCGGGTGGTCGAACTGGCTTTTCTTCTCCGCGAAAGCCTTGGCGATCGTCGGCGCCAGCGTGTGGTCGACCGGCAGGTGCTCCGCGTCGGCCAGCGGCGTGTAGCCGCCCGTGGCCGCGACGACGGTCGTCGTGCCGGTGTCGCCCTGCATCAGACACAGCACGCCATCGGCGCCCACGTCGAGGATCGCCGAGACCTGGTTCAACACGCCGGATGCGAACTCGCGCAGGGAATGGATCTGGTACAGATTGGTTGCCCCGGCCAGGATCTTGCCAAGACCTACACGGCTGCGTTCCAGCATGTTCAGGCTCTCGTAGGCGCGCAGCGCCGAGATCACCGTCGTGAACAGCTTCTGCGTCGTCAGCTCGGTCTTGGCCTTGTAGTCGTTGATGTCGTATTCGACGATGACGCGCTGTTCCGGCGCCTGGCCGGGCTGGCCGGTGCGCAGCACGACCCGCACGATGGCGTTGTGCAGCTCCTCGCGGATGCGGCGCGCCAGCACCAGGCCGGCGTCGTCCGTTTCCATCACCACGTCCAGCAGCACCAGGGCGATGTCGGGCGTGTTGGCCAGGATGTCGAAGCCTTCGCGGCCGCTGTAGGCGGAAAACAGCTCCAGCTCGCGGTCCTTGAACGTGACATTGCGCAGCGCCAGCCGGGTCACGGCGTGCACGTCCTGGTCGTCGTCGACGATCAGCACGCGCCACTGCCGCTGGTCCGGCGGGGTCGATTGCGAGTGCTCGTCTTCCTCTTCGTCCAGCAGCCAGTTATCATCGGCAGCAGTCGAATCCGTCATGCGTGCTCCTTCGGTCTCCGTAGGTTGTTACGCAGCATAAATCAGAAGCCGCGGCGGTGCCAACGAAAACTTGCCGTGCCGCAAATGGCACGGGAGTCTGGTACGCTTTGACCACAATCATTCGGGGGAGCAGATCATGCAAGACCATCCAGACCAGCCGGACAGCGGCGCCGACGGCGCCGGCCGCGAATTTCTCGCCTTCACGCTGGGCCGCGAGGAATACGGCATCGACATCCTGAAGGTGCAGGAAATCCGGGGCTACGAGGCGGTGACGCGCATCGCCAACGCACCGGAATTCATCAAGGGCGTGATCAACCTGCGCGGCATCATCATTCCGGTCGTGGACATGCGCATCAAGTTCCACCTGGGCGAGCCGGTGTACGACCAGTTCACCGTGGTGATCATCCTCAACATCAAGGGCCGCGTGGTCGGCATGGTGGTGGACAGCGTGTCCGACGTGACGACGTTGACGCCCGACCAGATCAAGCCGTCGCCGGAAATGGGCACGGCGTTCTCGCAGGAATTCATGATCGGGCTCGGAACGATTGGCGAACGGATGCTGATCCTGATGGATATCGACAAGCTGATGTCGAGCCCGGAGATGGGGTTGAACGATCCGATCAATCCATAGGAAACCCGTGGGGTCAGGCACCTGTTTTCGAGTCGAAGACTCGAAAACAGGTGCCTGACCCCGGTGTTTTTACCCGCCCTGGCGCCGCGAGCAGGCGCTCTTCCCGGCCAGGTCGATGTTCTGGTAACGGATCTCGTAGCGCCCCGTCGCTAGCTCGTCGACGATGTGCCGGTCGTGCGCCTGCACGAACACGTAGCGCACGTTGGCGTGGCGTTCCAGGTCGTAGACCTTGATGAATACGGGGAAGGCGTTGTTGGTATTGTCCAGGGTGAGTTCCATGTCCTGGCCCTTGTTGGCGACGGGGAAGCCGGACACGTAGCCGGAGCGCGTCGGCCACGGCTCGCCGTTCGGTGCCACCAGCGCCGGGGTCTCGTTGTCGCATTCGCCGCTGGCGTCGGGCAGTACCACCTGCGACACGGCCATGACCTTGATCGGTGCGCTGTCGTCGGCGTCGCCCGGTACACGGCCGGCCGCCGTGCCCCAGCCCTCCGCTTCCGCATCCCGCTCGGCCCGCGTGTACGGCCGGCTCGCGCTGGCCGTCAGGCCGCTCGGGCTGCCGCCCCAGGCCGATGCCAGCACCGTGGACACCTGGCGCGGCTCGGCCACCGTCATCACGCCAGCCACCCAGCCCAGCCCCAGGCTGCAGGCGATGGACAGCCACCAGCGCCAGTTGCGCCCCAGTGCCACGCGGCGGCGCTGGCCCTCCGGCTGGTCGGCCCAGGCCTGCGCCGGCGCATCCACCGAGCGCTCTTCACGCGTACTCTCCAGCCACTCGACCTCGAATTCCTCCTGGGCGATCCAGTCGTCGTGTTCCTTGCGGCGCTGCGGGTCGGCCAGCGTGCCGTAGGCCGTGTTGACGATCGCCATGATCCGGGCGGCTTTTTCGTCGCCCGGGTTCTTGTCGGGATGGTATTTCTGGCTCAGTGCCTTGTAGGCGGCACGTATGACCTCCTGCGGCGCGCCGCGCGCCACCTTCAGGTTGTCATAGTGTGTATGTATCTTTCCCATCGCATCAATATTGTCAGCCGCGCGCCACGACGGGGTTTCGCGCCAGGTCAACCATAATAGCCGAACTCATCATGCCTGCTCGCTCTACAGCCGATGGGCCCGGTCGCTGGCGGCCAGCGCGGCCGGCAGCTCGACGTCCTTGCCCACCACCAGTACCTTGAACAGCTCGCCCATCTCGGCCGGCGACAGCAGCTTGTGCACGGCGTTCGCCTGCGGCAGGTAGCGCATCGCGTCGGCCGGATCGGTGCGCAGCAGCAGCTCGCCGATGCCCGCGCCCAGCAGGAACGTGGCCTGGCTCATGTAGGCGATCACGTCGGCACCGGCGTCCTGCGCCGCCAGCGCCATCGCCGTGAAGTCCACGTGCGCCGTGATGTCCTGCAGGCCGGGCAGGTAGAACGGATCGTCGTGAGCATGATGGCGGTAGTGGCACATCAAGGTGCCCGTGGCGCGGTCCGGATGGTAGAACTCGTGGCCGGGAAAGCCGTAGTCGAGCAGGATCGCGGCGCCCTTGCCGCGCGCCAGCAGGGCGCCCACGCTGCCCATGAAACCGCAGGCGGTGCCATGCAGCTCCGTCACATACCCTGGCGGCAGCTGGTCCGCTTCCGGCACCTGGCTGGCCAGCTGCGCCGCCAGCACGGGCGGCAGCGGCGCCGGCTGGTAGGCGAAGCGGCCATCGGCCACCGTCACGTGCAGCTCGCGCCAGCCGTCGTCCGTTTTCATGACGAGGTGCACCGGCATCGCGTCCAGCACCTCGTTGCCGAGGATGACGCCGTCGAAGCGCTCGGGAATGCCATCCAGCCACGTCACCTGCGGGAAGTCGCGCAGCGCCTCCTGCTGGCGCGCGCGCAGCTCGCCGGACAGTTCGACGATCGCGTACCGCTCGACGGTGACGCCCTGCGCCGCCAGTTCGGTCAGCACATCGCGCGCCAGCTTGCCGGTGCCGGCGCCGAATTCGAGGATGTGCGGGGCGCTTTGCGCCATAATAGCGGCCGCGACCTGTGCCAGCGCGGCGCCGAACAGCGGCGACATCTCCGGCGCGGTTGTAAAATCGCCATCCTTGCCCAACTTGGCGGCACCGCCGCTGTAATAGCCGAGGTCCGGCGCGTACAGCGCCTGTTCCATGAAGCTGGCAAACGGGATGGCGCCGCCATGCCGGGCGATGTCGGCGGCGATACGGTGCTGCAGGGCGTGCGACGCGGCCAGCGCGTCGGCGGAAGGTGCGGGTAGGGACATCCCCGCATTGTAGCGAATCGCGCGCGCCCGGCAATATTGATGTTTCCTCATCTTCTGGAGTGACTATGACTGAAACGGCGCTTGCCCCGGTGGCGCTGGTGACGGGCGCGGGCCGGCGCATCGGCCGCGCCATCGCGCTGGGCATGGCCCAGGCAGGCTGGGACGTGGCCGTCCACTACCGCGCCTCGCGCGCCGAGGCCGAGGATGTCGTCGCCCGCATCCAGGCCCTGGGCCGCCGCGCCGTGGCGCTGCATGCCGACCTGGCCAGCGAGGCCGCCGTCAAGGAGCTGCTGCCCGCCGCCGTCGCCGCGCTGGGCCGCGTCAGCTGCGTCGTCAACAACGCCTCGCTGTTCGACTACGACAGCGCGGCCGACTTCACGCTGGCCCGGCTGGACGCCCACATGCACGCCAACCTGGGCGCGCCGCTGCTGCTGGCGCAGTCGCTGCACGAGCACACGCCGGCCGGCAGCCAGGCCGTCGTCGTCAACCTGCTGGACCAGAAGCTGTACAATCTCAATCCCGATTTTTTGTCGTACACCCTGTCGAAAGCGGCGCTGCACACGGCCACGACGATGCTGGCCCAGGCGCTGGCACCGAAGCTGCGCGTGGTCGGCGTGGCGCCGGGGATCACCTTGGTGTCCGGCGACCAGAGCGAAGAAGGTTTCGCCAAGGCGCACGCGCAGACGCCGCTGGGCCGTTCCAGCGCGCCGGAAGACGTGGTGGCGGCCGTGCTGTATGCCGCCACGGCGCGCGCGGTCACGGGCACCACCTTGCTGGTCGACGGCGGCCAGCACCTGATGCCCCTGCCGCGCGACGTGATGTTCCTCGCACAATAAAGTATCCGATTCTTTGAAGGTAAAACCATGCTGTCCGCCCTCACCCATCCCCGCCTGCAGGACTGCCGCCGGCTGTTCCTGCGCAATTACGAAGTGCAGATCAATATCGGCGTGCACGATTTCGAGAAGAAGGGCGAGCAGCGCGTCCTGATCAACGTCGACCTGTACATCCCGCTGGCCGTCTCGACGCCCAAAGCCGACGAGCTGCACGAAGTGGTCGACTACGACTTCATGCGCGAGACCATCGCGCGCCGCATGGCGCAAGGCCACGTGCACCTGCAGGAGACGCTGTGCGACGACGTCGTCGCGGCCATGCTGACGCATCCGCGCGTGCGCGCCGTGCGCGTGTCGACGATGAAGCCGGACGTGTATCCGGACTGCGAAGGCGTCGGCGTCGAGGTATTCAAGATCAAGGAAGACGTATGAACGCCGTCATCGATACGCCGCTGAACGACAAAACCGCCGAGAAGGTCGCCTACGAGAACAACAAGCTGCACAAGCGCCTGTGCCGCCTGGTGGGCCAGGCCATCGGCGACTTCAACATGATCGAGGACGGCGACAAGGTGATGGTCTGCCTGTCCGGCGGCAAGGACAGCTACGCCCTGCTCGACATCCTGATGACCCTGCGCGAGCGCGCGCCGATCCACTTCGACATCGTCGCCGTCAACCTGGACCAGAAGCAGCCGAACTTCCCGGCCCATATCCTGCCGGCCTACCTGACGGAACTGGGCGTGGCATTCCACATCGAGAACCAGGACACCTACAGCATCGTCAAGCGCCTGGTCCCGGAAGGGAAGACCACGTGCTCGCTGTGCTCGCGCCTGCGCCGCGGCATCCTGTACCGCGTGGCGGACGAACTGGGCGCGAACAAGATCGCGCTGGGCCATCACCGCGACGATATCCTCGAGACCTTCTTCCTGAATATGTTCTTCGGCGGGAAGCTGAAGGGCATGCCGGCCAAGCTGGTCTCGGACGACGGCAAGCACATGGTGATCCGGCCGCTGGCCTACGTGAAGGAAGAGGACACCGAGCGCTACGCGCAGGTCAAAGGCTTCCCGATCATCCCGTGCGACCTGTGCGGCTCGCAGGAGAACCTGCAGCGCAAGCAGATCAAGGCCATGCTGCGCGAGTGGGAGAAAAAGCATCCGGGCCGGGTCGAGAGCGTGTTCTCGTCGCTGTCCACCGTGATCCCGTCGCACCTGATGGACCGCAACCTGTTCGGCTTCACCGACCTGAAGACCGATGGCGTGCCCAACCCGCTGGGCGACATCGCCTTCGACGAGGAGCCGTGCAGCACGCCGGCGACCGTGCCGGGCATCATCCCGCTGCAGCAGCAATAAGTTCGTTGCCTGAAAAATGGGGACAGACCCCATTTTTCAGGCATGTCTTACCGATCGATCAGAACACCCGCGCCGTCCGCAGCACCGGATACAGATTGAAGCGCTCGTCCCACGAAGCATGGCGGCGGGCGAAGAACTCCAGCCGGGCGCGCGGGCTCTTCGCAAATGCCGGATCGCTGTCCAGCCTTGCCTGGAACGCGGCGGCCACCTGCGGGTCTTGCAGCTGCTCGCGCGCCACCTCCTCGGCGACATACTCCTCCATGTATTCCTTGCGCTCGAACGAAACGTTGAACAGGCCCCACGCGGCCAGCGAGTCGGCGCCCTGCGGTTCCAGCATCGTCATCACCAGGCGTGCCTTCGGCTGCGCGATGGGCACGAACAGCGCGCCCTTGCCGATCTCGCGCGCCTCCGGCTTCCAGCTGCCTTCCAGCGCCATCATCTGGTGACCCTCGACCGATTGCGGCGTGAGCTTCGTGGCGTCGGCCCGGAAGGCCTCGACATCGACCTTGCCGGGCGCGCTGCCCAGCACCTTGAACGTCACGCCATGCTGGCGCAGCTTGGTCGCCACCATGGCCGCCTGCGCGGCGGGCACCAGGTAGCCGCCCGCTGGCGCCGTGACGAGGCGGTCCGGCACCACCTCGTCGCGCAGCGGCACACGCCACAGCTGCGGCTTGGTCTCGTCGTACTTCGTCCAGACGCCGCCGGACACGTCGGAAGGCGTGCGGGTGTATTCGTAACCGGCGAAATCGATCGTCCGCGTCTTGTCGGTGGTGCGGTAGCTGAGCGGGAATTCGCGGCCGGCCAGCGCGGCCGCGCGGCCATCCGCCGCCAGCGCCAGCTTGCGCCATTCGGCACCGTGCCGCGCCACCTGGTCCAGCACCGACACGATGGTGTTGTAGGTGATCTTCACGCGCGTCGGGTAATCCTTCCACGAGTGCGTCTCGACCAGCATCGCGAAGCGGTTACGCAGCGGGAAGTAGCCGGTCGAGAAGCGCGGCGTCGACATCTCGTCGACGAAGCCGGACTGCGGATCGTCGGTCTTGGCGAACGAGATGTAGAAGTGCTTCGGGTCGGAGCCTTGCTTGCGCAGGTCGGCCATGACGTTCTCGCGCAGTGCCGTGCCGGCCACCTTCAGCGCCTCGTCGCCGCCATGCACCGGTTCCACCTGGATCGACACGTCCGGCTGGAACTTTGCGCCGTTGGTCACGTGCAAGTCGATATAGGCCAGCGGGTCCCATGCGTTCACCAGCGCCAGCATGGCCTGCATCTCGGGCGCGTCCGCCTTCACGTAGTCGCGATTGAGGTTGTAGTTCTGCGCCGTGACGCGCCAGCCCATCTCGACGGGGCCGCGCTGGTTCGGGCGGTTCCACTTGCCGAAGCGCTCGTGCCCATCGACGTTGAAGACAGGGACGAACAGCAGCACCTGCTTGTCCAGCGTGCCGCTGGCCGCCTTGCCGTCCAGCGCGTGGCGCAGCGCCAGGAAGCCGGCATCCTTGCCGTCGATCTCGCCGGCATGGATGCCGCCTTGCACCAGCAGCACCGGCACGTTCAGCTTCTTCGCCTGCTGCGCCGTCAGCGCGCCGCTTTTCGACACCGCCAGCGCCAGCATCGGCCGCCCTTCCGGCGTGCGGCCGAACTCGAAGCAGCGCACCGCCTTCGGATACGCCTTCTGGAAATCGGCGCACAGCTTGACCACCTCGTCGTAACGCCCGGTGGCTTCGTAGCCGGAGCGTTCGGCCACGGTGGTGAGATCGGGTGCGGCGTGGGTCAGGGGGACGGCGGACAGCAAGGCTAGCGCGAGGGCGGTACGAATCATGCACAGGACTCCGGTGGAATGAAAAGAGGCCGGCACCTTGCGATGCCGGCCGGCTGCCGAAGCATTATAGTGAAAGGCGCTGTGCCCTCGTCCTAATGAATTTTCCTTCCGGCATACACCCGCGCTCAAATGACGATGAGAAACAGCGCCGCGCGCAGCAACTGCTGCGGCGTCGCCACGCATCCGGCATCGAGCGCATGGCGCCAGCCCAGGTAGTTGGGCAGGTATTTGCTGGCGACACCATTGAAGCGCTTCAGCCAGTTCTTGAACCGGCCGTGGCAGCTGTTGACGCGCGCCCCTGGCCGTGCGGCGACCGTTATTTCACCAGCACCACGCTGCCGGCCGCATTGAGCGCGTCGGTCCTGTTCCCCTGCGGCGCCGTGGACGTGCCCTGCTCCAGTCCCGCGAACAGGGTGACGGCGACAATGCTGGCGGCAACCAGCAGCCGCGCGCCGCCCGGCAGCCAGCCATCGGCGCGCAGGAAGCGGGTCCACAGGTCGAGCTTGTCCCGGCGCGGCCGCTCGGCGCCCGGCGGCAGCGTCGCATACCCGGCCGGGACGGTCGTGGGCGCCGGCGCGGGTTGCGGCACCGTGCCGCGGCGGGCGTGCCGCGCGACCAGCGCTTCCGCCACCAGCAACTGTTCGAGCGCCGCCGAGCGCAACGCCGACAGCCGGTTCAGCGTATGTTCGACCCAGTGCCCGACCGCCGGCAGCCAGCTGCCCAGGTTGTCGGGCTGCGCTGGCGGCAGCAGGAATTCGCCCAGCAGCTCGCGACAGCCTTCCTCGGCGCCGAGCCGCCGGCACAGCCTGGCGTCGAGCGCCAGGTGGCTGGCTGTCCGGTAGACCAGCTCCAGCACACGATGCAGGCCGTTGGCCGACGTGACGACGCGGAGGATGGCGTCGCTGCCAATGCGCCGCGCGGCCGTCTCGACAGCGACGACGTTCATCGCTGCGCCGTGCGCGTCGGCGACGTCGGCAGCGGCGTGCTCGGCGTAATGCAGCACGGCCAGCAGGCCGTCCAGGTATTCCTGCCAGCCGCCGCCCAACTGGCGCGCCATCGCCTGGTGCCAGCCGCGGCAGCGCAGGTCGTGCGCGCGCAGGCGCTCTTCCACTTCCTCCAGCTCGCGCGTGGTGCGCGCCAGCGCCGCCGGCAGCTCGCGCCGCGCGCAATTTTCCCCGCGCAGGCGCACGCGCCCGTCGCGCGCCGTCGTCCGGCCGACGACCAGCGCCTGCAACTGCTCGCGTTCTTCGCGCAACGCACGCAGCTGGCGCACGTCGTCGCGCAGCGTCGCGGGATACAGGGTGGCGCCGTAGGCGACATCGGCCGGCACCGGCTGGCGCAGGTCGGCCGCGCAGGCCGCGTGGCGCGCGATGTCGCGGCCGAAGTAAATCCCGCAATAGCGACGGTTGAACTGCTCGCGGCGATACAGCCGCGCGACCTTCTGCAGCGTGTCCGGCAGCGGCACTGGCGCCAGCGGCGGCTGCGGGTGGCCGACCAGCGCAGCGCTCATGCGCTCGCGCAGGACGGCCGGCTGCTCGAACAGCGACCAGGCACTGGCGCCGTCGATGGCGGCAGCGACGTAGTGGCGCTTGGCGTTCTCCTCACGCTCGTGATTGAGCGGATGGCTTTGCCACATCCTGGGCGGATGGCCCAACTGCTCGCGAAACACGCGGTGCCGCGCCGGCGCCTCGGCCGGCACCGGTGGCACGCGGCCGTAGGCATCGTCGTCAAGAATCGCCGCCATGCGGCGGGTGATCAGGCTCTGCACCGCGTACACGTCTGCCACGGCGCAGCCCTGTGCCGCCTCGTTGTGGGCGAACTGCAGCGCGCGCTGCCATGCATCGTCGGCCGCGTGCAGCCGGTGCAGCGCGTGGACCAACGCATCGCTGCCGGTTAGCGCTACCGCGACGAGATCGGCTTGCAACTCCATCTCGCGCGACAACGCGCTTTGCATCAGCAGCACGACGCGGAACGCCATCTCGACCAGCGAACGGATCGACCAGACCACCAGTTGCAGCACCCAGGCGAAAATGCGCAAGCGGACATCGATGCGGGCCATCCAGTCGAGCAGGCTGTCGAACTTGTCGCGCTGCGCCACCAGATGGCCGGCGACCTGCTGCGCCACATAGACCCAGCGCCCCACGGCCATCGACCGCTGCGCGAAGTGGCCGAACTCGTGCGCCAGCACGGCGCGCAGCTCGCCCAGCGGCAGCGCGTTCACCAGGGGCAGGCCGATCTCCAGGTTCTTCCTGGAGGGCAGTAGCAAATTGAGCAGCGAGATGTCGTAGAACACCGCCGCGTTGACCCGGTTCGACAGGAACACACGATGCGCGCGCGGCGCCCCGGCCGCATCGGCCAGCTCGTGCAGGAAGGCGAACAGGCGCGGCATTTCCTTCGCCGTGACCTCCGTCAGCCCCGCAGGCATGGCCTGGCGGACGAAGAAAAGCGACTTCAGCATGAACAGGCCGAAGAAGACGTTACAGCCGACCAGCAGCCACAGGCGGCCGGCATCGTCGGCATGCAGCGCGGTATGGCCAAGGCGCCACGCGTTCCACAGGAAAAAGGCGGCCAGCGTGAAATAGCCCAGCACGAAGCCCAGCAGGCCCGCCACGGCTAACCGGGCACTGCGCTTGTAGGCGGCCGATGGCTGGGCCAGCTGACCGATCAACCCGGCAGTGGGTTGCTTAGTGATAGTATCGATCATGGTTCCCCAAGACTAAAGTCCCGGGAAATTCTACTCAGACAGTTAGCACTTGTATATCAATTGCCGTGTCTACCCCCCACTGGTAGGGATGGATCGGTGGCGCGACCACGACAGTCGCGCCACGGCTTGGCTACGAACCGAAGTGGTAATTCAGCTCGAGCCAGCCCACCCGCCCCAGCGGGCTGTAGCTGCCGATCGGGTAGTTCGGCCAGCCGCCGCTCGGATCCGATTTCACCTTGTTGAACAGGTTATTGACGATCAGCGACAAGGTCAGGCGATCGCTGAAGCGGTACACGGCGCTGACGTTGACCAGCGTGGTCGGCGTCAGGTATCCGGTCCCCGCCCCGTTCGGGAGCTTGCCATAACGCGTGGCGAACAGCGTGGTCGACACCGGGCCCCGGTCCCAGTTGACACTGGCCGCCAGCTTGTCCGGCCAGTCGCTGCTGTCGAGGGCGTGCAGGCGGTCTTCCACCTCGTCGCCGGCGAACTGTTGCGAGCGGCGCGTGAGCGTCTTGGTGTAGTTGCCGCGCACCGTGAACGTGCCGTAGTCCGCGGTCCGCAATGCGTACTTGGCGCTGACGTCGAAGCCGCTGACGCTTTCCTTGGCCGCGTTGATCGGATTGACCCGGATCTCCTTGATCTCGCCGGCCCGGTCTGGCGCATTATCGGCAAAGCGCGTGATGCGGCTGAGGGTATCGGCGCACAGGGCCGAGGCGATATCGAGCGCGCCCAGGCGGCAGGCCGCCTCGTCGCGCAGCAGCTGGTCCGCATCCAGGTTGGTGACCAGGTCGTCGATCTTGATGTTCCAGTAGTCGAGCGACACATCGAACGCGCTGCTGGGCGACCAAACCATGCCGGCGCCCCATGACTTGCCCTGCTCCGGCTTCAGGTCGCGGCTGCCGTTCTGCACGTAGTCGGCGCCGGGCGACTTGTTGGCGAACTCGCAGGTGGCCAGCGGCTCGCCGGCGACGGCGCAGCGGTAGTAATCCGTCGTGGACGAGTAATAGCCGGTGCCGCGCGCCTTGTAGATGTAGTTCATGTCCGGCGCGCGGAAGCTGGTGGCATAGTTCGCCCGCAGCAGCAGCTCCTTGCGGGGGCGAAATTCCAGGCCGCCGTTGTAGGTGAACTTGCCGTTGCTGCGCTCGGCGAATTCATAACGGTCGTAGCGGCCGGCCAGCGTGCCGGTCAGCGTTGCCAGCAGCGGTATGTTCAATTCCGCGCCGGCGGCGTAGCGCGTACGCGTGCCCGCGGTGACGAAGCTGCCCGGCAATGCGTTGAAGTACCCTTCGTTGATGCGCGCATCCGGTGTATTGGTAAAGCCCTGGCGCCCCGCCTCGACGACGGCGGCCAGTTGCAGCGGCCCCGCCGGCAGGTCGAGCAGCTTGCCGCTGGCGCTGGCGGCCAGCGTGTGCGTCCAGGATTCGTCGTCGCTGTTGGCCTGGCCAGTGATGGAGTCGAATTCGGCCGGCGTCAGGCGGCGCGTCAGGCGGGCCGGATCGGGCGCATAGATCGCCACGCCGTCCGCGTCCGTGCCCAGGCGCGGGCCGAGGAAGAAGCTGTCGATATTGGCCAGCGCGCGCGGCACGTGGTTCTTGCTCTCGTAGGCGGAGGCGCTGTAGCCGGCCTCGTACTTCCAGTCCGACTTGCCGATGTGGCCGCGCACCCCCAGCGAGGCGGCCAGTGCCCGGTCTTCCCAGGTGCGGTCGTAGCGGCGCACGCCGCCCGTTTCCTGCGGCGAGATGTAGCGCTTCCAGACTTCGTACGCGCCCGTGTTCTGGTTCAGGAAGTAGCCGCTGCCCGTCGCGGCGGACGTCCACGACGGCCCGCGCGTGTTGCTGGCGGTGTCGTTGCGGCCCACCAGCAGGTCGGCGAACAGCACGGTATCGCCATCGAGGTCGTAGGTCGCGCTGGCGAAGGCGTTCTTGCTGCGGTTCTGCGTTTGCGTGGACCAGTGGGTGTTGGCGGCCTTGCGGCTGGCGCAGTAGCTGCCCGCCTTGACCGTATGGCGGAACACACTGTTATCGAACATATCGGCGAAGTCCGTGCAGGCGTTGCCCAGGTCGACGTACTTGCCGGTGTCGAGATTGCGTCGCGACAGGATATCGGTCGGCGTGCCGTCGCGTTCGGCCATGAAGCCGCGCTGCAGCGCGGTCAGGCGGTCGCGTTCCGACACCTCCAGGCTGAATACCGTGGTCAGCTTGCCGAACTGCTGGCCGCCGGTGAACTGCACGCGCCGGTCGCCGCCGCCGCCGCGCGACGACGTGCCGGCCTTGGCGTTGAGGTCGAAGCCGTCGGCCTTGTTCTTCAGGATGATGTTGATGACGCCGGCGATGGCGTCGGAACCGTAGATCGCCGAGGCGCCGCCGGACAGGATCTCGATGCGCTCGACGATGCTCGACGGGATATTGGCCAGGTTGGTGAAGTTGACCGTGCCTTCGTAGGCGATCGGGAAGTCGGCCAGGCGGCGGCCGTTCAAGAGGATCAGCGTGTGGTTCGGCCCCAGGCCGCGCAGGCTCAGCGTGTTGGCCGACGGCGTGAAGGTGTTGCCGAAATCGGCGCCCTGCGTGAAGCCGCTGTTCTGAACCTGGTTGCTGAGCGCGTCGAACACGTTCTTGTAGCCCTGGCGCGTGATGTCGGCGCCCGAGATCACGGTCACGGCCGACGGGCCCTCCACGGTGGCACGGGCGATGCGCGAGCCGGTGACGATGACGGCGGTCGGTGCGGCAGCGGGAGCAGCCGCCTCGGTAAGCGGCTGCGTGGCCTGGGCGTGCGCCAGTAGCGGCACGCCATACGCACCAAGCAGTGCGGCGACAAGATTTTTGATCTTCATATTGGCTGGGTTCTCCCTGGTTTTCCTTGTGGGAGTAACACGATACCAACTTTCAGGCATATCCGGAACGAATCGTTTTGCGCTAGCTTATGCGCCTGCCGCGCTGCTCGACCGTGGCGTCAGCGCCGGTCGTCGATCGCGATCTCGCTGGCCGGCTCGCGCACCGGCACCAGGTCGAGCGCGCGACCACCAGCACGGGCCGCCGCCGAAACGGGGCACGTGCCGCCCGCGCGCAGCTGCAGCGCCGTGCGCAGCAGCGTCTCATCCATGCTGCCCAGCGGATGGCGCAGGTCGTCGGCCACCGCGCAGGTCGGCGCGAAACCGTCGGCGTAGTCGCCGAAGCCCTTGTGGTTGACGCCCTGGTACTGGATGGCGAAATAGGTGCGGCCGCAATTGGGCGTCGGCACGAAGGCATACGGCTTGCCGCAGGTTTGGCCGCCCACCAGGTGCACCTCGACGTCGATGCCGCGCAGGCCGTTGACGATCGACTCGCTGGCCGAGCAGGTGCCCGGACCGGCCAGTATGTAGACACGGCGCAGGCCGAGCGATGGCAGCGTCGAAGCGGTCGGGAACAAAATGGGCTTCTTCGGTTCCATCTTGTCGTTGACGAGCGTGTGCTCGAAGGTCTTGCCGGCCGTGGCCTGCGGCCCGGCGATCATATAGGCGACCTTGTTGGCAATACTGAGCAGGCCGCCGCCGTTGTAGCGCAGGTCCAGCACCAGGTCCTTGACGCCGGCGTCGCGCAGCTGCGCGAACGATGCCGCTAGCGGCGCCTCGGCCAGCGCCACGTGGTTGCCGAACGTGAGGTAGCCGACCGGCCCCGTCGCCGTCTGCAGCAAGGTGGTGTTCTGCACGGGCGCGATGGCCACCTTGGCCGATTCCAGCGCCACGGCGAGCTTGCCGCCATCGTCCTGGCGCACCTCGAAGCGGTGGCGTTCGCCCGCCTCGACGGGGAACAGTGCCGCGTTCATCGTGGCCACCGCGGCGGCGTCGGTTGTGGCGGCAAAATCCATGCCCTCCACCGTCAGCAACCGGTCGCCGCGCCGCAGCCCCGCCAGCGCCGCCGGCGAACCCGGTTCCACGGTCGCGATGCGCCAGTCGCGCAGGGAGTCGACGGTACTGCGCAGCCACGTAATGCCATAGCCGGTCTGGCCGCCACCGGACAATTCAGCCCAGCGGGCGTTCGTATAGCTGAAGTGGAACCGGTCCTTCGGCTTCCCGGACGCGGTCAGTAATGGCGTCTTCAATGCGTTGAAGTAGTCCACCGTGGTCGCGTAGGCGGCCATGTCGAGCGCAGGCAACTCGCGATACCAGAGGTAGGTGTCACGCAGCCAGATGCGCAGGAAGTGTTTTTCGTCTTCCACGGTGCCGGGTCGCGGGCTGCCCGGTGGCGCGTCGGCGCAGCGCTCCATGTACTGCAGGATTTCCGGCGCTGGCGGCGTGACCGGCGGCTCGGGCCGGGGTGGCACGGGTGGCGTGACAGGGGGAACGGGAGTGACGGGCGGCGGCTCGATCGGGGCGACAGGCGTGAGCGGGGATGCGCCATCGCCGCCGCAACCTGCCAGCGCCGCCAGCATGGCGGCGCCGAGGGCGCTGGAGAGGTTCTTCATGGGACGTGATTCTACGCCAAACCCTTGCGGACAGGCACCGATCTCCAGGTCGAAGGCCTGCAGAGCGGTGCCTGTCCGCGGCGTCGCGCGCCATCCATCCCTTCCCTCAGGCCGCGTGTGGGGCCGCCGCCGGCGCGTTGAAGCTCGCCAGCAGTGCCGCTTCCTTCTGCTTGGCCGCCTTCAGGTGACGTTCCTTGACGTGGCCATAGCCGCGGATGTCCTCCGGAATCCGCGCGATCGCGACGGCCGTCGCCAGGTTGTCCACGGTCAGTCGCGGCAGCAGGCCGGCGATGGTGTCGCGGTACGCCGTGATCAGCGCGCGCTCCATCTTGCGCTCGGCCGTGTAGCCGAATATGTCGAGCGCCGTGCCGCGCAGGCCTTTCAGCTTGGCCAGCACCTTGAACGCCTGCAGCATCCACGGTCCGAACTCCTGCTTGACCAGGTGGCCATCCTTGTCGTGCTTGGCCAAAAGCGGCGGCGCCAGGTGGAACTTCACCTTGTAGTCGCCTTCGAACATGCCCTCGATCTTCTGGCGGAAGGCAGGGTCGGTGTGCAGGCGCGCCACTTCGTATTCGTCCTTGTACGCCATCAGCTTGTACAGGTAACGGGCCACCGCCTCCGTCAGCTTCAGCTGCTTCGGATTGAGGCGGCTTTCGGCCGCGCGCACCGTCTCGACGAACTCGCGGTACTGCTGCGCATAGCCGGCGTTCTGGTAGGCCGTCAGCAGCTCGATGCGGCGCGTGACGATTTCGTCCAGCGTCTGGCTGCGCTTGAACTCGATCACCTGGGCCGGAGCCGTCATCTTCGTCACGGCGGCCAGGTCCACGGCGGCGTAGCGGCCCCAGTTGAACGCGGCCTTGTTGAAGCCGACCGACACGCCATTCAGTTCGATCGCCTTCATCAGCGCCGCTTCCGACAGCGGTACATGGCCCTTCTGGAACGAGTAGCCCAGCATGAACATGTTCGTCGCGATCGAGTCGCCCATCAGGGCCGTGGCGATGCGGCCGGCATCGACGAACTCGACCCGGTCGGTACCGCAGGCGCGCAGGATCTCGCCCTGCGACGACTCGCCCGGGAACTGCCAGTCCGGGTTCTTGACGAAAGCGGCGGTGGTGGCGCCCGTCGAGTTGATCGCGGCCCAGGTGCGGCCCTCGCCCATGCGCGACAGCGCGTCGCGGCTGGCCGTGACGATCTGGTCGCAGCCGATCACCAGGTCGGCGCTGCCGGTGCCGACGCGGGTGGAATGCAGGTCGCCCTGGTTGTCCGCCAGGCGCACGTGCGACATGACCGGGCCGCCCTTCTGCGCCAGCCCGCTCATGTCCAGCACGACGGCACCCTTGCCTTCCACGTGCGCGGCCATCGCCAGGATCTGGCCGACGGTGACAACGCCGGTGCCGCCGATGCCGGTGACGAGGATGCCGTATGGCGTGGCGGTGGATGGCAAGGCCGGCGCGGGCAGCGCCGGCACCTCGGCATTGCTGCCGGCGGCGGCCTTCTTCGGCTTCTTCAGCTGGCCGCCCTCGACGGTGACGAAGCTGGGGCAGAAGCCGGACACGCACGAGTAGTCCTTGTTGCAGCTGGACTGGTTGATCTGGCGCTTGCGCCCCAGCTCCGTTTCCAGCGGCTCCACCGACAGGCAGTTCGACTGCACCGAGCAGTCGCCGCAGCCCTCGCACACGGCCTCGTTGATCACGGCGCGCTTGGCCGGGTCCGGGAACTCGTTGCGCTTGCGGCGGCGGCGCTTCTCGGAGGCGCAGGTCTGGTCGTAGATCATGGCCGACACGCCGGGCTTGTCGCGCAGTTCCTTCTGCACGTCCATCAGCTCGGAGCGGTGGCGCACCGTGACCCCGGGCGCCCAGGCGTAATCGTCCGGGTATTTGTCCGGATCGTCGGTGACGACGATGATCGGCGTGACGCCTTCGGCCGCGATCTGGCGCGAGATCATGCCCGGGTCGAGCGGACCGTCGACGTTCTGGCCGCCCGTCATCGCGACGGCGTCGTTGTACAGGATCTTGTAGGTGATGTTGACCTTGGCCGCCACCGCCGCGCGAATCGCCAGGATGCCGGAGTGGAAGTAGGTGCCGTCGCCCAGGTTGGTGAAGACGTGCTTTTCGTTGGTGAACGGCGCCTGCCCCACCCAGGTGACGCCCTCCGCGCCCATGTGCGTGAAGGTGGACGTCTCGCGGTCCATCCACAGCACCATGTAGTGACAGCCGATGCCGGCCAGCGCGCGCGAACCTTCCGGCACCTTGGTCGACGTGTTGTGCGGGCAGCCGGAGCAGAAGAACGGCGTGCGGTCGGTCTGCGGGTTCGGCTTGGCCGGTACCGTTTTCAGCACCAGTTCCTTCGCTTCCAGGTAGGCGATGCGCTCCTTGACGCGCGCCGCCACCGGATGGCCGTCGCAGTAGTGCGAGATGCGGCTGGCGATCGCGCGGGCGATCTGCGCCGGGTTCAGCTCATACGTGGCCGGCAGCAGCCAGTCGCCGTGACCCGAGCGGTGCTTGTTCGACCATTCGCCGGTGTCGTCGAACTTGCCGACCACGCGCGGACGCTCGCCGTCCGGCAGGTTGTACAGCTCTTCCTTCAGCGCATATTCGAGGATCTGGCGCTTTTCCTCGACGACGATGATCTCGTCCAGGCCGCGCGCGAATTCATGCACCCCGTCCGCTTCCAGCGGCCAGGTCATGCCGATCTTGTACAGGCGGATGCCGATGTCGGCGGCTGCCTGCTCGTCGATGCCCAGGTCGGCCAGCGCCTGGCGCGTGTCCAGGTACGATTTGCCGGCCGTGATGATGCCGATCTTCGGCTTCGGGCTGTCCCAGATGATCTTGTTGAGCTTGTTGGCCCGCGCATACGCCAGCGCGGCATACCATTTATAGCTGTTCATCCGCACTTCCTGGTCCAGCACCGCATCGGGCCAGCGGATGTTCAGGCCACCGGGTGGCAGCTCGAAGTCGTCCGGCATGGCGATCTGCACGCGGTCCGGGTCGAAGTCGACGACGGCGCCGGACTCGATGATGTCGGTCACGCACTTCATCGCCACCCACAGGCCCGTGTAGCGACTCATCGCCCAGCCGTGCAGGCCATAGTCGATGTATTCCTGCACGGAGGACGGGTACAGCACCGGGATGCCGCAGGCGGCCAGGATGTGGTCGGACTGGTGCGCGGTGGAGGAGGATTTGGCCGCATGGTCGTCGCCGGCCAGCACCAGCACGCCGCCGTGCTTGGCCGAGCCGGCGTTGTTGGCGTGCTTGAACACGTCGCCGCAGCGGTCCACGCCGGGGCCTTTGCCGTACCACATGGAGAAGACGCCGTCGTACTTCGCGTCCTGGAACAGATTCGTTTGCTGGGTGCCCCAGACGGCGGTGGCCGCGAGGTCTTCGTTCATCCCCGGGTGGAACTTGACGTGATGGGCATCGAGGTGTTTCTTCGCCTTCATCGCCGTCATGTCGACGCTGGTCACGGGGGACCCGCGGTAGCCGGTGATGTAACCCGCGGTGTTCAGGCCGGCCTTGAGGTCGCGTTCGCGCTGCATCATCGGCAGGCGGATCAGCGCCTGCGTGCCGGTCATGAAGGCGCGGCCGCGTTCGAGCGTCCACTTGTCGTCCAGGGTGATGTCGTGTGCGGGCGCGCCTAGCTCCGTACCCTTGTGAGGTGCGTTCATGGGGTTTGTCTCCAATATTTTCTTCAAAGTGCCAAAGCCGGCGCCCCTTCTGACGAGGGGCTGCCGGCTTGTTTTTTTCTAACCCAAGACCAAAAACTGGGGTCAGATCCGCCGGGTCTGACCCCGGCAGTTGCTTCTGGGTTTATCTCATGCGGCCGTCTTCGACGGATCTTCCAGTACACCGCGACGAATCTGGTCGAGTTCAATGGACTCGAACAGCGCGCGGAAATTGCCCTCGCCGAAGCCCTGGTCGCCCTTGCGCTGGATGATCTCGAAGAAGATCGGGCCGATCACGTTCTGCGTGAAGATCTGCAGCAGCAGTTCGCGCTTGTTTTCGCTGTCGGCCTGGCCGTCGATCAGGATGCGCAGGCGGCGCAGCTCTTCCAGGTTCTCGCCGTGGCTCGGCAGGCGGCGGTTGACCAGCTCGTAGTACGTCTCGATCGTATCCTGGAACGCGATGCCGGTGTCGCGCATGCGCTGGATCGACGTGTAGATGTCGTCCGTACCCAGCGCGATGTGCTGGATGCCTTCGCCGTGGTATTCGTTCAGGTACTCGGCGATCTGCGATTTGTCGTCGGACGATTCGTTGATCGGGATGCGGATCTTGCCGCACGGCGACGTCATCGCCTTCGACTTCAGGCCCGTCAGGCGACCTTCGATGTCGAAGTAGCGGATTTCGCGGAAGTTGAACAGGCGCTCGTAGAAGCCGGCCCACTCGCCCATGCGGCCGCGGTAGACGTTGTGCGTCAGGTGATCGATATAGGTCAGGCCGTTGCCGACCGGGTTGGGATCGACACCCGGGATCGCGACGAAGTCGGCGTCATAGATGCTGATGTCGCCGATGCTGCCCGGGGTCACGCCCTTGTCGGCGTTCTTGCCGCGCCAGCGGTCGACCAAGTACAGCAGCGAGTCGCCCACGCCCTTGATCGCCGGGATGTTCAGTTCCATCGGGCCGGTCTTGTTGTCGAAGCCCCAGGCGCCCATTTCCAGCGCCTTCTTGTAGACGTAGGCGGCATCGTCGACGCGGATCGCGATCGCGCACACCGAGGGACCGTGCTGGCGCGCGAAACGCTGCGCGAACGAATCCTGCTCGGCATTGATGATGAAGTTGATCTCGCCCTGGCGGTACAGGGTGACATCCTTGGTGCGGTGACGGGCGATGGCCGTGAAACCCATTTTCTCGAACAGCGCGCCGAGTTCCTTCGGATCGGGTGCGGCGAACTCGACGAATTCGAAACCGTCGGTCCCCATCGGGTTGTCCCAGGGCGTGAATTGCATGTGCGTCTCCTATATCAGAATGACGCACAGTATAGACCTCGTTTGAAAGAATTAAATTGCAAACAATTCCCAAGAATAGGCCTTTTGAGCAATAATATTGCGATAACAAACATCCAAAGAGGGATTTATGACCAAGATCGCGCTCGACAAAACCGACCGCAAAATCCTCGGCATCTTGCAGGCCGACGGCCGCCTGTCCAACCAGGACGTGGCCGAGCAGGTCAGCCTGTCGCCGTCGCCGTGCCTGCGCCGCATCAAGCGCCTGGAAGAGGAAGGCGTCATCCGCCAGTACGTCGCGCTGCTGGACCCGGACAAGATCGGCCTGGGCCTGCTGGCCTACGTCAACGTACGGCTGGAAAAGCACAGCGACGCGGCCGCGCACAGCAATGCCCGCGCGCTGGGCGCCCTGCCCGGCACGGCCTCGCCGCGCGAGGACTTCGCCGTCGCCGTCGAGCAGTGGCCGGAAGTGGTGGCCTGCTATGCGATGACGGGCGAGATGGACTACCTGCTGCGCGTGCACGTGGAAGACATGGACCACTTCTCGCGCTTCATGATGGCGACCTTGCTGCGCCACCCATCCGTGCTGGACGTGAAGTCGAGCTTTGCGCTGCAGCGCATCAAGGACACGACGGCGCTGCCGCTGGTGTAAGGCCGCGTATCAGTGCCGCGCTGCGCTGGCCGCCACGAGGAAGTCGGCGAAATGGCGCGTCATCGGCATTCCCGTCAACGGCTCGAGGAACAGGAACTGGCCCTGCGGGTTGACCTCGAGCCAGACGAATTCACCGTTGGGGTCCTGTTTCAGGTCGACCACGCCCATCTTCAGGTCCAGCGCGTCGAGCACCTGCCTGACCTGCGCGTGCAACGCCGCCGGCACGTCCCACGCAGTGACGGGCACCGACAGGTCGGCGCGCCAGTCCAGCGCATCGGTATCGATCGCCGCGGCCCATGAACGTTCGCCAAAACAGTTGAGCCGGATATGGCGGCAGCCGGGAATGTATTCCTGGTAGACGGCGGGACAGGCCGCAAACGACGCCTCGTCGATGCCGGCCGGATCGTCCAGGAAGCGCGTGAACAGCAGCGGCTCCGACACCCCGACCACGGGCTTGACGATGACTCTGCCATTCACCGCGCGGTACAGCTCCAGCACGTCCTGGCGGCGCTGCGTGACGACGGTGCGCGGCACGCGGAAGCCGTGCCGGCTGGCGACAGCCAATTGCAGGAACTTGTCGGCGGCGCGCACCGTGGCGGCCGGCGACGACACCCACGCACCATCGAAGCCGGCGGAGAACATCCCCATCATCGTGCCGCGACACTCGACGTCGATCAGCGCCCCGTGCTCGCCTGGCGTGGCCACGTTCAGCTGCTGCTTCGGCTGGGGGCGGCGCCACCAGATGGCGCCGACGTCGGCCAGGTCGATGGGATCGCCCTCGCGGCAGCGCAGGCTGACCCGCGCGCGGCCTGTGTCGAACCGCCACGATATGGCGGGGGAATGGGCGATCAGGTCGGTTTCGAACAGGGCGCACGGCTGGCCGCGCGCGTGCAGTTCGCGCTGGACCATCAGCGCATGCAAGTCGTCCTTGCCCGTCACGATCAGTATCATGGGTGCAGACCTTCGGGGAGCGTAGCGCCGTGGCGCTACGCGGTGGAGAAAATGCGGCCGGCGCGTTACGCCATGACGCCGCAATCGTCGGCGCAACCGTAGCTGCACGTCGTGGCGGCGCGCAGGCCCTGCGGTGCGCCGATCGCCACGCCCGTCAGGGTGCGCGCATTCTCTTCCCATTGACGCAGCTCTTCCGGCCCGCGCACCTCGATGTAGCCCTGCGGCTGCATCATCAGCACGACCGGCTTGCCGTCGGTTTTCATCTGTTTTTCATCGAATTTTTCGCCTAATTTCATGACATCTCCCTATCGGTTTCGGTTTGCATCCCGGGGGTACGGCGTACCGCTTCCAGGTCTGCAACGTCATGGTGCGCCGGCGGCGCGGCGCTGTCTGTCGGCGAGATGTCGTGACGTTGTCGAGGCTGTTTGATGCAAACGTCGCGGGTTGTAACGCGACAGTTGCGCTCGTGCTTGTGTCAGCCCAATCCGGGACAGTGCCGGATTATTCTTTTGGCGTGCGCCGCGGCAGCTTGCCCCACAGCTTGGTGGCGCGCCGCACGTTGGCCTTCAGGGCGTAGTCCAGCGTGGCCAGCTGCTCCTGCATCGCCTCCTGCAGCACGCTGGCCGGATTGGCGGGCCCCAGCTTCAGGTAGGCATCCGCCTCGCCGTAGTCGCGCTGGATTTCCATCCCGGCCTTCTTGGCGATGTGCATCATGGTCTGGTTCGACGACAGGCAGTGCATGTACAGCACGTCCACGTCGTGGTTGCGGCACACGATGGCGGCCCGCTCGAACAGCTTGGAGCCGATGCCAAGCCCGCGCGCCGACTTCAGCACCGACACGCCGAACTCCGCCACCCGGTCCTTCTCCGTCTTGCCCTCGCTGCCGGCCTGGCGCGGCGCGAAGGCCAGGTGACCGACGGCCGCCAGCCGGAACACCCGGTTGTAGACGCCGAACACCATGTCGCGCTGGAAGTCGATGCCCTCGACGTACTTCGTGACCTGCTCGTCGCCCATGTAGGAACCGAAGCGCAGGATGCGGTCGGAGCGCTCCAGCGACAGGAAATGGCGCAGCATGCGGCGCCGGTCGCGCTCGCCCAGCGCCTTCACCGGGATGGTCTCGCGCCCCTTGTTGAACCAGCGCTCGAGCGGGTTGCGGAACAGGTTCAGGCGCGTCATGTCGCGCTCTCGCCGGCCGCCATCGCCGCGTCGTCATCGGCCCCGTCGTCCTGCCGCAGCGCCTCGCGCACGGCGCGCACGCGCGCGTTGCGTACCATCTCCGGGATCCGGTCCGGCCGCTCGGACAGCCCCTGCGCGATGGCACCGGCATCCACCGCCCGGGCGGCGGCCAGCGCCGTCTCCAGATAGGCGCGCTGCGGGAATGGCCGGTCGGCGAAGCTGGCCGTGGCGCCGACACGGCCGCGCGCGTCGCATTCGCACGCCAGCAGCAGCTGCGTGAAGCGGGCCGGCTTGCGGAAACCGTCGCAACGCTCGAGCAGCGTAACGATGGTGCGGCAGCGCAGTTCCTGCGCGCGCGCCACGTTGCCGTGCTCGCGCGCCGTCATGATGGCGAGATCGCGGCAATCGGTCGGCACTTTCAGGCGCGCACAGACGTCCTTGACCAGCTGGACGCCCAGGCCCTCGTGCCCGTGATGCGCCGGCCACTGGTCGGCCGGCGTGACGCCCTTGCCCAGGTCGTGCAGCAGCGCGGCGAAGCGTACCGGCAGCTCATGGCCCCGGGCGGCGGCGTAGTCGACCACCTGCTCCATGTGGATGCCCGTGTCCACCTCCGGATGCCAGCGTTCCGGCTGCGGCACGCCCCACAGGCGGTCCAGCTCGGGCACGATGCGCGCCAGCGCGCCGCAGCCGCGCAGCACCTGCAGCATGCGCGAAGGCCGCGCCTCCATCAGGCCGCGCGACAGCTCCTGCCACACGCGTTCCGGCACCAGCGCATCCACCTCGCCGGCCTCCACCATCGTGCGCATCAGCGCATTGGTCTCCGGCGCCACCGTGAAGTCGGTGAAGCGCGCGGCAAAGCGTGCCAGGCGCAGGATGCGCACCGGGTCTTCCGCGAACGCTTCCGAGACGTGGCGGAACACCTTGGCCTGGATGTCGCGCTGGCCGCCGAACGGGTCGGACAAGGTGCCATCCTCGGCCCGGGCGATCGCATTGATGGTCAGGTCGCGCCGCACCAGGTCTTCCTCCAGCGTCACGTCCGGGGAGGTGTGGAACACGAAGCCCTTGTAGCCCGGCGCCGTCTTGCGCTCGGTGCGCGCCAGCGCGTATTCCTCCTGCGTGTCGGGATGCAGGAACACGGGGAAGTCTTTGCCGACGGGGCGGAAGCCCTGGCGCAGCATGTCCTCGGGCGTGGCGCCGACGACCACGTGGTCGCGGTCCTTGACGGGCAATCCCAGCAGCTCGTCGCGCACGGCACCGCCCACGATATAGGTTTTCATCGCTGCTTACTCGTCGTGCGTTTCGTCGCCCGGCGTTTCGTCTTCGTGCTTGCCGGCGACCTCGGTCTCGGCCAGCGCCTCCTCGATCCAGCGCGCCACGGCCGGGTGGTTGCGCATGCGTTCGCAGTAGGCCGACAGTGCCGGCGGCAGCACCACGCCATAGGTCTGGAAGCGCGTCACGACCGGGGCGAAGAACGCGTCCGCGATCGAGAAGTCGCCGAACAGGAAGCCGTTGTGACCGAAGCGGGACAGGCACTCCTCCCAGATCTCGCTGATGCGGCCGATGTCCGCCTGGGTATCCGGCGTGCGGCCCTTGCCCGGCAGGTGGGCGCGCACGTTCATCGGCATCGTCGTGCGCAGGCTGGCGAAGCCCGCATGCATCTCGGCGCAGACCGAGCGCGCCAGCGCGCGTGCCGCCACGTCCTGCGGCCACAGGTGCTTGTCGGGAAACTGCTCGGCCAGGTATTCGCAGATGGCCAGGCTGTCCCAGATCGTGATGTCGCCGGCCAGCAGCACCGGCACGCGGCCGCTGGCGCTGTAGCGGGCGATGTTGTTGGCGGTGTCCGGCTGGTCCAGCAGCACGCGCACTTCATGGAACGGGATTGCGAACGCGGTCATTGCGACCCAGGGCCGCATCGACCACGAGGAATAGTTCTTGTTGCCGATGATGAGGGTCAGGCCGGGCTCGCGCGCGGCGGCCAGGGTCTGGCTCAGGGTGGGGTCGAGTTCGATGGTGTGCATTGGTGCGGTCGAAGTGGGAAAATCGGCCAGCCGCGCTGCATCAGCGGCTGCTGAAGGTGGTCTGCTGCTGTTCCTGCTCGCTGTAGCCCTTGGGCGTGACCACGCCAAGGCGCGCCTTGAGCGACTGCGGCCGGCCCTCGAACAAGGCGGCGTACCAGGTCGCGTTGGTCATGACGTTCTTCACGTAGGTGCGCGTTTCCGCGTACGGGATCGATTCGATGAAGATCGTCGAATCCATCGGTTTCGTCAGCGCCGAGCGCCACGACCGCAGCCGGCCGGGACCCGCGTTGTAGGCGGCCGTGGCCAGCACCTGCGAGCCGTCCATGCTGCCCAGGACCATGTTCATGTAGTTCGTGCCCAGCAGGATATTGGTGCGCACGTCGGTCAGCATGTCCTGCACGAAGTTCGTCAGGCCGATCTTCTGCGCCACCCAGCGGCCCGTGGACGGCATCACCTGCATCAGGCCGGACGCCCCGGCGCTCGACTGCGCCGTCATGATGAAGCGCGATTCCTGGCGGATCAGGCCGTACACCCAGGCCCGGTCCAGGCCCAGCGTGCGCGTGTTGGCCTGCATGATCTCGTCGTGCGGCGCCGGGTAGCGGTGCGTGTAGTCGGCCTGCACACGGGTGCGCTCGGACGTGTACACCATGCGGTCCAGGATGTGGTTCTGGCGCGCGAATTCGGCGGCGGCGATCAGCTCGCGGTCGCTCAGGCGGCGCAGCTCCCAGTTCCATTCGCGCGTGCCTTCGAAGCGCAGACGCATGTTGAAGAAGCGCAGGGCACGCTGGAAGCCGGGACGTGCGCCGACGGCCGCGATCTCGGCCTGCGTGACGGGCGCGCCCGGCGGCGGGATCGAGACCGTACGCCCCAGCTCCTCGGCGGCCAGCAGGCCATAGTAATCCTGGCGTTCGGCGATGCTCTGGTACAGGAACTGCGCCTCGGCCGGCAAGCCGCCGCCGGCCAGCGCGGCAGCGGCGCGCGCCTGCCAGTACACCCAGGTCGGGTCCTCTCGCAGCGACGGCGGCATCGCCGCGATGTGGTCGCGCACCAGCTTCCAGTTCCCTTCGCGCAGCGCGTAGCGGGTGCGCCACTGGTGCTGGTCGATCGACAGCGGCGCGCCGTTGGCGCGGCGCCAGTAGTCCGACGTTTCCGGCGCCACCACGTAGGAAGCGGGCAGCGCGATATTGGCCCAGCCGATGGCCTGCTCCTGCGGCGTCAGCTTGGGCAGTGCCTTCTGCAGCGCCAGCACGGAGAGCTTGACGCTGGTGCGCGCGGCGCGGCCCAGCGCGATCAGGAAGACTTCGTGGTCGGCGCGCGTGTCGCCGGCGCCTTTCGCCAGCGCGATCGCAGGCAGGTCGATGGCCTGCGCGACCTTCTTGTCCGAGCCGTTCAGCAGCATGATGATGCGGCGCGCCGGGCCGGTGGCATTGGTCTCGCCAGCCAGCCGCACCTGAGCCCACAGGTCCTCCTGGTTGAACTGGCCGGTCTGGGCCAGCGACGCGATCAGCGCGTTGCAGGCTTCGCCGTAGTACGGTGGATAAATCAGCAGGGCGCGCGCCTCGGCGGCCACGTTCTGGCCCTTGGTCAGACGCGACAGCAGCGCGTAGCACTTGACCTGGGTATCATCGTTCAGCACGAACAGCGGCAACTGCTGGTCGAACAGCGCCCATTCGCGCTTGCGGCCCAGCTCCAGCAGCCAGTCGTTGCGCAGGCGGTCGGCGATGGCCTGGCCGTCGTAGCGCTGCAGGAAATCCAGGATCTCGGCGGTGGAGGCATCGCGGAAGTGCGATTTGATCCGATAATAGTCGACGTACGAGGGAATGGCATAGTCGCTCAGGCGCGCCGCGTAGAATTCGACCTTGGCGGCATCGTCGCGGCGGACCGAATCGCGCAGCAGCAGGAACGCATCGTCTTCCTTGCGGCTGTCGCCATTGTTATCCTGTGCGCTCGCCAGCGGGGTGGTGATGCAGCCTATCGCGAGCAGGGCGCCGGCTATCCATTTCGACGGGGAAATCAATCTACGACTCTCAAAGTTCGGGCAGCGCTCGCTGCACCCTGTAACCAACGATATGACCAACGATCCAAGAATACCACGCATGCCAGCCGCGCTACCACCCTCGACCGCACAGACAACCACCGAATTCAAAGCGGCATTGCGGCGCCAGCTGCTGGCCGCGCGCCGCAACATCGACGCGCCGACGCGGGCCGCGTGGGATGCCGACATCTGCCGCCATATCGTGACATGGTGGCAGACTGCAAGGGTGGACGCGCTGGGCGTGTACTGGCCGCTGCGCGACGAGCCGGACCTGCACCCGGCCTACGCGGAGCTGGCACGCCTGGGCGCGCGCCTGCTGCTGCCGGTGGTGCTGCAGCGGGACGCCCCACTGGCCTTTGCCAGCTGGCAGATCGGCGAACCGCTGGTCAAGGACGCAATGGGCATCGCGGTTCCCGCCCACCAGCGCCTGGAAGCGGTACCGCCGGCACTGCTGGTGCCGTGCCTGGGTTTCAATAAGCAAGGCTACCGGCTGGGCTACGGCGGCGGCTTCTACGACCGCACGCTGGAACAACTGCCGCGTCCGGCAACGATCGGCATCGCCTATTCCTGCCTGGCGGCCGAGTTCGGCCAAGACGGGCACGACGTGCCGCTGGACCGCATCATCACCGAAGCGGAATAAATACCCCAGAGCAGGAACTGGGGTCGGACCCGGCGGGTCCGACCCCGGCAGTTGCCGTTGGGTTTGGCCACGAAAAACGGTGATAGTCACCTATTTCCGCTGGCGGAGTTAGGTGACTGTCACTGTTTTTCCGAAAGCGAATTGGACGACTGCCAGCCGTTGGCGCACGAGCCAACCCAAGACCGGAACCTGGGGTCGGACCCGGCAGGTCCGACCCCGGCAGCTGCCGTTGGGTGTGGCGCGCGGCGAGAGCTATTTCACCAGCCGCTGCCACAGCGCCGTCGTCGGCGCCACCTGGTTCATGCTGTAGAAGTGCAGGCCCGGCGCGCCGCCGGCCAGCAGGCGCTCGCACAGCGCCGTCACCACGTCCAGGCCGAAGGCCTTGATCGATGCGGTGTCGTCGCCAAAGCTGGACAGCTTCAGCCGCACCCAACGCGGGATTTCCGCGCCGCACATGTCGGAAAAGCGCATCAGCTGCGTCGTGTTGGTGATCGGCATGATGCCCGCGACGATCGGCACCGTGACACCGGCCTTGTGGGCCTGCTCGACGAACTGGAAATATGCGTCCGCGTTATAAAAATACTGCGTGATGGCGGCGTTGGCGCCGGCGTTGACCTTGCGCACGAAGGCGTCCAGGTCGGCCTGCGGCGACTTCGCCTGCGGGTGCACTTCGGGGTAGGCGGCCACTTCGATGTGGAACCAGTCGCCGGTTTCGGCGCGGATGAATTCCACCAGCTCGCTGGCGTAGCGGAACTCGCCGGCCGCGCCATAGCCGCTCGGCAGGTCGCCGCGCAGCGCCACCAGGCGACGGATGCCGTGCGCCTGGTACTGTTGCAGGATGGCGCGGATCGATTCGCGCGTGCCGCCCACGCAGGACAGGTGCGGCGCCGCTTCTTCACCGGCGGCCATGATCTCCAGCACGGTGTCCAGCGTGCCCTGCTGGGTGGTGCCGCCAGCACCGAACGTTACGGAGAAATATTTCGGATGCAACTCGGACAGCTTGGCGCGCGTGGCGCGCAGCTTTTCCGCGCCTTCCGCCGTCTTCGGCGGAAAGAACTCGATACTAAAATTATGGTCAGTCATCGGCGTCTTTCAACAGCAATGTGGAAAGGGCCCAGGAGATCACGCTGTACAGCAATGCGCCGCCGACCGCGCCCCAGAATCCCGTCACTTGGAAGCCACTGACGAATTGCGACACCAGCCAGAACAGGAAACCGTTGACGAGGAAGATGAACAGGCCCAGCGACAGCACGGTCACGGGCAAGGTCAACAGCAGGAGCAGCGGGCGGATCAGCGTATTCACCAGGCCCAGAACGAGCGCCGCAAGCAAAGCTGCGCCGATGCTCGTGACATCGACGGAATGCATCAGGTAAGGCACTGCAAAGAGGGCCGCGGCATTGATGAACCAGGTCAGAACCAGACGCATGAACAAAAGCCTTTCAGGAAGCGAAAATGTAAAAAAAGCCGGCTTGCGCCGGCCTTGGTCGCCGATCAGTAGCGATAGTGTTCCGGCTTGTACGGGCCTTCGACCTTGACGTTGATGTAGGCCGCCTGCTCTTCCGTCAGCGTGGTCAGCTGCGCGTTCAGCTTCTTCAGCTGCAGGCGGGCCACCTTCTCGTCCAGGTGCTTCGGCAGGGTGTACACGCCGACCGGATACTTGTCCGTGTTGGCGAACAGCTCGATCTGGGCGATCGTCTGGTTGGCGAACGACGAGCTCATCACGTACGACGGGTGACCCGTGCCGCAGCCCAGGTTGACCAGGCGGCCTTCGGCCAGCAGGATGATGCGCTTGCCATCAGGGAAGATGACGTGGTCGACCTGCGGCTTGATGTTTTCCCACTGGTATTTCTTCAGCGAGGCAACGTCGATCTCGTTGTCGAAGTGGCCGATGTTGCAGACGATGGCCTGGTCCTTCATCTTCAGCATGTGCTGTTCGGTCAGGATGTGGTAGTTGCCGGTGCAGGTAACAAAAATGTCGCCGTGTTCGGCGGCATAGTCCATCGTCACGACGCGGTAGCCTTCCATCGCGGCCTGCAGCGCGCAGATCGGGTCGATTTCCGTGACCCATACTTGCGCGGACAGCGCGCGCATCGCTTGCGCCGAGCCCTTGCCCACGTCGCCATAGCCGGCGATGACGGCGATCTTGCCTGCGATCATGACGTCGGTGGCGCGCTTGATGCCGTCCACCAGCGATTCGCGGCAGCCGTACAGGTTGTCGAACTTCGACTTCGTCACGGAGTCGTTGACGTTGATTGCCGGGAAGGCCAGCTTGCCTTCCTTGTGCATCTGGTACAGGCGGTGCACGCCGGTGGTCGTTTCTTCCGTCACGCCCAGGATTTCCGGCAGGCGCTTGGAGTACCAGGTCGCATCCTTGGCCAGGTGCGCCTTGATGGAATTGAACAGGCAGATCTCTTCTTCCGAGCCCGGGTTGTCCAGCACGGAGATGTCCTTCTCGGCACGCGCGCCCAGGTGCAGCAACAGCGTAGCGTCGCCACCGTCGTCCAGGATCATGTTCGAGTAGACGCCTTCGCCCGGCCATTCGAAGATGCGGTGGGTGTATTCCCAGTATTCGTCCAGCGTTTCGCCCTTGACGGCAAACACCGGCGTGCCGACGGCGGCGATGGCGGCGGCGGCGTGGTCTTGCGTCGAGTAGATGTTGCAGGAGGCCCAACGGACCTTGGCACCCAGGGCCTCCAGCGTGCGGATCAGCACGGCGGTCTGGATCGTCATGTGCAGCGAACCGGTGATGCGGGCGCCCTTCAGCGGCTGGGCGGCGGCGAACTCCTCACGGATGGCCATCAGGCCAGGCATTTCCGTTTCGGCGATCTTGATCTCTTTTTCGCCCCATGCGGCCAGGCCGATGTCGGCGATGATGTAATCCTGGGAGTCTTTGAGTTGGGCGTTCATCACGCCTCCTTTCGTTTAGAAAAAAGTTGACGTGAGCGCGGTTGCAGAAGTGTCCGAGCCTGGCAGACCGCAGTGGGTCCGTCGCAACGCTCCTCGGAGAACGGGCATTTTAACGCAAAAAAACCGGAGACGGTGCTCCGGTCTTTATGAGTGTTGCTTAAAAAATGGGGTCCGTCCCCATTTTTCGGGCAACTTTTACGACAGGCCGGCGGAGGCGCGCAGCGCGGCGGCCTTGTCGGTGCGTTCCCAGCTGAATTCCGGCTCTTCGCGGCCGAAGTGGCCGTAGGCCGCCGTCTTCTGGTAGATCGGGCGCAGCAGGTCCAGCATCTGCACGATGCCTTTCGGACGCAGGTCGAAGTGCTCATGCACCAGCTCGGCGATTTTCTCGTCCGAGATTACGCCCGTGCCTTCCGTGTAGACGGTGATGTTGATCGGACGCGCCACGCCGATCGCGTACGACACCTGCACCTGGCACTGGCGCGCCAGGCCGGCCGCGACGATGTTCTTGGCCACGTAGCGCGCCGCGTAGGCGGCCGAACGGTCGACCTTCGACGGGTCCTTGCCGGAGAACGCGCCGCCGCCGTGCGGGGCCGCGCCACCGTAGGTGTCGACGATGATCTTGCGGCCGGTCAGGCCGCAGTCGCCCTGCGGACCGCCGATGACGAAGCGGCCGGTCGGGTTGACCAGGAACTTGGTGTTGGCCAGCCATTCCTTCGGCAGCACCGGACGGATGATTTCCTCGATGACGGCTTCCTCGATCTGCTTGTGCAGCATTTCCGGCGCGTGCTGGGTGGACAGCACGACGGTGTCGACGGCGACCGGGCGGCCATCGACGTAGCGCAGCGTGACCTGGGACTTGGCGTCCGGACGCAGCCATGGCAGGCGGCCGTCCTTGCGCAGCTGCGACTGGCGCTCGACCAGGCGGTGCGAGTAGTAAATTGCGGCCGGCATCAGTTCCGGCGTCTCGTCGCAGGCATAGCCGAACATCAGGCCCTGGTCGCCGGCGCCCTGGTCCAGGTCCAGGCCGGCGCCTTCGTCCACGCCCTGGGCGATGTCGGGCGACTGCTTGTCGTAGGCGACCAGCACGGCGCAGCCCTTGTAGTCGATGCCGTACTCGGTGTTGTCATAGCCGATGCGCTTGATGGTCTCGCGCGCCACCTGAATATAATCCACGTTGGCGTGGGTGGTGATCTCGCCGGCCAGCACGACGAGGCCGGTATTGCACAGGGTTTCGGCGGCGACGCGCGCTTTCGGGTCCTGGGCCAGGATGGCGTCCAGGATCGCGTCGGAAATCTGGTCGGCGACTTTGTCGGGATGGCCTTCCGAAACGGATTCGGAAGTGAAGAGGTAATCGTTGGAAGACATGCAAGCTCCTGAGTCTGATTGATGGTTAAGCTTGTCGCAACAACCAGAGACGGCTTGCGACGCTTTAGCGAAATTTTTATACCGCGTCGCAAGTTGTCTGTTAACTCAGCGGTTCCTACTACGTGGTATTTTACGCTTCTTCAAAAATTTTTGTGTGGAGCAACGCAAAAGTGTTGTTCCAGGATACGTCTGAATGCTGTTACGAATATTCCGGTTGTTCTCGTTCTTTCCCTTGCCCGTGCTGCATTGCCTGGGCAGCATGCTGGGTTGGCTAGTCTATTTAATCTCCCCCTCGTATCGTCGGCGCATGCGCGAGAATATGACGCGGGCGGGTTTTGCCGGCGCGCTGCCCGCCGCTGTGGCGGAGTCCGGCAAAGCCATTGCCGAGCTGCCTTTCATCTGGTGCGCCTCGGATGCGCGCATCGGCCGCCGCGTGTTCATCAAGGATTACCGCATCGTCGAGGAAACGCTGGCCGCGGGCCGCGGCATCGTATTCCTGACGCCGCACCTGGGCTGCTTCGAAATCACCGCGCAGCGCGTGTCGCATGACACCGAGCTGATGGTCATGTACCGTCCCCCCAAGCAGGAAGCGATGAAGCCGCTGGTGGAAGGGGCCCGCGCGCGCGGCAACCTGCGCCTGGCCCCGGCCAACCTGTCCGGGGTGCGCATGCTGGCCAAGTTCCTCAAGCAGGGCAAGCCGGTCGGCATCCTGCCCGACCAGGTGCCGCAGGAAGGCGAAGGCGTATGGGCCGACTTCTTCGGCCGCCCGGCCTACACGATGACGTTGCCGGCCAAGATGGCCAAGCTGGGCGGCGACGCGCCGATCATCCTCACCTACGCCGAGCGCCTGCCGCGCGGCAAGGGCTTCCTGCTGCATTTCGTGCCATTCACGGGCTCGCTGGACGGCGACAGCGCCCAGCAGGCGCGCGCCATCAACGCGGCCATGGAGCAGCTGATCGCCGGCTGCCCGGCCCAGTATTACTGGAGCTATAACCGCTACAAGGTGCCGAAAGGCGTCACCGGCCCCGCCGCCACGCAGGAGGCCGCATGAAACTGCTGCTGGGATTCATGTGGTTGCTGCACTGGCTGCCCTTGCCGGTGCTGGGCCGGTTCGGCGACCTGGTCGGCAGCCTGCTGTTCGTCATCATGGGCCCGCGCCGCGAGATCGCGCTGACGAACCTGCGCCTGTGCCTGCCCGAACTGTCGGAAGCCGAGCGCCGCACCTTGGCGCGGCAGCATTTCCAGGCGTATTCGCGCAGCGTGTTCGAGCGCGCCATCCTGTGGTGGGCGTCGGAAGCGCGGCTGCGCCGCCTGATCGTCATCGAGACCAGCGCGGGCATGCCGCCCGGCCAGATTCCGGTCGCGGCGATGACGGAAAAGCCGACCATCCTGCTGTGCCCGCACTTCGTCTGCCTGGACGTGGCAGGCGCCTCGATCGCGATGGAGGCATCGGCCTCGTCGATGTACGTGCAGCAGAAGAATGCCGCGTTCGATGCCGTGCTGCGCGCCGGCCGCGCCCGCTTCAAGCCGGTCAAGCTGTTCACCCGCCAGGACGGCATCAAGCCGATCCTGCGCGCGCTGCGCGACCGCCTGCCCTACTTCATGCTGCCGGACATGGACTTCGGCGAAAAGGACGCGGAATTCGTGCCCTTCTTCGGCATCGACGCGGCCACCCTGACGGCCACGGCCCGCATCGCCGCCACGACAGGCGCCCAGGTGATGCCCGTGATCGCCACCTTCCTGCCGGGTTATCGCGGCTGGCGCGTCAAGTTCTATCCGGTGTGGGACAATTACCCCGGGCCCGACATGGTGGCCGCCACCCGCCGCATGAATGCCTTCATCGAGGACCGCGTGCGCGAGGCGCCGGCCGAGTATTTCTGGACCCATAAACGTTCTCAAAACCCGGCCGAACGGCGAACCGTCCTTCTACTCGAATAAACGATGAAACTCAAATTCACCAAGATGCATGGCGCGGGCAACGACTTCGTGGTCATCGACGCCATCAACCAGCAGATCGACTTCTCGCCCGCCCAGTGGCAAGCCCTGGCCGACCGCCGTTTCGGTGTCGGCGCCGACCAGATGCTGGTCGTGGAAAAATCCGCGCAGCCCGGCTGCGATTTCCGCTATCGCATTTTCAACAGCGATGGCGGCGAAGTGGAACAATGCGGCAACGGCGCCCGCGCTTTTGTGAAATTCGTGGCCGAGAAAGGCCTGACGGACCGGCGCAGCATCTGCGTCGAAACGATGGCTGGCGTTATTTCGCCGCGCCTGGAAGAAGACGGCAGCGTCACCGTGGACATGGGCGCGCCTGTGCTGGAGCCGGCCCTGGTGCCGTTCGACACGGAAGGCCTGCAAGGTCAGCCGCAGGGCCAGGACACGTTGTGGCCGCTGGTGCTGGAACTGGCCGGCGAAAAGGAAACCGTGCTGGTGTCGGTGCTGTCGATGGGTAATCCTCATGCGGTGCAGGTCGTGACCGATGTGGACACCGCGCCTGTCGAGCTGACCGGGCCGCTGATCGAGCTGCATCCGCATTTCCCGAAACGCGTCAATGCCGGTTTCATGCAGGTGCTCGACCGCCAGCATATCCGCCTGCGCGTATTCGAACGCGGTGCCGGCGAGACGCTGGCCTGCGGCACGGGCGCCTGCGCGGCCGCCGTGGCCGGCATCCGCCGTGGCCTGCTGGATTCACCGGTGCGCGTGGATGCGCGCGGCGGCCAACTGTCGATCGCCTGGGCCGGCGAAGGCCAGCCCGTCTACCTGACGGGCCCGGCCGTGACGGTGTTCGAGGGCGAAATCGAGCTGTAACCCGGAACCACCGGGGAGACGATGTGCGCCCCCGGCCGGGTCAAGCCGCCAGCAGCGCGCTGTCGCAGCGCGCCAGCCACGTCTTCAGGCGATACAGACGCTGGCGGTAATTGCCTTCCACGGCCGCGCCGTGCCCTTCGAACAGGCGCACGGCCCGGTCCAGCGCCTGGCGCTGGCGCCCGGTGCGCACGAGCACCAGCCGGCGCCGGCTGCGTTTATACAAGGCGCGGATATCGACGACGAGGCAGTGGCCCTGGTCGGCTGCACACACGTCCAGCAACAGCGCTTCGGCGCGGCTCAGGTGAAACAGGGCCGCCAGCTCGATGCGCGCGGCCAGCAACGGCTGCCTTGCCGCCTGCTCCCCGGTCAGGTGCTGTGCCAGCTGGGCCGCCCAGGCCGTGCCGGCCGCTGGCGGCGCGAGCCGCTCCAATGCCGCGTGCGCCGGGGCACAACCCTGCGCCGCCGCACGCTGCAACCAGTACAGCGCCTGCACGTCGTGCTGCTCGTCCTCGCGGCGCTGGCGCCAGGCGTGCATGCCGCACTCCAGCTGCGCCTGTGCATGCCCCAAGTGCGCGGCCCGCTCCAGGCAGGACTGCGCCGCCGCGGCGCTGCGCTGCGAGCAGCCGCCATTCATATAGATGCGCGCCAGCGCGAACCAGGCGTCGGCCTGGCCCTGCTGGCCGGCCTGCGTCAGCCAACGGATCGCACGCTTGAATTGCACCGCGGCGCCGGGCACCCGGTTGCCTTCCCGGTCCATTCCTGCCAGCAGCAAGCCCAGCGCCAGCTGGGCAGCGGACTCGCCCGCCGCGGCTGCCAGCGCCAGCCCCTCATCCTCAACCGCTGCCGGTCGCACCGGTTCAGCGCTCTGCGCCAGCGCCGGCGTGGCCGGCAGCGGCGTGACACCATCGGAGCCAGCAGTGGACCGCAAGTCCTGCAGATTGGCGCGGCCGATCAGCAGGCGCGCCTCGTCCAGCCCCTGCCGGGCGGCGCGCTCCAGCCAATGCAGCGCCGTGGGCGGGCTCAGCGGCAGACTGGCGCTGCCGCGCAAATACAGCCGGCCCAAGGCCAATTGGCACGCGGCATCGCCCGACCGTGCTCCCCGAATCAAAACCAGCTCCTCGCGATTGGCCATAAGCGTTGCGTCGATGTGCCCCGGCAGGCAGGGCTTGTCTCCATTGTTGTGATGGCAGCGACGGCCGGCACGTGTTGCGTGGCTCAGACAGCCTTCCGCCGAGCCCCGGCGCCCTTGAGCGGGCACAAGCCGGTCCGGACCGCAGTGCGACTACGCTAGCGATATGAATACCTTACCAATGAAAGGACGAGGGGACGGTAGCTTGCGTCTTTGGACCGTAAAACTACCGTTCCAAAAATACAACAACCTGACAGGTTTACTTTTCTTTCCACCATTACTCATGCTCATAATCGACCAATCCAGCGAGACTGACGAGGACGTGTACTAAAGTTTCAGCCAGTCGAGTGTTCGAGACGCACTCCCGAGCTTTCGGATTTGTACCGATAATTTAATAAGGACAATCAAATGAAGAAATCCTTGGTGGCCCTGGCCCTGATGGGTGCATTCGGCAGCGCCTTCGCCCAATCCTCCGTGACCATCTACGGCACGCTGGACGCCGGCATCTCCCGCACGACCCATACCGCCAACGACGCCACGCTGATCGGCAAGCGCGACAACAACAAGCTGGGCTTCCGCGGCGTGGAAGACCTGGGCAATGGCCTGAAAGCACTGTTCCAACTGGAAATTCGTTACGAACCCGACACCGGTACGCTGGAAAACGTCAGCCGTCCGCTGTTCCAGGGCCAGAGCCGCGTCGGCCTGCAGGGCTCCTTCGGTACCGTGCGTATCGGCCGTGGCCTGTCGGCTTTCCAGGAATCGGTGATCGCCTTCGAACCGTGGTCCGGCATCCCGGCCGTGGCGGGCTACCAGACCAATCTGCAGGTGACGGGCTATACCAGCGATCCGCTGGGCCCGGCCGGCAACTCGGCCAACCGCTTCTCCAACGCGCTGTTCTACAACACGCCCGTGATGAACGGCTTTCAGCTGAACGTGACGGTCGCGACCAAGGAAGCCAACGGCAACCCGGCCATCGTCGGCCGCGGCACCGCGGCGGCGCCCCAGTATCCGGCCAACTCGGAAGCGTCGGCCAATCCGTACTCGATCAGCGCGACCTACACCAATGGGCCGTTCGCGGCGATGCTGGCGCACGAGCGCAACGGCATCGAAACGAAGCTGTATTCGGTGGCCGCATCGTACAAGCCGACCACGGCACTGAAACTGATGGCCTCGTACCAGAAGCAGGACCAGAGCCACACGATGCTGATCAATCCGGACACGGACGCCTGGATCATCGGCGCCAATTACACGGTCGGGCCGGGCAAGTGGCTGATCGGCTATGGCCAGAAAACGCCGGATGGCGTGCTGAAGACAAAGCAGGCGTCGGTCGGCTACGAGCACAGCCTGTCGCCGCGCACCTACCTGTACGTGGACCTGTCGCAGAAGAAGACGCCGTTCACGCCGGCAGCCACCAACGACGTCGAGCAGAACCACTACGCGCTGGGCATCCACCACAACTTCTAAGCGGCCCGGTCACGCTGAAAAAGACGCCTGCGGGCGTCTTTTTTGTTGCCTCTCGGGTAAAATGTGGCCTGGCTTTATCCGATGTGACAACAATGACCGCTACCCTGGACTCCACCGCCGTCGCCCGCTACCTGGCGGACCATCCCCATTTCTTCGAAGAGCACGCCAGCCTGCTGGGCGACGTTCGCCTGTCCAGCCCACTGACGGGCCGTGCCGTGTCGCTGCAGGAACGACAGATGGAAGTGATGCGCGAAAAGTACAAGGCGCTGGAGCTGCGCCTGGCGGAACTGAACCGTAACGCGCAGGAAAACCAGGCGATCGCCAACCGTTTCCACGGCTGGAACCAGTCGCTGCTGCGCGAGCACGACGTGGCCGGCATGCCACGCGCCGTCACCGAAGGCCTGAAAAGCAGCTTCAACGTGCCGGCCGCTACGCTGCGCCTGTTCAACGTGGCGCCGCAGTACCAGGACGAGTGGTTTGCCGCCGGCGTTTCCGACGATGCGCGCCTGTTCGCCAACGGCCTGCAAGCGCCTTATTGCGGCAGCAACAACGATTTCGAGGCGGTGCGCTGGCTGGACGACGCGGCTTCCATCCAGTCGGCCGTCATCGTGGCGCTGCGCGCGCCCGGCACGAAGGGACCGGCCTTTGGCCTTCTGATCATGGGCTCGCCCGACGCCGAACGTTTTACTTCGCTAATGGCCACCGATTTCCTGGTGCACATCGGCGAAACGGCCAGCGTCGCGCTGGCCCCGCTGCTGGCCTGATATGACGGACGCGGCCGGCAGCCGGACGGCCGACTGGCTGGTCCACCTGGCCACGCAGCGCAAGCTGTCCGCCCACACGGTGGCCGCCTACGGCCGCGATCTCGACGAGCTGGCCCGGCTGGCCGACGGCCGCGACTGGGCCGCCATCGGCAGCGCCGACATCCGCCGCTACGCCAGCAAACTCCATGCCGCCGGCCAGGACGGCCGCACGATCGCTCGCAAGCTGTCGGCCTGGCGCGGCTTTTTCGACTGGCTGGCCGAACACGTCGCCTTGCCTGCCAATCCCGTCGACGGCGTGCGCGCCCCGAAACGCGCCAAGTCCCTGCCCAAGGCGTTGTCCGTGGACGATGCCGTGCAGCTGGTCGCGACGCCAGCGCGCAAAGCCGCCGCCGCGCCCACCTCCGCCGAACTGTGCAATACCGCCATGTTCGAGCTGCTGTACTCGAGCGGCCTGCGCGTTTCCGAGCTGTGCAGCCTGGACCTGCACTACCGCAAGGCCGACGGCGCCCTGCCCGCCTCCACCGGCTGGCTCGAGCGCGACAATGGCGAGGTGATCGTCACCGGCAAAGGCAACAAGATGCGCCGCGTGCCCGTCGGCAGCGCGGCGCTGGCGGCCATCGACGCCTGGTTGCGGGTGCGGCCCGCCCCGGCGGACGGCAGCGCCGCGCTGTTCCTGAACGAACGGGGTGGCCGGATGGCGCCACGTGTCGTGCAGACGCGGCTGAAAGCGCATGCGCTGGCGACCGGCGCGCCGATGCACGTGCATCCGCACATGCTGCGTCACTCGTTCGCGTCGCACGTGCTGCAGTCGTCCGGCGACCTGCGTGCCGTGCAGGAAATGCTGGGGCATGCCAGCATCACGTCCACCCAGGTGTACACGGCGCTCGATTTCCAGCACCTGGCGCAGGTCTACGACAAGGCGCACCCGCGCGCCAAGTAGGTGCCAGCGCCCCCTGATCCGAATCAACATCGGGGTTGGACAGCAATATTGAAATTCCGGCATAATCGTCCGATTCTGTTACCGGTATGTGCCATGTCATTGATCCCGACCACCATTCTCACCGGCTTCCTGGGCGCCGGTAAAACCACGTTGCTCAACCGCATCCTGCGCGAGCAGCACGGCATGCGTATCGCCGTCATCGAGAACGAATTCGGCCAGGAGAACATCGACAACGAGATCCTCGTGCAGGAAAGCCGCGAGCAGATCGTCGAGATGAACAATGGCTGCATCTGCTGCACCGTGCGTGGCGACCTGATCATCGGCCTGTCCGACTTGGCGAAAAAGCGCGCGGCCGGCGAGATCGCGTTCGACCGCGTCGTCATCGAAACGACGGGCCTGGCCAATCCGGGCCCGGTGGCGCAGACCTTCTTCATCGACGACGAAGTGGGCAGCAACTACCTGCTGGACGCCATCGTCACCGTCGTCGACGCGCGCCATGCCATGCAACAGCTCGACGACAACGAGGAAGCGCAGCGCCAGGTGGGCTTTGCCGACAAGATCCTGCTGTCGAAGACCGACCTGGTGGACGACGCGGCGATTGCCGAGCTGACGGCGCGCCTGAAGCGCATCAACCCGCGCGCGCCGATCGGCCGCTCCGACTTCGGCAACGCGCCGATCACGGAAGTGCTGGACCTGAAAGGTTTCAACCTGAACGAAAAGCTGGAGCTGGACCCGGACTTCCTGGCGGCCGAAGAGCATGACCATGATCATGATCATGAGCACGGCGAACACTGCGATCACCCGTCGCACGCGCACGACCACACGCATGATCACCATCGCGCCCACCATACGGACGAGATCGCGGCCTTCGTGTTCAAGAGCGACCGTCCGTTCGACTCGGCCAAGCTGGACGAGTTCCTGGGCGGACTCGTCAATGTGTACGGGCCTCGCATGTTGCGCTACAAAGGCGTATTGTGGATGCAGGGCGCCGAACGCAAGGTCGTATTCCAGGGCGTGCATCAGCTGATGGGAAGCGACCTGGGCGCCAAATGGGACGAAAACGACGTTCGCGGCAGCAAAATGGTGTTTATCGGTAAAAATCTGCCAAAAGACATCTTTGTTCGCGGTCTGGAACAATGTTTGGTATAAACTAACCCGGTTTTTGTGGGGCCGAGCCAGGTCCCGGCCGCCACGGCCGACCGGCTGGATTTGAAAACTCTGTCGTATCGAAGGTAAGCGAAGTCATGACCAAAACAAATAAATCGACCCCCGCGGCTGCAGAAGCTCCATTGCTCACCGAAGAAGAAATTCTGGCGATGAGCGACAAGGACTACATGAACCCGGCACAGATGGCCTTCTTCAAGGCGCGCCTGCAGGCGCTGGAGAAAGAGCTGCTGAAAAACGCTGGCGAGACCACGGAACACCTGCGCGAAACCGTGCTGGTGCCCGACCCCGCCGACCGCGCCACCATCGAGGAAGAGCACGCGCTGGAACTGCGCACGCGCGACCGCGAGCGCAAGCTGCTGAAAAAGGTCCAGCAATCGCTCGTCGCCATCGAAAACGGCGAATACGGCTGGTGCGAGGAAACCGGCGAGCCGATCGGCATTCCCCGCCTGATCGCGCGCCCGACGGCCACGCTGTCGCTGGAGGCGCAGCAGCGCCGCGAGCTGAAGCAAAAACTGTACGGCGACTGAACCGCGCCACTCACGAAAAAAGCATGCCGCGGCATGCTTTTTTTGTGCCCGCTACACTGGCGGGAATACATGAGGCATGGGCATGGGACTCTTCACGCGATTTCGCAAAGGCAAGACGGACCACAGCGTCGACGACGACGAGGTACTCGCGCGCCTGTCCGCCAACAGCGAACTGCGGCGGCAACGCGAGCAGGCCGACCTGCAGCGCGACATTGCCCGCGCCACGGCCCTGAAGATCGACGCCATCGAGGCCGCGATGGCGGCGGACATGTTCGACGACCCGGAACCCACGTTCCGCCGCCCGCCCCGTCCCACGCCGCCGGCACAGCAGGACGGCAATACGCTGCCCCTGCTGGACGGCGCCGTCACGGAATTGCTGGGCGACGAGGAGACGCCCGCTGAAGCGGCCGCCGCCGAGCGCGCGCCTGTCGTCGAGGAGGCGGCGCTGCTGTACGCCGGCGGCGATGCGGCGGCGGCGCGGCAATTGCTAGCGGCGGCCGTCGCGGGCGACAGCGGCGCGCCTGGCGCGCGCGACCGCACCGCCTGGTGGATGCTGTTCGACCTGTACCACGTGCTGGGAGAACAGGATGCGTTCGACGACCTGGCCATCGATTACGCCAGCACGTTCGAGACGTCGCCGCCAAGCTGGCAGCCGCCGCCTGCCGGCGCGGATGGCTACAGCGGCGTAGCGCCCACCGTGCAGTTCAGCGGAATGCTGGACGAGCGCGCCGTGACCCAGGCCGAGCGGCTGCGCACGGCCGCCGACGCCCCCGTGCTGCGGGTCGACTTCAGCCGCGTGCTGGCCGTTACGCCGGCCGGCTGCGGCCCGGTGCTGGACGCCTTGCGTGCCGTGTCGCCGCAGCGCGAACTGCAACTGGCCGGCGCCGGGGAACTCGTCGCCCACCTGCGCGCGCTGCTGGACGTGGGCCGGCGCGACGAAGGTGAAGCGCCCTGGCTGTTGCTGCTCGAACTGCTGCGCCTGCTGAACCGCGAGAAGGAATTCGAGGAAGCGGCGATGGACTACTGCGTGACGTTCGAAATGTCGCCGCCACAGTTCGTCGCGCCCGGCAATGTGGCGAACACGCCACGCCAGGCCGGCGCCCCGGCGGCGGATCGCTATTTGTTGCCGCACGTCATCGAAGCCGACGTCGAGCCTTTACTGGCCGCGATCCGCGCCTATGCTGGACAGGGAGCGACGCTCGTGTTCGACTGCTCGCACCTGGTGCGGATCGACCTGGCAGCGGGCGGCCAGTTGCTGGGATGCCTGCGCGCGTTGGCGCAGGAAGCGTCCCGGCGTATCGAGTTGCGCGAGCTGAACCATCTGGTGGCGGCACTGTTGCGCCTGCTCGGATTTGCCGACGTGGCACGGCTGTTTCCGCACCGATACTGACAGCCGGTGCCGCTTGCTGCCGGCTTGCAATTTCGTCGTCCAGCCCCATTTTTGCCGCTGGACGCCGATTCGCGTCATTACTTTGAGGCATTTATGGAACAATTTCACGGTACCACGATCCTGTCCGTCCGTCGCGGCAAGCAGGTGGCGCTGGGCGGCGACGGCCAGGTAACGCTGGGCAATATCGTCATGAAGGGCACGGCGCGCAAGGTGCGCAAGCTGTACCAGGGCAAAGTGCTGTGCGGCTTCGCCGGCGGCACGGCGGACGCGTTCACCTTGCTGGACCGTTTCGAAGCCAAGCTGGAGAAACACCAGGGCAATCTGCTGCGCGCCTCCGTCGAGATGGCCAAGGACTGGCGCACCGACCGCGTGCTGCGCCGCCTGGAGGCGATGCTGCTGGTGGCCGATGCCGAGTCGACCCTGATCATCACGGGCAACGGCGATGTGCTGGAGCCGGAAGACGGCATCGGCGCGATCGGTTCGGGCGGCGTCTACGCCCAGTCGGCCGCCAAGGCCCTGTTTGAGAACACGGAACTGGCACCGAGCGACATCGTCAAGAAATCACTGACGATCGCCGGCGAGCTGTGCATCTACACCAACCTCTCCCACATCATCGAAACCCTGGACTGAGACGACAATGACCCATATGAACATGACGCCGCAGGAAATCGTCGGTGAACTCGACAAGCACGTCGTCGGCCAGGGCAAGGCCAAGCGCGCCGTCGCCATCGCGCTGCGCAACCGCTGGCGCCGCCAGCAGGTCGAAGAACCGCTGCGCCACGAGATCACGCCGAAGAACATCCTGATGATCGGCCCGACGGGTGTCGGTAAAACCGAGATCGCGCGCCGCCTGGCCAAGCTGGCCGACGCGCCGTTCATCAAGATCGAAGCCACCAAGTTCACCGAAGTGGGCTACGTGGGCCGCGACGTCGACACCATCATCCGCGACCTGATCGACATCGGCGTCAAGCAGACCCGCCAGGCCGAGATGGCCAAGGTGCGCGCCCGCGCCGAGGACGCGGCGGAAGACCGCATCCTGGACATCCTGCTGCCGCCGCCGCGCGACTTCGGTTTCCGCGAGGCGTCCGAGCCAGCGGCGGACGGCACCCGCCAGACCTTCCGCAAGCGCCTGCGCATGGGCGAGCTGGACGACAAGGAAATCGAGATCGAGCTGGCCGAACCATCGCCGCAGATGGAAATCATGGCGCCGCCGGGCATGGAAGAGATGACGGAGCAGATCAAGTCGATGTTCTCCGGCGTGGGCGGCGGGCGCAAGAAGGCGCGCAAGGTCAAGATCCGCGAGGCCCTGAAGCTGCTGGTGGACGAGGAAGCGGCGAAGCTCGTCAACGAGGACGAGATGAAGCAGAAGGCGATCCAGAACGTGGAGCAGAACGGCATCGTGTTCCTGGACGAGATCGACAAGATCGCATCGCGTTCGGAGACGGGCGGCGCTGACGTCTCGCGCGCCGGCGTGCAGCGCGACCTGCTGCCGCTGGTCGAGGGCACCACCGTGAACACCAAGTACGGCATGATCAAGACGGACCACATCCTGTTCATCGCTTCGGGCGCGTTCCACCTGGCCAAGCCGTCCGACCTGATTCCGGAGCTGCAGGGCCGCTTCCCGATCCGCGTGGAGCTGGAATCGCTGTCGATCGCCGACTTCGAGCGCATCCTGACCAGCACGGACGCCTGCCTGACGCGCCAGTACGAGGCGCTGCTGGCCACCGAGGGCCTGACCCTGCAGTTCGACCAGAGCGGCATCACGCGCCTGGCGGAGATCTCGTACCAGGTCAACGAGCGCACCGAGAACATCGGCGCACGCCGGCTGTACACGGTGATGGAAAAGCTGCTGGAGGAGATCTCGTTCGACGCGGCCGACCGCCAGGAAAAGACCATCGTGATCGATGCGCAGTACGTCAACCAGCGGCTGGACGCGCTGGCGGTCAACGAAGACCTGTCGCGCTACGTACTGTAACGAAGGAGACTGCGATGGCGAACAAGGCCCTGGCCACCCGGCAGAAGATGCGCATTCGCGTCGAGCCATCGCAGAGCGCGCCGCGCAACCCGTTCGCGGCGCTGGCCAAAGCGCGCGCCGCCGGGCCGCACGAGCGCAGCAAGTCGGCCGAACGGCAGGCGGCGAAGCGGGCGATTGCCAAGGCCAAGCTGAAGCCGGAGCCGGAGGAATAAGCGCAAACCCGCCGGTGTCAGGCACCTATCTGCGAGTCTTCGACTCGCAGATAGGTGCCTGACACCATGGGTCTCCCTTACTGCCCTGTACTGGTCCGCTGCGCCGGCGCCGACTGCACCGGCGCCAGCTGGCCCGGCTGGCCGACCGGCGTGCCGGGCGGCGGCGTGGCCGAAGGCGCTGGCTGCGGTGGCGTGATCGGCTGCGCCTGCGGCGGCGCAGTCCCCCGCGCCACGTCCGGCAGCGGCGCGGCTGTCGTCATCGACACGCCCGTGTCGGCCGGCAGGTCCAGGCGCTTCTGTACGCCCCCTTCCGACAGCGTCACGGAACGCGCCTGCACCTCTTTCACCACGACACCGGGCGCCAGCTCGGCACCGACCGGGTACGCCTTCGGCGCCTCGTTGTTGGCGGCGATGATCGCCACGCTGCGCCGGCCATTGCCGGCCGCGACGACGCCGCGCAGCTGATACGTGCTGGCGGCGGCGACAGCCGTCTCGCCGCCGAACAGGCCGCGCGCCGCGTCGATCAGCGCCGGCGGCGTGTCCAGTACCGGCACGGCCGCGATGGGGCGCTGCGCCGGCTTGTACAATTGCAGGCCCCAGTAGGCCACGGAAGCCGTCAATGCCACCACGGCGGCGACGGTTGCTACGAAAGGCAATCGGTTCATACGGTTTCCATCTTCAGCGCACCAGCTGATTGATTTCGATAATCGGCATCAGCACGGCCAGCACGATCAGCAGCACCACCACGCCCATCGCCAGGATCAGCGCGGGCTCGAGCAGGCCGGCGATCGTCAGCGTGCGCCGTTCCAGGTCCGCTTCCTGCGCGGCGGCGGCGCGTTCCAGCATCGCCGGCAGCTCGCCCGTGATCTCGCCAGCGCGAATCATGTGGATCAGCATCGGCGGGAAGTGCTTCTGCGCCGACAGCGCCCGCGCCAGGCTGACACCCTCGCGCACCGCATCGCTGGCCTCTTCCACCAGCTGGCGCATCGCCACGTTCGACAGCGTGTCGCGGCTCGTCTCCAGCGCGCGCAGGATCGGCACGCCGGAACCGGTCGTGATGGCCAGCGTGCTGGCAAAGCGCGACGTATTCAGGCTGCGCTCGAACTTGCCGTACAGCGGCGCCGTCAGCAGCCACGTGTGCCAGCGCGTCTTCAGCGCGATGTTCTCCAAGGCCTTGCGCCACATGACCCAGGCCCCCACCAGCAGCACGGCCACGAAGATGCCGTAGTGCCGCACGAAGTCGGAGACCGCCAGCATGATCACCGTCAGCAGCGGCAGCTTCTGCTTGGTGTTGGCGAATACGGAGACGATCTGCGGCACCACGTAGGTCAGCAGGAAGATCACGATGGCGAACGCCACCACCGTCACGATGGCCGGGTACGTGAACGCCAGCTTGACCTTCTGCACCAGCGCGTTGCGCCGCTCGATATAGTCGGCCAGGCGCGACAGCACGCGCGAGAGCTGGCCGATCTGCTCGCCGGACGCCACCAGCGCCCGGTAGATTTCGGCGAAGTCGCGCGGATGGCGGCCCAGCACGTCCGACAGGGACGCGCCGCCGATCACCTCGGAGCGGATCGACGCGATCAGGTCGCGCACGTACGCCCGCTCGGCCTGTTCCAGCAGCGCGGTAAACGCCTGCTCCAGCGGCAGCCCTGCTTCCAACAGGCTGGCCAGCTGGCGCGTAAACAGCGCCAGCTCCGTCGTCGACAGCTTCTCGCCCAGGCCGCGGCGCGCGGTGGCGCCGCTGGCATCGACCTGCGCCGAGATGGCATCGACCTTGATCGGCACCAGGCCCTGGCCGCGCAGGTCGGCCCGCGCCGAGCGCGCGCTGTCCGCATTGACGACGCCCTTCTTGGTGGCGCCGCCCGCGTCGACGGCTTCGTATCGGAATGCCGGCATGGTCGCTTAGTCCTTGGCCACGCGCAGCAGCTCGGCCAGCGTGGTGGTGCCGTCCGCCAGCCAGCGCTCGCCGTCGTCACGCATCGTCTTCATGCCATCGCCCAGCGCCGTGGTGCGGATCTCCGCCTCGGAGGCGCGGTCGTGGATTTGCGAGCGGATGCGGTCCGTCGTCTGCAGCAGCTCATAGATGCCGACGCGGCCCTGGTAGCCGGTCTGGCCGCAGGCGTCGCAGCCGACCGCGTGCCAGGTGCCGCCTTCATTGGTCTTGCAGACCGGGCACAGCTTGCGCACCAGCCGCTGCGCCAGCACGCCCAGCAGCGAGGACGACAGCAGGAATGGCTCGATGCCCATGTCCAGCAGACGGGTGACGGCCGATGCCGCGTCGTTGGTGTGCAGGGTCGCCAGCACCAGGTGGCCCGTCAGCGAGGCCTGGACGGCGATCTGCGCCGTTTCCAGGTCGCGGATTTCGCCGATCATGATCACATCCGGGTCTTGTCGCAGGATCGCGCGCAAGGCTTTCGCGAACGTCATGTCGATGCGGGCGTTGACCTGGGTCTGGCCGACGCCGGCGAGATCGTACTCGATCGGGTCTTCCACCGTCAGGATGTTCGTCGTGGTGGAGTTCAGCAGCGACAGCGCCGCGTACAGCGTGGTCGTCTTGCCCGAGCCGGTGGGGCCGGTGACCAGCACGATGCCGTGCGGCTGCGCCAGGAGGCCATTGAACTCTTCCAGCATCGGCGCGCTCATGCCCAGGTGGTTCAGGTCGAGCCGGCCCGCCTCCTTGTCCAGCAAACGCAGCACGGCCCGCTCGCCGTGGCCGGTCGGCAGGGTCGAGACCCGCACGTCGACCGGCTTGCCGCCCACGCGCAGGGTGATGCGGCCGTCCTGCGGCAGCCGTTTTTCGGCGATGTCCAGCTGCGCCATGATCTTGATGCGCGAGATCAGCGAGCCGTGGATGGCCTTGCGAGGCTTGACGATGTCGCGCAGCGCGCCGTCGATGCGGAAGCGCACCACGGAGATCTGCTCGAACGGCTCGACGTGGATGTCGGAAGCGCCGTCGCGCAGCGCCTGCGTCAACAGCGCGTTGATCATGCGGATCACGGGGGCGTCGTCGGAGGATTCCAGCAGGTCCTCGATGGCCGGCACGTCCTGCAGCAGCTTGGTCAGGTCCAGGTCGGCGTCGAATTCATCGGCCACCTGCGACACGTCGCCGCCGGCGCCGGCATAGGCCGACGCGATGGCCGCTTCCAGCTCGGCGCGCGGCATGGCGGTCAGCTGGATGCGGCCGAAGCGGCGCGACACCTCGGCGATGGCCGCCGGCGTCGTCGCGTTCGACACCAGCACCTGCACGGTGTCGTCGCGCTCGCCGCTGCGCGCCAGCACGAGGTAGTCCCGTGCAAAGGCATAGGGCAACAGGTTGTTCATCACTGCTTCCCGGGTTGCGCGGGCACGGGTTCGGCGGCGCCGGGGATGCGCGCCGGCACGGCAGCCGGCGGCACCGGCCGGGCCAGCGTGCCATCCGGGCTGGCCGGGCTGCCGTTGACCAGCGGCGGCAGCATTGGATTGCCCAGCTGTTTGACCAGGATCGCCTCGTTCGGCGTCAACGTTGCGCCGGCCGAACGCATGTAGTCGTAGCGGTCCGTGGCCAGGCTGATGCTCTGCTCCATGTTGCGGATCACGACCGGGCGCAGGAACACCATCAGATTGGTCTTGGTGCGCGAGCGCTTGTTGTACTTGAACAGGTTGCCCAGCACCGGCAGGCTGGCCAGGCCCGGCACGCGCTCGACGCTGTCGCTGGCCTTGTCCTCGATCAGACCGCCCAGCACGATGATCTGGCCGTCGTCGGCGATGACGTTGTTCTCGATGACGCGCGTATTGAGCGTGATGCCGGCGGTGGCATCGACCGACGACGCGGCCACGCTGGACGACTCGTTGTAGATCGCCAGCTTGATCGTGCCGCCTTCGGAAATCTGTGGCTTCACCTTCAGGGTCAGGCCCACGTCCTTGCGGTCGATGGTCTGGAACGGATTGCTGTTGGTGCCGGAGGTGGTGGTGAACTGGCCGGTCAGGATCGGCACGTTCTGGCCCACGCGGATCGTGGCGACCTCGTTGTCCAGCGTGATCATGTTCGGCGTGGACAGCACGTTGCCGTTGGCGTTCGTCTCCAGCACGTGGGCCAGCGCGCCCAGGCCCAGCTTGCCGTTGGCGAGCTGCTTGAAGATGCCGACCGACAGGCCGTTGCTGGGCGCCGTGCCGTTGTAGATGTTGACCAGGTTGTTGCCGCCGTTGGAGAACGACTGCAGCCCGCCGACGCGGTAGGTGCTGTTGCTGTCGCCCGAGGCGCCGACCCACTGCACGCCGAATTCGGCCGCCTTGTCGGCGCTGATCTCGACGATCAGTGCCTCGATGTAGACCTGGGCGCGGCGCACGTCCAGCTGGTCGATGACGGCGCGCAGGTTGCGGTAGATCGCTTCCGGCGCCGTGATGATCAGGGTGTTGGTCGAGGCGTCTGCCTGGATGTAGCCGCCGCCACCGGTGGCGCCGCCGCTGCGGCCAGCGCTGCCGGAGGCCGACAGCGCCGGATTGGTCGGCCCGGTGCCGCCGGCCGTGCCGGTCTGGCCGATCGTGTTGTTGGCGCCGGTCTGCATCGTCGCCTGGTTGTTGCCCAGGGCGCTGTTGGCGCCGCCGGTGCTGGACGGCGACTCGCCCGTCGTCACGGCGCGCAGCGTCTCGGCCAGCTTGGTGGCATCGGCGTTCTTCAGGTAGACCACGTGGACGTTGCCCATCTGGGTAGTCGGCTGGTCCAGCTTGGCGATCAGCGACTTGGCCAGGTTGGCGCGCGCCACCGACGGCGCGCGCAGGATCAGCGAGTTGGTGCGTGGGTCGGCCAGTACCGTGACGCGCCCGCTGTCGGCGCCGCTGCCCGGCTCCATCATCTTGTTGATCATCGTCGCCACGTCGCTGGCGATGCCGTGGCGGACCGGGATCACGTCCATATCCGTATTGGCCGGCGCGTCCAGCGCGGCGACGATCTTGGCCAGGCGCTTCAGGTTGTCCGCGTAGTCGGTGATGACGAGCGAGTTGTTGCCCGGGTTGGCGTTGATCGTGTTGTTGGTCGAGATCAGCGGGCGCAATACGGTGACCAGGTTGGCCGCCGATTCGTGCGCCAGGTGGAACACCTGGGTGGCGATCTGGTCGCCCTTCGGCGTGGCCTGCTTGCCGACGATCGTCGGGGTGGCCTGCAGCTTCGCTTCCGCTTCCGGCACCACCTTGGCATAGCCGTCGCCGCTGACGATGGCGTAGCCCTGCAGGCGCAGCGCGGAGGTCAGCAGCGCGAACGCCTGCGACTTGCTGATCGATTTTTCCGACACCAGCGTGATCGTGCCCTTGACGCGCGGGTCGATCAGGAACGTGATGTTGGTGTAATGGCCCACCGCCTTGATGACCGCTTCGATGTCGGCCCCGACGAAGTTCAGCGCCGCCGCATCGGCTTCGGCGGCCGGTTGCGGCGCGGCGAAGGCCGGGGTGACGGCGGAGCACAGCATGCAGCACAGCAGCGCCGCGGCACTGACGCGCTTGTGCGCGGGAAGAGAGGATTTGCCAGCAAACTGTTTTTTCATTATCTGAACTCTAAAGCGATGATGTTTTTACCGCCGACCATGCGGCGTTGACCCAGCAGGTTGAGCAGGTTGCCCAGCGTTTCTTCGTAGCCCTTGGCGGCCTCGGCCTGGCCGGAAAACTGCAGCCGGCCCTGTTGCAGCTGGCCCGTGCCGGACAGCAGCAGCGGACCCTTCGTCGTGCTCAGGTTGACTCCGGCCTGCTGCCCGCGCCAGTCCAGCGCCAGCTGGTAGCTGCCCAGCGGGCGGATCGGCGTCAGGCGCGACGACACGTCCTGCATCTCCAGCGTGGTGCGGCCGTCCACGGCGACGTTGCGCTGCACCAGCGCCAGCTGCAGCGATGTCCATGCCAGTTGCAGGCGGCCGGACAGCGCCAGCGTGTTCAATGGCGCGCCCAGTCCGGACAGCCCGTCCGCGGGCAGCCGCAACGCGGCGGGACTGAGCTGCCACTGGCGCCAGCTGCCCGTAAACAGCACGGGCTGCGTCAGCGCGTCCGGATTGGACAGTTCCATGCGCACGCTGCCCAGCAAGGACAGCGGCGACAGCCGCCACGTGAACCGGCCCGGCAGCAGCGGCGTGACGGCGCCGCTGCGGCTGGCGGCACCGCCAACGAAGGCCGAGCCATGCCATAACGTGCCCTGGGCGTCGCCCAGGGTCAGGCGGCCGTCCGTCTGCCGCTCCACCAGCACGGCCACCCAGGCGGCCGGGAAGAACACGAGCAGCGTCAGCACGGCCGTGACGACGACGGCAAGCAGCCACAGGACGGCGCGTTTCATCGGGCGCCCGTCTCCTGGCGCAAGGTCAGCGTGGCATCGACCATGCCTGCCGCGTCCTGCGCCGTGACGGTGCCGTCCTGCACGGCGATGCGATTCTCGCGCCGCGCGTCGTCCAGCCACGAGACCAGGCCGGCGAACGGCACGCCCTTGAACTCGATCTTGAAGTATTCACCGGTGGCGACCAGGTTCTGCGGCGTCAGCCCGCGGCTGGTGAGCACCGTGTTCAGCGCGTCGCGCGTCAGCGCCGCCACCGGCGGCGCCGGCTGGGCCGATAATTGCGACGCCTGGGTGGCCAATGCCTGCAACTCGGCCGCCTCCTGGCGCAGTACCGGCAGTTCGCGGCGCAGCCGTTCGCGTCCCGTCAGCGCCGGATCGATCAGCAGGCCGTACACCAGGCCCAGTCCCACGACGGCGCCGCCGACGGCCAGGAAGCGGCGCTCCTGTTCCGTGCGGGCGCCCCAGAACGCGGCCGCGCCCGCGCGCCAGCCCTTGATGGTATCGGTCAGTTTGCTCATGCTCCGCCTCCCGCGCGCAGTTGCCAGACGCCGGCGCCGGTTTCCTTCAGCGACAGCTTGCGCGGGGCCAGCTGCGCCTGCACCTGCGCCAGCGCGGCCGCGTCCACGCTGTCGGGTTTCAGCCGCACGGTCAGCGCGCGCTCGCGGTATTCCAGGCCCGCGACGACGTCGCGCCGTGGCAGGATCTGCAGCGCCTCGCCCAGCGCGGCCGCCAGCGCCGTGAACTCGTCGGCCGCCATCTCGCCGCTGGCCGCCTTGGCGCTGGCGATGTTCTTGCGCATCTGCGCGGCCGGATCAAGGATCACCTTCTCGTTCGGGTAGGCGGCGCGGAAGATCTGCGTCATCGACTGGCGCACCGCGTCGGCCTCGCGCTGCATGCGCAGCCACTCGATGTTCAGGCCGGCGATATTGACCAGCACCGCCAGCAGCGCGATGTATGCCGGCCAGCGCCAGCGGCGCCATTCGCGCGCACGCGCGCCGCTGGCCGCGCCCAGGCCGGCGGCCAGGTCCAGCTGCACGGCTTGCGCGGCCGCGATGCGGTGCACCCAGTTGTCCTCTTCCAGCACAATCCCGGGAGTTTCGGCCACCAGCGCGTCGTACTGCGCGCGCTGGGCGGCCGGCACATACAGTGTGACGGGCGCCTCGCCGGCCAGTGCGCGCAGCGTGTGCAGCGCGCTGTCGGCCTGCGCCGGCAGGGTCAGGCCCATGCCTTCGTACTGCGCGGCGCGCAGGGTCAGCTCCAGCCCCGCCTCGTCATGCAGCAGCGCGGCCGAGACACCGCCCGGCACCAGCGGCAGGCACAATTGGCCCGGCAGCGCGCTGACGCTGCGCGCGCCCTGCGCCACCAGCGCCCGTACCAGTACTTCCAGCCAGGCGCGCTGCACGACGGCGACGGTGCGCTCGGCCACGCCCGGCTGCGCCGGGCCGATCGCCAGCACGCATTCGGCCGGGTCGCCCAGGATCTGTTCCTCGACCAGGTTCGGCAGGGCCGCCTTCAGGCGCGCGCCCGACAGCGGCGGCACGGCCACGCGCAGCAGCGTCACGTCGCTGGCGGCCAGCAGCAGCACGACCTTGCGCGCCGATGCGACCAGGTCGGCCAGCTTGGACAGCGCCCCGGTACCCTGCTGCGCCACGTTGCCCGCGTCGCCCACCAGCGCGAAAGCGCAGCTCTGCGCCGCCCCCGCGTCGTTGGCGGCCGCGCGTGCCGGATAGCTGATATAAAGAGTCGTCAAAACCGTTTGCCTTCTTCTTTGTCCTAAAGTTCCCGGATCCACACCGGCGTCGTGCGCGAGCCCTGGTCGTAGGGGTCGCGCCGGATCAGCGACCACGTCTCCAGCGCCGCCCGCTCCAGCCGCACCTGGCTCTGCACCAGGAAGTTGTCGCTGCGGTAGGCCACCGGCACGGTCGGCCCGGCGCCACCAGCCGACTTCAATGGCTGCCCCTCGGTCCACGGCGTGCGCTTGCGCTGCACCACCAGCGACTGCGCCTCCGACACCGACATGTTCTCGAACAGCGCCGCCAGTACCTCGGCCTTGGCGGTATTCGGGTTCACCCGGGTCCCGACCGGCAGCACGATGACGAACTCGCGCAGCCGCTCCACGGCCTGCTGCGTCACGCCCGCCACCGCCAGCAGGTCTTCCGCCCGGAGCGGCGCGATGGGCGCGTTGCTGCCGCTGCTGCTGCCGCCACGCGTCACCGTCGCGGTACCCGTCGCGCCCGTTCCCGTTCCCGTTCCCGTTCCAGTTCCCGTTCCCGTCCCGCTTCCCGTGCCCGTACCGTCCGGAGTCGGCACCACCACCGGCGGCGTCGCCACGTAGGCCCGCTTCACCGCATCCGCCACCGCCTGCGCCACGGCGTCGTTCAGCTGCAGGTTGGCCAGCAGGCGCCGGAACACCGCCAGCTGCGCCGGATCGACCATGCCGTTGGCGCTTGCCAGGTTCGCCAGATTGTAGCGTGCCTGCGCATCGAAAATCTGCCCCGACAGCGTGGCATCGTAGCTTTCGTTATTCTGGCGCTCGCGCTCCAGGTACTGGTCCAGCCGTGTTTCGGCCAGCGGCGTGGCCCACACGCCGTCCTCGCGCGTGACGTCACGGCTGTCGCGCCCCTCCTGCTGCAGGATCAGGCGGGCCCAGTCCAGCGCGCCGCGCAGCACCCAGCGCGTCTGCAGGTGCAGGCGCTGGTTCTCCATCGAGCGCACCTGCACCTGCTGCTGCCAGAACAGGCTGGCCACGATCGTCACGGCCAGGGTCGTCAGCAGCAGTGCCGTGACCACGGCCACGCCGCGCTGGCGCGAAAGTGGACGCACGCTCATACGGCCCCCAGCAACAGGATCTTCACCAGCGGGTTGGGCTGGCCCTGCAACTGCAGCGACATCTCCAGCCCCTTCATGCCGTTGGCACCGAGCTGCGGTCCCGGCGTCTGCGGCGCCGCATTCGCGCTGCCGTTGACGGCCGGCGCGCGCCAGGCGCCGCTGTCCCAGATGCGCACGGCCATGCTGGCCACGCCGGACTGCAGCGCCACGCCAGGAATCGGATCGGTATCGCCCAGTGCGACCTGCCACAGCGAGTCCAGTTGCCCCAGGTCGCGCGTGTTGACGGACTCACGCCGCGTCAGCACGCCGTTGCGCAGGCGATAGCTGACCACCTGCAGCTGCGACGGTGCGTTCTCGGGAAACACGGTGCGGATGAAGATCAGGCGCGCATTGTCGGCCACCAGGCGCTGGCGCTGGCCCAGCAGGTCGGTGCCGGCCAATTGTTCCAGGTCGCTCTGCATCTGCGCGAACGCCAGCTGGATGCCGCGCGCATGCTCCATCTGCTCGGTCAGCTTGGCGCGCGAGCGGACGATGCTGTCCAGCCCGCGCCAGCCCAGCACGGCGACGATGGCCAGCACGGTGATCGCCACCAGCAGCTCGACCAGCGTGAATCCGGCGTGGCGGCGGGCCCTCATTCGCGCAGCACCAGTTGCACCAGCTTGATGATGCGGCGCTCCGGGTGGGCGGCATCGAACACGCTCACTTCGACCCGGCGCAGGCGCGGGTTGGGCGACAGCACCACGTTCTCCTCGCAGATCAGCGCCATGTCGCCCTGCGGGCAGGCATACGAGGTCTTGCCGACAGCGGGAAACACGCGCGCCAGCCGGATTTCGACCAGGCGGTTCTCGGCCGACCAGGTGGCCATCATCGTGCTGCGCAGGCCGTCGCTGTTCTGCGTCAGGCTGCCGATGGCGCGCAGCGAGGCGCCCAGCGCGGTGCCGACGATGACGAGGGCCACCAGCACCTCGAGCAGGGTGAAGCCGCGCGCGCAGTTCCCGGGTAGCGCCATCATTCGACCGCGAAATGACCGATGCCATCGGCGCGAATCGCCGCGCTGACGTCGCCGCTGGCCAGGGTCAGCACGAACGGCTTGTCCACCGGTTCGCGGCCGAATACGATGCGCAGCGGCGCGCCGGGCAGGTTGGTGGGGGGATCGAGCAGCAGGGTGACGGGGCTGCGCTTGAATTCGCGCTCGCGCAGCATGTCGTCCGCGGGCAGGGCTTCCCAGGTGCGGCCGTTGCGTACCAGGAAGCGGTAGCTGTTGGCGTTGGCCTCGAAGGCCACGGGGCGGTTGCGCACGATGGCTTCATCGCGCGCCAGTTGCAGCAGCAGCGCGATACGCTGCGCTTCCTGCTGCATGGCCTGGCGCTGGCTGGGCGCCGCGTTCATCGTCACTAGCCCCAGGGTCAGGCCGATGATGACCAGCACCACCAGGAGCTCGATCAGCGTGAAGCCGCGCTGGCGCATCATGGCGCAATGCCGCAGGACGATCAGTTTTCCCAGGAGCCGATGTCGGCGTCGTCGCCGGTGCCGCCGGGCTGGCCGTCGGCGCCCAGCGAGAACACGTCCACTTCACCCTTCACGCCCGGCGACAGGAACTGGTATGGGTTGCCCCATGGGTCCTTCGGCATTTTTTCCAGGTAGCCGCCCTCTTTCCAGCCGGTGGCCGGCGGGCCGCCGGTAGGACGCGTGATCAGGGCTTGCAGGCCTTGTTCCGTGCTCGGGTAGCGGGTGTTGTCGAGCTTGTAGAGCTTCAGGGCCTGCATGATGGTCGCGATGTCGACCTTGGCGGCGGCGATCTTCGATTCGCCGGTGCGCGAGAGCAGCTTGGGCACGACCAGCGCGGCCAGCACGCCCATGATGACCACCACGACCATGATTTCGATCAGCGTGAAGCCGCGCGCGCGGCGCATCCGTTGTGAGACGTTTTGCATAGGGACTTGACTGATGGTTAGCTTGAAAACAAGAGTGCAGCAGTATAGACCGGAAATATAACAGGGCGGTGAAAAACTGTAACCCGCAGGGGGGACAGGCTCCGATCTGCGGGTCGAAGACCCGCAGATCGGAGCCTGTCCCCTTGGGTTTGCGGCGGCGCATACGTAGACCCCTGGTGACAGGCACCTGTTTACGAGTCTCCGACTCGTAAACAGGTGCCTGTCACCGTGGGTTCCCGGCGGCGCACACGGGGCAAGCGTCGTTGCGCCCCACCCCGATGCTGGTCCACTCCATGCGCAAGCCATCGAGCAGCAGCAAGCGGCCGGCGAGAGATTCGCCGATGCCCATCACCAGCTTCAGCGCCTCGGCCGCCTGCATGGCGCCGACGATGCCGACCAGCGGCGCGAACACCCCCATCGTGGCGCAGGCCACGTCCTCGAACGGCTGGTCTTCCGGGAACAGGCAGGAGTAGCACGGCAGCGTGCCGCCGCGCGGATCGAACACGCTGACCTGGCCATCGAAGCGGATCACGGCGCCGGACACCAGCGGCACGCGCTGCGCCACGCAGGCGCGGTTGACGGCGTGGCGGGTGGCGAAATTATCGGTGCAGTCCAGCACCACGTCGGCTTCGGCGACGAGCTGCGCCAGGCGCGCCGCGTCGGCCCGTTCGGCCAGCGCGACCACTGTCACTTCCGGATTGATGGCGGCGATGGCCTCGCGCGCCGATTCGGCCTTGTTGCGGCCCACCCGTGCCAGCGTGTGGGCGATCTGGCGCTGCAGGTTCGTCACGTCCACCGTGTCGTGATCGACGATGGTGAGCCGGCCCACGCCCGCCGTGGCCAGGTACAGCGCGGCCGGGGAGCCCAGGCCGCCGGCGCCGATCACCAGCACGCGCGCCGCGCACAGCTTCTGCTGGCCCTCGATGCCGATTTCGTCCAGCAGGATGTGGCGCGAGTAGCGCAGCAACTGCGCGTCGCCAAGATCGACCGCGCTCATTTGGTCTTCGACACCGGCGCTTTCTTGTCCTCCGGCTTGACGCCGGACTTCGCCTCGGTCTTGCCGACGATTTCCTCGGCGCGCTTTTCCCCTTCCGGCTCGGCGCGCGCCACCTTCACGGGCAGGCCCTTGAAGTGGTTCAGCGCCTGGGCCAGCTGGAAGTCGTTCTTGCTGCCGAATTCGACCGGCTTCTGCTTCTTCGCCAGCGCCAGCACGCGCAGCTCTTCTTCCAGCTCGTCGTGACGCGCCGGTTTCGCCTCGGCTTCGTCGCCGTTCGACAGGTGCTTGACGAGATCCGCTTCACGCAGGCGCAGGCTGTTCAGGCCATCGCCTTCGGCTGTCTCGTCCACCGCCACGTCCGGCACGATGCCCTTGGCCTGGATCGCGCGGCCCTTCGGCGTGTAGTAGCGCGCCGTGGTCAGCTTGATGGCCGTTTCCGGCGTCAGCTGGCGCAAGGTCTGCACCGAGCCCTTGCCGAACGTCTGGCTGCCCATCACCGTGGCGCGCTTGTAGTCCTGCAGCGCGCCGGCGACGATCTCGGAGGCCGACGCGGAGCCGGCGTTGACGAGCACCACCAACGGCACCGTCTTCAGCGCGGCCGGCAGCTTGGCCAGCGGATCGGCGACATTGCGCCCGCCCAGGTAGTCGTCCGGCCGGGCGTAGAACGTGTGCTTGGAGTCGGCCAGCTGGCCGTCGGTCGAGACGATCACGGAATCCTTCGGCAGGAAGGCGGCGGAGACGCCGATGGCGCCCGGTACCACGCCGCCCGGGTCGTTGCGCAGGTCCAGCACGATGCCCTTGATGTCCGGGTTCTGCGCGTACAGCGACGACAGCTTCTTCGCCATCTCGTCCACCGTCGGCTCCTGGAACTGGGCGATGCGCAGCCACACGTAGCCCGGCTCGATCAGCTTGGCCTTGACGCTCTGCACGCGGATTTCCTCGCGCACGATGGGCACGATCATGGGCTTGTCCTCGCCCTTGCGCGACACCGTCAGCACGACCTTGGTGCGCGGCTCGCCGCGCATCTTCTTGATCGAATCGTCCAGCGTCATGCCCTTCAGCGGCACGCCGTCCAGCCGGGTGATCAGGTCGCCCGATTTCAAACCGGCCTTGTAGGCGGGCGAATCCTCGATCGGCGACACCACCTTCACATAGCCGTCCTCCATCGCCACCTCGATGCCGATGCCGACGAACTTGCCCTGCACCGACTCGCGCATCTCGCGGAAGGCCTTCTTGTCGAGATAGACGGAGTGCGGGTCGAGCGACGCCACCATGCCGGCGATCGCGTCCTGCACCAGCTTCCTGTCATCCACGCTTTCCACGTAGTCGGTCTTGATCAGGCCGAACACGTCGGCCAGCTGGCGCAGTTCCTCCAGCGGCAGCGGCGCGTCGGCGCGCTGCGCGGCGGCGGAAAACTGGAAGGAGGCGGCGACACCGGCCACCATGCCAAGGCCAATCAGGCCGATACTCTTGACGTTAATGCCCATATTTTTTCCGCTGTGCGCCGTTTCTTCAGGAGGCTAGAACTTCACCCATCCGGCCGGATCGAAAGCCCGGCCCTGGTGGCGCAACTCAAAGTATAAACCCGATTCTTCGTTACCGCCGCTGTTTCCGGCCGCCGCGATGACGTCGCCGGCCTTCACCACGTCGCCCGCGCGGCGCAGCAGCGACTGGTTGTTCCCGTAGATACTCATGTACTGGCTGCCGTGATCGACGATGATCAGGTTGCCGAAGCCGCGCAGCCAGTCGGCGAACACGACGCGCCCGCCCGCCACCGCATGCACCTCGGTGCCTTCGCCGGCCAGGATGAACACGCCCTTCCAGCTGGGGCCATCGCCCCGTTTGCTGCCGAATTTGGCGGCGATGCGGCCCGACAGCGGCGCGCGCATCTGCCCTTTCAGGCTGGCGAATGCGCCGGGCGGCGCGGCGGGCGCCAGCGCCACGTCCGCCGGTTTCGCGGCGCCTTCGTCGCGCGGCTCCGGTTTCACGGGTTCCCGTTGCGCCACCTGGGGCTTCGGTTCCGGCTTGACCGCTTCCGGCTTCTGCGCCACGCGCGGCTCCTGCGCCGGGGGCGTCTTGCCACGGTTTTCCCGCGCCAGGCGTTCGCGCTCGGCGCGCGCCTTGGCCTGCGCCAGCCGCTCTTCCTCGGCCTTGGCCTTGGCGCGCGCTTCCGCCTCGGCCTTGGCTTTCGCCCGCGCGGCCGCCAGCAGCTCCTTGCGTTTCGCTTCGGCGGCCGCGGCGCGGGCCTGTTCCTCGATCAGTTTATTCAGGCGGTCGACCAGGGCGCCCATGCGCTGCTCGTCGCGTTCGACCTTGCCCACTTCCTGGCGCTGGCTGACCAGCTTTTGCGACAGGCTGGCCACCAGCGCGGCGTGTTTCGCCTTCTGCTGTTCCAGTACCAGTTTCTGCTGGCGCTCTTCCGCCGCGATTTCTTCCAGCTCGTCGCGCGCGTTCTGGGCCTCGGCCTGGTTGGCCTCGACGGCGGCCAGGTTGGCGCGCAGCGATTCGATCAGGCGCGCCTGCGCCTGCGACACGTACGACATCAATTGCAGGTCACGGTTGATGCGGTTCGGGTTGTCGCCCGACAGCAGCAGCTTGATGCGATCCTCGTTGCCGGCCACGTACTGCTCGCGCAGCAGCTTGGCCAGCTGGCGCTTCTGCTCCGCGATGGTGGCGGCCAGCCGTTCGCGCTGCGTGGCCAGCTCGCCGATGCGGGCGTTGGTCTGCGCCTGCTCGTCGGCCAGCTCGCGCAGCTGCCGGTTGGCCTGCGAGATCGCTTCCTCGGACTCGGCCAGCGTGTCGGCCGCTTCCTCTTTGGCGCTCTCGGTCTGGCCGATGTCGCGCTTCAAGGCATTGAGCTTTTGCTGCAGGGCGGCGCGCTGCGCTTCGGCGGCGGCCTTTTGCTTGCTGCGTTCCGTGGGTTTTGCATGGACGCCGGCGCACAGCGCCAGCGCCAGCGCCGCGGCGAGCCAGGCGCCGCGGCGGGGAGAGTGACCTGCCATCGAGTTCTTTACTTAGCCTTGCCCTGGTTGGCCACCGCTGCTTGCGCCGCGGCGATCGCGTCGGCATCGCCCAGGTAGTAGTGGCGGATCGGCTTCAGGTCGGCATCCAGTTCGTACACCAGCGGCTGGCCGTTCGGGATGTTCAGGCCGACAATTTCCTCGTCGCTGATACCGTCCAGCATCTTGATCAGCGCGCGCAGGCTGTTGCCGTGGGCGGAAATCAGGATCTTCTTGCCGGCCTTGATGGCGGGGGCGATCTCTTCGTCCCAGGCCGGCATCACGCGCGCCACGGTGTCCTTCAGGCATTCGGTCAGCGGGATCTGCTCTTTCGCCAGGCCGGCGTAGCGCGGGTCGTTGAACGAGGTGCGGTCGTCGCCCGCTTCCAGCGCCGGCGGCGGCGTGTCGTAGCTGCGGCGCCAGACCAGCACTTGCGCGTCGCCGTACTTGGCGGCGGTCTCGCCCTTGTCCAGGCCCTGCAGCGCGCCGTAGTGACGCTCGTTCAGGCGCCAGTCGTGCTTGATCGGCAGGTACATCAGGTCCATCTCGTCGAGCGTCAGCCACAGCGTGCGGATCGCGCGCTTGAGCACCGACGTATAGGCCAGGTCGAACTGATAGCCTTCGCGCTTGAGCACCTCGCCGGCCGCACGGGCTTCGTTGATGCCTTTTTCCGTCAGGTCCACATCGGTCCAGCCGGTGAAACGGTTTTCGAGATTCCAGGTGGACTCGCCATGACGCATGAATACGATTTTGTACATAGGGCTATCAGTTCAGAGGTTAGAAATCGGTGGACACAATCTTGCCTGTCAGCCAGAAAAATAGGGCTGGGGCTGCGAAACGGCATCTATTTTATAATGCGCGGATTCAGTTCAACCATTGGAAGCACAGTGAAATTCATTCTCGACCATATCTTTCTCGTTGGCATCGCCGTGTTGTCCGGTGGCGCCCTGCTCTGGCCGGCGCTGACGCAACGGGGCAAAAAGGCCACCCCGCTGGAAGTCACGCAGTTGATAAATCGCGGCAAGGCCACCATTGTGGACGTACGTGACGCCGATGCGTACGCCGCCGGTCACCTGCGCGACGCCCGCAACATCCCGCTGAAGGACCTGAAGGGACGCACCGGCGAGCTGGACAAACTGAAGAACAAGACGGCCGTGGTCGTCTGCCAAAAAGGGACGCGGGCCTATGGCGCCGCCAAGGTTCTGGAACAGGCTGGTTTCACGGATGTCGTCGTCCTGGACGGTGGCATCGATGCGTGGCAGGCCCAGGGTCTGCCGACCACCAAATAACGCGAGGAGAATTGCCATGACCGCCAACGTCACCATGTATACCACCGCCGTCTGCCCGTACTGCATCCGCGCCGAGCGCCTGCTGGAAAGCAAGGGCATCAAGAACGTCAACAAGATCCGCGTCGACCTCGATCCGGCCCAGCGCCAGGTCATGATGGAAAAGACCGGCCGCCGCACCGTGCCGCAGATCTACGTGGGCGATACCCACGTGGGCGGCTTCGACGACCTGTACGCGCTGGACCAGCAAGGCCGCCTGGACCCGTTGTTGCAGGGCTGACGCGCCCGGATTGATGTGGCGTCAACGCGGGGCTAAAAAAGGGTCGCAAACATATTTCTTTTGCTACAATTGCCTCGCGTTTGATTCGGGCTGTCCGCAGCCCAGGCCAAGCACCATCAATCTTTGTCCAAATTCACTGAAAGCGTTCCATGTCCGACGAAAATCAGCAACCAGTATTCCAAATCCAACGCGTCTACCTGAAAGACATGTCGCTGGAACAGCCGAACTCCCCGGCCATCTTCCTGGAACAGGAAGCGCCATCGATCGAAGTCGCCCTGGACGTGGGCGCCGCACCGCTGGCTGATGGCATCTTCGAATCGACCGTGACGATCACCGTGACCGCCAAGGTCAAGGACAAGGTCGCTTTCCTGGTCGAAGGCAAGCAAGCCGGCATCTTCGAAGCCCGCAACATCCCGAACGAGCAACTGGACCCGCTGCTGGGCATCGGCTGCCCGAACATCGTGTACCCGTACCTGCGCGCCAACATCGCCGACCTGATCACCCGTGCCGGCTTCCCGCCCGTGCACCTGGCCGAGATCAACTTCGAGGTGTTCTACCAGCAGCGCCTGCAAGCCCTGGCCGAACAGCAAGCCGCGGCCGGCGGTTCGACCCCAGCCGAAGGCACCACCACCGTCCAGTAATTTCTACCGGACGCACCCGGGACCGCGGCCTGCCGTGGCTCCCCACATCAAAGGCCCGCGTGGCCTTTGATCATTTTGGACGAAAGTTTTTTGCAATGACTGTTACCCGTTTGATAATCGGGGCTGTGCTGACGCTGGCCGCCGGTGCCGGCTGCGCGGCCGATTTCAAGACGGTCGGTGCGGCCCCCGCCGTGCTGTATGACGCGCCCTCCACCAAGGGGCACAAGCTGTTCATCGTGCCGCGCGGCGCGCCGCTGGAGATCGTGCTGGCCTATGGCGAGTGGGTCAAGGTGCGCGACGTCAGCGGCGACACGGCCTGGACCCCGCTGCGCGGCCTGTCGGCCAAGCGCAATGTCGTGATCCGCGCCGCCAACACCAAGGTGCGCAGCGCCGAGGACGAAACTTCCACCGTCGTTTTCATCGCCGACAAAGGCGTACTGCTGGAACTGGTGGAACCGGGTGCCAATGGCTGGACCCGGGTACGTCACCGCGACGGCCTGACGGGCTATGTGCGCAGCAGCGAGATCTGGGGCCTCTGACATGCAACATCCAACTCCTGCCCGACGGCGCATCGCCGTACTGGGCGCCGGCGCCTGGGGCACGGCCGTCGCTATCGCCGTCGCGGCGCGGCACGACGTGCTGCTGTGGGGCCGCAATACCGCCGCGATGGAAGAGATCGCCGCCGCACGCGACAATACCCATTACCTGCCCGGCCATCCGTTCCCGCCCGGCCTGCGGGTCGAGACCGATTTCGACGCCGCCGTGGCCCATGCCGGCGGCGATGGCCTGCTGATCGCGGCCTGCCCCGTCGCCGGCCTGCGGCCGCTGCTGCACAGCCTGAAGGGGCGGCCGATCCCCAACCTCGTCTGGCTGTGCAAGGGCTTCGAATACGAGACGGGATTGCTGCCGCACCAGATCTTCCGCGACGTGCTGGGCGACACGATCCCCAGCGGCGCGCTGTCCGGCCCGTCGTTCGCGCAGGAAGTGGCGCGCGGCCTGCCGTGCGCCCTGACGATCGCCTCGACCTCGGCGGCGCTGCGCGACAGCGTCGTCGCGGCCGTGCATGGCGGCATGATGCGGGTGTATTCGAGCGAGGACGTCATCGGTGTCGAGGTCGGCGGTGCCGTCAAGAACGTGATGGCGATCGCCACCGGCATCGCGGACGGCCTGGGCCTGGGCCTGAACGCCCGCGCCGCGCTGATCACGCGTGGCCTGGCCGAGATCACGCGGCTGGGCAGCACCCTGGGCGGCAATATCGAGACGTTCATGGGCCTGACGGGCATGGGCGACCTGATCCTGACCTGCACCGGCGACCTGTCGCGCAACCGCCGCGTCGGCCTCGGGCTGGCCCAGGGCAAGGCGCTGGACACGATCGTCAACGAACTGGGCCACGTGGCCGAGGGCGTGCCCTGCGCCAAGGCCGTGCGCGAGCTGGCGGCCCGCCTGGGCGTCGATATGCCCATCACCAATGCCGTGGCGGCCGTGCTGTTCGACGGCCAGCAACCGCTGGACATGGTCACGCGCATCCTGGCGCGCGACCCGCGCGACGAAACGCTGACACCCGCGCCCAAGTAAGACCGTTGTAAAACGTTGCCGTACCGCACTGACCTTGACGTAGTCGAGGTCAGCGGTAAATCTTTCTGGATAGCATCGACAGGGTTACCTCCATGCCGAGCTGTCCATGCCCATTTCCGCCGCTCCGTTATCGCTGCGCAGCCTGTCGGCCTTCCTGGCCGTGGGCGCACTGTGCACGCTCGTCCAGTACGGCGCGATGGGGTTGCTGGTTCTGGCCGGCATGCCTGCCGTGGCCGCGTCCGCCACGGGCTTCGCCGGCAGCGCCGGCCTGAACTACGCACTCAACCGCCGTGCCACGTTCGGCAGCGACCGCCCGCACCGCACCGCCATGCCGCGCTTTGTCGCCGTCGCGCTGATGGGCTTGCTACTGAATACGTTGTTGCTGACCTTGCTGACCGGCGCCGGCCTTGCCGTCATCCCCGCCCAACTGCTGACCACCACAGGAGTGATCGCATGGAATTACTGCATCCATGGCGCCTGGACCTTCCGCCGCAGGTAAGGGACAAGCCCGTCCTCAGCCTGGTGCTGCCCTGCTATAACGAGCAGGACGTGCTGCCGGAAACCACGCGCCGGCTGGTCGCGTTGCTGGCGGCGCTGGATGCCGCCGGCAGCATCGGTCCGGGCAGCGCCATCTATTACGTGGACGACGGCAGCCTTGACGCCACCTGGCGCCTGATCGGCGAATACGCGGCCGTGTCGCCGGCGGTCTGCGGCATCAAGCTGAGTCGCAATCGCGGCCACCAGAACGCGCTGCTGTGCGGGCTGATGACGGTGCCGGGCGACGTCGTGATCAGCCTCGATGCCGACCTGCAGGACGACCTCGACGCCATTCCGAGGATGCTGGCCGAGTACCGCGCCGGCTGCGAGATCGTCTACGGCGTGCGCCGCCGGCGCGACAGCGACCGTTTCCTCAAGCGCGTGACGGCGGAGGCGTATTACCGGCTCCTGGCCGGGATGCGCGTGCAGGTGCAGTTCAACCATGCCGATTTCCGCCTGATGAGCCGGCGCGCGCTGGAAGCGCTGCGCGGCTATGACGAGACCCACCTGTTCCTGCGCGGCCTGGTGCCACAGCTGGGCTATCGCACGGCTGTCGTGGAATTCGAGCGCGCGGCGCGCTTCGCCGGGACGTCGAAATACCCGCTCAGCAAGATGCTGGCGCTGGCGTGGCAGGGCGTGACCTCGTTTACCGCCTATCCGTTGCGGCTGATCACCGGCGTCGGCGCGCTGGTATCGCTGGGCAGCCTGCTGCTGGCGACCTGGGCGCTGGGCATCCGCCTGTTGACCGGGCAGGCCGTGCCGGGCTGGGCGTCCTCCGTGATTCCGATGTACCTGCTGGGCGGCGTGCAACTGCTCAGCCTTGGCGTCATCGGCGAGTATCTCGCCAAAGTGTACGAATCCACCAAGCGCCGGCCCCGCTACCACGTCGAAAGCGTGTGCGGCAGCCGCTTCGAGCGGGAGGCCCCGTGAACGGCCTGCCCGCCTGCGCCAGCGCCTGTTCCGCGCTCGTCTACTTCCTGGCCAGCGACGGCATCCGCAACCACGTATTGCTGCTGCGCCGGGCCTGGCTGCTGCTGCTGGGGCACCTGGCGTGAGCAGCGTTGCCGCACTGTTCGTGCTGCTGGCCTGCGCCTGGCTCGCTTTGCGGCTGGCGCCCGCCCTGTGCGCCGGCGCCGATGCGCTGACGCGCGCGCTGGTGCTGGTGCTGCTGGCCGCCGTCTCGTTTTTCCTCGCCTTCCATCTGCTGGGCGCGGCCCAGCTGCTGTGGGGCGTACGGATCGTCACGGTGAACCATGCGGCGGTTCTGCTGGGCGCTGCCGCGCTGGCCGTCGCCTGGCTGCCGCGCCAGCCCCACCGCATCGCGCCGGCATGGCCGCGCCAACTGCCCGGCATCGTGCCACGGGCAACTGCCGCCGTGTTCGCACTGACGGCCGCCATGCTCGTCTGCGGCTTTCCGCAAGGTTATGAAGTGCTGGCCTACCACCTGCCCGCGGCCGTGGCGATCCTGCAGACGCACAGCCTGCAGGCCTGGGACGGCAGCTTCCCTCACACCTTCCCGGCAAACGCCAGCGTGCTGGCTGCCTTCCTGCTGGCAGCCGTGCCCGAGCGCCTCGTCAGCGCCATGAATATCGTGCCGCTGGTGCCGCTGGCGCTGGCGACCTATGGCCTGTGCCGCCTGGCCGGCGCCGACCGTCGCGCCGCGCTGCTGGCCACCTGTGGCCTGCTCAGCGTGCCGATGGTCGCGTTTTCGGTGGCCGAACCCAGCGCCGACATCGGCGGCCTGGCCTTTATCGCGCTGGCATTGTATTGCGCGCTGTGCCGCAACCTGCCGCGCAACACCGCCCCGGTGCTGGCGGGCCTGGCGGCCGGGCTGGCGTTCGGTTTCAAGAGCCTGCACCTGATCGGGGCGGCGCTGGTCGGCCTGCTGGTCTGCGCCAGGCATGGGCGCAACGGTCCGGTGCGCCAAGCGATGCTGTACGGGCTGGCGTTGCTGCTGATGACCGGCTTCTGGCTGGCGCGCAATGCGCTCGCCCATGGCAATCCCTTGTATCCCGTGGTGCCGCCGCTGCTGGGTACGTGGCTGGGCTGGCGGCCCGCGGCGGACGTCGATTTCGCGCTGCGCCACGCCACCCAGTTCGAATGGGTGACGAGCCCGGCGCAATGGTTGATCTACCCATGGCAGGAACCGCACCGCTGGGACCAGAACTTCAAGCACAGCGCGGGGCTGGGCGCGTTTGTCGCGGCGGCCTTGCCGGGCACGGCGCTGGCATTGGGCGGGGCGCTGCTGCGCGACGGCTGGCGCGGCCATGGCGTACGGCTGGCATTGCTGCTGGTGGCGGCCGGCGTCATGGCCGCATGGTGGCTGCTGGACGATCGCCAGCCCCGCTACGCGCTGGCGGCGCTGCCGTGTTTTGCCGCCCTCGCGGCATGGTCCGTCACCCAGGCGCAGGGACGCTGGCGCCTCCTGTTCGATGCCGTGCTGGGACTGTGCGTACTGGCGATGCTGGCCGTGTTCCTGTCGCGCCAGGGCTTGGCGTTTGCCGACCGCGTGGTACTGGCACGCCAGACCAGCCGTGCCGAATTCTACGAATATCCGCCGTTGGTGGACCGCTTGCCTGCGGGCGCCGTGATCCTGAACCTGGCCGACCGCAGCCGCCACTATCCGCTGGCGGGTGCCGCGCTGGGGAACCGTATCGTCAGCATGCCGGCGGGGCGCCGCCTGCTGGGCCTGCCGCCCAGCCTGACGGCGCCGGCCGCGGCAACGCTGCAGGGCGCCGTGCTGCGCGCCACCGGCATCACGCACGTCTACGCGGCCGGAGTACGGCTGAGCCATGACGGCGCCATGCGGCTCGTGGCCGTTGCGCGCCTGGACCGCAATCCCGTCAACGGCCACGCGCTGGCCCGGGCGCGCGTGTTGTATCGCGTGGAATACCTGCCGTCAGTCCTTCAAGACAATGGTCAACAGGGCGATCGAATCGCTTTCCGCCCGCAACGCGTGGGCGGCGCCGCCTTCCAGGTACAGCATCTCGCCGCCATGCAGCACGACGGTGCGGCCGTGCGCGTCGACGGCGATGGCGCCGGACAGGCATTGCAGCGTGACCTGGCCCTTGACCCAGTGTTCGGGCATCGTCTTGCCGGCTGGCAGCACCAGCCGGATCAGTTCCAGCTCATCGGTCTTGGCGAGGGCGATCGATGAGAACTGCTTCATGTCCTCGCCGCTGCGTTGCAGGGCAATCACTTGTCCGGACGATGCGTGTTGTAAAGCCATGGAGCGCTCCTTATCGGGGGTTTCTGGGATATCTCATCTTAGCAGTCCAGCGCCGGCGGCGACGCGCGCGCCGGCCGCAAGCGGACGCGACAAATAACGGAAAAGTGCGACACTGAAGTCACTGGCACGCACCGACCGGCATCATTTTTTTGGAGCACTGGTCATGAATGGATTCCTCAACATGCGCCGCGGACAGCGGCGCCAAGCGACCGAGCCGGAGCTCGTCGTTACCCAGGAGCGGCGCAAGAACCGCTTCGACCGCCGCAGCTTCATCAAGCTCGTCACGGCCGGTGCCAGCAGCGTCGTGCTGGAAGCCTGCGGCGGCGGCAGCGGCGGCGCGGCGGGCGAAGGCGGCACGGTCACCTCGCCCCTGCCGGTCACCACGCCGACGTCGCCCAGCCTGCCGGTCTGGAGCCCGATTCCGCCGCTGACCTTCGTGCAGGGCGTGCCGTCGAGCATCAGCATCGCCGGCTACGTCAGCAACGCCACCAATGCCACGCTGGCATTGATCGCCGGCACCTTGCCGCCGGGCGTCACGTTCAACGCGGCCAAGCGCTCGTTCGACTACGACGGCAGCGGCGCCGTCACCAGTGCCGACGGCTTCGTCCTCTCCGCCCGGGTGTAGGCCATGGCCCAGACCTCATCCGCCCCGTTCTCGATCCGCATCGAGCCGGCCGGCCGCGACATCGTCAAATTCCGCCTGTCTTCCGCCAGCGGCGGCACCGACCTGCCGTTCGCGCTGGGCCAGGCCTTCCGCCAGGGCCACGTGCCGGCCGGGTCGAGTCTCGCGGCCAACGTCGGCAGCGTCCAGGTCACGCCGAAAAACACCTGGCCGGACGGCTCGCTGAAATTCGCCATCGTGGCCGGCCGCGCGACGCTGTCCGCCGGCAGCGAACTGACGATCACACTGCGCCAGGCACCCGCCGCATCCTCCGTGGGCCTGACGACCGCCGCGCTGCGCGGCACGGGCGTGACCGCCAGCATCGGCGCCGGCAGCTATGGCAGCGCCAGCTGGGCCGATGGCGACTGGGACACGCCGCTGCGGCGCTGGATCGAAGGCCCGCAAATGAGCTCGTGGATCTACCGCAAGCCGGTCGGCAGCGACCCCCACCTGGTCGCCTGGCTGGAGGTACGCTTGTTCGCCGGCGGCGCCGTGGAAGTGCTGCCGTGGATCGAGAACGGCTACATCAACCTGCCCGGCCAGAGCAACCGCAACGCCCAGTTCACGTTCGCGCTGAACGGCAGCCAGCGCTTCGCCGCCACGATCGACCTGCCGCACCACTGCCGCACGGTGCTGGTCGCGGACAGCACGTTCAGCTACTGGACCGGCGCCGGCGGCGACGTCATCGCCAGCCACGACAAGGCCTACCTGCAATCGACCGGCCTGGTGCCCGCCTACCGCGCCCGGGTGCCGGCGAACGCGCCGCTGTGGGGCACGCTGGCGCAGACCTATACACCCCTGCAGCGCGGCAACTACGCGCCGGCGATGGGCCAGGGCGGCTACCAGAGCGCCATCGGCATCCTGCCCGAGTGGGACGTGCTGTATCTCGCCAGCGAGGACCGGCGCGCCCTGCCCGGCCTGATCGTGAACGCCTACAGCGCCGGGCGCTATCCGATCCACTACCGCGACGAAGGCACGCAACAGCCGCTGCGCTTCTCGGCTTACCCGAACCTGGTAGTCAACGGCGCCAGCGCCATCGACAACTCGGGTGCCTCGAGCAAGAACCAGTACACGCCGGTGCCCAGCGGCACGGTGCCGCCCAGCTGGGATTCACCGCACCATCCGTCGATCGGCTTCTTCCCCTACCTGCTGACGGGACGCTTCTACTTCCTCGAACAGGTGCAGTTCGCCGCCACCGCCAACTACCTGAAGAACACCGACCAGACCCGCCAGTTCTCGGCCGGCGTGCTCCTGACCAATGCGGGGGCCAACACCACGCGTGGCGCCGCCTGGGCGTTGCGCACGCTCGGCCAGGCCTGGACGGTGACGCCGGACGGCGACCCGCTGCAGGCCGAGTTCCTGGCCTCGCTGGCCGCCAACGTGGCGTACTACCACGGCCAGTACGTGGCCAAGCCGAACAACCCGCAGGGCTTCGTCTGGCCCTACTCCAGCTACACCGGCGGCTTCTGGTCGGAAGCCACCTGGATGCAGGACTTCTTCACCGCCTGCACCGGCTACCTGATCGACCTGGTGCCGCCGCTGCCGGGCGCCGGCACCACGCAGCTGGCGGCGTTCTTCGCCTGGAAGGCCAGGAGCATCGTGGGCCGCTTCGGCGGCACGGCGCCGACCGACTACCTGTTCAGCGACGCGGCCCAGTACACGATCGCCGTGGCCCCAAGCGACCGCGCCGATTTCGCCGGCGGCACGGGGCCGTGGTATGCCAACTGGGGCGAGGTGTACCAGGCCACGCTGGGCAAGCCCAACCCCGGCGTCGCGGGGCCGCTGCGCGGCGCCTATTATCCCGAGCCCACCAGCTACTGGGCCAACCTGCAGCCGGCGCTGGCCTATGCGGTGCAGCACAACGTGCCGGGCGCGCGCGAGGCCTATGGCCGCATGACGGGCGCGCCGAACTGGAACGATTTCGTCAACGCCGTCAACAACGCCCCCGTGTGGAGCGTGATGCCGCGCCCGACCTGAGGAGCACAGCATGGCACAGGTATCCTCCGCCCCGTTCGGCATCCGCATCGTGCCGAACAACCAGCCCGCCGGCGTGCCGGCGTGGGTGCCGCCACCCGGCTATTTTGCCGACGTGCCGATGAAGAACATGCCGCAGGACGTGACGCCGGCGCTGTACCGCTCGATCGGCGACGCGATGGACAACCCCTTCACGGTATGGGGCGGCAGCGCCATCCTGCGCGACTACAGCAGCCTCGGGGCCCAGGTCTATTATTCCGGCGGTCATGAGGCGACGACGTCGCTGCCGAACGTGCAGTTCTCGCTGATCTGCGATTTCTCGACCTTGACGTGGAGCGTGGCCAACGTGCCCACCAGCGCCAATATCGCGACGACCTTCGTCAACGGCTATGCACCGGACGATACGCCCTACACGCCGCATACCTACCTGGGCCTGCAGGAGCTGCCGCGTGCCTGGGGCGGTGGCGTGCGCGGCTCGCTGATGTCGTTCTTCTGGGCCGGCAGCCCCTACGAGAACCGCATCAACGTGCTGGACGTGGCCCAGCTCAATTACGGCTACAGCCGCTTCGTCACGCGCCAGCCGCAGAACGCCGACCCGACCCGCATCCGCTTCACCGCCAGCGACGCCTCGCGCGGCACCTACCCGATCACGGTGATGGACGACGTGCGGCAGGGCTGGTGGGTCGCCACCAACGGCAGTGCCCACTACACGCTGTTCGTCAGCCGCACCGGCGACATCACGCAGTATCCCGCCCTGGGCGGCAACCTCGCCAACGGCGCCCTGGTGCTGTGCAACCGCCTGAACCTGCTGATCGCGCTGGACGGCGGCTATTCGTCCGGCCCCTACGCCGGCACGGCGTATCGCCGCATGTACATCCGCAACCTGGAAACGGGCGCGATGACGACGATCAGCACGGCCGGCACGGTGCCGTCGCTGACGCACGGCTACGACGGCGGCGGCACCAATTTCCACCGCCTCGACTCGCTGGGCCTGCAATGGGTCGATGAACTGGGCTGCATCGTCGGGCTGGACCAGACGGTGGCGCCGCCGGTCATCGTCAAGCTGACGCCACCGGCGAGCGATCCGGCCAGCGCGGCATGGACGTGGGAACGCGTGCCGCTGCAACACTGGCCCAACGACAGCGGCGGCCAGGCGCAATTGCAGGCGGCGCAGAACAATATCTGGTCGAAGTTCCGCTGGGTGCCTTCGCTGCATGCGTTCGTGTACGGGACGGCCAAGAACCGGCGGCCGCAGGTCGTCAAGCTGTAGTGGCCGCCCCCCATGGTGTCAGGCACCTATCTGAGGGTCGGAGACCCTCAGATAGGTGCCCGACACCGGTGTTTCTCACAAGCCGCTGGCGACATCGGACCCATGGTGTCAGGCACCTGATTGCAGGTCTCCGACCTGCAATCAGGTGCCTGACACCGATGGGTTTCCACCGTCCCGGCCCAACAACTCGGCAATCGCTCCATCGAGCTTCGTGAAATCGATCGGCTTGGTAAAGTGCGCATCGAACCCGGCCTCCCTGGCCGCCTGCTTGTCGCTGTCCTGCCCCCACCCCGTCACGGCGATCAGCACGATGCCGCGCCCCCACGGCGCTGCTCGCACCCGCCGGGCCAGTTCGTAGCCGTCCATGTCCGGCAGGCCGATATCGACCAGCGCGCAGTCGGGCAGGCCCTGCTCCAGCGCGGCCAGGCCGGCCATGCCCGTATGCGCGCCCTGCACCGCATGGCCCAGCATGTCCAGCGCCATCACCAGCGTCTCGCAGGCGTCCACGTTGTCGTCGATGACGAGCAGGCGCGCCTTGCCGCCGGCCACACGCGCCTCCGGCACAGGCACGGCCTCCTCGGGCTGCGCCAGCGGCAAGGTGACCTCGAACACGCTGCCGTGCCCCAGTCCCGCGCTGCGGGCGCTGACGCTGCCGCCGTGCAGCGCCGTCAGTCCCTTGACCAGCGCCAGCCCGATGCCCAGGCCGCCGGTCGAGCGCTCCAGCGGCGGATGCAGCTGCGAGAACATGTCGAAGATGCGCTCCAGCTGTTCGGGCGGGATGCCGGCACCCGTATCCGACACCTCGATGACGGCATTGCCATCGCGCGCGCTGGCGGACAGGCCGATCGAGCCGCCTTCGGGCGTGAACTTGCTGGCGTTGTTGAGCAGGTTGCAGACGATCTGCGTCAGCCGGGTGCGGTCGCCGTGCACCGTCAACGTTTCGGCGCATTGCGCGATCGTCAGCTTCTGCCGCGCCGCCGTCACCGCCGGCAGCACCGCCTCGGCGGCGGCGGCCAGGATGTCGGCCAGCGCCAGCGGCTCGCTACGTAGCACCAGCTTGCCTTGCGTGATGCGCGACACCTCCAGCAAATCGTCGACCAGGTGCGTCAATTGCGCCAGCTGGCGCTGCAGCACGTCCTGGCTCCAGTGCCACAACTCCGCATCGGCGGGGCGCAGGCGCAGCACCTCCAGCACGTTGGCAATCGGTGCCAGCGGGTTGCGCAGCTCGTGCGCCAGGGTGGCGATGAATTCGTCCTTGCGGCGGTGCTCGCGCGCCAGCTCCTCGTTCAGCTGGCGCTGTCCCGCCTCGGCCGTGCGGGCGCGCTGGCGCGTGTCGAGCAGCTCGCGTTCGTACTTCTTGCGGTCCGCCGTCACCATCGCGCCGATGTCGTCGAAGCACTCGCCGTCCTGCTCGCGGCGCAGCGCGTTCAGCAGCATCGGCACGCGGCGCCCGTCCCGGTGCAGCAGGTCGAACTGCACCTCCGCGATGGAGCCCTGCATCTGCAGCAGCGGCAGCCAGTGGGTCTGGTGGAACAGCCGTGCGCCGGCCGGCAGCAGGTCGACGAAGCGCTTGGCTTCCAGTTCGTCGCGGCGGTAGCCGAGCCAGTCGCAGAACGTTTCGTTGGCGCGCACGACGATGCCGGCACCGTCGGCCCGCAGCAGCCCGCAGGGGGCGCGCAGCCACAGCTCGTCCGGCGCGCCGTCGTGCATCAGGCCACCCTGTCCATGAAGCCGCGGATGGCGGCGATGCTCGCTTCCGGCGCGCTCAGGTGCGGGCAATGGCCCGTATTGTCGATCAGGACGTACTGGCTGCCGGGAATGGCGCGGTGGATGTATTCGCCCACGGCCACGGGCGCGACGAAATCGTCGCTGCATTGCAGGACCAGGGTCGGCACCCGGCTGTGGGCCAGGTCGGCGCGGTGGTCGGACAGGAACGTGACGCGGGCGAAATGGCGCGCGATGTCCGGGTCGGTGCGGCAAAAGCTGTTGGTCAGCTCGTCGCGCAGGTGCGGCTGGTCGGGCGCGCCCATGATCTGCGGCGCCACCGCGCTGGACCAGCCCAGGTAATTGCTCTCCATCGTATCCAGCAGGTCCTCGATGTCGGCGCGGCTAAAGCCGCCGCGGTAGCCGGCATCATCGTCGATGTAGCAGGCCGACGGCCCCACCATCACCTGGGCGGCGAACAGATCCGGCGCCTGGTTGGTGGCCAGCAGCCCGATCATCGCGCTGACCGAATGGCCGATCACCGTGACCGGCCCTGTCGCCACTTGCCGCACGATCGCCAGCAGGTCGTCGGCATGGCCGTGCAGCGTGTCGTAGCGGTCGCGGTCGTAGGCGGCCAGGTCGGATTTGCCGCAGCCCGTCAGGTCATACAGGATCACCGTGTGCGTCGCCGCGAACGCGGGCACGAGGAAGCGCCACATGTTCTGGTCACAGCCGAAGCCGTGCAGGAAGACCAGGGCGGGACCGGTACCGAGAACGTTGATGTTGTGCTTCTGGTGCAGGGTCATGGCGCGAGCTGAATGGTGTCGGCTGGGATTGACATTTTAACAGTCAATCCAGCCGCCCGTTCAGTGCAGCCGGATGGGTGCGACGACCGTTTCCTCGCCTACCTCGATGGCGGCCTGTTCGAACGTCGGCGGGCCGAAGCGGCCGGCGGCATCGCGGCTGAAGCCGTAGTTTTCGCTGGGGATGCCCAAGAGGTTGCGGTCGAGCTTGCCGTTGCCGTTCTCGTCCTGGAAGGCCAGCACGGCCCAGGTGCCGGGCGGGACGTTCGGCACCGTCACCGTCGTGGTACCGGGCGTCGCGGCGACGGACGCGCTATACGCGCACTCCTTCAGGAAGCGCTCGCGGTCGCACACCGCCACGTTCACTTTCCCTTTCGGCCCGACGGCCGAGACCCGCACCTCGATGCCGGCGGCCTGCGCCAGCGTGGATGCCAGCAGCAGCGCGGCCGCCAGCACTGCCTTGCAAGGTACAACCATGTGTTCTCCTTCACGTTAGCGGGACACGCCTGTCGTGCGCACCGGGCGCGTGTGCTAGGCTTTTGCCCATGTTATCGAATGCCCTCATCGTCGTCGCCACCATCGTCCTGATGGAGCTGTTTTCCATCGTCGCCCACAAGTACATCATGCATGGCTTCGGGTGGGGGTGGCACCGCTCGCACCACGAACCGCGCACGGGCTGGTTCGAGAAAAACGACCTGTACGCCGTCGTGTTTGCCGGCGTCGCCATCGCCCTCATCTACGCCGGCACGCGCGGCCACCATCCGCTCGAATGGATCGGTGCCGGCATGACCGCCTACGGCTTCCTGTATTTCGTCGCGCACGACGGCCTGGTACACCGGCGCTGGCCGTTCACCTACACGCCGCGCCAGGGCTACCTGAAGCGGCTGTACCAGGCGCACCGGCTGCATCACGCGGTGGCGGGCAAGGATGGCGCCGTGTCGTTCGGCTTCCTGTACGCGCCACCGGTGGCCACGCTCAAGCGCCAGCTGCGCGAGCGGCATCCGGCACCTCTGCGGCCGCGCCGGGACGCCGCCACAGATCGCCCGGCCGTGCCGCCGGCCGTTGAAGACGCGAGATAAGCGCGCGCACGCCGCCTTTCGCCAGCAGCCACAGTTTCGTTGCCTTCGACGTGCCGACGCGCTCGTCCCAGGCATTGGGACCGCGCCGCTTCACCTCGATGCCGATCTGGCGGTAGACGTAGCGCGCCGTGGCAATCGCCCAGGCCGACCGCAGCGGCAGCGCGGCCAGGCCGGCGGCGGCCGAAGCGTAGTACGGTTCGGCGTGATCGACCAGCCGCGCCGCCACTTGCGCCAGCGCGGCGCGATGGCGCGGCAGCGCCACCTCATCGGGTGGGATGCCGGCCGCGCGCAGCCACTCGGCCGGCAGGTAGCAGCGCCCCATGCCCGCATCCTCGACGATGTCACGCGCGATGTTGGTCAGCTGGAACGCCAGCCCCAGGTCGCAGGCACGGTCCAGCACCGCTGGCCGCTGCACGCCCATGATCGATGCCATCATCAGCCCGACCACGCCGGCCACGTGGTAGCAGTAGCGCAGCGTGTCGTCGATGGTCTCGTAGCGCACGTCGGCCACGTCCATGGCGAAGCCGGCCAGGTGATCGAAGGCGAACTCGCGCGGCATCTGGTGGCGCAGCGCCACTTCCTGGAACGCGGCAAAGGCCGGGTCTGCCATCGCCGCGCCCGTGTAGGCACGGCTCGTCTGCTCGCGCAGCGCGGCCAGGGCCTGCTGGGCGTCCGCCTGCGACGGCGCCGCCTCCTTATTAAAACCCAGCTCCTGGCCATCGACCAAGTCGTCGCAATGGCGGCACCACGCATACAGCATCAGCACGCTGCGCCGCGTCGGCGGCGCGAACAGGCGGGCGGCGGCCGCAAAGCTTTTCGAGCCAACGTTGATGGTGTCGGTGGCGTGCCGCAGCAGGGTCGCGTCGCTCATGACGCCTCCGCCAGCATCAGCCCCGCCGTGGCCTTGGCCGAACCGATCACGCCCGGCACGCCGGCGCCCGGATGCGTGCCGGCGCCGACCAGGTACAGGTTGGCCAGTTCGCTGTCGCGATTGTGCGGCCGGAACCAGGCGCTCTGCGTCAGGATCGGCTCCAGCGAAAACGCCGAGCCCAGGTGGGCATTCAATTCGTCGCGGAAGTCCAGCGGCGTGAAAATGCGGCTGGTGACGAGCTGGCTGCGCAGCCCCGGCATGTAGCGCTGCTCCAGGTAGTCGAAGATGCGGTCGCGGTAGCGCGGGCCTTCGACCGCCCAGTCGATCGGCGCGTTGCCCAGGTGCGGCACGGGCGCCAGCACGTAATGACTGCCGCAGCCGGGCGGCGCCAGCGACGGGTCGGTCACGCAGGGCGCGTGCAGGTACAGCGAAAAATCGTCGGCCAGGCTGTCGCCCTTGAAAATGTCCTGGATCAGTTCCCGGTAGCGCGGGCCGAAGCACACCGTGTGGTGCTGCAGCTGGGCGTGATGGCGGTCCAGGCCAAAATACAGCACGAACAGCGAGTTGGAAAAGCGCTTTTTCTGCAGGGCCTTGCCTTGCGCGGCGCCGCGCGGGTGCTGGCCCAGCAGCTTGTCGTAGGTATGCACCACGTCCGCGTTCGAGGCCACCGCGTCGGCCTCGAACACGCGGCCGTTCTCCAGCCGCACGCCGCTGACGCGGCCGTCGCGCGTATCGATCGCCGCCACCGGGGCATTGAGCTCGATGCGCCCGCCGATGTCCTGGAACAGCCGCACCAGGCCGTTCACCAGGGCGCCGGTGCCGCCGCGCGGGAACCACACGCCCCAGCGCCGCTCCAGCGCGTGGATCAGCGTGTAGATCGACGAGGTGGCGAACGGATTGCCGCCGACCAGCAGCGAGTGGAACGAGAAGGCCTGGCGCAGGTGCTCGTCGGCGATGAAGCGCGAGACGATGCCGTACACGCTCTTCCACGCTTCCAGCCTAGCCAGCTGCGGGCCGGCGCTGATCATGTCGCGGAACGACAGGAACGGCACGGCGCCCAGTTTCAAATAGCCTTCGTCGAACACGGCCTTCGAGTAGGCCAGAAAACGCTGGTAGCCCGCCACGTCGGCCGGATTGCGCGCGTGGATTTGCCGGTCCAGCGCCTCCTGGTCGTTGGCATAGTCGAAGTGGCTGCCGTCCTCCCAGCACAGCCGGTAGAACGGCGCCACCGGCAGCATCTCGACGTAGTCGCTCATCTTCCTGCCGGCCACGGCGAACAGCTCCTCGATGGCGGAAGGGTCGGTGATGACGGTGGGCCCGGCGTCGAAGGTGAAGCCCTGGTCTTCGTAGACGTAGGCGCGGCCGCCGGGTTTGTCGCGCTTTTCCAGCAGCGTGGTCTGCACGCCCTGGGCCTGCAGGCGGATGGCCAGTGCAAGGCCGCCAAAGCCGGCGCCGATGACGACGGCACGTTTCATCTGTTTCATTGCGATTTCCTGATCTGGCTGGGGTGGAACTGACGGGCCGCCGCCACGGCCTCCCACACGGGCACGGGCGGCTTGCCGGACACCAGGCGGGCCTTGTCGCCCAGGCGCAAATGGCCGGCATAGAAGCGGGCGACCAGCGGCGCCGGCAAGCGGTAGAAGCGCTGCATGACGCGCCAGCGGTCGTCCGGCCGGCCCGCCAGGAACAGCATGCGGTTGAGCAGCCGGAAGAAGCGCTGGCCGCGCCAGGCGCGCTGCGCTTCGGCGCGGATCGCGTCGAACAGCGCGGGCGCGCGCAGGTCCGGCAGCGCGGCGATACGATCGGCCAGCCGTACCGCATGCGGCAGCGAGTAGCCCGTGGTCGGATGGAACAGGCCGGCGCGCAGGCCGCTGCACGGCTGGCCCGCCAGCGCGGCCCAGTAGCGCTCGAAGTCGCCGGCCAGCACGATGGGCAGCGCGCCCCGTTCCTCGCGCAGCACTTCGGCGATCTGCCAGCCGCGCGCCTGGGCGTATGCCGCGATATTGGCTTGCAGCCGCTCGGGCGGCACGACGGCGGTGTCGACGTAATGGGTATCCTCGATCAGCACGCGGTCCGGCCCGAACGGCAACAGGTAGACGAAGCGGTAGCCGCCCTGCTGCGCCACGGTCGCATCCATGATCACCGGCGCCGCCAGCCCATGGGGAGCGGCCAGCCTGACTTCATGCCCGAGGAAGGTTTGCCAGCCCAGCGCCAGGTGCGGGCTGGCCTGCATGCCGCGCCCATCGATCACGGCGCCGGCGCGCAGGATGGTGCCGTCGGCCAGGCGCACCGACGTCGGCTTCAGCGCGCTGACGGTAACACCGGTGCGCAACGCTGGCCCCAGCGCGGCGCCGATCACCTCGGCGAAGCGGTCGGAGGCGATGCTGGCATAGCCGCCGTCCAGCGTGCGATCCAGGTCCGGGAAAGCCACGTCATAGCGCGGCCAGCGCGCCGTGACCAGCGGTGCTAGCCAGGTGCGCTGCGCCGCATCGACGTCGCTGTCGTGGAACGACCAGGTGTGATTGCCGCCCAGCCGCTCGCCCTGCTCCAGCAGCAGGATGCGCAGGTCCGGGCGCGTGCTGTGCAGGCGCCAGGCGATCAGCCCGTTGGCCAGGCCGCCGCCGGCCAGGATGATGTCGTAGTCGGTCATGCCGTGACAGGCTGCGGTTGGCGCAGTCGCAGGGTGGTCTCGACGATATCGGCGGCGCGGCGCGTGCCGCCGGCGCTCTCGACATCGGCCGCCAGCGCTGCGAGCCGCGGCGTGAACGATGCGTCGTCCAGCAAGCGGCGCAGCAGTCGCGCGATGCCGCTGGCGCCGGTCCATCGCGCCGACGCGCGCAGGCCGATGCCGGCGTGGCAGATGCGCGCCGCCGCGCCGGGCTGGTCGAAGGCGATCGGCAGCGCCAGGATCGGCGTGCGCGCGGCAATGGCATCCATCACCGTGTTCGAGCCGGCGTGCGAGACCACGGCGTCGGCGCGGGCCAGCGCTTCCAGCTGCGGCGCGAACGCGCATACCCAGGTGGCGCCAGCGTCGCGCAACGCGGCGCCCTGCCGCGCGGTCAAGCCGCCGCAGTGCGCCACCAGCAGTTGCACGTCCAGCTCGCGGCACGCCCGCGCGATGCGGCGGAACAGGCCGAAACGGTGGCCCTGCATGGTGCCGAGCGACGCGAACACGAACGGCTTGCCGGGATCGGTCGGCGGCAGCGGCGGATGCTTGACAGCGGCGCTCGCCGCATGGCGCAGTGGCCCGACGTGGTGGAAGCAGGCTGGCGCCTGGCGCCGCGGGAAGTCGAACGATGCCGTCGTCTGGCTGATCTGCGCCAGGTCCGACAGGCACTCGTGCAGCATGCCGCGCACCGGAATGCCGAGCCGGCGCGCCTCGGCCTCGATGACGCGCCGGTGCGGCGCCATCAGCCAGTCGTACACGCGCGTGCTGCCCTCGACCATGCGCAAGGAGCGCTCGTCCTCGCCCCAGCCGAACGGCATCACGGGCAGCGGCAGGCCCGGTTCGCGGTTCACCGGCAGCGCGCAGGCGACGGAAATCAGGGGCAGGCCAAGCGCTTCCGCGACCAGGCCGCCGGCCGCCTCCATCTGGTCGCCCAGAATGGCGTCGATGCGCAGGGTGGCGAGCGCGGCAGGCAGCTCGCGGCACAGCATGGCGGTCGTTTGCGCCATGTCGTCGATGACGCGGCGCAGTCCGAGCGGCCCGCCCGGGTTGGCGGCGCGGCGCAGCATCGCATCGAGCGAACCGGGTGGATGGGTGGCGGCGCCGACGGCATGAAAGCCGATGCGCTGGTCGTCCAGGTAGGTGGCGGCATCGGGACGGTGCAGGAACGTGACGCGGTGGCCCCGTTCGATCAGTTCGACGGCCAAGGCCGCCAGCGCGTTGACGTGGCTGTAGAACGCGGGGGCGACCACGCCGAAATGCGCCATGGCGTCCTCTCAGTGCGCTTCGAGGCAGGCGCCCGCGCGCGCCAGCGGCAGCCGTTCCGGTGCCAGGCGGATGCCGCCGCGCTCCGTGTCGAACAAGCCCTGGACGAAACGGCGCGTGCCCTGGGCATTGCCGACGGCAGCGGCCAGGTGGCGCTCGGCCTCGCGCAGGTAGGCGGCCAGGCGGCGCTGCGCCTCGTCGGAACCCAAGGTGTTGATCAGGGTGGCCTTGCCGACGTCCTTGCCCGTGTCCTTGCCGGTGACGGCGCTGTCGCCGCTGTCCTGGAAATCGTCGCGGATCTGGAACGCGTGACCGGCCGCCAGCGCGAAGGCGCGCAGCGAGTGCGCGACGTCATCTCCCGCCTCCGCCACGATGGCCGCCATCTCGACGGCCACGCCCAGCAGCACGCCCGTCTTCAGCTCGTTGGTGGTCGCGATCTCGTCGGCGGAACGCTGGCCGCCGCGCAGGTCCTGGAACTGGCCGCGCACCAGGCCCTGCGTACCGATCGTCTGCGACAAAGTGCAGACGAGCCGCGTGCGCACGGCGGAGGGTATCGACTCGGCCGATGACAGCACGCAGAACGCGCGGCTGAGCAGGCCGATGGCGGCCAGGATGGCGACGTCCTCGCCGAACTGCACGTGCACGGCTGGGCGGCCGCGGCGCAGCATGGCGTTGTCCATGCACGGCATGTCGTCGAGGACGAGCGAGGCCGCATGCACCATCTCGACGGCGCAGGCGACGTCGATCAGCCCGGGCGAGGTGCAGCCCAGGTCGCGCGCCACCAGCATCAGCAGCAGTGGGCGCATGCGCTTGCCGCTGCCCAGCGCGGCCGCGCGCATGGCGTTCGCCAGCAAGTCGCCATCGTCGCCGCCCTCGGCCAGCAAGGCCTCGATACGTTCGTCGACCTCCTGGCGCACGAACGGGAGCTCCGCCGCGGTGCCGTCGTGCTTGATCAGGTCGACCCGGTTGAGCCGCCGCGTCTGTGTCGCCATGCCATTCCTTCCGCCGAGATCGGTGAAAAAGTGATAACCCTCCAGTCGATGATACCGAAACCATTTTGAGAATTGGTTACGCGTTCAACCGTGCGCGCGAAGTTTGCATGACTTTCGGCCAATGTGAACTGTGCTGGGCGGTGCAATGGCGGTTCAGCCCAGGCACAGCCTGGCTGGCGGCTTGCAAGGTGCCGAACAGAAATAGGGGAATTGCTTACAAATTCGCGGCAGAAGAGGTAACGTTTTCCGAAATTCGATGGCGCAACCGTCGGTACCATGCGCCCTGCGGTTCCAAACTAAACCATAGGGAATGTCATATGAAACAAGTCACCATCGCCGCGCTTGCGGCCATCGCGCTGTCCGCCTGCGCCAGCCGCCCTGAAAGCATCGCGGCTTCCTACGTCTCGCATGAAAAATACGCCGGCAACGACTGCACGCAGCTGTCCACTTACCTGTCGGACGCGCGCTCGCAGTTGCAGAAGGTGTCGGCCATGCAGGATTCGAAGGCCAATATGGATGCGGCGACCGTGTTTTTCGTGCTGGTGCCGGCCAGTAAGCTGAGCGGGGATCATGCGGCCGACGTGGCGAAGCTGAAGGGCGAAGTGGAAGCGATCGAAACGGCGCAGGTCAAGCGCGGGTGCAAGGTCGCACGCCTGACCTGACGTGACAATGCGTCTGCCCCCAGTGGACGAGCGCGCGCGGGCAAGGCCGTGCCGTCCATGGCCGGGAAAAGCCGTCAACGCGGGCCGCGTACCTTGTCCTGCGCGATCAGCCGGGCCAACGGGGACTCCGGGCCCACCGCTTCCACATAAACGATGCGCTCGATCGGAACGCTCAGCGTGGTCGGCCCGTGCCAATCGTTCTTCTGCCGGCTGACCACCCGGTTGCCCGGCTGGCCATTCGGCAGCGTGTAGGGCTGCACATAATACACCTCCACCAGTTCGAGGTAGCCCCGTTCCTGCCTGCGCAGGACGCCGTAGAACATCTGCCCGTTCTGCAGTTGCACGGCATAGGTAGCCCCTGCGGTACCAGGCGCGAACGGCACGCGCAGCTGCCACCACCACGCGGCGCCTGCCAGCGCCAGCAATGCTGCCACTGCCAGGGCTCCCAGCAGCAACGGCCATCCTGGCGGCCGTGCCCGCGCTGACACGGCCGCTCCTGTGTTCGCCCCGGCGGCGGTCTCGAACGCGAGATCGGGCCGGGCGCTCATGCTGGCTCCCCGCTGCCGCGCCGGCGCATGAACACGACGGTAAGGCCCGCCAGCAGCAGCATCCACGTGCCCGGTTCCGGAATGGCCGCCACGCCGATCGCGTACTCGAAGCCGAACCCACCAGGCTCGGTCATCGTGAAGCCGGCCGAGACCAGCAGATCCTGGTTGCCCGCACCCAGCATGCCCAGCACGAGGGCGCGGTCGGCGAAGAACGACTGGGCTTCGGCAACGGTGGTAAAGGTCTGCGAGAACACCTGCGCTCCGTGGCTGCGCACGATCAGTTCCAGTTCCGTGAACCCGGCCGCAGCCGACACGGAGCCCAGCAGGCCCAGCGTCAGGTGGCCCGCCACTCCCGTCGCGAACACGAAGTTCGCCGCCGTGACATACGTGTAGGGCGTGCCCGCGACAGCTTCGGTGCCATAGCTGCTGGCCATCGTGCCAATGCCCATCACCTGGCTGCCGGCCAGCGCGGCGGCTACCGTCGGCGCATCCGCCAGCACGTCGCCAACCGTACCGGCAGTGGGTGCGGCCAGGGCATACGACAGGGCCTGGTAGCCCGACGCCGGCCCCATCAAGCCGTAAGCGGCGCCGCCCACGTTGGCGGACGTGGCCGTGCGCACCGTGCCGCCGGCAGGCGCGGCGGCCTGGGTCTGGACCGTCATCCCGGCCGCACCGGTCGAATTGCTGAGCGAGTTGGCCGCGCCATATTCGCCGTTCGACGTGGCGTGGGCGTGGTTGCTGGCCGCGCCTTGCGCCCAGGACCGGGCAGTGGCATCGGCCTGCAGACCGCTGGCCTCGGCGCTTGCCAGGCTGCTGCCGAACGCCGTGCTGGAGCGCGCTTCGACCAGCGCCGATGCACTGCCCAGCACTGCTCCGGCACCGCCGTAGGCTGCCCCCTTCGCGTTCGCTGCGCCGGCGGAGGTGGCCCGGCTGACGGCATCGGCCCGGCCACCGTCAGCCAGGCCGAGGTAGCCGGCACCGCCACGTGCCGAGACCGTGCTATCCGCCCCGATCGCGGACTCGACCGAGCCACGGACGCGGGCGTCGCCCCCCATGCCGTGAGCGCCCGCGGCACTGTCGCCCCCTGCCCCGCCAACGGCAAAGACGCTGCCGCCGGCGCCGGTCGATGGCGACAGCAGCGCCAGCACCGCTTCCGCCGCGCCGCCAGCACCGGCCGAGGCCGAGCCCGCCCCCTGGCCACCGGAGCCGCCGTAGGCACCGACGGTGGCTCCCAGGAAGTAGGCGGCATCGCTGTCGGAGACCGTCAGGTGGGAACTGGCCAGCCCGCCGGTGGCGCCAAAGCCATCCTCGCTGCCGCCGCCGATGCCGCCGAAGCTGTTCTGCTCCAGCGTGAGCACGCCGCCACTGCGGCCGCTGACCGCATCGGTCAGCACTGCCGCCCCGCCGAGACCGCCCGCGGCCCCCTGCTGCCCGAAGCCGCCCGTGCCCCCCGTGGCACGGGCGCTGACGGCAACCGACTCGCCGCCGCCGATGCCGCGGGCGACAGCGCCGGCAGCGCCACCGGCACCGGCCTGGTAGCCGCTGCCGCTGGCATTGCCGCCGGCACCGCCGGTCGCCATCGCATGACTGGAAATGGCGCCGTTACTGCCGCCGGTACTGATGGCCGTGCTGTTGGCCTGGCCCTGCCCGCCCCGGGCACCGTTACCGGACAAATGGCTGCCGCCGTTGCCGCCAAACCCCTGCGCCGTGGCATCCATCGAACGCTGCGCCGAAGCATGAATCGTGGCCGTGCCCAGCGCACCGGCGCTGGCCGTGCCGACGCCCGCCGGGCCACCGCCGCCGCCCGCGTTGCCGCCAGCGCCGCCGGTCGCCGTCGCGGCCAGCGACACGCCCTCCGCGCCGCTGTTGACGAGCGTTAGCGTGACATCGGCAACACCGGCGGCGCCGGCCTTGCCGTCATCGCTGTCGCCACCGCGCCCGCCCCGGCCGCTCAGGCTGATCGACAAGGCACCGCTGGTACTGCCTGCGGCGCTGTCGAGCAGCGTCAGCCCGCGCCCGGCCCCGCCATCCGCGCCACTGCGGCCCGCTCCGCCATCGCCCCCGACGACGGCAGCGGCAAGGACCAGATTACCTGCCCCCGTGGCACTGACGGCGGTGGTCGCCGCGCCGCCAGCGCCGCCGCGGTTGCCACGGCCCGAGCCTTCGGCCCCGTTGCCGCCGCGGGCGCTGCCCAGCAGCTCCATGGCGCCGGGATAGCGCAACGTGCCGCTGGCCCTGGACGTGGCCGCGCCACCGTCGGCGCCATTGCCGCTGCTGCGGCCGGTACCGGCGTGGCCCCCCTGGGCGCCGACCGAGCCATACATGCTGTCCATGCCGGCGATCGTCAGCGTGGCATCGGCGTTGCCGCCGGCGCCAGCCCGGCCCGGCACGTCACCCAGGGCCAACTGGCTGCCGCCTTGGCCGCCGTAGGCAACGCTGGTGCCGCGCGCGCCCGTGTCGGATGCGGACAGCGTCAGCACGGTACTGGCGTCGCCCCCTGCTCCCGCCTGACCTGCGCCGGTGCCGCCGCCATTGCCGCCGGTCGCCACGACCGTGCCGTCCAGCCGCGTCATGACCGTGCTGGCCGTGTGCTCGGCCCGCGCCGTACCGCCGTTGCCGCCGGGGCCGGTGGACGTGGTGGCGCCGCCATGGCCGCCGCGCGCATCCAGCGCTACCTGCAGCGCGCTCGTCATGCCAGGGTCGGCAAGGGTGAGTCGCGACAACGCGGCGCCGCCCACGCCGCCACTGCCCGCATAGGCCGCACCACCGTTGCCGCCGATGGCGCTCTGGCCCAGATAGAGCCTGCCGCTGGTGTTGCCGCTGACGGCATCGATCGCGCTGGACGCCGCGCCCGCGCCCCCGGCACCGGCTGTGATGCGCCGCACCTCGCCGCCCTCGCCGCCGCGCTGGGTGACCGTCACCGACAGCAGGCTGTCGCTGGAGCCGGTCGAGCTGCCGGTCGCCCTGGCCGTGGCTTGCCCACCAGCACCGCCGCCGCCCGCGTCACCCCGCCCGCCCCGGCCGCCCACGGCCTCGGCCTCGATATTGACGAGGGCGCCGGCGCCGCTGCCGCTGGCGACGGCTTGCGCCGTGCCACCCTGAGCCCCGGCAACGCCACGGCCGCCGATGCCGCCGATGGCCAGCCCGACGATAGTGAGCGTGCCGCTGCCCGCCGTGCCGTCGACGGATGCCTCGGCGTTGCCGCCGCCGGCTGCCGTGCCGCTGAGGCTATCGCCGCCGTCGCCACCGATTGCCCTGCTGGCCAGCTCCAGGCGCGCGGCCGTCGTATCCGCCAGGGTCAAGACACTGCGCGCCAGGCCGGCGCTGCCGCCGGCACCACTGTCGCTGGTACCGCCGCGGCCGCCGGTAGCGATCTGATCCAGCGAAAGCGTGCCGTGGCTGCTGCCGCTGACGGCGTTCACCAGCTCGGAAGCCCCGCCGGCACCGCCTTGCGCATCGGCATACGCCAGCCCGCCCGCGCCGCCACCCTGCGTGACGCCGACGCGCAGGTCGCCGCCGGTGGCGCTGCCGGTGGCGGTTGCCAGTGCCAGGCCGCCGGCACCCGCGACCCTGCCCGTGCCAACGGCGCTGCCGCCCTCGCCGCCCGTGGCGGACGCATGCAGGATGGATGCCTCGGTGCCGTTCGCAGCGCCGCCGATGTGGCTGGTGGCGCCGCCACCTGCGGCGCCGTTGCCGTCACCACTGCCCCCGCCCTGGCCGCCCTGGGCTAGCATGCTGCCGGCGACCGCCGCGCCGCTCAGGTACCCGGAGGCCGTTGCCATGCCGCCCGCGCCACCGGCCAGGTTCCCGCTGGCGATGCCGCCGTTGCCGCCGGTGGCACTGGCATTGCCGGTCACGGCGCCGAGGCCTCGAATCGTCGAGTTGACGCGGGCCATGCCGCCGTTGCCCGCTACCGGGCCGCCACCGCCGTTGCCGCCCTGGGCGCCGACGAAGCCCTGCAGCGGAGCGCCGGCGACCGTCGAACTGAGCTGCAAGTGACTGTCGGCAGCGCCACCTTGCCCACCCAGCGTCGTGCCCGAGCCGGCGTCACCGCCCCGTGCACTCAGGTAGACATCCAGCGTGCTTGCCGTGCCATCGGCCAGTGTCAGCGCGCTGCCCGCATTCCCGCCCGCACCGCCGGGACCGCCCGCGCCTCCCATGGCGCCACTGCCGTCGGGACTGTGGCCGCCGGCCCCGCCGAATGCCTGCTGCGACAGCGTCAGCGCCCCTGACGTGCTGCCGCTGACCTGGTCGGCCATGATGCTCGCTGCGCCGGCCGTGCCGAGACCGCCGCGCGCATCGCCGCCGTCGCCACCGGTCTGGTGCGCGCCCACGCGCACGGCGCCGATGGTCGAATGGCCACTGGCGACCGCCCGGGCCAACCCGGCCGCACCGGCGCTCGCGCCGACGCCCATCGCGCCGCCGGCCCTGCCGCCGACGGCGACGGCTTCGGCCGTCACGTCGGCATCGCCGTTGCCGCGCGCTTCGGCCAGCGCATTGGCGGCGCCGCCGCTGCCGCCCGCGGCGCCCGCGCCCGTTGCCGCGCCTGCACCGGCGGCACCGGGAATGCCCGCGCTGCCGCCCCAGCCGCCCGCGGCATGGGCAACCGCCGCGGCGGCGCCGGACGCGGGTTGTGCCATGGCGGTCGCGTTCGCGGCACCGCCGGCACCGCCAGCGCCGGCTGCACCACCGTTCTGGCCGGCGTTGCCCGCGGCACCGTCGCCGCCCTGGCCGCCGGCGCCCCCACGGGCATCGGCCGAGTTCAGGGGGCTGTTATCGGGCCCCGCGACCGCCACGGCGGGCTGCCCGGGACCGCCCGCCGTGCCAGGCGCGCCGGGGACGGCCCCGGGCGTTCCCGGCGTGCCGGGCGCACCGGTCGTTTCCACCGCATAGGCCTCGCTGATGGCCAGGGAAAGCAGCAGCGGCACCAGCCGCCGCGCGCAGATCTTGACGGGACGCAGGCAGGAAGACGAGTACATGGCGAACCCCTTCTGGTTGAGCTATACCGTGACATGCCATATGTGGTGGGACCACCACAGCCCTGGGAAGCCACGCCGATGCCGGGGCCGGCCAGATTGCGCCAGCCTTGCAAACATGCTATCCACTAAAGGCGGACCGGACGTTGGCAGCGCGGCCTCACTGATCGCAAATTATCGGATCGATATGACTGAAAATCCTTTGGCGGACCTGAATCCGGCCTTAATAAAGTCTGATCGCCCACCCATACAGATCGGTTCGTTCGAGCTGTGGCCCGCCGCGCGCTGGCTGCGCCTGCACGGCAAGACGATTGCCGTCACCGGTCGCGCGTTTGACGTGCTGGCCGTGCTGGCCGCGCGCCATCCCGACATGGCCCGCAAGAGCGAATTGATGACCGCGGTATGGCCGGGCCTGGTGGTGGAGGAAAACAACCTGCAGGTGCAGATTTCGCTGCTGCGCAAGATCCTGGGCCGCGATGCCATCGCCACGGTGCCGGGCTTCGGTTACCGCCTGAACCTGGCCGCGACGGCCACCTCGGACGACACGAGCGCCCCACACGACAGCCTCGGCGCCAGCCTGTACGGACGGGCCAGCGACCTGGCCGAACTGAGCGAATTGCTGCGCGAGCACCGGCTGGTCTGCCTGTCGGGCGGCCCCGGTGTCGGCAAGAGCGCCCTTGCGCGCCAGCTGCCGGCGGCCGCCCGCGCGTGGATCGACCTGACCGACTGCGTCGATAATGCCAGCCTGCTGCGCGCGCTGGCCGGCGGATGCGACACCGATACCGGCCAGCAGGGGGGCGCTGCCTTCCCGCGTGACCTGGGTCGCGGTCCGGGCCTGCTCGTGCTCGACAATGCGGACCGGGTGGCGCGGCTGCTGGCGCCGCTGTTGGAGGCGCTGCTGGCGCATGGCACCGTGCATGTGCTGGTGACCACGCAAGTGCGCCTGCACCTGTCGCAGGAGCAGGTCTACCGGCTGACGCCGCTGGCGGTACCGCCGGCCGGCACACCCTTGCCGGAAGCGCTGCGCTACGGCGCCCTTGCCTTGCTGGCGGCCCGCGCGCGCGGGCACGATCACCGCTTTGCGCTGACCCCGGCCATACTGCCCGACGCGATCGAGCTGTGCCGCCAGCTGGACGGCCTGCCGCTGGCGCTGGAACTGGCGGCGGCCCGCATCCCGGCGCTGGGTGTTTCGGGCGTGCTGCAGCGGATGGACGAGCGGCTCTCGGTATTGGCAACCAGCCACGAGGGCGTACCGGCGCGCCAGCGCAGCCTGCATGACGCCATGGCGTGGAGCTACGCGCTGCTGGCACCGGACGAGCAAGCGCTGTGGCGCGCAACGGCGCGGCTGCCGGTGCCGTTTTCGTTGGAAGACCTGCTTGACGTGGGTGGCGCGCGCGATATCGGGCGCACGCTCGATCTGCTGGGAACGCTGGTGGAGCGCGGGCTGCTTAGGTTCGATGCCGCGCCGGCCCCCTGCTATACGATGCCGGTGTCGCACCGGCGTTTTGCGCGGGCAATGTCGGCGGCGTAGCGTACTGCAAAAAAAACAGGGAGCCATGGTTGCTCATGACTCCCTGTTCTGCGCATTCTGGTGCCGGCTGCCGGTTTCGAACTGGCCACCTGATGATTACAAATCAACTGCTCTACCAAATGAGCTAAGCCGGCGTAACTGGGCGGGACGAACGACTGCTGTCGCGGTCCCTTGCGGTCGGGATTATACGCTATTTGATACGCGTCAGGGTAGGACGACCACCCTTTTTGGGCCCGTCGCCACCGTCTTCCGGACCGTTGCCGTCATCGACGGGACGCGGCGCCGGAGCGGGTGCCAGCGTGGGCGCCGGTGCTGCCGTAGGCGACGGTACGGACGACAGGATCGGCGCAGCCGGCTCTTCCGCGGCGGTCGGGGCCGACGGTGCCGGCGCGCTGGCGCCCAGCAGCGGCTCGAACGCCATGCCCTGGCCGTTTTCGTTGGCGTAGATCGCCATGACGTTGTTGACGGGGATGAAAATCTCGCGCGAGACGCCACCGAAACGGGCGTGGAAGCGGATGCTGTCGTTGTCCATCTTCAGGCCCGAGGTGGCGCCGTAGCTGATGTTGAGGACGATTTCGCCCTTCTTGACGTATTCCATCGGCACGGTGGTGGACGAGTCGACCTTCACGGCCAGGTAGGGCGTGTAGCCGCTGTCGGTGCACCATTCGTAGATGGCGCGCAGCATGTAGGGCTTGGTGGAGATTTCGGACATAAAGACGGAGCGGTAACGGTAATGAACAGGGGCCGCGGTGGCGGCCCCCGGTACTTCGGAGATTACGCGAAAGCGCCGATCAACGGCGCATCACTTTCTCGGACGGGGTCAGCGCTTCGATATAGGCCGGGCGCGAGAAGATGCGCTCGGCGTATTTCATCAGCGGCGCGGCCGTCTTCGACAGTTCGATGCCGTAGTGGTCCAGGCGCCACAGCAGCGGGGCCACGGCCACGTCCAGCATCGAGAACTCGTCACCCAGCATGTACTTGTTCTTCAGGAACAGCGGTGCCAGCGTCGTCAGGCGGTCGCGGATTTCGGCGCGGGCCTTGTCGTGGCTCTTGTCGTTCGTCTTGTTGCGCTCGCTTTCCAGCGTGTGCACATGGACGAACAGCTCTTTCTCGAAGTTGAACAGCATCAGGCGGGCGCGGGCGCGCATCAGCGGGTCGGCCGGCATCAGTTGCGGGTGCGGGAAGCGCTCGTCGATGTATTCGTTGATGATGTTCGATTCGTACAAAATCAGTTCACGTTCGACGAGGATGGGCACCTGGCCGTACGGGTTCATCGTCGAGATGTCTTCCGGCTTGTTGAACAGGTCGACGTCGCGCACTTCGAAATCCATGCCTTTTTCGAACAGAACCAGACGGCAGCGCTGGGAAAATGGGCAGGTGGTGCCCGAGTAGAGAACCATCATTTTGGTAGTTCCTTAGAAACAAAGGGGGCGAGACCGTGAACGGTTCACCCCAGTTGGGCCACCCGCTTGCGGCGGGCAGCGCAAAATCCGTGCCGACGGATCTTGCGAGCCGCCGGCACAACGCTAATTATTTGACCTCTTTCCAGTACGAGGCGTTCAATCGCCAGGCCAGGAAGACGAATACGGTCATGAACAGCAGCACCCAGACGCCCAGACGCTTGCGCGTCTGCTGGGCCGGTTCCGCCATCCATTCCATGTAGCCGACCAGGTCCGCCACCGCGGTGTCGAACTCCAGCTTGCTCATGGTGCCAGGCGTGATCTGCTCGAAGCCGGCAAACTTGTGGATCTTCTTGCCGGCGTCATGCGGATCTTGCTCTTCTACCATCTTTGCGCCCTGAATCCCTTGCATCTGCCACAACACGTGCGGCATGGCCACGTTCGGCACCACCAGGTTGTTGAACCCGGTCGGCCGCGTGTCGTCCTTGTAGAAGGTACGCAGGTACGTATACAGATAGTCGCCGCCAGAACCGGCCGGGCTCGCCTTCGCGCGGGCGATCACGGACAGGTCGGGCGGAATCACGCCAAACCAGGCCTTGGCATCCTTGGCCGGCATGGCGGTCGTCATCATTTCGCCCACTTTCTCGCCCGTAAACAGCAGATTGTTCTTGATCTGCTCTTCCGACAGGCCGAGGTCGCGCAGGCGGTTATAACGCATCGAAGACGCATTATGACAGTTCAGGCAGTAATTGACGAACAACTTGGCGCCATTTTGCAAGGCAGCCATGTCGTGCGAGCGGTCCGGCGCCCGGTCCAGCGGGTGGCCGCCCTCGCTCGCGAAGGCCAGCGCGGGCAGCAGCGCCAGCAGTGCAAGAATTTTCTTATGGAAATTCATTCTTCGTATCCTTTGCGATTCGATGGGCTCAATGGGGGTGGAAAGTGACGCGGTCCGGCACTTTCTTGAACGTGCCCATCTCACTCCACCACGGCATCAGCAGGAAGAACGCGAAGTAATACAGCGTGCACACCTGCGACACGATCGTGCCGATCACGCTCGGTGCCTGCGTGCCCAGGTAGCCCAGTGCCAGGAAGGCGATCGCCAGCAGCGTGTACAGGTATTTGTGCCACTGCGGACGGTAACGGATCGATTTCACCGGCGAATGGTCCAGCCATGGCAGGAATGCCAAGATGACAACGGAACCACCGAAGAACACGACGCCCCAGAATTTCGCGTCCAGCACCTGCGGCAGCATGCCGACAATTGCCAGCAGCGCGATGACGGCAATCACGGCCTTGGTCGTGAATGCCAGGCGCGACTTCAGCCACAGGAAGGCGACATAGGCAGCAACCGCCGCCATCAGCACCCACATGAAGTCGGCGGTGGTGGCGCGCAGTACCGAATAGAACGGTGTGAAATACCAGGTCGGCGCGATGTGCAGCGGCGTCTTCAGCGAGTCGCCCGGCAGGAAGTTGTTATATTCCAGGAAATAACCGCCCATTTCCGGCGCGAAGAACACGACCGCCGAAAAGATCAGCAGGAAGACCGATACGCCGAACAGGTCGTGTACCGTGTAGTACGGGTGCGACGGGATCGAGTCGACCGGATGGCCGTCCGGACCCAGGTTTTCCTTGACCTCGATGCCGTCCGGGTTGGACGAGCCTACTTCATGCAAGGCGATCAGATGGGCGGCGACCAGGCCCAGCAGCACCAGCGGGATGGCGATGACGTGGAACGCGAAGAAGCGGTTCAGGGTGGCGTCGGAGACGACGTAGTCGCCACGAATCCACAGCGACAGGTCCGGGCCGATCAGCGGAATGGCACCGAACAGGTTGACGATCACCTGGGCGCCCCAGTACGACATCTGGCCCCATGGCAGCAGGTAGCCGAAGAATGCCTCGGCCATCAGGCACAGGAAGATGGCAAAGCCGAACAGCCAGATCAGCTCGCGCGGCTTGCGGTACGAACCGTACAGCAGGGCGCGCGTCATGTGCAGGTAGACGACGATGAAGAACGCGGAGGCGCCGGTCGAGTGCATGTAGCGCACCAGCCAGCCCCACGGCACCTCACGCATGATGTATTCGACGGAGCCGAAGGCCAGGTTGGCATCCGGCTTGTAGTGCATCGTCAGGAAGATGCCGGTGACGATCTGCAGCACCAGCACGAACATGGCCAGCGAGCCGAAGATGTACCAGTAATTGAAGTTTTTCGGGGCATAGTAACGGCCCCATTGGTCGTTCCACAGTTTCGTCAGCGGAAAGCGGTCGTCGACCCAGCCCAGCGCTTTTTGCGCCGCCGGTGCGTCGGCCGGGAATTTCGTCTCCTTGAATGCCCCCATGTTATGCCTCGCCTTTCTCGTCTTTGCCGATCAGGATCTTGGTATCGCTCAGGTACATGTGCCGTGGCACCACCAGGTTGTCCGGCGCCGGCTTGTTCTTGAAGACGCGGCCGGCGATGTCGAAGGTGGAACCGTGGCAGGGGCAGAGGAAGCCGCCGGCCCAGTCGTCCGGCAGCGAAGGCTGCGGGCCGGGCACGAACTTGGTCGACGGCGAGCAGCCCAGGTGGGTGCAGATGCCGACGGCGACGAGGATTTCGGGTTTGCGCGAGCGGTGCTCGTTGACGCAGTATTCGGGGGTGAATTCGTCCGGATTGCGCTCGGACTTCGGATCGGCCACCTGGTTGTCCAGCTTGGGCAGCGAGGCCAGCATTTCCGGCGTGCGTTTCAGGATCCACACGGGCTTGCCGCGCCATTCGACGGTGCGCATTTCCCCGGGCTGCAAGGTGGAGATGTCAACTTCGACCGGAGCCCCGGCCGCCTTGGCCCGCTCCGAGGGCTGGAAGGTGCTGACCAGTGTACCTGCTGTGCCCAGACCCACGACGCCGCCTGCCGCACATGTTGCGACCAACAAGCCTCGCCGGCTGGGATCGACCTGCTTCTCGATGCTCATACAAACCCCAATCTTATAAAAATTCGAATCTTTGATAAGCGACAACAGACCATCTTGCAACATAAAATTATAAGTGAAGGGAATCACTTATTAAAGCGAAACGTTGCATAGTACGTAAGTCCTCGCCATGGTGCAGTGCACCGCAGAAAGCCTTATACAGGAAGGGAAACATGCTCCGCACTAGCCCAGAGTGACTAGACAATTTCCGTCCCGCCCCGACTGCCGCGCTCGTGTCCCACTTTGGTGACTGACCCCGAGGTGGACACAGGCTGGACAGTAAAGCGCGAATGGCCGCGTTTTGGCGCAAGATTGAAAAAACAGTATGATCTGGCCGTACCAACACAGGAGAAGCCCATGGGCATGATGCAGGAATTTAAATCGTTTGCGATGCGCGGCAACGTCATCGACTTGGCCGTCGGCGTGATCATCGGCGCGGCGTTCAGCAAGATTGTCGATTCGCTGGTGCAGGACATCATCATGCCGCCCATCGGCAAGCTGATCGGCGGCCTCGATTTTGCCAATTACTATGTCCCGCTCAACAACCAAGACCCGAACCTGAGCCTGGTGGAAGCCAAGAAGCTGGGTGCGGTGCTGGCGTACGGCAACTTCCTGACGATCCTGCTCAATTTCCTGATCCTCGCCTTCGTCATCTTCCAGATGGTACGCCTGGTGCATAAGGCGCGCGCCAAACTGGAGGAACCTGCCAAGCCGGCCGATCCGGCACCGCCGTCGGAAGATATCGTGCTGCTGCGCGAAATCCGCGACTCCCTGCGAAAATAGAGCCTCCGACCTTCTCTGAACCAACCAATGCGACGACTCTGGTTATTGTTTGCGCAAACGGTGACCATCGTCCTGGCACTGTATTTCGTGTATTACGCCGTGCAGCCCGGCTGGCGCGCGCGCCCCGGCACCGTGCAGCAGCTGGGCACGCCGTCGCAACCGGCCGTCGCCACCGTGGCGGCACCCGCGCCCACGCCCGGTTCCTTCCGCACCGCGGCGGGCCGCGCCATGCCGGCCGTGGTCAACATCCTCACCTCGAAGGCGCTGCCACGCAAGCATCCTCTGCTGCGCGACCCGTACTTCAAGCGCTTCTTCGGCGACCGCGAAGGCGGTGACGAGGAAGAGGACGACCAGAACAGCCTGGGCTCGGGCGTCATCGTCAGCCCGGACGGCTACATATTGACCAACTACCACGTGATCGAGGGCGCGGACGAGATCGAGGTCGTGCTGGCCGACGGCCGCCAGTCGGCCGCCCGGCTGGTCGGCACGGACCCCGAAACGGACCTGGCCGTCATCAAGATCGACCTGGACCGCCTGCCCGCCATCGTGTTGGGCCATGCCGACCAGGCCAAGGTAGGCGACGTGGTGCTGGCGATCGGCAACCCGTTCGGCGTGGGCCAGACGGTCACGATGGGCATCATCTCCGCCCTGGGCCGCAACAACCTGCACATCAACCACTTCGAGAACTTCATCCAGACGGATGCGGCGATCAACTTCGGCAACTCCGGCGGCGCCCTGATCGACACCAACGGCAACCTGCTGGGCATTAACTCCGCGATTTATTCGCAAACCGGCGGCTCGGTCGGCATCGGCTTCGCCATCCCGGTCACGACGGCAAAAACAGTGATGGAGTCGATCATCAAGAGCGGCCACGTGGTGCGCGGCTGGATAGGCGTCGAATCGCAGGAGATCACGCCGGAACTGGCGCAGAGCTTCGGCCTGCAGCGCGACAGCGGCGCCATCATCGCCGGCGTGGTGCGCAACGGCCCTGCCGACAAGGGCGGCATGAAGCCGGGCGACATCCTGCTCTCCGTCGAAGGCAAACCCGTGCGCGACACGACCGAGATGCTGAACCTGATCGCCCAGCTGGAGCCGGGCGGCACGGCGAAAATGCGCGTGCTGCGCAAGAACCGCGAGGCCGAGCTGGCCATCACCGTGGGCAAACGCCCCGTCCCGAAAAAATAACGAGTACCTATGCATCTGCGCGACCTGAACGGCTACCTGCAAGAGCTGGCCGAGAACAACAACCGTCCCTGGTTCATCATGAACAAGCCCCGCTACGACATCCTGCGCGAGGAATTCCTCGCCCTGGTGACGGCGGTGATCGGCGAGCTGGGCAAGTTCGACCCTGCCGTCAAGTTCTGCAACCCGAAGAAGGCGATGTTTCGCATCAACCGCGACGTGCGCTTCGCCCACGACAAGCGGCCCTACAAGACGACGTTCTCGGCGGCCGTGGCGCCGAACGACATGCGCCGCCCCAGCATGGCCGGCGGTCCCACCTACTACTTCCAGCTGAACGGCGAAGGCCAGCTGCAGTTCGGCGCCGGCGAATACATGCCGCCGCCGCACCGCCTGCGCGCGCTGCGCCGCCACATGGTGGAAGACGCGGCGGGCTTCCGCAAGGTCTTGAACAACAAGGCGCTGAAGGCGCGCTACGGCACGATCCAGGACGAAGGCAAGCTGCAACGCCCGCCCAAGGGCTTCGATCCGGAGCACGAGCACATCGAATTCATCAAGCTGAAGAGCTTCTTCGTCTGGACCGACGTGGACCTGGACCTGAACGACCCGGACGCCCTGCTGCCGCTGATCGCGGCCGGGTTCAAGGATGCGTATCCGCTGGTGCAGTGGATGCGGGCGGCAAAGGTGGAAGAGGAAGAAGCTGCATAACCCATCGGGGTCTACGCCAAATATGCCTCGATAAACTCGGTACAAACCCGCACCTTCGCCGAAGCCGACAAGCGCGACGGATACACCGCATACACGTCGGCCGGCTGCGCGTAATCCGGCAGCAGCCGCACCAGATCGCCCCGCGCCAACGCCGGCGCCACGTCCCATAGCGAGCGCAGGATGATGCCATGTCCGTCCAGCGCCCACTGGTGCACCACCTCCCCGTTGCTGGCCGACAGCGGCCCGCTGACTTTCACGCTTTCCTCGCCGCGCGGTCCGCGCAGCACCCAGCGGCCAAAATCGCCATGGCGCTCGCGAATCACGATGCAGCGGTGCGCCGCCAGCGCCGCCAGCGTTTGCGGCGTGCCATGCCGTTCGAGATAGGCCGGCGCCGCGCACAGCACGCGCGCATTGGCCGCGATGCGGCGCGAGATCAGGTGGGGCTCGTCCGCCTGGCCCACGCGGATATCGAGGTGGAACTCCTCGGCGATCAGGTCGACGGCGCGATCGAGCAGCTCCAGCTGAATCTCCAGCGCCGGATAGCGCAATGCCAGCGCGGACAGCGCCGGCGACACGCGGTTGCGCCCGAAGCCCGAGCTCGTGCAGATGCGCAGCAGGCCGACCGGTTCCTGCCGTTCCGCCGATACCGCCTCCCCGAGCTGCTGCACGTCTTCCAGGATGCGCAGCGCCCAGCCATGCACCACCTGGCCCTGCTCCGTCAGCGCGACGGTACGCGTGGTGCGGTGCAGCAGACGCACCGCCAGGGTTGTCTCCAAAACCGCAACGCGCTTGCTGACATAGGCGTTCGAGACACCCAGCGCGCGTGCCGTCGCCGTGAAACTGCGGTGGCGCACGACGGCGCAGAACAGCTCCAGGTCTTCCAGCAAGGGCGCATTTTTCACGAAGTGTGGAAAGTCGAGTCACGAATCGCTCGATTATATCCATCCCGTCAAGCGCTATGCTGTGCGCACAGGAGGACATGCCCATGAAAACCCAACGCATCGCAGTCATCGCCGGCGACGGCATCGGCAAGGAAGTCATGCCCGAGGGCCTGCGCGCGGTGCAGGCCGCGGCCCGCCGCTTCAACCTGCCCCTCGAATTCACCACGTTCGACTGGGCCCATTGCGACCACTATCTCCAGCACGGGAAGATGATGCCGGACGACTGGTTCCAGCAATTGAAGGATTTCGACGCGATCTACTTCGGCGCCGTCGGCATGCCGGACCTGGTGCCGGACCATATCTCGCTGTGGGGTTCGCTGCTGCAGTTTCGCCGCCAGTTCGACCAGTACGTCAACCTGCGCCCCGTGCGCCTGATGCCGGGCGTGCCTTGCCCGCTGGCCGGCAAGCAGCCGGGCGACATCGATTTTTATGTCGTACGCGAGAACACGGAGGGCGAATACTCGTCCGTCGGTGGCCGCATCTTCGCCGGCACCGAGCGCGAGACGGTGCTGCAGGAAGCGGTGTTCACCCGCCATGGCACGGATCGCATCCTGAAGTACGCGTTCGAGCTGGCGCAATCGCGCCCGAAAAAACACCTGACCTCGGCCACCAAGTCGAACGGCATCTCGATCAGCATGCCGTACTGGGACGAACGGGTGGCAGCGCTGGCACCCGCCTACCCCGACGTGAAGTGGGACAAGTACCACATCGACATCCTGTGCGCCCGCTTCGTGCTGAGCCCCGAGCGCTTCGACGTGGTGGTGGCGTCGAACCTGTTCGGCGACATCCTGTCCGACCTCGGCCCCGCCTGCACGGGCACCATCGGCATCGCGCCCTCCGGCAACCTGAATCCCGAGCGCACCTTTCCGTCGCTGTTCGAGCCGGTGCACGGCTCCGCGCCGGACATCCACGGCAGGAACATCGCCAACCCCGTCGCGATGGTGTGGAGCGGTGCGATGATGCTGGATTTCCTCGGCAATGGCGACGCCGCCTACCGCGCCGCGCACGACGCGATCATGGCCGCGATCGAGCGCGTGCTGGTCGAGGGCCCGCGCACGCCGGACATGGGCGGCAGCGCCAACACCACGCAGATGGGCGAGGCCATCGCCGCCCTGATCGGCTGAGCCGTATGGCCAGGCGCACGCAGGCTTCACGTGCCCCTGGCCGCATTTCAGGCCGCCGAATTTGCAGTTCATCGCACGCCGATGGTGTCGGCTGCAGCGGGTCTCTATAGTTCAACCATCGCAGAACGAAACACCCACCCGACACCTCAAGGAGCGCATCATGAACATCGCCAAAAACATGGAAGCCATCTTCGTTTCCGCCCTCGTCATCATCGGCGCCACCAGCATCGCGACGGCGGCCGTGCCGAAGCTGCAGCGTGCGCATGCCCCCGCCATCGCCACCGTCGCCACCAAGGCGCAGCAGGACATGCCGGTCGTCGTCGTCACCGCCAAGCGCCTGACGGCTGCGGAAAAAGCCGCGCTGTAATCGATCCTGACGACCTGACCGACGGAGAGAGCCGATGCAAAAATTTGTCAACGCAACGATGCTGGCGGTGGCCTTGTGCGCGGCCGGCACCGTGCAGGCGCAGGACAATGCGAGCGAAGCGCGCGCCGTGGATGGCCGCGCCGTCAAGGTGGTGCTGGACGGTGTGATCGACCTGCAGCTGCGCCAGGGCGCCAGCGCGGCGCTGACGATCAGCGGCGACAGGCGCTACCTGCCGAAGGTCGTGGTCACGCAGAGCGGCGACACGCTGCGCATCGGTACCGACCTGAAGGGCATCCAGATGAGCCGCCCCAACCTGCGCGCGGAGCTGACGCTGCCGAACCTGGCCGAAGTCGTCAGTGCCGGTGTCGGCAGCGCCGACGTGCAGGGCTTCAAGGGCGAACAGCTGCGCGTGGCACTCGACGGTGCCGGCGCGGTACGGCTGGCGGGTCAATACCGCAACCTCGATGCGCACCTGAATGGTGCCGGCAGCATGACGATCAATGCCGGCCACGCCGAGCGCGTGGACCTGAACCTGCGCGGCGCCGGCCAGATGGTCGTCAGTGGGCAGAGCCGCGACCTGCATGCGCGCCTGGGCGGCGCCGGCAGCCTCGACGCGCAACAGCTGCAGGCGGACAGCGTGAACCTCGACATGACGGGCCTGGGCGGCGCCACTGTCTACGCGAAATCGGCGGCCAACCTGCGCCTGTCCGGCCTCGGTTCGGCAACCGTGTACGGCAAGCCGGCCACCCGCAACGCCAGCGCGCGCGGGCTGGGTCATGTGAAGTGGCAGTGACGGCCCTGCGCCGCTAGGGTGCGGCCGGCGCCTGTGCCGGCCGCCGGTCGTGTCCCAGCACGATACGCAGGTCCGCGCCGCCGGCACCCTGCACTGGCTGCGGCAAGGTCAAGCCGAGCCGCTGCGACAATACCTGAGCCACGGCTGCGCCGCCGTTGCCATATTCGATGCGCGTGACGCGCACACCGAACGGCCGGGTATTGGTCAGCCGCACCGCATTCCACCGCAGTGACCTGATCCGCTCGTCGCGCGCCCAGGCGGCCGCCATGCCGGGCACGCCGTTGCCATTGCTGATCTCCAGCCGCAGGCCGGACCGGGCAAGCGCCGGACCGCGCGCCGGCGCCACGGCTGCTTCCACCCGTCGCACCTCCACCACTGCCGCGCCGGCCGGATGCACTTCCGTGCGCGCCAGGTCCGCCGGCCACAAGCTGGGCGCCGGCGCGATTGGTTCCGGCGCCGCGTGCGCCGAGGTGCTGCCCGCCACCGCGTAGTCCCGGCGCAGGTCGTGGTCGCGCAAGGTACGGGCCTGCTTCATCATGCGCAGCGCGCGTTCGGTCTGCCCCGCGGTCTCCAGCACGGCGGCCAGGTGTTCCCAGGCCAGCGGCTGCAGCGGGTCGAGCACGCAGGCCTTTTCCAGCGCTGCTACGGCCTCGTCGCGCGCCCCCTGCAGGTACAGCGCATAGCCCAGGTTCCCCAGCAGGAAAGCCTGCTCGGCGCTGGAAGGTTGCGGCTGCGCGGCCAGCAGCGCGCGCCAGCGCCCGATCGCGCCGTTCAGGTCACCCGTTTCCGCCAGTAGCACGGCCATGCCGTTGGCGGCGCCCCGATGGGCCGGATCACGCCGTAGTGCGTCCTCGTACGCGGTACGGGCGCGTTGCGGCTGCCGTGCCGCATGCGCGCCGCGGCCCAGCGCATACAGGGTATCCGCACTGTCCAGCGGCACCGGCGCCGGTGCAGGCACCGGTGCCGGGTCAGGCTGGCGCGGCATGCCACAGGCCAGCAGCACCGCACCCGTGCAGGCGGCACAGGCCGCGCTCACGATCCGGCTCGTCGTCTTCATCGCTCGCCCCCGTCGATTGTTCAGTGCCCGTTCATCATCGGCAGCACTTCCTGCGCCATGTGGATCGCGGCCGGTCCCATCAGCACGATCAGCAGCGTGGGGAAGATGCAGAAGATCAGCGGGAACATCAGCTTCAGCGACACCTTGGCCGCCGCCTCCTCCGCCAGCAGGCTGCGCTTCTGGCGCAGATTGTCCGAGTGGATCCGCAGCGAGTCACCCATGCTGGTGCCGAAGCGCTCCGACTGGATCAGCATCGCCACCAGCGTGTCGACGTCCTCCACGCCCGTGCGCAGCGCGAAGTTGCGCAGTGCCCGCTCCTTGCTGAAGCCGGCACGCATTTCCATCAGCACCAGCTGCAATTCCTGCGCCAGCACCTCGCTCTTGACGTGCACCTCGGCCGCCACCTTGGTCAGCCCGCGCTCCATGGACAGTCCGGCCTCGACGCAGACGGTCAGCAGGTCGAGCGCGTCCGGAATGTTCTCGAAGATGTCGCGGCAGCGCCGGCTGGCCGTACGCGTCAGCAGCGCGTTCGGCAGATAGTAGCCGAAGGCCGCGCCGGCAAACAGCACGGCCAGCAAGCCGTTCTGCGGCACGCCCGCGGGCGCCGCGACCAGCACCACGGCCAGCAATGCCGGCAGTCCCAGCGCCAGGACCGTTTTGGCGGCGAAGTACAGCGTGGGCGCGTGCGCATGGCGCCAGCCGGCATTGATGAACTTCGTGCGCAGTGGCGAGCGCTCCCAGCCCTCCTCCGGCAGCGACAACTTGGTGAACGGCTGCGCGGCCCGCGCGACGCGCTCGATCCACTGGGCGCCTTCGGCCGGCTGCGCCTCCTGGGCCGTGGCGCGGAACGAGCGCAGCCGCTCGCGCAGCGCGGCGGGCGCGAACAACGCCATGGCGGCGAGCGCGAGCCCGACGACGACGAGGAAGACGATCAGCAGGAACAACAGCTGGGCACCGTTCATATCCGTATCCTGATCAGGTTACGCATCCATAGGATGCCGAACAGGGTCGAGCCGGCGGCCGACCACAGCAGATTCCGGCCGGTCGCCGTGGTCCACAAGATGCTGACGTAGCCATAGTTGGTAGCCGACGATATCGCCAGCATCCCCACCGGCAGCAGCGCCAGGATCCACGCCGACATGCGCCCTTCGGCCGACAGCACGCGCACCTGCGCCAGCAGCTTCAGGCGCGCGCGCGTGAGGCGGCCGATATTGGCCAGTAACTCCGCCAGGTTGCCACCCGATTCGCGCTGGATCAATACCGCCAGCACCAGGTAGCGCAGGTCCGTCAACGGAATGCGCGTGCCCAGGTTGTGCAGCGCCTCGTTCATCGGCACGCCGTAGTTGATCTCCTCGTACGTCGCCTTGAATTCGCCGCCGATCGGGTCGGATAGTTCGTCGCCCACCATTTTCAGCACGTTGGCGAACGAGTGACCCGCGCGCAACGCGCGCGCCAGGAAGTCGGCGGCTTCCGGCAGCTGGGCTTCGATCTTCTTCAGGCGCGCCGCACGGGCGCGCAGCAGCACGCCGTAGGGAGCCGCCGCCGCCAGCACCAGCAGCAGCAACGCCGGCAGCAGCGGTACCGGCAAGCCGGGCAAGAGTGCCAGCGTAACGACCATCAGCAGCAGCGCACCGCCCAGGAACTGCCCGACCTGCCATCCCAGGCCGGACTGCAGCAGCAGCCGGTCCAGCGCCGCCAGCCGCGGTACCCGGTTCAGCCAGCGGTCCAGCCATGGCGAGGCGGCGTAGCGGCGCTGCTTCAGGATGCTGATCCGCTCGGCCCCCGGGCCGCGCCCGGCCATCATGTCGAGCCGGTGGGCGATGCGGCGGGCGCTTTTGCCATGGCTAGTCGTCCACCACAGCCACGCGCCTTCGACTATGAAGATCACGGCGGCGAACAGCAGGACGGCAAAGGCGGCGAATACCAGGTCCATCGCGTCTCCCTATTCGAACACGCGGTCCGGATCGAACACGCTGTCCGGCACCGGCACGCCGAACAGGCGCAGGCGGTCGGCGAAGCGCGGCCGCACGCCGGTCGCGAAAAAGTGGCCCTGCACCTTGCCATGGGCGTCCACGCCGGTCTGCTCGAAGCGGAAGATCTCCTGCATCGCGATGACGTCGCCCTCCATGCCGGTGACTTCCTGCAGGCTGACCAGCTTGCGCGCGCCGTCGGTCAGGCGCGACACCTGCATGACCACCGTGACGGCGGAGCTGATCTGCTGGCGTGTCGCGCGCGGCGTCAGGTTGACGCCGGCCATGCCGACCATGTTTTCCAGCCGCGCCAGCGCGTCGCGCGGCGTGTTCGAGTGGACCGTGGCCAGCGAGCCCTCGTGGCCCGTGTTCATCGCCTGCAGCATGTCGAGCGCCTCCGGTCCGCGCACTTCGCCCAGGATGATGCGGTCGGGCCGCATGCGCAGCGCGTTGCGCACCAGCGCGCGCTGGTTCACCTCGCCCTTGCCCTCGATATTGGGCGGCCGCGTCTCCAGGCGCACCACGTGCGGCTGGCGCATCTGCAGCTCGGCCGCATCCTCGATCGTGACGATACGCTCGCTGGGCGGGATGAAGCCGGACAGCACGTTCAGCAGCGTCGTCTTGCCGCTGCCCGTACCGCCCGAGATCAGGATGTTGATCTTGGCATGGCCCAGCGCCTGCAACACCTGCAGCATCGGTGGCGTCAGGCTCTTGTACTCGATCAGGTTGGCCATCGTCAGCGGGTTGGCCGAGAAGCGGCGGATCGACAGGATCGGACCGTCCACCGCCAGCGGCGGAATGATCGCGTTGACGCGCGAGCCGTCCGGCAGGCGCGCGTCCACCATCGGGCTCGACTCGTCGATGCGCCGGCCCACCCGCGAGACGATCTTCTCGATGATTTTCATCAGATGGGCGTTGTCGTTGAACGTGACCTCGGTCAGTTCGAGGCGGCCGCCCCGCTCCACGTACACCTTGCTGCAGGTGTTGACGAGGATGTCGGACACGCCCGCGTCGGCCAGCAGCGGCTCGAGCGGTCCGAAGCCCAGCATCTCGTGCTGGATGTCGAGCACCAGGTGGTGGCGCTCGCTCTGGTTCAGCACGATGCGCTCGTCCTCGATGATGCGCTGGACCAGCAACGCCAGCTCGTGCTTGAACTGTTCCGGCGTGAGGCGCTTCAGGCGTTCCAGGTCGATGCGGTCCAGGATCAGCTGATGCATCGTGCGCTTCAGGTCCTGGTAGGCCGCCTGCGACTGGGCCGGCAGGCTGATGGCGTGGCCGCGGGGGTCGTCGGCCAGTGCCAGGCGTTCGCGTAGGCTCATCGTTGCTCTCCTATTGTTCGGCGGGGCTGCGGCCGAACAGTCGGTCGAACAGGCCCTTGGTTTCCGATACGCGACGCTCCGTCACCAGTTCGACCAGCTCGGCCAGGCTGCGCGCCACCGGGCTGCTGCGCGACAGCTGCAGCACGGGAATGCCCTGGTTGACCGAATCGGTGGCCGACAGGTAGTCGTTCGGCACCGTGTGCACGACGTCCGCGCCCAGTGCGTGTTCCAGGTCCGCCAGGCGCAATTTGCCGCCCTTCTCGTAGCGGTTGACGATCAGGCGGGTGCGCTCGGCCGGATAGCCGAGCGAACGGAAGATGTCGATCAGGCGGCGCCCGTCGCGGATGTCCGGCAGGGCCAGCTGCAGCACCGGATAGATGGTGTCGGCGCTGTCGAGCGCGCGCAGCGACAGCGCGTCGATCTGCCGCCCCACGTCCAGCACGACGAAGTCGTAGTGCTGGCGCGCCACCCGCAGGATGACGTCCATGTGCTCGGGCTTCATGTCGACCGACTGCGCCGGGTCGTCGGCCGCTGCCAGCACGCCGAAGCCGGGCGCCACGTGCACCAGGCACGATTCGAGGAAGGCACCGTCCATGCGGCCGATCTGGCCGCAGATGTCGGACAGCGTCATGCTCGGCTTCTGGTCAGAGACGTACAGGGTGGCGTCGCCGAACTGGCCATGCAGGTCGATCAGCAGCACCTTCTTCTCGGCCAGCGCGGCCAGCGCATAGCCGAAGTTCGTCGCCAGGAACGTGGCACCGCTGCCGCCCTTGCAGGCGATGAAGGCCAGTACCTTGCCGTCGCGCATGCGCGTCACGCCCGCCTCGATCTCGATGCGGTCCATCGCCTCGTGGAAGGCGCGGTGCACCAGGGGCAGCTGCAGCACCTCGCGCATGCCGGCACGCATGGCGCGGATCAACAGCTCCTGCTGCGCTTCGCGCGTCAGCAGCATGAAGGTGGCGCCGGGATACTGGCGCGCCAGCCGGTCCACCAGCTCCCATTCGGCCGCGTCGACGTCCCCGGCGTCCAGGATCACCAAATCCGGGCCGTCGGCGACCGGGCGGTCCACCGCATCGCGCAGCCCCTGGCGCGACGCCACCAGTTGCACGGCCGGCAGCCGCGCCGAACCCTGCGCCGCCAGTTCCGCGTGCAGCAGGCTGTCCTTGCTGATCATCAGTGCTTTCATCGCATGGTCCTCATGTCCGTTGGATCACAGGCAGGTCATGCCCGGCCGGAAGCCGAGCGATTCCGCTTTCACGACCGTGACGGCGGTCGGCACGGTCAGCTGCGCCATGCCGGGCCCGAAGCCCGTCAGGGTGCGGTACGGCAGCGGCGTGCAGCCGCTGCCGCCGCTGGCGCAGATACTGGCGCGCACGAAGCGGATGCAGGCGGCGCCGTTCGGGTTTTCCGTGCAGTTCACGACGTTTTGCAGCGGGCAGGCCGGCAGTGTCGCCAGCGGCACCAGCGCGCCGCTGGCGTCCATCGACAGGTATTCGATGCGCACGTTGTCGGTGGTCAGGTTCGACACGAGCGGCAGGGGGCCGGCGCCGGTACGGAACAGCGCGTGGCTGCGCAGCGCCGCCATCGCGGTGTCCGTCGAAAAATCGGTCAACGCGGCCGCCCGCGCGGCACGGCGGGTGATCTCCTGCGCCGTATTGAACACGTACATCAGGCGGGCGACCTCGATCGTGCTAAACGCCAGCAGCAGGAACACACCCAACACCAGGGCCAGTTCGATGACGACGGCGCCGCGCTGGCGGCAATGGCGGCGGTCAGGGCGCATAGCTCACCGTATAGTGGACCGCCATGTTGACGTTCGGTGTCGCCAGTTCGTACCAGCCAGGCGCACGCAGCGTGGACGAGAAATGCACCGCCGCGTCGACGGTCACGTCCTGCGGCAGCCAGGCGCCGCAGTTGACGTTGTCGCAGCGGACCCCGGTCATGCCGGTCGCGGGCGGCATGTCGATTCCGGCATCGCGCGCGGCCTGGCGCACATAGGCGTCGGCATCGGCGTTCAGGCGTGCGCTGGCGCCGTACTGCACCATCGCCTCCTGCGGCAGCGCGGCGATGATCCGGCTGGCGCCGTAGACGGCCTTGTGCAGCGCGGTCGCATGCCAGGTCATGCGGCCCACGTACAGCATGCCCGGCAGCAGCAACAAGGCCGTCAAGCTCATCAGCAGGGCCGCTTCGACCGCCGCGACCCCGCGTTCCTTGCGGCGCGCATTCATCGGTACAGTCCTATCGCGGTGCCCAGCGCCGCCTCGCTGACGACACCCACGAATTCCGCCGGTATCTCGGTCGCGCTGGCCGGCGCGGTCAGCAGGAAGCGGCCGATGGCAAGCACGTTCGGCTCGGCGCCGCCGCTGGCGGGGCAGTTCAGCAGCGGCACATGCAGCAGCCGCCGGTTCGGGCGCCCCGGCTGCGTCGGTGCGGTGACATAGCCGGGCGTTACGTAGGGCGCGTCCAGCGGCATCGATACCGAGTTGGCCGGCGTGGACGGATACAAGCTGGCAAAATTGCCGGCGCTCTGGCCGCGCGGCACGTTGTACGCCCAGCGCGTGCCGTAGTCCGCATCGGGCGTATTCACCGTCGCGGCGGTCCACGGCAGGTCGGCGATGGTGCGGAGCTTGCCGCCGACCGTCGTGCGCTGGGCGTAGGCACGCACCGGGCGAGTGGTCATCCAGTTGGCATTCTCGCCGACGTACTCGCGCACATTGGTATCCGGTGGCGCGCTGGCGAGGTTGCAGACCGGGACCTGGCCGAAGCGGGAATTGAGCTGGCGCCAGAAGTCGAACGAGGCTGGCCTGCGCAGGTAGGGGAATCCGCTGCCGATGGCGGTGTACGCGAGCGTCCCGCTGCACATGAATGGCGCCACGGTATTGTCGTCGAACGAGACCGTGGCGCCGGCGTGCGAGCCGCTCGTGGGCGGATGTACCGGATCGAACAGGTAGTACAGCGGCGTGACGCCGTTCGGATTCAGGTCCAGCAGGTTGTAGCCGATGCCTGGGCGCAGGCCGTAGCGCACGGTCTCGGTAACGCCGGGGCTACCGGCATTGCTGCGCGTCGCCGAAGCGCTGGTGCTCAACGCGCAGATCGCCAGCGGCGCGACCCGCAGCGCGGTCGGTCCGGCCACCGCCACGGGCGCCACGTCCACCGCGATGCTTCCCCCGACCACGCCCATCAGCACCGGACGCATCACGTTCATCTGCTCGTCCAGGTCGGCCAGGTCGACGCGCACATAGCGCATATTGGCCGCGTCGCCCGCTGCCGCGCTGGCGCTGCGCCAGTCGGCGCCATCCGGGGTCGGGCCGAAGCGCAACGCGGCGCTGCGCCACTCCAGCGGCGTGGCGAGGTTGATGTTCAGCGAACGGGCGATCTGGCTGGCGCGCAGCACGGCCTGCGCGATGCCGGTGCTGGTTCCGTCCAGCTTGACGGCGGCCGCGATGGCGATGCTGTCGGCCGCGTTCTGCAACTGCGTCGTGCGCAGGTACAGCAGGCCAAGGTCGAGCGCCAGGCCCACGCAGCCGATCATCACGGGCAGCAGCAGCGCGTACATCAACGCGATGGCGCCGCGCTGGCGGTGGCTTGGCGTGTTCATTTGGTCCCGCTCACGCCGATCGTGAACACGGCCGGCGCCGGCGGCTCGGCGAACGACTTGCGGTAGCGCTGCTGCGCCAGCGCTGCGCTGGCGCCGTCGATGCCGTCCACGGTCGTGCGCGCACGCGCGGCATCGGGATTCAATACCTGCTGCGCGAACGCGGCGCGGGTGGCGGCACCGAACCGCGCGTCCCACTGCGGGGTCGTCGGTATCGCCTGGCAGCCGGCGCAAGCCAGCAGGATGACCGTGAGCAGAGCGGTCGTCGGTTTGAACATCATGCACTCCTCATTTCAGCTGGAAGCCGGAAGACTGGACGGGCGGCGCGGGTGGCGCCGGCGCTTCCATCCGGCCCAGCAGGTGCAGTTCGGCCCCACTGGCCGGCCGCACCGCGTCGGTCGGCAGCGCGTGGGGCGGCGGTGGCAGGGGCTTGACCAGGTGCGCTGTCACGACAAACAGCAGCTCGGTGCGGGCTCGCTGGAAGTCGGTGCTGCGAAACAGCGCCCCCAGGATCGGCAGCTCGCCCAGCATGGGCATCGCATTGATGTTGCTGGTCTGGTTATCGCGGATCAGGCCACCGATGGCGAAGCTCTGGCCGTCGTACAGTTGCACGGTGGTGGTGGCCCGGCGCGTCGTCAGCAGCGGCATGATGGCTTTGCCGCTCACGCTGCCGGTGCTGAGGCCGACGCCTTCCTGCGCCAGCTCCGACACCTCCGGCGCCACCGCCAGGTTGATGCGCCCGCCGGCCAGCACCGTCGGCGTGAAGCGCAGCCCGACGCCGAATTCCTTCTCTTCCAGCGTGACCTTGTTGTTATCCTGCGCCACCGGGATGAAGATCGTGCCGCCGGCCAGGAAGCTGCCTTCCTGGCCGCTGACGGCCATGACGGTCGGCTCGGCCAGGATGCGCACCAGGCCATTCTGGTTCTCGGCATCGAGGCGGACATATTTGTCCAGCGCTTTGGCCAGGGCGAAGCTGCCGCGCGCGGTCGCGCTCAGGAAATTGGCCGCCACCCCACCGGCCCACTCACCGCCCAACGGACGGAAGGCGGCGGCACCCTCGAGCTTGTCGAGCAGCGTCTTCGACACCTCGGCGATCTTCACTTCCAGCATGACCTGCTGTGGCGCGCTGATGCCCAGCAGGTTGACGACGCGCGTGCCACTGCTGGCGCCCGCCGCTTGCGCGTTGTCGGCGCCGGTCAGCGCCTTCGCGGGTGCGCGCACGAACGCCTGCGCCAGCTCCAGCACCTGGGTCAGCGTGGCACTGTTCTCCACCGTGCCGGACAACACCAGCGCATCGGCGGCGGCACTGACGCGGATATTCTTCTCTTCCGGCAGCAGGGCGGCCAGGGCAGCCTGCAGGCCGGCCGTGTCCATGCCGACCACGACGTCGATGACACTGCACGCGCCGCTGCGGCCCTGCACGATCATGTTGGTGCTGCCCACTTCGGCGCCGACCAGGTACAAGGTCGCGGGCGCCACCAGCATCGCCTGCAGCACGGCGGGATTGCCGACGGCGCGGCTGACGATGGGTTCGGGCAGGCGCATCAACGTGGATTTCCCCAGTTGCAGCGCCAGCTGGCCCGGCGCGGCCGGGGCGCCACTGCAGCGCGGACCGTCCGCCCGGGTGGCGCTGGCGCGCGCAGCGGCCGCCGCCCTGGCCGCGTCGGCGCCGGGCGGTGCCTGCTCCGGTGGCGCCGCCAGCACGTACTGGCAGGCGCAGGCAACCAATAAAACCAGGCGGCGGGTCGTCGAAGGCATCATGGGCTCCTCACAGGCACTGGCGGCCGCTGTGCAGCCCGTCGATGGTGCCGATACAGTGGCGCGGCGGCTCGCTGTGCGCGACCTTGGGTACGGCGCGCTGCGCGACCGGCGCCCCGGCGCTGGCTACCGGCTGGGTCTTGGCAAGGCCCAGCAGGCTGCTCTTGGTGGCGCCGGCCGTGGTGCCCGGTTGCGGGTCGACCTGGTTGCGCAGCACCAGCGACAGGCTGCCCACGCTGCGCGCCAGGTCGAGCTTTTCGGCCTGGTCCGGCGCCACTTCCAGCGTGACGGCATTGACCACGCGCGGCTTGGTATCGTCCCGGCTGACCTCCTGGGCCACGGCCAGCACGAGGATGCGTTCCAGGACGATCTTTGAAATGGCCTCGTCGTTGTGCTGGGCGCCGCCGGCCTGGGTGCTGACGAGGATGTCGACGAAATTACCGGGCAGCGCGAAGCCGGCCACGCCGATGACGTCGTTGACCCGCACGGTGATCGCACGCTTGCCTTCTGTGATCAGCGCGGACAGGCCGCCCAGAGTGCCGGCCGGCGCCAGTTTCGCTTCGGTCAGCGGTTCGCCGCGCAGTACGCTGCTTTTCAGCACGCGGCCGCTCAGCGCCAGCGGATCGCGCAGTGCGCCGGTCGGCACGCTGTCGGCGGGCCAATCCGACAGTTTCACCATTTCGGGACCGATGCGCTGGCCCAGGCTGGCGTCGCCGGTGGCGACGACGATGCGGCTGCCGGAGGCCGGGGCCTGGCGCAGCAGCAGGCGCGATGCCATCGCCACGGCCCCCAGGCCGAGGACGATGGCGAGCGCCATCATCAGGTAGGCACGACGGTTCTTCATGCCGCCCTCCCGCCGGCGTGCGCCGGGGCCAGGGCGAACATGCTGGACCAGGCCTGGTCGACGCTGGCCGGCGTGACGGCCGCCGGCTCACCCAGGAAGGCGGCGAACTCGCGGATACGCGCCAGGATCGCGTGCGGGAAGCCGGCCAGCAGCGGCTGGCCGCTGGCGCGATGCAGTTCGCCGACCAGGTACGTCAGCGCCGCCTCGTCAGGCGCCAGGCCCATGTGGTGGCACTGCTGGCGGAACAGCGCGCGATAGGCCGCTTCGCCGATCGGCCCCACGTGCACCTTGTAGCCGATGCGGCGCAGCGACGAGGGATCGAGCACGGCCTGCGGCGCCTGGTTGGTGATGAAGACCATGGTGGCATCGAACGGCACGGCGAACTTGTGGCCGCCGGCCAGCGCCAGCTGGTCGGCCCCCGTGTCGAGTGCCTGCGTGAAGCGCCCCAGCAGCTCGGCGGCCGGCAGGCGCTGGCGACCCAGGTCGTCGACGATGAACAGGCCGCCGGCCGCCTTGACGTGCGCCGGCGCGTGATAGCAGCCGCTGAACGGGTCGTGGCGCAGGTCGAGCATGTCGGCGCCCAGCTCGGCCCCCAGGTGCAGCGTGGGCCGGGCGCACTGGGCCCAGCGGGTATCGCTGCTGCGGCGGTCGGCGCTGGCGCGGGCCGGCAAGCTCGGCGGCTGGTGCACGGCAGCGTCGTGCACCAGCACGATCTCCTGCCCTACCACCACTGCGTACGGCACGGCCACGCTGCCCTGCAGCAGGCGGCCCAGGCGCCGCGCCAGTGTGCTCTTGCCGCTGCCGGGGGCGCCGTACAACAGCAGCGAGCGGTGCGCGTGCAGCGCGGCGCCCGCCAGCTGGTGCACGTGGGCCGGCATGCAATCGCCGGCGAATTCCGCGGCCACGTCGTCGGCACTGACGGGCGCCAACAGGGCAGACTGGCGCTGCAGCATGGCCCGGTAGGCCGCCAAGGGCACCGGCGCCGCGCCGGCATAGGAACTGCGCTCCAGCCAGGCGGCGGCGCGCTGGCGGCCGGCCGACGTCAGCTGGTATTGCACGTCCAGGTCGGAGTCGCCGCGCCATGCCACCTCGGCCAGTTGCTCGGCCACCAGGAAGTCGAAGACTTCGCGCAGCACATTGATCGACAGGCGCAGCCGGGTCGTCAGCGTGGACAGCTGCGTCCGGCCGGAGCCGAACAGGGCCTTGGCCGCCAGCTCCACCAGCAGTGCCATGTCCAGCCCCGTCTCGCGCACGGTTTTCGGTTGCGGTGGCAGCAGGGGCGCGTCATCGGCGCCGGGCAGTTCCGCCGCAACACTGGAATAGGTCGAATGGTCCATGCCGTTTCTCCTCGTGAGATGGCGATGATAGCGAGATGTTTCCGTGTAGATATTGACCAGCAGCAATGAGCTAGTAGTTCATGCGCCCCAGCGCGCACAGCGTGCCCAGCGCGATGGCCACGCCATAGGGAATGCCACCGGCGCTGGCCACGCGCGGCAGCGGCACGTGCTGTTGCGGCACGCCGCTCAGGGCCTGGATCAGCGGTGCCAGGATGGCCGCCAGGTTGCGCCCCAGGATGCGCCAGCGCCCGCTGTGCAGTACGATCAGCAAGCCCAGCACGCCGCCGATCAGGCAGGTCAGCAGGACAATCTGCAGGGCGAGCAGTGGGCCGGCGAACGCACCCACCATCGCCATCAGCTTGACGTCGCCGGCGGCCATGCCGCGCAGCGCGTACAGAGGAATGAACAGGAAGAAGCCGGTGGCGCAGCCGGCCAGCCACGTCGACAGCAAAGCGCTGCCGGCACCTGCGTACCAATGGAGCGCGGCGGCCAATGCCAGGCCGGACAGCACGAGCACGTTGGGGATGCGGCGAATGGCCAGGTCGGTGACGGCAGCCTGCATGACCAGCCACAGCAGGAGTATCTGAAGTGCCGGATTCATGGATGCCTCGATGGAAAAAAGCCCGCCGGCGTGAGCGGCGGGCTGGACTGCGTCAGCTACCGCTACCCGTACCGGTGCCGGCACCTGCGGCCAACTGGGTGGCGATGCTGGTGAACGTGTTCTTGATCGCCGTGCCGACGCCGGTAAAGGCCACGCCGATGACGCCGGCAATCACAGCGGCGATCAGGCCATACTCGATCGCGGTAATGCCTTCTTCATCCCGGGCGAAGTCCCGGGCTGCGACAATTAATGCTTTCATGCTGTCCTCCTGTGGTGGTGGGTTTGCGCTGCGGTCTGGCGACATACGTCAGCCAGTAAGACCATCTTAGGCCGTATGCTCGAAAGCAATATTGACCGCCCACAACTTTTCCACAAGGAACTATCATTAGTGAAGACGGAAATGTGACAGACAAGGCTGCTGGGCTATGTCACACTGCGTCAGCTCGTCCGGGAGAGGCCCATTGTGCGAATCTGTTGCTGGCCGGACGCTGAGAGGCGCTGCGCGTTGTGCACAAAGGGTAGAATCGTGGCGTTTTTCAAGAATTTTCGCAAAGGATAATTGCTGAGAAAGCAAAAAACATTTATGCTGATCAGCTGTCTTTTGGAAAGGCCTCGTGCTTTGCGTCACTGTGTGCCTTGATTTTTCGGAAACATAATGCGACGCGCGTCTTGATACTTCAGAGAACGAGCATGGATTCCCTACTGAAACACATGGTGGACATGACCGGCCACCGCGATCACACGATGCTGGACATCTCGGTGATCTCGGCGGTGCAGGAGCTCGCCGGCGCCAGCCAGGCGCGCGTGCTGACCTTGGCCACCGTGCGGGACCAGATCTTCGTGCGTGCCCGTGCCGTCGTCGTCGCCGGCCAGCCGGCACGCATGGAAGACCATCCCGATCCGGCCAGTCCGGGCGACCCGATCGCCTCCTATCCGGCGCTGGCCAACTGCATCGCGCGGCATGAATCGAGCGCCGACCAGATGGACGCCGACGGCCGCCACACGCTGTGGCTGCCGATCTGGCTGGGCGACAAGGCCGATACCTGCCTGGAGATCGTCAATCCGACGCCGTACACGAGCGATACGATCCACGTCATCGGCGGCATCGTCAGCGTCTACCGCAACTTCCAGAACCTGCTCGACTACAGCGAACGCGATTCGCTGACCGGCCTGTTGAATCGCAAGACCTTCGACGACCAGCTGGCCAAGATGCTGCAGGCCAGCAGCGCCGAACAGGATTCGCTGTCGCTGCCGCCGGGCGAACCGGAACGGCGCCAGCACTGCGAAGAGGAACAGCAATGGCTCGCGGTGGTGGACGTCGACCACTTCAAGCACGTCAACGACAAGTTCGGCCACCTGTACGGCGACGAAGTGCTGATCCTGATCGCCAACCTGCTGCAGTCGTCGTTCCGCGCCCAGGACCGCGTGTTCCGCTTCGGCGGCGAGGAATTCGTCGTGCTGCTGCGCTCGACCACCCTGGACAACGCCAAGAAGATCATCGATCGCTTCCGCATGAACGTGGAGCAGCACGACTTCCCGCAGGTGGGCAAGGTCACGGTCAGCGTGGGCTTCGTCAAGATCAGCGCCTTCGAGGCGCCCGTCATCATCCTGGGCCGCGCCGACCAGGCGCTGTACTACGCCAAGAGCCACGGCCGCAACATGGCCTGCCACTACGATGAACTCGTCAGCGGCGGCCTGCTGCAGCGGGTGGAATCGAACGACACCGCCGAATTCTTCTAAGCCGTTCCGGCGGGCGGCCGAGCGGCCGCCCTTCCCGTCACACCACCAGGAAGCGCATGGGATCGACCTTCCACTGCGCCGGGTCCTCGTGCCCAACGATCTTCTCGGCGCCGCCGAAACCCAGGCCGCGGGCCAGGTCGATCATCTCCGGCTTGATGTAGACATTGGTCTTCGTGTTGAAGAACACGTTCACTTTCGGCGCCAGCAGGTTGGTCTCGTGCGGCTCGACCACCACGCCCAGGCGGCCCGATTCCAGCCGCACCAGCGTGCCGACCGGGTAGATGCCGACGCAGCGCATGAATTGCTGCACCAGCTGGGGATTGAAGTGGAACTTGCTCCATTCGTAGATCTTGCGCAGCGCCGCCGCGGCGGGAATGCCGCGGTGGTAGCAGCGGTCGGCCGTGATGGCGTCGTAGACGTCGACGATGGCCGCCATCTGCGCCAGTTCGCTGATGTCGTCGCCGGCCAGCTTGTCGGGGTACCCCGTGCCGTCGCGGCGCTCGTGGTGGTGGCGCGTGATGTCCAGTGCGATCTGGCCCACTTCGGGCGTCTGCAGCAGGATCTTGTAGCCGTCTTCCGGGTGGCGGCGGATGATGTCGAATTCGGCGTCGGTCAGGCGGCCCGGCTTGTTGAGGATCTCGTCCGGCACCAGTGCCTTGCCGGTATCGTGCAGCAGGCCGCCCAGGCCCGCCTCACGCGTCAGTCCCTCGTCCATCTCGCGCGAATGGCAGAACGCCACCAGCAGCGCGCACACGCTGACCGAGTGCAGGAAGGTGTAGTCGTCCTTGGTCTTGATGCGCAAGAGGCCCGTCAGTGCGCCGGGGTTGCGCAGGATCGATTCGGTGATGCTTTGCACGACCGGCTGCACGGTGCCGATCTCGATGGCCTTGCCCAGGCGGGCGTCCGCCATCACGTTGCGTACCAAGCCCGCGGCCTGCTGGCGGATGCGGGCCGCGCGCTGCAGCTCCTCGCCCAGCGCCACCCGCAGCGGCCGCACCGGCGCCTGCGCGATGCCGACGACCTCCTCCTCGATGGCGGCCTGCGCCTCCTGCAGGGTCGGCGCATCCTGCACGTCCAGGCCACGGGCGGCATCGATCACCACCTGGCGGATGCCGGCGTTGTGGATCTTGCGGATTTCCGCTTCCGAGGTGATCGCGAAGCGGCTGCGCACGAACGGGTGATCGATCCAGTCGCAACTGAGATCGTGGATATACATGCCAACCTTCAGCTGGGAGGCGTCGACTTTCTTTAACATACGGGTCCTGCGGTTCATCAGGCGCGGCGCGCTACAATGCCAGTATAACCAAACAGTTGCCGTACGGGACTAATCGTAAGTTAAAAGCATCGAAAATCTTATGGAATTGCGCCAACTCCGCTATTTTGTTGCAATCGTCGACCACGGATCGCTGTCGCGCGCGGCCGGCGTGCTGCACGTGGCGCAACCGGCCCTGACGGCGCAGCTGCGCCAGCTGGAGCAGGACCTGGGCGCGCAGCTGCTGCACCGCACCGCGCAGGGTGTACACAGCACGGATGCGGGCAAGGTGTTTTACGAGCACGCGCAGGCGATCCTGAAGCAGGTGGCGGACGCGCGCACGGCCGTCACCCAATCGGCCCATCCGGCCGGCAGCGTGACCCTGGGCCTGCCGCACAGCATCTCGGCGGCGCTGGCGTTGCCGCTGCTGGAGGCGGCGCGGGCGCAGTACCCGGACATCACCCTGCAGCTGACGGAGGAACTGACCGGCAACCTGGCCGAGCAGCTGAAATCGGGCCGCGTCAACCTGGCCGTGCTGTTCGACGACGGCCAGCTGACGCCGTTTGCGACGACGCCGCTGGCGGAGGAATCGCTGTGCTTCATCTGCCGCGCCGACGCGCGCTGGTTCCCGCAGCGCTCCGCGATCACCCTGCAGGAAGCCCTGCAGGCCACCCTGATCCTGCCGGGGCTGCAGCACGGCGTGCGCCCCCGCATCGAGGCCGTCGCCGGCGCGGCGGGCCTGGCGCCGACGGACGTCATCGAGATCAATTCCATCGCCATCCTGAAGTCGGCCCTGATGGCGGACATGGGCGCGACGATCCTCCCGGTCGCGCCCGTGTTGCCGGAAATCGAGCGTGGCCTGATGCGGGCGATATCCATCCACAGCCCGGCCATCTCGCGCACCGTGGTGCTGTGCGCTTCCCGTACCCTGCCCCTGACCAATGCCGCGACAGCGATCAGCCGGCTGGCGGTCGAGGTGGCGGGACAGCTGTGCCAGGGCGGCACATGGCCGGGCGCGGTGCTGTTGGCCTAGACAGCCGAGCCCGTGTCCCACCACGGGGTCAGTCACCAAAACGAGACACGGGCTCGGCACTAGTACGGGCCGCGTCCATCACTTTTTCTTATACCCCCATCGCCATCCCCTATTTCCGTATACGTCAACCAAGGCGTAGACTGACCGATTAGAAGAGCCACCGCAGAGTGGCTAGCCGCGATACGCGGCCCCGTAGCCTTCGCCAGACCGCGCCCACCCGGCGCGCCAAGGCTAGGCGCAACCGAAATAAAGCATTTTGGAGACAAGCCATGCCCGATACCCCGGCAATGGGTGCCGCCGCGTCCGTTCGTGACGCCGCGCCCGCGCAGCCAGTCGTTCTGCACGACGTCAGCCTCGACGACAAGTACACCGCCACTTCCGGCAAGATCTTCCTCTCCGGCATCCAGGCCCTGGTGCGCCTGCCGATGATGCAGAAAAAACGCGACGAGAAAGCGGGCCTGAACACCGCGGGCTTCATCTCCGGCTATCGCGGATCGCCCTTGGGCGGCCTGGACGAAACGCTGTGGAAGACGAAGAAGCACCTGGAGGCGAATCACATCCAGTTCGTGCCGGGCGTGAACGAGGACCTGGCCGCCACCGCCGTCTGGGGTTCGCAGCAGGTCGACCTGATCGGCCCGTCGAAATACGATGGCGTGTTCGCCATGTGGTACGGCAAGGGCCCGGGCGTCGACCGCTGCGGCGACGTCTTCAAGCACATGAACCATGCCGGCACCTCGAAGCATGGCGGCATCCTGCTGGTGGCCGGCGACGACCACGGCGCGTATTCGTCCACCCTGCCGCACCAGTCCGACCACATCTTCTCGGCCTGCATGATCCCCGTGCTGTACCCCTGCAATGTGCAGGAGTACCTGGACCTGGGCGTGCATGGCTGGGCGATGTCGCGCTTCTCCGGCTGCGCCGTGGCGTTCAAGGCGCTGGCGGACACGGTCGAATCGTCGGCCTCCGTCGATGCCGACCCGTTCCGCGTGCAGGTAAAGATTCCGCAGGACTTCCATATGCCCGAAGGCGGCCTGAATGCCCGCCTGTCGTCGATCCCGCTGGGCCAGCAGGCGCGCAACCAGGAAGCGCTGATGCAGGACTACAAGATCTATGCAGCCCTCGCCTACGCGCGGGAGAACAAGCTCAATCACACGACGATCGATAACCCGAACGCCAAGCTGGGCATCATCGCCTCCGGCAAATCCTACCTGGACGTACTGGAAGCGCTGGAAGAACTGGGCATCGACGAGGACATGGCCGCGAAAGTCGGCCTGCGCCTGTTCAAGGTGTCGATGCCCTGGCCGCTGGAGCCGGACTCGGTGCGCGAATTCGCCCAGGGCCTCGACGAAATCCTGGTGGTCGAAGAGAAGCGCCAGTTCGTCGAATACCAGCTGAAGGAACAGCTGTACAACTGGCGCGACGACGTCCGTCCGCGCGTCATCGGCAAGTTCGACGACAAGGGCGAGTGGGTCGCGCCGCGCGGCGAATGGCTGCTGCCGCCGAAGGCCGACTTCTCGGTCTCGCAGGTCGCGCGCGTGATCGCCTCGCGCGTGAAACGCTATATCGACGACACGCATATCCAGGACCAGATCAAGGCCCGCCTGACCTTCCTGGACGCCAAGGACGCGGTGCTGAAGAAGGCCATCAGCACGCCGTTCCGTCCCGCCTTCTATTGCTCCGGCTGCCCGCACAACACGTCGACCAAGGTCCCAGACGGCAGCTTCGCGCTGGCCGGCATCGGCTGCCACGTGATGGCCACGTCGATCTACCCGGAGATGAACAAGCTGACCACGCACATGGGCGGCGAAGGCACGCCGTGGATCGGCCAGGCCGCGTTCTCGGAAGTGCCGCACGTGTTCCAGAACCTGGGCGACGGCACCTACTTCCACTCCGGCTACCTGGCGATCCGCGCCGCCGTGGCCGCGAAGGTCAACATCACCTATAAAATCCTATACAACGACGCCGTCGCGATGACGGGCGGCCAGCCGGTCGATGGCACCGTGTCCGTGCCGATGATCGCGCAGCAGATGGCGGCCGAAGGCATCAAGCGCATCGCCCTGGTCACCGAAGACCTGTCGCGCTATGCCGACCGCTCGAACCTGCCGGCCATCGTCACGCTGCACGACCGCAAGGAGATGGACGACGTGCAGCGCGAGCTGCGCGAGATCCCCGGCTGCACGGTACTGATCTACGACCAGACCTGCGCGGCCGAGAAGCGTCGCCGCCGCAAGAAGAACGAGTTCCCGGACCCGAACAAGCGCATGGTCATCAACGAAGCCGTGTGCGAAGGCTGCGGCGATTGCGGCATCCAGTCCAACTGCGTCTCGATCCTGCCGAAGGAGACGGAGTTCGGCCGCAAGCGCACGATCGACCAGTCCAGCTGCAACAAGGACTATTCGTGCGTGAAGGGCTTCTGCCCCAGCTTCGTTACCGTCGAAGGCGGTACCTTGAAGAAATCGAAGACGGGCGTCAGCAAGGACAAGACGTCCGACGACGGCTGGGCAGCGCTGCCGCAACCGCGCCTGCCGGACTGCGAGCAGCCGTACAACATCCTGATCAACGGTATCGGCGGTACCGGTGTCATCACCGTCGGCGCGCTGATGGGCATGGCCGCGCACCTGGAGGGCAAGGGCGCCTCCGTGCTGGACATGACGGGCATGTCGCAGAAGAACGGCTCCGTCACGTCGCACGTGAAGATCGCCACGTCGCCGGCGCACCTGCGCGCGCAGCGCATCGCCACCGGCGAAGCGGACCTGATCCTGGGCTGCGACATGCTGACGGCCGGTGCGGCCGACGCGGTGTCGAAAATGCGGCCGGGCCGCACGCTGGCCGTGGTCAACCTGCACGAGCAGCCGCCCGGCACGTTCGCGCAGAACGCCGACTGGCAATACCCGGCCGAGGAAGTGCGCGCGCTGATCGTCGAATCCGTCGGTGGTGAGAATGCGGCGGACTTCATCGACGCCACCAAGCTGGCCACGGCGCTGATGGGCGACTCGATCGCCGCCAACCTGTTCATGCTGGGCTATGCCTGGCAGCGCGGCCGCATTCCGCTGTCGGAAGCGGCGCTGCTGCGCGCCATCGAGATGAACGGCGTGGCCGTCGAGTCGAACAAGAAGAGCTTCCTGTGGGGCCGCCGTGCCTCCGTCGACGTCAAACGTGTCGAGATGACGGCGACGCCGGCGCAGGCCATCGTCGTGCAGATGCCGCAAAGCCTGGATGGCGTCATCAAGAAGCGCGTCGAGTTCCTGACCGGCTACCAGAACGCGGCCTATGCGGCGCAGTACGAGCAGTTGGTGGTGCAGGTGCGCGAGCGCGAGACCGCCCTTGGCCTGTCGAACAAGCTGTCGATGGCGGTGGCGAAATCGCTGTTCAAGCTGATGGCGTACAAAGACGAATACGAAGTGGCGCGCCTGTACACGGACGGCCGCTTCGTCGAACAGCTGAAAACGCAGTTCGAGGGCGACTTCAGCCTGAAGTTCAACCTGGCGCCGCCGATCTTCGCGAAGAAGGACGCGAAGGGCCATCTGGTCAAGGCGGAGTACGGCTCGTGGATGTGGAAGGCATTCAGCGTGCTGGCCAAGCTGAAAGGCCTGCGCGGCGGCGCGTTCGACATCTTCGGCCGCACCGAAGAGCGCAAGATGGAGCGCGCGCTGATCGGCGAATACCGCCAGACCGTGGCGGAGCTGCTGGCCGGCCTGAACGCGGGCAACTACGAGCAGGCCGTGGCGATCGCCGCGCTGCCGGAAAAGATCCGCGGCTTCGGCCACGTCAAGGAAAAGGCCGTCGCCACGTACCACGCCGATAAGGCGCGCCTGCTGGCCGCCTTCGGCGGCGCCCGCCAGCACGCCGCCTGATATTGCTTTGAAAATGGGGACAGACCCCATTTTTTCAGCAATGTTTCCCGAAAAATGGGGTCTGTCCCCACTTTTCGGGAAACTTCCAGCATTCGCTTTTACGTTAACGTAAACGTCATATAATCGGATCAGCACGATCCGTCGAAATTCCAGGGAATCTCATGAACGATCTGACCTCCGCCAAGACCCTTGCCGCCGAAGCCGACCAGGCGCGGCCGGCCAACAAGGTGCGCTTCGTTACGGCCGCCTCGCTGTTCGATGGCCACGATGCCTCGATCAACATCATGCGCCGCATCCTGCAGTCGAACGGCGTCGAGGTCGTCCACCTCGGCCACAACCGCTCGGTCGACGAAGTCGTCACCGCCGCGCTGGCGGAGGACGTGCAGGGCATCGCCATCTCCAGCTACCAGGGTGGCCACGTCGAATACTTCAAGTACATGATCGACCTGCTGCGCCAGCGCGGCGGCGCCCACATCAAGGTGTTCGGCGGCGGCGGCGGCGTCATCGTGCCGGCCGAGATCGCGGACCTGCACGCCTATGGCGTCACCCGCATCTTCAGCCCGGAAGACGGCCAGCGCATGGGCCTGGTCGGCATGATCCAGTGGATGGTGCAGCAATGCGACATCGACCTGTCGCAGTATTCCCCCACCTCGCTGGCGCCGCTGCAGGAAGGCGACATCGCCACGCGCCATCGCCCGCTGGCCCAGCTGATCACGGCGCTGGAAAACGACCGCGCCGCACCCGAGCTGCGCAAGCAGCTGATCGAAGCGGCCGACCAGCTGGCCACGCCGACGCTGGGCATTACCGGCACCGGCGGCGCCGGCAAGTCGTCCTTGACGGACGAACTCATTCGCCGCATCCGCCTGGACCAGGGCGACGCGCTCAACATCGCCATCATCTCGATCGACCCGTCGCGCCGCAAGTCCGGCGGCGCGCTGCTGGGCGACCGCATCCGCATGAATGCGATCAATCCGTGGAATGGCCAGGCACGCGTGTTCATGCGCTCGCTGGCCACGCGCGAGGCGGGTTCCGAAATCTCGCAGGCGCTGCCGGACGTGATCGCCGCCTGCAAGGTGGCCGGCTTCGACCTCGTCATCGTCGAGACCTCCGGCATCGGCCAGGGCGACGCCGCCATCGTGCCGCACGTGGACGTGTCGATGTACGTGATGACGCCCGAATTCGGCGCCGCGTCGCAGCTGGAAAAGATCGACATGCTCGATTTCGCCGACTTCATCGCCATCAACAAATTCGACCGCAAGGGCGCGCAGGATGCGCTGCGCGACGTGGCCAAGCAGTACCAGCGCAACCGCGAGCTGTGGAGCAAGCGCCCGGAAGAGATGCCGGTCTACGGCACCCAGGCGTCCCGCTTCAACGACGACGGCGTCACGGCGCTGTACCAGGGCCTGCTGCCGAAACTCGTCGAGCACGGCCTGCACACGCAGCCGGGCAAGCTGGCGCCGGTGGACGTGCGCTTCAGCTCCGGCAAGAACGTCATCGTGCCGCCCGCGCGGGCGCGCTACCTGGCCGAGATCGCGGACACCGTGCGCGGCTACCACAAGACCGTCCGGCGCCAGTCGGTCCTGGCGCGCGAGCGCCAGCAGCTGACGGAAGCCAAGCGCATGCTGGCGGCGGCCGGCAAGCATGCCGACTTCGACGACGTCATCGTCGAACGCGACAACCAGCTGGACGCCAACACGAAAAAACTGCTGACGACGTGGCCGGACGTACAGGCGGCCTACGCGGGCGACGAATTCGTCGTGAAAATCCGCGACAAGGAAATCCGCACGGGCCTCGTGTATCACACGCTGTCCGGCAACAAGGTGAGGAAGGTATCGCTGCCGAAGTACGAGGACCACGGCGAGCTGCTGCGCTGGCTGATGCTGGAAAATGTGCCGGGCTCGTTCCCGTACACGGCCGGCGTGTTCCCGTTCAAGCGCGAGGGCGAAGACCCGACCCGCATGTTCGCCGGCGAAGGCGACGCGTTCCGCACCAATCGCCGCTTCAAGCTGGTCTCGGAAGGGCTGGACGCGAAGCGCCTGTCCACCGCCTTCGACTCCGTCACCTTGTACGGCGCCGACCCGGCCCTGCGCCCGGACATCTACGGTAAAGTGGGCAACTCCGGTGTTTCGATCGCGACGCTGGACGACATGAAAGTGCTGTACGACGGCTTCGACCTGTGCAGCCCGACGACCTCCGTCTCGATGACGATCAACGGCCCGGCGCCGACGATCCTGGCCATGTTCATGAACACGGCGATCGACCAGCAGATCGACAAGTTCGCGCGCGACCAGGGCCGCCAGCCGACGGATGAGGAAGCGGCGCAGATCCGCGCCTGGGTGCTGCAGAACGTGCGCGGCACCGTGCAGGCCGACATCCTGAAGGAAGACCAGGGCCAGAACACCTGCATCTTCAGCACCGAGTTCTCGCTGAAGGTGATGGGCGACATCCAGGAATATTTTGTTCAACACCAGGTCCGCAACTTCTACTCCGTCTCGATCTCCGGCTACCACATCGCCGAGGCGGGTGCGAACCCCATCTCGCAGCTGGCCTTCACCTTGTCGAACGGTTTCACCTTCGTCGAGGCGTACCTGGCGCGCGGCATGAACATCGACGACTTCGCACCCAACCTGTCGTTCTTCTTCTCGAACGGCATGGACCCGGAATACACGGTGCTGGGCCGCGTGGCGCGCCGCATCTGGGCCGTCACGATGCGCGACAAGTACGGCGCCAACGACCGCAGCCAGAAGCTGAAGTACCACATCCAGACTTCCGGCCGCTCGCTGCACGCGCAGGAGATCGACTTCAACGACATCCGCACCACCCTGCAGGCGCTGATCGCGATCTACGACAACTGCAACTCGCTGCACACCAACGCCTACGATGAGGCGATCACGACGCCGACGGACGAATCGGTCCGTCGCGCGCTGGCGATCCAGCTGATCATCAACCGCGAGTGGGGCCTGGCGAAGAACGAGAACCCGAACCAGGGCGCGTTCATCATGGAAGAACTGACCGACCTGGTGGAAGAAGCGGTGCTGCAGGAGTTCGAGCGTATCGCCGAACGCGGCGGCGTGCTGGGCGCGATGGAGACGGGCTACCAGCGCGGCAAGATCCAGGAGGAGTCGCTGCTGTACGAGCACAAGAAGCACGACGGCTCGCTGCCGATCATCGGCGTCAACACCTTCCGCAATCCGAAGGGCGCCGAGGTGCCGCAGACGATCGAGCTGGCCCGCTCCACCGACGATGAGAAGCAGTCGCAGCTCAGGCGCCTGGAGGACTTCCACCAGCGCCACGCATCGGAAAGCCCGGCCGCGCTGGCCGCGCTGCAGCAGGCGGCGATCGACAACGCCAATGTGTTCGAGAAGCTGATGGACGCGGCGCGGGTCTGCTCGCTGGGGCAGATCACCACCGCCTTGTTCGAGGTGGGTGGGCAGTACCGCCGGAATATGTAACAGCCTGCGGCAGCCGCGTATCGGGGTCTGTCCCTACGGGACTGACCCCGAAGTTTTTGCTGGCTCCGTCGAAACGCTGCCGAACTTCGGGGTCAGCCCCTGTGCAGGGACAGACCCCAAGCGTTGCGGGTGTTAACCTTAAACTATCAATGTTAAAAGACGGTGCGCACCTCGCCCCGTCCCGTCACAATCATCGGCGCGATTTTCAGGCGGTATTGATCCCGCTCTACCATTCCTTTCGTCTTGCCAGCCAGCCCTGCTGCTGATCAATACGCCAGTGTTCCCCTTCGCTAACGTATAGCTCGTTGTACAGGCCTCCCCCTGATGAGGACCGTAAATGAGATACGCACGCCTGACGCCGGGGCACGGCTTCAAACCCGCCAACAGCTTCTTCTACTATCTGCAGCGCATCATCGTCGCGCCACCGCTCAGGGGGCTGTGCGTGCGCATGTTCCGGCAGTGGGTGCGCATGCGCCAGGGCCAGCCTGACGCGCCCATGCCGGCCGCGCAGCGCCGCCTGCTCGAGCACCTGCACATGGAAGGCTACGCGGCGCTGGGCAATTTGCTGACGCATGCGCAGTGCGCCGACATTCACCACTACTTCACCCCACGTACCCTGACCGACCGGCACGACGCCGGCACCACGTTCACATTGGCCAGCGTGCCCGCCACGGTCCGGCTGGCCGAGTACGGCCTGAGCGACATCGTGCACTGCCCGCACATCCTGGCACTGGCCAACGACCGCCGCCTGCTGGAACTGGCGGCCAGCTACATCGGCTGCAAGCCCACCATCTCCCAGCTGGGCGTGCGCTGGTCGTTCCCCAGCACCGCCCAGCGCAGCGACCTGCAGACGTTTCACCGCGATTCCGAGGACTGGCGCTACTTCAAGGTGATCGTCTACCTGACCGACGTGGGCGATGGCGACGGTCCCCACGTCTATGTGCGCGGCACCCACAAGACACGCGCGCCGATGCGCCTGCGCCTGCAGACCGATGGCGAAATCAGCGAACAGTATGGCGACGAACGCCTGATCGTCGCGCGCGGTGAGCGGGGCTTCGGCTTCGCCGTCGACACGGCGGGCGTACACAAGGGCGCGCCACCGACGGACCGGCCACGCCTGATGCTGCAGATCCAGTACTCGCTGTTTCGCAGCTATGCCTACGTGTACGAACCGGAGCCGTATCCGGACGACTGCCCGTTCGACCGCTACATCAACCGCCTGATCCTGGCCTGAATCCGCCGGGCGCAGGCCCCACCGTGGACCCGGCCAGCAGGCGCGGTTGCCACAGCTCCTGCAATGCCGCCGCCGGCGTGCCGCCCAGGCGCGCCAGCAGCATGCGCGCCATCGTCGCGCCGGCCGCGCGCGCATCCGGCTGGTCGATCGTCGTCACGTCCAGCTCCGCCAGGGTGTCCGCCATGCTGCCCCAGACGACCAGCGAGATGTCGACACCGATGCGAAGGCCCGCGTCGAGCAGCGCCCGCACGGCACCGACGCCGGACAGGTGGTTGTCGACGATGACGGCGGTCGGCCGCGGCACCAGCGCCAGCAATTCCTGCATGGCCTGGTAGCCGCTGCGGCGGTCGATGGCCGATTCGATCAGGCAGCGCGGGTCAGGCACCAGACCGGCCGCCTGCAACGAGGCGATAAAGCTGTCGCGGCGCTGGCGCGCGAAATTCAGCGTCAACGGTGAACCCAGCAGCGCGATGCGGCGGTGGCCCTGCGCCCGCAGCGCCTGCACGGCCAGCGCGATGCCGGCCGCGTTGTCGTAGTCGAACCAGGCGTACGGCTGATCCAGTTGGGTCCTGCCGTGAGCGACGAACGGAAAGCCGGCTTCGCTGAGCCAGGCGATGCGCTCGTCGTCGACCAGCGTGCGGCTGACCACCAGGCCGTCGACGCGGCGCCCGCGCACCAGCTGGCGGTAGGTGGGCAGCTCGTTGGCCGGCGAGACCGGCACGATGATCAGGTTCATGCCGGCCGCTTCCAGCGCCGCGGACATGCCGCCAACCGTCTCCAGGAACATCGGGTCGCCCAGGTCGGCCGGCAGCAACGGGTAGATGATGCCGAGCACGTTGCTGCGGCCGACGGCCAGGGTGCGCGCGGCCGGATTGGCCTGGTAGCCGGCCGCAGCCGCCGCGGCCAGGACCCGCTCGCGCGTGCGTTCCGACACTTCCGGATAGCCGTTCAGCGCGCGGCTGACGGTGGTCTTGGACATGCCGAGCGTGTCGGCCAGCGCTTTCAGGTTCATTGCAGGGGCAGGTTCAATGCGGATGCGTCAATGCGAGCCGCCGATTATAGCGGTGCCGCTGACACCGTCCTCCCCTTCCACGGCGCGGCGAAAGAGGTACAGCATAATCAGGACAACAGCAATGGGCACCAAGGTCAGGTAGAAGGCGAAGTGGCCGGAGAACGCACCGAAGATATAACCCGTGACCAGAGAACCCGTGGTGCCGCCCAGGGCCGAGAAGATCACCAGCAGCCCCGTCATCGCCGAATGCTGGTGCTGCGGCAAGGAGCTCAGCATCACCGAATTGATGCCCGGGTAGATCGGCGCCATGAACAGGCCGATCAGCGGGAACAGGAAGGCGGCGACGGGCGCGCTGGCCCAGGTCACGTCGGGATTGGCGACCGCGTCGTGCGTCAGCGGCAGCGCCAGCAGCACCACGGCGCCCATGCCGACCAGGCAGGCGTTCATGACGGGATACCAGTGCAGCCGGCGCAGCACGATCCCGGCCGACAACCGCCCCACGGCCAGGCAGGCGGCGAAGATGCTGGTCACCTGGACGCTCATCGCCGCCGGCAGCTTCAGGATTTCGTTGTTAAACGTCGGCAGCCACGTGCCCACGCTCTGCTCGATCAGCACATATAGAAACGCGGTGATGACGAAGATGCAGACCAGCGGCTTGAAGAACAACTTGAGCATGGCGGCGAAATCCTGCGCCGGCGTGCGCTCGGCCGGCAGCGCGGCCAGGCGCTCGTCGAACCTAGTCGCCAGCAGCAGCACGAACGTGACGGCGCACAGCGCGGCCAGCAGCCAGTAGACGTTCAGCCAGCTGTGCGAGCGCGGATCGGCCGAATCGATGAACCAGCTGAACACCCAATAGGCGCACAGCACGCCCAGCATGAAGAAGCCTTCCAGCGTGTTCATGATGCCGGCGTGGTGGCGGCGGCTGGTGGCCACCAGGCCGAGCGTCGAGTAGACCGACACCTTGATCAGCGCGAACGACACGCCCACGCACAGGAACAGCAGCTTGGCCGTCGCGAAGGCCGGCACCAGCGGCATGGCCAGGCAGGCGAACGTGACGATGGCCAGGCCAATCAGCATCGCCTTCTTGTAGCCGATGCGCGGCAGGAACGACGCGACCAGGAACGAGACGACGGCGATCGGCAGGTCCTTGAACCCTTCCAGCACGCTGGCGGCGGATTTGGTCACGCCATAGTTATTGATGACCTGCAGGATCACGGTGCCGACGCTGTTGAGCAGGATGGCGAACACGAAATAGATCAGGAACAGGATGTAAAGGATGCGGCGGCTTTGCATGGGGTGTCTCCTCCGTGAATTTTTTTATATATTCTTTTATGCCGCCACGTAGTCGGATAGCCTGAACTGCGCCAGGCTCGGTATCACGACGTCCGCCTGGCGCAGCGTGGCGGGATCGCCGATGCCGACAGCGTACATCCCCGCCGCCTTGATCGAAGCCACCCCGGCCACCGCATCCTCGACGCCGAAACAGTCGGCGGGCGGCACGCCCAGCGCCTGGGCCGCCGCCAGGAAGATCTCGGGGTCCGGCTTGCCCTTCGCGATCAGGCCCGCGTCGACGACGTAGTCGAACTTGTCCGTGATGCCCAGCCGGTCCAGCACCGTGAAGGCGTTGCGGCTGACGGAGGCCAGGCCGATTCTCAAGCCCGCAGCGCGACAGTCGTCCAGCGCCTGCATGGCGCCCGGCAGCAGGTCGCTCGGCGTCATCGTGGCGATCAGCACCTTGTAATGCTCGTTCTTCGCGGTCGCCAGCGCCAGCTTTTCCTCCTGCGTGTAGCGGCGCGGGCTGGAGGCGAGGATCAGGTCGAGGGAGCCCATCCGGTCGATGCCCTTCAGGTGCTCGTTGAAGGCCTCGTCGAAATGCACGCCCTGCGATTCGGCCAGCCGCTTCCAGGCCAGGTAGTGGTAGCGGGCGGTGTCGGTGATGACGCCGTCCAGGTCGAAGATGACTGCGCGTTTCATGCAAGCTCCTGGTGCGTGGATTGTGCGGCCGTGAGCGCGATCACGGTATCGCGGTGGGTAAAGCGCAACGCGTCGCCGCGCAGCAGCGTGTACGTGGTGCCGGCGGCATCCACGGCGACGCGCAGCAGGCAGCCGCGCAGGTGGATGTGGAACTGGTAGCGGCGCCACTGACGCGGCAGCGTCGGCGCGAAACGCACAGCGCCGTCGACCACGCGCATGCCGCCGAAGCCGTACGCCACGCCCAGCCACGTGCCGGCCATCGCCGCCGTGTGCACGCCGTAGCGGGTGTTGCCATGGGTGTCGTCCAGGTCCATGCGCGCCGTCTCCATGAAGTAGTCGTACGCCTTGTCCTGGTAGCCCACTTCGGCGGCGATGATCGAATAGATGCAGGAGGACAGCGAGGAGTCGTGCGTCGTCACGGCCTCGTAGTAGTCGAAGTCGCGTCGCTTGTCCTCCAGCGTGAAGCGGTCGGACAGCAGCAGCAGCGCCAGCACCACGTCGGCCTGCTTGCACACCTGGTGGCGGTAGATCACCATCGGGTGGTAGTTCAGCAGCAGCGGGTATTTGTCGGCCGGGGTGTTGGCGAAGTCCCAGCGCTTCTTCGACAGGAAGCTGTCGTCCTGCTCATGGATGCCCAGCTCCTGGTCGTACGGCAGGTACATCGCGCCGGCGGCGCGGCGCCATTCGGCCGGCTCCTCCGAGCCCAATCCCATCGCCGCCGCGATGCGGGCATGGTCCTCGGGGTACTCGGCCGCAAGCTGGTCCGCGATGGCGGCCGCGAACTCCAGGTGCTGGCGCGCCATCGCATTGGTGTAGTAGTTGTTGTTGACGAGGGCCGTGTACTCGTCCGGTCCCGTCACCTCGTTGATGACGAAGCAGCCCTTGCGATCCCAGCTGCCGATGCCGGTCCAGATGCGCGCCGTCTCCATGACGATCTCCGCACCGCAGGCGCGCAGCCAGTCGATGTCGCCCGTCGCGTCCCAGTACTGCTTGATGGAGTACGCGATGTCGGCGTTGATGTGGTACTGCGCCGTGCCGGCCGGGAAGTAGGCGGAACACTCTTCGCCAGCGATGGTACGCCACGGATACAGCGCGCCCTTCTCGTGCGACATCTGGCGCGCCCGCCGGCGCGCCGATTCCAGCCCCGCCCAGCGGTAGTCCAGCAGTTTGCGGGCGATCTCCGGTTTGTTGTACAGGAAGTAGGGGAAGATATAAATCTCCGTGTCCCAGAAATAGTGGCCTTCGTAGCCCTCCCCCGTGACGCCCTTGGCGGCGATATTGGTCTTGCCGTCGCGGCCCACCGATTGCAGCAGGTGGTAGGCGTTGAAGCGGATGCCCTGCTGCAGGGCGTCGTCGCCGTCGATCTCCACGTCGGCCTGCTGCCAGAAGTCGGCGAGATAGGCCGCCTGGCGTGCGGCCAGCGCGTCGAAGCCGTCGGCCTGCGCCTGCGCCAGCACGGCGCGGCTGCGTTCTGCCAGCTCGCCTTCCGGATAGTCGCGCGACGAGTGGTAGCTGGCGTACTTCGTCACCTCGATCACCTGGCCTTGGGTGGCCGCGAACGTGTAGGCCTGCTCCAGCCGCAGGCCCTGCTGCAGGAAGGTGGCGTTGGCCGCGCCGTCTACCTGCGTGCGCGTGGCGCTGACGAGGTGGAAGCCGCTGTTGCGGGTTTTCTGCACCAGCGCCGCGTAATGGGCGTCCTGTTCGACCGCCAGCAAGGTGAGCGCCGGGCCGGACACGGCCGAGCCGACGCGCGGATCGTCGCCCGCTTCCAGGTTCTTCACGGCGCCATCCAGGCTGGCCACGACGCGCATGCTGCCGCTGAAGTTGACGGGCGTGACCCGCACCTGCAGCGCCAGCAGGTGCTTGTTGTCGAACGAGACCAGGCGGCGGCTGTGGTAGTCGATCGTGCGCCCCCGCGGCGACGTCCAGCGCAGCCGGCGCTCCAGCAGGCCGGTGCGCAGGTCGAGCGTGCGCTCGTAGTGCTCGACGGTGCCGGTCAGCGGGTCGAACGGCTCGTCCTCCACATAGACCTGCAAGCCTTTCGCGTTCGGCACGTTCAGCATGAACTGGTTGGTCTTGGCCAGCGCGTAGGCCGTTTCCGGGTAGTGGATCGGTTCGGACTCGTAGAAGCCGTTCAGGTAGGTGCCGTCCATCGACGTGCCGGCCGGGCCGCTGTAGCCCTCCTCGCCCGTGCCGCGCAGGCCGATGTAGCCGTTGCCGAGGGCGAACAGCGTCTCGTTCAGGAAGTGCGCCGCGGTAGCGGGCGCGGTTTCGCGCAGGCGCCAGGGGTCGGGCGGGAAGTTAAGAGTGTTTGCGGACACGTCAGGCCTTTCAAACCGGTTTGGAAACGCGTTAAAAAAAATCGGCAGCGGTTCAGACTCACGGTGTCAGGCACCTATCTTCAGGTCGCAGACCTGAAGATAGGTGCCTGACACCGGTGTTTCATGTTGCCCGGACCATCAACGTGGTCGGCAACACCTCCGACCCCACCGCCTCGCCATTCATCAAGTCAAGCATCTTGCGCGCCAGCAGTACGCCGCCGTCGCGCAGGTATTGGTGCACGCTGGTCAGCGGCGGCACGAAGCTGGCCGCCCCGGGCGTGTCGTCGTAGCCGATGACGGAGACCGCCTCCGGCACGTGCAGGCTCTTTTCCGCCAGCGCCCGGATCGCGCCCATCGCCAGCAGGTCGCTGGCGGCGAACACGCCGTCGAACGTGGCGCCCTTCTTTTTCAGCAGCGCCGAGATGCAATCGAAGCCGGCCTCGAACGTGAACGCCTTCGGCCGGAGGATGTGCACCGTGCCGCGCCCGCCCATCGCGTCGATGAAGCCGGCGCAGCGCTCCTGCACCTCGGCGTGGTCAACGTCGCCGAGGAACACCAGCTTGCTGCGGCCCAGCTCGATGAAGCGCTGCGCCGCCGACTGGCCGCCCTTGCGGTTGTCGCTGCCGACGACGATCGTGTCCGACCCCGGCTCCGGCGCGCCCCAGACGACCAGCGGCAGGCCGGTCTTCTGCAACGTCGTCACCGCCGTGCCGTGTGAGCCCTGGCCGAGCAGGATCAGGCCATCCGCGCCCTGCACCGGAGCCGTGTCCAGCAGCTGCTTCGATGTCAGCACCACGCTGTAGCCGGCTGTCGTCAGCTCTTGCGTGATGCCGCCCAGCAGTTCCAGCGGGTACGGATCGGACATCGGCCGGCCTTTCGCAGGTGTCATTTCCACCACGACCGCCACCGAGTACGAGCGCCCCATGCGCAGGTTGCGCGCGCTCACATTGAAGCGGTAGCCCTGCTCTTCGGCGATCTTGCGCACCTTGTCACGGGTGGCTTCCGTCACCAGCGGACTGTTGCGCAGCGCCCGCGACACCGTGATCTTCGAGACGCCCGCCACCCGTGCCAGGTCTTCCATCGTCAGGCCGGAGTCGGGAGTTTTGGGTGGTGCCATGGTCGCTCGTGTTGGGTGCTTGGAAAAAGTCTGGGGGCATTATGACAGATTCCAAAGTTTTGTCGCGAAAAATGACATCGATAACATTTCGATTGACATCGATATCATTTGTTGTTTCAATGGCAGTCACAACTGCTGAAAACCAATCAAGCAGCGGGAACGGCAGGCGCCTGGTGGGGCCGGCCCCTTGTCCCGGAGACGACAATCCCTAGAGAAGAAAGCCCATCATGAGAATTCCTCGCACGTTCCTGCACTCGTCCATTTCGCTGGCCATCCTGACCCTGGCCAGCCAGGCCCAGGCACAAACCGACACCCCGGCTCCACCGCCGGCGGACACCAGCGGCGCCAGCGGTGCGCCTCAAACCCAGGCCAGCGCGGCCCGAAACGACGCCGTCCAGACGGAAATCCAGCAAGTGGTCGTGACCGGCGTGGCCACGTCCGGCGGCGTGCGCAAGCTCGACTCCGCCTTTTCCATCACGACGGCCAGCGAGGAACAGCTGAAGCAGGCCGCACCCAGCAGCACGGCCGATATCCTGAAGCTGGTGCCGGGCGTGTATGCGGAAGCGACCGGCGGCCAGTCCGGCGCCAATATCGAGGTGCGCGGTTTCCCGTCCGGCTCCGATTCACCGTTCGTGTCCGTGCAGATGATGGGCAACCCGATCTATCCGGTGCCGACCCTGTCGTTCTTCGAAGGCTCCTCGGCGTTCCGCCTGGACGACACGATCGAGCGCGTGGAAGTGCTGCGCGGCGGCCCCAGCACGATCTTCTCGAACGGCCAGCCGGGCGCGACGATGAACTTCATCCTGAAGAAAGGCACGGACACGCCGGAAGGCTCGATCCGCTTCTCGACGGGCACGGGCGAACTGCGCCGCGTCGACGTGTTCTACGGTGGAAAGATCGCGGACGGCTGGTACGGCACCATCGGCGGCTTCTACCGCAACACCAACGGCGTGCGCGATGCCGGCTTCCCGGCCGACAAGGGCGGCCAGCTGAGCGCCACCCTGACGAAAAAGCTCGACGGCGGCGAAGTGACGTTCTACGCCCGCAGCACCAATGACAAGAACGCGTTCTATACCGGCGTGCCGCTGATTTCGTCCAACGAAGGCCGCACGATCAGCGAGTTTCCCGGCTTCGATCCGCTGACTGGCACCCTGATGAGTGGGGAGATGCGGCGATTTACGGTGGAAGCGGCACCCGGGCGCACCTTGAGCTACGACCTGGGCGACGGCCGCGGCCTGAAGTCGAACGTGTTCGGCGTCGACTTCGCCCAGACGATCGGTGGCTGGAACGTGTCGAACAAGTTCAATTACTTCGACGGCGACCTGAACACGATCGCCATGTTCACCGGGAACAATCCGCTGGCGATGGGCGCCTACAACGCCAGCGCCCTGGCCACCCACGGCGGCACGCGCGCCACGGCCACCTACCTGGACGGCACCCCGGTCGCGGACAACCAGCAGGTGGTGCAGGCCGGCCTGTGGGCGGTCGAGAAGCAGCTGCAGTCGTTCACGGACGAGATCCGCGTCAGCCGCGAATGGATGAAGGGCAACACGGTGACGATCGGCGCCTACTTCGCCAACTACTCGTCGGATGACGTCTGGTACCTGGGCAACAGCCACCTGATGACGGCCGTGCCGAACGCGCGCCTGATCGACGTGCGTCTGAACAACGGCGTCATCGTGTCGAACCAGGGCAAGGAAGGCCCCGTGAACTACGCGCCGGTGGCGTCCTATGACGGCAGCAACACGGCCCTGTTCATCGCCAACGAATGGAAGGTCAACGACCGCATCAAGGTGGACGGCGGCATCCGCCGCGAGCGCCAGAAGCTCGACGCCACGGTGTCGAAACTGGTCACGGGCGACACCGACAACAATCCGCTGACGGTCTACAACAACAATACGTCGATGCCGACCGGGGCCAACACCGCGCTGACCCGTACCGACTCGGCCAACTCGTTCACGATCGGCGGCAACTACAAGCTGGCCCGCGACGCCAGCGTGTTCGTGCGCGCCAATACGGGCCACACGTTCGTCGCCTTCGACGACCTGCGCAACGCCGGCACCCAGGCCAACGTGGACAATCGCGACTTCCTGCCGACGCCGAAGATCAAGCAGGTCGAAGTGGGCTTCAAGACGGCCACCCCGCTGTACAGCGCCTACATCAACTACTTCCACACGGAGTTCGACGGCATCTCGTTCCAGCAGCTGCTGGCCGATGGCACCGTGCTGTATTCCACCAGCGGCTCGAAGGGCAACGGCGTCGAGTTCGAGCTGGCCGCGCGCCCCATCCGCGACCTGACCTTGACCCTGACGGGCAACTGGCAGGATTCGGAATACAAGGACAACCCGAAGACGGCCGGCAAGCGCGTGCAGCGCCAGCCGAAGACGCAGTTCCGCTTCACGCCGGCCTATCGCATCCCGCTGGGCGAGAACGAGCTGAAACTGTACGGCACCTACACCTACGTGGGCGAGCGCTGGGCCGACCAGCTCAACGAGCAGTATCTGCCGTCGTACAAGACGTTCGACCTGGGCGCCGTGTACCGCCTGGGTGAAAAGATCGAGCTGCGTGTGAGCGGCAGCAACCTGTCCAACGAGCTGGGCCTGACCGAAGGCAATTCGCGCCTGACGACCGGCGGCACCGGCCCGATCAACGCGCGCCCGCTGTTCGGCCGCACGTGGGAAGCGTCCGTCATGTACCGGTTCTAAGCGTTCATCGAGAACAGTCCCTGGCGCGCGGAAATCCAAGGCTGCGCGTTCGTTCTCACCTTTGGCGGCCTGCGGGCCGCTTTTTTTTGCTCCGAACCGGAGAACTGGGGTCAGGCCCGGCGGGTCTGACCCCGGTCCCCGGCTAGCGGCCGCACGCCAGAAAAACGGTGACTGGCACCGTTTTTGTACGCCGAGCGCACTATAATTTCCCTTTCCGCCTCCAACCTGAAAGCCTCCCCATGACGAACTTCGCCGCACCCTGCCCTGTCGTACGCACCTCGGAAGACGGCCTCGCGCTGTCGCGCATCGTGGCGGGCATGTGGCGCATGGGAGAGTGGCAGATGTCGCCACAACAGCGCCTCGCCTTTATCGAACAGTGCCTGGAGCTGGGCGTGTCCAGCTTCGACCATGCCGACATCTATGGCGGCTACGGCGTGGAAAGCCTGTTCGGTGAGGCGCTGGCGCTGCAGCCTTCGCTGCGCGAGCGCATGCAGATCGTCAGCAAGTGCGGCATCAAGCTGATTTCGCCGGCGCGACCCGCGCACACGATCCAGCATTACGACACGACGGCCGCGCACATCACGGCTTCCGTCGACAACTCCTTGAAGGCGCTCGGCACCACGCACCTGGACCTGCTGCTGATCCACCGCCCCGACCCGCTGATGGACTTCGACGAGATCGCCGAGACGTTCGAGTCGCTGCGCGCGGCGGGCAAGGTGCGTCATTTCGGCGTATCGAACTTCAGCCGCCACCAGTTCGAATGCCTGCACCGGCGCGTGCCGCTGGCGACCAACCAGGTCGAGTTCTCGCCGCTGCACTTGGCGCCGATGTTCGACGAAACGTTCGACGGCCTGCAGGACAAAGGCGTGGCGCCGATGATCTGGTCGCCGCTGGCCGGCGGCCGCCTGTTCGGCGACGATGCGGCGACGGTGCCGCTGCGCGCCAAGCTGCGCCAGGTGGCGGCGGAGACGGGCCGCTCGTTCACCAGCGTGGTGTTCGCGTGGATCATGCAGCTGCCCAGCAGGCCGATCCCCCTGACGGGCAGCGGCCGCATCGAGGCGATCCGCGAAGCGGTGGAGGCGACGCGCTTTACGTTGACCCGGCAGCAGTGGTTCGAAATCCTGCGCGCGGCGCGCGGTCACGAGGTCGCGTGAATCCCTGCTGAACTTCAGTCCTCGTACACGACCGGCGGCGCAATCTTGCGGAAGCCCTGCTTCCACGCCAGGTTCAGCGCCAATGTGCCGGTGATGTAGACCAGGAAGAACAGCACGAAGTAATACGCGCGCAGCCAGATCAGCAGGCCGATATTGATGGCCAGGACCACGAACAGCGCCGTGCTTTTCTTCTGCTTCGAGCTGGGAAAGCGGATCGTCGACACCATCAGGCTGCCGACCAGGAACAGCAGCAGCACGACCAGCCAGCCATGCAGGGACGTATCGGGCGGTTCCGGCCACGCGACGACGACGGAGGCGACGCACGCGGCACCCGCCGTGATGGGCATGCCGACGAAGTATTTCGGGTCGGTCCGGCCGACGTTGACGTTGAAGCGGGCCAGCCGCAGCGCGCCGCAGGCGACAAAGAAGAACGCGGCGATACCGCCGGCGCGCAGCAGGGTCGGGTCGGCCGGCCCCATCGGCACGAAGCCGTAGCAGTACAGCAGCAGGGCCGGGGCGCAGCCGAAGTTCATCACGTCGGCAATGGAATCGAGCTGCACACCGAACTCGGAGCTGGTGCCGGTGGCACGGGCGACGAAGCCATCGAGCGCGTCGAAGATGCCGGCCAGGACCAGCAGCGCGGCAGCCAGGCGGTAGTCCGCCGCGTAGCCGGCATGGGCATTGTCGACGGAGAGGACGATGCTGCCGAAGCCACAGGCGATCGACAGCAGGGTGACCGAGCTGGGCAAGGCAAACTTTGCGCGCTGCATGCGGCGGGTATGGGGAGTAGTCAATTGAGCTCGCGTATGAGGTTTCCGGCACGTGGCCTATTGGACATTGCCGGTATTGTACCGTCCGCGCCGGGCCGGCAGCGCCCCGCAACCGGGCCGGCTGCCAGCCAAAGAGCAGGCCACGCGACTTGATTTGGCTTAGAATCGCTCTGTGGCCGGGCTGTACCGGCATCCCCGGAGCTCATCATGCAGGCACTCGAACACTGGAACGCGCGACTGGCCGCCCTGCTGCTGGCAGGACTGCTGTCCGCCTGCGGCGGCGGCGACGGCCCGGATGACGGGGTACAACCCACCAATCCACAGACACCGGTGCCGCAGCCGGGCGCGCCCACCGCGACGGGCGACACGGCCACGGACGGCTTTGCCTGGTTCAACTACCGCCGCGCGCAGACCGGCTTGTCGGTTCTCGCGCGTAACGGCGCCATCGATCGCGCCGCGCTGGGCCATTCGAATTACCTGCGCTTGAACGATACGGTGTCACACGACCAGGTGCGTGGCAATCCCGGTTACACGGGCGCAAAGCTGGAAGACCGCTTCGCGGCGGCGGGGTATGTGCTGGTGGGCACGCGTGCCTACGGCGAGGTGATTTCGGCCGCCGCCGACCGCGCCGGCTTTTACCACGCCGAGGAGCTGATCGCGGCGATTTATCACCGCTTCGTGATCTTCGAGCCGCTGTTCCGCGAAATGGGCACAGGCGCCTCGTCCACGGCGAGCGGCTACACCTATTTCACGGCCGACTTCGCGGCCAGCAACGGCTACGGTCCCGGCGTCGGCCGCGGCAACGTCGTGGTGTATCCCGTCAATGGCCAGACGGCCGTGCCCGTCAATTTCATGAGCGACAGCGAGTCGCCCGATCCCGTGCCGGACCGTAACGAGGTCGGCTATCCGATCAGCGTGCATGCCGACAACCCGTCGACGATCATCGTCAACAGTTTCACGGTGCGGCCGCGCGGTGGAATGGACCTGCCGGTGCGCCTGCTGACCAAGGCGACCGACGCGGAGACCCCCAAGGCCGCCGCATCGATCATCCCGTTGACGAAACTGGCGGGCGCTACCGTCTACGACGTCAGCTTCAGCGGCACCGTCGATGGCACGGCCATTGCGCGCAACTGGTCCTTCACGACACGCTGATGGGTATTCGTTTCGATCCGGCGGAAGCCGCGGCGCTGCCCGCGCTCGACGCGACCCACGGCCTGGCACGCCTGCTGGGCGACCAGCAGGTCTACGCCAACGTGTTGCGGCGCTTTTCGGGTTACGTGTCCTGCGTCGAGGAAGCCAGGGCACAACTGGCCGCGGGCGACCGCGATGCCGCCCACCGCACGCTGCACACATTGAAAGGCGCGGCCGGGCTGGTTTCGGCACCGCGGCTGTACATGCTGGCGGGCCGGGCGGAACACGCGATGGAGCGGGGCGAACCGGTCGATGAACTGCTGGCGCCGCTGCAAGCGGCGCTGACCGCCCTGCTGGCGGCCATCGCCGAAGAATTGGAACGCAATCCGCCGCCGCCGGTGGCGCTCGATGCGTCGGAGGAGAGCGACGGCGCCGTGCTGCTGCAGGAACTGGCCCGGCTATTGGATGAAGGCAACGGCAGCGCCGTCGACCTGGCGGCGCGCTATGCGCCGCTGCTGGCGGAAACGGTGGGGGCCGAGCATTGGCGCGCGGTCGCGGCGGCAGTGGACGACTACGACTTCGACCGCGCCCTGGAACTGCTGCGCCCGGCGCTGTGACGCCGGGCCGACCTCAACGGGTGTATTCCGCTTCTTCGTCGAACGAATCCGCGCAATCCCGGCCGCAGAAGCGCTTCACGCTGTCCAGCGGCTTTTCGCAATACCAGCACGAGCCCTTGGGCGGCAGCATCTGCCGCGTTCGCAACGGCGCTGGCATCACCGGCAACCCTGCACTGGCAATCTCGGATGACAGGTTCTCTTGTATCGGTTCCACAATGTTCCCCTTTTGGATGCACTTCAAGCCTGTAAGCAAGATTACGTCAGTGGAAGTATCCGGGCATGAGCGGCGTCAATCCGGACAGGGAACCCGCCAGCCTTGCATCGCTTACGCCACAAGGTGGAAACGCGCCGGCGCGGCGGGTCGCTGCAATAAATAATAGCAGGATTAAAACAGGGGAAATGGCGCCGTTGCGTGCGTTGGCGCACGTTCAGGCACATTCACAACAGGGATGGTAGGGACCGAAAATTTTTCCTATGGGCAGGGGATTTCCGATAGGCGGGCGGGCCGCGAAGGCCCGCCCGAGGCGTCATTTGCCGATACAGAACCGGCTGAAAATCACACCCAGCAAATCGTCTGACGAAAACGCGCCGGTAATCGTGGACAGCTGTGTCTGCGCCAGCCGCAGTTCCTCGGCGAACAGGTCGAGCGACTGGTCCGTCTGCGCCGCATGCTGGCTGGCGTGATCGAGGTGGCGCGCCGCGTTCTTCAACGCGATCAGGTGACGTTCGCGCGCCAGGTATAGCGATTCGCCCGTCTGCTGCCACCCGGCGATGCGCAGCAGCTCCTGGCGCAGCAGGTCGATGCCCTGGTGCTCGTGCGCGGACAGGTAGATGTGCGTGGCGTCCTCGGACGTATCCAGCGACGGCTTGTGGCCGGACAGGTCGATCTTGTTCCAGATGCGCAGCACCGGCACGCCGGCGGGGAAGCCGGCGATGATGGCTTCATCCGCCCGCGTAGGACCGTGGCTGGCGTCCAGCATGTGCAGGATCACGTCGGCCTTGCCGACCTCGCCCCAGGTGCGTTCGATGCCGATCCGTTCGACCACGTCCACCGCCTCCTCAATGCCGCGGATGCCGGCCGTGTCGATGATGTTCAGCGGAATGCCTTCGATCTGGATGGTTTCCGTCACCTTGTCGCGCGTCGTGCCCGCGATCGGTGTGACGATGGCCACGTCCGCGCCGGCCAACGCATTCAGTAGTGAGGACTTACCGACGTTCGGCTGCCCGACCAGCACGACATTCAGGCCCTCGCGCAGCAAGGCGCCTTGCGATGCCTGGCGGAATACGGCGTCCAGCGCCTCGACGATGCCTTTCAGCTGACCGCGCGCGTCGGATTTTTCCAGGAAGTCGATTTCCTCTTCCGGGAAGTCCAGGGTCGCCTCGACCAGCATGCGCAGGTGCGTGACGCGCTCGACCAGCGCGTGGATTGTCTTCGAGAACGCGCCGGACAGCGACTGCGACGCCGATTTCACGGCCGCTTCGGTGGACGCGTCGATCAGGTCGGCCACCGCCTCGGCCTGGGCCAGGTCCAGCTTGTCGTTCATGTAGGCGCGGCGGGTGAACTCGCCCGGTTCGGCCAGGCGCACGCCGAAGTCGCGGCCAGCCTCCAGCACGCGCTGCAACAGCATCTGCAGCACGACGGGGCCGCCGTGGCCCTGCAGCTCGATCACGTCCTCGCCGGTATACGAATGGGGACCCTTGAAGTAGATGGCGATGCCCTGGTCGATCAGGTTGCCGTCCGCCTGCGTGAACGGGATGTACGTGGCGTGGCGCGGCTTCAGCGGCGCGCCGAACAGCGCCTGCGCCAGCCCCTGCAGGTTCTTGCCGGAGGCGCGCACGACGCCGATGCCGCCGCGCCCCGGCGCGGTGGCGATGGCGGCGATGGGAGAGGTATCGAGATTCATAGGAGGATTCTAATGAAAAAAGGGACAGCCCCCCTTTTCAGGAAAAGTTTCCTGAAAAATGGGGTCTGTCCCTATTTTTTGGCAACGGACGTTATTTCGCGTCAGGCGCCAGCTTTTTCGTGATGACCCACTGCTGGGCGATCGAGAACAGGTTGTTGACCACCCAGTACAGCACCAGGCCGGATGGGAAGAACAGGAACATCACGGAGAAGATCAGCGGCATGAACAGCATCATCTTCGCCTGGGTCGGATCGGCCGGCTGCGGGTTCAGCTTCATCGTCACGAACATCGAGATCGCGTACAGCACCGGCAGGATGAAGAACGGGTCCGGACGGGTCAGGTCGTGGATCCACCAGATCCATGGCGCGCCGCGCATCTCGACCGAAGCGTTCAGCACCCAGTACAGGGCGATGAAGATCGGCATCTGCACGATGATCGGCAGGCAGCCGCCCAGCGGGTTGATCTTCTCGGTCTTGTACAGCTCCATCATCGCCTGGTTCATCTTCTGCGGGTCGCCTTTGTAGCGCTCGCGGATGGCCGTCATCTTCGGCGTCACCACCTTCATGCGCGCCATGCTGCGGTAGCTCGCGGCCGACAGCGGGAAGAACACCAGCTTGATCAGGATCGTGAAGGCGATGATCGTCCAGCCCCAGTTGCCCAGCGCGCCGTGGATCTTTTCCATCACCCAGTACATCGGCTTGGCGACGATCGTCAGCATGCCGTAGTCCTTGACCAGTTCGAGGCCAGGCGACACGCGTTCCAGCGCCTGCTCTTCCTGCGGGCCGGAATACAGCTTGGCGCTGTTCGAGATCGTGGCGCCCGGCGCCAGGGTGCCCAGCGGCTGCACGACGCCGATCGCGTACGTGTTGGTGTCCACCTTGCGGGTGAAGATGTCATGCATCTGCTTCGCCTGCGGTACCAGTGCCGAGACGAAGAAGTGCTGCGAGATCGCGACCCAGCCGTTGTCGGCCTTGGTCGGGTGATCCGGCGTGAACGGCTTGCCCGGATTTTCCTTTTGTGCCGCGTCTTCCTTCTCGATCTTCTCGAAGGTGAGCTTCTTGTACTTGTCGGCGTCCGTGTACAGCGTCGGGCCGGTGAAGCTCGGGTTGAACCAGGACGAGCCTTCCGGCTTGTTGCCGTCGTGGACCAGCTGCAGGTACAGCTCCGGTTTCAGCGGCGCGGTGCCGGTGTTGGTGACGTCGTGGCGCACGTCGATGACGTAGTCGCCGCGCTTGAACGTGAACGTCTTGGTCAGCTTGACGCCGTTCTGCTCCGCGTCCATGACGACCTGCAGCTGGCCGGCGGCGTCCAGCGTGCGCGGACCCGGACGGACCGTGAAGCCCGTGTGGTGGTTCGGCAGGCCAGGCGCGCCGACCAGGCCCGTCTGCGCCAGGTAGACGCGGTTGCCGCCCTGCTGGAACAGCTGCTGGTTCTTGTTCGGATCGATGCCGTCCTTGAACTTGAGCAGTTCCAGGCGCTTGATCTGGCCGCCCAGCGTGTCGATATCGACCTTGAAGACGTCCGTCGTGATCGTCACGACCTCGCTCTTGAATGGCGCGGCGCTGCCCGGCACGGCGGCGGCGCCGGCCACGGTGGCGGTGCCCACGGCCGCGGGCACGCCGCTGTTGGCGGCGTTACCGGCCTTGGCCTCGGTGGCCGGCGCGGTCTGGGCCGGCGCGAACATCGATGGCCGGCCGGACGAGATCATCCACTCGTTCCACAGGGCGACCAGCGAAACAGCGAAGACGATCCACAGGATGGTGCGTTTGTTGATATCCATTGGGTCAAATCAGGAGTGGTTGCAACCGCAAGCGGTCGAAGAATGCCGCGGCGGGACGGGATCGAGCCCGCCCGGATGCCACGGGTGGCAGCGGCAGATGCGGCGTGCCGCGAGCCAGCTGCCCTTGGCCGCGCCATGCACGCGCAGCGCTTCCAGTGCGTAGTTCGAGCAGCTCGGATAGAACCGGCAGCTCGGGCCCATCAGGGGACTGATGGCGACCTGGTAACCCCGCAACAGGAAGGTCAGGATGGTTTTCATCGCGCGGGCCGGGCCTTGCTCTGGGCCGCGAACAGGCGCGCCAGTTCGACGCGCAGCTCGGCCTTCAGCCTGGCCGTCGTGGCCGGGCCGGCCTTGGTGTTGACCGGCTTCGCCAGCCGCACCACGCAATCGATGGCGGGCAGGCCGGTCACGCGGAACAACTCGCGGGTGACGCGTTTGATGGTGTTGCGCGTGACGGCGCGCGGTGCGAGCCGTTTGGCAACGACAACTCCCAGCCGCGCATGAGGCAGCTGATTCTGGCGGGTATAGAGCACGAAGTGCGCGCTTTTCTGAGCCGGGCGCAAACGAAAAACGGATGAAAATTCATCCGTTTTAACGATGCGCCGAGCGCGCGCGAAGTCGTGGGAACCTTCGCCTGAAGAGCCGTTGGAACTACTGTCCACGCTCGACGAACAAGCTTTGGCTTATACAGCCAGACGCTTGCGGCCTTTGGCGCGGCGTGCGTTCAGGACCTGACGGCCGCCACGGGTAGCCATACGAGCACGGAAACCGTGGGTACGCTTGCGGCGCACGACGGAAGGTTGGTAAGTACGTTTCATGTTGGTCTCGCTAAAGAAGCAAAAAAATGCAAAATCGGGCCTGCCGTACGGCACTGAACTTCAGCTGTACGCCAGGGAATCCCTTCAGTTATTGGTGCCAATGACATTTCGCGCACTTATGCCAACACGTCCGGCACAAGCTGGCCAATCTCATCGCCCGCTTCATCCGCGCTGATCGTAAACTGAAAAATCACGGAGTACGGGCGGGGAACCCTGAATTATCAGCATTTGGAGGGTGCTTGTCAACAGCGAACGGCCCCGCGCGCACCGGCGCCGGCACGCCGTTTTACGCAAAAAATTGGAACAACCCTGTGGATAACTTGTTGGGTTCGGAGTTAGAATAGCGTGTTACGTGTGGCGCGCACGAGGTTTCGTTGCATGCGTTGCACTTGTCGCCAGGAAGCGTCAGACGCTCCCGGCCGACGACGCAGCATGCTGACCGGGAACCTCGGGTGCCCTCCCTTTGCTTTTAGATAGACGATTCATGGAAAATTTCTGGCAGACCTGTTCCGCCCAACTGGAACTGGAGCTGACGCCGCAACAATTCAGCGCGTGGATTAAACCGCTTGTACCGCTCGACTACGAGAACGGCAAGCTGCGCATTGCTGCGCCCAATCGCTTCAAGCTCGACTGGGTCAAGTCCCAGTTCGCCAGTCGCATCACCGCCCTTGCATCGCAATACTGGGAGGCGCCGACGGAGGTGCAGTTCGTGCTCGACCCGCGCACCAACCCGGCCCGCAAGGTGTCGCCACCGACCGTCAATGGCGGCATCGGCGGCGGCACCGGCAACAGCGTCGACGCGCCGGCCGTGCACGTGGCCGACGTGCGCACCGTCGAAAGCCCGGCCAGCGCCGCGCCATCGACCGCCAACGATTTCGCCAATGCGCGCGGGCGCGAGCAAAGCCGCATCAACACCGACCTGACGTTCGACAGCTTCGTCACCGGTAAGGCCAACCAGCTGGCGCGCGCCGCCGCGATCCAGGTGGCGAACAACCCGGGCGTGTCGTACAACCCGCTGTTCTTCTACGGCGGCGTGGGCCTGGGCAAGACCCACTTGATCCATGCGATCGGCAACCAGGTGATGGCCGACCAGCCGGGCGCGCGCATCCGCTACATCCACGCCGAGCAGTACGTGCGCGACGTGGTCACGGCCTACCAGCGCAAGGGCTTCGACGACTTCAAGCACTACTACCACTCGCTGGACATGCTGCTGATCGACGATATCCAGTTCTTCGGCGGGAAGAGCCGCACGCAGGAAGAGTTCTTCTATGCGTTCGAAGCGCTGATCGCGGCCAAGAAGCAGATCATCATCACGTCGGACACGTATCCGAAAGAGATCACCGGCATGGACGACCGCCTGATCTCGCGCTTCGACTCGGGCCTGACGGTGGCGATCGAGCCGCCGGAACTGGAAATGCGCGTGGCGATCCTGCTGAAGAAAGCCAAGTCGGAAGGCGTGACGCTGTCGGACGACGTGGCCTTCTTCGTGGCCAAGCACCTGCGCTCGAACGTGCGCGAACTGGAAGGCGCGCTGCGCAAGATCCTGGCCTACTCGCGCTTCCACGGCAAGGACATCTCGATCGACATCGTCAAGGAAGCCTTGAAGGACCTGCTGTCGGTGCAGAACCGCCAGATCAGCGTGGAGAACATCCAGAAGACGGTGGCGGACTTCTTCAACATCAAGGTCGCCGACATGTATTCGAAGCGCCGCCCCGCCAACATCGCGCGGCCGCGCCAGATCGCCATGTACCTGGCCAAGGAGCTGACGCAGAAAAGCCTGCCGGAGATCGGCGAGCTGTTCGGCGGGCGCGATCACACCACCGTGCTGCACGCGGTACGCAAGATCGCGCAGGACCGGACCAAGAACCCGGAGTGCAACCATGAGCTGCACGTGTTGGAACAGACGCTGAAGGGGTGAGGCAGGGAATTCGCGGAGCATGCTCCGCGCCTGCCGAACGACGCGGCCATGCAGGGCCGCGGCTGGGGCGGACGTAGCTCAGCCTTAGCCACTAGAATTACCACTCTGTCGAGTTATTAATTTTTTATCGAGGATATTTATGCAACTGGTCAAAACCACCCGAGATACGCTACTCCGGCCACTGCAGATCGTGAGCGGTATTGTCGAGCGTCGGCACACCATGCCGATTCTGGCCAATATCCTCATCCGCAAGGAAGGCGAAGCCGTCTCGTTCCTCTCCACCGATACGGAAGTGCAGATCACGACCCATGCGAACATCGGCGCCAGCGCCGACGTGGCCGGCACCACCGTGGCCGCGCGCAAGCTGCTCGACATCCTGCGCGCGCTGCCCGAATCGGGCGACGTGACCATGACGTTGCTGAACAAGCGCCTGACGGTACAAAGCGGTAAATCGCGCTTCGCGCTGCAGACCCTGGCCGCCGAGGAATTCCCCACCGTGCAGGAAGCGGAAGCCTTCAACGCTTCGTTCACGCTGCCGCAGAAAACACTGAAGCACCTGTTCAACATGGTGCACTTCGCGATGGCGCAGCAGGACATCCGCTACTACCTGAACGGCCTCTTGCTGGTGCTGGACGGCGAGAACGTCATCGCCGTGGCCACCGACGGCCACCGCCTGGCGTTCTGCCAGGTGAAAACCGAGCAGGCCTTCGAGCGCCAGGAAGTGATCATCCCGCGCAAGACCATCATCGAGCTGCAGCGCCTGCTGGAAGAGAACGACGAGGCGGTCCAGCTGGACATCGCCGCCAACCAGGTCAAGCTGGGCTTCGCGGACATCGAGCTGATCTCCAAGCTGGTCGAGGGCAAGTTCCCCGACTACACGCGCGTGATCCCGAAGGGCTACAAGAACGACTTCACGATCAGCCGCGACGAGCTGCTGCGCTCCCTGCAGCGCGCGGCCATCATGACGAGCGATAAGTTCAAGGGCGTGCGCTGCATCATCAGCCCCGGTTCGCTGAAGATCTCGTCCACCAACGCGGACCAGGAAGAAGCGGTCGAGGAACTGGAAATCGACTACGGCGGCGACAACATCGACATCGGCTTCAACGTCACGTACCTGCTGGACGTGCTGAACAACCTGAAGTGCGACCAGGTCAACGTGGCGCTGGGCGACTCGAATTCGTCCGCGCTGATCTCGATCCCGGACAATCCCGACTTCAAGTACGTCGTGATGCCGATGCGGATCTGATCCGCCCGCCCGACCGCAGTCCCGATCCAAACAGCATAGTTAATTGAGAAAGTAGTCCATGTCCGAAAGCCAGAACGCACCACAAATCCCGGCAAAACAGGAAGAGTACGGCGCATCGTCGATCCAGATCCTCGAGGGTCTGGAGGCAGTCCGCAAGCGCCCCGGCATGTATATCGGTGACACCTCGGACGGCACCGGCCTGCACCACCTCGTGTTCGAAGTGCTGGACAACTCGATCGACGAAGCGCTGGCGGGCTACTGCTCCGAGATCCACGTGACGATCCACTCGGACAACTCGATCTCGATCACCGACAACGGCCGCGGCATCCCCGTTGGCCTGAAGATGGACGACAAGCACGAGCCGAAGCGTTCGGCCGCGGAGATTGTGCTGACGGAGCTGCACGCGGGCGGCAAGTTCGACCAGAACTCGTACAAGGTGTCCGGCGGCCTGCACGGCGTAGGTGTCTCGTGCGTGAACGCGCTCTCGAAACTGCTGCGCGTGACGATCCGCCGCGACGGCAAGGTGCACCAGATGGAATTCGTGCGCGGCGTGCCCCAGAACCGCGAACTGGAAATGCGCGACGGCGTGCAGGTCTCGCCAATCAAGGTCATCGGCGAAACGGATAAACGCGGCACCGACGTGCACTTCTGGGCCGACGAACAGATCTTCACGCACGTCGAGTTCCACTACGAGATCCTGGCCAAGCGTATCCGCGAGCTCTCGTTCCTGAACAACGGCGTCAACATCAAGCTGACCGACCAGCGCAACGGCAAGGAAGAAGTGTTCGCGTTCGAAGGCGGCACGCGCGGCTTCGTCGAATACATCAACAAGGCCAAGAACGTGCTGCACCCGACCGTGTTCCAGGCCACCGGCGAGCGCCAGTCCGACCAGGGCACGACGATCTCGGTGGACGTGTCGATGCAATGGAACGACGCGTTCAACGAGCAGGTGCTGTGCTTCACCAATAACATCCCGCAGCGCGACGGCGGCACCCACCTGACCGGCCTGCGCGCCGCGATGACGCGCGTGATCAACAAGTACATCGACGAGAACGACTTCGCGAAAAAGGCGAAAGTCGAAATCGCCGGCGACGACATGCGCGAAGGCCTGACCTGCGTGCTGTCGGTGAAGGTGCCGGAACCGAAGTTCTCGTCGCAGACGAAAGACAAGCTGGTGTCGTCGGAGGTGCGCGGCCCGGTCGAGGAAATCGTCGCGAAGACGCTGACGGACTTCCTGATGGAGAAGCCGAACGACGCCAAGATCATCTGCGGCAAGATCGTCGAGGCGGCACGCGCGCGCGAAGCGGCCCGCAAGGCGCGTGACCTGACGCGCCGCAAGGGCGTGCTGGACGGCCTGGGCCTGTCGGCCAAGCTGGCCGACTGCCAGGAAAAGGACCCGGCGCTGTCCGAGCTGTACATCGTCGAGGGTGACTCCGCAGGCGGCTCGGCCAAGCAGGGCCGCGACCGCAAGTTCCAGGCCATCCTGCCGCTGCGCGGCAAGGTACTGAACGTGGAAAAGGCGCGCTTCGAGAAGATGCTGTCCTCCGAGCAGATCACGACCTTGATCGCGACCCTGGGCACGTCGATCGGCCCGGACGAGTTCAACGCCGACAAGCTGCGCTACCACCGCATCATCATCATGACTGACGCGGACGTCGACGGCGCCCACATCCGCACGCTGCTCCTGACGCTGTTCTACCGCCAGATGCCGCAGCTGGTCGAGCGCGGCCACGTCTACATCGCCCAGCCGCCGCTGTACAAGGTCAAGGCCGGCCGCGACGAGCGCTACCTGAAGGACGACCTGGAAGAAGCGACGTACATGATGACGGTTGCGCTGAACACCGCCGTGCTGACGCCGCGCGAAGGCGCCGACCCGATCACCGGCGAGCCGCTGGCCGAACTGGCGCGTCAGTACAACCTGGCCAACGCCGTCATGACGCGCCTGACGCGCGTGATCGACCGCGCTGCGCTGACCGCGATCATGACCGGCGTGAAGCTGGACCTGTCGACGCTGGACGCCGCGCGCGCCTCGGCGCAGGCGCTGTCGGACAATATCGGCGACGCCAGCGTGACGGTCTCGGTCCGTTCGGACGAGCTGTCGGAAAAGCACCTGCTGTGGATCGAGCGCATGCACCACGGTAACGTCAAGGTCAGCACGATCGACGCCGACTTCGTGGGCGGCTCCGACTACGCCGTGCTGTCGAAGGCGGCCGAAACGTTCACGGGCCTGATCGGCGAAGGCGCCCTGATCCGCCGCGGCGAAGGCGAGCGCACCAAGGAATCTGCCGTGGTGGACTTCCACCACGCGATGAACTGGCTGCGCGACGAAGCGGAACGCACCGTGTCCAAGCAGCGCTACAAAGGTCTGGGTGAGATGAATCCCGAGCAGCTGTGGGAAACGACGATGGACCCGACGGTGCGGCGTCTGCTGAAGGTGCAGATCGAGGATGCGATTGCCGCCGACCAGATCTTCACGACCCTGATGGGCGACGATGTCGAGCCGCGCCGGAACTTTATCGAGTCGAATGCGCTGCGGGCGGGGAATATCGACGTTTGATCGTTTCCTGTTCAGGCAAGAAAAAAGAGGCTTCGGCCTCTTTTTTCTTTTAGGAGTCAGCCGATCGACGAGAGCAGCTTGGCACCGCACGCGGCCTTGTCGCCGTCGTAAGCCACTTCCTTGCCCCGGTGCTTGCGTTCACCGCCCTGCGGCGTGATGGCGAAGACGCCGTTGCATTTCGGGCAGGTCACCTGATTGCCCTCGACGGCCACGCACTTGCCGAGTGCCTTCAGGTCAGGCGCGGCCGAGATGACGGAGCCGCCGTGGCTGGTCTTGTCGCCCAGGCGGATCACGCCCTTGCCTTTGCTGTTCTTCATGATCGTTACGCCGTGGTTGCGCTCTTCGAGGATGGGTCGGCACGCTGCGTCAGTTCCGGGTTCTCGCTGCCGCGGAAGCAGCGGCGGTGGCGCCAGTAGCCGGTGGACTCGACGTAGTCCTTTCTGAAGCCTGCAAGCGAGTCATGGACATAGGTGTCGAAAAACGCGGCCAGTTCCGGATTCACCGGCGCTGCCGCCCTTGCCGCCGCGACCAGTGCGGGTGCTTCCGGGTCGAACGACGTGAGCTCTTCCTGCCTGTACTCCGGATGCTGCAGGTCGAAGCGCTTGGTCGACCGTGCCATATGCACGAATTTTCCGGCCAGATTCTCGTCGCCGCGAGAGCCCACGCGGCGTGCATCCTTGACCAGCTGGTCATTGGACTCGATCAGGAACTTCCTGTCGCCTGTAGCGCGGCTGACATGGCCAAGCTGGTCGTATTGCGCCCGCATTTGCCAACGCCAGGCCATGTACGGCGCCATCCATTCGCTCAGCATTCGTGGAAATGTTCCCGAAGCGGTCAGGAAGGCTTGATACGCCTTCTCCAGTTCCGGGGCGATCGCGAAGCGGCCTTCGGTGCTCGGCCGCAGGGGTACGCCGGCCGCGATCGCGCACTCCATCATATGGCGCAGCGGGATTTGCGACAGCTTGTGCGCATCCGCCGTGGCGGGATCGGTGCCACATGCCAGGCCAAGCTCGCCGGGCGCGTAGCCGCCGCCGACGTCGCTATGCGATCCCGGATAGGCGAACTCCCTGCAATTGGGCGGCACCACACCGGCGACCGAGACTTCGTCGAGTGGAAAATTCTTGCGGATCTCATGCATGGCGACCAGGTGGACGCAATTCTTGATCTTCGGGCTGATCCGTAGATACCTGGCGCGCGCCCAACCGGAATGGCCACCCGTCGAATTCACGATCGTATTGCCAACGGCGCCCATGACGCCTGCGGATGCCACCGTATCGAAGATGCCGAGAAAGCGGATCGTCAGCGGCACGCCGGCCAGCTTGCCGTCGATGGTCAGGCGCTCGATCCAGCTGCAGAATACGCGCGCTTGGGCTGCGCCGCGGGAAAAGCCGAACACATCAAGAATGCACTCCTTGAGTTTTACTTTGCTTGCCACCAGCTTTTCTTCGAAGGCTTTCAATTGTTCGAAGAAAAAGTTCTCTCTCGCCGTAGCATCCTCCTCGAAATCGAGGAGTCCGCGATCGCGGCCCAGCTCATGCAAAGCCGCAATCAAGTCCGCTTCGCGCCTGTTACTACAAAGGCCTTTTACTTGATTACCTGAGTATATTTCGATATTAAAGACCGCCAAATATAGTTGATTAATTACCTGCAGTATCACATAAAGTATCCTTGCGTACCCGCCCGATCCGAAAGCGGAACCGAACTTCAATTTTTTTGTTTCAGCTATCTCCGGGAATTCTGTTCCAACGCCGTTAACATAGAACCTATGTACGCTTGGCTCGTTACTCGGATACATCCCGTAAAGCCGCGACACATTAGAGTCACCGAAGGAAGCCTCATCATGATAGCGGTTATTATTAGTGCCATCAAAAAATATGCCGACTTGTATCAACTTCTCACAGCTCGATGCATCTAAAGGCAACGGCTGATAGATACTAATTCCAGCAATCGGAGATGTCGATGTAGCTGACATGCGCAAAGTGAGTAGGGCCTCGGTCATGGCTTACCATCCAGACCAATGCTGACCATCGTCCTGCTTCCTTACCCGCACAGCAGCTGTTGCAAAACGCTCTCCGTTATCATCCTGCGCGACTGGATGACGCTCATGTTGAGGTCCATAGATGCTGCTCACCACTCTTACTCTACCGGCTGCAAAAATATGAACATACAGGGTCTCGGGTGTAGCGTAATACTCTACAGGCACCTCGGCTTCATATGCGCTGTCTACTATTAGGCTCTTGTGTATGCCCTTTTTTGTTTCTTCGACATTCTCTGTACGCCAATCGAGTACCGTCCAGCTCACCTTTGCTACCAGCCCTGGACGCCATTTTGATGGCAGCATTATGCAGCACATCCGGCTTCCTCCTCCGCCGCCCCGCCCTGCATCACCATAAGAAAAGCCGTTCACATATATTCTTTCCGCACTAAAATCACCGCCCATATGGTGGATCGGAGTAACAATTACGCCTGTACTATCGTAAGGATGGTTGACTAATTTAAGAGTTTTTTCAGAATGAGATACACAACCTGATGCTGCCGCAGTTACGATAACGGCCAGGCTCCACTTTAAAACTCGCGCTGTGGATACTCGCATTTGGATTTCCTTTAAAAAGTCATCATCTAGGTTTTCTTAGACCACATTGAAGCATGCGGCAACTGCCCCATCACACACCGCGCAATCCCCGCCCGCACAGCTTCGATATCCTCCAACGCCAGAACCCTGCGCAATTCAGGCGTCTGCAAAATTCGCCCACGCGTATCAAACGCCCCGCGCGCCAGCAGCATCAACGTCGCGTTATCGGTATGGCCGGCGGAGCGGAACAAATCCCGCGACCAACGCGCCATTTCGTATTCCGCGAGCGGCGTCGCAGCGAACTTTTGGCCCGGCCGCATCGTTCTCAAGTTGGCGAGCAGCTGTTCCACCGCCAGCGCATCCTTCAATGCCGTGACTTGCTGCTCGCTCAACATGAGCGGCAGAACAGCGTCCGGTGTGGCAAGGACGGGAGGCAGCTGCGTGAGCACACCGTTGCGCTGGTGGACCTGCCACAGCGGTATTGGGCCATGGAACAAAGCCCATTGCTCAGGTGTCAGCACGGTAGCCAATGCGGCCAGCACCAGGCAGTCCGCAAAGCGCAGCGTCAGCTCCTCACCCTGTTCGTTGACGAAATAGATGAAGCGGCGCAGATGTTCGGCCAACGCCTGCAGCGGCAAGTTCGTGTGGATGACCGACAGGTGCAGTTGCGGCCTGCGCCCGTTTGCCAGCGCCATCACCTCGGCCATGGCGCCGGCGGCGTGCGCCTGCGCGAAATCGATCAGCAGCGGGCTGACCTTGAGGGCCTGGCGCTCGTACAGCGGCACCAGCCACGTGGGCCGTCGCTTTGCATTGGTCCAGCACAGCACGCGCGGCGCTGGATCGATCAGCGCGGTGTCGATCAACAGATAGGTGGCGAGATCGTTCATTTCGATGGCGCGAATGGACTGTGGGCCTGCGCCGCGATCAGCAGGCAGGGTACGCAAACCTTGTGGACCGGCGTCTCGCCGGGGAATTGCTGCGGCTTGTCCTGGCCGGGAAAGGTCTGGTGGTCGGCCGCGTACATATGATGCTTGCCCGACGTATAGCCCTTGATGCCACCCGCGCTCAATTCGAGCTCGGTGCCGCCGCCGTTGATGCGCACGCCCTTCTTGGCCTTGATCGTGATCCAGTCCGTCGTGCTGATGATGTCCAGGACCTTCTTGGCCAGCAGCCCCAGCTGCTCGTCCTGGGCCTGGATGGTGACCTTGCCGCTGGCTGCGGTCAGCTTGGCGCCGCCTTCGTTGGCGAACAGGCTCAGGCCCTGCGCCGCGCGGATGGTGGCGGTCTCGCCGGCCGCGATGTGCGTCGATTTCGCGCTGACCACGTCGATGTCGGTGCTGGCGCCCAGGGCGATATTGGCGCCGCTGCCGGCCACGATGCCCGCCGGTCCGCTCAGCGCCACCACGGGCCGGCCCTGCTGCTCCAGCTCCCGTACCGACTGGAACAGCTGTGCCAGCGCGTCGCCGTCCGGCTTGTCGCCGGCGTGGTCGGTGGCGCGTGCCGCCAGTTCTTTCGCCAGCTTCTCCAGCCCTTCCGCGATGCGCAGCAGGTCGGGGCGTTCGACGTGGCGTCCGGTCTTGCTGTCGCTGCTTTCCGCCGTCACCAGCACGCCTTCGATGCCGCGCACGGCCACGTGCTTTTCGCTGCGCAGTTCCGCGCCCTGGCCGCGCTCCTCGCCGAAGCCGGCGCGCCGCGGCTGCGTCAGATAACCCAGGTTCAGCTGCGACGCCGCGTGGTCGCTGGCCAGCTGCGCGCTGATCTGGCCGGCCGTGTCGTCGAAGCGCAGCTGGTTGCCGCGTCCGCCCTGCCTGACCTCCTTCGAGCGCATGCCGGAGAGGTAGCGGTTGCCCGGCAGCGTGCCGTTGACGCTCAGCGCCGGTGGATGGCCCTTGCCGTTGTACAGCTGGCCGACGATGACGGGCTTGTCCGGGTCACCGCCGAGAAACGTGACCAGCACCTCGGAGCCCACCCGCGGCAGGCTGAGCGCGCCGCATTGATTTATCGGCACTGGGCCTTCGCCGGCCCAGCTGCTGGCCACCCGTATCCATGCGGAGTCGCGTTCCGTGTCCGAGGCGCCGCTGGTGCCGTAGGCGTGCGTATGGTCCTGTTCGCGCGTGCCGGGAAACCGTACCTTGACGCGGCCCTGCTCGTCGCAGTAGACGTCCTCGCCCTCCGGCCCCACCACGACAGCGCTTTGCGTATGCACCACCGGCAGGTCGGTGCGCACGTCGTAGGCCGGCACGATGTCGATGCCGCGACGGACTGCCGTGAAGCGGATCTTCGAGCGCTGCTCGCCTGCCATGTCGGCGCTCGACCAGCGGCTGCGCTGGAACATTCCCTCGACACGGGCTGCCAGTTGTCGCTGCAGATTGTTGTGTGCCGTGACGTGCAGCTCCGTGATGATGAACTCGCGCTCGTCCGGTGCGTGACGATCGATCTCCGCGTGATCGGCCAGCGTGAAGTACTCGCCGGCGCGGAACGCGCGCACGCTGCCCTCGCCCTGGAAGCACTTGGTCTCGTAATCGTGGCGCCGCATCGCCAACGTGCCCAACGCCATCAGGTCGCCGTGGCTGTCGCCGGCGTGCGGCATCACGACCTGGTAGTCGTTCAGCGTCGCGCTGACGCCGGCAAAGGAGTTCCTGACGTGGCTTTCCGCCGTCACGCTCATCAACGCCTGGGCATACGGTTCCGCGTAATTCCAGCTGTGGCGTGTGACGCTGGCTGGCTGCAGCGTGCGCACGCCGTTCCAGCTGGTGATGCTGTCGCGTTCCTCGGTCGCACCGTCGCGGTGGTAGCGTACCGTGCCGGCGGCGTTGGGCCGGCAGCTGTCCGCATGGTTCCACAACACCATGCAGTGCGCCACGTACTCCCGGGCAGCGTCCGGCGCGAAATGCCAGTTGATGCCGCGGCGCTTCAGCAACCGCCGGATGAAGGCGGCATCCGACTCGTTGTGCTGCATCGTGAATTCTCGCTGCGGATAGTCGGCCATGCCGACCATCGGGTCCACCTCGAGCCGGAACTGGGTGGCCAGCACCTGGCTCATGTGCTGCCATTCGCCGACCAGCAACCGGACGATATCGACTTCGTTCTTGTTGCGGAAAATGCGCGTGTTGATGCGTTTTTCCATCACCGCCAGCGCGTCGCGGATAACGAGCTGGTAGCTCGCCAGGCCGCCGTCGCTGTCGCCGCTGGCGGCTTGCGTGACGATACCGGCCACTGTGCGCAGCTCGCCCGTGTCCGTCACGAAGTCGATGGCGGCCGGCAGTGCAATGAATTCCTTCAGCGGCAGATAGGCGTCGAGGGCCACGCACAACACGCGGTACTCGAAGCCACCACAGATCGACTCCACGCCCTCCACCCGCTGCGGCAGCAGCACGTCCTCCAGCAGCATGCGCGGGTGATCGATGCGCAGTCTCAGCGGCCGGTTGTCCGTGATCAGGTCGCGGGGCAGCCGCAGGAAATCGCTGAGGGCATTCATCGCCGCCTCAAAAAAATGATGAGAGGCAATGTTTACACAGCCGTTGGCGCGCATGCTTGCGCTACCACAACGGAATCAGACCGGTGTTGCCACCCAGCCGCGCACTGGTCCCTCGAAGCGCTCCACGAGGAAATCGATAAACACCCGCACCCGCGCCGGCATGTGCTTCTGGTTGCGGAAGATGATGTGGATCTCTTCCAGGTCACCCGGATTGAACGCCGCCAGTACCTCGACAAGGCGTCCTTCCGCGATATCGCGCGCGATATGGAACATGCCCAGGCGCGCGATGCCCAGGCCCTCCAGCGCCAGTTGGCGCATCGTTTCGCCGTTGTTCGTCAGCATGCCGCCCTGCACCGGCAGCAGCTCCGCGCGGCCGTCCACCACGAAGGGCCACTCGTCCCGTGAGCGCCGGAAGTTGAAGTTCAGGCAGCGATACGCGGCCAGGTCGGCCGGCGTGGCCGGCGTGCCGTGACGGGCCAGGTAGGCTGGGGAAGCGACGACGGCGCGGCGGCTGTCGCCCAACTTGCGGGCGCGGAAGGTGGCGTCCGCCAGGGGCCCCATCCGGATGGCGACGTCGGTCTGCTCGCGCTGCAGGTCCACCAGCGCATCGGACAGCGACAGGTCCACCGTCACGTCCGGATAACGTTCGCTGAACGCGGCCAGTAGCGGCACCACGTGGTGGGTGCCGAACGGGACCGACGTGTTCACGCGCAGCAGGCCGCGCGGCGCCACCCCGCCGCTGCCCAGGCCCAGCTCCGCTTCGTCGATGTCGGCCAGGATGCGCAGGCAGGCCTCGTGAAAGGCGCGGCCTTCCGGCGTCAATGTCAGTTGACGCGTCGAGCGTTGCAGCAAGGTGACGCCCAGCCGTTCCTCCGTGCGCGTGACCAGCTTGCTGACGGCCGATGGCGTCAGTCGCAAGGCGTCGGCGGCGGCCGAGAAACTGCCCAGCTCGACCACCCGGGCAAACACCGTCATTTCCCAACTGCGTGTGTCCATGACCTCATCCATGAATTGAATTCACAGATGATATTCCATTATGGCGGCTTATCGCTGGAGTACGCCGGCGCGATACTGCCTCCATCGACACCTCATGGAGAAACCAGAATGAACCTGCACCTCGCCGGCAAGACCGCCCTCGTTACCGCTTCCACCGCCGGTATCGGCCACGCCATCGCGGCGCAGTTGCTGGAGGATGGCGCCACCGTCATCGTCAACGGCCGCACGGCGGACGCCGTCGACGCGGCCATCACGGCGCTGGCGCAGCGCTTCGACGCCGCCCGCATCAAGCCGCTGGTGGCCGACATGGCCGTTGCCGACGCAGAGCAGATCGCGCGTGCGGCCTACCCGGACATCGACATCCTCGTCAACAACCTGGGCCGTTACGAGTTGAGCGACTTCTTCGAGACCACGGACGCGGACTGGGAGGCGATGTTCAACTTTAACGTGTGGAGCGGCGTGCGCCTGGCGCGCACCTATATGAAAGGGATGCTGGCACGTGGCCACGGCCGCGTGGTGTTCATCTCCAGCGAAGTGGCCGTGACGCCGATGGCCGCGATGGCGCACTACAGCGCCAGCAAGGCAACCCAGCTGTCGATCTCGCGCAGCCTGGCCGAGCTGACCAAGGGCACCGCCGTCACTGTCAACGCCGTGCTGCCCGGCCCCACCGAGACGGAAAGCCTGAAGGGCTTCATCGAATCGGTCAATCCGGACCTGGCGTATGCGGAGGCGGAACGCAAGTTCATGGCCGAGAATCGGCCGTCGTCGCTGATCTATCGGCTGGCCAAGCCGGCGGAAGTGGCGAATGTCGTCGCGTTCCTGGCCAGCGAGCGAGCTGCCGTCATCAATGGCGCCGCCATCCGCGCCGAGGGCGGTACCGTGCCGACGATCGCCTGATCAGCCCAGCGTATCCGCCCAGATATTGGCGGCCCAGCTGAAGGCGTAGGTGCCCTCCAGCGCGCTGGCTTCTTTCGACAGCCCGCCGGAGCCAGGCACCACCAGCAGCGTCTTCTTGGCAGCGTCATAGGCGTGCACCGAGGCGACGTGGATGACGTCGCGGTCGGAGACGAAGCTGTAGCACGTATTCGTCAGCACCGGCGCGGCGGCGGGGGCGCGGCCGGCCAGCAGGTCGACCACGGCCGCGGCGCACACCTTGCCGTGCTGGTTCGCCATGTGGGCGGACTTCGGCATCAGCGGCGCCGTCTGGATCGCGTCGCCGATGACGTGGATGCCCGCTGCTTGCGTCGATTCGAACGTGCGGAAGTCCACCTCGCACCAGCGGCCGTTGGCAGTGGCGAGGCCCGTCTGCGCGGCGATCGCGCCAGCGCGGTGCGGCGGGATCACGTTCAGCACGTCCGCCCGTACCCGCTCGCCCAGTTCCGAGACCGTCGTGCGCGCGGCCACGTCCACGTCCACCGTGCGAAAACCGGGCCGGTACTCAAGGATGCCTTTGTAGCGCTCGCGCCAGATGCGCTTGAACAGCGGGCCTTTCGACACCACGTCCTCGTTCGCATCGAGCAGCAGCACTTTCGAGCGCGGCTTGTGGCGGCTGAAGTAGAACGCCACCTGGCAGGCGCGCTCGTACGGTCCGGGTGGGCAGCGAAACGGCGCTGGCGGCACCGCCAGCGCATAGACGCCGCCGTCGGGCATCGCTTCCAGCTGCGCGCGCAGCGCCGTCGTCTGCGCGCCCGCCTTCCATGCATGCAGCACCCGTTCCTGCGCGCCCGGCGCCGCCAGGCCCGGCAAGGCATTCATCAGGAACTCGATGCCGGGCGACAGGATCAGCCGGTCGTACACCAGCAGGCTGCCGCTGGCCAGCACCACGGTGCGCCTGGCTACGTCGATGCTGGCCGCGCTGTCGGCCAGGATGCGCACGCCGTGCCGGGCCAGCCCGTCGTAGCGCAAGGTCAGGTCGCCGATGCGGCGGCTGCCGCCCAGCACCAGGTTCGACAGCGGGCAGGAGATCATCGTGGGGTTCGGCTCGACCAAGGTGACGTCGATGTCGCCGCCGCTCCACAGGCGCACGTAGCGGGCCGCCGTGGCGCCGCCGTAGCCGCCGCCGACCACCACGACGTGGGGCTTCGCCTTCGGGGCCACGCTCGTGCAGGCGGACAGCAGGGCTGCGGTGCTGCCTGCCGCGAGGAAGGTGCGGCGCTTCATTTGCGGACCTCGGCGCAATTTGAGGTAGACCCGAGGTGACAGGCTCCCATCCACGGGTCGGAGACCCGCGGATGGGAGCCTGTCACCGGTGCCTCAGCGAACCACGCGGCGATCAGCGCCAGCTGTTCGTCCGTGTAGCCCTTGGCCAGTTGCGTCATGATCGTTGCCGGACGCGTGCCGGCCTTGAAAGCGCGCAGGCTGGCCAGCAGCGCTTCCTGCGACTGCCCGGCCAAGGGCGGCAGCGCGTTGCCCTGGACGGGCGTGGTGCTGTGACAGGCGGTGCACGTGGCGGCGAGCCGCGCGCCTTCGCTGATCGGTCCGGCCGCGGCGACCGGCGCGCTTGCCGCCAGCAGCAGTAAGGCTATCGCTCGCATCGCAATTCCTTCACGGTCGTACTCCAGGCGTTTCCAGCGGCATGCCCTGCGCGCGCAAGGCCAGCCACGCTTCCAGGTCCACCAGCTCCTGCGCGCCCAGCGGCGGCACCTGTGCGCGCACCCCACTCATGCAATTGCGCAGGCGCCGCTGCAGGCTGCCCATGCCCTGCCATTCCAGGCGGTAGATCGGATAGGCGTTGGCGTGCGCCTGCGGGATCGTGGCGCCGGCCAGCTTGCGGCCCCAATTATCGTCGTGGCACTGCGCGCACGACAGGTTGAGCTGGCCGATGCGCTGACCGTACAGTTCTTTACCCCGTGCCGCCGCCGCGCGCGTGGCCGCATCCGCCGGCGGTGCCAGCGGCAGGCCGCGCGACTGCAGCGCCACGTGCGCCTCGAGGCCCAGCAACGCTGCCGACTCGGGCGTGAACGCCGGTGCCTGCTGCTTGCCGGTGCGGCACAGGTTGATGCGCTCGCCCAGCGTGATCACGCGGCCGGCGCCCCGGTCGAAAGCAGGATAGCGGGCGGCCACGCCGCGCATGCCGGCCGCGTCGCCATGGCAGGCCGCGCAGCTCCGGTCGGCCTTGCCGGCCTTTGTCTCCCACAGCGCGGCGCCATTCGCCACCCACAGCATCGCCGGATTTTGTGTGTCGTCGCGCTGCATGGCGCGTGTGGACTCGCTCATGAATTCGGCGCCCGACTTGCGTGCCTCCTGCGCGGCTGTGCTGGCGGCGACCAGCGCCAGCGCGATGCCGAGGCGCCTCATGGCGCCACCGTCAGCGTCTTGCGCTCCGTTTTCGCGAAGCCGTTATCGCCGCGCCACGTGAATTCCAGCGTGCCCGTGACGGTCGCGCGGGTAAAGAACGCCAGGTAGGGATTGGCGGCGATGGCCGGATGCAGCTCGGCCGCGAAGACCTGCTCGCCGTCGTAGGTGCAGGTAAAACGGCGGATGACGTCCTGCGGTACCGGCTTGCCGTCCGCGCCGGGCCGGTAGCCCGATTCCATCGGATGCGCGATCAGCGCGCGGATCTCGACGATCTCGCCGGCCTTGGCGCTGGCCGGCATATGGATCAGCGCGCGCGCGGTCACGGTGCCTCTCCTTCGATGCAGGCAGCCAGCGTGACGATGACGTCCGCCGTCTGCTGCCAGCAGCTGCCGTCGCTCAGCTTTGCCACCGCCGTCAGCCGCTGCGACGTGGCGAGGCGGATGCGGGTCGAGACCTCGGCCTTGCCGGCGCGCGGACCAAGCGTGCAGCGGATCACGTCCGCCTCCGGGTTCTTCTCGTTGAAGAGGGCGATGCCGGTGACGTGGTCGGTGGCCGTCATCGGACTGTCCACCCGGATCGTGACGGGGACCGCGTTGCCGTTGTCGATCAGCTGGGCGATCTCGAACGTGACGCGGCCGGTTTTCGGCGCGACGTCGCCCGTGTACGCGGCGATGGCCTGCGCCATGCGCTCCGGCGTGGCCGCGGCGGGACGCACCAGTACCGACAGCGTGCCTGCGGCGATCAGCTGGCGGCGGCGGACATTTGGCCTAGTCATGATGGATTGCGCAGCGTGGCCAGGTACGCTACCACGTCTTCGATCTGCTGCGCGGACAGCAGCGGCTTGCCCTGCTGCGCCGGCGCCACGCGCGCCAGGCCGCTGCCGCGGTGATACGACGGCATGATCGTGCCCGGATTGATGCGGGCCGGGTCGGCCACGCGCAGGCGCAGTTGTGGCACCGTCCAGCGGCTGCCCGTGCCGGCCAGGTTGGGGGCGAGATTGCCCTGGAACGGTTCTTCCGAAATTGGCGCCGTGTGGCACAGCAGGCAGGTGCCGAGCTGGCGGTTGGCGACGATGGCGCGGCCGCGGGTGGGGTCGCCCGGGGTGGTGTTGGGGAGGGGATTCGGCAGCGTGTCGGTTTGGCCTTGAGCTGGTGGAAGGACGGCACACGCCAGCAACACCGGGGACAGCCCCCTTGCCAGCGCTTGCCATCCCTTGCGGGCGACAGCAGTGGCGGGGTCAGTCCCCTCGGTCAGCTCCTCGGCATGCACGTCAGGCCTTTTTGAGGCTGTGGTTCTTCAGCGGCAGGTCGCGGATGCGCTTGCCGGTGGCGGCGAAGATCGCGTTCAGGACCGCCGGGGCGGCGACGGCGATGGTCGGCTCGCCCACGCCGCCCCAGAAGCCGCCGGAAGGCATCAGGATCGATTCCACCGCCGGCATCTCGTCGAGCTTCATCACTTGGTAGGTGTCGAAGTTGGATTGCTCCATCTGGCCGTCCTTCAGCGTGCAGGCGCCGTACAGCGCGGCCGACAGGCCGTACACGAACGAGCCCTCGATCTGCGCCTCGACCTGCTGCGGATTGACGACGTGGCCCGGGTCCGTAGCGGCCACGATGCGGTGGATCTTGAGCTTGCCGTCTTTACTTACCGAGACCTCTGCGCAGGCGGCGACGTAGCTGCCGAAGCCCATGGTCTGCGCCAGGCCGCGATAGATGCCTTTCTTCGGCGGCTTGCCCCAGCCGACCTTGTCCGCCACCGCGTTCAGCACGGCCAGGTGCTTCGGGCTGTCCTTGAGCAGCTTGCGGCGCAGCGCCAGCGGATCCTGCTTCGTCGCGTGCGCGATCTCGTCGAGGAAGCACTCGACGTAGATGGCGTTCTGGTTCAGGTTGACGCCGCGCCAGAAGCCCGGCGGCACCGGCGGGTTGCGCATTGCATGGTCGATCAGGAGGTTCGGCACCGTGTAGCCGAACGACGCTTCCGGTCCTGGCGGATTGAGGCCCTGGAACGTGGCGGGGTCCTTGCCGTCCTTGATATTGGCCGGCAGCACCGCCGCCAGGATGGACTGGCCGGAGATGCGCATATGCAGCGCCGTCAGGTTGCCCTGCTTGTCCAGGCCCGCCGTCAGCTTGCACTGGGTGACCGGGTGGTAGCGCCCGTGCAGCATGTCTTCCTCGCGCGACCAGATCAATTTGACGGGCGTGCCCGGCAGCGCCTTCGCGATCAGGACCGCCTGCGTGACCCAGTCGTGCACGGCACCGCGCCGGCCGAAGCCGCCGCCCAGGTGCAGCTTGTAGACCTCGCACTGCGTTTGCGGCAGCCCGGCCGCTTCCGACGCTGCCGCCAGCGCCGCCTCGCCGTTCTGCGTCGGCGTCCAGACCTCGCAGCGCTGCGGCGTCCATTTCGCCGTCGCGTTCATCGTCTCCATCGTCGCGTGGTTCTGGTGCGGGTACGAGTACACGGCTTCCAGCTTGCGCGGCGCGCCGGCCAGGGCCGCTTTGGCGTCGCCGTTCTGATTGCCGACGGCGGCATCGGGCGCGTCCAGCCCGGCCTTCAGGGTGGCCGCCACGTCCGCACTGGACACCTTCGCGTTCGGACCCTTGTCCCATTCGATCGGCAGCGCGTCCAGCGCGCTTTTCGCGCGCCACCACGTGTCCGCCACCACCGCAATGGCGGAGTCGCCCACCTGCAGCACCTTTTTGACGCCGGGGCGGTCCTTGATCGCATCCGCGTTGAAACTCTTCACCTTGCCGCCGAACACCGGGCAGTCCTTGATGGCCGCGTTGAGCATGCCCGGCAGGACCAGGTCCATGCCATAAATCTGCTTGCCGGTCGTCTTCTCTACCGTGTCCAGGCGGGCCAGGCGTTTGCCGGCGATCTGCCAGTCCTTCGGGTCCTTCAGCGCCACGTCCTGCGGCGGCGCCAGCTTGCCGGCCGCCGCGGCCACGCTGCCATACGTGAGCGTGCGCCCGCTCGGCACGTGCGTGATGACGCTGCGCGCGGCGCGGCATTCGGTGGCGGGCACGTTCCACTGGTTGGCCGCCGCTTGCACCAGCATCGTGCGCGCCGCTGCGCCGCCCTTGCGCACGTAGTCGTGCGATTCGCGCACGCCACGGCTGCCGCCCGTGGAGAAGCTGCCCCACACGCGCTTGCGCGCCAGGTTCGTGCCCGGCGTCGGATATTCCGTGGTGACGCGCGACCAGTCGGCATCGAGCTCCTCGGCCACCAGCTGCGCCAGCCCCGTCAGCGTGCCCTGCCCCATCTCGGAGCGGGCGATGCGGATGACGACGGTGTCGTCCGGCTTGACCACCACCCAGGCGTTGACCTCGGGCGCCTGGCCGTCCTGCGCGGCCACGTCGAACGGGATGTGGAAGCCGACCACCAGGCCGGCGGCGGTGGCGGCCGAGCGCCCCAGGAAGCGGCGGCGCGAGGGCGACAGCACGGCGTTCATGCCTGGCTCCCGGTGGTGCGATGTTCGATGGCGAGGCCCGCGGTCTTGGCGTCGCCGCCGCGCGCCACCACGTGGATGGCCTTGCGCACCCGGTTGTAGGTACCGCAGCGGCAGATGTTTGTCATGGCCGCGTCGATGTCGGCATCGGTGGGCTTTGGTTTTTCCTTCAGCAGCGCCGCGGCCGCCATGATCATGCCGGACTGGCAGAAGCCGCACTGCGGCACGTCCAGTGCGCTCCAGGCCTTTTGCACGGGGTGCGAGCCGTCCGGCGACAGTCCCTCGATCGTGACGATCTTCTGCGCCGCCGTCACGGTGGAAACGGGCCGCACGCAACTGCGCGTGGCTTCGCCGTCGATGTGCACGGTGCAAGCGCCGCATTGCGCGATGCCGCAGCCGTATTTGGTGCCCGTCAGGCCCAGTTGCTCGCGCAGTACCCACAGCAGCGGCGTATCCTCCTCCGCCTCGAATTGCCTGACCTGTCCGTTCACGTTCAGCTGCATGCCTGCCTCCTGAAAAGGTGGGGTTACGGGAGCACCGCGTGCATCTTACGCCGAAACGACCGCCGTGTATTCGTTTGGACAATTTTGATCTGGGTCAAAGTTTTTGCTGCGCCGCATCACTAAACTTCTTCTCGGCAACAAAACAACATGTGAAAGAGGAAGTGAAATGAAAAAAGCAATCCTGGCAGTTCTCGCCGTCTCGATGACCATGGTGGCCGCCGGTGCCGCCGCACAAACCTCGCCATGGCAGGTACGTGCCCGTGCCGTCCACATCGATCCGGCCGACAAGTCCGACCCTGTCGCTGGCGTCGGCGCTTCGGACCGCATCGGCGTATCGGACAAGACCATCCCGGAGCTGGACGTCTCCTATTTCTTCACCCCGAACATCGCCGCGGAACTGGTGCTGACCTACCCGCAAAAGCATGACGTGTATCTGGATGGCCAGACCATCGGCACCTTCAAGCACCTGCCGCCTTCGCTGCTGGCCCAGTACCACTTCATGCCGGGCGCGACGATCAGCCCCTACGTGGGCGCCGGCATCAACTGGACGACGTTCTCCAAGAACAAGATCCTGAACGGCCAGGGCAGCCTGGAACACGACAGCTGGGGCCTGGCGCTGCAAGCCGGCTTCGATTACAAGCTGAACCAGAACTGGTCGCTGAACGTGGACGTGAAAAAGCTGCAACTGCGCAGCGACGTGATGATCGCCGGCGTCAAGGCCAGCAAAGTGAAGGTCGATCCGGTGCTGTTCGGCGTCGGCGTCGGCTACCGCTTCTAATTCCCGCTAATACCGTTTTATTCCAAGCCTTTGCCTGCCCCCGGAGTCATGCCGGTGGCAGGTTTTTTTATTCCCCCAGCGCCCGCCGCAACTCCTGCGCCAGCGCGCGCCGCTCCCCCTCCAGCAGATACAGCCCCACCTCGACCGTGACCGCGCCCGCCGCCAGCCGGATCGGATCGCGCCGCCGCACCGGTGGCGACACGCGTAGCCACGGCGCCGGCAGGCGGACCTGGCGGCTGCGCCCGCCTCGTACCTGCTCCACCGTCAGGCTGCCGTGCTCCAGCACGATGCGGTCGAAGTCCGTCGCGTGGCGGCTGTAGATCACGAACGCCACGGTCACCGCCGTCATCTCGAGCGCCGAGAACACCAGCACGTAGGGGGCGCCCTGCCAGGCACAGACCAGGCCGATCGCCAGCGACAGCAGCATCAGCACCGCCCAGGCCGCGACGGTCTGGCGCGGCGTCAGCGAGCAGTTGCGCTTGAGCAGCCATTCACGTCGTCCCATTGTCGATTGCCAATCGCGTTTCACGTGATCTCCCGGGTTGCCGTTCATTGTACGGCGGGATGCAAACGGCAACGTGAGCGGCTCGACAAGAATACGTTGTTCCCGTGAGACAACATTCGATGAAATGCGCTGGACGATAGGCGATGCGGTCCCTTTTGATCAACAATGGACGCAAGGGCGACCGCCTCGAGCCGCCGTTTCAATCATCACATCAAGTGGGGAAGACATGTCTCTCGCCAACCTCCGGATCGGCGCCCGCCTCGGGCTCGGTTTCGCCACCGTGCTCGTGCTGCTGGTGGCCATCATCGCCCTCGCCCTGACGTCGCTCGCCCGCATCGGCCAGCGCACGCACGACATCGTGCACGACAAGAACGTCAAGCTGGCCGCGGCCAACACGATGGTCGACAATATTCGCAATATCACGCTGTCGCTGACCACCATCATGGTCACGCCCAGCACGGAAGCCATGAACGCCGAGCTGGCGAAGGTCGCGGAAGCCCGCAAGCGCTACGGCGCGGCCAAGGCCGAGCTGGTGAAGCGCCTGACAACCGACAAGGAAAAGGCGCTGATGGCGACCGTCGACAAGCTGCTGGCCGAAGGCGCCGTCAAGAACAACAAGCTGATCGAATTGCGCAAGGAAGGCGAGGTGCAGGACGGCACCGATTACCTGCTGAAGGAAGCGGCGCCCAGCCTGACCGGCGTGCTGGCCGCGATGGACGAACTGATCGCCTACGAGGCCGAGCAGGCCAACGCCGCCGGCGAGCAAGCCACCGCGGTATACGGCAGCACGCAGACGCTGATGCTGGCCCTGGGCGCCATCGCGCTGCTGGCCGGCTGCGCCGTCGCCTACCTCGTCACGCGCTCGATCACGCAGCCGCTGGGCGAGGCGCTCAAGGTGGCGGAGACAGTGGCGGGCGGCGACCTGTCGTCCACCATCGTTGCCGACCGCAAGGACGAAACGGGCCGGCTCTTACAGGCGCTGAAGGGCATGAACGACGCGCTGCTGAACGTCGTCACGCAGGTGCGCGGCGGCACGGAAGCCATCGGCACGGCGTCGCGCGAAATCGCGGCGGGGAATATGGACCTGTCGTCCCGCACCGAAGAGCAGGCCAGCTCGCTGGAGGAGACTGCGTCGTCGATGGAGGAACTGACCTCCACCGTGCGCCAGAACGCGGACAACGCGCAGCAGGCCAACGAGCTGGCACGCAGCGCGTCGCAGGTGGCCGTGAAGGGTGGCGCCATCGTCGCCCAGGTGGTGGACACGATGGGCACCATCAACACATCGTCGCGCAAGATCGTCGACATCATCGCCGTCATCGACGGCATCGCCTTCCAGACCAATATCCTCGCGCTGAACGCGGCCGTCGAGGCGGCGCGCGCGGGCGAACAGGGGCGCGGCTTCGCCGTCGTGGCCAACGAGGTGCGCGGGCTGGCGCAGCGCTCGGCCGCCGCCGCGCGCGAGATCAAGGAACTCATCACCGCATCGGTGGCCAGCGTGGACGAAGGTTCGCGCCTCGTGCACGACGCCGGCCAGACGATGGGCGACATCGTGCAGAGCATCCAGCGCGTGACCGACATCATGGGCGACATCGCCTCGGCCAGCCAGGAACAAACCACCGGCATCGGCCAGATCAACACGGCCATCACGCAGATGGACGAGGTGACGCAGCAGAACGCGGCACTGGTCGAGGAAGCGGCAGCGGCATCGCAGAGCATGCAGGAGCAGGCGGCGCACCTGGCGCAGGTGGTGGCGTTCTTCCGCACTGGTGCTGCCGTGGCGGCGCCCGTCGCGGTCGAGCAGACAGTAGCCAAGCCGGCGGCGCTGGCGCGGCCGGTGGCGGCTGCCGTCAAGCCGGCCGTCGTGGAGAAGCCGGCTGTCGTCAAGCCTGCGGTGAAGGCTGCGGATGAGTGGGAAGAGTTCTAATCCGCGCGCGGTAACAGCGGGCTGGCGCTGGGCTTGCCGGACCCAAGACCGACGACCGGGGTCAGACCCGGCGGGTCTGACCCCAGCTCTTCGCTTTTGGTTTTAAAACTGCAGCGCGGCGCCTTCATAACAGCAGTGATAGCTCAGGTCTTGATATGCAGGCAGTGATCCGGCACCGGCACCGGCGGCCCCTGCTCCGATACCAGCCAGCCCGGCAGCCGTTCGCGCAGCCGCTCGATCTCGCATGGGTCGAAATCGACCAGCATCGTCTTGCCGTCGCGGTTGAGCACGCGGGCCTGGTCGAACGCGCGCACCACGCCTTCCGCCTGGTCGGCGGACAGCGTGGCATCCCTCGTTTGGCGGATCAGCAGGCGGCGCATCGTTCCAGTGTAGTCCATCGCCGCCCTTTGTGTCAGTCCGGCGCGTGCGGCGCCAGCATCCCCAGTCCCTCGAAGGTACGCTCGAAGCCGAGCGTGCCGGCGGCGGCATTCACGAGGCGCAACATCTCGACGGCGCGGCGGCTGTCGCGCGGCATCGCCAGTACTTCGGGGTGGCAGGCCAGCAGCGCGGCCGCCACGCCGGTGACGGCCGGGCAGGCCATCGACGTGCCGCTCATCACGGCGTACGCGCCGCCCGGTACCGTCGAGACGATGCCGACGCCGGGCCCCGTCAGGTCCACCTCTTCCCCCACGTTGGAAAAGCCGGCCACGAACACGGCCGCGTCGTCGCGCGCGAACGGCGCCAGCACGTCCAGCGCTTCGGACGACTCGGCGGGAAACGTGCCCGTGTCACCGACGGCCGATACCGCCACCGCCTCCGGCCAGCGCGCCGGATAGCTGACCGGGCCGCGGCCGTCGTTGCCGGTGGCGACAATGCACAGCGTGCCCTTGTCGAAGGCGTCCTTGATCGCCTCGCGCACGGCCTCGTCGCGGGTCGAGCCGCCCAGGCTCAGGTTGAGCAGGTCGCAGCCGTCGGCCACGCCGCGGTCGATGGCGCGCACGATGTCGTAGTTGGTGGCGCCCGTGCCGCCATTGGGGAAGACGCGATAGCTCATCAGCCGCACGCCCGGCGCCACGCCGCGCTTGCCCGACGGCGGCCGGCCCCGACTGGCGATGATGCCGGCCACGTGGCTGCCATGGTCGCCGTCGATGGCGGCCGGGCCGGCGCCGCCCGCGTCGTTTTCCGCCACCACAAAGGCGGCGCCGCCCGCCACCACCAGGTCCGGATGGGTGTCATCGACGCCGGTGTCGATGACACCCACCGTGACGCCGGCGCCCGCGTTGTCGGGCGCGCCGCCGTACAGCTTCGACAGGAAGTCCGGCGCGCCCAGGTCGATGGGCTGCAGCGCCAGCGTCTCGCCCTTGCGCAAGGTGACGTCGCGACGGAACAGGCCCCAGTAGCCGGGTGGGCCATACACCAGCAGGGCCTGCAGCGGCACGCCCGCTTGCAGATCCAGCTTCGCCATGCCGCTGGCGTCGCTCAGGCTTTCGGCGCCGGCGCGCTGGGCGAAATCGGTAAACGCGATCACGCGCGCGCCCGCCACGGGCGCCGGCCTGCCGCCCGTGCCAGCGCGTACCACCTGCACGGTCAGGGCCAGGGCGGCGCCCAGCGCCGCAGCCGCATGGTCCGGCCCCTTCGCCACTTCCAGCATGGGCCGGCGCGTCAGTTCGTAATACACCAGCGGCAGCACGCGCACGCCCGGCGCGCGTGCCTTCAACTGCAGCACGTCGTCGCTGGTCAGCGCGGCCAGCTTCGGGCCGTCCGCATGGGTCGAGTGCAGGATCTGCGGCGTCGCCACATTGGCCGTCTGCAGCGTGCCGATCGTCGAGGCCACGCGCGCGATCGCGCCGGACGCCGCCGTCACCGGCGCGCGCTCGGGCTGCACGGCCTCCCCGATCTCGGCCATGTCGGGCGAGCGCAAGCCGCGCAACGGCATCAGCACGTACTGTGCCGCTTCCCAGGCGCGGGCGTGGAAATCGGCCAGGCGGTAGCGACCTGCCAGGACGCCGGCGGATGGCGTGCCGGCATCGCAAGCGTCCTTCAAGCGCCGCGCCGAGGCCACGATGGCATCGCCTTCGCCGCGCAGCACGTCCTGGAAGAAGTCGAGCAGCGCGTCGATCAGGGCGATGCGCGCGGCCAGCGAGCCGCAGCGGCTGCTGGCCGCCATGACATAATCGATGGCGTCGTTGACCTGGGCCGCTGTCACGCGCGGCTGGCCGGGCGCCAGTGCGATATCCGGACCGCCGTCCAGCCAGGTGGACAGGTTCAGCAGGCTGTGCGTGCGCCGCAGGATCTGGCGCTGTTCCGGGAACGTGGTGTTGTCCGCCACCGCGTCGCAGAACTCGCCCGCCAGCTCGACCAGCCGGCCAACGGCATGCTGCAGCGCGCGCGCATCGATGACGTCGCCCGCGCGGGCCGGCTCCAGCGGTTCGCCCACCTCAGGCCCCCGCGGCTTGGCCGCGCGGCAGCGTCAGCGTGAATACCGACCCTTCGCCCGGCTTGCTTTGCACCGTCAGCGTGCCCTGGTGCGCCTCGGCCAGTTGGCGCGAGATGTACAGGCCCAGGCCCAGGCCGGACGGCACGCCGTTGCCCTGGCCCCGCTCGTACGGCAGGAAGATGCGCTGCTGCATGTCCTCGGCGATGCCGGGGCCCTGGTCGATCACGTCGATGCGGGCCTCGCGTTCGCTGGCGGACAGGCGCACCTGCACCGGCTTGCCGCCGCCGTAGCGCAAGCCATTCGTCAGCAGGTTGATGATCACCTGTTCGATGCGGAACTCGTCCCAGCAGCCCTTGACCGGCACCGGCGCGTCCAGCACGAACATGGTGCCGGCGTCGGCAGCCTGGCGCGCCAGGTCGGCCGTCAGGCGGCGCAGGATCTCCTGCAGCTCGGTATCGCAGGGCCGGATCGACAGCACGCCGCTACGGATGCGCGAGACGTCCAGCATGTCGTCGATCAGCCGGATCATGGCCTGGATCTGGCGCTCGTCGCGCGCCACCATGCCGGCCAGCTTGTCCGGTGCGAATGCCTCCAGGTTGCCCCGGTCCAGCTGCATCTTGCGCATCTGCGTTTCCAGGAACAGCGTGTTCAGTGGCGTGCGCAGCTCGTGCGCCACCATCGACATGAACTCGTCGCGCATGCGCAGCGCGTAGCGCATCTCCTCCTGCGCGGCACGCAGCTCGTTCATCGTGGCCTGCTGCTCCTCCACGCGACGACGGATCTCCATGCGCTGGCAATGCAGGTCGACGAACACGTTGACCTTGCTGCGTACCGCGTCAGGATCGAGCGGCTTGTAGAGGAAGTCGACGGCGCCGGTCTCGTAGCCCTTGAAGGCGTAGTTCAGTTCCTTGCCGGCGGCGCTGACGAAGACGATCGGGATGTGGCGCGTCTTGTCGGTACCGCGCATCAGTTCGGCCAGTTCGAAGCCGTCCATGCCGGGCATCTGCACGTCCAGGATCGCCAGCGCGAAGTCGTGCTCGAGCAGCAGCGCCAGCGCCTCTTCGCCGGACGTGGCTTGGTACACCACGCGGTCGTCGGCGCGGATGACGGCATTGAGCGCGCGCAGGTTCTCCGCCAGGTCGTCCACGATCAACAGCTTCGTCGCTTCGCGCGTGGCACCCTGGTTGGCCATAGTGTTCATTGTCTCTTCTCCAACATCGTCAGCAGGCTGCGTATCTCCCGCAGGGTCAGCACCAGGTCCGGCTGGCGCAACCTGATCGCTTCGTTCGGCATCACGGCCACCTGTGCCTCGGCCGGGTCCTGCACCACCGTCAGGCCGCCGGCCGCGCCGATGGCCGCCAGGCCCGCGGCGCCATCCTGGTTGGCGCCCGTCAGCAGGATGCCCACCAGCTGGTCGCCATACACGTCCGCCGCCGACTGCATCGTCAGGTCGATCGCGGGCCGGGCGAAGTGCACCGGCTCCTCCTGGCTCAGCGAAAACACGCCGCCCTCCTCGACCGACAAGTGATAACCGGCCGGTGCGAAATACAGGGTACCCGGGCGCAGGTCATCCTTGTCGCCGGCCTCGAGCACCCGCAGCGCGAGGCGCTGCTGGAACACCTCGGCCAGCTGGTTCTGGCGCCCCTTCATCACGTGCAGCACGGTCACCACGGGATAAGGATAGTCCTTCGGCAGGCCGGGCAGGATCTCCAGCAGCGCGTTGACGCCGCCGGCGGAGGCGCCGATCACGATCGCGGCGAACTCGCGTCCCTGCAGCAGTGCCTGCAATGCCGTCGTGTCCATCACAGTTTCCTGAACAGCCGTTCGCGCTTGACGATCGGCTCGAAGCGCGGGCCATAGCTGGAGAAGTCGATGCTTTCCTTGCTGCCAAGACCCAGGAAGCCCCGATGGCACAGCGACTCATGGAACAGGCCCAGCGCCCGCTCCTGCAGCTTCTTCTTAAAATAGATCATCACATTGCGGCAGCTGATGAATTGCGTTTCCGCGAACACCGTGTCGGTTGCCAGGCTGTGGTCCGCGAACGTCACGTTCTCGGCCAGCGAGCGGTCGAACAGCGCCGCATTGTAGGCCGCCGTGTAGTAGTCCGAGAACGCGCGCTTGCCGCCGGCGGCCTGATAGTTTTCCGTGTAAGCGCGCATGCTGTCGAGCGGGAACACGCCCTTTTTCGCCTTTTCCAGCGACTGCGGGTTGATGTCGGTGGCGTAGATGATGCTGCGCTCGAGCAGCCCCTCTTCCTTCAGCAGGATCGCCAGCGAATACACTTCCTCCCCCGTGCTGCAGCCGGCCACCCAGATCTTCAGCGACGGATACGTCGACAGCACCGGCATCACATGTTCGCGCAGCGCCGCGTAGTAGCTCGGGTCGCGGAACATCTCGGTGACGGGAATCGTCAGGTACTGCAGCAGCTCGGAGAACGCGGCCGGCTCGTGCAGCACGCGCGACTGCAGCTGCGAGATCGTGTCGCAACCCATCTCGCGCATCGCATGGAGCACGCGCCGCTTCTGCGACGCGCCCGTGTAGTCGCGGAAGTCGTAGCTGTATTTCAGGTAGATCGCCTCCATCAGCATTCGCAGCTCGATGTCGGTATCGCTGTGCTGTTGGCGGTGCTGCATGTCAGATCCGGTCCAGGGCAGGCATCCACACACGCAGCAGCGAGTACAGGCGCGACAGGTCGATCGGCTTGGCCAGGTAGTCGTTGGCGCCGGCGGCCAGGCACTGCTCCTGGTCGTCCTTCATCGCCTTGGCCGTGATGGCGATGATCGGCAGGCGCGCGAAGCGGCTGTCGGCGCGGATGCGGCGGGTCGCTTCCAGGCCGTCCATGCCGGGCATCATGACGTCCATCAGCACCAGGTCGATGTCGGCCACCGCGTCCAGTTTCTCCAGCGCCTCGAAGCCGTTGCGGCCGATCTCCACGATGGCACCCTTCTGCTCCAGCGCGGAGGTCAGCGCGAAGATGTTGCGCACGTCGTCGTCCACCAGCAGGATGCGGCGGCCTTCGAACACGCGGTCGCGCGAGCGCACCGTTTTCAGCATCGTCTGCCGTTCGCTGGAGAGCTCCGATTCCACCTTGTGCAGGAACAGCGTGACCTCGTCCAGCAGGCGCTCGGGCGAGCGCGCGCCCTTGATGATGATCGAGCGCGAGTAGCGGTGCAGGTCCGCCTCCTCGGCGCGCGTCAGGTTGCGGCCCGTGTAGACGATCACCGGCGGGAACGACGCGATCTCCTCGTGCGACATGCGCTGCAGCAGCTCATTGCCCTGCATGTCCGGCAGTTTCAAGTCGATGATCATGCAGTCGAAAATCGTCGTGCGCAGCAGCGCCAGCGCCTTCTCGCCCGATTCGACCGCCTCGATCTCGATGTCCTCGTCCGAGATCAGCTGCACCACGCTGTCGCGCTGGCGCGCGTCGTCCTCGACCAGCAGGATGCGCTTGATCTTCTGTGTGAACTTCTGCTCCAGGCGCGCGAACACGTCCAGCAGCTCCTCGCGCGTGGTGGGTTTCAACGCGAAACCGACGGCGCCCATGTGCAGCGCCGCCTCCTCCGCGTCCGAGGCGGAGACCACGTGCACCGGGATGTGCCGCGTGCGTGGATTATCCTTCAGCAGCTGCAGCACGGACAAGCCGGAGCGGTCCGGCAGGCGGATGTCCAGCAGGATCGCGCTGGGCTGGTACTGCTCCGCCATCGCCAGGCCCTCGTCGGCGGCGAAGGCCACCAGGCAGCGGTAGTTCATCTCGTGCGCCAGGTCATACAGGATGCGGGCGAACGCGGGTTCGTCCTCGATGACGAGCACCGTGCGCTCCGGCGGCGGTGCCTTGTCGCGGTCGTCGTCGAACGCGCGCGGCACCTGGACCGGCGCCGGCGCCGGCACCGGCGGCACCGGTGGCAGCGCGCTGCGTTCCGGCTGCGGCGCCGGGCGGGGTGCCGGTACGGCCACGTGCGGCGTCGCCGGCGGCAGTTGCGCTTCCGTCTTGTGCGGAGCCGACCACTGCAGCGGCAGGGTCAAGGTAAACGTGCTGCCCTTGCCTTCCTCGCTGACGAGGGTGATGGAACCGCCCAGCAGGGTGGCCAGGTCGCGCGAGATCGACAGGCCCAGGCCCGTGCCGCCGTACTTGCGGCTGGTGGTGCCGTCGGCCTGCTGGAAGGCCCCGAACACGGTCTCATGCTGGTCGGCGCGGATGCCGATGCCGGAATCCTCGACGGCGAAGCTGACCTGGCCGTTCGGCCCTGGCGCCACGCGCAGGGCGATCCGGCCCGCATCCGTGAACTTGACGGCGTTCGACAGCAGGTTCTTCAGGATCTGTTCCAGGCGCTGGCAATCGGTGTACACCGTCTCCGGCAGGCCCGGTGCCATCTCGACGATGAACTGCAGGCCCTTCTGCTGGGCCAGCGGCTCGAAGGTGCGCTGCATGCCCTGCACCACCTGCTGCAGGCGCAGTTCCTCGGGATTCAGTTCCAGCTTGCCGGCCTCGACCTTGGAGATGTCGAGGATGTCGTTGATCAGGTTCAGGAGGTCGTTGCCGGCCGAGTAGATGGTCTGGGCGAAGCGCACCTGTTCCTCGTTCAGGTTGCCCTGCGGATTGTCGGACAACAGCTTGGCCAGGATCAGCGAACTGTTCAGCGGGGTGCGCAGTTCGTGCGACATATTCGCCAGGAACTGCGATTTGTACTGGCTGGCGCGCTCCAGGTCGCGTGCGCGTTCCTCCAGCTGCAGCTGGACGTCGTTCAGCGCGCTGTTGCGCTGGTCCAGCACCACGGCCTGTTCGGCCAGTTGCTCGTTGGTCTGTTCCAGCTCGGCCTTCTGGTTTTCCAGCGTGGCCTGCGATTCCTCCAGCACGCGCGACTGCTCTTCCAGTTCCTCGTTGGCGGTGCGCAGTTCTTCCTGCTGCACTTGCAGTTCCTCGTTCAGCTGCTGGGTTTCCTGCAGCACTTCCTGCAGGCGCTGGCGCGACAGCGTCGATTCGATCGCCGTGCCGATATTGCCGGCCACCAGCTTCAGGAAATCGATCTCGCGCTCGCCTACCGGGCGCAGGAAGCCCAGCTCGACGACGCCGTTGACCTCGCCGTCGCTTTCCACCGGCGCCACCAGGATCTGGTTGGGCGAGCCGCTGCCCAGCGCCGAGCTCAGCTTCAAGTAGTAATTCGGCAGGTTTTCCAGATGGACGATGCGGCGGTCCTCGGCCGCCTGACCGACGATGCCCTCGCCCGGCGCGATGTCCTTGGCGTATTCCTCCTCGTGGTTGGCGAAGCCGTAGCCCGCCGTGCGGTGCAGCGTGCCGTCCGGGCCACGCACGTAGATCGCGCCCACGGCCACGTCCAGGTAGCGCGCCAGGAAGCTCAGCAGCGCCGCCGACATGGCCGGCAGCGAGCGCTGGCCGATGCCCTGCTCGGCCAGCTTGCTCTGGCCCGAACGCAGCCAGGCTTGCCGCTCGACGCGCTCGGCCTGCACGCGCTGCTCCTCCAGCGCCTTGCCGTACACCTCGGACAGGCGGGTCAGCTCGCGCCGGCCCCAGTAGGCAAGGAAGCCGCTGATGATCAGGCTGATGGTGAGATAGCCCGTTACCGTCACGTAGGTGACGGTCTTGGCATTGTCGGCGCGCTCGGTGCGCATGCGGTCCTCTTCCAGGATGAAGGCCTGGAATTGGCTGCGCAGCTCGTCGAACTCGACCTTGGCGCGCTGCGACTTGATAATGCCCAGGTAGTCGCCGCCCGTGGTGCGGGCGCGGATCAGGTCCTGCGCCACCTTGTCCCATTGCAGTTGCTGGGCGCGGATGTTGCGCAGCCGCTCCATCTGGCGCGGGTCATCCTTGACCAGCTCGCCCAGGGTGTTCAGCGCCGTCTCGATCTTCGGCTTGGCCAGGCGGTAGGGCGCCAGGAACGGTTCCTCGCCCGTCAGCAAGAAGCCGCGCACGCCGGTTTCCATGTCCACGGCCAGCTTGCGCAGCTCCTGGGCGTTGCCGATGACCCGCTCCGAGTGCTCCACCAGTGTCAAGGCATTGAGCAGATAGGCCAGGATTGCCACGAACACGGCGGCGCTGACGACGCCTGCTGCCAGCGGCAATGTAATGTTGCGGTACAGAATACGGCGGAAGGACTGGTCGTCGGTGCGGGATCCGGGCATGTTATTGATTGGACAAGCAAAGGGAAGCTGCAAGTTTATCCGAAATGCAATGGCAGCCGTGTCTATCGTGCGCAGCCGCTATAATCGGCGGCAACACCATTTCTGTCCCTTCGCCCATCCATGCGTACATATCGGAGTCACCTCGCCATTGCCGTCGCGGCGCTGCTGCTGGCCGGCTGCTACAACGATTCCGCCACCTATTATGCGGACAGCACGCAGGACCACCGCCTGACCGTGCGGCGGCAGCAGGACTATTTCTGGAGCGAGGAAGGCCGCTTCACCTTGCTGGCGGCGCGCATGCCGGATTGCCAGCGCGCGATCCCGCTGGGCGAGCTGCCGCTGGAGGACACGAAGCTGGAACTGTTCAGTGAAGGGGACAGGCGTTGGAGCCTGCGCGCAGGCAAGCAGGTATGGCACGTCGACACGCAGCAGTGCGCGCTGGTCGAGGACGAGGCACCGGCGGCCGGGCAGAAGCTGGGCGATTTCCTGGCGGAGATCGATCAGTTGACGTTTGTCGAAGCGGCCGAGGGCAAGTAAGCAACCGTGGTCTCAACCGGGGTCAGGTCTGACATTCGGACAAAATGTCCGAATGTCAGACCTGACCCCGGTTTGCTGTTTAGTCGCGTGCCAGCGACAGGAACTCGGTGCGCAGGCCCAGGTTCGACTGCAGCTCGCCCAGCATCGACGAGGTGATCGTTTCCTCGCCCGGCGTGCGGATGCCGCGGCTTTCCATGCACATGTGGCGGCACTTGATGACGACGCCGACCGCCTTCGGTTCCAGCACTTCCATCAGCGTATTGGCGATCTGCACCGTCAGGCGCTCCTGCACTTGCAGGCGCTTGGCGAAGCAGTCCACCAGGCGCGTCAGCTTCGACAGGCCGACGATCTTGCCGTTCGGCAGGTAGCCGACGGTCGCCATGCCGAAGAACGGCGCCAGGTGATGCTCGCAGTGGCTATAGACGGGAATGTTGCGCACGACGATCAGCTCGTTGTACGCCTCGGCGCCGTCTTCGAACGCCTTCAGCAGTTCGACAGGGTCCTGGTCGTAGCCGGAGGTCCAGTGTTTCCACGCCTTGGCCACGCGGTGCGGCGTTTCCGCCAGGCCTGGGCGATCGGGGTCCTCGCCCAGCGTGGACAGCAGGCGACGCCAGTCGTTCTCGGAGAAAGCTTCTTTAGACATAATTGAACTGCCGAATTAAGAGTATCCGCCAGTATACCTAAGAAGCGCCGCCCGCGCCGGCTCAGCCCTGCCCTGGCCGGTTCGCCTCGATCAGCGCGCTGGCGATCGAGATGCTGTGCGGCGTGTCCGGCCAGTCATCGCCCGGTCCGAACCAGCGCGCTTCCTCGATCTCGGCCGGATCGACCCGGATCGTGCCGTCCAGGTACTCGGCCGTGAAGGCCACCATCAGCGAATTCGGGAACGGCCACGACTGGCTGCTGAAGTAGCGCAGCTTATGCACGCGCAGGCCCACTTCCTCGTACACCTCGCGGTGCACCGCCTCCTCGATCGATTCGCCGGCTTCCACGAAGCCGGCCAGCGCCGTAAACAGGCCGGGCGGCGAACGGGTGTGCTTGGCCAGCAATACGCGGTCGCCGTCGCGGATCAGTACCATCATGGCGGGACAGATCTGCGGATAGGCCGTGTGACCACAGGCCTCGCATTTGTAGGCCCGCTCGCCGGTCGCACGCCGCATCGGCGTGGCGCAGGCGCCGCAATAGCGATGGGTACGGGCCCAGTCCGCGATCTGGCTGGCACGGCCCGCAAGGCCGATGAAGCCGTGGTCGGCGACGCCGAACAGCGTGCGCAGGCCATGCCAGCCGTGCGCGTCGTCCGGCAGCTCTTCGCTGTCCGTCCACGCCGCCTGACAGTAGCGGCCCTGCCAGATGCCGACCGGGTGCAGCCGTTCAACGGGGATGCCCAGGCTGGCGAGATCGGTCGGCAGCGCCTCCACGCCCGCGGCACCGTCAACGCTGCGCAGCAGCAGTTTCCCTTTGTGGAACACGAACGTCAGCGGTGCGCCGCCATGCGGGGCAGGGTCGATCAGCGGGGTGAAGCCGGCAGGGGTATGCAGCATGACAAAGCCCATCAGGTAAGAAGCGTCCATCTTACCGGTTTCGTCCGGCGGTTGCCGGCCGGCAGCCACGTGTACTTCGTGTGTCAGCTTCCCGACTGGAAGGTTATAGTGTTTCTTTTGACCGGGACGGCGCTCCGTGGTTTAGAATCGTTGCCGCCCGGAACCATCGGCGACACGGACTACGACAGGACAATGACCAACACCTCCATCTCCCATGCCGACGCGGCCGCGATCCTGCAGGACGCCCTTGCCCGCAATGCCCTCGAACCCGCGGCCCAGGCCGCCGCCGCGCTGGCGGCCGACGGCAAGCTCCCGATCATCGAACTGTTTACCGTGACGCAGATGCTGACCGAGGCGGGCTATCCGCACCGCTCCGTGCAGCTGTTCCAGAGCTGGCTGGACAACACCACCTCGCCGGTCGCGTACGCCGTCTACTTCAACCTGGGCGTGACCCTCGCCAATATGAAGGACGACCTGGGCGCCGAGCGCTGCTACCTGCACGCGCTGGCCCAGAACCCGCGTTTCATCGAAGCGAACATGAACATGGCCACGCTGCTGGAGCGCAAGGGCCAGGTCGAGGACGCGCTGGCGCTGTGGCGCAAGATCACCGTGCTGGCCGATCCGTCCGTGCCGGCCGACCGCGGCTTCCACATCCAGGCGCTGAACAACCTGGGCCGCGTGCTGGAGCTGAGCAAGCGCTTCCCCGAAGCCGAAGAGATCCTGAAGCAGAGCCTGCTGCTCGACCCGGACCAGCCGAAGGTGCTGACGCACGTGATCCATCTGCGCCAGAAGCAGTGCAGCTGGCCCGTCTACGCGCCGCTGCCCGGCATCACGCACGAGCAGCAGGTCGCGGCCACGTCCGCGCTGGCGATGCTGAGCGCATCGGACGATCCGCAGACCCAGCTCGACGCCGCCCGCCGCTTCGTGGCGGACAAGGTGATGCCGGCCGTGGCGCAGGCGATGGCGCCAGCCGACGGCTACCATCACCACCGGGTACGCATCGGCTACCTGTCCTCCGACCTGTGCTCGCACGCCGTGGCGATCCTGACCGCGGAACTCTATGAGCTGCACGACCGCGAACAGTTCGAGGTGTACGCGTTTTCCTGGACCCGCGAGGACGGCACGCCGCTGCGCGCCCGCGTGGTGCGCGCGATGGACCATTACATCCGCATCGACGGCATGACGGACGAGGAGGCGGCGCGCTGCATCCGCGCCCACGAGATCGACATCCTGATCGACCTGCACGGGCTGACCCTGGGCACGCGGCCGGATATCCTGTCCTACCGCCCCGCGCCCGTGCAGATCACCTACCTGGGCTTCCCCGGCCCGACCGCCCTGCCCTGCATCGATTACGTGCTGGCCGACCGCTTCGTGCTGCCGCCCGAGCTGGCGCCGTACTTCACGGAACAGCCGCTGTACGTGCCCGAGTGCTTCCAGATCAACGACCGCCAGCGCGAGATCGCGCCGAAGCCGCAGCGCGGCGAGGTAGGCCTGCCGGACAATGGCTTCGTGTTCTGCTCGTTCAACAACAACTTCAAGATCACCGAGGACGTGTTCGCGCGCTGGATGAACATCCTGCGCCGGGTGCCGGACAGCGTGCTGTGGCTGGTCTCGGACCACCAGGCCGTGCGCGACAACCTGCGTGCCGCCGCCACCGCCGCCGGTGTCGATCCGGACCGGTTGTATTTCGCCGAACGGGCCTCGCCCGCGAACTACCTGGCACGCTACCAGCTGGCCGACCTGTTCCTGGACACGCTGCCGTTCAACGCCGGCACCACCGCCAGCGATGCGCTGTGGGCCGGTCTGCCGCTCCTGACCTGCACCGGCCAGACGTTCTGCGCGCGCATGGCGGGCAGCCTGCTGCAGGCCGTGGGCCTGCCGGAGCTGATCACGCATTCGCTGCAGGAATACGAGGACCTGGCCGTGACCCTGGCTGGCCAGCCCGACCGCATCGCCGCCTTCAAGCAGCACCTGCAGGAGCAGCGCGCCACCTGCATCCTGTTCGACAGTCCGCGTTTCGTGCGCCACATGGAAGCCGCGCTGCGCTCGGTGGTGAAAACCCCGGCCGCACCGCTGCACCTCCCCTCCACCGACCCGAAGGACATCATCATGCAATTACCGCAACATACGCCGATCGACGACCCGCGCCGGGTCATCAACTTCATGGTTCAGACCGTGTGGGGCCTGTCCGATCCCGTGCGCTTCTACAAGCTGATGGAGGAAGCGCGCGCGCTGTGCGTGCCGGGCACCTACCTGGGCGACAACCTGTTCACCTGGGGCAAGAGCAACTCGCCGTTCGAGGACAAGGTGTTCGTGCAGGCCTGGGAGTCGAACACACAGAACGACGCCGACCGCGCGATCGCCTGGCGCCGCTACATCCTGGCCACGTCCGCCTACCACTGCATCCAGCTGGAAGGCGACTTCGTCGAATGCGGCGTGTACCGCGGCACGGGCATCAAGACGGTGGTGGATTACTTCGGCAAGGAAAACTTCAACAAGACCTACTGGGGCTACGACACGTTCGACTACAACCCGGTGGAAAACCACGCCTTCGCCGGCCAGGAGGAAGGGCTGTACAAGGAGATCTGCGCCCGCTTCAACGGCTACGACAACGTGCGCCTGGTGCAAGGACTGCTGCCGCAGTCGCTGGAAAACAACTCGCCGGACAAGATCGCCTTCCTGCACATCGACCTGAACAGCGCGCAGTTCGAGATCGCCGTGCTGGACGCCCTGTTCGACCGCGTGGTGCCGGGCGGCATGGTGATCCTGGACGACTACGAGTGGTCGGGCGAATACCGCAACCAGAAAATGGCCGAGGATGCGTGGTTCGACGCCCGCAAATACCGCGTGATGCCGCTGCCGACGGGCCAGGGCCTCGTCATCAAGCGCTGACGGGAGGCGCGGCCCATGGAGCAAGTGCTCATCATCACCTCCTCGTACGACCTGCCGGCCGCGCAGGAGCTGGCTCCCACGCTGGGCGACTATCGCACGTATTTCTTCGACCCGACCCTGGTCGACGAGATCGCCAAGACGTCGCTGAAGCGGCCCGAGCTGCTGCTGTGGGACGACGCGCCGACCTATCCCGAGCTGGAACACCAGGCGTATGTGCGTGTACGCGAACTGGAACGGCAGGTCGACGACGCGCTGCGCCCCCTGCTGGCCGCGTACCACCCCACGCTGTCGCTGCGCGGCTGGCAGTCGCTCAACCTGTATTACCTGATGCTGGGCTGGCAGTGGTACAGCGGCCTGTGGAGCAGCATCGCGGGACGGCTGCGCGACTGCCACGTGCACGTGCTGGTGTGCGACAACCCCGCCAACTTCTACTGGCCGTCGTTCGTGCCGGCGCTGCTGCTGATCGAGCGGCTGCGCACCTGGGGCGTGCCGTTCTCGGCCGTGGCCTACGGCGAGCGCGCCGACGAGTCGGACGTCATGATGGACCTGTTCGGCAGTGTGCCGGAACAGTACGACGTACTGACGCACCTGCCGACCTGCTTCTACGACGCGCCGCACTTCCGCGCCGAGCTGGCGGCCGCCGGCAGCCGCATCGTCAACATCGAGCCGAAGTACTGGGGCATGCCGATGACGCCGAATCTGCAGGTCAAGATGGCGCGCCTGGACCATGCGCGCCTGGCCCAGGCCGGCGTGCCGTCCTTGCAGGAGCCGGGCCAGCAGCTGCTGACATTGCTGCACGGCCTGCTGGAGCCCTACATCGCCAGCAGCGACTACCGCGCCCGCCAGGCCGTGCACCTGGCCAAGCTGTACCAGTCGCAACTGGCCAGCCTGTTCCTGCTGGAGACGTATTTCGGCGGCATACGGCCGGGTCGCATGCTGATCTCGGACCACGACGCCGGCTTCCACGGCCCGCTGCTGACGTACGCCTCGCGCCACCGCATGCCGGTCTACGTGCTGCCGCACGCCAAGGTCAGCATCAGCAGCGAGTTCACGTTCCGCAACATGACGGCGCTGACGCACGTGATGCAGGGCCGCACGGTATTGGACGGCAATGGCCGCGCGCTGCGCCACATGACGCTGGCGTATCCCGAGCAACTGAGCCTGAACACGGCCAGCGCGCCGCTGCGCCGCCTCGGCGTGCTGCTGAGCGGGCTGTCGCTCAATGGCGTGCCCAGCACCGCGCTGCGGCCTTACCTGGACGGGCTGAAGGAAATCGAACAATGGTGCCGCCGGCATGGCGTGGAACTGGCGGTGCGGTGCCGGCCGGGCCAGTCGCTGTTCGAACTGATCACGGGGTCCACCGCGATCGCGCGGGCGGACCTGGAAGCGGCCTTGCGCGGCTCGCTGGGCGAGTTCGCGCAGGGCGTCGACGTGTGCCTGATGTACGACGCGCCCACCAGCGCGGCGATCGAGTTCCTGCGCAACGGCGTGCCCTTGCTGAACCCGTTGCCGGAAGCGCTCAGCACGGCCGAGCATTTGTGGTCGGATGCGGAGCTGATCCCGCGCGAGTCGCTGGCGGACACGCTGCGGCGCCTGGATGCGTACGTGGCCGACACGGATTTGCTGGACAGCTTCCGGCGGCACCAGTTTGCGCGCTATGCCGCGGGTACGGCGCAGGCGCGCTCGCTGCGGAGTTTGTTGTAAGCAACGAACGTGTCAGGCTTGGGGTCTGTCCCCGCACGGGGACTGACCCCGGTTTTTATCCGGGAACGTTGCGCTACTTGCACGATTAAAACCAGGGTCAGTCCCCTGCGGGGACAGACCCTAACCCAGCGACTGTCCTGCCTGACTTAGCAGTATTATGCGGTAAACGGCGGCAGCGCCGTATTGGCGCCGATGATGCCATTGGCCTGCAGGTGCCGCGCGAAGTCCAGCAGCAGGTAGTCGTTGTAGCGCCGGCTGAAGATCTGCGCGCCGAACGGCAGGTCCAGCGGGCCCTTGAACACGGGCAGGTTCAGGGTCGGCACGCCGCACAGCGTCCAGATCAGGCAGTTGTCCGGCCGGTCCACCGATTCCAGTCCCTGCAGCGCCTCGCCCCCCGTCGACAGGTCGACGATGATGTCATAGCGGCCGTTGAGGAAATCGTCCAGCTCGTGCGCCAGCGCGGTCTGGCGTTTCAGCGCTTCCTGGTACTGCGCCACGCTGACGTCGTTGCCGCGCGTGACGATGTCGTACATGACCGGGCTGACCAGCGTGTGTGCCGCGAACTCTTCCTTGAAGTAGTAGGCCAGCGCGCGGTCGTAGATCGTGCCGTGGATCGCGTGCGCCTGGTTGAAACTCTCCGGCAGCACCACGTCGCTGACCTCCAGGCCCGGCACCTCGCGCAGGCGGCGGCCGAAGTCGGTCAGTGCCTGCTGCGCGTACGGCTCGGCATCGTCCCAGCGCGGACCGCGCAGCACGCCCACGCGCCACGGCCGGTCGCCGATCTGCTGGCGCGCCGGGTCGTTCAGGATCTCGTGCGCGATCGGGAAGTCGATGCCCTTCACGCGGATCGTGTCGAACATCAGCGCGGCGTCGTCGACGTTGCGGGCGAACACACCCACCGTGTCGAGCGTGTCGGTGGTCTTCAGCATCGCCGTGCGCGGCACCAGGCCGAACGAGGGCTTGAAGCCGATCACGCCGCAATAGCTGGCCGGACGGATGATGGAACCGGCCGTCTGCGTGCCCAGTGCCACCGGCACCATGTGCGCGGCGACGCCGGCGGCCGAGCCGCTCGACGACGTGCCGGGGATGTACGACAGGTGGTGCGGATTGCAGGTAGGACCCGGGGCGTGGACGGCGAATTCCGCCGTCACGGTCTTGCCCAGCATCGTCGCGCCGGCCATGCGCAGGTAGTGCACCACGCGCGCATCGTTCCCGGGCGTGAAGTCCTTGAAGATGGGGCTGCCCATCTGGGTCGGCATGTCGCTGGTGTTGAAGATGTCCTTGACGCCCACCGGCAGGCCGCACAGCTTGCCGCCGGTGCCGGCCGCCAGGTGGCGGTCGGCCTCGTCGGCCTGGCGCAGCGCCAGCTCGGGGTCGAGGTAGGTCCACGCGTGGATCTTGCTCTCGTTGCGGGCGATGCTGTCCAGCAGGGCCTGCGTCACCTCGCGGGCGCTGACGGCGCGGCTCTGCAGCAGCGGCAGCAGCTCGGTCGCGGTGGCCGCCGCCAGGTCCATCGGCGTGCGCGCGTTCATGCCTTCACCTGCGAAGCGCGGTAGGCTTGCACGGCCTCGTTGAAGGCGGCGTCCGTCAGGCCGCCGCCGGCGGTGACCTTGGCGCGGTGTTCGCGCATCACGGCGTTGAATTCGTCTTCCGTGAAGCCCGTGATGCTGAGGTAGTAGTCCAGCGCCGGCGGGCGTTCCGTGTCCGTCTTCTTGGCCAGCTCGAACGCTTCCTCGCGCGTCAGCAGGCCCGCGCGCACGTCCTGGCTGGCGTGGTCGGTGCCGCGGCCGAAACCGCGCTTGAGGAACTTGGTGTAGTCGTGCACGCCGGCCATGCGGCACTCGACGCTCTTGTAGTTCTTGTACGTGCCCTCGACCTTGTCTTCCTTCCAGCCGTACACGTCGCGCACGAATTCCATCTGGCGCTCGTCGTCCCAGAAGATGAAGTCGCCCAGGTGGATGCCGGTGACGCCCAGCGCCTCGATATCTTCGACGGACGGCAGCTTGAAGGCCGACATCTCGCGCAGGCTGATCTCGCTGTTGACCATCTCCTCCGGGTAGCGCTTGGCCGACACCTGCGTGAAGTAGTCGCGGTCGAACTTGCGCACCGGATTGCGGTGGGTGGCGCGGCCGGAGGCCTCGGCGATCGATTCGCCCCAGATCAGCAGCGGAATCTTGTAGCGCACCGCCGTCTGCATCGGGAACGCGCCCACGCCGGAGTGGCAATGCCAGCAGGCGTCGCCGATCTTGAACAGCGACTGGCGCGCCAGGCGGTTCACCAGCGAGCGGCTGGGCGAGAACATGACGTGGTCGACGTCGAACTTCTCCAGGCAATTCTGCAGGTTGTACTTGCCCGTCTCCGTGAACCAGGTGTGGCTGAACGTGACGGCCAGCGCGCGCATGCCATACACCTTGGTCAGCACGTGCAGCTGGAACGTGGAATCCTTGCCGCCCGAGATAGGGATGATGCAATCGTATTCGTTGTTCAGGCTCTTGTAGTAATCGAGGATCTTGCGCAGTTCCTTTTCCCGTTCGACCCAGTTGATGCGGATCTTCTGCTCGGACGACTGGCAGGCCTGGCAGATGCCCATCTCGTCGAATTGCATCCCTTCGTTCGTCTCGGGCATGCAGCAGCGCGCGCAGTATTTGATATCGGGGAACAGTGGCTGACCGTAGGTATTGATCATGATAGTGCACCTTCAGTGGTAGAAGCGCGCGGCCCTTCCGCGTGCGACAGTAAATCGGATAAACGGACGATGTCCGGATGCGGCAGCACGCACGGCGGCGCCCACGGCGGCACGCTGCTGACGACTTGCTTGCCGGCGGCCAGCGCCACGACCATCGCGTAGGTCTGGCAGCCGGCCACCGTGTCGGCCCACGCCAGCGCCTCGGCCAGCGACAGCGCCGGGTCGATGGCCGCGTTCAGCGCCGCGTGCCGCGCAAGCCAGGCGTCGTACTTGCCAGGCGGGTCGGAAGGATGCGGCCGCAAATGCAGCGTGCAGCCTTCCAGGCCAAGGCGCGCCAGGTGCTCGACAAAAAAGTCCAACGCCAGGAACTCGCCCGGCTGCGACAGCTGGCCCCACGTATCGCGCAGCGGCTCCAGCACATACAGCACCCGCGCCGCCATGCTTCCCGTGCCGGCCGCCGCCGCCAGCGCGCGCACCTGCGCGGCCTGCCGCTCCAGGTACACGTTCGGCTGCTCGGTCACGGGCACGCCCGGGAACGTGGCCTCGGCCAGCGCACGCGCATGGGGATCGGTCACCCACAGCGCATCGGGCAGCACCGTTTCGCCATGGCGCTCGAACCGTTGCGGGTAATTGGTCCAGTGATCGATCACCGCCAGGGAGATCAGACCACGGTCGCGCGCGGCGCGGCGCGCGTCATGTTCCAGGTCGGTCGCCCAGCCGGTGCCGCTCAACACGGCGGCGGCGCCGTCCAGCGCGGCGTCCAGCGTCAGCACCGGTCCCCGTTCGCCCCACAGCTTCGCCGCCGGGCCGGCCACGCACGCCCGGATCGCGCCGGCAGGGCCCAGCAGGCCGGCGTCGTACCAGGCCAGCAGGTGGTTGAACGCGCCGGCATCGTGCGCCACCAGCGCGAGGGGATAATGGGCCGGAGTCAGCATGGGCTGTTGAAGCGGGCAAAGTACAGGATGTCCTGCGGTTGGCCGTCGACCAGTTCCTGGCCCACGCGCACGCCGTCCGGCTGCATGCCGCAGGCCTGCATGATCTTCACCATCGCCACGTTGCAGCGCAAGGTGCCGCCGGTGACCTTGCGGGTGCCTTGCGCCAGCAGGTAGTCCAGCATCGTCGCCCAGGCATCGCGGCCGAGGCCACGGCCGCCGGCACCGATCATCAGGCCGATATCGGCCGTGCCATGCACCGCCGAGCGATACACCGACATCGTGCCGACCAGCCGTCCCGCGTGACGGATCGCCATGAACAGGTTGCCGCTGCCGGCGAAACTGGCCACGTAGGCGCGGCACGTGTCCTCGCTGTGCGTGCGGAAGCGCTGGCTGCTGTACTTCATCAGCTCGCGGTCGTTCAGCCAGCCCACATAGTCCGGGCCGATATCGGCCGCCGTGAACGGCTGCAGCGTCACGCGTTGGCCCTGCAACAGCAGGCCGCTTTCGTCACCCGGTTGGTACATGGCTGGACTCCTCAAGCAGCCGGCAGTTCGTCTTTGTGGCGCAGCACCTTGCGGATGGCGGCGGCGAAGTCGTCGATGTCCGCTTCCGTCAGCGGCTCGCGCACCAGCATCGTCAGCAGCATCTGCTCCTCGTGCAGCTTTTCCACCACCGGGCAGGAGCCCTTGCTGTAGTCGTACCTCACGTCCGGATTGACGGTCCACGGGAAGCCCTTGCCGCCGATGGCGATTTTCTTCTGGTACAGCTGCGCCAGGTACAGCGGGCGCACGTAGGCCGGCGACAGGCCGACCTGCTCCGGGTGGCCCGGCGTGGGCAGCTCGGCGTTCACGGCGCGCACGAACAAGGCGCGCGGGATGCCCGTCACGGTCGCGTCGTACTTGATCGGATACACGTAGTACGCATGTTCGGCACCGTCGGCCACGCGTGCGGTCTGGATGCCTTCGATGCCGGCCAGCGCCTGCTCCAGGTGGCGCGCCAGCTTGCGGCGCTGCTCCAGGTAGGCGTCCAGCCGGTCCAGCTGGACGATGCCGATGGCGGCCTGCAGCTCCGTCAGGCGGTAGTTACTGCCGAGCATATTGGTCAGGTCCTGCACGCCGTGCGCCTCGACCAGGTTTTCCGCATGGTTGCGGATCAGCTGGCAGCGCAGCGCCACGTCGTCGTTGTTGGTGACGAGCATGCCGCCTTCGCCCGTGTGGATGTGCTTGTGGTAATTCAGGCTGAAGCCGCCCACGTCGCCGATGGCACCGACCGGCTTGCCCTTGTACAGCACGCCGGGCGACTGCGCGCCGTCCTCGATCACCTTCAGGTTGTGCTGGCGCGCCAGCGCCATGATCGGGTCCATGTCGCAGGCCTGGCCGAAGATGTGCACCAGCATGATGGCCTTGGTGCGCGGCGTGATGCGGGCGGCGATCGTCTCGGCCGTCAGGTTGTACGTGTCCGGGTCGACGTCGGCAAACACGGGGATGCCGCCGTAGAACAGGATGGCGGTGGCGCTGGCGGACATCGTGTACGGCGACACGATCACCTCGTCACCGGGGCCGATGCCCATCGCGCCGACCGCCGTCATCAGGCCGGTCGTCCACGAGTTGACGGAGATGGCGTGCTTGAAGCCGTACTTGTCGGCCCACTTGCGCTCGAATTCCTTGACCTTCGGACCGCCCAGCCACTGGTCGCCCGGGCTGCCGAAGAAGGACGACAGCTGGTCGCTGTCCATCACCTCGTTGACGGCCTGCTTCTCCTCGGCGCCCATCGTGCGGCGCAGCGTGAACGGGGCGGTGCGCAGCGGGGTGCCGCCGGCGATTGCAAGGTTTTTCATGCTGACATCCTTCCAAGACTTTCATCGATGATCTGCTGTACGTGTTCCAGCGTGGCCAGCGCGGCATTGCCGTCGCACAGCACGTGCGGCTGCCCGGCCAGCGCGGCGGCCAGCTGGTCGGCCACGTGCCACTGGTAGCGCTGCATGCCCGTGGGCAGCTCCCGCGCCTGCGGCGCCAGGGTGCGGTAGCCCGCCAGCGCCCCGGCCTCGGCCGGCTGCCACAGCACCAGCCGCCCGCCCTGTTCGTAACGCAGGCGGCCGTTGCCGGCCACCAGCTCGATCGTGTAATGCGAGAATGCTTCCTCGCGCGCCGCCAGCATCGTCACGTTGCCTTGCGCGAAGCGCAGTTGCACATCCGGTTCGGCGTCGTCGTCATGCCACGGCCGCCCCGCTGCGATCAGCTGGTAGCCCGCCAGGGGCCCCAGCCAGTATTCCAGCAGGTTGACGAAATGGGAACCGTTGTGACGCAGACCTTTCGAGTACCAGCATACGCCCTTCACGGGTCCGGTTATCGCACCGCTGCGCAGCCGCTCGGCCACGGCGATGACGGCGCTGTCGGAACGGCGCATATAGTTGACGTAGAGCGCGACGTCGCGCCCGGCGCAGGCGGCCACCATGGCGCGCGCCTCGTCGAGGCTGTCCGCCAGCGGCTTTTCGCACAGCACCGCGCGCGGCTGGCGCGCCGCCAGCACTGCGCGCAGCACGGCGCCATGGGCCGGCGTGGGCACGGCGATGACGAGCACGTCCACCGCCACCTGGGCCGCCAGCGCTTCCTCGACGGTGGCGTAAGCCGGCGCGCCGTAATGCCGGGTGAACGTGGCGCGGCTGTCCGGGTTGCCATCGACCCCGGCCGCCAGCCGGTAGGCCGCATGGCGGTCGAACGCCCGCGCATGCGAATAGATGCTGGCCTCGTCCAGCTGCAGGTCGTAGCCGACGCCGATCTGGCCCAGGCCCACCAGCAATACCCGCAACGGTGCGGTCACGGGTTCAGCCACCCAGCAGGTCCCAGTTCATCGGCGTGCCGGCCGCCACGTCGCGGTTGACCTTGCGGCCCAGCAGCAGCTCGTAGTACTTCGGCGGCAGGCCCAGGCCCGGGCGCACGCAGCGCAGGTTTTCCTGCGTCAGCACGGTGCCCGCCGGGATGTCCTGCGCGATGTAGATCGAGCGGCGGAACACCAGCGATTTCTTCTCCGCCTCGGTCGGGCCATAGGTGACCTGGCCCAGCGATTGCCAGGCGCGCTCGCTCTCGACCACCAGCGCGGCCAGCTCTTCCGGCTCCATCGAGAACGTGGAGTCGACGCCACCATCGGCGCGGCGCAGCGTGAAGTGCTTCTCGATCACGGTGGCGCCATGGGCCACCGCGGCGATCGACGCGCCCAGGCCCATCGTGTGGTCCGACAGGCCCACCTGGCAGTTGAACAGGGTGCGCATGTGCGGGATCGTCAGCACATTGGTATTGGCCGGCGTGGCGGGATAGGTGCTGGTGCACTTGAGCAGGATCAGGTCCTGGCAGCCGGCCTCGCGCGCGGCGCGCACGGCTTCGTCCAGCTCGGCGATGCTGGCCATGCCGGTCGACATGATGATCGGCTTGCCCGTCGCGGCGACGCGGCGGATCAGCGGCAGGTGGATGTTCTCGAACGATGCGATCTTGTAGCAAGGCACGTTCAGGCTTTCCAGGAAGTCCACGGCGGATTCGTCGAACGGCGTCGAGAAGCAGATCATGCCCAGCGCGTTGGCGCGCTCGATGATCGGTGCGTGCCACTCCCATGGCGTGTAGGCCTGCTGGTACAGCGCGTGCAGGTTGTTGCCCTTCCACAGGCTGTTCTCGTCGCGGATCGTGAACTCGCCGCTGGTCAGCGCCAGCGTCATCGTGTCCGCCGTGTAGGTTTGCAGCTTGAGCGCGTGCGCGCCGGCCTTGCCGGCCGCGTCGACGATGGCCAGCGCGCGGTCGAGCGACTGGTTGTGGTTGCCCGACATCTCGGCAATGATGAAGGGAGCGGCGCCGGGGCCAATGGTTCGGTTCTGGATTTGCATGGTATGTGCCTTCATGTCACGCCTGGATGCGCTGTCGGTAAATATCGAATTCGTGGCGGTAGCCGGCGCTGGCGAAGGCCGCGCTGGATGCCAGGTTGTCGGGGCGGATGACGGCCTCGATCGTGTCGACCCCGGGCCAGTGACGGGCCACCCAGGCGCTGCCCTGGGCCAGCAGGGCGGGACCGATGCCCTTGCCGAGATAAGCGGGCGTCAGGTACACCGAAACGGTGGCCTGCGCCCCGCTACGATCATACCGCAAGACGCCCGCCGCACGCCCGTCGATTTCTCCCAGAAGCAACACTCGTTCCGTATCGGTTAACACTTTGGCAAACCACTCGCGGTGCGCCTCGAGCGCGACGGGGCGGGTGTCGCCGGACACGCGCCGGATCGCCTCCGCGTTGCGCCACGCGTGGATGTCGTCGCAGTCGGCCATCGTCGCGCGCCGCAGCGTGAGGCTGTCCGCCAGGCCCTGGGCCACCAGCCGGCGCGCCACGCGGTCGGCACCCTGCCCGTCCACCAGCGCCAGGCCGGTCGCGCTCATGTGGCGCAACAGCCCCGGCGACGTGCGTGCCACCTGCAGCGCGGCCGCCAGGCGGGCACCGTTGTCCGGGCCCGATTCGCCCAGGTACAGCGTGCCGCCGATGTCGGCCAGCGCAGTGCAGCCTGGCCGTTGGTTCTCCGCCAGCGCCAGCGCGATGGTCGGCAGGCCGACACTGCAGCGCTCCCACATCGCGCCGCCGCCGGCGCCGATGGCCAGGTCAGCCTGCGCCATCAGGGCCGCCACGTTGTCGACCTGGCGGTGCAGCCGCACGCCCGGCAGCGCGGCGCACTGGCGCGCCAGGGCTGCGTGATGAGGATTGGCGCCGCCGATGACGACGTCCGTTTCGATGTTGTCCATGCCGGCCAGCGCGGCCAGCACGCTGCCGGTGTCGTTGTGCTGGTCGGCGCCACCGAGGAACACGAACAGGCGACGCACGCTGCCGTCGCGCGCGGCCAGCGCGGCGCGGGCGGCGGCGAATTCCGCGCGCAGCAGCGCATAGCGCGGGCCGCACAGCCGGGCGCAATGGGCGGGAACGAGGCCGTCGTAGCGTGCCGCGCCGGCCGGCGCCAGGTTCTGGTCCAGCAGCACGTCGCAGTCGTGCACGCGGTCGGCCAGGTCGTCGATGACGAGGATGTGCCCGACGGCCGGGCGCAACAGGCGCTGCCACGTTTCATCGATGCCGTAGTGATCGACGATCAGCCAGTCGGGACGCTGCCCTGACAGCAGCGCCAGCGTGTCGGCCGCGTCCTGCGCCTGGGTCGCGCCCAGCCAGCCGGCGTGACCAGGCGCCGCGAAGGTCGCATCCGGCGCGGGCAGCAGGTCGACGGCAAAGCCGCGCGCGGCGATCAGGTCGGAGAGGTGGCCGCCATGGGCGCGGCAGATGAAACGCACGACGGCGCCCAGGGCGCGCAGCCGGTCGGCCAGGGTCAGGCAGCGCATCACGTGGCCGGTGCCGATCGCGGGCGCCGCGTCGGCGCGGATGACGACGTGCAGCGCGGGAGTTTGCGGGCCGCTGGCCGGCATCAGTCCTCGATCCCCGCGAACGCCTGGAACGCCAGCTCGGCGCGGCGCCAGTCGTCCGGCGTGTCGATGTCCACCGCGCGCCATTCCGGAATCACGAGGCCCTTGCCGTTCTCGTGCGGCGACTGGCCGCGTTGCCAGGCGGCGGCCGTGCCCCAGTAGAACTGGCCGGCGTCGTAGTAGCCCGGTTCCAGGTCCTGGGTGCGGGTGCGCACGAATTCCGGATTGAACGGCGCCATCTTGCCATCCGCGCCGCGGCGCAGCGCGCGCTGCACGGCGGCCGGGAACGGCGCCACCGTGAAGGCATAGTCGGCGTCGCCCGCGTCCAGCAACGCATGCGCCGCGCGCAGGTCCGCCACGCGCAGCAGCGGCACGCCCGGGTAGATGCAGCACACCTGCGTGGCCTGCCAGCCCAGCGCCGCGCAGGCGTCGATCGCATGGGCGATCACGGGGACGGTGCCGGCATGGTCGTCCGACAGCTCGGGCGGCCGCATGAACGGCACCTCGGCGCCGAACTGGCGCGCGATGGCCGCGATCTCGTCGTCGTCGGTGCTGACGACGATGCGGTCGAACAGGCCGCTTTCCTGGGCCGCGCGGATCGCGTAGGCGATCATCGGCTGGCCGGCGAACGGCTTGATATTTTTGCGCGGGATGCGCTTGCTGCCGCCGCGCGCGGGGATGATCGCCAGTCTCATGTGAGCTCCGCGCGCAGTGCCGCCACCACCGCATCCTGCTCCGCCTCGGTCAGGCTGTAGAACATCGGCAGGCTGATGGCGCCGGCGTAATACCGTTCGGCGTTGGGGAACTGGCCGGGCTGGAAGCCGCGCGCCTGGTAGTAGGGCTGGTTCGGCACCGGGATGTAGTGCACGTTGACGCCGATGCCGGCGGCGCGCAGGCCCTCGAACACCTTCAGGCGGCCGTGGCGGGACTTCGCCTCGTCGATCCACACCGGGTACAGGTGGTACGAGGAGGTGCCGTTCGGGTCCTGCTTCGGCACCTGCAGCGGCAGGTCCGCCAGCAGGCGGTCGTAGCGCGCGGCCAGCTCGCGCCGGCGCGCCACGAACGTGTCGAGCCGGTCCAGCTGCGACACGCCCAGCGCGGCCTGGATATCGGTCATGCGGTAATTGAAGCCCAGCTCCTGCTGCTCGTAGTACCACGGCCCGTGCGCCGCCGTCAGCGCGGCATCGCGCACCATGCCGTGCGAGCGCAGACGCTGCAGGCGCTCGCGCATCACGGGACTGTTGGCCATCACCATGCCGCCCTCGCCGGTCGTCAGGATCTTCACCGGGTGGAAGCTGAACACGGTCATGTCGCTGTACTGGCAGTTGCCCACCTTGCCGCCGCAGTAGTCCGCGCCGATCGCGTGCGACGCGTCCTCGATGACCTTGAAGCCGTACTCGCTGGCCAGGCGGGCGATGCCGGCCATGTCGCAGGACTGCCCGGCGAAGTGCACGGGAATCACGACCTGCGGCAGCCGGCCCGCGGCGCGCGCGGCCATCAGCTTGACCTCCAGCGCCCACGTGCTCATGTTGTAGGTGCCCGGATCGATGTCGACGAAGTCGACGTCCGCACCGCAGTACAGGGCGCAGTTGGCGGAAGCGAGGAAGGTGTTCGGCGACGTCCACACCAGGCTGCCCGGCCCCACGTCCAGCGCCAGGCAGGCGATGTGCAACGCGGCCGTGGCGTTCGCCACCGCGACGCCGTAGGCGGCGCCGCAATAATGCGCGACCTTGCGCTCGAATTCGTCGATGCTGGGCCCCTGGGTGATCCAGTCGGAGCGCAGCACCTTGACGACGGCCGCGATGTCCTCGTCGGAGATGCTCTGGCGGCCGTAGGGAATCACTGTTCGGTCCCCAGGCCGAGTTGCACCAGGGCCTTCAGGCCCGCCTCGTCCAGCACATCCGGATTGGTGCCGGAGCTGTATTCGAAGCCGTCCGCCACAGGTTCGCCGTGCTCGCCGCAGCCGTTGTTGGCATAGTCGGGCCGCGTGGTGAACGCGATCGACGGCTGGATCACGAAGTGGTCGTGGAACTCCAGCGTCAGGCGCGAGTCGTCCACCGGGCACATCACTTCATGCAGCTTCTCGCCGGGGCGGATGCCGATGACCTTGGTGGGCAGGTGCGGCGCCATCACCTTGGCCAGTTCCAGCACGGTGGCCGACGGGATCTTCGGCACGAAGATCTCGCCGCCCTGCATGCGTTCGAAATTGCGGATGACGAAGTCCACGCCTTGCTGCAGGGTGATCCAGAAGCGCGTCATGCGCTCGTCCGTGATCGGCAGCTCGGTGGCGCCGCTGTTGAGCAGGCGCTGGAAGAACGGAATGACGGAGCCGCGCGAGCCCACCACATTGCCGTAGCGGACCACGGCAAAGCGGGTCGGACGGTTGCCGACCATGTTGTTGGCGGCCACGAACAGCTTGTCGGAGGCCAGCTTGGTGGCGCCGTACAGGTTGATCGGGCTGGCCGCCTTGTCGGTCGACAGCGCGATGACCTTTTCCACGTTCGCGGCCAGCGCGGCGTGGATGACGTTCTCGGCGCCGTAGATATTGGTCTTGATGCACTCCATCGGGTTGTACTCGGCCACCGGCACGTGCTTCAGCGCGGCCGCGTGGATCACGTAGTCGACGCCGTCCATGGCCTGCATCAGGCGCGCCTGGTCGCGCACGTCGCCGATGAAGTAGCGCATCTGCGGCGCATTGTAGGTCTGGGCCATCTCGAACTGCTTCAGTTCGTCGCGCGAGTAGATGATGACTTTCTTCGGCTGATAGCGCTCGAGGATGGTCCTGGTGAACTGCTTTCCGAAGGAACCCGTACCGCCGGTAATCAGAATGGTTTTATTGTTAAGCATGATTTTCCTTGTCCCTCAAAATGGAGTCCTCGCCAGACTGCGCATTATGCCCGCTGGCCCAGACGTTCAACCCATGGAACAGAGCCGGTAAACCGGCCCAATTGCACAGGAGGCTACTGACACCGCGGTCACGGCTCGCGGATCGACTCGTTGACCGACTTCTTCAACGGCCACAACAGGTACGACATCACCGTGCGCTTGCCCACCACGATCTCCGCCTTCAAGGTCATGCCCGGCAGCAGGCGCGCCTGCGGCGTCATATTCGTCAAGGTGGCGCCCTTCTGCAGCGCGATCCGGCTCAGGTAGTACGCGCCCTGCGCGCCGCCCTGCTGGTTCTCGCGCCGGAACGCGTCCTCGCTGATCGTGCGCACCGTGCCGGGCAGGTCGCCATGGCGCTGGTACGGGAACGCGTCGAGTTTCAGGTGGACCGGATGACCGACGCGGATATAGCCCACGTCGAGCGACTCGATCTGCACCTCGGCCTCCAGCTCGGCCGCCAGCGGCACCAGCGTGAAGAACGGCTCGGCTTCGCGTGCGATCGAGCCGGGCGACAGCTTGGCCACCTCCAGCACCACCGCATCGGCCGGCGCCACCATGCTGACCATCTGCCGGCGGCGGTCGGCCTTGGCCACCTGCTCGTTCAGCGTGTCGCGCTCGCGCGTCACGGCCAGCAGGTCTTCCAGGGTCTTCTGGCGCCAGCCCTTGCTGAAGGCGGACAATTCCGATTCCTGGCCGGCCAGCTCGCGCTTGATCTCCTGCTCGCGGTTCTTCGCCAGCAGCTGGTCGCGTTCGACCTCCAGCCGGCGGTCGCGCGCTTCCAGCAGCTTCATGCGGGCGCCATATTGCTGGGCGACGAGCTTCTCCTGCATCGCTTCCATTTCGGCCACCGACTTCAGGCGCGAGGCGAGCACTTCCTGGTCGCGCTGGTTGGTCTCCAGCGAGGCGCGCAGGCGCGCCACGTTTTCCTCGATGCGGCGCTTCTGCGCCTCGAAGTTGGCACGCCGTTCGCTGGCCAGGCGCTGCTGCAGCTGGCTGTCCGCGTCCGCGCCGGCACCGCGCCCGGCGGCGCCGCCCAGTTCCGCCGTCAGGCTGGCGATCTGCGTGTCCAGGCTTCTCAGGCGCGCGCGCAACTGGTCTTCGTCCGCCTGGGCAAACGTGGGGTCGAGCGTGGCCAGCACCTCGCCCTTGCGCACGACCTGGCCCTGGCGCACGTTGATGCGCTGCACGATCGACGTCTCCAGCGGCTGCAGCAGGATATTCGGCAGCGGATTGACGAGGCGGCCGTCGGCCACGACGACCTGGTCCACTTCGGAGAAGCTGGCCCACAGCGCCGCCACCAGGAGGCCGGTGGCCAGCACGGGCACCGTGATGCGGGCATACAGCGGCAGCGGGCGCAGTTCGATCTCGTCCGCGTCGGGCAGGAATTCGACGTCGGGCTTGCGCGCGTTGGCGCCGCCTTTTACAGATGACTTGTTTGCTGGTTCCATAAGTGCTGATAGGTGTCGCTGCGCTGCAGCAGTTCCTCGTGCCGGCCGCTGTCGACCAGTGTACCCCGCTGCATCACGAGGATGGTGTCCGCGTTGACCAGGGTGGAGAGGCGGTGCGAAATCATCACGACGGTGCGGCCGACGGCGATGCGCGACAGGTTGCGGATGAAGATCGCCTCGCTTTCCGGGTCCAGCGCGCTGGCTGCTTCGTCCAGGATCAGGATGCGTGGCTTGGCCAGCAGCGAGCGGGCGATGGACAGGCGCTGCTTCTGGCCGCCGGACAGGTTGGACGCGTTCTCTTCCAGCAGCGTGTCGTAGCCCTGCGGCATGCGCTCGATGAATTCGTCGGCACCGGCCGCGGCGGCCGCCTCGACGATCTCCTCGAACGTGGCATCGGGCTTGGTGGCCGAGATGTTCTCGCGCACGGTGCCGCGGAACAGGAAGTTCTCCTGCAGCACGACGCCGATCTGGCGGCGCAGGTGGCTCAGTTCGATCTCGCGGGCATCGATGCCGTCGAAGCGGACGATGCCCTCGGGCACCGGATACAGGCCCTGGATCAGCTTGGTCAGCGTGGTCTTGCCGGAGCCGCTGCGGCCCACCACGCCAACCACCGTGCCGGCCTTGATCGTGAAGCTGGCGCGGTCCAGCGCGTTGTTGGCGGCGCCCGGGTAGCGGAACGTCACCTGGTCGAAGGTGATGTCGCCTTCCAGCTGCGGGCGCAGGCCGCCCGCGCCGGCGCGCCCCTCCGGCGCGCGGTTCATCACCTCGCCCAGCATCTTCACCGACAGCGCCGTTTCCTGGTACTCGTTGATCAGGCCGACGATGGAAATCAGCGGCGTCGTGACCTTGCTGGTGATCATCTGGAACGCGATCAGCGCGCCCACCGACAGGGTCTGCTCGAACACGTCCTGCGCACCGATGATGATGATGATCACCGGCAGCAGCTTGCCCAGGAAGTCGACGATGGTGTTGCCCGCGATCGAGATCTGGCCCACGCGGAAGTGCGTGTTGATGGACTCGGCCGAACGCTGGTCCCAGGCCTTGCGCTGCGCCGGTTCGATCGCCAGCGCCTTGACGGTGCGCATGCCGTGCACCGTTTCCACCAGCATGCCCTGGCGCTTGCCCTCGGCCGAGTACAGGTCGTTCAGGCGGCGCTGGTACGGCGGCACCATCACGGCCACCACCAGCGCGATCAGCACCGTGAAGGCCAGCGTGATCATGGCCAGCTTGACGGAATAGGTGAACAGGATCGGCAGGAAGATCACCAGCGCCGTCGCATCCAGCGCCGTGAAGAACAGGCGGCCGGTCAGGAAGGCGCGGATCTTTTCCAGCTGCTGCATGTGGCGCGTGATGACGCCGGCCGTGGTGGTCTCGAAATAATCGATCGGCAACGACAGCAGGTGACCGAACGTGCGCCGCGTCAGCCGCATGTCGATCTTGTTGCTGGCGCCCAGCATCAGGATCTGGCGCAGGGCGCTGAAGGTGGCGTCGAACGCCAGCGCGCAGACGATGCCCACGCCCAGCACGGACAAGGTGCTGATGCTCTGGTGCACCAGCACCTTGTCGATGACGAGCTGGAAGAAGATCGGCGACGCCAGCGCCAGGAAGTGCATCGCGATCGCGGCGATGGCGATGTCGCGGAAGGCCGCCTTCTGCTTCAGGATTTCGGGAATGAACCAGCGCAGGCTGAACGGCTGGCTGGGGTCGGTCAGCGCATGCTGGCGCTTGACGAAGATGACCTCGCCCTTCCAGCGCGAGGCGAACTGCTCACGGTTGAGCAGCATGATGCCGGCCCGTTCCTCGAGCGGGTCGAGGATGGCGACCTTGCCGCCGTCGTCCGGCTTGGCGCCGACGATGATGACGGAATTGCCATTGTCGAGCCGGCCGATCAGGGGATACACGCCCTGCTGGCCCAGCAGCGCATCCCAGCTGATGGTCGCGCGCTTGGCCTTCAGGCCGATCTCGTTTGCCATGCGCAGGATCTGCGCAGTCCCCGGCTCTTCCGCCCGCAGCGCGAAGTCTTCGACCAGGCGCTCGGGGTTGATCTGCAGGCCATGATGCTGCGCGATCGCAGTCAGGCACTGTACCGCGGTATGGGAAAATTTTTCTTGCATGGATCCAGGCAGTGTACGCGATGGCATGGCGTTGATTCTACCCTGCCGTTGTGCCCGGACGGAGCGCGTTTCGCCCGCCTGGCACGATTTCAGAAAACCCGCACGCCCGGACCTCAGCCCTACGCCAACGTAAGGCTGAGGTCCGGGCGCGCGGGGCCTAAACCGAAACAAAAACGAAAACGGGCGACGGGGTTAACCGTCGCCCTTGCGCCCCGCTCGCGCGGGGCGATCAGCCGTTATAGCCGATGGATGTTACTGACCGGTGCGATCACTTGCTTGCCAGGAAGCCCTTGTCCGCATCGTTCTGGCCCGGGGCCTTAGGCGTGCCGGTCGCGGCGGCCATGGTGTTGCCACCGAAGCCCGTGCCGTTCGCGTCGAAGCGCTTCAGCGCGTCCGCCATGTTGGCGGCGCTGACCGCGAGGGTCGGCGTGCCGTTGGCGTTCGGCAGCTGCAGCTGGCCGGCCGGGGCGGCGGTACCGTTCGCCTCGGCGCTGAACGCCGCGATCGACTGGGCCATGCCGCTGACCTTGCTGCGCAGGTCGGCACCTTTCTCGACGCTGAACCACACGTCGGCCATTTCATGCGAAGCACCATCCACCGTTTCGAAGCTCGACGTCAGGCCGATCCAGTTGCCGTTGCTGTTCACCGACGTTGCCGTGGCGTTCAGGTTCAGCTTCGAGATGCCGGCATCGGTCAGGCTGCGCAGCTCGCCAGCGTCGGTGACGCCGTCGGCATTGCCGTCCACCCACACCTTCAGCTCGTTGAAGGCCTTGTCGCTGCTGTCGAGCACGCCGTCGGTATTGCCGTCCAGTGCACGCATCGCTTCGTAGCCGTCCTTCGCCTTGCTGCCGTCGGCCAGCGTCACCGCTTCACCGAACAGTTCGCTACCATCGTTGATGACACCGTCACCGTTGATGTCGCGCACCAGCAGTGCGTCGCCTGCACCCACCCAGCCGGTGCTGATCTTCGTGCCGCTGGCCGCCAGGTCGAACTGCACACCGGAGGACATCGACAGCGTCGAGATACCGTCACCGTTCAGGTCCAGCACGATCGGCGTCAGCTTCGGCTGCAACACCGCCAGCTGGGCCGTCGTCAGCGAGGACACCTGCTGCGAGGTCAGCGACTGGGCCTGGGCCGTCGTCAGCGCCTTGATCTGCGACGTCGTCATGCCAGGCAGCTGCGTGGTCGACAGCGCCTGCAGCTGCGAGGTCGTCAGGGCGGCAACACCTGCCGTCTTCAGCGCGGCCAGGTCGGCCGTTTCCAGCGCGGCCAGGTTGGCGGTCGACAGGCCGGTGATCTGGCTCGACGACAGCGCCGCGGCCTGGGCCGTGGTCAGGGACTGCACTTGCGTGCTGCCCAGGGCACCCAGCTGGGTGGTGGACAGGCCGGCGATCGCGCTCGTCTTCAGCGCTTGCAGGTCCGCCGTCTCCATCGCGGCCAGGCTGACAGTCGACAGGGCCGACACTTGCGACGAGGTCATCGCCGCCACCTGGGCCGTCGTCAGTGCCACGATCGAGGTCGAGTTCAGGGCCGCGGCCAGCGAGGCCGTGGACAGCGCGGACATCTGCGCGGTCGTCAGGGCACCCACTTGCGTGCTGGTCAGTGCCGCTACTTGCGTGCTGGTCAGCCCGCTGACAGCCTTCGTGCTCAGCGAACGCAGGTCCGCCGTTTCCATCGCCTGGATGTTGGCGGTGGACAGACCCACCACCTGGGCCGAGGTCAGCGAAGCCGCCTGGGCGGTGCTGAGCGACTGCACCTGCATCGAGGTCAAGGCACCGACTTGCGTCGAGGACAGGCCAGCGATCGTCGAGGTCTTCAGCGCGGCGAAGTCGGTCGTCTCCATCGCGGCCAGGTTGGCCGTGGACAGGGCGGCGATCTGGCGCGAGGTCAGGCCGGCAGCCTGGGTCGACGTCAGGCCGATCACTTGCTGCGAGGTCAGGCCGTTGGCGATCACGCTGGTGGACAGGCCGGACAGCTGGGCGCTCGTCATGGCACCGACTTGCGTCGAGGTCAGGGCGGCGAACTGCGTCGTCGTCAGGCCGGCGATACCGCTGGACTTCAGTGCCACGAAGTCAGCCGTTTCCATGGCGGCCAGGTTGGCCGTGGTCATGGCACCGATCTGGGCCGAGGTCAGCGCGGTTGCCTGCGCCGTCGTCATGCCTTGCACCTGGGCCGAGGTCAGGCCACCGATCTGCGTCGTCGTCAGGGCCATCGTCTGGCCGGTGGTCAGGCTGCCGAACTGCGCCGAGGTCAGCGCGGAGAGCTGCGTCGTCGACAGGCCGGCGATCGCGGAGGTCTTCAGCGCCACCAGGTCGGCCGTTTCCAGCGCGGCCACGTTGGCCGAGGCCAGCGCACCCACTTGCGACGAGGTCAGGGCATTCACCTGGCCGGTCGACATGCTGATGACCTGCTGCGAGGTCAGCGCACCCATCTGGGTCGTCGTCAGGCCGGCCAGTGCCGAGCTCTTCAGTGCAGCGAAGTCGGTCGTTTCCATCGCGGCCAGGTTGGTCGTCGACAGGGCGGCGATCTGGCGCGAGGTCAGGCCAGCCACTTGCGTCGAGGTCAGGCCGATCACCTGCTGCGACGTCAGGCCGGTGGCGATGACGCTGGTGGACAGGGCCGACAGCTGGGCGCTCGTCATGGCGCCGACTTGCGTCGACGTCAGAGCCGCGAACTGCGTGGTGGACAGGCCGGCGATACCGCTGGACTTCAGTGCGACGAAGTCAGCCGTTTCCATCGCGGCCAGGCCAGTCGTGGTCAGGGCACCGATCTGCGTGGACGTCAGGGCCGCTGCCTGGCCGGTGGACAGGCTGATCACCTGTTGCGAGGTCAGCGCGTTGACTTGCGTCGTCATCAGGCCGGCGATCGTCGCGGTCTTCAGCGCGGCGAAGTCGGTCGTTTCCATCGCGGCCAGGTTGGCCGTGGACAGGGCGGCGATCTGGCGCGAGGTCAGGCCGGCGACTTGCGTCGAGGTCAAACCGATCACTTGCTGCGAGGTCAGGCCGTTGGCGATCACGTTGGTGGACAGGCCGGACAGCTGGGAGACAGTCATCGCACCGATCTGGGTCGAGGTCAGGGCGGCAAATTGCGTGGTGGACAGGCCAGCGATGCCGCTGGACTTCAGTGCCACGAAGTCAGCCGTTTCCATGGCGGCCAGGTTGGCCGTGGTCATCGCGCCGATCTGGGTCGAGGTCAGGGCGGTGGCTTGCGCCGTCGTCATGCCCTGCACTTGCGCCGAGGTCAGGCCGCCGATCTGGGTCGACGTCAGGGCCACGGTTTGGGCGGTGGTCAGCGTGCCGAACTGTGCCGAGGTCAGCGCGGAGAGCTGCGTGGTCGACAGGGCGGCGATCGCGGAGGATTTCACGGCGACCAGGTCGGCCGTTTCCAGCGCGGCGACGTTGGCCGAGCTCAGGGCGGCAACCTGGGCCGAACCCAGCGAAGCCACTTGCGCGGTGGACAGGCTGATCACCTGCTGCGAGGTCAGCGCACCCATCTGGGTGGTCGTCAGGCCGGCCAGTGCCGAGCTCTTCAGTGCTGCGACATCGACCGTTTCCATCGCGGCCAGGTTGGTCGTCGACAGGGCGGCGATCTGGCGCGAGGTCAGGCCGGCAACTTGCGTCGAGCTCAGGCCGATCACCTGCTGCGAGGTCAGGCCGTTGGCGATGACGCTGGTGGACAGGCCGGACAGCTGGGCGCTCGTCATGGCGCCGACTTGCGTCGAGGTCAGGGCGGCGAACTGGGTGGTGGACAGGCCGGCGATACCGCTGGACTTCAGTGCCACGAAGTCAGCCGTTTCCATCGCGGCCAGGCCGGCGGTCGTCATCGCGCCGATCTGGGTGGACGTCAGGGCCGCTGCCTGGCCGGTGGACAGGCTGATCACCTGCTGCGTGGTCAGCGCGTTCATCTGGGTCGTGGTCAGGCCGGCGATCGTCGCGGTCTTCAGCGCGGCGAAGTCGGTCGTTTCCATCGCGGCCAGGTTGGTGGTCGACAGGGCGGCGATCTGGCGCGAGGTCAGGCCGGCGACTTGCGTCGAGGTCAGGCCGATCACTTGCTGCGAGGTCAGGCCGTTGGCGATCACGTTGGTGGACAGGCCGGACAGCTGGGCGCTCGTCATGGCGCCGACTTGCGTCGAGGTCAGGGCGGCGAATTGCGTGGTGGACAGGCCGGCGATGCCGCTGGACTTCAGTGCCACGAAGTCAGCCGTTTCCATGGCGGCCAGGTTGGCCGTGGTCATGGCGCCGATCTGGGTCGAGGTCAGGGCGGCGGCTTGGGCCGTCGTCATGCCTTGCACCTGGGCCGAGGTCAGGCCGCCGATCTGGGTCGACGTCAGGGCGATCGTCTGGCCGCTGGTCAGGCTGCCGAACTGGGTCGAGGTCATTGCCGAGAGCTGCGTCGTCGACAGGGCGGCGATCGCGGAGGATTTCACGGCAACCAGGTCGGCCGTTTCCAGGGCGGCAACGTTGGCGGAGGCCAGCGCGGCGAACTGGGCCGAGCTCAGGGCGGCGGCTTGCGCGGACGACAGGCTGATGACCTGCTGCGAGGTCAGGCCACCCATCTGGGTGGTGGTCAGGCCGGCGATGGTGGCGGTCTTCAGCGCGGCGAAGTCGGTCGTTTCCATCGCGGCCAGGTTGGCCGTGGACAGGGCGGCGATCTGGCGCGAGGTCAGGCCGGCGGCTTGCGTCGACGTCAGGCCGATCACTTGCTGCGAGGTCAGGCCGTTGGCGATCACGTTGGTGGACAGGCCGGACAGCTGGGCGCTCGTCATCGCGCCGATCTGCGTCGAGGTCAGGGCGGCGAACTGCGTGGTGGACAGGCCGGCGATGCCGCTGGACTTCAGGGCAACGAAGTCAGCCGTTTCCATGGCGGCCAGGTTGGCCGTCGTCATTGCGCTGATCTGGGCGGAGGTCAGGGCACCGGCTTGTGCCGTCGTCATGCCTTGCACTTGGGCCGAGGTCAGGGCGCCGACCTGGGCCGACGTCAGGGCCGTGGTCTGGCCGGTCGTCAGGCTGCCGAATTGCGTCGAGGTCAGTGCCGACACCTGGGTCGTCGTCATCGCGGCGATGGCGGCGGACTTCAGGGCGACCAGGTCGGCCGTTTCCAGCGCGGCCACGTTGGCCGAGCTCAGCGCGGCCAGCTGGGCGGAACCCAGCGCGGCGGCTTGTGCGGTCGACAGGCTGAGCACCTGCTGCGAGGTCAGGCTGTTCATCTGCTGCGTCGTCAGGCCGGCCAGGGCGGCGGTCTTCAGCGCGGCGAAGTCGGTGGTTTCCATCGCGGCCAGGTTGGACGTCGACAGGGCGGCGATCTGGCGCGAGGTCAGGCCACCGACTTGCGTCGAGGTCAGGCCGATCACTTGCTGCGAGGTCAGGCCGTTGGCGATGACGCTGGTCGACAGGCCGGACAGTTGCGCGCTCGTCATGGCGCCGACTTGCGTCGAGGTCAGGGCGGCGAACTGGGTGGTGGACAGGCCGGCGATACCGCTGGACTTCAATGCCACGAAGTCGGCCGTTTCCATCGCGGCCAGGTTGGCGGTGCTCATCGCGCCGATCTGGGCGGACGTCAGGGCGGCAGCCTGGGACGTCGTGATGCCCTGCACTTGCGCCGAGGTCAGGCCGCCGATCTGGGTCGAGGTCAGGCTGGCGATCGTGGCGGTCTTCAGGGAAGCCAGGTCGGTGGTTTCCATCGCGGCCAGGTTGGTCGTCGACAGGGCGGCGATCTGGCGCGACGTCAGGCTCGCTGCCTGGGTCGAGGTCAGGCCGATCACCTGTTGCGAGGTCAGGCCATTGGCCAGCACGTTGGTGCTCAGGGCACCCAGCTGGCCGGTGGTCAGCGCGCCCACCTGGGTCGAGGTCAGGGCGGCAAACTGCGCGGTGGACAGGTTGGCGATGCCGCTCGTCTTCATCGCCATCAGGTCGGCGGTTTCGATGGCGGCCACGTTTGCCGTGCTCAGCGCACCCAGCTGCGCGGAGCTCAGCGCGGCGGCTTGCGCCGTGCTCAGTGCCTGCACTTGCACGGACGAGAGCGCGGTACCGATGTTGGTGGTGGTCAGGGCCGCGATCTGCTGGGTGGTCAGCGCGGTGATCTGGTCGGATGTCAGCGAGGCCACGTCATCCGTGGTCAGGCCTGCAATGAAAGCCGTTGACAGCGCACGAATCTGCGATGAGCTCAGGCCGGCTAAGTTGGACATTTCTCTCTCCTTGGGAACTGCAAACTGCGATATTTGATGGTGATTTGCCAACCTGGCCGATGCCTTGTGTGGCTTTGCTACCTGCTGCCGCCAGACCCCTCGCTCGCGCTCGCGTATCGGACGGTGCCTGCCTGTGTAATTCTTTACGGCAATTACTCCCGAAACTTGAGAGTTGCTACCGCTAGTTGCCCACTGGCAGGCCAATTTTTTCCAAAGCTTTAGCATGCGGACCTGGCGCTGCGCCCTGTTCACCCAACATTGCTTTGGAGCATGAGGGTAAGGCGACGGGTTTCCCGACTGCATTAAGTAAACACGCTGTTCAGCTCGCCGTTCGGCTTCCAAGGCTTGTTTACGTAAGGCAATACCAAGTCACTGGCGTGAGTATAGCCCAGCAGGTTGCCGTGTGGAATTTATTTGAGGACTGCCGTCGTACCTCGACAACGAACCACGCGGCACGATGGAGAAGGTGCTAACACCTTGAATTCAAAGTGTTTCCTTGTCATGCGCCGGTCACATGGGAAAGGTTGGCGGAACGTCACGCTTTGTTATCGGAACGGCAGCGGCAGCGGCTGCAGGCACGCTGTTGTTCACGTGCGCAGCGCCTTCGCATTCACGTGAACAAAGAAATACCGTGAACACGGCGCCTACTCGTTCATAATTACTGCCCTGTTCACGTACACGAAAACCATGAACGACACAGTATTTCCGGCGGATGAGGCCAGCCTGGTGACGCGCGCCCTGGCGGCGCTGCGCGCCTCGGCGGGCGTCGACGGGGGCCTCCTGCCGCGCCAAGGCGGCACGTCCGTCCTGCTGCATATCGCCGGCCGGGCATTGCGCTACGAGTGCGCGGTACGACGCAAGGTCGACCGCTATGGCCTGCTGCCCGACCTGGCGCAGCGTCATGCCGGCGGACCGAAGACCTTGCTGGTCAGCGCTCCTCTCAGCGCCGAGATGGCGGGACGTTGTCGCGAGCTGGGCCTGGAGTTCATCGACACCGCCGGCAATGCCTACCTGAGCGATCCCGGCATATATATATGGGTGACGGGCCGTAAGACCCAGGAAGAGCTGCGGCCGGCGCGCGAGACGGCCACCTCGCCTGCCGCGTTGCGCATGATGTTCGCGTTCCTGGCCGCGCCGACGCTGCTCAACGCCTCCTACCGCGACCTGGCCGCCCATGCCGGCATCTCGACGGGCGTCATCGGCAAGGCGCTCGACGCGCTGCAGGCGCGCGGGCTGGTCGGCACCGGGCCGGACGGCCGCCGCCGCATCCTGCAGCCGGAGCAATTCCTGAACGAATGGGCCAGCGGCTACCTGGGCCGCCTGAAACCCCGGCTGGCGCAGTACCGCTTCGCCAGCGCCGACTTCGACCGCTGGAGCCCGGCCCAGGGCAGCTCGGCCTGGGGTGGCGAGGTGGGTGCCGCCTACCTGACCAAGCACTTGCAGCCACGGACCGCCACGATCTACCTGGACATGAGCGATCCCACCCTGCTGGCCTCGATGGTGCGGGAATACGGCCTGCGCGAACAGGCGGAAGGGCACGTGGAAGTGGTCGAGATGTTCTGGCACGCGCGCAGCTTCGTCGAGTGGTTCCCGACGGTACCGCCGCACCTGGTCTATGCCGACCTGCTCGGCAGCGGCGACGTGCGCCACGTGCCGGTGGCCCAGCAGCTGGCCGGGCAGATCGTCGAGCGCCTGCAGCAGGCGTCCGAGCGCTAGGCGGCGTCAGAACGCGCCGCGCATCCAGTCCGGCAGCGCGATCATGGGGCCGTTGCCGATGCCGCTGTCATGCTTGACGACGGTCTTGCCGGCCTCCAGCGTGGCCAGCAGGATCTCCTGCCATTGTTCGCGGTTGGGCCGTGTCATGTCGCGCGGGATGTGCTGTGCGTCCAGCGCCGAGCGGCGCAGGGCCGACCATTTGCGGTCGCGCTCGACGGAGCGCTCGAAATCGAAGTCGCGCAGGTGCACCAACCACAGCTGCTCCATCGTCACCGTGTCCGGCTCCAGGCAGCTGTGGAAGCCGATCGTCCACGTCGTGGGACGGGAAGCGATCACGGGTTTATGGAAGGCCGGACTGGCCACCAGCAGGCTGCGCTGCAACGACACCGGTGACGCCAGGTCGATCGCGGGCTCGCTGCGGATGTCGTGGATCAGTTCATACGCATGGGCCGGGCGCAGGATGGTCGGGTCCGGCTGCGCCGGCAGCGCGGCGCGGAGCGCGTCGAAGCCGTGCTCGTGCAAGACGAGTTCGTCGGCATCCACGTGCAGTACCCAGTCGTACTGCGTCAGCAGGAAGCGCTGGAAGTGGCCGCAGAAGGCGGAGATGTTGTAGTGGTCCGTTTCGCCGCGCGGGATGTCCACCACGTGCACGATGTTGCGCAGGTGATCGATCTGGTCGCGGTCCGAGCCATGGTTGATGACGTAGATGTCGGCCGCGGCCACCAGCTGTGTGTAGCAGCGCAGGAAAACCTCGAGCACGGCCTTCTCGTTGTACACGTGCGTGAACACGGCCAGCCGCCCGGGTTTGGTGTAGGGCAGGGCTTCGAACAGCTTCAGCCAATCCGCCGCATTGCCATAAAAACTACGGTCGACCTGCAGCTCGCTCTTGAAGAAGAACGTGCCGTTGTCCAGCGAGTCGAAAATGCAGAGCTGGGCGGGTCCGGCCTTCAGGACGGAGTGCAGCATGTATTCCGTATTGATGCCCTGGCCGATGACCTTCCATTCCTGCGCGGTGCGCTCCACTTCCAGCATCTGCAGGGAAGTCTGCCCGGCCGGCAGCAGGCCGAAACGGCACTGCGACGGAATCGCGGCGAATTCGGGAATGCGCAGGTACAGCTCGGATGTCGCCCCGTCCGGGGTGGCGATACGCAACAGTTCGGCCATGGTGCCCTTCGATGATGTGATCGGGTGCCGGCCGGCAGCCGCCTTAGCGCAGGTTGCCGAGCACCTCGTGCAGTTCCAGCCGATTATAAGCGGCCCGCATCGCATCGCGCGACGTGATCAGCTTCTTGCTGACCAGCTGAAACAGCGCATCGTTCAGGGTGCGCGACATATTGTCATCCTTGCGCTTCATGAAGTCCGCCGCCATATGCAGCTTTTCCGGCTCGGCGATAAAGGGCGCGACCTGCTGGTTATTATTGAAGACCATTTCGCTGGCCAGCACGAAATTGCGGCCGTTTTCGCTCGGCAGCAGGGCCTGGAACACCACGCCCACCAGCGCCGCAGCCAGCGCGGCGGCGCGCTGGTCGCGCTGCTCGGCCGGGAAAAAGCTCAGCAGTTTGGTAATGGCGCCCAGCGCGTTATTGGTATGCATCGTCGCCAATACCAAGTGGCCGGACTCGGCCGCGTGCAGCACCGTTTCCGCCGTGGCGAAGTCGCGGATCTCGCCGACCATCAGCACATCCGGCTTTTGCCGCAGGGCTTCTCTTAGTCCACTGGCAAAGTTGACAGTGTCGGTGGGTACCTCCTTTTGCGAGATAATGGAACGCTTGCGTTCCAGCGCATACTCGATGGGCTCCTCGATCGTCACGATGTGGGCGTTGCGGGTCGCGTTGATATAGTCCAGCATTGCCGCAATGCTGGTGGTCTTGCCCGAACCGGTGGGACCGGAGACGAGCACCAGGCCGTTGGACGCGTCCAGCAGCGTGCGCACGTACAGCGGCAGTCCCGTGCTTTCCAGGCTGAGGGGATGCAGCGGCAGGCGCCGGATCGACACGCCGACCTTGGTGCCGGAAGCCATGCGGTAGATATTGCAGCGGAAGCGACTGTCCTGCAAGGTCAGGGGGCGGTCCAGGGCCCGCTCGACAATCTTGTCTTCCCAATCCTCGTCGACCGCGTTGAGGAAAGGTTTCATCTCGCTCAACGTGACAGGCGCCTCGCGCAACGGTTGCCAGCCGCGCGGCGTCTTGACCATCGCCTGCGCGTCCTGTTCCAGGTGCACGTCTGAAAATGCCTGACCATCCTGGGCAAGCGCCGTCATCTCCCGCAGGAGGTCGATAGGGCTGGAAGATTGGTACGACATTGGTTTCACCTGGAAAATAGAAAACAGTTAAGATTCGAAAAAGTGCCAGTTCAACAGTGTTCGATGTCAGTGGAGAGCATCGGACGCGGATTGGCCCGCGTTGCCTGGTAACGATAAAACTGTATCGATAATTACAACATAATTTTACCTCGGTTAATTGTAATCCCGCCGTCATATAAAGAGTTTAGACAAGCGGCTGGATACCACGGCAGCACAATGCACATCAGAGGAAGTTGATCAATCGAACATGAAGATCGCATGCTACATCCGCAACTCCACCGTGTCCGACACCGTCAAAACCGTGCTCTCTCGGGCCAACCACGAGACGTCCCACTTTGACAACGAGGCGGCCCTGTTGCGCAGCGTCCGGCGCAGCCGGTTCGACCTGATCCTGATCGACATGGGCGCGGAACCGCGGGACGACAACAGCATCTTATCGTGGCTGAATCTGCGCACGGGGGACAATACGCCGGTCATTATCCTGTCTCCTTTACGCAGCCCGGAACTGGCAGCCCTGACACTGAACAGCGGCGCGGACGACTTCGTCAACCGGCCGTTCGAAGCGGTCGAGCTGGTGGCGCGCATCAATGCCCTGCTGCGCCGCTGCGCCCCGCTGCAGGCGCGCCGCTCCATCTCGTTCGCCGGCTACACCCTGGACCGCGACAGCGCCAGCTGCACCTTCCAGGACCAGGCCATCGAACTGACCCCGCGCGAATTCTCGATGGCCTGGCTGTTCTTCTCGTCGCCCGGCATTTATATTTCGCGCGAGACCATCGGCGCCGTGATCTGGAGCGCGGACAGCGAAGTGGCGGGCCGCACGATCGAGCAGCACGTCTACAAGCTGCGCAAGAAGCTGCAGGTGGGCGAGGAAAAAGTGGTGATGATCCGCACCGCCTACTCGCAGGGCTACCGGCTGGAGCTGTGCACGCCCGAGTAAGCCCGCCATCACGATCCCCCCGCCATGTCGCCGCCATCCGCCAGCGCGGCCGCATCCAGATTCTTGTACACCTTCCACGCATACTTGACCCGCAGCGCCGAATCGCGCGCGTTGTAGGCCCCCACCGCTTCCCATGTGCTGCCCATGCGGCGCATATTGTCCGCCAGGATCCACGCCGCCACCTGGATGCTGGTGCACGGGTCGTACAGCTGCTTCTCCTCGATCCCATGCTTGCGCAGCATCGGCAGCCAGCGGCTGTTGATCTGCATCAGGCCGATATCGTAGGTGCCGTTCTTGTTGGACCGGTTGATCGCGTTCGGGTTCAGGCCCGACTCCGTTTTCGCGATGGCGTAGAGGAGGTGGGCGCTGACGCCGTAGTAGCTGGCGGCTTCTTCCCAGCAGGCGGAGGCTGGGGTGGAGAGTAAGGCCAGGGTTGCCGCGATGGCGGCTTGGCTGGCTGCTCGTTTGGCGACGGTTATGAATTTAGCGTTCATTGGACATAGATAAATACATCGTCGGTGCCACAGATCATCAGGCGTGCGTTCCTGTCTGGAACGATGATGCCTCGTGGGTAGACCTTGACCATTCTCTTGGCGTACTTCGAGTACGCTTCATAATTGCAATTTTTGCCGAGGGATACTTGTTCGGTCGACAGTGCGATGGCTGGTGCCGACATCCACTCTTCCGCTTCCATGCCTTTGGCGTAGATCGCGAGATCGCTTCTGATATCACCTGCGACTGCAAGTTCGCCTTTAATCGCGGCGTCGCGCTCGACTGCAAGATCGCCATTGATCTTGGCTTTGCGTTCCACGTAGAGATCCTGGCCAACATGCACGTCCAGATTCGTCCAGATATGGTCATCCGCGTGGATTGTGCCTTTTGAAACAATCTTCGTTCGTGCCTCTACGGTTCCCGCAGTGAGATTTTCTGGCACGTTGAAGTTGCCGTCGTTATCGACCGCGAGCGCCTTCCATCCGGAGCCGGTGAACATGAACGCGAGCCCCTTGTCCATGGTCATTCGCACGTCACCAGGTTTGGCTCCCTTGACTGCAAGCAGGTCGTCATGATCAGCAACGGGGCTCTTCCAAGATGACGACGACCACCTTTCGTCTTTGCATGTCAATATCTCACGCGTATCGGGATCGATGGTTAGCCCGGCTTCAGTGGGACCATCGATGGGCTTGCACGGTGTCCCATCTTTAGCAAGGGCGGTACCGACGAACCTCAGCGCCGTCGACATTTGATTGGCTTCCGGCCGACCCGGCACGCGGCTGCGATACAGAAAATCAGCGGGCTGCTGCGCCGCTCCGTCATAAAACAGGCTGGAAACCAGGTGGCCACCATCGTCTTTCTTGCCCTGCAATGCCGGCACCGTGCCCACGCATGGCTTGCCGCGGAACGCGGTAGTTTGCATCTGCCACGACGCACCGCGCGCCTGTTCGAACGCCTTGCTGGCAATGTAACCACCGCCGCTACCAGCTTGTATTGCAATGGCTGGCAAGTCCTTATCGTCGATAGGGGTGCCGGCCGTCGTGACGATCAGCGCGTCGAGCTGGTTAGGATAAAACTTGGGGTCCGGCCGCCGGACCAGCACGCAGGTGCCTTGGCCATAGCCATTGGTGTCCGCAAAGCCTGCTGGCAGGAATTTGCCCGTCCGAAGCTGTTCCAGCGTGATGGGCAGAACGGTGGCCGCCGTGGGGGTTCCCGCGACCACGCCCGCAAAATTCGCGTCGAGATAGCGGCGTGCCGCGTCAACCACCTGCGCCTGGTAGTTGGCGGTCTGCTGGACTTTCATATCGTCGAGCGAGCGGTCGACCAGGCTGGCCAGGCCCACCAGCAGCACGGCACCGATGGCCAGTGCCGCCAGCACCTCGATCAACGTCATGCCGCGCTGGCGTGCGTCTATGCGCTTCATTGCGCCCCCGCCAGCCAGACCGGCACGCCATCGGCCAGTGCACGACGCGCCAGCAGGGGTGCCAGCGCAACATGGGTGTCGCCTTCGGCCGGCGAATGCAGCATGCCAGTCGCCTGCCGGTACGTGCCTGCCATCAGCGAGTTATGCGAGTATCTGGCCAGCGCCGCGCCCACGTCCGCGCCCGGCGCCTTCATACCGTAGATGTAAATGGTGCCGTCGGCCGTGCGGTAGTTGTTCCACTGCCCGTCCGCCAGCGTCGACCAGCCGCGCAGCGCGCCTTCCGCACGCAGCGTAGCCAGGTCGACGGCGGTATCGCGCTGGTCGTCATGCGCGCTGAAGTACCGCACCACGGCGGCGCGATAGATCGCCATGCTCTCCACCTGCGCCGCCACGCTGGCCCGCTGCTCCAACCGTTCGGTCGGCTGCGTGAAATGAGCCATGGCGCCGATCAGCGAGACGATCACCGTCGATAACGCGATACTCCACATTCTCAGGTCCTTTCGTTTCGCTAGAGGCTTTAGGACGCGGTAAAAGTCACATCATTGCTAGCGGCGCTGCACACCTCTTGAGCCTTCGCCGCCTTCACGGGGAACTCGTCGGCGATGTTTTTTCCCTGAGCAACCGAGGTCCAACCGCTGGCGCCACTCACCACATTCATACATACTTCCTTTGGCAGCCCGGCATAAACGATCGTAAACGCGGACGTGTCTCCCGTCACCGTCACGGTACCGCCCCAGCTGTTGGTAATCCCGTCAGTGCCGCTGCGTGTCAATGTGGAAGGCACAGCACTGGCCGCGATAAGAGCGCCGTTCATACTTGTGGTGCCATACGTCTGCCCCAGATACAGCTTACGTACCGCCGTGCGCAGCGACACTATCTCCTCGCTCGTCTGATTCGACTTGGCACTACCAAACGCCCCATTCAACAAAGAAACCGCCCCCAGTACGACAACGGCCGCCACGCCCAGGTAGGCAATGGCCTCCAGCAGCGAAGCGCCGCGCTGTCGCCGCGCCCCGACCGGACGCTTGGCCGTCGTGGTGGCGCCGACAGAATTACGTTGTTGGTGCATGCTGTTCATGATGTGACTCCGGATTCCATGGGTTGGTTGATGACTACACTGGTATTTCAAAAAATCGTTGCTACTGCACGCCGCGCGCCATCGTGGCGATCTCCTGCTGGATGCCGAAAAAGCCCGACACCAGCCACGCGATCACCAGCGCCAGCGTGACGATGGCAAAGCCGTTCAGCACCTTCATGCGCAGGGCGATGGTCTCGACGCCCTCCTCCATCCATTCGGTCGCCAGGAGCTTCAGCGCCTCGGAAAAGCCCTTGTACTCGGCGTACACGCACAAATCGTCGATGACTTCGCGCGACGGGAACACGTAGCCGGCATTCCTCAGCGCCTCGCCGCAGTTCAGGCCGGAGCGCACGCCCAGCAGCGCGCCGTCGAGCCGTTCGCGCAGCCACGGCTGCGCCATGCCGGACAGCCGCAGCAGCGACTTCTCCACCGTCACGCCGGCCGACTGCAGGGCCGAGAAGGCCATCAGGAAACCGCTGCCCACCACCAGCCGGTAGATCGAGTACGGCGCGAAGCGGTCGGCGAACACGCGCGCGTCGCCGCGCCACAGCGGCATCGAGACGAACAGCGCCACCAGCAGCGCCAGCGCCAGCACGACCGTCGGCAGCATCCAGTTCTGCACCCAGACCGACATCAGGTACAGCGAGCGCGCCGTGCCGTGCCACAGGTTCGGGTCCATCATCTGAGTGAACTGCGGGATCACGCGGGTTCCAAACATCCAGATATAACCGGCCGTCAGCGCCAGCACCGCCAGCGGATAGGCGATGCCGCCGATGATCGTGCTCTTGATGCGGCGCGATGCCTGCACCACGTCCACCACCGCCAGCAAGGTCGATTCCAGCCGGCCGGACTGCTCGCCGGCCATGATGATCATCTGCTCCGTGCGTGGCACCCACCATGCCAGCCCGTCCGACAGCAGGTGGCCGTTCTGCACCATGCGGCGGCAGTCGTCCAGCACCAGCGCCAGCGGCTCGTTGGGCTTGCGTTCGTTGTCGGAGGCGCGCTTGCGCAGGTCTTCCAGGATCTTCAACAGCGGCAGGCCGCTGGCCAGCATCTTGGCGATCTTGCGGTACAGGCGCAGGCGCACGCTGTCGGTGAACTGGGTGCGCGCCCACCAGCGGTTGACGTCAACGCGCATCGCGGCCTCCCGTCACATCGCTCACTACCGCCAGGCGCCGGGCCGGCTGGCCAGCGGAAAGCGTCAGGTGACCCACCACCTTTTCCGCCATGCGCGGATCGATCAGCCCCGCCGCCACCTTGTCGATGGCGTGATCGACGATGGTGCGGCCGTTCAGCTCCTGCAGCCAGTAGGCCAGCGCCGCGCTCTTCTCGCCCTGGCGGATGTAGCGGAAGAACTGGTCGTCCGGCACGATCATCTCGGCGATGACGGTGCGGCCCGTGGTGCCGTGACCGCCGCAGTGCGGGCAACCGGGACCCGTCAGGAACACCTGGCGCAGGTCCGGCACCACTTGCCGCACCCGCTCCGTCAGCGCGGCCGGCAGGGCGCCCGGCACGGAGGCCAGCGGCACCTTGCACTCGGGGCACAGCGCCTTCACCAGACGCTGGCTGATCAGGCCCGTGATGACGGTGTGGTCGGCCACCAGGCTGGTTGGCAGGCCCAGGTCGAGCAGGCGGTCGACGATGCCCATTGCACTGTTGGCATGCACGGTGGTCCAGACCTGGTGGCCCGTCATCGCCGCGCGCAGCGCGTTCTGGGCCGAGGCGCGGTCGCGCACTTCGCCGATCATGATCGTGTCCGGGTCCAGCCGCATCGCGTTCGAGATCGCCGCCGCGAACAGGCGCGCGCGCTCCTCTTCCGAGCCGGCATTGGTGACGGAGGTCTGGATGGCGCCGTCGATCGGGTACTCGACCGGGTCTTCCACCGTCAGCACGTGCAGCCGGCCGCAGGCTTCCAGCAGCTCGCCGGACAGCACACGCTGCAGGGTGGTCGACTTGCCCGAGCCGGTCGGGCCGCTGATGATGTTCAGGCCGATCGGTTGTTCCTTCAACTGCTGCAGCACGGCCACGTGGGCCGGGCTGAAGCCGAGCGGGTGCAGGTCGACGTTGTCGCCGGCATCGTTGTACAGCAGGCGCAGCACCATCAGCGTGCCTTCGCTGGTGGGCACCGTGGCGATGCGCACGCCGAACAGGCCCGGCGGCAGCTTGTCGCGGTCGGCGATGCTGGCATCCTGGCGCTCGGACGGCTTATAGGAACTGTCGGAGACCGACGTCATCGCGCCATACAGCGTGGCCAGCAGGCGCTCGCCGTACTCGCGGGTCTGGCCGCCCACCGGCACCAGGTCGTTGTGGATGCGGAAGTGGATCTCGGTGCTGTCCTTGCGCACGCGGATGTGGATGTCCGACGCGCGCGCGTTGCAGGCCCGGCTCAAGAGGTCCTTGGCCGTCACCTGCATCATCGAGTGTTCCTGGTGGCGGTCCAGCTGCACGCCGGGCGTGTTCTGGTTCAGCCGGCGCACGGTTTCGATGCGCACGTACACGACCTGGAACGGGCAGCCCATGCGTTGCAGGCGTGCCTGGTACGACAGCACGTGCACGTTCAGGCTCTGGCCCTCCGCCACCAGCAGGCGGCCGTCCTCGAGCAGGCAAAGCAGCTTGCGCTCCTCCGCGCTGGCCTCGAACGGGCCGGCGTGGCTGCGCACCTGCGCATGCTGGAAATCCGTCATGTCGCCTCCCGCTTCCGGCGGCTGGGCGGCGATGCTGGCGCGCGAAGGCGACAGCAAGCCGGCCGCCTGCCTGGCCAGCCGCAATGTCATCGCACCACTCCGCGCGTGGCCGGCATCGGCAGCGCCAGGCCGGGGCTTGGGTAGTTCGGATTGAATTCCGTGCTGTTCTGGGTGAAGCCGGCCAGCCGCACGCGCTTGGCGCCCGGCGCCTGCGCCAGCACGGCGTTCGGCTCCACCGCCAGGATGCGCATGCCGTTCGGCAGCACGCTACCGGCCTGCACGTCGAGCATGCTGCCGTCGGACAGTTCCAGCGTCGCATACAGCGCCTTGCCCAGCCCCTCGATGGCGCGCACCACCGGCTGGCCGACGACCGGCGGCGCGCTGATCGCCACGCCCATCGCCTGCTTGGCCGCGATCTCGTTCTGCTTGGCGATGATGGACGACTGCACCTCCAGCTGCTTCTCGCGCGCCTTTAGCAGCAGCGTTTCCGCCTCGATGCGGGTCAGCGTGGCCGCCGTGGTCTGGGCCAGCGCCGCGCCGGTGGTCAGCAGGCCGGCCAAGATAAAGGCCAGCTTGATGGGTCGATCATTTCGCATAAATCACTCCTTCGATTATCCAGCGCATGCCACGGTACGTCGCCTTCTCCACCCGCACGCCGGGTTGGCTGAGCAAGGCGCCGATCTGCTGCGGTTCGATGCCGGCCGCTTCCAGCGCGAACTGGTATTCCTGCCAGGGTTCGTTCGGTGCCACCTGGCCCGGCACGGGCGGCGGCGGCTTCTTGCGCAGCACCTTGAACGGGATGCCGACACCCTGCAGGCGCGACATCACGGCGTCCACCACGTCCTGCCGCCCCATCAGGGCCTCGGCCTCGTGCGGTTTGGCCGGCTTGCGCGCCTGTACCAGCGTGGCGCGGTCGCCGCCCGGGTCGACATCGGCCGTCGGCACCACCGCGCGCAGCATGGCGATCGTCGAGGCCTGGCGCGACCAGGCGTGGCGCAGCTGATCGCGCTCGCATACGTATTCGTCCAGCAGCCAGCCGCCCGGCGTCAGTTCGCCCAGGCCATCCGCGCAGGCCCGCAACGCCGTGGCCGGCGCGGGCAGGGTCGCCCACGGCTTGACCTGCACGGCCTGCTGCTGCAGCACGCGGCGCTGCGCCATGATCGCTTCTTCCTGCCGCAACGCTTCCTGCCTGGCCTGCCATGCCTGGTAATACAGCGCGGCGCCGCCGACGGCCGCCACGGCCGCGCCGGCGCCGATCAGGGCCCAGGGCGAACGGCGCGCATTGATCTGGCGCAGCCGCCACCACGAGTGCAGCCGTACGCTGCCGTCCTTGCGGCGCGGCAGCAGGCTGTCCAGGTCGCGCGCATTGAAGTTGTGAAAGCCCTGGTTTTCCAGCTCGGCGTCGCCGATGACGACGTTCCAGCCTCCCAGCGCGTAGTCGGCATGCAGCCGGTCCAGCACTTCTTCCTTGCTGCCGACGAAGTCGCCGTTGGGCAGGAAGTTCGCGTCGCGCACGGCGAAGTAGGCCCACTGGCCATCCGCCAGTTTCAGCGCGCCCAGCCAGTTGTGCACCGGCTGCTGCAGGCCGTCGTACCAGGCGCCTTCCAGCGCCAGCGTTTTCGAGACGGCCGCGCCGAGCGAATACAGCGCGCGCGTGGCGCCCTCGCTGCTTTGGGCGAAGCCCGCCTGCGCGGTGCTCTGGTCGCGCCGCACCACGACGAGGTCGGAGGCAATCTTCTTGCCCAGGTCCGCCGCCTCGCGCTGCAGTTCGCGCGGGCGCGACAGCGACTGCCAGAACAGCCCGCAGACGAAGCGGTGCTTGCCGATCTGGGTGATGTGGATGGCCATGGGCTCAGGCACCCGCGACGGCGACGGGCGTGACCAGGATGACGATCACTTCCTTGTTGCTGTTGGCTTTCACGCCGCCGCCCAGCAGCATGTTCTTCGGCGTGCCGACGCCGCGGTTGCCCACGTTCTCGTCGGTCTGCTCGAAACCGCTGATGACCAGCGTCTCGCTCGACTTCATCGACACGCGCTGCAGGAAGTTGCGGGTATCCAGCTCGGGTGTCTCGATCCGGTTGTTGCCGCTGGTGATCGCGCTGATGCCGCGCAGGGTCGAGATGTCGATCGAGAACTGCAGCATCACCGTGCCGTTGGTCAGCACGTGCGGCAGGATGCTCATGTTGAAACCGGAGGTGACGACACCCGGGATCAACGACGACGTCGTGCCCACCTGGGCCACGACCGACGTCTGCGAGCTTTGCAGATAGGTCGTCTGGCGCGCCACCTGCACCGGCACCGGCTGGTTGTTCAAGGTGACGACGGACGCCGTGGTCTGGCGCCGCACCTTGCCCTGGTCGGACAGCGCCTTGACCATCAGGTCGCTGCCGGAGAATTTCGAGTTGCCGAGGATCGCGGCCGAGAAGCCGACCGCATTGGTGCTGCTGTCGGCGAACGTGTTCTTCACGCCGTAGCGCCGGTTCAAGCCGTTGTAGACCAGGTTCCAGTCGATGCCGTATTCCTCGCCCTTGTTCAGGCTGACCGACAGCACCGTCACGTTGATGACGATCTGGCGCGACAGCGCCTTGTTCTCGTTGTCGATATAGGTGGCGATGCGATCCAGCGAATCGGGCGTGTCGACCACCGTGATGGCGCCCGTTGCCGGCGAAGCCAGCACCTTGCCGTGCGGGGACAACATGACCTTGATGGCGCTTTCGATGCCGGAGTAGACCGACAGCTTGGAGGCCACGCCCGTGTTCTGGCTGTTGGTGGCCGAGACGGCGCTGCCGGCGCTGGCACCACCCGAGCCGCCGCTGCCGCCACTGCCGCCAGAGACGCCGCCGCTGGAGGCGGCGCCGCTGGTCACGCTGGCCGTAAACGTCGAGTCGCCCGGCACCGCGTTGATCTGGAAGGTGCGTGCCTCGGTGTGGAAGAACTGGATCACGCCGTCGCTGTACTTCCACGACACGCCGAAGCGTGCCGCCACCGTGTCCAGCAGCCCCTTGAAGGAGCCGTTGGCATAAGTGATGCGGATGCCACCCCCGGCCGGATCGACCTGGAAAGTGGCTTTCGGCGTCGCGCTGGCGGCACGGGCGTTGTCGGCGGCACCGGCGTCGCCCGGCATGCCCGGCGCGCCCGGCGGCATGCTCAGGGGCGGTACGCCGCTGGGCGGCTTCAGGGCCGGCGCGCTGCGCCCGCCCCGGCGGAAGGCATCGGAAGCGATGGTCTGGGCATCCGCGTTGACACGGCTCGGGATGCCCGAGCGCAGGGTCAGGCGCTCGGCCAGTTCGGACAGCGAGGCGATGCTGCGGTCGAACGTGGCCGGCTGGTAGAAGATCGGCGGCAGCGGCGCCTCGGACAGCTTGATGACGTTCTTGCCCAGCCAGATACCGCTTTCATGCGACACCAGCGGCGACGTCGCCACCACCGCGCCCGGCGCGGCCTTGCCGACGTCCTTCATCAGGCCGGAGGTCTTGGTTTCCGCCTCGTCGGCGTTATTGTCGATGCGCTCGGCCAGCGGCGAGCAGCCACCCAGCAACAGGAGAGCGGAAACTGCGCCGGCGACCGCGGCGGCGGTGCCGCGGCGCGGCAGGAAAGTAGCAGCGACGCGTTTCATTGTGCCCCCTTCGCCATGATGCGCAATACCTTGTTACCGCTGTAGAAAATGGCTTTCATCGGGATCTCCGCGCCTTCCATGCTGTTGACGACCACCGCCACCGCGTCCTCGAACTTGCCGGGGACGGAGGTATGCGCCTGTACCGCGTAATCGACCGGCAGCTCCCACAGCAGCTGCCAGCCTGCCGCCGCCGCCCAACGCGCCATCGCGGCGTTCAGGGTGCGGTCGGCCACGACAATGTCCCAGCGCTCGCCACCGGCGGCCGGGATCGGCGCGGGCGGCACCAGCGGCGGTACGGCCGGCGGGGCGTTGGTCGTGACGACGGTCGCCTGCTCGACGGCCGACTTGCCGCGGCGGGCGTTCTGGCGCGCTTTCGGGGCGGATTTGGCCTTGGCGGCCGGCGCGGCCACCGGTTCCTCGCGCGGCAGCAGCGAATTCACGGCGCTGGCCGGCAGCGGCGCTGCGGCGGCCAGCGCGAGCAGCAGGCAGGCGCCGAGGCGGGCAGTGAAGCGGCCTGCGAACGGGCCTGGGCTTGCGGTTGTGAGGTACAAAACGATTCTCCTGTTCGCAATCAAGGGAGGCGGCGCGGGCGCCGCACTCCATATGTCATTTATGGTAACGAAACGGGGATACAAAATTCTCAACAAAACTCATCGCGGCCATTGGCGCGGGTTTGCGCCTAGCGGTTGCGCGCCGAGGCCGCGGCCGGGATCAGCGCCCATGGCGAGCTGGCGCTCCGGCTGGCCGCGTCGGCCGTGCGCGGTGGCGTTCCCGGAGGCGGTGGTACCGCGCCGTCGGCATCGGCGCGCCGCGACGGCGCGCGTGGTACCGGCGCCGGCAGCAGGGGCTTCATGGGCGCCTCGCGTACCTCTTCCTGGCGCTGTACCGGCGCCGGCACGGACGGCGGGGCCACGGGATTGCCCTCGGCTGCCGCGATGATGGCCCGTCCCTTCGCCACGGCCTGCGCCCGGCTCGACGCCGCCGACTGCGCCGGCGCGGCCACGCCGGAGGTGCCCGAAAGGCGCGGCGTGATCAGGAACAGCCGCTCGCGCGTGCTGGACGACGTGCTCTCGGTGCGGAACAAGCCGCCGAACAGGGGCAGGTCGCCCAGCACGGGTACCTTCTGCCTGTCGCGCGCCAGCCGTTCGGCACGGTAGCCGCCGATCATCAGGGTTTGCTGCGAATCGATGATGGCCTGGGTGCTGATGGTGGAGCGGGTCGCGTTGACGTTGCCGTTGGCGCCCTTGCCGCCGTTGGCAGCCGGGTTGTCGAGCGAACCGTCCTCGATGTCGACCTCCAGCCGCACGCGGGTGGCGGCGCCCTCGCGGATGATGCGCGGGATCACCCGCAGCATGGTGCCGGCCGTGATGTCGGCCAGGTCCGCCACCCGCTCGCCCACCAGCGACACATAGGAGCTCTGGCTCAGGTCCAGCACGGCCGCCACGTTGTCGATGGTCAGCACGGTCGGCGTGGCCAGCACGCGTGCGTCGCCCTTGGCTTCCATTGCCTTCAGGCGGGCATAGAAGCGCGCCGCATCGCTGATCAGGAGGGTGGCGCCGGCCACCGGCAGTGCCGTGCCCAGCGAGGCGGCTGCCGTGCCATTGACCACCGTATCGACGGCGCCGGCGCGCACGCCCCATTCCACGCCCATCTCGGCCAGCTTGCTGCGGTCCATGTCGACGATCAGCGCCTCGATCTCGATCTGCTGCGGCTGCACGTCCAGCTCGGCGATCAGCGACGCGTACATGGCGCGCTTGTCGGCCGTGTCGTAGATCAGGATCGCGTTCAGCGCCGGATCGGCCTCGATTCGGGGCCGGCCGCCTTCCTCCCGCGCGCGCGGGGCGCCGTTGTCGCGCCGCTCGGCTGGCGCCTCGGCCGCGCTGGCCTTGGCCGCGTTGGGCTGCTGATTGAAGATCGGCAGGAACGGCGGCGCGCCGTTGCCCGAAACCTGGCGCGCGGCACCTGGCTCGATCTTCGGCCCGCGCGAACGCTTGTTGCTGCCCGGGTCCACGGCCGGCACGTCGGCCAGCTTCTCGCCGCCCTGGGAGCCGAACAGCAGGTTGGTCAGGATCGTTTTCACGCCGGGGATCGTCTCGGACTGGCCGCGCGCATTGATCGTGCGGTCGGTCACGCTGGCGTACTTCAGGCGGAACATCATCACGCGGCGCGCCTTCGAATCGGCCTTTTTCGTATCCGGCATCAGGATGTCGCGCGCCAGGTGCACGTAGGCGCGCGGCCCGCTGACGATCACCGTGCCCGTGTCGGGCAGCTCGCCCCAGCCGAACCGTTCGTCGTACAGTCCCACGCCGATCATGGCCGCGCGCGCGTCCGCCACCGCGTCGTCGCCCACTTCCAGGCGTAGGGAGATGTTGTCGTCCGCCGGCACGATGTGCAGCGTGTCGTTGTAGACGAACCAGCGGAACGGGTAGGCCTGCGCCACCCGGTTCAGGAAATCGGTGCCGTTATCGGCCTTGAACCGCCCTTTCATGACGGGATTGGCCTTCAGGTCCAGGGCCAGCCGCACGTCGTAGACCTGGGCGAACTGCTCCAGCACGTCCTTCAGGCGCAGATTGGCCGCGTCGATCGACAGACCGCTGGCCTTCCAGCTGGCCGGCGGCGTCGCCAGCGCGACCGCCGGCACGACCAGCAGCGCGGCGGCCAACAGCAGCCGGCGCAGGCCACGACGCGCGGCCATCACGGCAACGCTCCGGCAAAACGGGCGCGGATACGCTGCTCCTGGGCGCTCAGGCCCTCGTCGCGGCGCGGCCGGTTCGGTGCCAGCCAGGCGCGCCACAGGGCGCCCTGGTTGAGGATGTCCTCCAGCGGACCGGCCGCCTCGAGCCAGCCGGCGGCGCCGGGCAGCCAGCGGTTCAACACCAGCGCCTGGCCGTCGTCGACCACGGCCAGGCCGGCGCCGAACTGGCGCGCGCTGTGGAAACCGGCGCGCGCCGCCTCTTCCAGTTGGGCGGGCGTGAACTCGCGCAGCAGGTAGACGCCCAGTTCGGCGCCGCCGGCCTGGCGCCGCAGGTAGACGGTTTCGCCGTCGATGACGACCGCTTCGTCCACCGGCAGGCCCGCCAGCCAATGCTCCAGTTGATCGCTCATGGGATCAGCGGGTCTCGTTGAGAACCGTTTTGAGGGGCTTTTGCAGCAGGTTGAATTGCGCGTTCATCGCGCTGTGCGTCACCGACTGCTGCGACAGCAGGCGCGTGAACTCTTCGGGGTCGGGCTGCTCGCCGTTGGTCTGGCGGCGCTGGAAGTCGGCGATGCCGGCGGTGCTGTCGTCGAACTTCTTGGTCAACGAGCGCAGCGACTGCAGCACGGGGTTCTGATTGCTGGACATGGGACACTCCGTTTCAAGGGGTTGCCAGGCGCGGCGCGCCCAAAAACGCGCCGCCTGTCCCTATGAGTGTCGCTACCGGCCATTCGGTTCGCCCAGCGCCGCCGCCAATGCGCTGGCCGCCGCGCCGAAGTCGGCATGCCACTGGCCGCTGTCCGCCTCCAGCCTGCAGGCGCCCCGCGCCAGGGTGGGGTCGGCCTTTACCGGCCACTCCCAGCTTCCGGCCAGCGCCAGATCGTCCGGGTGCAGGCGCAGTACGGCGTTGACCAGCTTGGGCGGCGCCTCGGCCAGCAGGCGGCGGTAGCTGGCCGCCACGCGCTGTTCTGGCGTCGTCTCCAGCACCAGCCGCTCGAACAGCTGCCGGGCCAGGGCGGTGACGATGTCCTCGGCACGCTCGCCCAGGCTGTCGGCGGCCTGCCGCAAGCCGTCCAGCAACGCGCCTCCTTCCGCCAGCACGCGGGCCTGGTCGGCCGCCAGCGCCTGCCGCGCTTCCTCGGCGGCCGTCGCCAGCAAGATGGCGCGCTCCTCCTCGGCCGCTGCGGCGACGCGCGCAGCCAGCACTTGCGCGTCGGCGATGGTGCCCAGGTCGGCCGCGCGCAGCACGCCGTCCGCCGCCAGCAGTTCCGGCGCCGGCGCCAGTTGCGCCACACAGAATGTCGTCATGCCGCCTCTCCGATGTCGATGCGTGCCGCCCGGTCCAGGCACAGGCGCCAGCAGCGCAGCTGCCGTGTGCCCGCTGGTGCCGCGGCACCCGGTACGTCACTGGCCTCGATGCGCAATAGCAGGCGCAGGCGCGGCCACAAACCGGCAAAGCCTTGCTCCAGCGCGCCCGCCAGCTCGGCCAGGCCCCACGCTTGCAGCGACGCGGCCGGCTCAGCCAGGGGCTGCAACGGCTGGGTGTTGGCGATCCCCATGCACCAGCGCCGCTCGGCCAGCGGCAGCGCCGCCAGCCGTGCAGGCTCGTTCCGGCGCGCGGCCAGCAGCGCCGCGTACAGTGAGGCAGCGCGACGCAGCAGCGCGGCATCGGACACCGCCGCGGCCTGCCAGCCGGCATCCCACACTGGTGGCAGGTCGGCCGGCACGCCGATCGCCTCGCACCAGGCGCGGTAGCCATGGCGCCGCGCCAGCGGGCTGGCGTCCGGCGGGAACGGCGGCGGCACTCCATCGAGGTGCCAGGGCGCGAACCACCAATCGAGGAAACCGTCGGCCAGCATGCCTGGCGCGCTCAACCGGCCGCTCCCGCGGCGGCATCCACGCCGCGCTTGGCGGCCCGCCGTGCCAGCATGCGCGCCACGGCAGGATGACGCTTCGCCACGTTGAGGCCGACGTAGCCGAGCGAGAGCAGCAGCAGCGCGGCCATGCCGTACAGGGTGGAGCGCACGCCGGCGGCCGACTCGGCCTCGATCTTGAACGGCCCCACCATCGTCCATTCGACGGGCGGCGGCGGCGCGTCGGCCAGGGTCATGACGACGGTGACCTTGCTGCGGCCATCCTCGCCCACCAGGCCGGGAATGCTGGACGCCACCAGACGGCGTACGCGCGGCGTGATCGCGTCCTCGTCCAGCGGCATGCGGTACTTGATGAAGACGGCAGCCGACGAGGGCTGGATCGGCTCCCCGGGAGCGATCCGCTCCGGCAGCACCACGTGCACGCGCGCCGAGACGACGTTGTCGAACTGCTGCAGGGTCGACTCCAGTTCTTCGGACAAGCCGTGCAGGTAGCGGATGCGCTCCTCCATCGGCGACGAGATCATGCCCTGCTTCTTGAACACCTCGCCCAGGTTGGAGCGGCTGCGGCGCGGCAGGCCGGCCGCCTGCATGACAGCGGTGGCACGCGGAATGTCCGCCTCCGCCACCTGCAGGCTGACGCCGGTCTTGTCCTGGTGCTTGGCGACGACAATGCCGGCGGCCGTCAGCGCCATCACGATCTCGTTGGCGTCGGTATCCTGCAGCGCCGCCTGCAGCGTGACGGTTTTACCGCAACCCGCCAGCAGCGCGGCGATGAGCAGCAACAGCAAGGGACGAAGGACGGAATTCATGGCTATTGCAGCTTGGTGAGGGAATCGACCGAGGTGCTGGCCTTCGACACGACTTTCGAGACCGTCTGCACCCGCAGCTGGTAGTCGTTCAGCGCCAGCATGGCGCGCATCAGCTGCATCGAGTCGCCGCTGACGGTTGCCTTTTCCAACAGGCGGGAGACGTTCTGCTGGTCCTTTTTCAGCTCTCCGGCCAGGCCGGCCGTGCGAGTCGCGATGACCTGGCCCAGCGACGGCTCGCGCGCCGCGCCAGGTGGCGCGCTCAGCGCCTGCTGGCGCTCCAACGCCTGGCGGAACTGCGCCGCGTCGGCGCTTTCCATCGTGTGGGTTTCGGTCGTGACGCGCACCTGGGTGCCGCCCACGGGCTGGGGATTGATCGCGGCGCTTGCCGCTGCTGTCTTGATGTCCATCGCTTCCTCACTGTTGACAATCGTCCTGGTGTGCCAAGGGCTGGGGTCGGACCCGCCGGGTCCGACCCCGGTACTTCGGCGGCGCCGTCGCTGTTGTGTGGCGCTGCCCGTGCGGCCGGTTCCGTCAATACAGCCGCCCTTCGAAGCCCAGGCAAAACTCGCCGCCGCAACCGAACGGGCTGGCCGGGTCGCACTGCCCGGCCTTGCCGCAACGGCGCTCGCAGGCCTGGCGTGACGCCGGCCGCAGCGCCTGCAAACGCTCGGCCGTCCCCGCGCCGGCCGAGCGCAAGGGCGGCACCGTCGTGCCGGCGACCAGCGCAAGATGATGGGCGCGGTCGCCGGCGCCGATGATCGGTTCGTGCTTCGGTGGCGCGTCGCCCAGCCGGTCATCGCCGCTGGCGGGCGGCGGTTCCGGCTTGGGCGGCAGGCGCGCCACCTTCACCGGCGCGAGTGCACGGGGTGCGGATGGCGGCGCAGCGTGCGGCAGTTCAGGCTTTTTCATCATCACGGCTCCCCTGGCGCGGCGCGTTGACCGGACGGCGGCTCGCCCAGGCTTTCCAGCTCGGCCTCGCGCACATCGGATTCCAGCAACTGCTGCACGACGGCATACACGTGCGCCACCGCCTCGTAGCTGGCCTTCGGCACGGGCGTATCGGCCTTGCCGGTGGCGTACAGCGTGCGCGCCAGCCACACGTGCCGGATCACGGGAATGCCCAGCTCACGGGCGCGCGCGATCATCGCGTGGGCGGTGGCGTCCTTGCCCTTGGCCAGCACCAGCGGCACCATGCCTTCGGCCGGGTCGTAGAACATGGCGACGGCGAAGTGGGTCGGATTGACGACCACGGCGTTGGCATCTTCCGTGCGCGCCACCGGCGCCTCGTTGGCCCACTGGCGCGCCAGCTGGCGGCGCTGGCCCTTGACCGTCGGGTCGCCTTCCGACTCCTTGTATTCGCGCTTGATCTCTTCCATGTCCATCATCAGGTCCTTGCGATGAAAATGCTTCTGCACGGCGAAATCGATCAAGGCCAGGCACAGGCAGGCGATCAACACGGTGTGGAAGATCGACTTGATCAGCTGGAGAAAGATGCGGTACACGTCCTTCGGTTCGCCTGCGGCCAGCTGCACGATGTCCGGCAGCGCGCTGCGCGACAGCACGTACACCAGCCAGCCGATCAACGCCGCCTTGCCCACCGTGATCAGCAGTTCGACCAGCTTCTTCTTCGAGAACAGCTGCTTGACACCGTTGACGGGATTGAGCTTGTCGAACTTCGGCACGATCGATTCGGCGGAAATGAGAATGCCGAACTGGCCCCAGTGGCCCGCCACGGCCGTCACCGTGCAGACGACGAAGCAGACGCAGAACACGACCAGCAGCAGGAGCACGGACGACGTCACCATTTCCTTCAGCGCCGCCTCGAACGGCTGGCCCACGGCCGAGACGCCGAACGTCATCAGCGACTCGATCGACTCGCGCCACAGCGATTCGGTGGCGAACGCCGTTTCCGCCATCGCCACCAGGGTGACGAGCTTGGCCAGGTCGCGGCTCACCGCGATCTGGCCCTTCTCGCGCGCGTCCTCGATCTTCTTGTCTGTGGGTTCTTCGTTCTTTTCGTCGCTCATCGCGCCGCTCCCAGCAGTTCCGGCACGATGTCCAGCAGCTTGGAAAAGTCGCCAGTCACGTAATGCGAGAAGGTCGGCCAGTACAGCAGCAGCACCAGCAAGCCCACCAGGCTCTTGATCGGGGCCGAGGCGAACGACACCTGCAGGTTTGAGGCGAACACGCCGATCATCGCGAACGCGAACTCGATCAGCACCAGCGGGATGATGACGGGCGCGCCATACACGATGATGTGCCAGAACAGCGTGCCGAAGCGGCGGACCACCTCGCTCATCTGGCCGGGCTCATACGGTGGCAGCAGGGAATACGCAGGCCAGGTGCCATAGCTTTCGATCAGGATGCGCGCCAGCGCGATGAACAGGCCGGCCTGCACCATCGTCAGCACCACCGCCTGGATCAGCATCGCGCCCACCGCGCTGGCGTCGCGGTCCACGCTGGCGTTGTTGGCCTGGATCTGGATGGGCGAGCGCTGGCTGTCCAGGATCGAGCCGACCGACTGCGCCACCCACATCGGAATCGCGGTCAGTACGCCCAGCAGCAGGCCGATGGCGGCCTCCTTGAAGATCAGCATGCCGCAGTAGAAGAAATCCGGACCGCTTTGCTGGACAAAGTAAAACGTCGGCAGCGCCGCCGGCAGGGCGATCGCCATCGCCGCACAATTCTTCGCCATCCCCGTCAGCACGTTGATGCCGAAGCCGGGCAGGATGACGAGGCAGACCAGCAGGCGCGGCGTGATCAGCGCCATCGTGATCAGCGCATTCTGCATGTCCAGCAGCAGCGACGCGGGCGTCTCCAGCATATCAATGACCGATCGACTGCACCAGCGTGAACGCCAGGTCGGTCAGCTGCAGCAGCTCGACGCCGATCCAGCGGCCCATCCCCGTCAAGGTGACGGCGACGGCGACGAGCTTGACGACGTAGGGCAAGGTCTGGTCCTGGATCTGCGTCACGGCCTGCACCAGCGACACCGTCACGCCGCACAGGGTCGCGATGATCAGCGGCGGCGCGGACAGCATCACGGCCATCCACAGTCCCTGCTGGAAAAAGTTCAGGGTTTCGGTCATGTCGTTCTCCAGTCAGGCATAAGACAGCGCCAGCGCGTTGAGCAGTTTGCCCCAGCCGCCGACGAGCGTGAACAGCAGCAGTTTCAGGGGGATCGTGATGGTCTGCGGGCTGACCTGCTGCATGCCCAGCGCCATCAAGAGGTTCGAGATCAACAGGTCGATGACGACAAACGGGATGTAGATCAGGAAGCCGATCTCGTAACCGGCCTGCAGTTCGGAGACGACGAACGCGGGGATCAGCACCAGTGCATCGCTGGAGCGGGCGTCTTTCGCCACGTCCGGCGGCCACAATTTCTTGGCCGAGGCCAGGAACAGCTCGCGCTGGTCCGGATTGCTGTGCTTGAGCATGAAGCCCCGCATCGGTTCGAACGTGTCCTGCGCGCGCGCCAGCAGCGGCGTGGTCGCGTTGGCCGCCGCCGCCGGCACGGCGGCCGTGGCGCGCCGCGCCATTTCCTGCGCAGTGGGCGCCATCACGAACAGCGACAATGCCAGCGAAATGCCGTAGATCGCCAACGTGGGCGGCACCTGCTGCACGCCGATCGCGTTGCGCAGCACCAGCAGCACCATCGAAATCTTCAGGAACGATGTCGTCGTCACGACCATCAGCGGCACCAGCGCCAGCATGGCCAGCATGACGGAAAACGACACGACATCGTAATTCCCGCTCAGCATGGCACGTCCCAGCGGGTGATGCGGATGCCCAGGCGGCCGGCCACGTCCACCGGTTCGCCCTCGCCCAGGCGCTGGCCGCCGGCGACGATCGTCACGGCACCGTCGGCCGTGCCGTCGAGCTGGAAGACGCTGCCGGTCGCCAGCGTGCGCAGCTGGCCCAGGGTCAGCGCCAGGCTTCCGAGGCGGAATTCCAGTTGCACCGGTATGCGGTCGAGGTCCACCGGCGCGTCGTCCGGTAGTTGTTCAGTTTCCATTGCTGACTCCAGAGAGAGAAATTCGACGGTGCCGGTGCGGCCGTAGCGCACCCGCGCCAGCCCGTGCGGGCCGCGCAGCCATCCCGTGCCGTCGATGTCGATGTCGGGACGGGACGGTACGATGACGTCGCCCGGCACCAGCGTGCGCAGCACGTCGGGCGGCAGCGCATGGCGCGCGATGCGGGCGACCAGAGGAACGGCCACGGCCAGGAAGCTGTCTTGCGGCACCCGGATCGGCTGCGCCGACTGCGTTGCCAGCAGCGCCAGCCAGGTGGCGGCATCGGCCTGCGCCAGCGTGCCGACCGCATGGCTGCCGTCCTGCAGCGACAGGTGCAGCGTGGCCGGCTCCGCTGCGGTGGCGGCCGGCGGGCGACGCTCCAGCCGCGTCATGGCGGCAAATGGCGAGCCGGCCAGGCGGCCCAGCACACGGCCCTCCAGCCACTCGCGCTGCGTTGGCGGCGCTGCATCGAACGCGGACACGTCGATGCCCGTCAGGGCCAGCAGGAACGGCACGCCGGCCTGCAGGGTCATCCGGCCTTGCGGACCTTCCAGCGCCAGTGCGTCTTCACCGGTCGCGCGGGCCTCGGCCGTCAACATCAGGTGCAGCGCCACGCCATCGGCCAGCGGCAGCCGCAGGCCGCGGCCGACACGCCGGGTCAGGTCCGCATAGGCGGCACCGACCCGCCCACGCAGCAGGGTGCGCGGCGGGCAATCGGCGTCAACGCCCGATAGTCCGGGCAGGCAGGCAGTGGGCATCGCGGTCCAGTTCAGAGGTGGCTCGGCGCGCCGGGTGCCCTGCCTACAGCACGGTCACCCTGACGCTTCTGCCTATACGTTGCCGCAACTGGCCCGCCAGTTCCATTTGCCGTCCGCGCAGCTGCTCGCCCAGGCGCTCCGACGCAGGGGTCAGCAGGTAGTCGATCGCCTCGGGACGCACGTCGACCGCCACCCCCAGCGTGTCGCCACCGGGCAGCAGCACCTCGAACATGCCGCTGTCCGGGCCCTGCGCCAGCAGGGCAGCGAGCAACGCGCCTTCCAGCTCGTCCTGCGTGCCCAGGTCGGCGCTCACTTCCGACGCGGCTGGCGTGCCGTCGCCGTCCTCGCCGTCACCGGAGCCTTGTTCCCGTTCGCGGCAGGGAGCGACCGCCAGGCCGTCGGCGCGACGCCCGGCAGCTTCCTCCTGTTCGCGCGACGGCGGCGCATCGCGACCCGGCGGCGGTTTATCGGCCGGCCGGCGCTGTGGCCTGGCGACGATCGCAGGCGCGTGCGGCTGGCTGGGGCGGGCCGGCGGCGCGGGCGGCGCCGGTGTCGCCAGCTCGGCGCGCCGCGCTGGCAGCCGCGCTGGCGCTGGACGCGCAGCCGGCAGCAGCGCCTCGATGCCGCGGTCCAGCGAGAGGGAAAAGGCGATCATGGTTACTCCTCGTTGCGCGCGGCCAGTTGCCGCAGTTCGTCGTTCAGGATGCCGAGCTTCTCCTGCTGCCGGTTGGCGGCCAGCACGCGCTCGAGCGCCGTGAAGAACGTGCGCTGGCTTGCGGCGCAGCGGCCCAGCTGCTCGCGCCAGCCCAGGTGCACACGTGCCGCGTCCTCCTTCATCCGTTCGTAGGCCGCCTTGGCCTTGCGCAGGTCGCCGCTGGTGGTACTCATCTGTAGGAAGCCCTCACGTGCGGCCTGCCAGAACGCGTGCGCCGCGTCGACGGCCTGGCGCCACGCCTCCTTGCGCTCGCGCAGCGCCAAGCGGGCTTCGCGCCACTGCTGGCGCGCCTCGTTGCGCTCGCGCTCCAGCCGGCCCAGGCGCTGCTTGCGCACGTGCAGCAGCCGCGCCAGGCTCTGGTCCGGGCGGCGCGGCTCCGGCACGTCCACCACCTCGCGCCGGCCCTTCTTCCCGATCAGGCTCATGCCGCCATGCCCATCAGCGTTTCGATCGCTTCGTCATAGTTCGCGCTGGCGCTGGTGTCCTGCCGCAGGAAGGCCAGCTGCTGCGGGCGCAATTGCACGGCGCGGTCGGCCACCGGGTCGGCACCGGCCTTGTACTCGCCCAGCCGGATCAGCAGCTCCATCTCCTGGTAGCGCGCCATCAGCTCGCGAAAATGCGAGGCGGCCTTGCGGTGCTCGCGTGTGGTGACGTTGCTCATCACGCGGCTGATGCTGGCCAACACGTCGATGGCCGGATAGTGGCCCTGCTCGGCCAGTTTGCGCGTCAGCAGGATATGGCCATCCAGCAGCGACTTGGCCTCATCGCCGATGGGGTCGGAGGCCGATTCGCCATCGACCAGCACCGTGTACATCGCGGTCACGGAACCTTCCGGCGTGCCGCCGGCCCGCTCGATCAGCCGCGGCAGCATCGTGTAGACGGAGGGCGTGAAGCCGCCCCGCGCCGGCGGTTCGCCGGCGGCCAGGCCGATCTCGCGCTGGGCGCGGGCAAAACGGGTCAGCGAATCGACCAGCAGCAGCACTTTTTTGCCGCGTGCACGGAAGGCCTCGGCAATCGCGGTGGCGGAAAACGCCGCGCGCGAGCGCTCCATCGACGTGCGGTCGGACGTGGCGCAGACAATAATCGTCTTCTTCACCAGTTCCTCATCCAGCTCGTGCTCGAGGAACTCGTTCAGCTCGCGGCCCCGTTCGCCGATCAGGCCGAAGATGATGGCTTCCGCCTCGCAGCCGCGCGCAATCGCCGCCATCAGCGTGGTCTTGCCGCAGCCGGGACCGGCGAACACGCCGATGCGCTGGCCCACGCCCATCGTCAGCATGCCGTCGATGGCGCGTACGCCGGTCGCCAGCGGCGTGGCGATGCGCGGGCGGTCGGTAGCGGGCGGCGCATCGCGGATGACGGGCACGGTGTCGCGCCACGTCTCGACGTTGCCGGCGGCGGCCGGCGCGCGGAACATGTACCGGCCGAAGCCGTCCAGCACGCAGCCGAACAGGTGGTCGCCCGCCTCGATCGTGTGGGCGCGCCGCAGCGGTTCGATCACGGTGCCGGTCGAAACGCCCTCCAGGGGACTCAAGGCGGACAGGATGGCGCAGCGCTCCGTGAAGCCCACCACCTCGGCCAACATGGGCTTGGCTTCCTGGCCCGGGTTGAACAGCTGGCACAACTCGCCGATGCGCACCGGCGGCATCTGCGCCTCGATCAGGGTGCCCAGCACCTGCGACACCTTGCCCCGGCTGCTGAAACCGGGCTGGCGCGGCAGCGCGGCGGTCCACTCGGGCATGCGCGCGCGCAGGCGTTCCAGCACCGCATCCACGTCGCCGCTCACCATTTCACCTCGATGGGCTGGGTGCCGTTGAAGCTGATGCGATTGCCATTGATGGCGACCAGGCGCACACCCTTGTAGTCGTCGCCCGGGTAGAGGCGCTGGCCGTCGTCGGTGACGATGCTGGCGTTGGCGCCCGAGACGACCTGCCGGACCTTGAACGGCAACATCGTGTCGGCGCCGCCGATGCGGGCGTCGATGGGGAAATCGATGTGGTGCGCGGCCACGAAGGCATCCAGGATGCGGCGGAAGCGTGCCGCCTCTTCCTCGTCCAGCGAGGCGCGCAGCGTCCAGGCGCGGTCGTCCAGGCTCAGGTCGAAGCGGCGCAGCAGGTCCACTTCGGCCAGGCGCTGGCGGAAGGCCTGGCGCAACGCTTCCGGCGATGGCGCCTGCGCGGCCTTGGGCTGGGCCGCAACGGGCCGCAGGCTGGCCGTGGCGGGCGCCGGCATCGCGTCGCCAGAGCGCGCCGTGTACGCGTAGGCCGCCGCCGCAACGAGCCCGGCGCCCAGCGCCACCGGCAGCATCACGATGCGCGAGCGCCGCCGCCGCGGCTTTTCGGCGCGTACCGGCACGGGTTCGGCGGGCTCCGGCGGTACTTCCGGTGCCGGCGCCTCGGCCTGGACCGGCTCGTCCACCTCGGCTTGCGCCGCCTGCGGCGGCGGGTCGGCCGGCGGGTCCTGCCAGGGCGTGTCCGGCGCCGTCACCGTCAGCCAGATCCGGCCGACGCGCGCGCAGGCGCCGGGGGCCAGCTGCGGCTGGTCGGCCGGCACGTCGGCGGCGGCGCCGCGCACGATGCCGTCCAGCCCCAGCAGCGACCAGCCGCTGCCGTCCAGCCGCAGTACCGCATGGCGCGGCTCGATGCCGGGATCGACCAGCACGACATCGGCGTCGTCGCCGGACCCGATCAATTGCGGCTGCTCGTCCAGCGGCAGGCTGGCGCCGCGGTGCAAGCCGTTCAGGATGCGCAGTTCAAGATCGTTCGTATGGCTCATTGCCTCTCCTTGCTTTCATTGACCTCGTCCGGACCCGCCAGCAGCGCCGCCAGCGGGCTGTCCTGGGCGCGGCGGCTGGTGGCCGGGTCGAGCGGGTTCCAGGCCGGGTTGTCGTGGTTGACCAGGGCGCCCAGCACGAAGGCCTCGACCACCTCGCGCCGTTGCGCCGCCGCCGTCTGCCGCTGGCGTGCCAGTGCGCGCAGTGCGACCACGTCGATGGGGCCGTGGGTGCCTGCCGCCGCTGCGCTGGCCGGCAGCCGCCGGGCCAGCAGCGCGCAGGCGTCGTCGACCAGCGCGGCCAGTGCGGTGAAGGCCTGCTGGCGCGCCGCGTCCAGCCGGTAAGTGCGCGTCGGATCGTCCGGTAGCGGATTCATGGCCGTGCTCCCGGCGGTTCGCCCTCGTCGGGCACATGGTCCGGCGCGTGCTTGCCGACCTTGCCGTGCGACGGATCGGCACCGCCCGGCGCGGCCTGGCCACCAACCAGGTCGAGCGCGTTGTTTTCGCCCGTCTCTTCAAGTTGATGGCGCAGCTCGGCGGCCTTCGATTCCCCGGCCTCCTGCGGCGCGGTGGCCTGCAGCAGTGGCGCCAGTTCCTGGTTGAGGGCACGCAGGCGTGGCCCGATCATTTCCAGCATCTCGGCGCCGATGGAACGGCCGCCCGGCACGGTCGCTGTCAGCCCGCCCAGCGTGGTTTCCAGATGGTCCCAGGCGCTGGCCAGCAGCGGCACCAGTTCGCCAGGGTGATGCGGCGACGCTGGCGGCGCGGCCGCCTCCTTGCCGCTCGCGGCGGGCGGCGGCGCTGCCGGCTTGCGTGGCACGGCACTGCGCAGCGACGCCGCCATCGCGCCACCGGATAGCCGGGGCGGCAGCGGCGGCGGCGCGGCGGACTCCGACGCCGCCGGTTTCGCGGTCGCGACCTGCAACAGCGTCGCCAGGGTGGCGGGATCGAAGGAGCGCAGCTTGGTGGCCAGTTGCTGGAACATCGGCGCCAGAGCGCTGCTGCGCGCGGCCGTCATGGCCGTCTGCACCGCCGCGCCAGCCATGCGTCCCAGGCTGGCGGCGGCCGTCATGGCGCCTGCTATCGGTAATGGCATCGAGATTCCCCTGTTGGTCGTGCTGATGAATGTCGGCGCATGGGTGGCGGTTGCCTTACAGCTCGATCATGCCGACCGGCTGGATGCGGGCGTGCTGGGTCAGTTCCGAGAACGCGAACACGGGGACCGGGAAGAACTCCTCCTCGATCAGCTTGCGCACGGAGCGGCGGATGTCGGCCGCCGTCACCAGCACGGGCGGCGCCACCGGCGAACTGACGTTGCGCGACAGCTCGCACAGCCGGTCCAGGATGGCCTGCTCGGTCTCGGGATCGATGTCCAGGTAGCTGCCCTGGCTGGTCTGGCGCATCGCGTTGCGCAGCTGCTCTTCCAGCTCGGGCGACAGCAGGATCACCTCGATCAGGTTGGATCGGGCCACCTCGAAGCACAGCTGCCGCTTCAAGGCCAGGCGCACGTAATCGGCGATCACGTCGGGATCGCGCTCCTTCGGCGCCCAGTCCAGGGTCGTTTCCAGCAGCAGGCGCGCGTTGCGCAGCGAGACCCCTTCGCGGGTGAGGCGCTGCACCACCTCCGTCAGGCGCGGCAGGGTGACGGACTTGTTGACCTCCTTGCCCAGTTCCGGATAGCGCCGCTCGGCCCAGCGGGTGAAGCGTATGACCTCGTTGACACCGACGAACATCTGGCAGTTGCGCAGCATCTCGACCTCGATATCGGACGAGAACACGTGCTCCCAGCGCTGCACCAGCACCCCGGCGGACGCCAGCGCGGCCTCGTCGTCGATGCGCACCCACACGCGGCGCCGGCGCGAGCCGGGCACGTTGTGCTCCTCGGCGGTCAGGCCCAGCTCGTGCAGGCGCTCCACCGCCTCGCGCGTGGCGCCCCAGCCCAGGCGGATCTCCTCGTCCACCAGCGGCACCTCCGACATCAGGAACTGCACCCGCCCCTCCGGCACGCTGTTGTTGAAGTCGAACTCGATGGGTTTGAGATCGGGAATGCCGCGCCGCTGCAGCATGCCGTTGCGCATCACCCGCACGGCCATGCGGATGGTCTCCGCCTCGGCGGTATCGCGCATGGCCTCCGGCATGCGCAGGATGAACGGCGTCGTCGCCGAGAAGTTCACCAGGTCGACGATGCTGGCGTTCTGCGCTTCGCGTTCCTTGTCGGCGCGCTGCAGTTCCGCGTCCGCCAGGGGTTTCAGCAGGCCGACCACGCCGGCACCGGCCAGCAGCAGCGCCAGCGTGACGAACACCAGCATCGGCATGCCGGGAATGACGCCGAACAGCAGCATGATGCCGGATGCCGTCAGCAGCGCCTTCGGCTCGGCGAACAGCTCGCCCACGATGTCCTGGCCGATATTGGTCACCTCGCCCTCGCCATGCTCGCCCGCCACGCGCGTGGTGATCATGCCGGCGCCCAGGGAGATCAGCAGCGCCGGGATCTGCGCGATCAGCGCGTCGCCGATCGACAGGATGGCGTAGACCTGCATGGCCTGCGCCGCGTCCATGCCGCGCTGGACGATGCCGATCGAGATACCGCCGATCAGGTTGATGGCGACAATGCAGATGCCGGCGATGGCGTCGCCCTTGACGAACTTCATGGCGCCGTCCATCGCGCCGTGCAGCTGGCTTTCCTGGCCCAGCAGCGCGCGCTTTTCCTTGGCCTCCTCCGGCGTCAGGATGCCGGCACGCAGGTCGCTGTCGATCGACATCTGCTTGCCCGGCATCGCGTCCAGCGAGAAGCGCGCCGACACCTCGGAGACCCGCTCGGAACCCTTGGTGATGACGATGAACTGCACCACCGTCAGGATCAGGAAGATGACCAGGCCCACCACCAGGTTGCCGCCGACGACGAAATTGCCGAACGTCTCGACGATGTGGCCCGCATCGGCTTCCAGCAGGATCAGGCGGGTGGTGGAGACGGAGATCGCCAGCCGGAACAGGGTCGTCAGCAGCAGCACGGCGGGGAACGTGGAAAACGCCGTCGGCCCGGACATGTACATCGCGACGACGACGATCAGGCCCGAGGCGCACAGGCTGCAGGCGATCAGCATGTCCAGCAGCCAGACCGGCATCGGCAGCACCAGCATGAACACGATGCCGACCACCAGGCCCGCAGCGGCCAGTTCGGCGCGCTTGGCGCACTTCGCCGCGAAGCGGTTGAGCATCATTACGACAGCCATCGACTGCATTGGAGTTCCTTCTCTGTCTGGGGTATCAGCGCGCCGCGCCGGCGCGCCGCTCGATCAGCGCGATCCACGCTGCCTCGTCGGCCGCACGGGCCGGGTCGGTGCTGGTGTCGCGGCGCAAGGCCGCCAGATCGACCGGTTCGGCCAGTTCGACGGCGGCGTAGGCCGCCATCAGCACCAAGCCCCGGTCTTCGGGCCACAGCTGCAGGCAGCCGCGCGCCAGCTCGTAGGCGTCCTCCGGCTGCTGGGCGTTCAGGTGCCCCCAGATCAAGCCGGTGGCGGTCGCCAGTTCGTCACGCAGCGGTTCAGGCGCTCGCTTCGGCCGCATGCTCTTCCTCCCGGGTCGATGGATCGGTAACCTTGGCCTCGTTGTCGCTGCGCGCCATCTGCTGCCAGCGCAGGCGCAGGCGGATATGCCGTTCCAGCACCCGCACCGCGTCCAGGCCCGTGCCGCGGTCATCGCGCTCGCGCGTCAGCGAATCGGCGATCAGCGCTTTCTGCAGCGCGCGCAAGCGCGGGATCGCATTGCCGCGCCAGACCGGGTTGTCGCTCGTCAGGGGGCTGCCCAGAACGCGCCCCAGCATTTCCATCTTGGGGTCGAGCAGTTCCGGCGGCGGCAGCGACAGCGCCTCTTCCTCCGGCTGCAGCGCGGCATGCGTCTTCGGTGCCAGCAGCTCGGTCTGCAGGCTGTGGATCTCGGCGAATTCCGCCGCATCCAGGCCGGCCCCGCCGACGCCACGGGTGGTGCGCATCATTGCAGCAGCTCCGTGGCGGCTGCCAGCGCGGCGGCATCGAGCGTGGATGCATGGCCGTCCACGCCGAGCCGGCGCACCACGTACCAGCCGCCGTCGTTGAACTGGGCCGGCAGCCAGTCGCCATAACGGGCCAGGTCGCCGGCGCGCCGGCGCAGCAGCGTCTCGCCGTGCACCTGGTGGCCGCTCTCGGCCGGCCAGCCCAGCGCCGCCAGGCGCCCTTCGGCCAGCGGGTAGACCAGCAGGCGCAGGCCGTCGTCGAGCACGGCCTGCGCCACTGCCCCTTCCATTTCCGCCGCGTGCAGCAGGCGGTGCATCAGTTCTTCCATATGGCTTCCTCTTGGTGTCGTCAGCGCCGCATGACGCTCTCGCGCCACTGCTGCTCGCGCACTTCCAGCTTGCTGGGCAGCGGCGCCGTCTCGGCGCGGGCGGCGTTGGCCTGGCGCTCGATGTCTTCCAGCAGTTCGCGCCGGGTCGCCAGTTTTTCCTGCGCCCACAGGACCGTGGGCAGGCTGGCGACGGCGTCGCGCAGCAGCAGCCACGCCCTGGCGCGGCTGAAGCAGTCGTGGTTCCTGACGTCCGCCAGTTGCGCCATCAGGTGGGTGGCCTTGCCCTTGCCCCACGCGCCCTCGGCGGCGGTCAGCAATTGCACGGCCACTTCCGGCGCGCTGATGCTTGTCACGACTTGCGCCTGGTCGGCCAGGTCGCGCCGCAGCGCGTCGGCAATGGCGATCGCCGAGCGCACCAGCGTGAAGGCGCTGGCATCGGACATCGCCAGCCAGTAGCGCCCCATGCTGCGCTGGGGATTTTTTCGCAGATCGGATTTCACGGCTTTCTCCTCGAATGGTGGCCTACAGGCCGGACAGCATTTGCGAGCACAGCGTGGCGATGGCCTTCTCGCAGTTTTCCGTGCCCAGGTGGCGGATGATGGCTTTCAGGGTGGTCAACGGCGTCAGCGGCTTGTCGATGCTGCCCTTCTCCGTGATCAGGAAGCGCAGCTCGCGCGCCGACTTGGGCGCCGAGCCTTCCACCGCCGCTTCCAGCGAACCGGAGACGTCCGACTCCTGCAGCGCCTTGCGCACGCTGGAGTCGCGGTCGACCACGTCGGCCATCATTTCGCCGATGGCCTCGCGCAGCACCTTCTTCTTGTAGTTCGACAGGTTCTGGTCGTCGACGCCGGCCAGCGCGTCGCGCAGCACGCGCCATTGCTCGATCGGCTCGTGCTGCTCGGCCAGAATGGCCTTGAGTTCCTCGCGCCCGCGCCGGCCGCTGTCGTCACGCAGCATGTCGAGCGTCTGCTCGACCGCCTCCATGTGCAGCGCGAGGTCGTCGCCCGTGTTGCGCTGGGCGGCCCGGCCGGGCTTGCGCTCGTTGTCCGCCGCGTTCTTGCCGCGGTTGCCCTGGCGCTGCGCCTGCGGCGCCGCGCGCGGCGTGGCCTGCTGGCGCCGGCCCAGGCTCTTCGGCTGGAATGCCATGCCCTCGCGCACGCCGCTTTCGCTGTCGATCGCCGCGCGCGGCAGCATCGACACGTTCGCCTGCTGCGGCGCGGCACGCGGCGGCACGCCGGCGCCGGGACGCGGCTGCGGCGGCGGCGCCGTGACGGGCACCTGGTTGAACTGGTTGATGGGACGAGTAGCCATGCTGCTGGGTGGCCGCCACGCCGGCGCCGGTTCCATCGGCGGGCCGGCGTGACATGAGTGCGCCGCCGGTTCCATCGAAGGGGCGCCGGGGGCGCTGCCATTTCCTCAACTTTTTTCAATGTCTCAGCAATGTTCAAGAAATGACGGCGGCGCGGCGATCCGCTGTTATCTTGCCGACATCGACAGGCCGCTTGTCAAACAGGCCTGATGGAACAGCAGACCAAACCTCATACCAAGCGAGAGCACATCATGCACATGACGATCAGCGACACCGCCCGCGCCACCGCGCCCCACCGGATGATCGGCCACGCTGAGGGGGACAGCCGTCCCGCCGGCCTGGCCTTCGTGATGCCGCAGCCGGCGGCACAGGAACCGGCGCAGGCACCGGCACAAACACCGACCATCGACGTGACGGCGCTGTACCGCCAGCACCGCACCCACCTGCTGCGCTTCGTGCAGCGCTACCTGGGCAACCAGAGCGATGCCGAGGACGTGGTGCAGAACACCTTTGTCGAGGCGCTGCGCTGCGCCGACCGCTTTTCCGGCTTGTCGAAGCCGTCCACCTGGCTGTTCGGCATCGCGCTGAACCTGGCGCGCAACCAGGGCCGCCGCAATGGCGCGGACCGTTACGAGACCGTGGAGGAGGATTTCCTGGAGCAGCAGGTCGACATCCATGCCGACCCGGCGCTGCAGTATGAATGGCGCCAGATGGCGGGCAAGGTGGAGCGCCTGATCGACGACCTGCCGGCGCCGATCCGCGCCACCTTCGAGGCGGTGCTGGAGGGGGAATTGACGTACGAGGAAGCGGCACGCGAGCTGCAGATCCCGATCGGTACCGTGCGCTCGCGCGTGTCGCGGGTACGGGCCGCGGCCCGGCTCGAATGCGAGCGTTAAGAAAAAGCGCGGCCGCTCAGGCGGCCGGGCCGCGCCCGGCCGTCAATTGCGCATGCCAGTCGCGCGCGGCGTCCGCCGTGTCGAGGATGGCGTCCATCAGGCTGCGCTCGTCGCGCAGCGCCGCCAGCGGCACGCTGCGCAGGGCCACGTAACAGCCTTCGTCCGCATGCCAGCGGCATTCGATGCCGTCCTGGCCCAGCCGTTCCTGCAGTGCCGCGCCGGCCGGCAAATAGCCTGACTGGCCGCAGGACGGCAGCCGCGCCGTCACCGTCAGGCTGGCCGTATCCTGCGCCACCGACGCGAACGTGACGATCTCACCGACCATCAGTTCCAGCACGGGCGTGCCGGCGTGCTCCTGGCCGGCCAGCTCGGCCAGCTCCGCCAGCAGCCGCGCGGCGGCGGCCGGCGTGCCGTCCAGCGCCGCGCCCTCTTCCCTGTCATCCGTTTGTTCCATGTCCGCTCCGCCCATCCCGACCCCGGGCATTCTACCAACAGCGCACACTACGCCGGCGCGCGGCGGCCGGCGCACGGGTACCGCGACGGCGCGCCTCACAGCACCTGCAGTGCCCGCCACACGGGCACGCGCAGGCGCAGGATGGCCTCCACCGTCTGCGGCAGGCCAGCCGTCAGCGCCGCCAGTTGCGCGGCCTGGCTGCTGTCGCATCCCGCCGCGTCGCGATAGCGCTCCAGCTTCTGCCGCACGGCGGCCAGCACGGTATCGCTGTCGCTGACGTCGGGGCGGTCGGTCAGCACCGTGTAGATCAGCCTTTGCACCAGCCCCGCGCGCAAGCCGCCGCCCAGCACCGGCGAGGCCAGCACCTGGTATTGGTCGCCATGTACGGCGTCGCGGGCGATGGTGCGGTTCAGCGCGCGCGCCGGGCGCGCGTCGGTCAAGGCGCCGTCCAGCAGGAACAGGGTGGCGTGGCCGGAGGATGCCAGCAGCGCCGCCAGCCGGGCGGCCTGCGCCAGCGGCACGTCCAGCGCGGCGGCCAGCGAGTCCAGGCGGTGGCGCAAGGCCGGGTTATCGTCGAAATAGCGGATGCCGGTGGCGATCAGGGCGTTCACGAAGTCGCGCGCCTGCGCCACTTGCCGTTCGCGCCCGGCCGGGTGGCGCGCCGCGTGTTCCAGCACGATGCGCTGCAGCGGCAGCGCGCCGGCCCAGCCGGGCATGGCGTTGTAGTTGACGTAGACGATGCCGCCCGGTTTCAGGTAGCGGGCGATGAAGTCGACGACATGGCGCCGGTTTTCCGGCGTGACCCAGCTGTACACGCCGTACATCGTGATGAAGTCCAGCGGCGGCAGGTCGATCTTGCCGGCCGCCAGGTCGGCGAAGCTGCATTCGAGCAGGGTCAGGTTATCCAGCTCGCCCGCTTCCGCCAGCGCCCGTGCCGAGGCCACGTGGGCCGGCTGGAAGTCGTTGGCATAGAAGCGCCCGTGCGGATGGCTGGCCGCCAGCACGGACGCCGTCAGCCCCATGCCCGCACCCAGCTCGAAATAGGTGAACGGCCGGTCCAGCGGCACCGGCTCGACGCCGTTCAGGACGCAGGCGATGCTGAGGTGGGTCGGGCTTTGCTCGGGGAAGAATGCGGCGGGGTAGGCGATGTCGGCAACGTAGCCGTCGTTCCAGTCCATGGGGGCTCCTGTGGGTGTCGGGGTGGATGCGCCGGCAGCCGCTGGCTGCCGGCGCGGCGCTCAGGCCTTGCGGCCGAGGCGCCGGATGCGGTGCCAGTGGAAGGTTTCGTCCAGGTCCTGGCGCTTGGTTTGGGATTGCGTGGTCATGGCGTGCTCCTTTAGATGAGGGAGGACTGGGGTCGGACCGGAGGGGCCGACCCCGACGTGGCTTAGCCGCTGATGGTGCCGTCCTCGACGGCTGCGGTGTAGTCGCCGCGGCTCAGCAGGCCGTCGTGCTTGCCGGTGACGGCGGATTCCATCTTCTTGAACAGCTCGCCGTTGTTCTCCATCATCTTCTGCGCGGCCAGCTGCACTTCTTCCGGCACCTGCACGGTGTTGCCGTTCTTGTCCTTGGCATAGCCGGTCTCGGCCATCATCTTCAGGTTCTCGAGGGACAACAGGCCGATGTCCTTGTCCTTCTGGAACGCGTCGATGGTCTTGGCGGCCGCGGCATCGGTCGGCAGGCCGTCCGGCGAGAACTCGCTTGGGGCCGGGGCGCTGCGCGTGCCCGTGTTTTTCGAGATGGTGCCGTCCTTGATGGCCTCGTCGTAGTCGCCCTGGCCCAGCTTGCCGTCGTGCTTGCCGTCGGTGGCGGCCTCCAGCTTCTTGAACAGCTCGCCGTTGTTTTCCATCATCTTCTGCGCGGCCAGCTGCACTTCTTCCGGCACCTGCACCGTGTTGCCGTTCTTGTCCTTGGCGTAGCCGGTCTCGGCCATCATTTTCAGGTTGTCGACGGACAGCAGGCCGATGTCCTTGTCCTTCTGGAACTGGTTGATGGTTTTCGCGGCCGACGAGTCCGACGGCAGGCCGTCGGTCTGGCCGCCCCATTGCGTGCTGTCCGGGCCGCCGAACGTGACGGTTTCCTTGCCGCTGTCCTTGCCGATGCTGCCGTCCTTCAGCGCCTCGCCGAAGTCGCCCTGGCCCAGCAGGCCGTCGTGCTTGCCATTCGTGGCGGACTCCAGCTTCTTGAACAGCTCGCCGTTGTTCTCCATCATGCGCTGGGCGGCGCCCTGCACTTCTTCCGGCACCTGCTTCAGGTTGCCGTCCTTGTCCTTGCAGTAGCCGGTCTCGGCCATCATCTTGAGGTTCTCGACGGACAACAGGCCGATGTCGTTTTCCTTCTGGAAGTCGTTGATCGTCTTGGCGGCACCGTATTCGGACGGGCGCGTGGTGGCGATATTGCCGTTCATGATGGCGTTCAGGAAGTCGGCCGGCGACAGGCCGCGCTCGCCGGTGCCGCGCGTCTCGCCGCCGCCGTTCTTCGAGATGGTGCCGTCCTTGATGGCGTTGCCATAGTCGCCCTGGCCCAGCTGGCCGTCGTGTTTGCCGTCCGTGGCCGATTCCAGTTTCTTGAACAGCTCGCCGTTATTGGCCATCATGCGCTGCGCGGCCAGCTGCACTTCCTCGGGCACCTGGAAGGTCTTGCCGTCCTTGCCCGTGCAATAGCCGGTCTCGGCCATCTTCTGCATCTGCTCGACGGACAAGAGGCCGATGTCGTGCTCTTTCTGGAAGTTGTTGATCGTCTTCGCGGCGCTCGATTCGGACGGCAGGCGGCTCTCGTCGTCGACACCCAGGATGTTCTTGGCCATGGCCTTGATCCAGGACGGCACCTGCATGTCGTCGATGGCGTCGGCCAGCGATTCCTTATTGCCCTGCGGGATGTGGTGGCCGTGCGAGATATCGTGGCAATCCGACCCGCCGTCGCCGCCGCGCGGCTTGAACGAGCCGCCGTAGAAGGGATCGGAGGTGGTATAGGTTGTGGTGGTAGTGGTCGTCGTGATCGTCGCTGACATGTTTTCTCCGGACGTGTAAGGCGGCTGGCGCGCCGCCGGGGTTGAGGCCGGCGCTGGTGCTCCGGCAGATACTGAGTGACGGGGACAAGTTGCCGGTTCCATCAGAACCGAGGGAGAAAACAGCCTTCGCGCGCGCGCGAACGCACGGCCGCGCGGGGCGGCCGCGGCCTTACAACGCGGCTTGCGCCGTGTCCTCGGCCTTCTTGATGAACTTGGTGAAGACGGCGACGTTGTTGACGTCGCTCTTGGCGGCCGCGACGGCCTCCATGTCCCGGATCGCACCGGGCGCACCGCTTCGATTGACTTTGCTGTCGGCCACGGGCTCTCCTACTGCTGGTCGTTGATGGATTTCGCCATCGTGTTGAAGATCTTCAGTTTCGCCAGCGACGACGCCTGCTGCGACACCCACAACTGGAATTCCATGGCCTGCGCCGCGCCGTGCTGCGCCGCGTCGCCCAGCGGCGTGGCCACGGTGCGCGCCATCGCCGGCCCGGGCTGCGCGGTGGCGATGCCGGCCTTTGCGTTCAGATACGTGCTCATCGCATCCTCCTGATGCGGACCGCACCGGACCCGGTGCGATCCACTGTGACAGTGCTTAGATCAGGCCCATGGCGTTGTCTTCGCCGGCCTTCTCCATTTTCAGGCGGATGTTGCTGGCGTTGACGGCCGATTTTGCCGCGCCTGCTGCTTCCTGATCCGCGATCGCGCCTGCTGCGCCCACACCTGCTGCTGCTCCGACTTTACCTGCCATGTGAACCTCCGTATTGGTTGAGAATTGCCGCCCTGGCTGATTGCTTCGGGTCGGTAACCATGAGTGGAGGCCCGTCCGCCACAAGTTCCATCGAGCCCGACAATCTTCACCGCACATTCCGCGTGGAACCCTGGTGGCCGCATGCCACACCCATTGGGGCATGCGCGGCGCCACGGAGCCCGCGCCGCACGGCGACCGCGTCCGCGGCGCCGCCCACCTCGCACATAAAGGATGCATCATGAACGTAGGCTTTAATCCAGGCGGTTTCGGCTTCGGCGGTCCACAGGGCTTCATGTCCACCCAGGATTTCTCGAAGGAGCTGAAGAACCAGACCAATGAAGACCTGATCAAGGCACTGGGCGATCCGAAGCTGTCGCCGATGGCCAAGGAGCTGATCGGCAAGGAGCTGGAAGAACGCATGAACGCCAAGGGTGCCGAGGGCGCCGGCGGTGCGGAGGGCGGCGGCGGCGAAGGCGAAGGCGACGACCTGAAAAAACTGCTGAAGAAGCTGCAGGACGGCACCATCTCGTCGGAAGAAATGAAAAAGCTGGCCGGCATGCTGGGCGTGGACGTGGCCAAGCTGGAAGCGGTCAAGGGCAAGGGAGAGGGCGGTCCGGAAGGCGAAGCCGACATCACGGGCGGCTGATCGCGGCCCAGGCCATCGCGCCGCCGCGCCCCGCGCGGCGGCATCCGTCGTTTACTGCCCGGAGACCCCATGAACGCCCCCTTCCAACAGGCGCATCAGCCGCTGCGCGACGCGCACAATATCTGGTTCTGGCAAACCCTGAATCCCGACCTGACGATTAGCGAAAGGCCGCTGGCGCACACGCCACCGCCCGCCCTGTCGCACGACCGCGCCCTGGCCGGCACCGTCGCCCGCCTGGCGGCCGACACCGTGCGTGAAGGCTACTTTCAAGCCCCGCCCGTGATCGGACAGGCCGAAGCGGCCCGGCTGGCGCGGGTGGTGGAAGACCTCGTACAACGCGGCATCCCACCCGTGTTCTGCCTGGTGTATGACGAATTCTGGCGCATGTTTGCCGGCCTCGACCCGCTGCTGCGCGTGTTGCTGGGCGACGGCTACCGCACGATGCCCACCGATATCTGGGCCTGGCACGTGCCCGCGCGCGACGGCGCCACCGGCTGGGGCCCGCACCGCGACCTGCCGCGCCCGGACGCGGTACGCGCCAACGGCCTGCCACGCCTGCTCAATGTATGGTTGCCGCTGACGGACGTGGCGCCGGACAATGCCTGCATGTACGTGCTGCCAACCCACCTCGACCCGAATTTCCCCGAGCACGTGGATGGCGGCGAGTTCAGCCTGCGCGACTGGCAGAACATCCGCGCCCTGCCCGCCCGCGCCGGTAGTCCGCTGGGCTGGAACACGCAGGTGCTGCACTGGGGTGGACGCAGCAGCGGCCGGGCTGCCGTGCCGCGCATCAGCGTGGGGATCTACTTTCATAGTGCCGATTGCGACTTGCACGCGATGAATCCGGACGTGGCGCGGCAGGGGTTCACGTCGCTGCCGTTCGGGCCTGGGCTGGAGTTGCCGTTCGCGGCGCGGCTGGAGGCCATTGCGGGTGCCATCTACATGTACAACCGGCGCATTCCAGGCGATTTTCCGACGACCTGGGAGGATGTGTTCGCGTTTGCGCGGCAGCATCGGCGCGGGGTTTGAGCGCCTGGAATCGACGGCAGGCCAGTCTGGCTGCCAGCTCACTGTCGACCTGAGGGTGGCTGCTTCCAGAGTCACGGAGGTTCTTGCACCCAAAACCGAAGAGCAGGGGTCAGATCCGCCGGGTCTGACCCCTGTTTTGGTCCCGGGTTGTGGATCGGCGCCAGCACCGATCCGTACTCCCCTAACTTGGCGACATGTCGCTCCCCCAGGGATTCAAGGCTTCGGATTATCCGCCGAGAAGTGGCTGGTGCGGCCGAACTGGTCCAGCGTGACCTGCCATGCCGTATCGGCCGCCGCGCGCATCGTGTCGCGGCCCTTCTCCGGCGGGAACGACTCGATGAAGCCCTGGTAGTCGGCCACGTAGCGAGACGGATCGCCGCCCGGCAGGCCGAGATTCAGGTCCAGCGTCTGGTTCAACTGGTTGCCCACCCACATGGCCTCGTGCATCGAGTGGCCGCCGTCATGCGTCAGGAACATCATCGTCCCCAGCAGCGCGTCCTTGGCGTCGATCCGGCCGCCCTTGTCCAGCATGTGCGCCACCGCGTGCAGGACGATATTGGTCGATCCGGACACGCCGCTGACGAATGGCGCGCCCTGTTGCAGCGCGCGGCGCAGTTCGGGGCTGGTCTCGTCCAGCTTCGGCCGGTTGCGGTCGCCCGGGTGCATGGCCGCCTCCGCCACCGGCGTGCGCACGGTCATCGGCTGGTGATGCGACGTGATGCCGGCCTTCGGCGCGATGCGGTTCGGGTTCGGCGCCGACTCCGTCTCGCGCGCGGACGCGGGGCCGACGACGTCACGGTAGTTGACGTTGGCATCCCGCATCCAGGGCGCGCCGGCGCCCATGCACAGCGACATCTTGACGGTCAGGTAGGGCACGGCGATGCAGTCGGCGCCGGTCTCCTTGGGGGCGCGCAGCAGGTTTTTCAGCGCACGCAGCTCGTGGCCGGGCGCGGCCTGGAAGAACGCCTCCAGTTCGGGCGCCTGGGCCTGCCAGCCGCGGCGTTCGTGCCGCATCATGTTCTGCACCGCCACCGCCGCCTGTTCCTGCTCGTGCGGCTGCAGGCGCGACAGCGCCCGGTCCAGGTGCCCGGCAAGGGCTTCCATGCTGTCCTTGACGCTGTCCGGCGGGTTGCGTACCAGCTCGTTGATCAGCACGGACTCCAGCGCCCGGCCATAGACATTGTCGTGCAGCTGGGTCGCGTGGTCCGGCAGCGCCGACGGATGCGGAATATCGTCGGCCAGGCCGCGCGCCAGCCGCGCCAGGTCGCGCAGGCCGCGCTGCGCGCAATCGTCGCTCACTTCGGTCAGCCATTGCTTGGTCTGGCCGAAGCTCAGGCGGTGCTGCATGACCCGGTCCATCGTCTCGAAGCCCAGCTCGCGCAGGAAAGCCTTGTGTTCAGGACGGGCATGCTGGCGCGCGTGCCGGATCTCGTAGCCCAGGTGGGTCATGCAGTCCATCGGCATGCGCCCCGTCATGCGCTCGGCACGGGAAGGACCGATACGCTGCGTGACATGCGCGTGCACCGCTTCGCTGACGGCCTTCATCATGCGGCCGAACGTGCCGGCGGTCAGCCGGTTGTTGGGGTTCGACAGGAAGTCGCGCGCGCGCTCGATTTCAGCGCCGGCACGGGTGCCGTGCAAGCCGAATTCGCGCTCGGTATTGGCCAGCAGCGTCAGCGCGGCCTGCCGGGCCTTGGCTTCGCCGCGATGCACTTCGTTCACGGGCATGCTGGCGTCGGTGTACAGGCTGAGCTTGACCGGCGCATCGCCGCCGACCTGGGCCTGCCCCAGCCGCGGATCGCCCTGGCGCTGCGACTGGCCCAGCACGAGGAAGGACTCGATATCCTCCAGGTTGGCCTTGGTGTTCCAGTCGACCGTGTCCAGCACCGTCGTGCGCGGCCCGATGACGGGCGCCGCCGGCTCGGCCGGCGCGGCCGGGCGTGCAGACGAGCTGGCGCCGGCCTGACGCTGCAGCGGATGGGTGCCGCTGTGGCGCGGCGCCGACGAGCGTGGTGGCGGCCCACCGGGCGCGGGCGCGGGTGCGCGCTGCCGGCCCGCCTGTGGCGGCGGTGCGTGATGCGGATCGTTGACGGGGAAGCCATGCGGAACATGGCCGCCCCCTCCATGCGTGCGATTGAACATTGTCTCTCCTGTGCTCTCGGGTTGTCGGCCCCACCCGGTTGGGGAACTACGCAGGTGAGTGGAGCGGGATGGCAAATGGTTCGGCGCGTGCGACCGGGCGCGCCCGCTCAAGCCGGATTTTGCGGCGAGAAGTGGCTGGTGCGGCCGAACTGGTCGAGGGTCTGCTGCCAGGCCATATCGGCAGCCTCCCGCAGCGTGTCGCCACCCTGATCGAGAGGGAACGAATCGATGAAGCCGCGGTAATCGGCCACATACTGAGAACGGTCGCCACCCGGCAATCCGAGGTCCAGTGCCAGGTGCTGGTTCAGCTGGTTACCGACCCACATGGCCTCGTGCATCGAATGGCCGCCGTCATGGGTCAGGAACATCATCGTGCCCAGCAATGCGTCCTTCGCGTCGACCTGGGATGTCTGCCGCATGTTCGCCACCGCGTGCATGACGATATTGGTCGAACCCGACACGCCGCTGACGAAGGGCGCGCCGTGCTCGAGTGCCTTGAGCAGCTCCGGGCTGGGCAGTTCCAGCTTGGGCCGGTTGCGGTCCCCTGGATGCATGGCGGCTTCGTGCGGCGGTGTCGCGACGGTAATGGGCTGGTGATGCGCGGTGATGCCGGCCTTCGGCGCGATCCGGTTCGGGTTCGGTATCGTATTCGTCTCGCGCGCCGCGGCAGGGCCGACGACGGTGCCATAGTTGCGGTTGGCGTCTTCCATCCATGTTGCCGCACCGCCTTTCGCCATCAACACAGACAACTTGACAGTAAGGAAAGGTATCGCGAGGCAGTCGGCGCCTGTGTCCTTGGGCGCGTGCAGTAGTGCCCGCAACGCAGCCAGTGCATCGGTGGGTGCCGCGTTGACGAAGGCGTGCAGGGCGGGCGACTGCCCTTGCCAGCCGCGCGGCTCTTCCTTTATCCAATGCTGTGCCGACTGCGCTACCCAGTGCTGCCAAGCGGGCGGCATTCCCGCCAGTTCGCGGCCCAGATGCATGCTCAGCGCCATCATGCTGTTTTTCACGCCCTCTGGCGGGTTGTGCACCAGATGGTTGATCAGCGAGGACTCCAACGCCCGGCCATACACATTGTCGTGCAGCTGGGTGGCATGGTGCCGCAGCTGGGCTATTCGGGGGTCCGGTGCGCCGGGGGCGGCGGGTCTGGCGGGCCCGGGAATGGCGTTTGCCAACTGGTCCGCCAGGCCGGCGAGCTCTTGCAGCCCTTGCCCTTCGCACCGTTGCCGCACGTCCGCCAGCCACTGCCTGGTCGCACCGAAGTCCAGCTCGTGGCGCAACACGCGCGTCATCGTCTCGCTGCCCAGATCCCTCAGGAACGCGACCTGTGCCTGGTTGGCACCGCCTTGCGCCGCGCGCAGGGCATGGCCGAGATGGGCCATGCAGTCCATCGGCATGCGGCTGGTGGTGCGCTCCGCACGCGACGGCGCGAGCTCCCGCGACAGTTGCGCGGCCACCGCCTCGCTGACGGTCTTCATCATGTCGGCGAAGGTTTCCGCATTGAGCTCGTGGTCCGGGTCGGCCAGCAGATCGCGCTGCCGTTGTATTTCCTGGCCCGCATCGGTGCCGGCCAGGTGGAACTCGCGCTCCGTATTATCGAGCAGGGACAGCGCCGCCGTGCGCGCTTTCGCATGCCGCGCCGCCAGTTCCTGATCGGACAAAGGCTTGCCTTGCACGCCAAGCCGGGTAAGCGGATTGCCTGCGACCCGGGCCGGCCCCAGGCGCGGGTCCCAGCGATGGAAGTCGCGTGCGAGCATCAGCTGGGTGCCGAGTTCCTTCAAGTTTTCCTTGCTGTTCCAGCCCACGGTGTCCAATACGGTCGAGCGCGGGCCGATGACGAGCCTGCCTGGCTGGGGTGACGTCATCGGCCGCAGCGGGCCGCGGCTGGCCGAGCTCGCGTGCTGGCGCTGCAGCGGATGAGGGCCGTTGGGTGGGAGTGCGCTCACATGCGGCGGTTGTCCACCAGCCGCCTGGACCGGCCCTGGCTGGGCCGGCTGGGCCGGCGCATGGTTTGGACCAGCTGCCGGAAAGCCATGGGGGATCTGGGCTGTCCCACTGTGCGTCGGGTTCAACATCGTGTCTCCATCCTGTGCCTGCGGGTCGCCAACCCCACCCGTTCGGGGCATTACGCCGATGAGTGGAACAACGCGGCAAATGGTTCGGCTTGGGATGGAGAGAAGCGGGCGCCCGCAGGCGACAGACTGCCGCCTGGCAGCCTGTCGCCTCGATCGCCGTCAAGCCGTTTGCACGCCCACGAGGGTGGCACCATCTCCCGACAAGGCGTCGGTTACGAGGTGCGAGAACGTGGCCAGGCGGTCCGCCGTCCATACCGACGCCATCGCGTACGGGTCGGCGCCCTGCTCGGCCCGGGCGACAAGATCGCTGAAGGCCAGGTGGGCGACGGTGCTGCCGGCCGCGTCGACCAGGTCGAGCGCGGCGATCGTGACATGGCTGTAGTCATGCACGGTCATCTTCGCGTACGACGTGTCCTGGTCGACCAGGTTGATGATCAGGTCGCCGCCGTCGATGTTGACCTTGACCTTGTCCGCGCTCAGCGTCACGTTCGAGAACAGGCGGTTGCCCGTGATCTTGAGGACGTCGTTGCCACCGGCTTCCTCGTAGATCGTGTCCTTGCCGTCGCCGAGCGACATCACATACGTGTCGGTGCCGCTGCCGCCGCGCAGGTCGTCGTTGCCCAGGCCGCTGTACAGCGTGTCGCTGCCGGCACCACCGCGCAGGTCGTTGTCGCCCGCATACTTGTAGCCCAGCGTGTAGGCGATGAAGCCGCCGACCAGCATATCCGCACCCTTGAACTGGGACAGCTGGAGGTCGATGCCGAGCTGCTTGCCCAGCCAGTCGAGCCCGCCGGCCGTGGCCTGGCTGCCGGTGCTGATGGCGCTGCCGAGCCATTGGGTGGCGTCCGTGATGGCGCCGGAGACGTCCGTGTCGGCCACGTAGTTGACACCGCTGCCGATGCCGTTGACGGCGCTGTTGATGCCGTCCTGGGTCGTCGACAGGGCCGACTTCAGGGCACCCGCGATATCGAAATCGGCCGTGGCGACGCCGGCCGCATTCGTCGCGGCGGCCAGCGCGCTGTTGCCGGCGCCGTTCAGCGTATCGACCAGCTTGCCCGCGTCCACGGTAACGTTCGATACATTGGTCTTGATGCTGCCGGCAATACCGTTCCAGCTCTTGGCCAGGTCGGCCGTCAGCGTGCTGCCGACGTACTTGGTGATGGCCTCGAAGCCGCTGCCGATGCCGGTCCAGGCGTTGTTCAGCGTCTTGCCCGCCAGGATCTGGTCGACCAGGCCCCAGCCCAGGCCGATCATCTTGTCGTTGCCGTCGCCGCCGCCGACATAGCTGCCGGCATTGGTGGCGAACACGGTGTCGTCGCCGGCGCCGCCCAGCAGCACGTTGCCGACCAGGTTGATGTTGCTCAGGTTGCCCGACTTCAGCGCCGAGTACTGCGTACGGATGAAGTTGGCGTTCATGGCCGCCCCGACCCAGTCGCCGGCCGACTCGTAGTCGTTTTCGGACAGCGATTCGACCGCGTTGAACACGGTGATCTCGGCCAGGCCGATGATCACGTCGTTGCCCGCGCCGCCGACCGCGACATTGTTCTGCCCGCTGGACACGATCAGGTCGCTGCCGTTGCCGCCCAGGCCGATGGTCGAGGTACCGGCCAGGATGGCGGTGTCGTTGCCGTCGCCGGCGTGGACGAAGTTCATGCCCGTGTCGATGCTGAGCTTGGTGCTCGACGTGGTCAGGTCCTTGCCGTTTTCCACGGCCTGGGTCGTCTTGCTCGCATAGGACAGCTTGCTGCCGGCGTTGAGCGCGACGATGAAGTCGTCGCCCGAGTCGGTCGCCAGCACGTTGTGCGAACCGTACACGACGGCGGTATCGTTGCCGCCCGCGGTCCATGCCACGTTGAGCTGGGTATCGCCCTTGGTCGTGCTGGTCGTGGTCTTGTCGCTGCCTTCGGGTTGGGTGGTGGTGGTCTTGGTCTGGCCGCCGCCGTAGGCCACCATGACCACCGTGTCCTTGCCGCTGCCGCCGATGATGGCGTTGTCGGTGCCGACCACGGTCGCGACGTTGGTGCCGTCGCCGGTGACGATCACATTGCCGGTCAGCTTGACGCTGGTGGACACGCTGCCGAACGACAGCGCGGTGATCACGTCGTTGCCGCTGCCGCCCTCCAGTACGTTGGCCTTGCCGATGGCGGTGATGACGTTGTTGCCTTCGCCAGCCGAGACCGCGTTGGCCTTGCCGACGGTGGTCACCACGTCGTTGCCGGCGCCGGTCACGACGCCCGTCTTGCTGCCGACGGCGGTGACGACGTCGTCCGCTGCGCCCGTCACCACCAGGTTGTTCACGCCGGCCACGGTGGCCACCGTCTTGGCGCTGCCGCCGACCAGGATGTTGTTTTGGCCGAAGACGGTCATGGCCTCCGTGCCGTTCTGCGCCGTGGCGGCGCCGGCCAGGCCGGCCTTGCCGACCAGGTCGGTGGCCGAGGCTGCCGCCGCCAGGGAATCGACCAGGCCCACCGCCGTGGCGCCCACTTCGGCGTAGTTGCCGCTCACCACCAGGTTGTTGCGGCCGGCGGCCGTCAGGGTATCGGCGCCCGCGTCGCCCCACAGCACGTTGTTGTTGCCGATCGCGGTGGCGACGTCGTTGCCGGTGCCGGTCCAGGCCACGTTGGTGTTGCCGATCGCCGTCACCACGTCGTCGCCGGCGCCCGTGTAGGCCACGTTGTTGGCGCCGATGGCGGTCACGACGTCACGGCCGGCGCCGGTGGCCAGCGTGTTGCCGATGAAGGTTGCGGCTTGCTTGACGATGGTCGAACCGGTGGCCTTGCCCAGCATGGCCGCCACGTCCGCCACGCCGTCGCCCAGGCCCGTGACGACCACATTGTTGCCGCCCACCGCCGTCACCACGTTGTTGCCCGCCGTGTTGACGATGGTGTTGCTGCCGCCGATGGCGGTGGTCACGTTGTCGCCGCCGTTGGCCAGGATGACGTTGGCGCCACCGATGGCTGCCACCACGTCCTTGCCGGCGCCGGTGTACACGACGTTGGTGCCGCCCGTGGCCAGCACCTTGTCGTTGCCGCTGCCGCTGGCGATCGCGCCGGTCAGCTTGGCGGTCATGGCATCCACGGCCTTGGCCGCATCCTTGTTGCTGAACACCGAGGCGACAGTCTTGCCCAGGCCGGTGCCGGCGGCCTTGACCATGCCGCCCAGTTCGGTCAGCACCACGTTGGTGCCGCCCGCGGCCACGACGGTATTGCCGCCGACGGTGGTTGCGACGAGGTTGCCCGCGCCCGCCGCCACCAGCGTATTGCCGCTGCCGTTGGCCAGTTCCACGTTGGCCATGCCGACCGCGGCGATCAGGTTGCCGCCCTGGTTGCTGACCAGCGCATTGGTATTGCCCAGCGCCGCCACCTTGTTGTTGGCGCCGCCCGTGTAGCCCACGTTCAGGTAGCCGCCCAGCAGCACGGTATTGTTGCCGCCGTCGTCGCCGACGACGTTGGCGCCGCCGCCGGCAATGATGGTGTCGTTGCCGTCGCTGCCGGTCACGACGTTCGCGCCGCCCAGGGCGACCACGTTGTCGCTGCCGTTGCCGGCGGTGATCACGTTCGCACCGGCCACCGCGAAGACCTTGTCGTCCCCCGCGCCGGCGTTGATCACGTTGGCGCCGCCGTAGGCGGTGATGTTGTCGCGGCCAGTGCCGGTGTTGATCGTGTTCGAGGCCGCGCCCACGTAGACCGTGTTGTCGCCGCTGCCCGCGTTGATCTGGTTGGCCACGCCGTAGGCCTTGACGTTGTCGTTGCCGCCGCCGGTGTTCAGCTTGTTGTTGCCGCCTTCCGCGTGCAGCGTGTTGTTGCCATCGCCCGCATCGACGACGTTGCTGGCGGCCTTGACGGTCACGTTGTCGTCGCCGCCATTGGTGTTGATGACGTTGCTCGCGCCCTTGGCCACGATGGTGTCGGCACCGTTGCCGGTCGTGATCTTGTTGCTGGCGCCGCCCGTGGTGACGTTGTTGTTGCCTTGGCCGGCCTGGATGATGTTGGACGCGCCGTCCGCCTCGATCGTGTCGGCGCCGTTGCCGGTCGTGACCTGGTTCGAACCGCCCCTGGCGGTGACCCGGTTGTTGCCATGGCCCAGTTCGATGAGGTTCGATGCCGCATTGGCGACAACGACGTTGTTGCCGTCGTCGGCGCCGATCTGGTTCGAGGCGCTGTTGACGGTCACGCTGTTGTTGCCCGCGTCCAGGTCGATGTCCGCCGCCGCGCCCGAGGCCACGCTGACGTTGTCGTCGCCCGCGCCGCCGGCGATCTTGTTGTAGATACCCAGGTCGACCCGGATGGTATCGTTGCCGTTGCCGCCGTCGATACGGTTGTAGCCGCCCACGCGCACGGTGATGGTGTCGTTGCCGTCGTCGCCGTAGATGGCGTTGTAGGCGCCGGCGTTGACCGTGATGTTGTCGTGGCCGCCCTCGCCGTGGATGACGTTGCCGCCCAGCGCGGTGGCGGTGTAGCTGTTGTCGCCGTTGCCGAGGTTCTTCTTCGCATAGCCGAGCTCCGCGACCTTCTTGGCGATGTTGCCGACATCCTGGCCGAAATCGCTGAACGCGTTGCCCATGTCGTTCAGCTCATTGCCCAGGTCCTTGACGGCATCGCCGACCTTGTCGACAGCCTTCTCGACAGTCTTGACGACCGTGCGCGTCGTATTTTTGATCCACTTGCCAAATCCCATGTTGCTCCTCGGTAATAACGTTCAGTTGACTCTCGTACAACGTGATTTAACCAAAAGAAAATGACCGTAGACCAACACTACGATTACAACATTGTCATTTTCTGTTCGTTGACATGTAGGAATTAACTGTTTTATAATGGCAAGATTTGCTCGGACGTTATGAAAGTCCTGCTCGTCGAAGACGAATCCAAGATTGCCAATTTTGTCTGCGCGGGCTTGCGCGAACACGGCTTTACCGTCGATCACTGCGAGGACGGCACGCGCGGCTACGAGTACGGCACCACGCGCGAATACGATGTCATCCTGCTCGACATCATGGTGCCCGGCCGCGATGGGCTGTCCATCCTGAAGGGCATCCGCCGCCAGGGCAGCAACGTGCCCGTCATCCTGCTCACCGCCCGCAACGAACTGGACGACCGCCTGGAGGGCCTGAACCTGGGCGCCGACGATTACCTGGCCAAGCCCTTCTTCGTCGAGGAACTGGTGGCGCGCATCCATGCGCTGATGCGGCGCGTGAGCGGCGAACGCCAGAACATGCTGACGGTCGGACCGCTCAAGCTCGACCGCCTCACCCGCGTGGCGCAGTTGGGCGAGCGCGCGGTGGAACTGACCTCGCGCGAATTCAACCTGATGGAATACCTGATGCGCTCGCCGGACCGCGTGTACACCCGCACCCAGATTCTCGAACACGTGTGGGGCTACGATTTCGAGCCGCAGACCAATATGGTCGACGTGTGCATCCAGCGCCTGCGCAAGAAGCTCGACCTGCCGGCCAACCTGAGCATCGACGCGGTGCGCGGCGTCGGCTACCGGCTCAAGCACAGCGACGCATGACGCGCTGGTTGCGGCCGATGCGCTCGTTCCGGGCCCACGTGGCGCTGATGGCCGTCGTACCGGCGGTCATCGGCATTGCCGTGCTGGTCGTCTTCAGCATGCTGGCGGTGGCCGAGCGGCGTCACGCGGTGATCGACAAGATCCAGCGCAGCCACCTGGCCGGCCCCGCCCTGCGCGACACCCACGCGCACGACTGGGTATCCCTCGAACAGCAACTCGACGCCAGCTTCAGCGGTTTTTCGGACACCGTGCCCGAGCGTCCGCGGGTCGTGCTGCTGGTCCAGGACGGCCACGGCCGCGACCTGTACCGCTCGCGTTACTGGCCTGTCGGCCTAGATGCCCGGCTGCCGACGCCGTTTCCAGCCGGCTGTGCCGGCGCGGCACCCGCACGCTGTGCGGCACTGCCTCCCGGCAGCCCGCCGCTGACAGACGTGGTGCTGGGCCGAGACGAGTGGCGCATCGGCGCGATCGGCACCGTGGACGCGGCCGGCACGCCGCGCCACCTGTGGCTGGCGGTGAACTGGACCCTGCCGCGGGCAACGATGCATGCCACGGCCAGGCACTTCTACCTGGCGACCCTGCCCATGTTCCTGCTGGTCGGCGTGACGGCCTGGCTGCTGGCCGGCCGCGCGATGCGCCCCGTCGAGCACTTGACGGCAGCGATGGTCGCGGTCAATGCCAATGCACGGTTCGAACACGTACGCCCCGCCGACGAAGCGCTGGAGTTCGCTCAGCTGATCAATGTCTTCAATGAGATGGGCGACCGGGTGCAGCGCAGCTTTACGCATGCGATCCGCTTTTCCGGCAACGCCGCGCACGAGCTCAAGACGCCGCTGACGATCCTGCAGGGCGAACTGGAGCGCTGCTTCGAGCGCGCGGCACACGACCCGGTGCTGGAGCAAAGCCTGACGCGCATGATCGACGAGGTGCGGGGGCTGGACAGCATCGTGCGCAAGCTGCTGCTGCTGTCGCGCGCGGATGCTGGGCAGTTGCAGTTGCCGATGACGCCGGTTGATTTGCGGCCTTTGCTCGATGAGCTGGCGGAGGATATTGCGATGCTGGCGCCGGCGGGCGACGCTGTGCCTTCGCTGCCGCCGGAATTGCTGGTTCGTGGCGATATCGAGTTGCTGGGCCAGGTGTTGCGTAATTTGGTGAGTAATGCGCTCAAGTACAGGGTGGCGGATGGATGGATCAGGTTGTCGGCCATGCGGGACGATGAGGTTTGGCATATCGACGTGGCCAATGCGTCCGATGGCGTTCCGGCTGACCAGCGTGAGCGCTTGTTTGAGCGCTTCTATCGCGCCGACGAGGCGCACAACAGGCGCATTGCCGGGGTTGGGCTGGGTCTAGCGTTGGCGCGCGAAATTGCCCATGCGCATAAGGGTAGTTTGGTGCTGGTGGCGCCAGTAGCAGGGCGGGAAACGTTCAGGTTGACGCTGCCGGGCGCGTGGTAACCAGCCGGCGTCTTAGCGAATACCAACGGGCGCTAAAGCAGAGCGCGTCAAGCGAAGGGGTCGGTTGAGCTGAGTGCCGGCCCGGAGTCGCTTCCTGAACTATGTCTGCGTGCGCAAAGAATGAATTTTCTTTCAAATATTAGAGTTCGATATTATCGTCCTATCGAGATAGCGCAATTTATGATTACGAGTCGAGAGCCTTATGCGAACGTCGTCCCACTTTAAAAATACAAGAACTTGTTCCATCTTACCTGTTGGGCGTGATCCATATGCGGTAAGGCCCAATGATGACTCGTTAGAAAATGATTGGTAACGGCTTATGGCATCTTCAAACGTTTTGCGAGCTTTCTCGACGCCATCTTTTATGCCTGAACGAGCGAAATCGTGGACATTGCTTAACGCGCTGAGGTAGCGGCGCATTGCCTGCATAAAATCAACTTGATCAGGGCACTCCTGCAAAACGGCCTTATTGAATTTTGGATCAAGCTCGAGATATCGCTTATGCGAAGAGGCACTCAACACAAATACACGTCTGTCTCGCGTCCCTGGTGGCGCCCAGTCGCCGCCAAATGACAGGCCATGTACAGCAGAACCTGAATGCTGCACATGATTGCGAAGCGCTTCCATAAAGCGATATTCGAATGCTTCGGCATGCTCCTGCCTTAGTAAGTTCCTGACCGCTTCCCTATCGCCGTCACAATCGGAGATACGTTGGAGAATTTGGTCGACAAACAGCCTAGCCGTACTCAAGAAATTTACAGCTCGCCTATTCACTTCCGCTGTAAGTTCAAACATTTCTTCGTATCCGTGGAGACGTCGCGCCATTACGGAGGCTGCAAGACCTAATGCCGAGTTCTCGATTTCAACATAGTTCCCGATAAGCAAGTCGTAATTCTCTTCGAACGAGAAGGCGGCATTCAGCACCTTACGAGCGCTTTGCAGCCTAATAAATTCCGACTCCGATATCTCGAGTGGCGGCGGTGGTGCGTGTACTGCTGGTTGGAGATAAAAATTCACAGTTAGCTGTCGAGTATTGTGCGTTAGAGCTTGTAGGAGCGAACAGTTTATCCTCCGGGATATCTAGCTTCGTTACCCCAGTGCCAAACGCGGCACCGTCAGATCATAAAAAAGCCCCGCCAAAATTGGTAGGGCTTTAGTCATCACAACCGCGAGCTCATTAGAATGGAATATCGTCATCCATATCCGAGAAATTCGGCGCCGGCTTAGGCGCCGGACGCGGTGCCGGAGCCGACTGCTGCGGACGAGGTGCCGGACGGCTCGGCGGCGCATCATAGCCGCCCATGTCGTCACCCCCCCCCCATGCCCATGCCATCACCACCGCCCATACCCTGGCGGCCGCCCAGCATCTGCATTTCCTGCGCGATGATGTCGGTGGCGTACTTCTCGACGCCGTCCTTGTCCGTGTACTTGCGCGTTTGCAGGCGGCCTTCGACGTAGACCGAGGAGCCCTTCTTCAGGTACTGGCCGACGATCTCGGCCAGGCGGCCGAAGAACGAGATGCGGTGCCACTCGGTGGTTTCCTTCTGCTCGCCCGTGTTCTTGTCCTTGCTGCGGAACGACGTGGCAACGGCAATATTGGCGATGGCATCGCCGCTCGGCATGTAGCGGATCTCCGGATCGCGGCCCAGGTTGCCGACGATGATGACTTTGTTGACAGATGCCATGTAGTACTCCTGCGTGAATTTTTACCAAAGGACGATTATATGACAGCGCGTATGCAAACAGCATACCGGGGCGGTGTCGCGCACCAGGATTTTTTCGCGACGGCGCACGAGCACCCGCCTGTGAATACTGGTATTATATACAGTGTTCGGATGGATTTGGGCTGATCCGCGTCAAATGCGGGTCATGGGTGGGTGCGGCACTTGAAAAACCGGTGTTCGACAGCAACTAGACTGGGCAGCGCTCCCGGCCGGCATGCAGCCGGCACACGCAGGCACCACGATTCAAGCGTCCCCACAGCATCGTTTTCCGAACCTCGTTATAGTTGCGGGTTGACCGACCGCCGCGCCACCAGCGCGGCATCGGCCGTTCCGGCTCCACCGCAGTTGGCACAGGCTCAGACCACTCAAGGCATATATCCATGGAAGAAATCCGCATCCGCGGCGCGCGTACCCACAATCTGAAGAACATCAATCTCGATCTGCCACGCAACAAGCTGATCGTCATTACCGGCCTGTCCGGCTCCGGCAAGTCGTCGCTCGCCTTCGACACGCTGTATGCCGAGGGCCAGCGCCGCTATGTCGAGTCGCTGTCGGCCTATGCGCGCCAGTTCCTGCAGCTGATGGAAAAGCCGGACGTGGACCTGATCGAAGGCCTGTCGCCCGCCATCTCGATCGAGCAGAAGGCCACCTCGCACAACCCGCGCTCGACCGTCGGCACCGTCACCGAGATCCACGACTACCTGCGCCTGCTGTACGCGCGCGTCGGCACGCCCTACTGCATCAACCACCCGGACCACGCGCTGTCGGCGCAGTCGGTGTCGCAGATGGTCGATGCCGTGCTGGGCATGCCCGAGGGTACCAAGCTGATGATCATGGCGCCCGTCGTGGCCAACCGCAAAGGCGAGCATGCCGACCTGTTCGAGGCGATGCAGGCGCAGGGCTTCGTGCGCTTCCGCGTGCAGAGCGGCACCCATGACGCCAAGATCTACGAAGTGGAAGACCTGCCGAAGCTGAAGAAGACGGAAAAGCACACCATCGACGTCGTCATCGACCGCGTCAAGGTCAATCCTGAACTGAAGCAGCGCCTGGCCGAGAGTTTCGAGACGGCGCTGCGCCTGGCCGACGGCCGCGCGGTGGCCTATGAAATGGACACCGGCGTCGAGCACGTCTATTCGAACAAGTTCGCCTGCACTTCCTGCGGCTATTCGCTGCAGGAGCTGGAGCCACGCCTGTTCTCGTTCAATAACCCGATGGGCGCCTGCCCCGAGTGCGACGGCCTGGGCCACATCGAGTTCTTCGATCCGAAGCGGATCGTCGCGTTCCCGAACCTGTCGCTGGCGTCCGGCGCCGTGAAGGGCTGGGACCGCCGCAACCAGTTCTATTATCAAATGCTGTCCAGCCTGGCGAGCCACTATGACTTCGACCTGGACATGCCGTTCGAGAAGCTGCCGGCCGCCGCGCAGAACGTCGTGCTGCACGGTTCCGGCAAGAACACTGTGCCGTTCACCTACGTCAACGAGCGCGGCCGTACGGTGGTGAAGGAACACACCTTCGAGGGCGTCGTCAACAACCTGGCGCGCCGCTACCGCGAGACGGACTCGATGGCCGTGAAGGAAGAGCTGGCCAAGTTCATCAACGAAAAGAAATGCCCGACCTGCACGGGCGCGCGCCTGCGCGTGGAGGCGCGCCACGTCAAGGTCGGCACCGGCAAGCAGGAAAAGGCGATTTATGAAATCGCCGAGAAGCCGCTGCGCGATACGCTGACCTTCTTCGAGCAGCTGAAGCTGAAGGGCGCCAAGCGCGACATCGCCGACCGTATCGTCAAGGAAATCGTGTCGCGCTTGACCTTCCTGAACAACGTGGGCCTGGATTACCTGTCGCTGGACCGTTCGGCGGACACCCTGTCCGGCGGCGAGGCGCAGCGTATCCGCCTGGCCTCGCAGATCGGCTCCGGCCTGACGGGCGTGATGTACGTGCTGGACGAGCCGTCCATCGGCCTGCACCAGCGCGACAATGACCGCCTGATCGACACCCTGAAACACCTGCGCGACATCGGCAACAGCGTGCTGGTAGTGGAGCACGACGAGGACGCGATCCGCACGGCCGACTACATCGTCGACATGGGCAAAGGTGCCGGCGTGCATGGCGGCGACGTGATCGCGGCCGGTTCGCTGAAGGAGATCCTGAAGAACAAGGAATCGCTGACGGCGCAGTACCTGAACGGCTCCCTGAAGATCGAGGTGCCGAAGAAGCGCCATGCGGCCGATCCGAACCGCCAGCTGGTCATCACGGGCGCCACCGGCAACAACCTGAAAAATCAGACGTTGATGGTGCCCGTTGGCCTGCTGACGTGCGTGACGGGCGTGTCCGGCTCCGGCAAATCCACGCTGGTCAACGACACCTTGTACCCGGCCCTGTCGCGCCACCTGTACGGTTCGCAGACGGAACCGGCGCCGCACGATTCCATCAGCGGCCTGGAGCACTTCGACAAGGTCATCGCCGTCGACCAGGCGCCGATCGGCCGTACGCCGCGCTCGAACCCGGCCACGTACACCGGTGTGTTTACACCGATCCGCGACCTGTTCTCGACGGTGCCGACGGCCAAGGAACGCGGCTATAGCGCGGGCCGCTTCTCGTTCAACGTCAAGGGCGGCCGCTGCGAGGCCTGCCAGGGCGACGGCGTGCTGAAGGTCGAGATGCACTTCCTGCCGGACGTGTACGTGCCGTGCGACGTCTGCCACGGCAAGCGCTACAACCGCGAAACCCTGGAAGTGCACTACAAGGGCAAGAGCATCACGGAAGTGCTGGAGATGACGGTCGAGGACGCGCACGAGTTCTTCAAGGCCGTGCCGACCATCGCGCGCAAGCTGCAGACCCTGCTGGACGTGGGCCTGGGCTACATCAAGCTGGGCCAGAGCGCGACCACGCTCTCGGGTGGCGAGGCGCAGCGCGTGAAACTGTCGCTGGAACTGTCCAAGCGCGACACGGGCCGCACCCTGTACATCCTGGACGAGCCGACCACGGGCCTGCACTTCCACGACATCGACCTGCTGCTGAAGGTGATCCACCGCCTGCGCGACCAGGGCAACACGCTCGTCATCATCGAGCACAACCTGGACGTCATCAAGACGGCGGACTGGATCGTCGACCTGGGGCCGGAAGGCGGCGCCGGGGGCGGGCGCATCATCGCGACCGGCACGCCGGAAGACGTGGCCGCCAATCCGGACAGCGTCACCGGCAAGTACCTGGTGCCGCTGCTGGCCGCGCCGGCCAAGAAGAAGTAATCCCCGCGATCAGGCGGCGGCCTTCGTGTCCGCCGCCTGTGTCAACCACTGCTCCATCTGGTCGAACCGGTCGAAGCCCCAGAACGGTTCGCCATCGACGATCATGAACGGCACGCCGAACACGCCGCGCGCGATCGCTTCCTCGCCCGCCGTTTTCAGCTGTTCCTTGATGGCCGCGCTGTGCAGGCCTTCGCGCAGGCGTGCGCCGTCCACGCCCAGCGCCTCGGCCAGCTGCACGATCGCGTCGTCCTGGCTGATGTCGATCCCTTCCGAGAAATAGGCCTCGAAGCAGCGCCGCGCAAAGGTGGCCGCCTTGTCGGCGCCGTATTCGTTCTCGATCCACAGCGCGGCACGTGGCGGCGCCAGCAGCAGTTGCGGGAAGTTGGGCGGCTGGCGGTAGACGATGCCGTTCAACTGCGCCGTGCGCATTGTGTCGCGCTCGGCGTACGGGCCGCGCAGCGGCACCATCGGCGCCGGCAGCGCACCCGTGGCCTTGAACAGCGCCAGGATCAGCACGGGGCGCCAGCGCACGGTGCGGCCGTGGCGCGCCGCCAGCGCGTCGATGCGCGCGGCGGCGAAGTAGGCGTAGGGCGAACCGAAGTCAAAGTAAAAATCGATGGGGGTGCTCATGGTGTCTCCTCTCTGGTCAAATGTCGCCGAAATCTTCATTCCGGTCGGGGATGGCGCGCAGCAGGTCCGCCACGCTGTAATGGATCAGGACATATAGGACGGGCAGCGCCAGCAACAGCAGTTTCATCTTGGCCTCCATTTCGCACACATGTGCGAAATCAGTTCAAAAAAACGGGCGGCAAGCCACCCGTGCACTTCTCATTCGATCTCGTTGAAGCTCTTGTACGTCGAGATCAGCCGGTTGAACGCCCGCTGCATGCGTTTCGGCGCCGTGCCATCGCGCAGGAAGCGCACGTCGTGCATGGCGCCGATGATCAGGCTGTAGATCTCGAACACCAGCTGCTCGGGATCGGTATCCGGCCGCAAGTGGCCCGCTTCCATCGCCTGCAGCACGGTCTTGCGCAAGGAGGCGCGCCAGCGCGACACCCCCTGCTCGACCCGGTCGCGCAACGGCCCTTCCAGGTCGTCGAACTCGAACGCGCCCGCCGTGTACAGGCAGGAGTTGCGCGTGCTTTCGTCCGTGACCTTCTTCAGCCACAGCATGACCTGCGTCTGCAGGCGCGGCAGGCCGGCCGGCTGCTGCAGCGAAGGCAGGAACACCTCTTCACCGAAACGGCGGTCGTATTCGTCCAGCACCGCGCTTTGCAGGCTTTCCAGCGAGCCCACGCGCGAGAACACCCCGCTCTTGCTGATGCCCGTGCGCTTGGCCAGCTCGCCCAGCGACAGCTTGCCGATGCCTTCGCCGGCCGCCATTTCCATGGCCGCGTCGACGATCAGCGCGTAAGTGGCTTCGCTTTTTGCGGAAGTGTTCATGGGTCGAACTTTAGCACAGGTGTGCGAAATTGCAAGGACATTTCTTCAGCCCATCGGTGCGACAATGGCGGCTTTGCCCGCGCAATGTACCGCTTCTTTCGCTCCCGCATCGTCTGGCCCTTGCTGATCGGCCTGCTGTACGGCATGTTCCTGCGCCTCGGTTTCGGCGTCAATCCAGGCGGCTGGTTCAATATCGTGTCGAAAGCCTTCCTGATCGTGACGCCGTTTTCGCTGGGCGCGCTGGCCGTGTTCATGGCGGCGCGCCGCCAGCGCACGTCGGTACGGCAGGATGCCGCCGTGGCGGCCAAGGCCATGCTGCTGTTCCTGCTTGCCATGTTCGTGACCCTGCTGGAGGGACTGATCTGCATCGTGCTGGTGCTGCCGGTGTTCATGGTCGCTGCCGTGCTGGGCGGCATGCTGGCCGGCTGGCTGCACCGCCGCATGGCGGCGAGCAAGAGTACCGTCTCCGCGTTCGCCCTGCTGCCCCTGCTGCTGGGGCCGATCGAGGCGACGCTGCCGCCCGCGCAGAGCGAGCAGGTCGTGTCCACGACCATGCACATCGCTGCGCCGCCGGAGGTCGTGTTCGACCAGCTGGCCGACGTGCGCGCCATCCGGCCCGGGGAACTGGGCTTTGCGTTCGTCCACCTGATCGGGCTGCCCAAGCCCATCGAGGCCGACATGCGCGGCACGGGGGCCGGCGCCGTGCGCGTGTCGCGCTGGGAAAAGAACGTGCGCTTCGAGGAAGTCATCACGCACTGGGAACGTCCCCGTGCAATGCACTACCGCTTCCATATTCCGCCAGGCAGCATTCCGCGCGATGCGCTCGACCAGCACGTGGAACTGGGCGGCGCCTACTTCACGGTGCTCGATGGCGGCTACGACCTGGCGCCGGCAGCCGACGGCGGCACCGAGCTGACGTTGACGACGCGCTTCCTCAACAAATCGCAGCTGAAGCTGTACGGCGACCTGTGGGGGCGGATGGTGCTGCAGGACTTTCATCGCTCCATCCTGGGCTTGATGCGGCGGCGCGCGGAACAAGTTTGACGACCGCGGTGTGGGCAACATCGGGCATTTCCACTTAGACTGGTGCTGTTCAGATAACGGAGGGGACGGCATGGCACCTTGGATGCAGGCGGGCGGCTGGGGCCTCGTGGCCGGGGGCGCGCTGCTGCTCGGTGCCGCTGTCGGCTACTGGGTCAAGGTGCCGCAGCGCCTGATCGCGGCCATCATGGCGTTCGGCAGCGGCGTGCTGATCTCGGCCCTGTCGTTCGAATTGATGGACGAGGCCTTCAAGCAGGGCGGCTTCCGCTCCACCGCCATCGGCTTCCTGGGCGGCGCCCTCGTCTACACGGCGGCCAACCGTGTGCTGACCTACTACGGCGCCAAGCACCGCAAGCGCTCGGGTGAGCGCCAGCCGAAACAGAAGGACGACGCCAGCAGCGGAGCGGCCATCGCCGTCGGCGCGCTGCTGGACGGGATTCCGGAATCGATCGTCATCGGCCTGTCGATGCTGAAGGGCGGTGCCGTCAGCGGCGTGACCGTGGCGGCGATCTTCCTGTCCAATATTCCCGAGGGACTGTCGAGTGCCGCCGGCATGAAGCAGGCGGGCCGCTCGGCCGCTTACATCTTCGGCATCTGGGGCGGCATCACGCTGGCCTCGGGCGCGGCGGCGCTGGCCGGCTTCACCCTGTTCAGCGGACTGTCGGAGCAGGTGGTCGCGGCCACCACGGCCGTTGCCGCGGGTGCCATCCTGGCCATGCTGGTCGATACGATGATCCCGGAAGCCTTCGAGGAAGCGCATGACTTCGCCGGCCTGATCACGGTGACGGGCTTCCTGTGCGCCTTCGCCCTCAGCAAGGTTGGCGGCTGAGGCGTTCCGCGCCCCCCCCCGCTCAGCCGTCGATACGCAGCGTCAATCCCGTGGGCGTGTACAACGCGGTGGCCTGGCGGCCTTCGATCACGATCGTGTCGTACACGCCATGGCGCCGCGCCGCCGTCAGCACGGCATGGCGGCTGCCGATGGGTGGTGTGAAGCCGTTCGCGAAGCGCACGTGCAGCGTGCCCCCGGCCAAGGTGGCGACGCCCTGCACGTGCATGCCGCTCTCGGGGCCATGCAGCGCCAGCGCCAATGTGGCGCTGGCCAACTGGGTGTAGTTGCCCTGGACGAGCAGCCGTTCGGACGCCACGCCGGCCAGCGTGCCGCCGCCGACATACACGTCGCCGCCGCCCAGCGCGTCGGCGGACGCCGCTTCCAATATGCCGCCTTCGACCTGGGTACCGCCCACCCAGCTGTTGTGACCATGCAGGGCCAGCGTGCCGCTGCCGCGCAGCGTCAGCTTGCCGCCGCCGCCGATGTCGTTGCGCCAGGCGTCGCGCGCGTGATAGCCGCCGAGCGCCGCTTCCATGTCAACGATCACATTGCCCGTGAAGGCGCGATAGCCGCGCGCCGCCGCGTCCAGGTCCAGGTAGCCGGACGGCAGCGCGGTGCTGCGCAGCACGGCGCGGCGCTGCATGGCGTCCAGGTAAGGCAGGCGCTGGGCCAACAGCGTCTCGGCGCCCTCGGCGATGCCGTCCGGACGGGCCGGGGTGCCGTCTGCCACGCGGTGCAGGTAGCTGGCGCGCGGCGCCGGCACGATTTCGACGAAGCCGGGATCGACCGGCGGCGGTGGGATCGCGGTGACGGGCGTGACGTCCACGCCACTGCAGGCCGACAGCAGCGCAAGCAAGGCAAGTACGGTACGGGGCATGGCAGGCTCCGGACAGGAGATGCCCCGGATTATCGCGACGTCATGTGACGCCGCGATGACGCATTCAGTCGTCGCCCAGCTCGCAGAAGCGCAGCCGGTTGCCGAACGGATCGGCGATTTCCATCTGTTCGCCCCAGGGCACCGTTTCGACCGTCGGGTGGGCGTAGCCGTATTCCTGTTGCGCCAGTTGCGCTTGCCAGGTGCGGATGCCGGCCATCGGCAGGAAGACCACCGTGCCCGGCGTGCCGTCGCCATGGTGCTCGGACAGGTGCAGGGTCAGGCCGCCCTGGCTGAGCTGCAGGTAGAGCGGCATGCCGTCGGCGAAACGGTGTTCCCAGTCGATGGTGAAGCCGAGGAAATCGACGTAGAACTCGCGGGCTTTGCGCTCGTCGAAGAAGCGCAGTACGGGGATGGCGGGGGAGAACTGGACTTGCGGGTCGGGCATGGGTTGGCTCCAGAGGTAATCGAACTGTTAACGGTGTTCAGCCGTATCTTGCCACGCCCCCGCCGCGGATAAAAACCGGGGACATGGTTCTGGCCTGCATGCCAGAACCGCTACGTCGGCAAAGAACAAATTCTTCGAAACCCCGACTTCGCTCCCCGAAGGGACAGTCCCCTAAGCAAAAAGCGCACCCGCGGGTGCGCTTTTTCCGTCAGCTCAGCCGATCAACCCGCCAGTCGGGCTTCCAGCTTGGCCTTGTTGTCGGTCAGTTCCTTCGGCAGGCGGAACGCCAGCTTGTCGAACAGCTCGGCATGCAGCTTCAGCTCTTCGCGCCAGGCGTCCTTGTCGATCGACGTGATCGTCTCGAACTCTTCCGGCGAGAACGGGATGCCGTCCCACTTCAGGTCGCCGTAGCGCGGCGTCGTGCCGAACAGCGTTTCGATGCCGCCCGCTTCGCCTTCGATGCGCTCCAGCATCCACTTCAGCACGCGCATATTGTCGCCGAAGCCAGGCCAGACGAAGTGGCCGTGCTCGTCGGTGCGGAACCAGTTGACGCAGAAGATCTTCGGCAGGGTGGCCGGGTTCTTGTCCGCCAGTTTCTTGCCCAGGTCCAGCCAGTGCTGGAAGTAGTCGCTCATGTTGTAGCCGATGAACGGCAGCATCGCGAACGGGTCGCGGCGCACGACGCCCATCTGGCCGGCGGCGGCGGCCGTCGTTTCCGAACCCATCGTGGCGGCCATGTAGACGCCTTCGACCCAGTCACGCGCTTCCGTCACCAGCGGCACGGTCGTCGAACGACGGCCGCCGAAGATGAAGGCGGAGATCGGCACGCCGGCCGGATCGTCCCAGGCCGGATCGATGACGGGGTTCTGCACGGCGGACACGGTGAAGCGCGCGTTCGGGTGCGCGGCCTTGGTGCCGGAGGCCGGCGTCCAGTCCTTGCCCTGCCAGTCGATCAGGTGCGCCGGTGCTTCCTTCGTCATGCCTTCCCACCAGACGTCGCCGTCGTCGGTCAGCGCGACGTTGGTGAAGATGGTGTTTTCCTTCAGCGAGGCCATGCAGTTGAAGTTGGTCTTCTCGTTCGTGCCCGGGGCCACGCCGAAGTAACCCGCTTCCGGATTGATCGCGTACAGGCGGCCATCGGCGCCCGGCTTGATCCAGGCGATGTCGTCGCCGATCGTGGTGATCTTCCAGCCCTTGAAGGTTGCCGGCGGAATCAGCATCGCGAAGTTGGTCTTGCCGCAGGCGGACGGGAATGCCGCCGCGACGTAGTGCTTCTTGCCTTCCGGCGATTCCACGCCCAGGATCAGCATGTGCTCGGCCAGCCAGCCGGCGCCGCCCTGCTGCGCTTCCTGGTAGCCCATGTTCGACGCGATGCGCAGCGCGAAGCACTTCTTGCCCAGCAGCGCGTTGCCGCCGTAGCCGGAACCGTAGGACCAGATTTCACGGGTTTCCGGGAAGTGGACGATGTACTTGGTGCTGTTGCATGGCCATGCCACGTCCTTCTGGCCGGCGGCCAGCGGCGCGCCGACGGAATGCACGCACGGCACGAACTCGCCGTTCTCGCCCAGCACGCCGTACACGGCCTTGCCCATGCGCGTCATGATGCGCATGTTGACGGCCACGTACGGCGAGTCGGACAGTTCCACGCCGATGTGGGCGATCGGCGAGCCCAGCGGGCCCATCGAGAACGGCACGACGTACATCGTGCGGCCCGTCATGCAGCCGTCGAACAGGCCGTTCAGGGTGCCGCGCATCTCGGTCGGGTCGGTCCAGTTGTTGGTCGGGCCGGCCTGTTCCTTCGTGGCCGAGCAGATGAACGTGCGGTCTTCCACGCGGGCGACGTCCGACGGGTCGGAGCAGGCCAGGTAGGAATTCGGACGCTTGGCTTCGTTCAGCTTCTTCATGGTGCCGGCGGCAACCATTTCCGCGCACAGGCGGTCGTATTCTTCCTGCGAGCCGTCGCACCAGTAGATGCGGTCCGGCTTGGTCAGGGCGGCGACCTCGGCCACCCAGTTGATCAGTTTTTGCTGCTTGATGTAAGCTGGTGCGTTCACTGTTGCAACGCCTCCCATGACTGGCTGATTCATAAAAGCTCCAATGCGAATAAAGAATCCGGTACTCGGCAGTCTCGTCGTCTGGTGTGCGCTCGGAAAAGCATTCGAAATGCTTCGGCGGTACGGCGGTGCTGTCGCTGCGCTGATTGCTCGAGGGCGCGCTCCCTGTCAGGGTCGGGAGTTGTTACGCATGAGGAAGAGCGGGCACCGTTTCCAAGGCGCCAAGCCTGGACGTGCTCATCTGTCTACTTCCCCGATCTGGCCGATTGTACACCTGCACCCGAGCATTTCTAACAAAAATGTAGGAAAAAAGCTTGACTAATGTAGTAGGCTATTCGAGATATTCACGATCCTGTTATTTCCCTACCAATTCATTTAAACCATGAAAATTGCCATTCTTGACGACTACCAGGACGCCGTCCGCGAACTCGATTGCTTCAGTTTGCTGGACGATCACGACGTCAAGGTCTTCAACAATTCCATCCGCGGCACGGGTCAGTTGGTGGCCCGGCTGACGCCGTTCGACGCAGTCGTGCTGATCCGCGAACGCACCCAACTGAACCGGGCGCTGCTGTCGAGGTTGCCCAACCTTAAGTTGATTTCGCAGACGGGCAAGGTCAGCGGCCATGTCGACGTGGCGGCCGCAACCGAGCTGGGCATCGCCATCGCCGAAGGCGTCGGTTCGCCCACTGCCCCCGCCGAGCTGACGTGGGCGCTGATCATGGCGGCAGCCCGCAAGATCGTGCCGTATGCCGCCAACCTGAAGGCGGGCGCCTGGCAAACGGTGTCCACGAATCAGCCGTTCAACACGCTGGGCACCGTGCTGCGCGGCCGCACCCTGGGTATCTGGAGCTACGGCAAGATCGGCAAGATGGTGGCCGGCTATGGCCGCGCGTTCGGCATGGACGTGCTGGTCTGGGGCGGCGAGGCCAGCCGCGCGGCGGCGATGGCGGATGGCTACCGTGCGGCGGCGTCAAAGGAAGCGCTGTTCGAGGAAGCGGACGTGCTGACCCTGCACCTGCGCCTGGCGGACGCCACGCGCGGCATCGTGACCGCCAGCGACCTGGAGCGGATGAAACCGGACGCGCTGTTCGTCAACACCAGCCGGGCCGAGCTGGTCGAGGACGGGGCGCTGGAGAGCGCGCTGCGCAGCGGCCGTCCTGGCCAGGCGGCGCTGGACGTCTTCCCCAGCGAGCCGCTACCGGAAGACTCGCCGCTGCTGCGCATGCCGCAGGTGCTGGCGACGCCACACCTGGGCTACGTCGAGAAGGAAAGCTACGAGCTGTATTTCCGCCACGCGTTCCAGAACCTTCTGGACTTCGAGGCGGGACAGTGCCAGACGATCCTGAATCCCGACTACCGCCAGCACGTCGACGCCACCAACGGCTGAGTTCGTGTCCCGTTCTGGTGTCAGACCCCGAGGTGGGACACGAACCCGGCAGTGGATCGATGGTTGAGCTCGTGTCCCGTTTGGGGTCTGACCCCGGGGTGGGACACGTGCTCGGCAGTTAGTTCAGGCCTCGGGGATGCCCGTCAGGTTGATGCGCCGTGCCGGCATGGCGTGGACCTTCGTCCATAGGCCGGCCCAGCCGGGCGGCCAGCCGATCTCCGGGCCGTTGTATTGCGGCAGGCCGGCGCGCACGGGGATGACGGGCACCGGCGGCATCTCCGTCAGCGGACCGCCGTTCGGCCGTTGCATGTCCAGGCTGTACATATAGCCCGGCAGCAGCGCATCGCAGACCTGGGCGAACCAGGCCGTGTGGTCCTCGTCGCGGCCGAGTGCCTGGGCGAGCCCCTGCGGATCGAATTTCGCCAGCGCATGGATCAGTTCTTCGGAGGTGGCGGCGGGGTTGTCGCCCCAGCCCATGACGGGATTGACGTTGTAGTCGGCGCCCGAACCATACCAACCTTCGCGCCACGAGCGCTGCATCCAGTCGCGCGTGCCGGTAAACAGGTGCCAGCGCCAGTGCAGGCCGGAAGGCTTGGGCCAGGAGTATAAATACAGCTTCTGGTAACCGGCCTCGTGCAGCGCGCGCACCATCGCCATCAGGCGCGCATGCGGCATGCGGTCGGGCGGGGCGCGGCGAAACAGGATCGCTTCGCCGTCCGCGTACTGTACCTCGTCGGTGGACAGGTTCAGGTCGAGCGTGCGGCTTTCGCTGCCGAAGCGGGCGGCGATCCAGCCCGTCAGCAGGTTGACGGCCGTGATGACGCCATAGCCGCGATGACGGTGGAAGATGACGGTGCCGGGAGCGAGCGCTTTCATGATCGTTGCAGAGTGAAAACTGTGGACAGCGGCCAGGGATCAGGCTAGGAACGCGACGAGGGCGCTGCAACGCCGGCCTCGTTGCAACAGCTTCCCAGTGTACTCAACGACGCGACAAGTTGCCAGATGAGTGCATAGAAAGTTTTTGTGGTTCAGGGCGCAGCGCGCGCTATCATTGAGCATTCTGCAACTCGTTATCGGCTTTACCATGACTCTGCGCATCATCGCCACCGGCGGCACCTTCGACAAGCATTACAACGAACTGAACGGCACGCTCGGCTTTGCCGACAGCCACCTGCCTGCCGCCATCGCCCGCGCGCGCCTGACCGTGGGCGTGCAACTGGAACAATTGCCGCTGCTCGACTCGCTCGACATGCAGGACGCCGACCGCGCCCGCGTGCTGGCCTCCTGCCAGGCCGCCGCCGAGCGCGCCATCGTCATCGTGCACGGCACTGACACGATGCCGGAAACGGCCGCCGTGCTGGGCCCTGCCGCGCTCGACAAGACCATCGTGCTGACGGGCGCGATGATCCCATACGAGATCGACAATTCCGACGCCTTCTTCAACCTGGGCTTCGCTTGCGGCGTGGCGCAGGCGCTGCCGCCGGGTGTCTACGTAGCGATGAACGGCACTGTGTTCGACTGGCACAATGTGCAGAAGAACCGTGCTGCCGGCGTGTTCCAGACGAAGTAATAAAAAAAACGGCGCCCGGTCCGCAGGGGACGGGCGCCGCCAGGGCGAGCAAGACCGCCGCTCAGGCCGTCGCTTCGCCGCCCAGGGCTTCCACCACGTCCTTCAGCAGCTTGGACAGTTCGCCCGTCATCAGCATGAAGTCGCCATCGAAGCGCTCGTCATCGTTGCGGGTGACGGCTTCGTTTTCCTTCAGCACGTCCAGCGGCTTGACGCTCTTGATCGCCAGCGCTTCCGTCAGCACGAACGAGATCTTGCTGTCCCACGTCATCGCCAGGCGCGTGCACTGCTTGCCGGCCGCGATATGGCGACGCACCTCTTCCGGCTCCAGCGTGTGGCGCACGTAGCGCACAGCAGCCTTGCTTTCGCCGGTGGCGCGCAGTTCCGTGTCCTGGTCGACCGTGAAGCCGGCCGGCGCCTCGTCGTCCTGCAGCCATGCCGTCATGACGCCGACCGGCGAGCGCTGCACGCGCAGGCTTTCCAGCGGCATGCGATCGACCGCCTTCAGCAGCAGCTTGATGACTTCGTCGGCCTTGGCCGGGCTGGCCGCATCGACGACGAGCCAGCCGTTGACGGGGTCGATCCACGTCCACACATTGCCGCGGATGGTAAAGGCGCGCGGCAGCAGCTCGTCGTGCACGCGTTCCTTCAGTTCCTTCATCGCCTTCTTGCCGGGCGCAAAACCTTGCTGCTCTTCCATTTCCAGCGCGCGCGCCTTGGCGACCTGGTTGACCACCGTGGTCGGCAGCAGTTTTTTCTCGGTGCCCAGCAGGATCAGCATCTGCTTGTTGACGACGTGCACCAGCGAACCATTGCCGCGTGGCGAGTCCCAGCCCTGGCGCATCAGTTCATTGCTGCTGGCCGGCGTGAACGCATGCGGACGCAGCGCTTCTTCGAGTTGTTCAGGGGTAAATGCCCACGGCGCGGGCAGACGGTAAATCTGGAGATTCTTGAACCACATAGCGTTGTTTGCCTTGATCAGCTAATTCCGGGGGGAACGGTATTCTACCGGTCCCGACAAGGCAAGTCATCGGTTAGTTCGGCAACCTTGACAGGCTGACAAGGCTGCCGAGCGGGCCGCCGTAGCGGCGGCCCGCAGCTGTCGTCAGGCGCGACGGCGGCGCAGGCCGAGACCCAGCAGGCCCAGCCCCGTGCCCAGCATCAGGTAAGTCGATGGCTCCGGGATGGCGGTTGTAATATTGAACTTCGTTTGGGGAGTGATGAAGTAGTAGGTATCGAAAGGCAAGTCATTAGAGTAGTACGCCGTAGCGGGCTTGCTCATGTCGATGGTCTGGTAGCGCGTCCAGCGGGAATACTCCATGTCCAGCTTTTGCGCTGCCAAGTCGTATGAAAAGCTGAACAACCTGCACGCGCCGCTCGGCTGGCCTGGCCATGCGCAGACACTATCTCTGGACTTGAAATTGCTGATTTCTTCCATGGTGATGCGACTATCTCCGTTCAGGTCCTCACCTTTGAACGAGCCGCTGATAAATTCCTCATCAATCCAATCACCGTATTCACCACTAGGGATGCTAGAGTAGGTCCGGGCAACGAGATAACCTGTGTAGGACCAAGAATAAATCAGTGGATCGGCTTGGGCCGCCAGCGCAGCCGTGCCGAGGATCATCGCTATCAAAGCTTTCTTCATATATTACCCTTCGAGAGTTGAGTGTAATCAATAATTCGAGCTGAACTTAGGTAAAGTATTAAGCAGAACCCGCGTTAATTAACATTAAAGCAATCTAATTATTATATAGCGTTTTCTTGCCCGACTTTTCCCGTTATTGATCGCACTGCGCTGTCATCCGCAGAACTGCAGCGGGAGTAGCGTGGAATGACCGCTCACCCTTGCTCGAACAGGTCGCCCTGCACGGGAAACCGCGCCTGCGCCAACTCGTCGATCGGCGTCAACGCACTGACGCGTACGCCCAGCAACCGGATGCGCTGCTCCAGCGGCACCCGGCGCAGGCATTCGCCGGCCGCGCGCCGGATCGTCGCCGCGTCTGCGGTCGGTTGCGGCAACGTCACGTCGCGCGTGACGGTATGAAAGTCCGCATAGCGCAGCTTGATGCCCACCGTGCGGCCGGCGTAACGCTTGCGGTGCAGGTCTTCCGACAGCCGCACGCACAGCCGCGTGAAAATATCGGACAGCGCGGCGCGGTCGTGCTTTGCATGCAGGTCGCGCTCGAACGTGGTCTCGCGGCTGATGCCCTTCGGCTCTGAACTCGTGACGACGGCGCGGGTGTCGACGCCGTGCGCCACGTCGCGCAGCCATTGCGCCGTGTTCAGCCCGAAATGCTCCTGCAGCAGCTTCGGGTCCGCGTGCGCCAGCTGGCCCACCGTTTCGATGCCCAGCGCAATGAGCTTCGTATTCGCTTTCGGGCCGATGCCGTTGATTTTGCGCACCGGCAGCGGCCAGATGCGCGTGGGCACGTCGTCATGGGAGATGAGCGTCATGCCGTTCGGCTTTTCCAGGTCGGAGCAGATCTTGGCCAGCAGTTTATTGGGCGCGATGCCGATGGAGCAGGACAGTCCGGTTGCCGCGCGCACCGCGTCCTTGATGCGCTGGGCCAGCGCGGGCGTCTCGTCGGGATGATCGGTCAGGTCGATATAGATCTCGTCGATGCCGCGATCCTCGATATGGGGCGCGATGCCGGCCACGGCCGTCTTGAACAGGCGCGAATAGTGGCGGTAGGAGTCGAAGTCGGCCGGCAGCAGGATCGCATCGGGCGCCAGCGCGGCCGCCTTCATCATGCCCATCGCCGAAAACACGCCCAGTGCGCGGGCTTCGTAAGTGGAAGTCGTGACGACACCGCGACCGGCGTAGTCGCGCAGCCGCGCATAATCGCGCGTGCCATCCGCCCGCAGCGTCGGCGCGTTGGCCGAGCGGCCGCCGATGACGACGGCCTGGCCACGCAGTTCCGGGTAGCGCAGCAATTCGACGGATGCATAGAAGGCATCCATGTCGAGGTGGGCAATGCGGCGCGGCGGCTGGGACATACTGTGATTATATCCAGTATTCAACAAGCAGGACCAGCGATGTCACCAGAACAATAAAAATGTTTTCAATCAATCACTTAGCGGTCAGATAACTGACAGATTGTCCATCGTTTTTTCGCAACAGCTGCCCGACAATTCGCGCATGTTTGCGCTGTGCGCTGACTGGACGGCGTAGCATCGAAGCTTTCCCACTGCCCTGACTTCCATGACCGACGCTATGTCCCTTCGCCGGCTCAGCCTGGCCATTTTCCTGTCCGGCGCCCTGTCGGGCGCGCCTGCGTTCGCGCAAAGCCACGTGACCGTCATGGGCGGCGTCGACGCCTTCGCCGGCTCGCTCAAGAACAGCGGCGACCCCGTGCACCAGGCGGTCGTCGGCAGCGGTGGCATGACGACGTCCTGGTTCGGCTTCAAAGGGGCGGAAGATCTGGGCGGCGGCCTGCGCGCGGAATTCTTCCTGACCGGCTTTTTCCAGACCGACACGGGCGCGTCGGGCCGCTTCGGCGGCGACAACATGTTTTCACGCGACGCCAACGTGGCGCTGGTCGGCAGCCTGGGCCGGCTGCAGGTTGGCCGCGCCTCGGCGCCCAGCTTCCTGCCCAATATCCTGTTCAACCCGTTCGGCGATTCGTTCACGTTCTCGCCCCTGGTCCTGCACTCGTACGTTCCGACGGGCCGCTTCGGCGCCCGCACGTGGGCCCCGACCAATGCCGGCGACAGCGGCTGGAGCAACCATCTCGTCTACACCACGCCCAGCTGGAACGGCCTGCGCGCCAGCCTGCACTTCCAGGCCGGCGAGAAGGCCGGCCAGTCCAACAAGAACAATCTCGCCATCAGCACGCTGTACAGCAAAGGACCGCTGGCCGTCAGCGCGTTTGCCCACCGCGTGCGCGACAGTAATCCGAATCCCGGCGGCGCGATCGTCGACGTCACCCGCGCCCCCGTCAACTACGCGGCGATCGACGAGCAGCGCGCCTGGTTCCTGGGCGCCACCTATGATTTCCGCCTGCTCAAGCTGTACGGCACCTGGCAGCGCACCGTCGACGACGCGGCCGGCAGCGAAGCCCTGCGCGATCGCACGGCCAGCGCCGGCGTCGCGATCCCGGCCGGGCCCGGCGCGATCCTGTTCGGCGTGGCGGACACGCGCCGCAGCGGCCGGCTGATCGGCGACACCCGCTCGCGCCGCACCGCCTCGCTGGGCTACGACTACCGGCTGTCCAAGCGCACCGACCTGTACACCGTCGCCATGGGCGACCGCATCACCGCCCTGCCGACGGCCATGAGCTACGCGCTCGGCGTCCGCCACTCGTTCTGACCGTTTCGAACAAGGAAAAACAATGACTCTGTCCAATTTGAAGATCGGGGCCCGGCTGGCCGTCGGTTTCGCCATCACGATCCTGATCATGCTGATCATGTCGCTCATCGGCATCAACCGCGTAGAAAAGATGGACGACCTGGCCGAGGCGATCGTCAACGACCGCTATGCCAAGGTGGCGCTGATCAACGACATGCGCAGCTACGCGAACCGCGGCGCGCAGGCGCTGCGCAACGCGATGCTGGCGCCCGACCCGGCCGCCAGCGCCAAGTTCCTCGAAGGCCTGGCCGATGCCGACCGCGTTGGCGCGGAAAAGGCGCAGGAACTGGAAAAAATCATCGTGCGCGCCGATACAAAGCAGAAATTCGCCGACCAGCGCGATGCCTTCGCGGCCTACCGCGAGGTGCGCGAAAAGACCGTCGCCCAGTTCCGCAGCGGCGACCGCGACGGTGCCATCGCGGCCCTGTTCGCCAGCGTGGTGCCGGCCCAGAACGCCTACTTCGGCAAGCTGGACGTGCTGCTGAAGGACCAGCGCGACCTGATGGCCGCCGATGGCCAGGCGGCCGGCGACGCGGCGCACACAGCCACGACCACGATGATCGCGCTGCTGATCGCGGCCACCCTGGTCTCGGCACTGGCTGGCTACCTGATCACGCGCTCGGTCACGCAGCCGATCCTGGAGGCCGTGCACGTGGCCGAAACGGTCGCGGGCGGCGACCTGACCGCCGTCATCGACACGCATCGCAAGGACGAGACCGGTCGCCTGCTGGCGGCCCTGCAGGAGATGACGCACGGGCTCACGCGCACCGTGCGCGCCGTGCGCGACAGCACCGACACGATCAACACGGCATCGGCCGAGATCGCTTCAGGCAATATGGACCTGTCCAACCGCACCGAGCAGCAAGCGGCCAGCCTGGAAGAGACCGCCTCGTCGATGGAAGAACTGACATCCACCGTGCGCCAGAACGCGGACAACGCGCGCCAGGCCAACGTACTCGTCACCTCCGCCGCCGAACACGCCAACCAGGGCGGCACGGTGGTGGGCCAGGTCGTGCAGACCATGGGCTCGATCAAGGAGAGCTCGGGCAAGATCGTGGACATCATCGGCGTTATCGACGGCATCGCGTTCCAGACCAATATCCTGGCGCTGAACGCGGCCGTGGAAGCGGCGCGCGCTGGCGAGCAGGGGCGCGGCTTCGCCGTCGTCGCGAGCGAAGTGCGCAACCTGGCGCAGCGTTCGGCCAGCGCGGCCAAGGAAATCAAGGAGCTGATCAACGACTCCGTCGAGAAAGTGGACGCGGGCGGCCGCCTGGTCGATGAAGCGGGCACGACGATGGGACGCATCGTCGCCTCCGTGCAGCAGGTGGCGGCGATCATGAACGAGATCACGTCCGCCAGCCAGGAGCAGAGCGCCGGCATCGAGCAGATCAATACGACGATCGTGGCGATGGACAATGCCACGCAACAGAACGCGGCGCTGGTCGAAGAAGCGGCGGCGGCAGCCTCGAGCTTGCGCGAGCAGGCCGAGCGCCTGTCCGCCGCGATCGCGGTGTTCCGTCTCGACAATGCGAACGCCGCCGTCGCGCCAGCGGTAGTGGCGCCGAAGCCTGCGCCAGCACAGCCGCTGAAGCTGGCTGCCGCGCCGGTCAAGCCGGCGGCACCACGGGAAGAGCGCCGGGCCGCACCGTCGGCGCCTGCCTCGGCGCGGGCCAAGCCGGCCGCGAAGGCGCCGCAAAGCGACGAATGGGAAGAGTTTTAAGCTAGCGTCTTGCCTCGGCCAGTGCGCGGAACCACGCGGCGCTGGCCTCGTCCGCCGGGAAGAACGATTCCAGGCGCAGCTCATGTACGGTTACGTCGTGCGGCGTGCCCAAGGTCGTGATCGTCGTGAACAGGTTCAGCGTCACCTCGCCCTTACGCAGGGTCAGCGGCAGGAACGGCAAGGCACGCCGCTCCAGGTTGGGGGCCTGCGTGGCGGTGGCGGGCAGCGCCGTCAGCTCGCGCAACAAGGCCGTGGCCTCGCTGCCGGGGCCGTCGCTCATGGCTTCGCGCTGCAGCCACAGCAGCTGATCCGCGCACACCTCCTCCCAGTTGACGATCATCGGGCGCAGCGCCGTCAGCGTCAGGCGGATCACGTTGAGCGAGCCGTCGCGCGGGATCGGCGCATGGGCTGGCATGTCGAGCAGGAAGCGCATCATCGCGATGGCCGGCTCATTGGCCATGACCAGGTTCCACAACCGGTCCACCACCAGCGCGGGGTACGGCGCGGCTTGCGCCAGCATGAACTCCAGCGCTTGCCGCACGGCGGCCAGCTCGGGGTCCGACAGGTCGCGCTCCTGGTAGGCCGGCGCGAAGCCGGCGGCCAGCAGCATCGCATTGCGCTGGCGCAGCGGCACGTCCAGCACGAGTCCCAGCTTCAGGATCAACTCACGGCTGGGCTGGGAGCGGCCGCTCTCCAGGAAGCTGATGTGACGCTGTGACACGTCCGCCTCGGCGGACAGCCCCAGCTGGCTGAGGCCGCGCTTGCCGCGCCAGTAGCGCAGCGCCTGGGCGAAGTCGCTGAAGTAGTGGTCGCGTGCCGTAGTGTCCATGGTATCGGTCGATTGGCTGTGTTGCGTTCATTCTGCGGTGTTCGCCAACGCGCGACAATAACGTTCGAGGTAATGAAACAGGGCGAATCAGGCGGACTCGTTAGCGAAAATCAGCATTTTTTTCGAAAAGCCCTTGCGGAATGGAGAAACGGCGCAGTAGAATACGGCCTCTTCTGAACGTTGTGACAAACGTTCGAAGTTCGAAAGATGGTAGCGGGCGCTTAGCTCAGTTGGTAGAGCGGATCCCTTACAAGGATTAGGTCGGGAGTTCGAGCCTCTCAGCGCCCACCACGAACTTCAATGAAGACCTGGAGCGGTAGTTCAGTTGGTTAGAATACCGGCCTGTCACGCCGGGGGTCGCGGGTTCGAGCCCCGTCCGCTCCGCCAGGATTCAGAAGGAAGCCCGACTTAACGGGCTTTTTTCACACAGCTTGTTTGCGGTTTCGACGCTGTCGGAATTGCAGATTGGAGCGGTAGTTCAGTTGGTTAGAATACCGGCCTGTCACGCCGGGGGTCGCGGGTTCGAGCCCCGTCCGCTCCGCCAAATTTGAAAAAGGCCCTGATTCGTCAGGGCCTTTTTCTTTTCCACAATCAGAGTGCTCCCCCTGCGGGGAGCACGGCTTGGGGCTCGAAGGGTTTCGCCTGCAGGCGAAACCGCGGCCGGCGGCACGTCGGCGAGCCCCGTCCGCTCCGCCAAATTTGAAAAAGGCCCTGATTCGTCAGGGCCTTTTTCTTTTGTCGGTCGCAAAGTGCCGGGGTCAGACCCGGCGGGTCTGAGGTGTACCGGAAATTGTAGCCAGGTCGAAATGGGGGACAATCCGTATCCTAGAGGACCCTATGACCGCGAAATCACCAAATACCCCACCGGAGGATGCTGGAGCGCAGCGCCAGCATCCTGTTGTCTACACCAAAGAATTTAAGCTTGCTGCCGTTGCACGCCTCAAAGATGGCAAGCAGACTGCGCAGGCCCTTGCTAACGAGCTGGGCGTACGGCGCAATCAGCTCTACAAATGGGCGAAGGTGCTCGAGCAAAACGGCCCAGAGGCAAGTTTCACCAGTCGTGGCCGCAAGCCCGAAAGCGAAGAAAGTGAGCTAGCACGGGTCAAACGCGAGCTAAGCAGAGTGAAGGAGGACTTCGAACTATTAAAAAAGTTGGAGGCGTCCTTCGCGCGGATGAAGCGATGAAGTACGCCGTGATCGAGGAACATTCAAAGCGCCATTCTGTGCGTTCACTGTGCCGTGTGCTGGATGTGAAGTACAGTACCTATTACGCTTTCCGCCGTCGACCATCGAGTATGCGCAGCCGAGAAGATCTGGCACTGCGTCAGCACATTCGTAGCCTGCACGACTCACATCGTCATGCGCTAGGTGCAGTGAAGACGTGGCGCCTACTCAACGCTAGCGGCGTCGTATGCGGCAAGCATCGTGTGGCACGGCTGCGCAAGATCGAGGCCATTGAGGCTAAGCGTAAGACCAAGTTCCGCGTGATGAAGGCCCATCAGCACACCGAGCCGCCTGCGCCCGACCTGCTCAAGCGAGCTTTCACCGTAACAGCACCGAACAAGGTCTGGGTTAGCGACATCACAACAATCCATACCAGTGAAGGTTGGCTCCATCTAGCCATCGTGCTTGACCTGTTCGCTCGTCGGATAGTTGGGTGGGCCATGAATCAGTGCCAGGACGCCTCGCTGCCCATCGCTGCGCTAAGAATGGCCTATGCACAGCGCAGGCCTGAACCGGGGCTCATCTGCCACACAGATAAGAGACAGGTATACGGATCCAAACTATACCGAGGGGTGCTGGACGAACGCGGCCTTAGGGCAAGTATGAGCCGACGAGGTAACTGCCACGACAATGCCGTGGCAGAGAGCTGGTTCTCTACGCTCAAGAATGAACTGACGCGTCACACCATGTATCCAACAAGAGCTAACGCCATCGCCGAGATATCGAGTTACATCGAGCTGTACTACAATCAGCGGCGCCCTCATCAGACGCTGAGATACCTCAGCCCCATGGAGGTCGAAAAAAAGTACCTGACCCCCAATTGAACCTGGCTACGATATCCGGGCTACCTCAGTCTGACCCCAGTTCTCCGCTGTTGGGTGCAAAGCCGTCTGCAGCAGGCTAATGATTTTCCTTAACTTAGCGGCATTAGGGTCTGCCCGCAGACGTCCGCTGTCTTCCCCACGCAACAACCCCTGCACACTTCAGCGTCACGGCCCCGCACCGCACAAAACCGGCGACAATGATGTCGAAACCTTCATCGTCGTTCCACCCGGAGTATTCGTGATCTTTGGCTTCCTGAAACCGCCTCCCCTGTCGCCGCGCCTGCACCGGCTGCGTGAAAGCGACCTGCTCAACACGCTGACACCGCTGGAACTGAAGATCGTCGACGGCCTGATGCACGAGCGCCGCTACCTGGCCGGCGAGATCATCTTCGACGAGGGCGAGGAAGGCCAGGCGCTGTACCTCGTCACGGCCGGTCATGTGCAGATTAGCCGCACGATCAACGGCGCGCCGGAAATCCTGACGGAGCTGTCGCCGGGCGCCTTCTTCGGCGACCTGGCCCTGCTGGACAATTCCCCGCGCAACGCCCAGGCCCGCGCTTGGGACAACTGCGAACTGGCCGTCTTCTTCCGGGCCGACTTCATGAGCCTGATGGAAACCGACGCCGTGATCGGCTACAAGATCTCGCTGGCGCTGGCGCGGCATATCGCCAGCATGCTGCGCGGCGCGATGGACCCCGCGCGCCCTCCGGCCGGGGCCCTGTGATGAACGAGCAGCAGCGCTCGGGGCCGATCGTCTGGTCGGGCATCATCGCCGCCACCTGCGTGCTGCTGTATTTGTTGCAGCAGGTGCTGTGGCTGTCGGTGCCGTTCCTGGTCGGGATCATCCTGTACTACATGCTGCTGTCGCCCATGCAGCGCCTGCTGCGCATGGGGTATTCGCGCAATACCGCCGCGCTGATCGTCGGTGCCGGTTTCCTGTTGTTGCTGCTGCTGGTCGTGCTGGCGATGATCGCCTGGATACCGGCCCCCTCGACCACGTGGCATGAGATGCCATCGCGTTACCTGTCGGCCGGCATGCGCTTCCTGCGCAACATGATGAGCGCGCTCGAGGATCAGTTCCCGTTCCTGCGGCCGGCCCACCTGGGCGATTCGATGAATGCCAGCCTGGCCAGCTACACGCGCGGCTTCGTCAAGCGTCACCTGACGGACGTGCTGATGGCCGCCGCGGCCTGGGTGCCATCGCTGCTGCTGGCGCCCTTCCTGACCTTCTTCTTCCTGCGCGACGGCCGCCGCTTCAAGCGCTTCCTCGCCCGCGCCGTGCCCAACGCCTTTTTCGAAAAGACGCTGTATCTGCTGCACGAGGTGGACCAGACGGCGCGCCGCTACTTCCACGGCATGCTGAAGCTGACGATCATCGACACCCTCGTGCTGTCCGTCGGCCTGTGGGCCATCGGCATGCAGGCCGCGCTGGTGCTGGGATTCATCGCCGCCGTGCTGGCATGGGTACCCTATGTCGGCTCCATCGCCGGCTGCCTGCTGGTGGTGCTGGTCGCTGCGGCCGATGCGCCGGACAACAACATGATGGCCTACAGCGCGATCTTCGTCTTCATCGCCGCGCGCCTGCTGGACGACTTCATCTTCATGCCGCTGACCCTGGGCCGCAGCCTGCGCATCCACCCGCTGGTGACGGTGCTGATGATCTTCATCGGCGGTGCCCTGGCCGGCGTGACGGGCCTGATGCTGGTGCTGCCGCTGCTGGGCGTGGTGATGGTGGTGGGCGAAACGATCGGCGTGCTCGTCACCGATGCCCGGCTGCAAGCCAGGCACCGCTACGCCCGCGCGCTGCGCGTAAAACAGGCCAGCAACGACCTGAAATAAAATAAACGGTGACTGTCACTGTTTTTCATAAAACGGTGACTGTCACTGTTTTTCGAACGCGGAAGTAAAAACGGGAGCCGAGGCTCCCGTCTTGCTTACGCCGCGGTGGCGAGCTTCTCCTGCTCGGCTTCCACTTCGTCGTCGCCCGAGCGGATCAGGTGGTCGAAGGCGGACAGTGCCGCCGTCGCGCCGGCGCCCACGGCGATGACGATCTGCTTGTACGGCACCGTCGTCACGTCGCCGGCGGCGAACACGCCCGGTACCGACGTCTGGCCCTTGGCATCGATCTCGATCTCGCCGTGCTTGGACAGCGCCACGGTGCCCTTCAGCCATTCCGTGTTCGGCACCAGGCCGATCTGCACGAACACGCCTTCCAGTTCCACGCGGTGCAGCTCGTTCGTATTGCGGTCCTTGTACGACAGGCCGTTGACCTTCTTGCCGTCGCCATGGATTTCCGTGGTCTGCGCCGACAGGATCACGGTGACGTTCGGCAGCGAGCGCAGCTTGCGCTGCAACACCGCGTCCGCCCGCAGTTCCGCGCCGAACTCGATCAGGGTGACGTGCTGGACGATACCGGCCAGGTCGATCGCCGCTTCCACACCGGAGTTGCCGCCGCCGATCACGGCCACGCGCTTGCCCTTGAACAGCGGGCCGTCGCAGTGCGGGCAGTACGCCACGCCGTGGTTGCGGTATTCCTTCTCGCCCGGCACGTTGATCTCGCGCCAGCGCGCACCGGTCGACAGGATCACGGTCTTGGCCTTCAGCACGGCGCCGGTGGCGGTGTGCACTTCGGCGATGCGGCCCGGCACCAGCTTGACGGCGCGCTGGGTGTTCATCACGTCCACTTCGTATTCCTTGACGTGCTGCTCCAGGGCGACGGCGAATTTCGGGCCATCCGTTTCCTTGACGGAGACGAAGTTCTCGATCGCCAGCGTGTCCAGCACCTGGCCGCCGAAACGCTCGGCCAGCACGCCGGTGTTGATGCCCTTGCGGGCGGCGTAGATCGCCGACGCCGCACCGGCAGGACCACCGCCGACGATCAGCACGTCGAACACGTCCTTCTTGTTCAGTTCGGCGGCCTGGCGGGCACCGGCATTGGTGTCCAGCTTGGCCAGGATTTCTTCCACGTTGGTACGGCCCTGGCCGAAATGCTCACCGTTCAGGAACATCATCGGCACGGCCATGATCTGGCGGTCCTCGACTTCCTTCTGGAACACGCCGCCGTCGATCGTCGTCACCTTGATGCGTGGGTTGATGACCGACATCGCGTTCAGTGCCTGCACCACTTCCGGGCAGTTATGGCACGACAGCGAGATGAAGGTCTCGAATTCGTAGTCGCCGTCCAGGTTGCGGATCTGTTCGATCGTCGCTTCGTCCAGCTTGATCGTGTGGCCGCCCACTTGCAGCAGGGCCAGCACCAGGGAGGTGAATTCATGGCCCATCGGGATGCCGGCAAAGCGCACGCCAATGTCGCTGCCGGCACGGTTGATCGAGAACGACGGCTTGCGCACGTTGGCGGCGTTGTCCTCGATAACGGTAATCTTGTCGCTCAAGCCGGCGATATCGGCGAGCAGTTCCTGCATTTCCCGCGCTTTGGCGGAGTCATCCAGCGATGCGACGATCTCAATCGGCTGCACCACTTTTTCCAGATAGGCTTTCAGTTGGGTTTTGAGATTTGCATCCAGCATGACATTTTCCTTTCTTGTTCGCTGCCGGGCACACGCCCAGCAGCGGTACTACACAACCAGATTACTGCTTAGATCTTGCCGACCAGGTCCAGCGATGGGGTCAGGGTAGCGGCGCCTTCCGACCACTTGGCTGGGCACACTTCGCCTGGGTGGGAAGCGACGTACTGGGCAGCCTTCAGCTTGCGCAGCAGTTCCGAAGCGTCGCGGCCGATGCCGTTGTCGTGCACTTCCATCACTTTGATGAAGCCTTCCGGATTGATGACGAAGGTGCCGCGCAGTGCCAGGCCTTCTTCTTCGATCATGACCTGGAAGTTACGGGACAGCAGGCCGGTCGGGTCGCCGATCAGCGGGTAGTTCACTTTCTTGATGGCGTCCGACGTGTCGTGCCATGCCTTGTGGGCGAAATGGGTGTCGGTCGAGATGCCGTACACTTCCACGCCCAGCTTCTGGAATTCTGCGTAGTTGTCAGCCAGGTCTTCCAGTTCGGTCGGGCACACGAACGTGAAGTCGGCCGGGTAGAACACGAACACCGACCACTTGCCCTTCAGGGACTCTTCGCTCAGGTCGATGAACTTGCCATTGTGGTAAGCGGTAGCCTTGAACGGTTTTACTTGGGTGTTGATCAGAGACATTTGTGTTTTCCTCGTGAGGTTTGTGAATCAATGAGACGTCAGTTTAGCTAGATCTCGGCTATTTGAAAAATTGATTGTTCCGATCATGTCAATTGAGTTTGACTATCGGGACAGATAGCGAGACGGCTATTATCGCCGTTTCAACGTTGGCTGGCAGGGAGGGTGTCGTGGGGAGCGGGCAAGTACGGCAGAGGGCGCTCAGCGCCGTCGTTGCCCCTGGCGCGCGCGCTTGCGCGGCATTTCCTCGGGATAGGCCGCCAACCGCACGCCATCGTGGCGTTCCAACCGCCGCAGCGCCGCGGCCTGGGCCAGCGTCGCGCCGATCAGCGCGGTCGACCAGCCGAGCCCGGCCGCAATCAAGCCGCCCCACACGATGACAGCCGCCGCCGCCGCACCGAAGACGTAACCGGGCGCCACGAGCATGAACACGATCGCCGCCGCGATCACGGCCGCCCGCGTTCGGTCCACGGAGGGCGCCCCGGCACCGGTACGCCGGGCAAGCTGCCGGATGAGCGCGTCCCAGTCCAGCAGACCGCGCTCCCGGTCGTAGTGCCGCGCCAGCGCTGCCCTGCCGGACGCCAGCCAGCTGGCCTGAAAGCGGCACGCTCCGACGGCGGCGCCAGCGCCGCCGGCCGCGGCCAGCGACAGCAGGACAAACCATTGGACGGGCTGGTCTACCTCGTCCATCCACCACAGCGGCAGGATGGCGCACACGAAGAACCACACCAGCGATAGCGCGATACCTGCCCGCAGCAGGAGTGCATGGGCCAGCCGGCCGGGTCGCAGCAGGCACAGCGCGGCCTGGCACACCGTCAGCACGGCCCCGCCCCATAGAGCCGACCGCCCGATTGCGACTTGCGCGGCAGGCGTGACCAGATCATCGGCCAGCGCCCAGGCAACGCCGGCGCCGAACAGGTTCATCAGCGTGACGCAACCCAGCAGATGCCACGGCCGCACGGCGTCAACCCGCAGCCGTGTTCGTTACCTGCGCCTGCAGCAGCGCATCGAACTCCTCGACCGGCATCGGCCGGGCGAACAGGTAGCCCTGGCCGAAGTCGCAGCCGGCGGCGGCCAGCAGGTCGCGCTGGTCGGCCGTTTCAACGCCCTCGGCAATCACGTCCAGGCCCAGCTTGTGCGCCATCACGATGATCGCCTCGGACAGGGCCATGTCGCTGGAATCGGGCGCCAGGTTGCGGGTGAAGCTGCGGTCGATCTTCAGGTAGTCGATGTCGAACTTGTTCAGGTAGGACAGCGACGAATAGCCGGTGCCGAAATCGTCCAGCGCCACCTGGATGCCGGCATCGCGCAGCTGCAGCAGCTTGTCCGTCACCATCGTACTGGCGTCGAGCAGCAGGCCTTCCGTGATTTCCACGACGATCGCCTGGCCCGGCACGTCCAGCTGGCGCAGCGCACGCAGCCAGACATCGTAGGTGCCGCCCTCGCGCTGGAATTCGACCGGCGACTGGTTCAGGCTGACCTGAAATTCCGGATGCACATGCTGGCGCCAGCGCCGCACCCAGCGCAGCGACTCGTTGAACACCCACTGGCCGATATCGACGATCAGTCCGCTCGATTCGGCCAGCGGAATGAATTCCAGCGGGCTGACCAGCCCGCGCTGCGGATGTTCCCAGCGCAGCAGCGCCTCGGCCTTGTGGATGATGCCCGTGCGCAGTTCGACGATCGGCTGGAAATACAGCTTCAATTGCTCGCCCTTGATGGCGCTGCGCAGGTCGTTCGTCAGGCGCATGCGGTTCAGCGCCGCCACCTGCAACGCCGGCGTGAAGTAGCTGAAGCGGTTGCGGCCGGCGCCCTTGGCGGCGTACATGGCCTGGTCCGCATGCTTCAGCAGGTCTTCCACGCTGCTGGCATCGTCCGGGTACAGCGTGATGCCGATACTGGCCGAGACGAACGCCTGTTCCTCGCCCAAGGTGAACGGCGCCAGCAGGCTGTCGATGATGTTCTGCGCGATCGCGTCCACTCGCTCCGCATCCTGCAACGCCGGCAGGATGACGGTGAACTCGTCGCCGCCCAGGCGCGCCACCGTGTCCGATTCGCGCACGCAGGCGGTGATGCGCCGCGCCGCATCCACCAGCAGCACGTCGCCCTGGTGGTGGCCCAGCGTGTCGTTGACTTCCTTGAAATGGTCGAGGTCGATGAACAGGATCGCGATGCGCGAGCCGTCGCGCCGGCTCTTGACGATATCGTGATGCAGGCGGTCGAGGAACATGCGCCGGTTCGGCAGCTGCGTCAGCGGGTCGAAGTTGGCCTGCTGCCAGATCAGCGCTTCCGTTTCCTTCTGGTCCGTGACGTCCTCGATCATGCACAGCTTCAGGCGCGGGCCCGGCTTGTCGGCATCGACCGGTACGACGGAGGCCTCGACCCAGACCGTCGAGCCGTCGGCCCGGATCATCCGGAAGGTGCTGCGAAAGCCCGTGATCTCGCGCTCCTGCAGGCGCCGCATCTGCATCGCGCAGTCCGGCAGGTCTTCCGGATGGATCAGGTCAGTCCACGCGCATGCGGCCATCTGCTCCGGCGTGCGGCCGGCGATCTCCAGGTAACGGGGATTCAGGTCGGAAAACGCGCCGGTCACGGTATCGATCAGGGCAATGCCCACCGGCGCCGCCTCGAACATCGTGCGGAAGCGCTCTTCGCCCTTGCGGATGGCTTCTTCGGCGCGGCTGCGTTCGCGCGCCAGCAGCGCCACGTGCACGGCCGCACCCAGCAACAGCAGCGCGGCCGCGACGCCCAGGATGCGGTACAGCCAGGCCAGGTTGGGACCGCTATCGGTGTTGTACAGGAAGCCACTGAACGACGCGCCGCGCGGCAGCTGGCCCAGTTCCGTGTACACGTCGGCGATATGCTGCCAGCGGTCCGGATTCATGTAGCCCACCTCGACCAGCACGGGTTGCACCAGCGGCACCATCTGGCGCGCCTCGTACAGCAGGTGCTGGCGGTCGTGCTTGCGCGAGTATTTCGCCAGGATGAGGTCGACAATCTCTTCCTGGTGGCTCATCGCGTATTGCCAGCCGCGCATGCTGGCGGCGCGGAACGCTTTCACGCGCGCCGGGTTGGCGCTGATCTCGTGCTCGTTGGTGAACAGGTTGTCGCCGTAGAAGTCGATACCGGCCGAGCGGGGCGAATAGATGTCGTAGGGGAAGCCGGCGCGGTCCAGGTAATCGGGCTCGTTGGTCGTGTAGATCGACATCGCGTCGACACGGCCCTTGATCAGGTCGTCCGGATTGTAGCTGTGCTCGACGCGATCGAGCCGTTCCGGCGCCACGCCTTCCTTGCGCAGGAAGGCGACCAGTTCATCGGCCTGGTTCAGCGTGTCGGCCTGCGGGCCCAGCATGATCTTGCCGCCGATGATGCGGCGCAGGTCGGGCACGCTGCCCTGCTGGCGCATGGCCAGCGCATAGGGGGAGTGCTGGAACACGACGGCCAGCACGACGACGGGCTTGCCGGACAGGCGCGACAGCAGCAACGTGCTGCTGCCCGTGCCGAACTGGGCGCGGCCGGACAGCACCGCCCGTTCCGGCGCGTCGCCGTCGGCGCCTTCCAGGATCGTCACGTCCAGCCCGGCATCCCGGTAGTAGCCTTTTTCCAGCGCCGCGTAATAGCCGGCGAACTGGAACTGGTGGGTGTGCTTCAGTTGCAGGACGACCTGGTCGCGCTGCTGCGCGCCAACCCCCGCGCTCCACAGCACGCAGGCGCCCATGACCAGCAGCTGCCGGCTGCGCCGGCGCCAGCCACCGTCAAGGAACGCGACCAGGGTGGCAGCCACGGCTAGGAATGAGCAGGGTTGACGGATCGGGGCATTCCCCGATTGTACTGCCTTCCACGGCTGGGCTGCGCCGGGTGTGGCTTCCCAGCATCAGGCGTGCCGGGATTGCAGCATTTGCCAGGTGGCGGCCTTACTTCCGGCCCGCCTTGGCCGGCTTCGCGCTCGCCCGGGCCGGCGCGGCCTTGGGCTTGACCTTGATCGTATCGAGGATCGACGGCCGTACCTTCGTTTCGATCGACTCGCGCGCGGTCAGCGAACCCGTCAGCGCATTCGGCCGGCCGCCGCGCGGCGCGGCCGCGGCGCGCTGGGCCGGCATGGCGCGGCCGGTGCCGGCACCGGCAGGGGCGCGCGGTCGGGCCCCCGGCGCCAGCGTCGGCATCGCGCGTTTGCCTTCCGGGGCTGCCTTCATGTGCTCCTCGCCCGGCGTCCAGGCCGGGATCAGGTGCTTCTCGCCATTGCCGATCAGGTCGCCACGGCCCATGCGCTGCAGCGTCTCGCGCAGGATCGGCCAGTTTTCCGGATCGTAGTAGCGCAGGAAGGCCTTGTGCGCCTTGCGGATCTTGCCGCTGCGCGGCGTCTCGACCGTTTCGGACGTGTCCGTGACCTTGTGCAGGGGATTCTTGCGCGAGTGGTACATCGTCGTGGCCATCGCCATCGGCGTCGGCATGAAGGTCTGCACCTGGTCGAGGCGGAAGTTGTTTTTCTTCAGCCACAGCGCCAGGTTCAGCATGTCCTCGTCCGTCGTGCCCGGGTGGGCCGCGATGAAGTAGGGAATCAGGTACTGCTTCTTGCCGGCCTCGACCGAGAACTTCTCGAACATCGCCTTGAACTCGTCATAGGCGCCGATGCCCGGCTTCATCATCTTGTTCAGCACGTTCGGTTCCGTGTGCTCCGGCGCGATCTTCAAGAGACCGCCGACGTGGTGCGTGACCAGTTCCTTGACGTACTCGGGCGAACGCACGGCCAGGTCGTAGCGCAGGCCGGAGCTGATCAGGATCTTCTTCACGCCCGGGATCGCACGGGCCTTGCGGTACAGCGAGATCAGCTTGCTGTGGTCGGTGCCCAGGTTGACGCAGATGGACGGGTAGACGCACGACAGGCGGCGGCACGATTCCTCGATCTTCTTGTCCTTGCAGGCCAGCCGGTACATGTTGGCCGTGGGGCCGCCCAGGTCGGAAATGGTGCCGGTAAAGCCTTTGGTCTTGTCGCGGATGTGTTCGATCTCGCGCAGGATCGACGGTTCCGAACGGCTCTGGATGATGCGGCCCTCGTGTTCCGTGATCGAGCAGAACGTGCAGCCGCCGAAGCAGCCGCGCATGATGTTGACGGAGAAGCGGATCATTTCCCAAGCGGGAATGCGGGCATTGCCATAGCTCGGGTGCGGGGCGCGCGCGTAGTTCATGTCGTACACGCCGTCCATCTCGTCCATCGCCAGCGGCAGCGGCGGCGGATTGATCCACACGTCGCGTTCGCCGTGCTGCTGCACCAGCGCACGGGCATTGCCCGGATTCGATTCCAAGTGGAACACGCGCGACGCGTGCGCGTACATCACGGGGTCGGTGCTGACCACTTCGAACGACGGCAGGCGCACCACGGTCTTGCTGTGCTTTTCGCGCGCCATCGCCTGGCGCTCCTCGCGCGTCATGATGCGGATCGGCTTGACCACTTCAGGCGCGGTGGCAGCGTTCTCGGTCGCGCAGGCGGCCTTGTCTTCCTGCGCCATCGCGTACGGATCGGGATGGGCATCGATCTTGCCGGGCACGTCCACCCGGGTCGAGTTGTGCATGCCCCATTCCGGCGACGGCATCCAGCCGTGCGGCACCAGGAAGGCGGTGCCGCGCAGGTCGCGGATCGTCTTGATGTCTTCGCCGGCGGCGATGCGGTGGGTCAGGTCGACCAGCGCCCGTTCGGCGTTGCCGAAGATCAGCAGGTCGGCCTTGGAATCGGTCAGCACGGACTTGCGCACCTTGTCCGACCAGTAATCGTAGTGGGCGATGCGGCGCAGCGACGCCTCGATGCTGCCGATGACGATCGGCGTGCCGGGGAAGGCTTCGCGGGCACGCTGCGCGTACACCGTCACCGCCCGGTCGGGGCGCTTGTTCGGCTCGCCGTTCGGCGTGTACGCGTCGTCGGAGCGGATCTTGCGGTCGGACGTGTAGCGGTTGACCATCGAGTCCATATTGCCGGCCGTGACGCCGAAATACAGGCGCGGCTTGCCCAGCGCGCGGAACGGCTCGGCCGACTGCCAGTCCGGCTGGCTGATGATCCCCACCCGGAACCCCTGCGCCTCCAGCAGCCGGCCGACCAGGGCCATGCCGAAGCTCGGGTGATCGATGTAGGCGTCGCCCGTGATCAGGATGACGTCGCACTCGTCCCAGCCCAGCTGGTCCATCTCGGCACGGGTCATGGGCAGGAAAGGCGCGGCGGCAGCGCGGGCAGACCGCTTGGGGACGGTCGCGAAGAGGTTTTACTGGGGAGTTCATCGACAGGATTGTACCAAAATCGGGCCGGTTCCGCGCGGCCCTGCCCGGATTTTCCCAGGAAAATCTTTTAATTTTCAATAACTTGTGTCGAGGCTGGCAACTATCGACGGCTTGGGGAATTTCCCGCTGCCCAGATTGCATTGTGCGCCGCAAGGGCTATAACGATAGGTGCATGCCAGGCTGCCATGCCTGCACCACCGGACATCACCACCAGGGAGGCCATTATGCGACGTCGTCTTTACTATCTGCTGCCCGATATTCCTGCCGCCCGCGCCATGCTCGACGAGCTGCTGCTGGCCCGTATCGAGGAACGGCGCATCCACTTCATGGCGCGCGAGGGCGCGCTGCCGGACGACCTGCCGGGCTGCGGCTTCGCGCTGAAGACGGATTTCGTGCACGGTGCCCAGCTCGGCATCGTGATGGGCGCGATCGTCGGCTTCCTGGTCGGCTTCGCGCTGGCGCTGACGGAGCCTTACGGGCTGGAAGTGCCGACCGGGACCATGCTGCTGATGGCCCTGGGCGGCGCCCTCTTCGGCGCCTGGGCCTCCGGCATGAACGGCTGTGCGATTCCCAACAAGAAGCTGGAGCAATACACCGACCGGGTACAGCAGGGCCAGGTGCTGATGATGGTCGACGTGCCGGTGCGGCGCGTGCGCGAGATCGAGGACATGATCGCCCAGCGTCACCCGAACTTCAGCTTTGCCGGCGAGGAGCCGCCTTTGCTGGCGTTTCCTTGAGGCCTGTTTCAGGAAACCCAAGGGGACAGGCACCTGTTTCGGGGCCTCCCGGCCCTGAAACAGGTGCCTGTCCCCGGCGTCCATCAGATGCCCATATTCCCCAGGATACGGGTCAATTCGCGCAGGGTTGGCTCCAGCGCGGGATGCTTGGCGGCGAATTTGGCCGAGATTTCCTGCGTGCGCTCGGCCAGACCGTACGTCGTCGTGCCGTTCTCGTCCACGCTGCCGTCCGCCGCCCGCTGTTCCAGCAGCTGGTGAATGTCGCCATCGAGCTGGCGCAACAGATCCTGCAGCTCCTCATCGACCGGGCCGGCGTGCGACAGCGCGCCATGCAGGTTGCGCAGCGATTCTTTCAGGTTATTGTCCATAGGTGGTCCCCCTGTAGTGTAGCCATATGGACTTATACACCGAATCGCGCCCGGCCGGCCACCCAGCTCGGGGACTCTCAGCGCCTAGCCGCCTGGCGCCGGCGCCGTTGTACTTGTGCAAGCACGCCGGCCCCGGCCGCCAGCATCGCCCAGCTGGACGGTTCAGGCACGTTCGACACGGGTTGCAGCCCGTCGTTATTGCTGAACGTAACGAAGGGGCCATCTCCTATGCTGAACTGGGTCGTGAAAAAGCCGTCGCAGCAGCTTTCCAGGCCGTACAGATGAAGCGTGTGCAGCCCCTCGGTCAGCACGGCACTGCCCCTCAAGACACCTGGGCCGCTCCAGGAGCCGTTCCACCACATATCACCCAGGCTGCTGTGAATCACGGTATCGTCCAGCATCATCATGCCGCCATCGCCAAAGTCGACACCGGCACGGAAGGACCACTGTCCTGCCAAGGCCGCCGTCACCTCGAACTCCACGGTGAAGTGATACGCCACATCGTTCTCGCTGCCGAACCGTTGATGGTTGCTGACGTTGTCGAACGCCGGCAGCTCCGCACTGCCATACCCCGGCTGCCCGCCGCCAAGCGCTGCCTCGACGGCGTTGCGGTAGCCCTGCGCGTCCTCCTGGGGGCCCGCTACCGAATAGCCAGTGGACATCGTGGTCCGGCTGGCTTCGGCGTGTCCCGCCAGGGCCAGCGTGCACACCGCAACGAGCCGCGCCAGCTTTACTTTGCGTGGAGTCATCATGAGCTTTCGATCAGGTTAATGGATATTCAACTTATCACCAGTCATGCGGCAGCTCAAGCAATGGCGCGGTAGACGGGCGTATGCGTGTCATCCGGACGACAACCCGTTATGCAGGGACGCCGACAGCGGATATCACGCAGGGCTATATCTTTCCATGTAGAAATATCAACATCGGCCGGAATCATCACCGTGGCGTATCGCTGACATCGAAACTCATAATTGGATTTATATCTGCCGGGCGCCTACGATGTAGTCATCGAAGCAGCCAACGAACAAAGAGAGGAAATGCCATGAACACGACGACCTATACCACCCCGACCCGCCCCGCCACCGCGCCGCGCTCCTGGATCAAGGTGCTCGCCGCCGACCTGCGCGACGCCCTGGAACGCCTGGGCAAGCCTTTCGTCAACGGCCAGTACCCGTTCTATTGATACGGCGCCGCCGCAGCGGCGGCACCGTTTCCCCCAGCGCGCCCTGCGCCGCCGCGTGCAGGATGCGCCGGAACCTCGGGCACTCCAGGTGACTGGGAGCGCGACACTGGGCCGCGTGGCGCAGGCCATCGCGCAGCGCACCGAGCTGCCGGATCGTGCGGTCCAGGTCATCCGCCTTGGCCAGCAACAGCTGCCGGTCGATCGCCAGTGCTCCGTCCGGCGTGAACATGCCGCCGATCTCGTCCAGCGCCAGGCCGGACGCCCGCCCCAGCGCGATCAGCGCCAGCCGCTCCAGCACGCTTTCGGCGAACTGCCGGCGCAGCCCTTGCCGCCCGACCGGCGCGATCAGTCCCTTCTCTTCGTAAAAGCGCAGCGTCGATGCCGGCACGCCCGACCGTCGCACCACCTCGGCTATATCCAATACTGTCATGCTTGACCTCAAGTCGACTTGAAGTGGCACGATACCATCTGCGCACATCCACGGGAGAATGCAGATGACCGACACCAATCCTCAAGCGGCGTTCTGGAACAGCGACGCCGGCCATGCCTGGGTCGACAACCAGGCCATGCTCGATCACATGTTCCAGCCGTTCGAAGCCCTGCTGGCGGACGCGGTGCGGCGGGGCGAACATGTCCTCGACGTGGGCTGCGGCACCGGGGCCACGACCCTTGCCGCCGCGCGCCGGGCCGGCGCCGCAAGCCACGCCACCGGCATCGACATCTCGGCGCCGATGATCGCCACCGCCCGCATCCGTGCCGCGCAAGCAGGCCTGGCGGCCAGCTTCGTCTGCGCCGACGCCCAGCACTACCCTTTCGAAGCCGCGGGGTTCGACGCGATCGTGTCGCGCTTCGGCGTGATGTTCTTTGCCGATCCGGTTGCCGCCTTCGCCAACCTGCGCCGGGCCACGCGTGCCGCCGGGCGCCTGCACCTGTACGCCTGGCGCGGCGCGGACGAGAACCCGTTCATGACGGCCGCCGAACGTGCCGCGGCGCCGCTGGTCACGCTGCCGCCAAGGCTGCCCGGCCAGCCGGGCCAGTTCGCATTTGCCGACGCGGCCTTTGTCCGGGCCACCCTGCAGGCTGCGGGCTGGCACGACATCGGCATCGACGCGGTGGACGTGCCCTGCGCCTTCCCGGCGGCAGGGCTGGACGCCTACGTAGGCCGCATGGGGCCCCTGGGCCGGGTGTTGCCGACGCTGGATGCAGCGCGCCGGCAGGCTGTCCTGGCCGGGGTGCGCCGCGCGTTCGATCCGTTCGTGCAAGGCGAAACGGTGCGTTACACGGCGGCCTGCTGGCGCATCACCGCGCGCGCCCATGTCATCAGAGGGTAACAGGCGGCGATTACCATGCGGCGTCTTTCACTCCTGTCAACGACCCCGCAATGACCCAATCGAATTCACGTCGCAAGTTCATCCGTAATTTCTCGCTCGGTACCGTGGCGGTGTCCACGCTGCCGCTGGCCGCCTGTGGCAGCGACAGCGGCCCGAACACCAACGTCCAGGTCAGCTACGCGCATGGCGTGGCCAGCGGCGACCCGCTGGCCGACCGCGTCATCCTGTGGACGCGCGTCACCAGCAGCAGCTCGGACGACGTCGAAGTGGGCTGGAGCGTCGCCGAGGACAGTGCGTTCACGAAGGTGGTCAGCTCGGGCGTCGTCACGACCGGTGCCGCCAAGGACTACACGGTGAAGGTCGATGCCACGGGCCTGGCACCGAACCGCAGTTATTACTACCGCTTCCGCGCGCACGAGGTGGATTCGCCGGTGGGCCGCACCAAGACGCTGCCGACCGGCAGCGTGACGCAGGCGCGCTTCGCGGTCTTCAGCTGCTCGAACTACCCGGCCGGCTACTTCAACGTCTACGCCGAAGCGGCCAAGCTGGACGACGTGGACGTGGCCCTGCACCTGGGCGACTACATCTACGAATACGCCGCTTCGGGCTACGCCTCGGCCGACGCGGCCGCCATGGGCCGCACCTCGCAGCCGGCCAACGAGATCATCACGCTGTCCGACTACCGCCGCCGTTACCAGCAGTATCGCAGCGACGCCGACCTGCAGGCCGTGCATGCGCGCCTGCCGTTCATCACCGTGTGGGACGACCACGAGCTGACCAACGACACCTGGCGCGAAGGCGCGGAGAACCACGACCCGGCCACCGAAGGCCTGTTCCTGGCCCGCAAGCAGATGGCGATCCAGGCCTACCACGAGTGGATGCCGACCCGCGTGGCCGATGCGTCGAAGCCGGACCGCATCTATCGCTCGTTCGACTTCGGCAACCTGCTGTCGCTGCACATGCTGGACACGCGCGTGATCGGCCGCGACAAGCAGCTGGCCTACGCCGGCTACGTCAACGCGGACAAATCGTTCAACACGGCCGGCTTCACCACCGACGTGGCCAATCCGCAGCGCCAGCTGATGGGGGCGGAGCAGGTGACGTGGCTGCAGGGCCAGATGAGCAAGTCGACGGCGACCTGGCAGATGCTGGGCCAGCAGGTGCTGATGGCGCGCATGAACCTGCCGGCGCCGATGGTGCTGGCCGGCGCCTACACGACCTACCTGGCGCTGGCGGTCAAGGCGCGCAACAACCCGGGCTCGCTGACGGCGGCCGAACAGGCGCAATTGAACGGCCCGACGGTGCCGTACAACCTGGACGCGTGGGACGGCTACCAGGCCGCGCGCGAGACGGTGCTGAACATGGCGAAGGCGATGAACAAGAACCTGGTGGTGCTGGCCGGCGACACGCACAACGCGTGGGCCAGCGACCTGACGGACCTGAACGGCAACGCGGTCGGGGTGGAATTCGGCGTGCCGTCGGTGTCGTCGCCGGGCTTCGAGAGCTACTTCCCAACGGTCGATCCGACCCTGGTGGCGGCCGGCATGGAACAGCTGATCGGGCCTTTGGTGTACGCGGAGACCGCGTCGCGCGGCTTTACCGTGGTGACGGTCACGCCGACCGAGACGCGGGCCGAGTACCGCTATGTCAGCACGATCAAGTCGAAGACCTATACGGCGACGACGGGCAAGGTGCTGCGGACATTGCCTGGGGCGGCGCATCGCAAGCTGATCGCTTGATACCGGCTGGCGAAACGCAAGCCGCCCGGCGACGGGCGGCTGCGCCTTCGCGACGTTGGCCAAGTTGATTTTTCGCCTGGCATAGCCCACACTGGCAGACTTGCAATCGGAAGGGGCTGGCATCATGAACTGGAAAATCTGGGGGCCATTGAGCTTCACGATCATTCTGTTTACCGTCGCCTCCGCGATCAAGCTGTTCACATTCAACGAATCGACGTTTTATGTAGCGCTGGCGCCTGAACTATCGCTATGGGCGACCGGGGTGTTCTTCTCGTTTGCGGTCTCCGAGCAGGTCCTGTTCGGCGTCCGGACCGAGTGCGATACCCGACAGCGGCCCGGCTCCCAGACCATCGAAGTGACGTTCCGAGTCGCTATGCCGGGTCAGCCTCTGTTCAGCCCACGGTTCATGTATCTGTTTATTTTTTGCATGGCGCTGTGGATCCTGAATATCCTGTTGTCAGGAAAGGCCGATGCGCTGATCAAGGCAGAAGGCGGCATCGGTGTCGGCGCCGGCAGCCTGGTCCTGTTGTCGACGGCGCTTGCTGCTTTCTCTGTCGGCTTAGCACTGCGCTCGATGCGCGAGGTGGGCTGACATGGTGCTGCACGATACAGCGTTCGGCGTCGCACTGTGCGCCACGCTTGGTCTTGGCGGCTGGCTTGGCTATCGCGTGCTGGGCCGGATCCTCGCCAGCGAGTACGTCACCACCGATAACGCGCCGAAGCTGCTCGAGATCGGCAATCTCTCCAGCTGGAATGCGTTCCGACTGGCCAACCGTACCTGGCGCCCCACGCTGCGCGGCATCGACTTGGCAGGGAAAACCCTACGCGACGCGGACCTGACATTTTGCGACATGACGAACGCCAGGCTCGATGGCGCCGTCCTCGACGGTGCTGACCTGAGCGATGCGATTCTCGATGGTGCATCGCTCGCCGGCGCCTCCACGATCGGCACGGTATTCGACCGGGCCAGCATCAAAGCAAGCAAGTTCAAGGGTGCGATCGTGCGTGGTGCCTCGTTTGCCGGCACGGTCGGTGAGGCCAGCGATCTTGCGCAAACCCGACCGGACCGCACGGCGGCAGAGCCTTCCACCACCGACAGCCAGCAATGGCTGGCAGAGCTTACCCCTGCCCAGTTCGTGAGATTTGTGCGCAAAGTGCTCATTCATAACGACTACACGGTCGAAGAAAGTGGCGAGGGCGATATGAGGGCAGACCTGGTCGTCCGGCGCCAGGACATCGCTGGCGCCACCGACGAAATCGTCGAGACAAAACGGCTGTCGTCGCCGGGCCGGCGCATCGATCTGCAGCTCTTGATGCAACTGGAAGCGACCCGCAACCATTACGGGGCGCAGGGAGCCTACTTTGTCACGAACGGGCAGTTCAGCGATGCGGCGCGCGCCTTTGCAGACGCGCGTCCCGGACTGAAGTTGGTGGACGGACCGCGCCTGCAGGAGCTGAGCAAGGGCCTTGGGTTGAGCAAGAAGGACTTTACCGAACCACCCTAGCGCAGTGAACGGCCGGGGTCAGACCCGGCGGGTCTGACCCCGGTACTTCTTACTTCTCGGTCAGGCCGCGCCGCTCCAGCAGCGGCTCGATACGGGCATCGCGGCCGCGGAATTCGCGGAACATCTGCATCGCATCCACGGAGCCGCCGCGCGAGAGCAGCTTGGTACGGAACCAGTCGCCGTTCTTGCGCGACAGGCCGCCGTTGTCCTTGAACCATTCCACCGTGTCCGCGTCCAGCTTTTCCGCCCACAGGTAGCCGTAGTAGCCGGACGAATAGCCGCCCGAGAACACGTGCGAGAAGTAGGTGGTGCGGTAGCGCGGCGGTACCGGCGCGAAGTCCACGCCGGCGTCCTTCAGCGACTGGGCCTCGAACGCCAGTACGTCCGTCGGGATCTGGCTGGCGCCCAGCTGGTGCCATTTCTGGTCCAGGATCGCGGCGGCCAGGTATTCCGTGGTGCGGAAGCCTTCATTGAACTTGGACGAGGCGATCACCTTGTCCAGCAACTCCTGCGGCATCGGCGCGCCGGTCTGGTAGTGCTTGGCGTAGTTGTTCAGCACCTCCGGCCAGGCCAGCCACATCTCGTTGACCTGCGACGGGAACTCGACGAAGTCGCGCGGCACGCGGGTGCCGGAGAAGCGCGGGTATTTCACGCTTGAAAACATGCCGTGCAGGGCATGGCCGAATTCGTGGAACGCGGTGCGCACCTCGTCATACGTCAGCAGCGTCGGCTCGCCCGCCGGCGGCTTCGGAATATTCAGGTGATTCGCCACGACCGGGTGCGTGCCCAGCAGCTTGTTCTGGTTGACGTAGCCGTTCATCCACGCGCCGCCACGCTTGTTGCCGCGGGCGTAGAAGTCGCCCAGGAAGATGGCCAGCTGCTTGCCGTCCGCGTCGAACACGTCCCATACCCGCACGTCCGGGTGGTACACCGGCAGGTCCTTGCGCTCCTTGAACGTCAGGCCGTACACCTTGTTGGCGGCGAAGAACACGCCGTTTTCCAGCACGCTGTTCAGTTCGAAGTAGGGGCGCAGCTGGTTC